>CALRJY020000004.1:0-265603 GCA_943367715.1 Chitinophaga pinensis | reverse complement strand
CGGGCGAGGGCGCCCGCACGACTCATGACAGGCGATGGCGCCTGTCCCACTACCACGACAGCGCTGCGCGCTTAGTTAGCTCTGGCGGGCTTTTACCCAAGCGGTTACTGCTTCCACCATCGGTGCGGTATGGGCTCCGGCGAAGACGTGGTTGGAGCCTTTGAGCTGGAGCAGGCTGACGGGTTGGTTGGCTTGGGCGAAGATGTCGAGGGAGTCTTGGGGGAAGACGACGTCGTCTTCGGTGCCGTGGACGAGGAGCCAGGGGACCTTGATCATGGGGGCGCGGGGCACGAGGGTTTCGAGCTTGCGGAGGTCGTCCATGTAGGCTTGGGAGAGCGGACAGGATTCGTCATCCCACATGTTGCCTTTATCAGGGATGACGGTGCCGAATTCGCGTTCGGCGAAGTCTTTGGTGGTGACCATGCCGGCGAGGGAGACGAGGAACTTGATGCGTTTGTCTTCACTGGTGCGGATGACGCCGACGGCGCCGCCCATGCTGTGGCCGATGTAGCCGATGTTCCAGCCCTTGAGGGCATCCAGCACGGAGCCGAGGTCGGCGACTTCCTTGGTGATGTGGGAGTCGGTGAACTTGCCTTCGGAGGCGCCGTTGCCGGAGAAGGAAATGCGGAGGGCATTGAGGCCGGCTTTTTCCAAGCCTTCGGCGAGGGCGATGACGAAGGGGCGGTCTTTGTTACCCGTGACACCATGACCGAGAATCACGACGCTCTTCGAGCCGGGGGCGCCTTGGTGGAAGGTGTAGTCGATGCGTTCGCCGTGTTGGTTGCGGATTTCGCCGAGCATAAATTCGATAAGTTTCCCGTGGACATCAATGTTCCCGGGTGATGAATGGACAGAGTTGTAGCGGAGCGGGGGCGGACGGGGCAAACCTCAAATGCAGTGGTGTATCGCGAGGAGTGGCATGGTTTTGACTTCTCGCGAGGTTTCCAGTATCCCCAAGCGGTGATTCCGCTGGCCGAACTGTTCAAGAACACGCGTCTCTGCGCGGCAGGTTTGTTTCTGCTGACGGTGATGCTTTTTTATCCGGCTACGGGCTTCGACTTCCTCACGTACGACGACTCTCCGTATGTGGTCCATAACAAATACGTGAAGCAGGGCCTGAACGCCGAGACGGTGCGCTGGGCGTTCACAGGGCCGCATCACTCGATGTGGCATCCGCTGACTTCGCTGAGCCATCTGGCGGATGTGGAGATGTTCGGGATGAATCCGCAGGCGCATCACACGGTGAACATCATCATCCACGCAGTGAATGCGGTGATCCTTTACCTGTGGTTGCTGGTGGTGTTCCACCTGCCGAGGCGGGCGCTGATCGTGGCGGCCATATTTGCGTGGCATCCGTTGCGGGTGGAATCGGTGGTGTGGGTGGCGGAGCGCAAGGATGTGTTGTGCACGTTGTGCTGGTTGCTGACGTTGCATGCCTACACGCGTTACGTGCGGAAACCGGGGCAGGGCACGTATCTGCTGACGCTCGGAGCCTTTGCGCTGGCGGTGATGGCCAAGCCGATGAGTGTCACGTTGCCAGCGGTGCTGTTGTTGCTGGATGGCTGGCCGTTCAAGCGGTTGGGCGTGGATTTCCCGGAGGAGACGAATGGGGCGCGGGCGGATTGGGCGGTGCTTCGTCAGCGGGTGGTGGAGAAGCTGCCGTTCTTTGGTTTGAGCCTGTTTCTGGCGTTCATCACTTACAAAGCCCAGCACGAGGGTGAGATCCTCAAGATGATGGCGACGACTACGCTGGCGGATCGGGTGGGTAATGCGCTGGTGTCTTATGTCCGCTATGTGGGATTGCTGGTGTGGCCGGTGGATCTGGCGGTGCTGTATCCGCATCCGGGACGTTGGGCGGTGGGGATCGAGGTGGGGGCGCTGGCGTTGCTGTCGGGGATGTCCTTGGTTGGTTGGCGCTTACGGCGGACGCAGCCTTGGTGGCTGTTTGCGTGGGCGTGGTTTCTGGTTTCGCTGTTGCCGGTCATCGGGTTGATCCAGGCGGGCGGGGCGGCGATCGCGAACCGGTATACGTATATCAGCACGATCGGGTTGCTCATGGCGGCGGTGTGGTCGTTGGCGGAGTGGGCGGCACAAGCACCGGAGAACCGGCGCAAGCCGGCGGGAGTGGCGGTCTTCGCCGTGATACTGAGTTGCGCGGTGTTGACGATGGCGGCGCTGCCGTTCTGGCGGGACACGGAGACGTTGTTCCGGGAGGCGCTGCGGGTGGCGAAGTCTAATTCAGTGGCCTATTTAGTTCTGGGGGAGGCGTTGCTGGACAAACAGAAGCCGGAGGAGGCCTTGGTGGAAGTTTCCAATGGCATCATGCTGACGCCGGAAGACGGCCGGTTGCATCTGCTGGCGGGGAGAGTTTTGCTGGAGCTGAACCGGCCGGATGATGCCGTGGAAGCATTGCATAACGCGGCGAAACTCGATGCGAGTCTGCAGGAGGTGGATTTCCAGATGGCGCGGGCGTTACGCCGCATGGGCAAAGCCGACGAGGCCAAGGCGCTGCTGATCCGGTATCTGGAAAAGCGGCCGGACAATGCCAATGCCTGGAACAACCTGGGCGGCATCCAGGCCAGCCAGAAGGACAATGCCGGTGCGGAAAATAGTTTTCGCAATGCGCTGGTGGGGGATGCGAATCTGGTGGAAGCGCGAAAGAATCTGGTCCGGTTGCTGGCGATCAGCGGACGCAAGCCGGAGGCTTTGAGAGAATTGGAAACCGGATTGAAGCTGGCGCCGGACAACCAGGAGTTTTGGTTCCAGAGCGGATTATTGCACGAGGAAGCCGGCGACCTGGCCCGGGCGAGGATGGGTTTTGAAACGGCGGCGGCGTTGAAACCGGATTGGGCGCTGCCGAAAGAATCGCTGGCGTGGTTGCTGATCCAGCAGCCACAAATGAACTCGGTCGATGCCCGCCAAAGCCTGGCCTTGCTGGGGGATCTGTTGAAGATCTACGGGGCAGAAGTGCCTTTGCGCGTGGGGGAACTGCAAGCCTGCGCCCTGGCCGCCAATGGCCGGTATCCGGAAGCGATCGAGATGGCCGGCAAGGTGAGGGGTGCCTTTCAGAGGAATGGTGACCAGCGGGGAGTCGCCCGGGCGGATGCCCAAATCGCTGCTTTTCAGGCGAAACAACGGTGGTTGCCGGGAAAATGAAGGGGAGGAAGTGGCTGGCCGACATGGATTCGAACCATGACTAGGTGAGTCAAAGTCACCTGTGCTACCTTTACACCATCGGCCAAAACCGGACTGGAAAAATAACGGCGGAAAAACAGAGTGCAATGCCAAATCGCACAAATTTTTTCGGTCACAAACAGCCTATGTGAAGTGTGGCCGCTTGCAATCAGGATTTCAGAAGCGCGAAACAGTCGGCCGGGAGCGGGCTAAGCTCATAACCGGATGACTCGAGCAGGTGTTTGGTCCTGAGCCAGCTTTCCCCTTGGAAATGGGTGGATTCGAAGAGCAGGGCGGAGGGTTTGCCGGGATGTTGGCAGATGGATTCCAAAATCGGTTGTTCGTGGCCTTCGGCATCCACGGTCACCAAGTCGGCGCGGGTGAAGCCTGCCTGTTGCAACACGCCATCGTAGGTCAGGGACGGAATGGTGATGCATTCGATCTGTTCCGGTTTCAAATCTGGGAAATGCTTCTTCAAATGGCTGGCCTGGGTGGACGCGATCTGGCGGGCGACGAGCGGGAGATGCGGCAGTTCTGACTCTTTGAAGCGCCACATCTCAAGCTGGCCGGTGACGTTGGAGACGGCGGCGTTGAGGAAATGAAAACGACCCGGCTGGCAGGCGCGGTAGTTTTGACGGCATTGCTCCAACAAGTAGGGCATGGGCTCGACGAAAGCACCCCGCCACTGTTCGTTATCCACGATGAATTCGCGGATGGGATCGTTGCTGATGCCGTCATTGGCACCGATCTGGACGAAGGTGCCGCCGGAACGTTCGCGGAAAAAAGCGGCGAGCTTTTCGTAAACAGGGGTGCGGAAGCCGAAGCTGCGTGAGGCTGAACGGATGGCATCAAACAGGCGCGGATGACGTTTCAGCGCCCATGACAGCTTGGCCCGGTTTGAATCTCCATATCGCCCCATAAAACAGGCCGACAGTGAACAGCATCGCAGTCTGTGGAGGCAAGAGATATGCGCTGTGGAGCCGGACTCCGAATACACTTCGGCTTGCGAAAGAAACATCCGGAGATGATAATGCCCAGCATGAGAAGCCCACGTTTTGCGCCCCTGTGGTTGGCGATCTTCGCCACCGGTTCCCTGTTTTCTGCCGTTGGCGTGCAGGCGGCAAACTGGCCTTCATGGCGCGGACCGAATGACGGTTCCAGCAAGGTTCAAGAGGTGGGGTTGCCGGAGCGCTGGAGCGTCACGAATAATGTGAAGTGGCGCATCGACCTGCCGGACCGGGGGAACTCCACGCCGGTGATCTGGGGCGACAAGATTTTCGTGACGCAGGCGATCGAGGCGGAGAAACGGCGCACACTGATGTGCCTGAACAAACGGGATGGCAAAGTGCTCTGGCAACAGGGCGTGGTGTATGACAAAGCGGAGCAGACGCATAAGGACAATCCGTATTGCGCAGCGTCGCCGGTGGTGGATGGCGAGCGGGTCGTCGTGACGCATGGTTCGGCGGGAGTGTTCTGCTACGACTTGAACGGTAAGGAGCTGTGGCGGCGTGAGCTGGGGGCGCAGGCGCATGAATGGGGCAATGCTTCGTCGCCCGTGTTGCATGGAGATGCGGTGTTCATTTTCCATGGGCCGGGGAAAGGGGCGTTCCTGGTAGCTCTGGACAAGAAGACGGGGAAAGACATGTGGCGCTTCAATGAACCGGATCTTGATTTCAGCGATCGCGTGGATGGGTTCAAGGGCAAGGCGGACGGCATCGTCGGCACCTTTAGCACGCCGATCCTGATCAAGGCGAACGGGCGCGAGGAGCTGGTGATGAGTTTTCCGAAGTATGTGCGGGCGTTTGACCCGAAGAGCGGAAAAGAGCTATGGCGCTGTGATGGATTGAATCCGTTAGTCTATACCTCGCTCATCTATGGGGATGGAGTGCTGGTGGCGATGGGCGGTTTCTTTGGCAATTCATTGGCGGTGAAACCGGGCGGCAACGGTGATGTGACGGCGACGCATCGCCTGTGGCACACGGTGAGAGACAAGGGCGGCATCGGCACGGGCGTCATCAAGGACGGCCACATCTACTATCATAATTCCGGCAGTTTGTTCGCGTGCCTGGACTTGCAGACGGGCAAGGTGCTGTGGGAAGAGCGGGCGCAGGGCGTCGGGGCCAAGGCGAGCACGTGGGCATCCATGTTGCTGGTGGGTGACGATATCTACATGCCGAACCAGTCGGGTGATGTGGTCATCATCAAGGCGAATCCGAAATTCCAATTGGTGGGCGTGAATACGGTGAAGGAGTATTCGAATTCCACGCTGGCGGTTTCCGATGGCGAGATTTTCTTCCGCACGTGGAAGGGACTGTGGTGCATCTCGGCGAAGAAGGAGACGGTGTCCCTCCGGTGACGGGCAAGCAAAGTTATGATTGTGATTGATAGAAAGGCACCACTTTTTGGGTTGAAAGAATTAAATGCCCTTGAAGAAAAACTTGATTGCCAATTCCCGGAAGACTATCGGAATTTTTTGCTGGAAACAAACGGTGGTGGACCTGCTGAGTCGAATGCGTGGATTAAAATGACTGCGGCACGATGGGTGATGATTGAGTATTTTTACAGCATTAAAGAGCCGGACAATGAGTTCTATGACATCTTGCAGCAAATGGAATTGTTCGAAGGGAGAATTCCTGCTGGTTTCGTACCGATTGCACATGACTCATACGGCAATCAAATTATCCTGGGTGTTAAAGGTTCTTTGAGTGGTCAGGTTTTGTTTTGGGACCACGAAACCGAGGGATTTGAGAAACCGATGAATGTTTATCACAACACCACCAAACTGAGTTCGAGTTTCGCCAGGTTTGCGAATGCTTTGGGACCTTTAGTGGGTTGAGTAACGTTTTCTTGGTTGTATTGTTATCAGTCCGTTGGATGGGGCTATTCAGGCAAAGACGTTCGCGTTCGCGTTTGTTCCAGATGGCGAGCCAGCAGGGGATGAGGATGAAGTTGAGCATCGCCATGCCGACCTCCGCCGGTTCCGGCTCTTCCAGTTTGGCCAACTTCTGGGTGATGATCAGATGAAAGTGCATGCCCACCGTGCCGCCAGCGGCGAAGTAAAGGATGGCAATGACGCCGATGCCTAAGAGATGGAGCATGGAACTACTTGATGCGATAGTGACCGGTGATCTTGTAGCCGAACAGCAAGTCTTCTTCCTGCGTGCCTGCGCCGATGTTGTGGAGGATGAGGGGGATGCCCTTGGCGTTCCGGCGGTCTGATACCAGACCGATGTGGGTAATACCGCTGCCGAGATCCCAGGTGACGATGTCACCGGCGAGATAGTCGCCAGGCTTTTGGGTGATGGGCTGGGCATGGCCTTTGCGTTTGAACCACGTCATCAGGTTGGGGACACGGCGGTGGTCGATGTTGCGGTCGGGTTTGGTGAGACCCCAGTTCTTGGGATAGGCGGAGAAGTTTGCCCGCATGTCTTCGTGCACTTCCTTCTGCAGGTCGAGGGATTGCTGGCGCAGGGCGCGGATGACGACATCGGTGCAGACACCGGTTTCTTGAGGCACATCGCCGCCGGGATAGGAGAGGGTGCGGTAAGCGGGATCGTAGGATTTGGTGATGCCGACCTGGGCGCGGGCGGAGGTTACGAGTTTCTGTGCATTGATCTCGGCGGCTGGGGCAAAGAAAGAGAAGAACAGGAGGAAACATCCAACAACCAACATCGAACTCCGAACATCGAAAGAAAAGGGCGAGTGGAGGCGAGGACGACGACGAGAACGAGGACGATCACAATGGGCGGCTTTATTCGCGTTTTGAGTCATACCAGATATCGAGGCCTTGGCGGCGTTGGAGGCCCTTGGGACCACGGATGCCGACGGTAAACAAGGTGCGGATGAAATACCAGAGGGAGTAAGTGCGGGCTTTGCGTCCAGAGGTGAGAACTCGGCCAGCGAGGACGAAACGGCCTTGCTTTTTCAGGGCGGAAACGAAGAGGGCATCTTCCGCCGCATAGTAAGTTTCATTAAAGCCGCCGGTGGCGATGAAGGCGGTACGCGTGCAGTAGAGGGAGGAGCCGCCGGGCTGTTTCAGCAGATGTATGCCCAGCCAGAATATGGGATAGCCCAGATAGAACCAGAATGGCAACGGTTTATCGAAAGCGGGGACGCCACCACCACCGGCTGCGCCTTTTTCCAAAGCGGCGAGGGCGGACTTCAGATAGCGTGGGTTGATCCAGGTGTCGGCATCAATGAAGAACAGAATCTCGCCTTGCGCGGCGCGACCGCCGGAGTTGCGCGTAGCGGCGATGTGACGATGGGTGACGTGGAGGACTTTGGCCCTGTGCTGTTCGGCGAGCTTGGCGGTGTCATCGGTGGAGGCGTCGTTGACGACGATGATCTCGTAGGGTTTGCCCAGTGCTTGCGCGGATTGGCGGATGGCTTCAATGCATCCGGCGATGGAACTCGCTTCGTTGTGAGCCGGGATGATGAAGGAGAGCATCATAGGACTATCGTGGCAACCGGATGCCTTTATTCACCTTTTTCTCGAAGCAGAGGCTTAGAGGGTCACCGATATAACGACCGAATGCTGGAATACGATGGAAACCGTAATGTTCATAGAGGGCGATGGCTTCGGGTTGGCGGACACCGGTTTCGAGGAAGATGGTTCGGTAGCCAAGGCAGGAGGAGAGTCTTTCAAGTTCGGTCAGGATCGAGCGGCCCATGCCCAGACGCCGGGCTGTGGGCGAAACATAGATGCGTCTGAATTCGGCTGTCCTAGCATCCAGCGGACAGAGTGCACCACAGCCGACGGGATCCCCATCGCGGGAGGCGAGGACGAACGCGTGACCGGGGAGCAGCAGATCAGCGGGGTTGAAAGAGTCGGGCTCACCTTCGCCGAGATCAGCGTAGCGGTGGGCGATGTCGGAAGAGAACTCGTGCAGCAAACGGGTAGCGATCTCGCTGCGAGGATCGGTGGAATGGACGGTGATGTGTGTGGGCGTGGTCAACGCGATGAAAATGGAGTGCCTGCGGGGATATGGTCAAGCTGGGTTTGCGGGGAGAAACATCATTTGAAGGGTGCCAACGACGCCGGAGCAGCCTCGAACCGGAGAATGGGAAGCGAGCGCCACGGAATGGCAGGCGGGGAGCTTGTCCCACTGTATTACACGGTGACGTCGGGGATGTAGCCGAAGCATTGGATGATGAGGTGGTCTTTGATCTCTTTGGCAAAGGCGGTGGCGGCGGGATTCAGGGTGCGGTTCTTCGCGTTGATCCAGCCGAGGGTGCGATTCACTTTGGGGTGGCTGAGGTCGAGGCCTTTCAATCCGGGTGGCAGGGCGGGGGTGAAGGCGAGGTTGGGCAGTAACGCGATACCGAGGCGGGCGTTCACGAGGGCGCGGATGGTGTCGAGTTCGCCAGATTCGCAGGCGATCTTGGGTTCGAAGCCGGAGCGGCGGCAGGCGTCCAGGGCGACGTCGCGGGCGCGGCCTTTGTAGAAGATAAAGGAGTGGTCGCGGAAATCGACGAGGCGGACGGGACCTTTGCCTTTCACGGTGTCTTTGCGGACGAGGAGCTGGAAGGGTTCGCGGATGAGGCCGTGGACTGCGAATTTCCGGTTATCGGTGGGGAGCTGGAGGAAACCGAGATCGGCGAGGCCGGAATTCACGGCTTCCGCGACGCCGGAGGAGCTGCTTTCCAGAAGGTTGAGTTCGATGTCGGGATATTTGGCGCGGTATTTTTCGATGACGGGCGGGAGCCAGCAGCCGATCAAGGAGGGGATGGCGGAGATTGTCAGGCGGCCGCGTTTGAGTTCGTTGATGTCGCTGACGGCCTTGCGGGTCTGGCGGGCCATGTCGAGCATCAGCGTGGCGCGGTGGTAAAGGAGTTCACCAGAAGGGGTCAGTTTGGTGTGACGGCGGTCGCGGATAAATAGCGTAGTTTCAAGGTCTTGCTCAAGTTTTTGGATCTGTTCGCTCAAGGCCGGCTGGGCGAGATGGAGGTGGCGGGCGGCATGAGTGAAATTCCCATGACGGGCGACGGCGAGGAAATATTCGAGCTGATAGAGTTCCATCGGAAAAAACGATAGTAACAATCGGAAAACACTATTTTTCCGATTGTTGGGTTGGTGATAAGGTTTGGGCAAGAAAGAAAAGAAGAAGGGATGAACAGGAGGGAACGGAGGAAACAGAGAGGGTTAAACAGAAGAGCGCGAAGAGAGCGAAGGTGGGGGAACGACCCTGCCGTTTGTAACCTAGTTGGTTGTCGGATGTTGAAGCGGCCTAAAGGCCGCGCTCCTTGGGCGGTTGGCGAGTGTTCGCTGATTGCGGAGAGGGAGAATGTTTGAGAAAATGGACGGACAGCATTTTGAATTTATGAGCGAGACGATTGATATGAATGCGATTGACCCTTTGAAGATGATCAAGCCGCGTCGGAAGATTGAAGGGATATCGGCGATCCTTTTGCCGTTCCTGGCGAATGGGGAAGTGGATTGGGAGGGGTTCAAGGCGCATGTGCGGCGCACGGCGGCGGCGGGATTGGCTCCGGCGGTGAACATGGATACGGGGTTCGGCAATCTCATCGATGACGGCATCCGCAGCAAGGCGCTGGATCTGACTCGCTCTGAACTGGGCAATGGGAATTTCGTGGCGGGTGCGTTCGTGCTGGATCAGCAAGGAGCGGCTTTCGATGGTGAGGCGTATGCGAAGCAGATGGAGATGATCCAGCAGCGCGGGGGCACGCCGGTGATCTTTCAATCGTATGGGCTTACGGGGCAGTCAGATGAAGGGATTGTGGCGTCGTATGCGAAGCTGGCGCAGTATGGTTCGCGGTTCATCGGGTTCGAGCTGGGGAACATGTTCGCGCCGTTCGGGAAGATCTATTCGCTGGAGGTTTACAAGGGATTGATGGGGATCAAGGCATGCATCGGCGCGAAGCATTCTTCGCTGCGGCGTGATCTGGAATGGCAACGGCTCATCTTGCGTGATGCGACGCGGGCAGATTTCCGCGTGTATACGGGGAACGATTTGGCGATCGATATGGTGATGTATGGCAGTGATTATCTGCTGGGGCTGAGCACGTTCGCACCGGATGTGTTCGCGAAGCGCGATGCCGCGTGGGAGAAGGGTGATCCGGCATTCTACGAATTGAACGATCTGATGCAGTATCTGGGCTTTCTGGCATTTCGTCCGCCAGTGCCGGCTTACAAGCATTCTGCCGCGATGTTCCTGAAGCTGCGGGGATGGTTGGGCTGCGATGACACGCATCCGAAATCGGCGAAGCGGCCGGATTCGGATAGGGAGATTCTGGCGGATATCGTGAAGCGGTTGCCGGTGGTGTGAGAGATATGAGCGAAGCAGATTCAATTCAGTTTCACTCCTCTGCGGAAATGGAAAAACTGTTTCTAAAGCATTTTGCTCCTGCTTTAGAGGCTAAAGGGTTTGCTTATGTTGGGAAATGTCGCTGGGTTCGGGAGACAGGCAAAGGATTTAAGCACCTATTCTACCTTTACCCATGGCGCCCAGGCATGGAGTTTATTCCCCACGGAGGAATTTCGTTGGACTTTGTACCCCGTCTGGAAGCTGGAAAAATCCGTATGCGCCGCGAACCCAAACACGCACGCGTGCACGTCTCTATCGGCAGAGAATTCTCTGAAAGCCATTCAAATGGCTGGTGGATAAGCCGCCAAAAAGACAAAGCAGAAAGCAATTGTGTTGCAGTTGCGGAAAAATCAATTCCGGCTATAGAGCTTGTCCTGAAACCGTTAAACTCTCTGCAATCAGTTTTAGATTTGCTCTTACAAAAGAAGAATGCAGATGGAGAAAGTTTCTATTGTTTCCCAGAGACTTCTCTCGCCTACGCCTTCACATTGGCTAAGCTAGGAAAAACAGAGGATGCAGTAAAAGAATTGGAGAGGGTCATAAATTCCTATGACGAAGAAACACACACTCCGATTAAACAAATTTTCGCCAGAATTTCGGAATTCTAACTATTATGTCAGAACCTTTCAAAATCACGCGCGTGGCCTCGCTCAAAACGATTGAGGAGTTTCGCAAGTTCAATGAGTCATTGGGGATCAATATTCCTTGTGAGGATACCATCGCGTCGGGCGAAGGGTCGCCGCTGGGGCAGCCGATCACGAATGTGACGGTGAACGGGAAGAAGATCGGGAACCGGTATGCGATCCATCCGATGGAAGGGTGGGATGGGACGACGACGGGCGGGGTGACGGAGGAGATGCGGCGGCGCTGGCAGCGCTTCGGCGAGAGCGGGTCCAAGCTGATCTGCGGCGCGGAGGCGATGGCGGTGCGGGCGGACGGGCGCGCGAATCCGAACCAGATCATCATTGTGGAGGAGAACAAGGCGGGTCTGGCGGAGCTCATGGGCATCCTCAAGAAAGCGCATCTGGAGAAGTATGGCACGACGGATGACTTGGTGATCGGTTTTCAGCTCACGCATTCGGGACGGTTCTGTCGGCCGGTGGACAAGAAGAAGTGGGAATCGCGCATCGCGTTCCGGCATCCGATCCTCGACAAAAAATTTAATGTGACGAGCGATGCGCAGGTGTTCACGGATGCGGAGATCGAGGAACTCATCCAGTGCTACATCCGCGCGGCAAAGATCGCCTGGGAGGTGGGCGCGGATTTCGTGGATATCAAGCATTGCCATGGTTACTTGCTGCACGAATTTCTCGGGGCGCATACGCGGCCGGGCAAGTACGGCGGGAGTTTCGAGAATCGCACGCGGGTCTTGCGCGAGATCATCGAGGGCATTCGTGCGAGCGGAAACAAGATCGAGTTCGGTGTGCGCCTGAGCACGTTTGACAAGGTGCCGTATCGGCCTGATCCGGCGCTCTCGCAACCGGGCAAGCTGGGGCCGGGCATTCCGGAGGAGCACGCGCATTGCCTGCCGTATGTGTATGGCTTCGGCGTGAATCAGCAGGACCCGACGCAGATCGACATCGCGGAGACGTTCAAATTCCTCGACCTGTGCGCGGAGCTGGGCGTGAAGATCATCAACACGACGGCGGGTTCGCCGTATTACACGCCGAATCTGCAACGGCCGGCGGCGTATCCGCCGAGCGACGGGTATCAACCGGCGTATGATCCGTTGATCGATGTGGAGCGGCAGATCCAGGTGGTGCGGCAATTGCGCGCGAAGGCACCGAAAGACATGATCATCATCGGTTCGGGTTACAGCTACTTGCAGGAGTATTTGCCGCATGTGGCGCAGTATGTGATCCGCAATGGTTGGGCGGACATGATCGGCATCGGACGTGTGGTGCTCAGCTATCCGACGATGATCGCGGATGCAGTGCAGAAGGGCGAACTGACGACGAAGCTGATCTGCCGGACGTTCAGTGATTGTACGACGGCGCCGCGGAATGGATTGATCAGCGGGTGCTATCCGCTCGACAAGTATTACACGCAGAAACCGGAGTTCGCGAAACTGAAGGAGATCAAGAAGAACGTGGGAGCGTGAGAATTACTGCGCGTTTGGCGCTGGGGATTTTTGAAATGCCAGCATGAGCCAACCCGCGAGGAAGGCGAGTCCGCCCAAGGGCGTGATCATGCCGAGCTTGGTGAGGTTGGTGACGCTTAAGATGTAGAGGCTGCCGGAGAAGATGAGGTTGCCGATAAAAAATGCCCACCATTGCTTGGGAAAGAATGGTGAGCGCAAGCAGACGAAGAGCATGACCACCGTGTGCACGAGGTGATACAGCACGGCGGTTTCCCAATTCGCGAGGCGACCGGTTTGTTCGAGCAAGTTCTTGAGTCCATGCGCGCCGAAAGCGCCGAGGCAGACAGCGACGAAGCCGCTGATGCCGGTGATACGCAAGGCGAGCGTGGAGGTCATGCAGCGCTCAGTGGTGTTTGCAGATGAGATCGCGCTCAGGCTGGATGTTCCAGCGCTTGCCGACTTCGATCAGCTCCGGCGTGATGGACCAGCGGTCGGGAAGATTGTCACCTTGGTGATCAGGGTTGCCACCTTTGAGCGCCATGCAGTTCGTATTGTCACCGATCTCGCTGATGAATTGCAGTTCTTCAGCGGTCAGCTTCACATCGGGCACGGAAGCGAGTTCCTTCACCTTGTCCTCGATGGGCTTGGACTTGGGATCGATCTCCTGGATCAAGGTCGGCACCACGCTCTTCACGGGTGCTTGCGAGAGATTCCAGACGGAAGAAAGCTGCAGCATGGTGAGGCCGTGCTTCTGCGCGATGCTCCGCATCTGCTCGATCTTCGCGGAGCCTGCTTCCACCCAGCCGGTGGGGCGGTAGGTGCGGTGATCCCATTCGCCGAACGTGTGGCCGGGTTTCACGTCGTCGTGGAAGAGACCGCCGTAATCCACCACGCGAGTGATGAGTTTCACGTTGTGCTTTTGCGCAGCGGGCAGCACGAGTTTGCCGGGCCATGGCTCGAGCGGGTTGAGAATGATCATGGCCCAATCGATGAGGCCATCGAACTTCTCGAAGCAGTTGATGATATCAAGGCTGAAACCATTCGCGGGTCCAGGCGCGACACCGAGACGATCCGTGAGCCCTTGATCCTTCACCTGTTCCATCGCTTTCCACACAGCTTCGCTCGTGTAGCCGATGGCGTCGGGATTGTGGAGCATCAGCAGGTCGAACTTCGACACCTGGCAGCGGGCGAGTGCCTTCTCCGTGGCGAACTTCACGTAGTCCGCATACTTCTCGGGACCGCGTAACGCCGCTTGGGTAAAGCGCGGGAAACCTTTCGAACCCTCGCGTTTGCCTTCGTAGAAATCATGACCGATGGCTCCCACGAGACAGTAGCTATCGCGCGGCACACCAGCGAGGGCTTTGCCCAGCATCTCATCGGCGGCACCGTTGCCGTAAACATCCGCGGTGACAAACGTACGGATGCCAGAATCGTAAGCAAGCCGGATGAGCGAGACGAAACGTTCATCGGTCACCGCTTCGCCGAAATGCATGAAGCGGCCGCCGTTCCAAGTGCCGTAAGCTGTGCGGGTCAGGTCCATAATATGTAAATTTTTTTGACGTTGGCTCTGTGCCATTTAATCAATCACAACGCCGGGAATCGGATACCACTGCGTTGCTCATCGTTCAACCGATGTTGCGGATAAGCGGGGCTTAAAAGCCCATCTTCTGAAGCTGACGTTGCAACTCCATCTGGAAGGCTTGCACATCACCTTGTGTAGGCTTGTAACCCTGCACGGCGGGCACGACACCGAGACGGCCGGTTTGATCCAGATACCACTCGGCCGTGTTGCCATCGCTAAAGGCGACCTTGCCGCTGATCATCGCGCCAGGGCGGGTGATCTGGTCTAGAGTCACGGAGACATTGCCCGCGCCACCGGGTGCGGGAGGAGCAGCGGGTGCCGGGGCCTCAGGAGCTTCCTCTGCGAAATCCTCTTCACCCACGGGCGCAGCCGGTTTTGCCGCCGGAGCGGGTTCGGGCTTCTTCGGCGGTTCGGGGTCCTTGGGCAAAACCTTCAGGTCATCCACCAGGAAACGCACCTCCATATAGGTGGGGTTCAGGCCCATATCGGTGCCCAGTTTCTTTTGGATTTCGGCCAGTTTCAAACCCTGCTCGATCCAGCCGATGACCGTCTTTTTCTGTGCGTCGTCCAACTTCATAAGTTAAGCGCCTATTCCGTGGCAATTGGCCTCGCGATTCAATCGAAATCTGCCGTTATTCTTAGTCGCAAGACTGATGGGGAATATAATCAAAAATCCGGCAAATGTCTAAGCCAGAACGGATGGTCAATTTAGTTCCCAGTCAGCCTTCCATTGGCCGCCAGATTACGCAAAGCCCGCTCCGCCGCTTCCCTTACGCCCGCATCGCTATCCGTCGTCATCCTTTTCAAAAGCTGCAACGCTGCCGGTTGCCGTTCGGCCAGTCGATTTAGCACAAAGACAGTAGCACCCCGGATTCGTGCATCGGCATCCTTCAGGGCCGGTTCCAAGTAGGGCAGCAACGTTTCATCCGCATCGCCCAGCAAACGCAAGGCCGAATGATACCGCCCTGGCTCGAATTCCTCTTTCAGCACGGCGAAGACCTCCAGCACGTGCGGATATGCGGGTGGTCCCAGTTGGAGCAATCCTTGTGTGGCGTAGTTGCGCAGCCGCAAATCCGACTCTTTCAACGCTGCCAGAAATATCGGCACCAGCCCTTCGCTTTTTCCGGTGATCTTCCAGAGCGCATTTCCGGCGGTGACGCGCACATGGGCGGAAGAATCTTTCAGCGCCTCCCGCAGGGCAGGGGTTGCTTCCTTTGCCGCTGGGCCGATCGCTCCCAGCGCAAAGGCGGCACTGCTGCGCACCCATTGCTCTTCATCCTTCAGCAGCCGCGACAATGGTAGCGTGGCTGGTACGGCTTCGGCTTGAAACGCCGCGATGGCATTGATGGCGTCCAGTCGCACCGTGAGGACCTTGTCACCCATCGCCCGCACGAACGCTGGTAGCAAGGTGTTCACCTCGGCTCCGCTGCGGCTTAGCGCCACGATCGCCGCACTGCGCAGTTCAGGCACTGCATCATGCAGGGTTTCGAGCAAGGCTGGCACTGCCGCCGCTGTATTGGGGCCGAGATCCGCCAGCGTGGAGATGGCGAGAAAGCGGACGGAAGGGGATTCATGCTTGAGCACTTTGATGAGGGGCAGTACGGCCGCTTCACCGGCTTGAGAGAGCGATTCACGCGCGGCCACCGCCAGTGTTTGGTCCGGATCGCTTAAGGCACGCACCAGAGCTGGAACGGCATTGGTATCACCTGCACCCATTTGTCCCAGCAGTTGCATGGCCGTCGAACGGGCTCGGGCGAAGTCATAGGGCTTAAGCTTCAACCACGGAAAACGGCGGGCCATACCGTTGCGGAAGGTGTCCAGCCGGCTTTCCGGTTTCTCCAGCAACGCGATGAGATAGGGGGTTGCCGCGCTACCGATCTCCGGCACGGTTGTCTGAGCCCGATGTGCTACCTGATAATCAGCATCGCCCAGCTCCCGCACCCATTGCGACACCGGTTGTCCTTCATGCATGGGTGGGGGATTCAGCCATGCGTAAGTCTTGACCCCGGCAATGGCGAGCATGCTGACGATCAATACGCCAGCCAGGCACCATTTTAGTTTGGCGGGAACCTTCACTGCGGGAGAAAGCATAGCTGACGGTAACAGCCGAAACAACGGCAGTTGGTATTTCTCTTTATTGTCTTCTGGCCGAAAATGCCGCACCGTCTCCCTATGCGCCACGCCCCAATTGAGTCTGCCTTGTTTGTTGAGAACCGCGAGCGGTTGAAGAAACTGCTCCTGCCGAATTCGCTGGCCGTGGTAAATGCGAACGACCTCTTGCCGACGAATGCCGACGGTTCCTTGCCTTTGGTCGCCAATGCGGACCTGTTCTACCTCACCGGCATCGAACAGGAGGAATCGCTCCTCTTGCTCGCGCCGAACTCCTTCGACCCCAAACTGCGCGAGGTTCTTTTCCTGCGCGAACCGAACGAACACCTGAAAATCTGGGAAGGCTACAAGCATTCCAAGGAAGACGCGCAGAAAATCTCGGGCATCAAGACGGTGAAGTGGCTTTCAGAACTACGTTCCGTGCTGCACATGCTGATGTGCGAGGTGGAGCACGTTTATCTGAACACGAACGAACACAAACGCGCCGTGGTGGAGGTGGAGACGCGTGATGCGAGGTTCATCCGTGACATTCAGGCGCGTTATCCGCTGCACGATTACCAGCGGCTGGCTCGAGTGATGCACCCATTGCGCGTGGTGAAATCAAAGCCCGAGGTCGAGCTCATCAAGCAGGCGTGCGCCATCACGGATAAAGGGTTCCGTCGCGTGTTAGATTTCGTGAAACCCGGCGTCATGGAGCATGAGATCGAGGCTGAGTTCATCCATGAATTCACGCGCAACCGTGCCACCTTTGCCTACGGTCCCATCATAGCTTCCGGTGCCAATGCCTGCGTGCTGCACTACCACCAGAATGATCAGGTGTGCAAGAAGGGCGACATGCTGTTGCTGGATGTCGCTGCTAACTATGCGAACTACAGTTCTGACCTCACCCGCACCATTCCGGTCAACGGCAAGTTCACCCGCCGTCAGAAGCAGATCTATAACGCCGTGTTGCGTGTGATGCGGGCGGGCATCAAGGGCGCGGTTGCTGGTAAGCTCGTCCGTGATTGGCAACGTGAATCATGGGATCTGATGAACGAGGAGTTGTTGAAACTCGACCTGTTGAAGACCTCAGACATCAAGAAACAAGACCCAGACAATCCCGCCTGCCGTAAGTATTTCATGCACGGCCTCGGCCATCCGCTCGGCTTGGACGTGCATGACGTGGGTTTCACCACGGAACCGATGGCGGCAGGGTGGGTGATGACCGTGGAACCAGGCATCTACATCGCCGAGGAAGGCATCGGCATCCGCCTCGAGAATGACATTCTCATCACGAAGGACGGGCAGGTGGATTTGATGGCTGATATTCCTGTGGAGGTAGAAGAGATCGAGGCTTTGATGAGTTAGACTGGGAGGGCCAAAGGGTGACGCGCTTCGTTCTGGCGGAGCGTGGGCGCCTCGCCCACAGCAACGTCCGTAAGCACAGCCGGGCCAGCTTCGCTAACAAATCTCTCGCCCGAAATCATGCCGTTATTAACGTCTCTTCAGCTCTGTAAGCCAACTGGTTTGCGGTGCTTGCTGTGGGCGAGGCGCCCACGCTCCAAGAGGTGCGCGCTTCAACCGCTTAACCGCGCAGATCGGCTTACTGCGGGGGAATCGGATTGAGGTTTTTTATCCAGTGGGTGTTGATGCCGCGGTTGTATTGATCCCACCCTTTTTCGCCCAAGATGCTTTTCACTGAGGCTTCGGTCTGCTGTTTCATTTGTTGCAGCATCGAGATCCGATCCGCTTGGGTGATGTCTTTGTTGTTGAGCACACTGAAGACCTCCTTCTCGGCGATCTTTTTGATGTCATACACTTTGACCGCCTCGGTGGTGTCCAGGTCGGCTTTCTTCGTGGCCTGATAGATCTGTTGGAAGTTCCAGTCCTGTGCCCGCTCATACTGGGCATAGCGATCCGTTCCCAGCGCGTTCTTGAGGTTCTCGTTGAGCTTTCCTTCCGCTTCTTCACGGATCTTGCGCTGTTCCTCGTTCTCGTTGTTGCGGGTCATGGGTGAGAATTCACTGTCGAATGCCTCACGCAGCTTGAAGACTGTCATGAATTCACCCTCGTTGGGATCAAAGCCGGCGATCTGGTTGCGCATGATGTTGGCCGTCATGGAGAACCGCAGTTGATAGTCCAGAAACTCTTCCGGGGTCATGATTCCTTTCAGTCCGGTTTCCATGTCTTTCATCGCTTTGCTCATCGCCTCCAGGTCCGTGCCGTCTTTGCTGGCTTCCACCATTTTGGACTGCATATCCGTCATGATCTTCATCACCCCGGCCTTTTTCGCCTCGGGCAGAAAATCCATCATGGCATCAAAAGGGTTCAACGCCTGGGCCATCTCCGTCTTGGTATCCAGCGTGATGCCCAAGTCCCGCAACACCGCGTTTTTCTCCTCGTCCAGTGCCCTGATTTTCTGCAAGAGGCCGGTATCCATCCCTCCGATCATGGGATTGCCTGTTTTCCAATACTCAAAGCGCTTGCCACCGCCCTTGAGCGCCTTTTTCTTCTGTTCATAGAGCTTGTTCACATCCGCGATGATGATGTCGCGGATGGTCTCCTCCGGGCAGCCGATGGACCGCAGGTTGGCGATGTATTGCTTGTAATCACCGGATTCCACCATCTCCCAGGTGATCCTCTTGGTGATGGTGTTGGTGACGGTCTGTCTATCCAGTTTGGTAAGGGCTGCGGGAGTAGTGCCCGTGGATAGGGGCGTCGACACGTCGGCTGGCGAAGGAGGGGAAGGGCGGCGCGACAAGCCGTAACCGGCTAGCAACGCGTTCGACAGCAAGGATACGATCAGGATGGCTTTGATATTCATAGCTCGTTACCTGATTCATTAAGCGTTCGGAGGTGGAAGTTACAAAAAAGATGCGATGTAACGGCAATCACTCTAGAGCCTGTCCTGAACTCTGGTTTGGACTGATAGCAGGTGAGATAGGCAACGCCATGAAGGGAAAGCCGCTTTGAGCCACTTTTTTGAACCTTGCCCGGGGTATATGGTGTTGAAAATCCAGTGTCCTGTAGGGACACCAGACTCTGGCGACCTTTCAGGCCGCTCTCCTGTAACTGTTCGTACCCAAGGCAGACCTCAGACGGTCTGCCTTGGGCTGGAGTCTTTTGGCCCGTTGGGCCAATTCTTTCCTCCATCACCTGCCTTGATTTATCCGACTCCAAGTCCAGGACAGGCTCTGCCGCACAAAATGAGGTTGGGTGGGATGACTAAAGCGTGAAAGCTTCCCGGAATTTTATCCAGTCCGGTGGGATGCTGTCTCTGCCTACAGAAAGGGCCACGATCCCGCCTACAATGGCACAGGTGGTATCTCGGTCGCCAAAACCGCCCACCGTGGTCCAAAGGGCTTCCGGGTAATCTCGCCAATGCTTTGCCGCACACCACAGCGTGAACGGAACGGTATCGGATGAGATCACGCCACTGCCGTTGCCTAACGCTACGGCGGCGGTAAGTGAGGAAAGTATGAGCGGCACTTTCAAGACCTTGATGATGCCGCGACGCGTGTCACCATCAGGCGTCAGGTCGAGCACGAATTTCACCAGGTCATAAGGGTCGAGCAACTCGGTCACCTGAGCATGCTGTACCGCCCACGCAGCGGCTAGAGCTATGGCGATCGCGCCTGCCTGGCCATCGGGGTGGGCATGGGTCACCTCTGCTGAGAAGCGAGCCTGCTCAATGACCATCTCGATATCATCAGCGAAGTAGGCTCCTATTGGAGCTGAACGCATCGCGCCGCCATTGCCGCAGGAACCTTGGCCATCAAAGACCCTTCCGGCAGCAGTCTGCCACGGCATGCCTTCGCCGATGGCCCGCAGGATTCCATGAGCGGTGCCGCCATATCCGCGCTTATAATCGTTGGCGTATTCCCGGGCGAACATGAGCGCCAGCTTGTCCCGGTCGATTCGGCCGCAATCGCGCAGGCAGCGTACCACCGAGAGAGCCATCGCGGTGTCATCGGTGTAAAACCAAGGTGGGGGCGGTTCGTGACGACCTTCAATGCGGCCTTCCACGATTACTCGGTCAGTGAAAAAGCATTCACCGAATCCATCCCCCACAGACAATCCTTCCAACGAAAGTAAGGCCCGCTCCATGCGTAAATCATGGTCGGGCGGCTTAACGGGGTTGTTCTCCTCGGTCATTCTGGAATGAACCTGTCACTTCATTTCCCAAATTCCAAGTAACCAAACTTGCTCGGTTGATGGAAACTGGGCAGGCGGGTGGGGGACCAGCTTAGTTGGAGTTCGGGTTTATTTTTGCCGCGGGAGAAGCGGTAGAAATTGACGCGCCATACTGTTCCCGGCTTGGGTGCGGTGAGGCCAAAATCAGAGAACGGAATGACTGCTTCCACGGTCCAGGAGCGGTCGGTGTCTTGGGCGTTGGCCACGGTGCCCTCGACTTTTACGGCGCTCCGCATGCCCTTGGCGGTGTAGGCCCAGTCGCCATCGATCTTTTTGGAGATGCCATCGGGTCCGAGGGTGTTGAAGATGATGGCGTCGAACACGGCTCCCAGCGGGTTCCATTGCAGTTCGTAATACTTGTCGAGCTTGTCGGGGGCGAGGAAGAGTTCGGCGACTTCCTCATTCCAGAACATGCTGTCGCGATTGGTGAAGGTGGACTGGATGTCGTGATCGGTACAGACCCAACTGAGGTAGATGGCGGTGTCGTCGTAGAACGCGCGGATCTCGGTGCCTTCGGTATCTTTTCCTTCACCGCGATTCGGGGTGAGGGGATTCAGCAGGAGCGCACGTTTCCAGACGGGTTCATCCAGCTTGCCATCGATGGTCAGTTTGGCGCTGAGCTTCGGTATGGTGGCGCGGGCGGGTGTGGTGGCAGTTGCCGGGGTGAGCGGCTGGGCTTGTGGTGAGGCACAGCCGAAGGTCAACAAGACGAGTGCGGTTAAGCAGGCAAAGTAGTGGCGCATGGCAGTATGGGTTGGCTGGCTCCAGAGTCAGGGGGAAGGGGCTGGATTGTCAACAGGGTGGATAGGTGATTCGTGCTTGAGGGTTTTCAAGAGGGAGAAATTTGCCCGCTAAACACGCGAAGAAACGCCAAAGAGGAAATAGGAAAAGGGCAAAGGCGGAAGATGGAATAGCGAGTTACGCAGTGAGTTTTTCCTGTAATTTATTGGGGATGAAGCGGTTCGGTAAGGGAGACAAATTTTAGCGAAAAGTGATGGAAAGATGGCAAGTTTTTTGGGATAGTTTCAGCGCTGACAACTCGTTGTCGGTAAAGGAGAGGAGCGGTGGTTGGGCTCTTTCGGAGCGACAAGCAGCCACTGAAAAATCCTCAAAGTCATCAAGCATGATGGTGCATTGTGTACATTCGCGTGCATGGTTATGTGCCTGCGTTGGCGGGGAGATGACAATCCTTATGGAACCATTAGGTCGAGAGGCGGGCGGAAAGAGGGGCACCCTCATCCTCAATCCTTCTCCCGGACGAAGTTCGTCTTCCAAGGGAGAAGGAGGATAAAAACCGGTCACTTGGCTATCAGGATATGTGGGGGTATCGGGCGTATGGATCAGGGTCCGTAAGCCGGAGGGTGAACGGGACGTCGGTCAGTCTAGGATAGATGAGACCGGGGAATCTCCAGTAGCCACTGCGGAACCGGCCGGGTCAGGGACAAACGCTCAATCTGAAGTCTCAATCGTAGGGACGGAGGAAACGATATCTCACAGGGGTCGGAAGGTTTCATTGTTCTTTGAAATAATTCCCTAAAGGGAATGCAGGCCGGTCGAAGGAAGAATGGGGGCACCCTCATCCTCAATCCTTCTCCCGTGAGGGAGAAGGAGGAAGGAAGAGTGCGTTCGCAAGCTTCAAGCGTTCTGCTGCATTTCTTTGTGGAGTGGCTGGCGAGGGTTTGGTCCGGTGAGGGTGGACTGGTTGCTAAAGTACCGCAGGACAGGAGGCAATCGCGCAGGAAACATAAATCGGATCAGACGGGAAGGCGCGCTTCGGGGGAGTAATTGCATTACGGGCTTATTAATTAAGCTCAAAGCTCAAAAGGTGAGGCCGCTGGTTGGCCGGGGTCACTTCGTGCGTTCGTTTAGCGCGGGGTGAAACCGGTTAACCGGGGGCGCCTCCTGATACTGTGGTTGAATGGGAAGTCTTTCAGAAAAACGGGCGGTTGGTTCCTTGCGGAGAGGGGGACTGGCAGCGGTTGCTTGGAAAGGCTGCGGCCAATGTACGAGCCCCTACTGCCGGCAAGATGCCGGCAGCACATTAGCGGGCAGTGTCAGGAGGCGCCTCTGGCAACGGCGCGATTGCTTCACTGATCCAGATTGGTTAGGGTGTGAAGCATGATTACCCCGCACTTCCGCCAGGCAGTGTGTTTCCTGCTGTTGATCTTCTCCCTGCATGCTCAGGCCGCGAGCAAGCAGCCTAACATTGTTTTCATCATCGCTGATGATTTGGGTTATGGGGATATCGGTGCCTATGGCCAGACGAAGATCAAGACGCCGAACCTCGACCGCATGGCGGCGGAGGGGGTGCGCCTCACGCAGCATTACTCAGGCAATGCGGTGTGTGCACCTTCGAGGTGTGTGTTGATGACCGGGATGCATCCTGGCCATGCCTTCATCCGCAATAACAAACAGATGGCGGGCGCGACCTCAGCGAAGCTGGGCAAGCCTACCACGGAGGGGCAGCATCCCATCCCAGATGCGACGGTGACGATGGCGGAGCTGCTTAAGTCAGCAGGCTACGTGACCGGCGGATTTGGCAAATGGGGCTTGGGTGGCCCGGGCAGCACAGGGGAACCGCTTAAGCAGGGTTTCAACCGGTGGTTCGGTTACAATTGCCAGGCTGTGGCGCACAATTTTTATCCCACGTATCTTTGGGACAATGACAAGACGATCGAGCTTAAGAATCCGGCCTTTGCCTCGGCGGACAAACTGACGCCCACGGAAGACCCGACGAAGCCGGAGAGCTACAGACGTTTTCAAGGCACGGAATATTCCGCGGACCTCATCGCCGCAAAGGCCCACGATTTCGTGCGGGAGAACAAGTCGCGTCCGTTCTTTCTCTATTGGCCGACGACGGTGCCGCACGTCGCCTTGCAGGTGCCGGATGATTCGTTGAAAGAGTATCTCGGTCTCTGGGATGATCCGCCGTATCCAGGTGGCAAAGGCTACACCCCGCATTTCAAACCCAAGGCCGCCTACGCCGCCATGATCACGCGGATGGATCGCGAGATCGGCAGCCTGATGAAACTCATCGCCGAGCTGGGGCTGGATGAAAACACCATCTTCATTTTCACCAGTGACAACGGCCCTTTGACAGGCACGCATCAAGGTCTGGCCGGGACGGACGGCGCGTTCTTCAATTCCAACGGCGGCTTGCGCGATGGCAAAGGCACGCTCTATGAAGGTGGCTATCGCGTGCCGGGCATCATCCGCTGGAAGGGCACGATCAAACCCGGAGTCAGTGATCGCGTGACGGGTTTTGAGGATTGGATACCGACGTTATTGGAGCTGACCGATGCGCGGGCGAAGACGCCCAAGGGATTGGACGGCATCTCCTTCGCGCCCACGTTACTGGGGAAGAAACAGCCGGAGCGGGCTTTCCTCTATCGCGAATTTCCGGGTTACACCGGGCAGCAAAGTGTCCGCTTGGGAGATTGGAAGGGCATTCGCCGGAATCTTTTGCCGAAGGGAAAGCCGGATTATCGCATCGAGCTCTACAACCTGGCGGCGGACCGAGCTGAGACCAAGGATGTCTCCGCACAACACCCGGATATCGTGGCGAAGATGGAGACGATCATGCGCGAGCAGCACACCGATTCCGCAGACTTCCCGTTCCCGGCCATCGACAAAGTGAATTGAGCCAGCTAGGCGCGCGCGGGTTCGCTCGTGCCGCCGAAGAGCGCTTTGATGAAGGCGTTGAAGCCTTTCATGATACCGATTTCCCGCACCCCGGCCAGTTCGTAGGCGCGGGCCAGTGCTTCTTCATGGGTGCGATAGCGGGGTGGCAGCGTGATCATCTCATGTTCATCCTCACCTTCTGTTTTCACGATGAACGAATTGATGAGGCCTTCACCGACGGCATATTCGCCGATCGGCAAAATGAGCGTGCGTTGCGGCAGGACGAGCCAGGGGCGGTATTGGAACACCAACCGCCCGGTGGTATCCCGCACCAGCTTGCCGTAGGTGCGAACGGGCACTTTGCTCAGTTCCGACGAGAGGAAGCCCCAGACATTGTTCAATTGCGGAACGGTGCGCGTGCGCTTCAGCGAGAGGACATCCCAGATGTAAATACTGCCCAAGGTGCTCACGCGGAAGGACCAGCCCGCGATGAAGTAGGCGATGAAGATGATGATCAGCGAGACGGCCGCGCCTAACATCGGGTCCATCATGGCACCGCCAGCGACCAGAGACAAAAGGAACAGGCGAAACGATTTCAGGGCGGCATCCACGGTGGTGAAGGGGCTGAGCAAAATCAGGATACTGATGGAATGCGCCGCCAGCCAGACGATCACGAAGGAGATCATGGCGATGGGCACGAGAATGAAATTCAGGAGCCCGGCGGGATTGATGACCGCCATGAACCAAGGGGCGGCGATATCGGCGTGCTCACTGGAGATGAGCGAAGGGAAGACGGAGGCTACCATGGGCACGAAGGCTCCCACAGCCACCAGGCCGCTGATCTTGTTCTCCACGGCATCGGCGATATCCAGGGGTTTCTTCAAAACGGTGGGCAGGGCAGTTCCCGCTGTGTCCTTGGCAAAGCACAGGCCGACGAGGATCAGCGCGGGCACCCAAAACCAAGGCCGGGCATACCAAGGAAGCTGGCCGTGCATTTCTCTCGGTGTATCGAAGTAAGTGTAGGCACCCACGACACCCACGCCGAGCAACGGTGAAATCGCCACGCCGGTGATGGTGGTGAGCGCGGTTGCTGCCGCCATGCCCGGCGTTTTGCCATCGGACTTGGTTTCTTTCTGGGCGAGCTTGGCCGGTTCGGCCTTCGTCGCCGCCATGACGGACCATGTGCCCGTGAGCAAAAGAGCGACAAGCGACAAGGCGAGAAAACGTTTCATGGCGGGCAGCATAGTTGTTACGACAATTTAGAGCGGTTTTAAAAATGATGTAGCCGTGTGGGTTGAGAGGGATAAAGAGCGGTCTTTTTGGGTTCTGGCTTCGTTTCGGCTTAGTCACAGGGTCTGTGGAACCTGCTCCTTCGCCAAAGCCTCGCCCGAACCCAAAAATCCTCGCTCCACACCGCTACATAATTTTTAAAAACGCTCTCACCAGCGAAAGCAGCATGAGCCATCACCCATCCTTTGGCAAAGCGGAAGTGTGACCCTGTTTTATACCCGGTTTAGGGTTTGATGGTCACGATCACACGGCGATACAACGTCAATGCAGGTGTCCCATCATCAACGACTTCCAAGATGATGTGCCATTCGCCAGCGGAGGCGTCTGAGGGGATGCGCAATGAACTCGATGAAGTCGGTGCGATTTCCAGAGAGGCGGTAGAGGTGCCCTTGGACGCTTCGGGAAAAAGCCACCATTTGAAGGAAAGTGCGTTCTTATCCGGATCACTCGAAGCCGAGGCATCGAGCTTGATAGTGGCACCCAGTTTGGCCGTCAGTCGAAGGGGTTCGGAACCTGTTTTTCCATTCACGGTGACCGAGGGTGCATGGTTCGCTCCCGCGAAGTCTTTCACGCACCAATCCATCCGAGCAGCGAAGTCATTCTGAAAAGCTGGACGCCAGCGCCAAACGCTCACGCGCGGTTCTTTGGTTCCATTCAGAGCATCGGTCGCGTCGCGGTAGATCGAATTTGTTGCTCTCTGAAAACGGCCACCCCAACCGCCCCATTCCGGATGAGATGATTCGTTCAAACCGTTCGCCAGAAAATAAAACCACGAGGGCGTATCGCCTTCCTTCATCGTCTGGTGCGGGTTGGGCGCGGTGTAGGTTTTCATCGGGTAGAGGGCGCCCAGCGGCCCGTGATTCTCCTTCACATGCTGAGTGATCCACTGAGGGGAAGTAAGCGATTCATCGCCGCCCAGATAGACGCCGCGATAGGCTCCAGTGCGTTTGTCCTGCCCCTTGGACGCACTGGCGAGGATATACCACAACCCCGGAAATTCCGCCCAGATCCACTCCACGATCTTGTCCTGATCGTTGATGTCATAGATGCGCAGTTTGCTGATAAACGCTTTCAGGCCCTCCGCGCCGCGATCCTTGCGCACGCGCCAGAGCGCTTGCGCGAAGTCCGTCTGCCCACCCCAGATGCTGAGATTGAGCGGGCGCGAATCCTTTTTGTCTCCCTGCGAAATGATCCACCGTGAGCCTTCGGTATCCAACCCTTCACCCACCGCTTCCCGACCGCGATTCGGATTGCCAGATTTCACCATCGCCAAAAGGTGTTCGGTAGTCGGATAGCCTTGGGCATGCTTCACCAGATTGGGGCGGACTTCTCCATACGCGGAGATGGTCTGCCGGATCAGTTCTGGTTTCGTGACCTTCTCTTTCAATTCACCGGGTGTGCCTGAGGCGCTCGCGATGAGCCCTTCGAGCTCGAACTCATTCGCATAAAGCAGCAGGCGGATCATGGATTGCTGGTCATCCGGGTCGCCGCCGATGTCGGTCAGCACTAGGAGGCGTGGTTTGGCTTCGGCGGCTGGGGCCGTCCAACCGCAAAGGCACAGCAGGGTGATGAGTAAAAAGCGTTTCATGCGAGGTGTCAGGCGTCCTGCCACATTTTTTGCAAGTAAGCAACCGAACGAGGCAGCACCACATCACCCGGACCGGAGAGTGTGCGGCACTCCACTTCCACCAGGCCGCGATAGTTCAACGCCTTCAAGGCTTTGAATCCGGGTGAGAATTTCAGCGTGCCCGGACCGGGTTCCACGCGAGTGTTCTCAGCTACGTGAACATGCTTGGTCCAGATGCCTGCTTTGGTGAGCGCAGCGTCCGCATGAAGTTCCTCCAACTGCATGTGAAAGAAATCCGCCGTGAGGGCGATGGCAGGGTGGTTTACTTGAGCGCAGAGCTGGGCCGCGTGCTCGATGGAGTTCAAGTAATCGCTTTCATAGCGATTCACTGGCTCGATGAGAAACGTGACGCCTCGCGCTCTCGCTGCATCGCCGAGAGCAGGCAGTTGTTCGAGGAAAAGAGCATCCTGTTGCGAGCGGTCTTTCAGGCGTTCCGGATTGTCTTGAATGAGCACGGGCGGGATGTTGAAGAGGTGCGCGTTGAACTCGGCACAGACGTCGAGCAAGCGAAGGATGCTGTCGTGACATTGCTGACGCACGGCGGCGTGCGGACTCAACAGTGAACCTTCAAACCCGAGCGAAAGACTGACGAAGGGCAGGGGGCTGTCTGCCCGGAACGCCCGCGCTTCTTCCAGCCAGGACTTGAGAAAGCGCCCCGGCAACGCGATTCCCGTAAAGCCGTAGCGTTGCGCGTTAGTGACCTTCTCGGCGACGGTCGCTCCCGGCAACACTTCCAGACGACAGGTGATGGATGGCGTAAACGACATGCCTTGTTGTAACCGGATGCCGAAAAAATGAAAGCTGCGGATGGTGCCTGTCCCGCCACGCTTGCTATTACGTCGTAGCTTGGCTAAAACGCAGGCGCTCGTTTTCCGCCATGCAAGACATCACCGGCAAAGTATTCGCTTTGTCGTCGCAAATTGAAGTTCGTGATTTGCCCGACGGCACCCGCCTGCTCAAACAGCTCGCCCGCACAGAATATCTGGCGCTCAACGTAGCGCAGCAGAACATACTAAAGCTCTTTGACGGTCGCCGAACGGTGGAAGCCATCCTGCATGAGATGCTGCAACAGGAGCATCACCCGGACATCCGCGGCTTTTACGACCTGGTGCTGACCGCGATCAATCGCGGTTTCCTCATCGAGAGCGGGGCAGAGGATGCCACGACCTTCATCGCGAAAAAGATGGGGCGATCGCAACGGGTCTGGAACGGACTGGCTGCTGCAGTCTTGACCACCTGTCTGGGCGCGTGGTCGCTCACGGTGGCTAAATGGAATCCGATCACGGAATTGAACGGGTGGTTTCAGGTGGTTCTGTTCATGGCGTTGGGCCTGTCACTCAGCAGCGCTTGGGCGGCGGCGGCGTTGGATGCCTTTGGGCGCACGGTTTATCAACCCCGTTTCCGACTGGACCGGCTGGTGCCGTATTTTTCAGTCGATACGAGGGATGCCTTCATGGGCGGACGCCTGTGTGAAGTCAGCGTGGCGGCTCAATCCCTCGCCGCGCCTTTCTTGCTCGCGGTGTTTGCCTGGCTTACCGGCTCGGACACCGCTTTGCTGGCCAGCGCCCTGACAGCGATCGTGCTTGGCTCGCCGTTTGGTCCCACGCCCGCGCATACGTTGCTGCACGCCTTGTTGCGCAAGGAATATGAGTTGCCTCGTTGCGCCGACCAGTTCCTGAACACCAAGCTGTTGGCCACACTGTTCAACTGGAAGATCAAACTGCAGGAGGAACGTTATTTTTACGGTTATTGCACGTATGCCATCCTGTGGCTGGGTATCACGTTCCGCTTTGCGAACCGGTTGATGGCGGAACATGGCCGGTTCGTTTTCCAGCAATTGAGCCATCGCCGGGCGGGAGAGCAGACCTCGCTCTCGCTAGTGGTTTATTGGCTCCTGGCCATCGTGCTGATCGCGATCGTCGTTTATCTGCTCTGGCTGGTCTTGCGGGCGGGTTATCGCGCCTTGGCTCCGAGTCTCTTTCATGCCGAGTCCAAGATCCGTCACTCAGCGACCGCGTCACGGCCTTTGGACACAGAGCTGGTCGCATTTCTTGGCGAGACCTTGCTCTGTGGCGAATTGACGACTGAGGTGCGCGGAGAGCTCGCCCGCGCGATGCAATATGTGCTCGTGGATGAAGGCACGACCGTCATCCGCGAACGGGATACGGGTGATTCCATGTTCCTGGTGTATCGCGGCAAGGTGGAAGTTTTGAAAGAAGATGAGTCTGGCCGTGAGCGGCCCTTGGCGGCCCTTGCGCGCGGGGATGCCTTTGGCGAGATCGCTTTGCTCGACAAGGTTCCACGCACCAGTTCGGTCAAAGCGTTGGAGAAGACGGCGTTGCTGGTTTTGGAACGCGCGGATTTCGAACGCATCCTGGTGAGTCACCTCGGGTCGGCCCAGATCAAAACGCTCATTCAGGTTTCAGCGTTTCTACGGCGTAACGCGCTGTTCGCCCGGTGGCATCCGCAAGCCTTGTTACAAGTCTCACGAGAATTCGTCCTGCTGGAATGTGCCTCTGGTCAGGCCGTGATCAAAGAGGGGCAGACGAATGATTCGTTCTACATGGTTTATGACGGCGAATTTGCCGTGAAACAGCACGGCAAGAAACTGGCGACTTTGGTGCCGGGAGACTTCTGTGGTGAGATCAGCCTGTTGCGAAACATACCCGCCACGGCGGATGTCGTGGCCGTGGAGAAGGCGCGTTGCCTGCGTCTTTCGAAGGATAGTTTCCTGCGTCTGGTCAGCCGCGATTTCCTGACCGGCCTCACGATCGAATCCGCCGTGGTGACGCGTGGCGGTCAGCAAGGGAGGGATGCGTGAGCTTTTTCCGCATACTTCCGATCATCGCCATCGGTGCCGCTGTCTGGCTGGGCAAGGATGCTTTCAAGGAGAACATGGATGTGGTGGGCAAGGTGCAGAATGCCACGACTTCCGGGCTGGAAGTGGACAGCATCTGCGATTTGGTGGTCACCGAATTCCTCGAGGAAGGACGTTTGCCGGCGAATGATTTCAGCAAGTTTTTGGCCGCCAATACCCAGACCGGAAAAGGTGAGGTGAAGCGGGATCGCTCCAAGGATCCGTGGGGCACGCCCTACAAGCTGAAGGTGGTGATGTATGGTTTTGAAGTGCAGAGCGCCGGGCCGGATGCCCAGTGGTCCACTGAGGACGACATCAAGGTGGCGCGTTCGGTGAAAGAGATGCCCGGTGGACTGGGCGTGACGCCAGAAGCCTACGATAAAAAGATGAAAACGGCAGCGACCGCGAATCCGGGGCAATCGACACCGGTGCGGAGCACCTCACCAGCGAAGCAGACGGCGGAGGAAACCGAGCGCAAGGTGCTGGAGTTCCAGAAGCAACAGGCGGAGAAGGGCTCATCCTACGCGCAGTATGAGATGGGACTGCGCTATCTGGAAGGACGCGGTGTGGAACAAGACGCGGCCAAAGGTCGCGAGTGGCTGGAGAAGGCGGCGCAGAACGGCAGCTCGGAGGCGAAGAGAAAATTGCAGACGTTGGAAGGTGCGGGAAAGAAGTAAGCTCGACTGCGTGTCTCGACTTGAACCTCATTTGAGGTCGAGCAGTCGGCGATGGTGTTCGTAGTCATCCAGGAACTTCACTTGATGACGCGTTTCGATGGCGGCCGGCTCAGCGGCGCGGACTTTTAGCAGAGCGGTGGTGGAGTCGGCTCCTTGCGCGATGAGATAGGCACCCAGCATGGTTCCGGTGCGTCCCAGTCCGGCGTAGCAATGCACCGCCACGGCATGCCCGGATTCACGGTGGGCATCTACAAAGCGGACAAACTCATCGGCTTGGGTAAAATCAGGCGGATGACCATCAGGAATGGAGAGGCAAAGATAGTCCAAGCCGGCGGGGCGGTACACATCCGCATCCGAAGGGATGTTCAAGAGCGACACCACAGCACGGATACCGGCATCATGCAGCACGGGCAATTCGTCTTCGTAGGTTCGCAGTAGAGCGCCCGGATTCAAACGACGTTCCGGATGGAGGAATGGCATCGGCATACCAGCAATGACACCGGGGATCAACCACCAGAGAAGGTCGCGTTCGGGTTTATCGGCCATGGCTCATGATGGCCACCAAACCAGGTTGCGGCAAGCCGCTGAAATGGGATGGTGCTGATTGCATTTCGCATGCAAGTTTCCCATGGGCAGAAATTGGCGCAGGAGGTAGAATCCATCCCAGAGTTTATGCCGGAACTGGCACCCAAGAATTTCTTTCAACGTCAGGAAGATGCTCGCGCCAGCAGCCTCCGGCTCATTCCGTTGTTCCTTTTCGCCCTGCTCGGCGTGGTGGCGGCGGTCTATCTGGTCTGGTCGGTTGGCATGTTTCTGGTTACCGGCATCGTCCGGTATTGGCGTGGAGCGGCCCCGGAGGGAAGTACGTTTCATTTCCAATTTTGGGATTTTGACCGGGCAATTGTCATTGCCCTCGTTGTCCTGGTCCTCTTTCTTTTCAACAGTATCCGCAAGACCAGGCAATTACGGGAGGGCGGTCGTACCATCGCCCGGTTGTTGCGAGCTACGCGAGTAAACCCGGGAACGGAAGAACCGGATAAACGACGCTTGCTCAATGTGGTAGAGGAGATGTCCGTGGCATCTGGGATACCGGTGCCGGATGTTTACATCCTGGAACGCGAGCCTTCCATCAACGCCTTCGTGGCCGGACATGCTGTCGACGACATGATCGTCGGCGCCACCGGGGGCGCCGTGAAGTATCTGACCCGCGATGAACTGCAAGGCGTCATCGCGCATGAATACAGCCATATCTTCAATGGGGACATGGCGCTCAAGATGCGTCTGATGGGCTGGGTGCATGGGCTTTTTGCGGTGACGAGCCTGGCGGATTGGGTGATGGACGGGCGCAACCGGCAGTTTGAGCGCGAGCTCAATTCTGAGGAGGGGACCTATCTTTCAGGCAGTAATATATTTGTGGATATCTTCATCACCATCGTGGGCTTTGTGCTGAGCTTCATCGGGTGGCATGGAGCTGTCTTTGGCCGGATGATCAAGGCTGCGGTATCGCGTCAGCGCGAGTATCTGGCAGATGCGGCGGCGGTGCAGTTCACGCGCTATCCGGATGGCCTGGCCGGTGCTTTCGAGAAGGTGCATAAGTGGCCGGATGGAGCAAAAGTGGTATGTCCTCACGCAGAAGAGGCGAGCCACATGTTCTTTGCCGATGCGATGCAGGGAGATGAGTTTTTCCTCTTCCTCTCTACTCACCCGCCGATGGGTGAACGCATCCAGAGGGTGCGTAACATGATGGGACGGGCAATTCCCTTGGACGAGCCAAGCAAGCAAGGGCCTGCGGAGCCGGTGATGCCTAAGATCGCTGAAGCCGCTGCGCAAAAGCCGCGGGGAGCCGGTGCGCCGATCCGGGTGGAACGGCCGCCGATTCTGCAAGGGACCTCTGCGGATATGCCTTTGCCCAAGGTGGCTGTGCCGGCCGCGCAGGCGATGGAACACGTCGGCATGCCATTGACCGAACATCTGGTCTTTGCGGAAAGACTGCTGGCTGCTCTGCCGGAAGGATTGAAAGACGCGGCGCATCAGACGGATAAGGCGGATGCGCTAGTTTTTGCTTTGCTGCTCAGCGCAGAAGAAACCGTGCGATCACGGCAGCTTGAGATCATCAGGAAGCACCGTGGTGACGAGATTTTCAAACTGGTTGGAGATCTGCACACGTTGTTGCGGGGATTGCCTGCCCATGCACGTGTTCCGCTGATCGAGCTTTCCTTGCCCGCACTGCGCGGCATGAGCGCCGAGGACTACAGGAAATTGGATCATCTCGTCCGCGATCTGGTGAACAGCGATAATGAACTGGATGTGTTCGAGTTTGCGCTGCAACACATTTTACGACGGCATCTCGGGGCGCATTTTCAGTCACGCACGCCTCCTGAGATCCGTTATCATACCTTGAAGGCGGTGTCGGGGGATGTGTCTGTCCTGCTCTCGCTGCTGGCTACTGCCGGTCGTGATGGCTGGCGTGAAGAGGCATTTAAGAAAGGTGTGAAGAGCTTCAATTCCAGACAGGTGACTTTTCAGCTGCAACCGGAAGAGCGGTGTTCACTGAACACACTGGAAGCGGCCCTGAACAATATTCGTGAGGCCGGTCCTACGGTGCGGCGTTCGATCTTGCTGGCCTGTGCCGAAGTGGTGGCCGCAGATGGGGTGGTGCATGCGGCCGAGGGGGAATTGTTACGGGCGGTGGCCGATGCGCTGGATTGTCCGATACCGCCTTTGATCCCGACTGAGGAACGCGCACTGGCAGCTTGATTGGCTTGATTATCAAGCGCTTCCAATGTCGATGGCCGCACAGTATTTGACATTTCACTGATTCTCTGGCCTTTTTCCTGTGTGCAGCCTAAGCGGCCACGCCTTCCTGCGTGGTCTCGCGGGGGAACCAATTCCTGAGCGATCAGGACGGGGCGCAGACCGGGACAAACTCCCGGCCGGGTCACTTCCAAGACCTAGCCCGACAGCTAACCTCGCAGGCAAATGGAAGGGCGAACCTCTGCCCCCGTCGTGTGACGGGACTTCACGTTCCCCAGTCTGAATGCTTGTCCCGAAGCCATTGGCCAAGGGATGAGTTTATGTCTGCTGGTTATGAAAAAATCGAGTCCTGGGACTTCCCTCAAGTCCCTATTGATCGGTCGTGCGCGTGATCTCTCTGACCACCGCCTCTTTCACAAACTCTCACTGGTCGCCGTCCTTGCCTGGGTGGGCTTGGGTGCGGACGGGCTCTCCTCGTCCTGTTATGGACCGGAGGAAACCTTCAAAGCACTCGGGGCGCACCCATCGCTCAGTGTGTTCGTGGCCATCGCCTGTGTGCTGACCATTGGGATCATCTGCGCAAGTTACCGGCAGGTGATCGAACTTTTTCCCTCCGGTGGCGGTGGTTATCTCGTCGCCAGCAAATTGCTCTCGCCTGCAGCCGGTGTGGTATCCGGTTCAGCCTTATTGGTGGACTACGTTTTGACCATCACCATTTCGGTGGCCAGTGGGGCAGATGCTTTGTTCTCGGTGCTGCCAGGAGGATGGCTGACATGGAAGTTGCCTTTTGCGTGTCTGGTGGTTGGTGTTCTTACTCTTCTGAATTTGCGCGGGGTGAAAGAATCGGTCCTGCTTTGGGCGCCGGTGTTCTTTGTGTTTGTGGGCACGCACGCGGCGGCGATTCTCATCGCCATCTTCAGCCATGCGGGTGATCTGCCGGTGATCGCGAGCCGGACGGTGCAAGATGTTCAGTCCGCGCATGGCGAGTTGGGCATGCTTGGTCTGCTCGCTTTGTTGCTCAAGGCATACAGCATGGGCGCGGGCACTTATACGGGCATCGAAGCGGTAAGCAATGGCTTGCCTATCCTGCGCGAGCCGCGAGTGGAAACGGGCAAGCGTACGATGACTTACATGGCCGTCTCCTTGGGGGTTACCGCCTTTGGTTTGTTGCTGGCCTATCTCCTGTATGCGGTGACTCCAGTGGAAGGCAAAACACTGAATACTGTTCTGTTCGAGCGCATCACGGCCACTTGGCCGGGAGAAACTGGAAAGTGGTTCACGGGTATCAGTATGATTTCGGCAATGGCGCTTTTGTTCATCGGGGCACAGGCCGGATTCCTTGATGGTCCACGTGTGCTGGCCAATATGGCGCTGGACCGCTGGTTCCCAGCACGGTTTGCGACCTTGAGCGATCGTTTCGTGACTCAGAACGGCATTCTGCTCATGGGCGGTGCGGCCTTGCTGGCGATGCTCGCGACGAAAGGGGCGGTGGCGTTGCTCATCGTGCTCTACAGCATCAATGTCTTTATCACGTTCTCGCTCACACAATTCGGCATGGTGCGGCATTGGTGGCAGAACCGTCGCACGGCTTCCGATTGGCGTTACAAGTTCATCGTGAACGGCGTAGGGTTGTCGCTCACGTTCTTCATCCTCGTTTCGCTTTGTGTGGTGAAATTTCACGAAGGCGGTTGGGTGACTCTGGTGGTGACAGGTGCAGTCATCGGACTGGCCTTCGCCGTGAAGCGGCATTATTTGCAGACGGCCGGTGAACTGGATCGCCTGAATCAACTCGTGGCTGTGGCGGATACGTCACCAGTTCAGCCGCTGACCACGCGAGCCAATCAAGGGCGCACCGCAGTAGTGCTGGTGAATGGTTTCAACGGACTTGGACTACACACATTCTTAGGCATTCCACGCTTGTTCCCGGACACTTTTGGACGGTTCATTTTTGTGCAAGTGGGCGTGGTGGATGCGGGCAGTTTCAAAGGTGCGGAGGAACTGGAGCGGCTGAAGGCGGAGACGGCGGCGAGTGCGGGACGGTATGTGGAGTTCGCGCAGAAGTGCGGTTTCACGGCTGAGGCGGTAACGGAGGTGAGCCACGATGTGGTGGGCACGGTGGAGGAGCTAAGTGAAGAGCTGCTGAAGCGCTGTCCGGGTGCGGTGCTGTTTGGCGGCCAACTGGCTTTCGTGCAAGAGACGATCTGGACGCGCTGGCTGCATAACTACGCGGTGTTTGCCTTGCAGCGGGTCTTTTGCCGACGGGGCGTGCCGTTTGTGATCGTGCCCGCTCGGGTTTGAGGGTTGGGCAAGGGGCCGCTGGAGATTGCTCCAGCGGCCCGAATCGGAGTTGACTCAAACGAACGGAAGGAGTCTGCTCATGGCTCAGCCCGATTTTATGAAACTTAAAGGAGTTTTGGCCGTTTCACTGTTGATAAATTTGGTGGCGCTCGCTTATTTGGGCAGCCGCCCGGAGGCCGTGGTACCGAAGAGGGAGGCAGATTCTCCTGCCAAGGTGGTGACCAAGACGGTCACCCGCACGCAAGTGACCACGAACGAGGTGGCCTTGCCGCCGGAGCTGGTCCAGTTGGATTGGCGCACGGTGGAGGAAGAGGATTTTAAGAAATATATCGCCAATCTACGCGCGATCAAATGTCCGGAGGAGACCATCCGCGACATCATCATTGCGGATATCAACAAACTCTACGCGGCCAAGTGGCGGGCGCTCCGGCAGCCGACCAAGGACATCAAGTATTGGGAACCGTGGGACTCGACGGCTGAATACTATGATCAAAATCTAAAAAAACAGAAACGGGAACTGGAGCAGGAGCGGAAAGAGCTGGTGATGGAATTGCTGGGAGTGGATTTCGATTACGAGAGCCGTAAGTATGCGATCGCGTTCACCGGGCTTGAGCGGGAGGAAATATTGATGGGTTTTCTGGAGGAGGGGAAGCGGACGGAAATCACAAATATTCGCAGCAAATCACGTGAACTGGCGGCGGCCATCCAAGAGAAAGCCAAGAACGGACGTCTCACGGCCGAGGATCAAGCGGAACTGATCAAGGTCAGAACATGGGAGCAGACGGAGATGAAGAAGCTGCTGACACCGCAGGAATTTGAGCAGTACGTGATGCGGGTTTCCATGACCGCCAACGGCATCCGGTCGCAGTTGGTCGGGTTTGGTCCCAGCGAGCAAGAGTTCACCGCCGTTTTCCGGGCACAGACCTGGTATAATGACCAGTTCAACAAGAAAGTTCAGACGGGCACTCCGGAAGAAGCGCAGGAGAGGATGGCGGCGCAGCAACAGATGGACCAGATGGTGAAGCAGGCTTTGGGCGAGGACCGTTTCAAGGAGTATCAGCGAAGTAAAGATTACGAGTATCGCGAACTGGTGCGTTTCACGCAGCAGAATGAGCTGCCGATGCAAACTGCAGCTGCGGTCTATGACATGCGGAAGGTGGCCATGGAAGAATCCTCCAAAATCCGCTCCAATCCGAACCTTTCCCCGGAACAACAGCAGCAGGCTTTGAATGCCATCTCGACGGAGACGAGAGGCGCATTGCTCAAGGTGATGAACGAGCAAGCCTTTAAGGATTATGAAAGCAGCCGTGGCCACTGGCTGCGGCAACTCAGATAAGAATTTCGAGAATCCCAACATTATGAGACTCAAAGGAGTTTTGGCCATTTCCCTGCTGCTGAACCTGGTTGTATTCGCCTATATTGGCCGCCGACCAGAAACCACCGTGCCCAAAACGGTAGCAGTGGTGCCTGCCAAAGTGGTTACGCGGACGGTTACGCGAACCGAAGTGACCACGAACGAGGTGGCTTTGCCGCCGGAGTTGGTCCAGTTGGATTGGCACACCGTGGAGTCCGAAGATTTCAAGGCTTACATCGCCAACCTACGCGCGATCAAATGTCCCGAGGAGACCATCCGCGACATCATCATCGCGGATATCAACAAACTCTATGCCGCGAAGTGGCGCGCATTGCGTCAGCCGGCCAAGGATATCAAGTATTGGGAACCGTGGGACTCGGCAGCTGAATACTATGATCAGAATCTTAGAAAACAGAAACGGGAACTGGAGATCGAGCGGAAAGAGCTGGTGCTGGAATTGCTGGGAGTGGATTTCGATTATGAGAGCCGCAAGTATGCGATCGCGTTCACGGGTTTTGAACGGGATGAGATAATGCTGGGGTTTCTCTCGGAAGAAAAAAGAACAGAGATAATGAATCTGCGCAGCAAGTCGCGAGATTTGTCCATAACGATTGAAGGGCGTGCTAAAAATGGACGGCTCTCGGCAGAGGATCAAGCAGAGCTGATCAAGGTCCGGCAATGGGAACAGGCCGAGATGAGAAAGGTGATGACCAAGGAGGAGCAGGAACAATACGTCCTGCGGGTGTCCGGGACAGCCAATACAGTCCGGTCGTTATTGATCGGTTTTGAACCGAGCGAGCAGGAATACGTCGCCGTTTTCAAAGCGCAGCGGTGGTATAACGAGCAGTTCAACACGAAGATAGCCACGGGCAATCCCGAGGAGGCGCAGCAAAGGGCGACTGCCCAGCAACAGATGGACGCCATGGTGAAAGAAGCGGTCGGTGAGGAGCGCTACAAGGACTATCAGCGCGGCAAAGATTACGAGTATCGCGAGTTGGTGCGGTTCACCCAGCAGAATGAACTGCCCATGCAAACAGCAGCAGCGGTGTATGATATGCGCCGGGCTGTCATGGAAGAATCCGCGAAAATTCGCGCCAATGGAAACCTGTCACCCGAGCAGCAGCAACAGGCGTTGAACGGCATCCTGAACCAAACCAGAGGGGCGCTGCTCAAGGTGATGAACGAGCAAACGCTGAAAGATTACGAAAGCAGCCGCGGCTACTGGTTGCGGCAGGTGGGACGGTGACCATTCCTTGGTGATTTTTGAATAGGCGATATTGCATCGGGGAGGTTGACTGAATGAATGGTTCAGTCATAAATAATCCATGCCCCGTTTACGTGCTGACATTTCCGGCAAACGCCTGCGTGAACTCGTTGACGCCGGGTTTGACGTGTTTTGCCGACAAGGATTCGAGCGTTCGCAGGTGGCGGATGTGGCGAAGGTGATGGGGGTGGCGGTGGGGACCGTATACCTATACGTGGAGAGCAAGGAAGCACTTTTCGACCTGGTGGTGCGGCATACCACGATGGAGGATCCAGAATGGCTGGATGCGATTGAGATTCCTGTGCCGACACCGGAGCCGGGTTCTACGACCAAATTCTTGAGTGAAGTCTTCGGGCGGGAAGGACAGTGGCCGAAGCTCGAGGCGGCGTTGAAAAAGAAGAAGGCGACGAGTATCCGCAGTGAGTTCACGGAGATAATCCAGGAGCAGTATCAATTGATGAAACGGCATCGGAAGGGATTGGTGCTGCTGTTGCGTTCGGCCTTGGAGTATCCGGGCTTGGCAGATGTGTTTGTGCTCGGTTTGAGGAAGCGTCTATTGGAAACGCTGCAGAAGTATATCGATCTGCGGGTGAAGGGCGGACAGCTCGCGCAGCCCAAAAATGTGATGGCATCGGCGGCTGTGCTCACGCAGACGATCGCCTGGGCGAATCTGCAACGCCCCTTTGATCCGGGCCTGACTTTGTTGACCGAGCAGGCCGCGGAGGATGCGACTGTGGATATGTTGGTGAACGGTCTGTTGAACGCTAAACCATAAACGCCTATGCCAGCTTTTGATTACTTCGCGCGGAACAGCCCAGGATTTCTGGAACTGACGTTTGGCACGACCATCGCGCTGGCCATTCGCTATCTCGTGTTTGCCGGTGTGGCGTGGCTGCTGGGGTACGTCCTCTTCAAGCGGCGCTGGTTTCACCGGAAGATTATCGCCAAGTTGCCAGAATCCGCCGATGTGAGGCGGGAGTTGGGTTACTCGGCGCTTTCCGTGTTCATTCTGGGCATGGTGGGAGCGGGGACGGTGGTGGCGGGCAAAGCAGGACTGACCCAGATGTACTGGCAGGTCAGTGATTACGGCTGGAGCTGGTTCTGGATCAGCATCGTCTGCGCGATCTTCCTGCATGACACCTACTTTTACTGGACGCACCGGCTCATGCATCATCCCAAGCTATTCCGGTGGTTCCATCGCGTGCATCATCTTTCGAACAATCCTTCGCCGTGGGCCTCCTATTCGTTTGCCCCGTTGGAAGCAGTAGTGCAGTCAGGCATCTTTCCGGTGGTGGTGCTGGTGATGCCCATCCATCCCTTTGCTTTTGCCATCTTCATGCTGTGGCAACTCACCTTCAATGTGCTGGGGCACACTGGATATGAGTTTCATCCCCATAAGTTGATGGATTCGGGGCTTAGGCGTTTTCTGAACACGCCGACGAATCATGTGATGCATCATGAGAAAATGGCGGGGAACTACGGCCTGTATTTCAATATCTGGGACCGGTTGATGGGGACGAATCATAAGGATTATGAAGAGCGTTTTCGACAGGTGACATCACGACCGGCGACCAGCGAGGCATCCACTAGTCAGGTGACCCAACCAACAGCATGAAAACTTCACTATCGTTCCGATGGTTAACGGTGGCGGCCGTTGTTTTGGCCAACGTGTTGTCGAGTGTTCCGGTTTCGGCCCAGGAAAAAGCGACGGAAGCCCCGGAGGAGGCGAAGAAACCGGCGGCTGATTGGGGCGCTCTTTTCAAGATGCACTGGCAGAACCGGGTGAAATCTTTCAAGGAGCAGAATCTCGTCTGGCAGAATGTGGTGCTGGTGGGAGACAGCATCACGGAAGGTTTCGATGTGGTGAAGTTCTTTCCCGGTCGTCGGATGGTGAACCGGGGCATCGGGGCGGATGTCATCGGCAATGACATGGCGAAGGATGATCCACGCGGTGTCTTGCAGCGGTTGGACAACTCTATATTCGATTGCGCCCCAACGGATGTATTCCTGCTCATCGGCATCAATGATCTGAATTCGGGCCGTAATGTGGAGCAGATGGAGAAGGGGTATCGTGAGCTGTTGCAACGCATCCGGGAGAAGCGGCCGGATTTGCGTATCCATGTGCAATCGGTGCTGCCGACGCGGGGTGCCCACGAGAAACAAAATGAGCCGGTAATACAGTTCAATGTGAAGCTGAAGGTGCTGGCCGAGGAGTTTAAATGCAGCTTCATCGATCTGCACGCGTTGATGCGGGATGAGGAAGGGAAGCTAAAGGCTGAATATACGAATGATGGTCTGCATCTGAATGATGCCGCGTATGCGGTGTGGAAGCAGGAGATTGAAACCGTGTTGAAGTGGCGCTGAGTTGTGTTGTTAACATGAGAGCAAAATTGTTGATTCTGGCTTTGGGACTTATTGCCAATGCGGTGATGGCTTTGGAGCCATGTCGCATTGAAGTGGTGGAGAAGGGGACGGGATGGCCGGTGCCGCTGGTGGAACTGCGCACGGTGAACCAGGTGCGTTTCATCACGGACAATGCGGGCGTGGTGGCATTCGATCTGCCCGAGATGATGGGCAAGGAGACCTGGCTGGGCTTGAGTGGGCATGGCTATGAGGTGAAGAAGGATGGGTTCGGGTTTCAAGGGGTGCGGGTGACCCCGCAACCCGGCAAGACGATCAAAGTGGAGGTGGACCGGCTTAACATCGCCAAACGGCTGGGACGGCTTACTGGTGCCGGGCTGTTCGCCGAGAGCCAGAAGACGGATAAAGAACTGGACTGGCAAGAGTCAGGGATCGTGGGCAGCGACAGCGTCCAGAACGCAGTGCATAACGGGAAGATGTTCTGGGCGTGGGGCGATACGATGATGGCGAATTATCCACTCGGCGTTTATGACATGAGCAGTGCGACGAGTGAGATCCAACCGTTGAAATCCTTCGAGCCGCCGTTGAAATTGAAGCTGAGTTATTTCCGCGATGACAAGGGGAAGGTGCGCGGTGTAGCGAAGATGCCGGGCACCGGACCGACGTGGGTGAGTTCCTACGTGAGCTTGCCGGATAAGACGGGCAAGGCGCGGTTGGTGGGAAATTACGTGAAGATTCGCGGACACTTGGAAGCATACGAGGCTGGTCTATGCGTGTGGAATGAGGAGAAGGAGAGTTTCGATCCGCTCAAAGTGCTCTGGACCAAATCGGAGGCGCAACCCAAGCAACCTATGATGCCCAATGGGCATCCGTCTTTCATGAAGGATGCGCAGGGGAAGGAATGGGTTTACTTCGGTGACCCGCTCCCGAAGGTCAGATGCGCGGCGACGTTTGAGGCGTGGCAGGATCCGGCGGCATGGGAAGTTTTGAAGCCGCAAGAGAGCCTGGTATCCGCTACGGATGGCAAGGCGGTGAAGCCGCATACGGGGTCCATCGCCTGGAATGGTTTCCGCAAGCGCTGGGTGACGGTGTTCATGGAGGCTGGCGGCAAGCCTTCGGTGTTTGGTGAATTGTGGTATGCGGAAGCGGACGCGCCGACGGGACCGTGGGGAAAAGCGGTGAAGGTGCTGACGCATGATCACTACACGTTTTACAATCCACGGCTGCATCCGGAGTTCACGCCGGAAGGTTCGCCCATCCTGATCTTCGAGGGGACTTATACGAAGGAGTTCAGTGACGGCAAGGAGTTCACGCCGCGGTATGATTACAACCAGATGATCTATCGGCTGGATTTGAATGATTCGAAGTTGAAGGCGGCACAGGAGAAATAAAGCGAAGGCGGGAAAGTCTCCTGACATGGGGTTGTCAGTGGGCGGAGTTAGCTTATGTTTGTCAGATACAACTACGACTACTCTACTATCATGAAGACAAACGCTGTGAACTGGTTCGAGATATATTCTGCTGACTTCAAACGTGCGGTCAGTTTTTACGAAACGATTCTGAAGACGAAGCTGCAGAGCTGCGGTGAAACGATGAAGATGGCGATGTTCCCTTTTGACATGGAAAAGGGCATCGGTGGAGCGGTGACGCAGATGGATGGCTACTCGCCGGGAGCGGGTGGCACAATTGTTTATCTCAATGTGGAAGGGGACTTGGACGGCGTGTTGAGCCGGGTGGCGGCGGCAGGTGGATCCGTGATCAAGCCGAGGATGGGCATTGGGGAGCATGGGTTTATTGGGATCATAAAGGATACTGAGGGGAATGTGGTGGGGTTGCACTCGATGAAGTAACCGCGAATCGGAAAAGGAAAACGTCGCCGCGTCAAGCCGCGTCGAGGACAAAGCTGAGGCAAGCCTCAGCACTCCAAATTGGGCCGCCTTACTTATGTAGGGCGGCTTTGCTTTTTGGGCTTGGTAGCGGTGGCTGGGGGAGGGGGAAGCTGCGTCGGGACTTTGGTGCCTTTTTCCCAGGTCAGGCCCCAGTCGCGCATGGCGGCGAGGATGGGGCGAAGGGCTTCGCCTTTGCTGGTCAATTGGTAAGCGCGATGCTTGGAGCCATCGGGCGGGGTGACCTGGGTGATGATGCCGGAGGTTTGCAGGCGCTCGAGGCGGTCGCTCAGGATGTTCGTGGGAATGCCTTCGGGAGAAGCGGTGAAATCTTTGAAGCGCGTTTTGCCCAAGACGAGATCACGGACGACGAGGAGGGTCCAGCGGTCGCCGAAGATATCCAGACCGCATGCCAGAGGGCAGAAGGACCGGCGTTCGGTTTCGGTTGAGGCAGTCTTAATGGTCGCCATGATGCTGTTACCATAGCGATTTATTTTACTTGCAATCAACAAGTAAATTACTTTTAAATTGCAAGTAATATGAATGATGCGCTTGAAGTCCAGCCGAAGTTGGAGGCGCCGGGTGCGGGTTTGCCAGGTTTGGAGCTGATGGCGGCCAAGGGGCTTTTTCATTGGCAGCGCTCACGGGCGAGCAGGGCGGAGGCAACGGCGTTGTTTGCCAAGGAACGAGATGCGGTTTTGAAGCTGGCGCGCGGAATCGGGCCGGAGCAGGGGAGGCAGCGGGTGTTGATCAAGCGCCTGCGCGGAATGGAGGATAGCAGCCGTCATTGGTCGGTATTCATGACGCTGGATCATCTGCGGATTGTGAACTTCGGGTGCATGGAGGCGATCCGCTCGCTTTCACGCGGGCAGGTGCCGACACGGACGGCCAGCACGGCGGCGGTGAAGCCTTCGCTGGAGGTGGATGAGGGGATCATCGAGAAGTTTGAGCAAGGGTGCAGCTTGTTCGGCAAGACGGTGGAGGGAATCGCGGATCTGAAAACTTCGGCGCGTTATGCGCATCCATGGTTTGGGCGGTTGGATGCGGCCGGGTGGCATTTCGTGGCGGGGTTTCACATGCAGCTACATCGTAAGCAGATCGAGGCAATCATCGCGGGGCACTCCTAACTAACGCAGTCATTTATGAAACAAGAACGCGCGGTATTTTTGGTGGCGGCGACGGTGGTGTTCATGGTGGCGCTGGATTCGACGGTGGTGATCGCGGCATTCCCGGCGTTGCGGGCGCACTTTGCGAATGCTTCGGCGGCTGAGCTGTCGTGGGTGCTGAATGCTTACACGATTGTGTATGCGGCGTTGCTGATTCCGATGGGGCAGTGGGCGGATCGGGCGGGACGCGCACGAGTCTTTCAGATGGGGTTGGCGATGTTCACGCTGGCTTCGGCTGGGGCTGCCTTCGCGCCGGATGCGAAGCTGCTGATTGTCACGCGCATCCTACAGGCGATTGGGGCGGCAGCGGTCACGCCAGCATCGCTGGCTCTGTTGTTGGAGGGGCGATCGCTGGAGGAACGCAGAAAAGTGGTGAGCGCGTGGACGGCGGTGGGAGCGTTGGCGGTGGCGTTGGGGCCATCCATGGGCGCGGTGGTGCTGACCTTGGCGGGATGGCAGTGGATTTTCCTGATTAATGTGCCGGTCGGGATCTGGGCGGCGTGGCTGGCCAGGCGGTCGCTACCGAAATCTGCGCCATCGGCCGATGTGGGCACGCCTGATCTGGTGGGCAGCATGCTCTTGATGTTGGCGGTGGGGACGGTGGCCAGTGCGATTGTGCATATCGGAGAACAGGGTGGGATGAAGGGGTTGACGCTTGCTTCGCTGGGCTGCGGTGTGGTTTTACTGACGGCTTTTGTGGTGCGTGAAAGGAATGGAGGACGTGAGACGCCGTGGCCTGAGGTGTTTGCGAACCCGGCGGTGCGCTGGGCCAATGCGGGAACCTTTCTGCTGGGTGCGGCGATGAGCCTGATGTTCCTCTCGTTCTATCTGTTCATGACGGGCATCTGGAAATACTCGCCACTGCAAGCGGGGCTTGCGGCGACGGCGGGACCGTTTGGGGTCATGGTGGTGATCGCGATCACCTCGCGGTTGCTCGCAGGGCGGGATTCGCGCTTGGTGCTAATCGCAGGCGGACTGATGTTTGCGGTGAGCAACCTGTGGTTCACGTCCAGCTTGAGTAGCTCGTCGGATTATTTGCATGTGTGGCTGCCGGGGCAGCTCATGGGTGCGATCGGGATTGGCCTGATGCTGCCGGGGTTTGCGGCTGCCTCTGTCACGGGTTTGCCGCCGGCAAGACTGGGAGTGGGAAATGCACTGAATGCCACGCTCCGGCAACTAGGAGGCGCAGTGGGCGCTGCGGTGGGTGTGGCGTTAGTCGGCGCGGTGGGAGCGGGGCTGGCCGAGTTTCACCGGGTTTATCTGCTGCTTTGTGGGGCTGGTGTGTTGATGGCGTTGTTGTCGTTGCCGATCCGTAATCGTCGGGAAGTTATTGCGATGGAGATGGTGAAGAAGGCGTTGTGAATCTTAGACTAATGATGGGCTGGTAACGGTGGAAGTCTCGATGTGGTTTACGTAAATCAGCAAGGGATGTCCTGCCACTGCCGGATCTTTGGCTGTGTGGTGTGAAGCGACTCGATCGCCATAGTCAGTTCCGCATACGTTTTGGTGTGCTTGATCTTATCGAGGAACAGGTGACGCTGGGTGACGGCTTCGAGGTTGAATGCCCAGTAAAGTGACATCAACGGATTGATGAAGAGGTTGGAGCCTTCGGTGCGGCTCGTGGCGTGGTGATCACCAAACCAACCGAGGGTGGCGTCAATGATGCTGGTGTTGACGATGCTCGGACTGCGCGGCATGCGGCTGAAAACGTAATCGCAGGCGTCGCGATAGAACGTGAATTCTTCTGTTTCAGGAAGCAGGCTCCATGCACCAAGGTAGCCACCTTTGGCGATGAGCGCGGAAATGTTTTCCAACACAAGTCCGTGGGAAACGCCGTGAAAGGTGTCTACGCCGAAACCGATGCAAACGAGAAAACGTTTCTTAATGTCATTGAGTGCTGCGGCAGCGGCCAGACTGGCGAGATCTTCCTGCGGTGTGCCAAGGCCGGTTTCGTCACCGCGCATCAGGCTATCGGTGCTGCCATCGATGAGGATGAGGGCATCAGGTTTCAAAGTGTTTGCCAGCCAGCGATAGGCTTCGATGACTGGAGCAGCTCCAGTGCGGTCGATGAGATAGATGGAGGAAGGTTCTGATTTATCAGCCAAGTAACGGGCGAGATGCAGCTCGGGAGAATAGGTGCCGGAGGCGTGGCTGTCTGCGGTGATCTTGGCCAAGGCAGGAATAGGGCGTTCGAGCTGGTCGTGGCTCAGATCGCTGAAGGTGAGGTTGGCGAGATGGACTTGCTTGCCTGCCTTGCGAAGGGAGTGGAGCAGGGGTAATCCAGTGAACAGATCATAGCCGCCACCGGCTCCGACAAGGAGGATGGTTTGTGCATCGGCCAGTTGATCGAAGAACGGATTTCTCATAGTAACCTCTGGGAGAAACCTATTGATAGGGCAGGGTGATGCCAATGTTTTCAGAACGTAAAAAAAGCCGCTCTGGTTTCTCAGAGCGGCTTTTGAATTTTAGTCAGGGCTCGACGAAGTCTCGCCCTACCAAGAGCGAATTACTTCTTCTTGGCCGGCTTGGCAGCCTTGCGCTTCTCCTCGATCGCGGCTTGCGCGGCGGCGAGGCGGGCGACGGGCACGCGGAACGGTGAGCAGCTCACGTAACTCAGGCCGAGCTTGTGGCAGAACTTCACGGAATCCGGTTCGCCGCCGTGTTCACCGCAGATGCCGAGCTTGATGCCCGGACGTGTCTGACGGCCCTTGGCGATGGCGATCTCCATGAGCTGGCCGACGCCAGTCTGGTCGATCGTCGCAAACGGATTCTTCTTCACGATCTCGAGCTCAGCGTAGCCCGGCAGGAAGGAACCGGAGTCATCGCGGCTCATGCCCAAGCAGGTCTGCGTGAGGTCGTTCGTGCCGAAGCTGAAGAACTCGGCCGTCTCGGCGATCTGGTCGGCCGTGAGCGCGCCACGCGGAACTTCGATCATCGTGCCGACGGAGTAGGCGATCTTCGTCTTCTTCTCCTTCTGCACCTGCGCGGCGACTTCGTGCACGACGGCGACCTGGAGGTCGAGTTCGCGCTTGAAGCCCACGAGCGGGATCATGATTTCCGGCTTCGCCTTGTAACCCTTCTTGTTCGCATCCGCAGCGGCTTCGAACACAGCGCGGGCCTGCATGGCGGTGATCTCCGGATACTTGATGCCGAGGCGGCAGCCGCGGAAACCGAGCATCGGGTTGAACTCATGCAGCTCGTGCACGCGGTTCATGATCTTCTCCACCGGGATGTTGAGTTTCCGGGCGAGATCCATCTGCTGTTCCTTCGCGTGCGGCAAGAACTCATGCAGCGGCGGGTCGAGGAAACGGATCGTGGCCGGGAAGCCCTTCAATTCCTTGAAGATGCCGTAGAAGTCCTCGCGCTGATAGGGGAGGAGCTTCGCGAGCGCGTCCTGACGGGCTTGGAGCGAATCCGCGAGGATCATCTCACGCATCGCGTCGATACGGTCGCCTTCGAAGAACATGTGTTCCGTGCGGGTGAGGCCGATGCCTGTCGCACCGAACGCGATCGCGTTCGCGGTCTGCTCCGGGTTGTCGGCGTTCGTGCGCACCTGCATGCGGGTGGCCTTCGCGCACCAGCTCATGAGGAGGGTGAAGTTCTTGAACTTCTCCGTCTTCTGCGCCTCTTTGTCACCGTTGATCAAACCGGAGATGATCTCGGACGGAGCCGTCTTGATTTGGCCGCCGTAAACGAGGCCGGACGTACCATCGATGGAGAGGAAGTCGCCTTCGTGGAAGGTCTGGCCGCTCACGCTGACCGTCTTCTTGTCGTAATCGATCTCCAGTGCCGCGGCACCGCAGACGCAGACCTTGCCCATCTGACGGGCGACGAGCGCCGCGTGCGAGGACACACCACCGCGAGCCGTGAGGATGCCTTCCGCCGCGATCATGCCGCGCAAGTCTTCCGGAGAAGTCTCGATGCGGACGAGCAACACTTTTTCGCCCTTATCAGCGGCTTGGACAGCGCGCTCGGCGTTGAAATAAACCTTGCCCGTGGCGGCACCAGGACCGGCCGGGAGACCGGTGGCGATCGCCTTGGCCTTCTTCACCTCGGAGAGATCGAAGATCGGCGCCAGCAACTGGTCGAGCTGATCTGCCGGATTGCGCAGGATGGCCGTTTCCCAGTCGATGAGCTTTTCCTTCACCATGTCCGCGGCGAACTTCAGCGCGGCGGCGGCTGTGCGCTTGCCGTTACGCGTCTGGAGCATGAACAGCTTGCCTTCCTGGATCGTGAACTCGATGTCCTGCACGTCCTTGAAATGCTTCTCGAGGGACTTGCGGACGGTCAACAACTCAGCGTAGGACTTCGGCATCACGTCCTTCAACTTCAGGACGGGCTCCGGCGTGCGGACACCCGCCACCACGTCTTCGCCCTGGGCGTTGACGAGGAATTCGCCGTAGAATTCGTTCACACCATTTGCCGGATTGCGCGTGAAGGCCACACCGGAACCGGACGTCTCGCCCGTGTTACCGAACACCATCGCCTGCACGTTCACCGCGGTTCCCCATTCCGTCGGGATGTTGTACTTCGCGCGATAAACCTTCGCGCGATCATTCATCCAGGAGCTGAACACCGCGCCAGCGGCGCCACGGAGCTGATCCCAAGGATTGCTCGGGAAAGACTTGCCCGTGCGTTCCTTCACGAGCGCCTTGAAGCGCTTCACCAGTTCCTTCTGGTCTTCCGCCGTCAATTCGCTGTCCACGATGTCCTTGTGATACTTCTCGTGCTTGAAAGATTCGATCACCGTTTCAAACGGTTCATGATCCTCACCCTCGCGCTTCTGCACACCCAGCACCACGTCGCCATACATCTGGACGAAGCGGCGGTAGCAATCCCACGCGAACCGTTCGTTCTTCGTGGCGTTCGCCAAGGAGAGCACGGTGTCGTCGTTCAAGCCGAGGTTCAAGATCGTGTCCATCATGCCGGGCATGGAATCACGCGCACCGGAGCGCACGGCGACCAGCAGGGGGAAACCCTTCGAGTCACCGAACTTGTAACCCATGATCTTCTCCATGTTCGCCACCCCGGCTTCCATCTGGCCCTGGAGTTCCTTGGGATACGTCTTCTTGTTCTGGTAGAAGTACGTGCAGACTTCCGTGGTGATCGTGAAGCCCGGAGGCACCGGGAGACCGATGCGGGTCATCTCGGCGAGGTTTGCACCTTTGCCGCCGAGGAGAGCCTTCATCGAGCCGTCACCGTCGGCTTTCTTGTTGCCCCATGTGTAGACGTATTTCACTGACTTCGCTGCTTTGGCCATAAATGGTATAGAACGATTAACTTTTTTAACGGATTTTTCCGTGGAAAACGGAGCACGGAAGGTACCAGAGGGGTGGGGGGTGTCAACGGGGTAATTGGCGTTAAATGCCTAAAATGCCCCTTTTTCGCCACCCCAAACCCCTCGGGAGGGACGGCGTGTCGCCGTCCGTGACCTCTCCTGGTAAGGATGACTTCCACGTCGTCCCTGCCTGAATGATTTAACCTTTTAACCCATTTAACTGTTTTAACGTTCCTTGAAGTCGCCTTCCCATCTCGTCCGTTCAGAGTTGCTCCTACGATGAACTCCTGTGCTGCGGCACTATATCATCAGGCCAAACCTCCCGGATCCGATTCTCGCCAGCCACTTCGCAAGAAAACGCCCGTTCGACTTCGGCGACGACTTTGGAGTGCGGAGGCTTGCCTCCGCTTTCCGCCCGAGGTGGCTTGCCACCTCGAAGTCTCGCGAATTCGAACTGCTGCGTTCCTTTAGGGAACTATTTCAAAGAACAATGAAACCATCCGACCCCTGTGCTGTGTCTGTCTTTGCTTCCTCCCTATAGGGAAGCGCGAACTTCGCGCCTGTCCCTGACTCGGCTGGTTCCGCAGTGGGTATTAGGGATTCCCCGACCGGTCATATAATCCTATACCGACCGACGTCCCGTTCCCCCTCCAGCTTACGAGCCCTGATCCAGGCGCCCGACACACTCACATATCCTACGAGATTCGGTAGGGCGAGACTCTGTCGAGCCCTGACTCTTTTCGCCAAGGCGCCTGAACGGTTCTCACCCACACACCATCTCCATAATGGCTCCATAAGAACTGTCACCTCCCCGCCAACGCAGGACATAACAATGCAATACATCACATCGATATGTTTGATGACTTGGGATTTCCAGTGGCTGTCTGTCGCTCCGAAAGAGCACAACCACCGTTCCGCCCGTCCTTTACCAGCAACGAGTTGCCAGCACGGAAAACCATATCAAAAACATCGCAATCATCAATCACTTTTTCTGAAAATTCAGTTCACCATTTCTAATCAATTGCCGCCCAATAAATTACAAATGAAGATTTTTTTTGCGGAGCGTGCCCGTCTCGGGCACAGCCACGCACGGCAACCACGCCTCCTCACGACCACAAGCCGGCCCCGACGCACCCAGTAAGCCTCGGCGATTCCTTTGTGTCGTGCGGAAGCTTGCCTCCGCTTTCTGAACGCGGCTTGACGCATAGTGCCATCGGCACGACCCGATGGTAGCCGTGTATGAAATGCACGGATAAACGCCCTAGCAAACCAAGTCGCGTAGCGACGACCCGATTCTTCATCCATAAGATATTATCCACTCGACAGACCATCGATGCTCACTAACTTGAATTCACAAAAGGTGAATGACTGTCCCCATGACGACACGTACATTTAGTTCCGGGCAAACGCAGCCGCTCTTCACAGCCGTTGCCCAAAACGATGCCAGCTTCCAGGAGGCGTATGCCAGTGCCAGCCGGACACTTCCACGCTTCATTGAGCACGTCCAGAGCGGCATCCCTGCATACTTTTCGGCCAAACTACGCTTTCGCGATCCTGATGAATCGGAACGTCTGGGCGAGGACCGTTTCCTTTTCCTATGGCTAACTGGAGTTCACTACTATCCCGAGGAACGCGTTTTTTCAGGCAGTTTTTTGAAGTTCCCCCGGAATTGCAAAAGTGGCATCAGGTTGGCCAGCAGCTCGCGTTCGAAGGAGAGGACATTTTCGACTGGATGGCGCTTACCGAAGACGGGAGACTGTTTGGCGGTTACACCCTCCGCGTTTCACGCACTAAGTTGCCGGAGAATGAGCGGGCAGATTATGATCGCTACATTGGAGTCAAAGCCTATGAGCCGGATGCCTGACAATATGCTGCAAGGTTGCTGAGCTTATCCATCAGTCCTCTCCAACATGAAAACAATTCAAGGCCCATTCCGAAAGCAGTTGGCATCCGACGTGAACCGTGACGGACTCGGCGTGGAGTTGCTTGCTGGTGACGAAGTAGTCGCCGAAGTGTTTCGTTGTGATGCAGACCATTCTTTGATCATCACGACATTTGATAACGATGTGCCGCTCGTTGTTATCGAGGAGCTTATAGCCATGGCGCGAAATAGATTGCAGGAGTTTGAGGACGGCACACCCTTGCCGGTCTATATTTCACCAAAAGCCTGACTGTGCGCTCCTGCTTAAAATCGCACCCCTTGTATTCCCTCAAAACCTCCCGCGTCTGACGGAACGGATGAACTGCTTTATCCCGGAGGGATATCAGCTTGTAGCCGGTGGTTTCGCGAGGCGCGAGCGACACCACCGGATATCGTTTTTGTCATCCACCGCACCCCGGCAGGGCGTGCCAGCTTTCCGTGGGAATGGTGTAATAGAGTTCCTTGTGAAAGAGGGTTTGAAGTTCCCGTGGGTAACCTCTCGACATTTTATCCGACTGTGTCACATTGAAAGTATGAAAATAACTGTTGAAATCCCTGATTCTGAAATCAAGGAAATCTGCTTTTTCACCGGCGAGAAAAAGAAAGGCCCCGCCATCCGCAAGATGGTCACCGATGCCCTGATGCTGAAACGGCGCGCCCACCTCGCCCTTAAGTTCATTTCCGGCGAATCCGGCGTTGAACTCGCTGGCTTTGAAGCCGGGCAGGCTGCCGAACGCAAAGCCAGCCACCGGCGCAATAAGGCTTGGAGGGAATAAGCATGCCCCTCTTGATCGATACCAGCCTCTGGATTGACTTCACCCGCGCCAAATCACCGCTCCCGCTCAAGCAATTCATCAAACCGCACATCCTCCATCCAGAAGCGCACCTCGCCGAGCCCGTGACCTTTGAAGTGCTCCGCTACGCTACACCTGAGGAGAACCGCTTGCTCACCCGCCAGTTCCAGACCTTTCCCGTCCTCACCACGCCAGCCGACCTTTGGAAGCGTGCCGCCGAACTGGGCCAGTCCTGCCGCAAGCATGGCCTCAACATGGGTTCCATCGATCTGCTCATCGCCGCCGTCGCCTTGCATCATCAAGCCACCCTTGTGACCTTCGATGATGATTTTGATCTCATCGCCTCCGTTTCCCCCTTGGATGTAAAATTACTATCTCGCCCTTCTTGAGAAGATTGACGCCCATGTCCTTCCCATGCGACAAAAACCCCATCGCCAAAGTTCCTATAAACGTGCGATTTCTGCATGGGCATCGATAAACACACCTTACAACAATGGGTAGCGGGCACTGAGGTCCGTTTCAAGAAGACCCGCAAACCGCTGGCCGGCGTTCCCTTCATGAACAAGCTCGGTCGCCTTGCTGACACGACGCAGGCGTATGTGCTGACCGAAAAGATCGACCTCACCCGCGCCCGCGATTTCCACGCCCAAGAAGCCACGGAAGATATCTTGGTCGCCTCCATCGATCTGCCCATCCTCGGCAAACGCGGCGTGGGCAATGACACCGGCATGGCCGTGGCCAGCTTCAAATACACGGACACGGAAGGGCAGGAACACAACGTCATCGCCATCTGCGCCTACACCATCAGCGGTGTGGTGAACAAAACCCGCGAAGTCACCCGCGTCCTCGTGATCCCCATGGCTTAAGTGGAGCGTGGCCGTCTCGGCCACAGCAACTCCCATAAGCAAAAGCAGGCCCCAATATTTCAAAATGTTGGCCAACCCATTTTCTCCATTCGGTTGAACAGATTTCCCCGCAAACAATTCGTGCAACCATTGTCCCCGCTTGCTACCGTTCCCGGCCAAGCTGACATGCATAAATTCATTCGATTTGGCCGGCTGCTTATCGCCGTGTTCCTGCTCGGGGTCTCGCACTCCGCCCGCTCCGCCGAAACCAACGCACCTTGGGCCCCCTTCGTCGAAAAAGATTTCCCCTTCTTCTCCTCCGTCCTCGAAGCGCGCAATCTTGGTGAAGGCTGGCCGACGAACAACCTCACCCCGCGCGGCCTCATCCTGAACCTCGGCCACGATTGCTGGGCCTGCTTCGATACCGATCTGCTGCGCGTCTCCGCCATTTGGTCTGGCACGAACGTGACCCCGGTGGCCATGTCCTATGGCTCCTATCAATTGCAGGGCTACAAAGTTCCCGAAGGCCAAAGAAAACTCCCCGAACCCGTTGGCAAAGTCTGGCTCGCCAATGGCCTCTATCCCGGCTGGCAGACTGGCGAAGCCGTGTCGCTCACGGACCCGCGCGAACTCGCCCCGGATGAAAAAGAGTTGGGCAGGGGGCCGCTCAAGCCACAGCAGGGGCAGTTCAAAGCCGTTCGATTGCTCAAGAATGGAGTAGTTCTCCAGTATACAGTTGGGTCAGCGATGATTAAGGATCACCTGTCCGCACATGTGGTGAATGGGCGTCGTGCTGTTCAACGGGTATCGTTTATAGAGCATCCCGGGCAGGACTTGTTGCTAGTGGAAGGTAATGATCGAAAGAATGCAGAAGGAGCGTGGGATGTGCCGTTGGTTAGCACCGTAACCTCTGAAAAAGTTGTCCAAGCATCGAAAAATAACGGTGGTGTTCGTGTGGCCAAGATAAAAGCTGGAGACCGTGAGTTGGCTTATGCCACGTGGGTCATGGAAGATGGGGGCACCTGGGACAAGGTTCTTGAAGTGGACTTTGCTCGACCGACTCTGCGCTGGCCCCAAACCATCACCACCACCGGCAAACTCTCCCAGAGTAAAGACGCCTACGTCCTCGATGACATTCCCATCCCTAACAAGAACCCTTGGCAACGCAACGTCCGCTTCGCCGACCTCGCTTTCTTCCCCGATGGCCGCGCCGCATTCGTCACCTTCGATGGCGATGTCTGGCTCGCCTCCGGTCTGAACGGTGACCTGAAAGCGGTGCAATGGAAACGCTTCACCTCCGGCCTCCACGAACCCATGGGCATCGCCATCCGCCAAGGCGAGATCTTCGTCAACGACCGCAACGGCCTCTGGCGCTTGAAGGATACCGACAACAACGGCGAAGCCGATGTCCATGAGATGTTCTGCAACCTCTTCGCTCAAACCGCCGAGACGCGTGAATTCGCCGCCGGTTTGAAACTCGCTCCCGACGGTTCCTTCGTCATCGCCAAGGGCGGTCAGCAGGGGAGCACCATCGGCAAATACAACGGCACCGTCCTGCGCATCGCCCCCGATGGCAAATCCTTTGAGACCATCGGCTACGGCTTTCGCGAACCCTTCATCGGCATGCACCCGAAGACGGGCCTCGTCACCGTCAGCGACCAGCAGGGGAACTACGTGCCCGCCACGCCGCTCTACGCCTTGAAAGGCAATGAATATCACGGCTTCCTCACGCACCTGCTGCCGAAGGAGCAATACCCCGCGCCCATCGCCGACCCGCTCACTTGGATTCCGCATCCCGTGAACTCCTCTGCCGTCGGCCAAGTCTGGCTCGCCGATGCCAAGATGGGCTCCCTTACCGGTGCCCTCATCCACCTCGGCTACAACAGGCCCGAGCTCTTCCTCGTCCGTATGAACGAGCGCGGTACCAAACCGCAAGCCGCCGTCATCAGCTTGTTCCGCGACTTCAGTTACGCACCCATCAACGGTGCCGTGAACCCCATCGATGGCCAGCTCTACGTCACCGGCATGCAGATCTGGGGCTCCACCGCCACGAACATCAGCGGCATCACCCGCGTCCGCTACACCGGCGCGCCCAGCAGCGTCCCGCGTGAGATCGTGCCGATGGATAAAGGCGTCCTGCTTCGCTTCGATGTCCCCGTGGAAGCCCAGCAAGCGACCAATCTCGCCAGCTTCTCCGTCGAACGTTGGAACTACAAACGCACCCCCGCCTACGGCTCACCGCACTTCAAACTTGATGGCAGCAAAGGCACCGACACCATGGTCCCCAGCAGCGCCTACCTCTCCAAAGATGGCAAGACAGTGTTCATCGGCCTGCCGGATATGAAACCCGTCATGCAGATGCGCGTCGGCTGGGGCCTCACCATGAAGGGCGGGGCACCCTTCGCGAATAACGCCTACTTCACTCCCTACGAACTCGTCCCGTTCAATCCCACCGCCGAAGGCTTCGAGCCGCTCACCGTGGATCTCACCCCCCGCACCATGGCTGCTGCCGAAGCCACCCCCATCACCGTGGCCGAAGGCGTGCGCGTGGCCGAGATGATGGGCTGTGTCGCCTGCCACTCCACCGATGGGTCCACTCTTGGAAAAGTCGGCCCGACCTGGAAAGGCATCTTCGGCAGCGAACGCGAGATCGCCGGCAAGGGTAACCTCAAGGTCCTGGCCGATGAAGCCTACCTGCGCGAATCCATCAAAGACCCGGTAGCCAAAATGGTCAAAGGCTTCGAGAAATCCGATGCCGGCATGCCCAGCTACGAAGGCGTCATCACCGACGCCCAGATCGAAGCCCTCGTGCTCTACCTGAAGACCCTTAAGTAACTCAACTTTTCCCCTGCTATTTTTCTATTGCATCCCTTGAAAAAAGGCGTAGGAAAGTATCCAGAGGTCTTTCCCAGCCGTACGTTTCCTCAGCGGGATTCTCCATCCCCACCTCCTTGACGCGCGGCGGGAGAGACCTCGATTTTTTATCCACTGTGCCTCAGAGCAGCTTTCTCTCTCTGCCCGCCCCTCGCGTCGCTGGCCGGCTCAGGTGTTTCTTGAAGAACTTGTCCGCGATCTCCACCGTCTCGCTCACCCACGGTTCGCTCATCCAGAAAGGGTGGGGTGCCTGTTTCAAGGTATAGACCTCCGTCTCGATCCCCAGTGCCCGCAGCTTCTCCTGCATCTCCGCCCGTCCGATCTTCAACGTATCCTTTTCCCCTTCGATAAAAATCGTCGGTGGGACTCCCTTCCGCACATGCGTGATCGGTGACGCCTGCGTATAAACCTTCGGCATCTGCTTGGCATCCCCGCCGAAGAACGCCACCAGATTCGTGGATGGCTTGTCTGAGTGTGCCGCCAGCAAGTCCTGCGTGGCCGCCATCACGATGCACGCCTTCACCTTGCTCGGCTGATCTTGGAACGGACCCTTGCCCTCGAATTCCTTTAACCCGGTCGTCATCGCGAGCAACCCTGCCAGATGCCCGCCCGCCGATCCCCCCATCACGCCGATGTTCTCCGCATCGATCTTGAATTTGTGCGCATTCGCCCGCATCCAGCGCACCGCCGCTTTGCAATCATCCAGCGCCGCCGGGTATTTGGCCTCCCCGGCAAGGCGATACGAGACCAATACCGTGACGAAACCCCGCTCGGCCAGCCGTTCCATCATCGGCTTGTCGCTCTCTACCTGACGCGATTGCCAGCCGCCGCCGTGGATGTCCAGGATGGTGGGATACACTCCCTGTTTGTCTGGGCAATACACCACCACCGTCACCGTATGCTCCGGATACTCCGCCACCACATTCGTAGTGCAGGTCACCCCGGGGGGAGTGGAGGGCAGCACCTTTTTGAATTTCGGCGCGCCTGTCTCGTCCGCTTTTTTCTTATCGGCATTCTGTGCGTCCGCCGTGAAGGCGAGTGCGGCGATGAGCAGGGCTGGGAGTAGTGCTTTCATTGCTTGTTCTTTTTCTTCTTGGTCTCGTTAGCTTTAAATTCTTCTGCGCTTGGCGGCGTCCACTTAGGCGAAGCCGGATTGCTCACCGTCAACGGTGCCGCATCATTAAGTTTCTTCTGCCAGTCCTGCATCTGCGCCAGCAGCTTGGTAACGCGCTCTTTCTGTCCCGCTTCACCGGCCAGATTTTTCAACTCATCCGGATCGTTCTTCAGATCGAACAATTGCGTCACATCCACCTGCGGATACCGGATCAATTTCCACCGCTCATCCCGTATGGCTCGTTGCACATCCCGATACGCGAGAAACAACGTCTCCCGCGCCTTATCCGTCTTGCCCTGCAATACTGGGGCAAAGCTCACTGCATCCAATCCACTCGGCGGCTTCACACCCGCCAGTTCACAGACACTCGGGAACACATCCAGCAGATACACCATAGCATCGGACTTCCCCTTCTTCACCCCCGGCCCCGCAAAGAATAGCGGCACCTTCATCCCGTGATCATAGAGGTTTTGTTTCCCGAGCAACCCATGACTGCCCACCGAGATGCCCTGATCCGCCGAGAAAATGACGATCGTATTCTCCGTCAGTTTCAGCTCGTCCAATTTCTTGAGCAACCGCCCGATATGATAATCCATCCCCGAGATGACCGCGTAATACTCATGCAATGTCTTGCGGATCTCATCCTCCGTTCGCGGCCAAGGGGAGAGCGTCTCATCCCTCACCACCATCTCGCCATTGTTGAACGGATGCACCGGCAGATAATTCTTCGGCAACGGTATCTTCGCCCGGTCATACAGCTTCAGATACTTCTCCGCCGCCACGCGCGGGTCATGTGGATTGGAGAATCCCAGATACATAAAAAACGGCTTCGCGTCCTTCTGCGCCGTGATGAACTCGATCGCCTCATCCACGATTTGCTGGCCCGCCTCGCCATTCGTGCGGTCGGTGTCATCATTGACCACATACTTGTTGATCTCGAACTGCGCCTGGATCAGCGTCGCGCTGTTGCCCTTCTTCCCCTGATGATACGTCGTGTAACCCGCCGTCTTCATCACCGCTGGAAACGTATCTGCCGTCGCCGGAGCAAAATTTCCTTTCGCTCCCGCACCCGCCACCTGCACATCCTGCCACCGGAAATACGTGTTCCCGCTCAACATCATATTCCGGCTGGGCAGGCACACCGCGCCACGATTTCCGCCGAGACAATACGCATTATTCATCGTGAACCCGCGCTTCACGAGCGTATCCAGATTCGGTGTCTTAACGGTCGGATTGCCCAATGCCCCGATGGAATCCGCCCGCATATCATCCGCGAAGAGGAAGATGACGTTGGGCTTCTTGTCCGCCGCATGGATGGAAACCAGCGAAAAAGCCAGCAGCAGGGCAAGACTCAGACGACGAAACGTCAGATGGATCGTGGACATGCCGCCATTTCGCCTCAACCAGCGAAACCGCTCAAGCCCAATATCGGTAATTGATCTCGGGGAAAATGTTATCCGTGGCTTCGATCTGTGTGAGCCAGCGTTCGTCCACACGCGTGATGGTCAGTTGCTCGTGCAGGGCGATGAATCGCAGCAGATGATCCTTCACCCGTTGTCGCGCATAGTTCGGGCTCGTGCCCGTGCGCAGGATGAACGGCCAGTCACTCGCCTGTGCTAGCAACAGTTCGCGCGCCGCCTGATTCAATGCGCGCCGCGTGATGTCCGTGGGATTCGGATACCGCTCCGCCAGATCGCGCATGCGGTCCATGGCGATCTCCAGATGCGGGATGATCCACTCGTTCGTCTCGTTCAGCCACACGCGATAGTAGCCTTCCTCACCCCAGCTCGAAGCACTCGGCGCGGCGATCTGATGGCTGGGCCGGTCCTTCAAGAATTCCGCGGGCGTGATGAGCGAGAACGTCTGCTGATCGTAATACGCCTTGCGCATGAACAGGTCGAGGAACTCCGGCCCCTCATACCACCAGTGCCCGAACAGTTCCGCATCATACGGGCAGAGGACCATCGGTGGACGGTCCATGATGCCCTTCAATTGCTCGATCTGCGCCACGCGGGCTTTCAGAAAATGCGTGGCGTGTTCTTCCACTGCCTGCAACGCCGCTTCCCGTTGATAGATCTCCTTCGCTCCACCCGTGCCCGTGATGCGATGATACTTGATGCCCGTGAACCCGCGCAGCTCGGGGGAGGGCAGGTAAGGCTTGAGGTAATCCAGATCCAGATCGAACCCGATATCGCGATAAAAATCCCGGTAACGCGGATCGCCCGGATAACCTTCATTCCGGCTCCACACCTGCTTCGCCGAATCCAGATCCCGTCCAAAAGCAGCGATGCCATTTGGCGTATAGATCGGCGCGAAGACGCCATAGCGCGGCCGTGGATTAGCATGGAGCAGCCCGTGCGTATCCATGATGAACCAGCGGATATTCGCCTCCAGCAAAACATCCTCGATACCTTCTGAGTAAGCGCACTCCGGCAGCCAGATGCCGCGTGGATCGACACCGAAGCAACTGCGGTAATGATCCCGCGCCGTGAGCACTTGCGCTCGTACACTCTCGGGATGACTGGCCAGCAAAGGCAGCAACGCATGCGTGGCCGCACACGTGATGATCTCTAGGCATCCTGTCCCTTGAAATCGGCGGAACGCTTCTATCAGATTGCGCTGATAGCTCAGATAAGTATTGCGCGCGCCGACCAATCGCTGGTGATACAATTGGGCCAGCGGATGGCACGCCTTGTCCCACGTGGTGCGATGGACTTCTTTTTCCGCCAGCTCCAGCAACCCTTGCAGATGCTTCGTGTAACGGTCTTGCAGGAGTTCATCCTGCAACATGGAGCAAAGGGTAGGGGTAAGCGTCAGCGTGAGGCGGAATTGCAGCCCGTCACGCAGCCAGCCATCCATCAACTGGATGAGCGGGAGATAGGTTTCCGTGACCGCCTCGAACAGCCAGCTTTCTTCCAGAAACTTAGGATGTTCCGGATGGCGTACGAACGGCAGGTGTGCGTGCAGCACCAGCGCGAGGTAACCTGGCTTGCCCTGTGATTGCGACATTGTGTTTATGCGTCCCCTTTGGTGGCGAAGTGTGACGCTTGTCGCAAGGAAATTATTCCACCGCGTCCGCAGTTGGAGGTTGCAAACTCGCGTCCTGCGGGTGCGTGCCCACATCCCCGTGATAGCTCGTATGGCGGCTGAACTTCAGTTCCGCACTGCGCGCCTCGGAACGATCGGCCGAAACCGCGACGGCTGGCAGATCATAATTCCCATCCGGCAAGGCGAAGCGATAGCTGAACGAACCGTCCGGACGCAGCTTGATGACCTTGCCGCCGATGGTGACTTCCGCCGAAGCTTCCGTGGCACCGTAGATGATGAGTTCGGCGTTCACGTTGAACCAGAAACCCTTGCTCTGCTCACCACCACCGAACGGGCTGGACACGCTGCCCAGTCCACCCAAGTTGACCGCACCCTTCTGGGCTTTGGAAAACTCCGCGGCTGCGGCGCTGGACAATTCGTTGCTCAGCTTGCGCCGGATGAGTTCCGTGATCTCCAGCGAGCCGATCCAGATGCGGCGCACGCTGTCCATGGACACGACTTCCGCCAGCGCCTTCTGTTGTGCTGCTGTCCAAATGCCCTTCGCGAGTTCCTTCGCTTTCGGCAACGCTGTATTTCCTGCTGCGCGCAATTGTTCCAGCGCTTCGCCCAGCGGAATGTTTTCCTTCAACTCCTGCTTGACCGTCTCGATCAGGTCCATGAACGGAACCTCAGACGGCAATTCCGTGAAGCGCACGGACGTGTCATCAGAAAGCGAATCAGGCGGCGTCAACGTGGACTTCGATTGCGAAACCGAAACCCACTTGCCCGCCTTGTCGTAATAGCCCAGCTCAGCGACGAAACGCGAACCGCCCTTGCCCGCATGGATGAACCAATGGCGCGATTCCGGATGCACATGCGTCTCGCTGAAAGGCTTGCCACTCACGCGATTCAGGAACACGCGGACCACCAGATGCTTGTCCTTGGATTGCGCATTGTAACCGCGCTGCTGGTCGCGGGTGAGATCCCATGCCGCATACAGCCAGTGGGGATCGCGTGCTGCGAGAAAGAGACGACCGGTGCCGTAAGACTCGGGCAATTCACCCAAGCCCGCGCTCGGTTCATCCGCACCGAGGAAATAACGTTGGCCCGGCCCGCTGGCTGCTGGCGCCGGCATGGCGTCATCTTCAAAGAGAATGGCTGGCAATTTCACCGCTGCCTTTTTCGGAGCCGCTTTCTTGGTCGCTTCCGGCTTGGCCGCCGGGGCAGGGGCAGCTTCCACGGGCGTTGCGGCTGCCGGAGCTTTCTTGGCCGCCGTCTTTTTCGTGGCGGCTTTTTTCGCCGCTGCTTTCACTTCCTCCGTAGGGGCAGGTGCTTTCGCAGGAGCTGCTTCCGTTACCGGAGCGGCTTTCTTGCCAGCAGTCTTCTTCGGTTCAGGGGATGGTGAAGCGGCTTCCGGCGTGATAGCGGTAGCTTTCTTGTCAGCTGTCTTCTTGGGTTTCATACAGCGGTGTCGGCGAGCTTGGTGACGTGTGGGTCAACGTCGGGTTCGAAAGTAGAAACAAACCCGCCTCTTCTGCAATGATAAATACTGACCATGCAAAATGCGCGGCTGAAGCAATTTATGGCTGACGGGCGGACTTAACTTGCGCATTGCTCCGCATCCCGCCTGCTGCCAAGCTCTTGCTGAATCCGAGTTACATTCTTTGTCGCATGAAAAGCCTCACTCTTTCCTCCCTGCTGAGCGCGTTGCTCCTCGTCGGTTGCGCCCATCGCGAGCCGGATATCAGCGTTTTGGTCACGCCGGTTCCGGTTGCCATCTTCCCGACGCCAAAGCTCGAAAACCTCGACAACCAGATCAAAGCCAACCCGTCTAACTACCAGGCTTATGCCAATCGCGGCTACACCCTGGCGCTGCTGGGCCGCAAAGAGGCTGCGCGAGCAGACCTGCGCAAGGCCGTCGAACTTTTCCCCAAGGCACCCATGATCAACCAGACCGGCTGGGCCTACTTTAATCTCGGCGATTACCAAACCGCGGTGGAACATTTCGAGAAGGCGGGGGAGATGAGCCAGAACCGCTCGCGCTACGATTATTATTCGAAAGTGCTCGGCTACTGGGGCACCGGCAATCAGGCCAAGGCCATGGAGAACTACCAACTCGCCGTGGAGCGCGAACCCAAGTTCGGCCAATACGCCACGCTGCAGGAACGGATCGCTGAATGGACCCCGCTCGAGCGCCGCGCCATGTTCGAGACCTACGCCCTCTGGAGCAAGGCGTGGAAGGCGCAGTGAGTCATTGGCGCAATCGTATATGAAAGCAAAGCCATGGAGTTTTTGGTCTGCGGCCAGTCTGGCTTCTGGATTGTTTCTGGCTTTCCTCTGCGGCTGTTCCAGTACCGGTGAGCATGTCTTTGTGAACAATTCTGGCTCCACCGTTTTATTACTTTCGTATGCTGGGGACAAAACGGTGATGCTGGATAAAGATCAGGTGGTCATTGGCGGCGGTGACTTTCGTGAAAAGGTCCAGATGATCGCACGGGGCCAGAAAATGGAGTTTCAACTGCCGAACGTACCCGAGGAGTTCACCGAGAAAAATGGCCCCCAAAGCACCGCTTTCTTTATCATCAGCCCGGATTTGAAACTGCTCTTGGCGGAAAGGGTTGGTAAGCGGATAAAGTCTGTCGAGCCGCAGCCTGAGGGCTTCCCTGTGGCTGATGAAAAAACCATGGCTACGGCGGTAAAAGCGGTCGCTCAGGTATCGGTGAAAATCCTTTAAAAAGAGCCTTGCCTTGGATGGGCGAGGTACCTAATGTTTCCGGCACTCGACACCGGTTCGCCGGTGCGGGTAGTGGTTGCGTGCTTAGCTCAGTGGTAGAGCATTACCTTCACACGGTAGGGGTCGCAGGTTCGAAACCTGCAGCGCGCACCATCCTTCTAAGATTAATCCCGCAGAATTCAGACCCGTCAGGCTTGGTGCGGATTTTCCTCGTTTATCGGGGATGCCATTATTCCGCCTCTCTACCAAATGAGAAACCGAAAACGCTTCAGCTTCCTGGCGGGAAACTCAGATCTCTTTCCACGAAGTGACAATAAATCCGCGGTCCAGTTTTAGACGGCCGAGGTTTTCGTCGTAGTGGAAATTGAAGTTGCCATTCATGTGCACGGTTTTCGTGACGCTAGCACCTGTCATGTCGTCCAGATCGCTGTTACCGCTGCCATTCATGGTGAAGCTGGCGTTCGGCGCGTAGACGACGCCGGTGAACGCGCCGTTGCCATTGATCGTCAAGGTGGTGTTCGCCGCTGTGCCCCAATAGAAAAAGTTCGTGGCATTGCCGGCCTCGTTGAGTATTCCGTTCCCGCCCAGTTTGGCTGATGCCCCGGCCATATACATATTCAGGACGGCACCGCTTTCTATCTTCACTTTGTCCTGACCCGTCATGCTGATGTCAGATTCCACGATCAAACGGGCCTGGACGTTGCTCCTGATTAAGAGGCTGCCGGTAAGACTGTTGATGCGGTAATCGCCACTGGAAGAGATGACATACTGATAGCCAGATGCATTGCCCGGCGTGTTCCCGCCACCATACGGCAAGGCGATGTCGGGAAACGAGACGTTCATGTCATCGGAGAAGCGACCGGGTTGCAGGCCACCAACACCTGAATTCTGCCATGCGAGATCGCCTACTGCACCGTTATTTCCGATGCCGATGGTGCCGCCAGGGCCCGTTGAAACGCGGCCGAAGATATTCGCATTGCCGGTGAGCACTGCATTTGTGAGGCCGGAGTTGGTGGCGACGTCGCCGTTCGATTTGCGCTTGCTGACGGAGTATAGCCCATTGCTGCTGTAGGTAGGGTCAATGGAATCAAAGCTATCCACCACGATCTGGTTGCCGTTCAGCGTGATCTGGCCTTTGGCCACCATGCCTTTGGTGAACATCCCGTCCCGACGCGTTTCCACTTTCACCGTGCGGCGGATCACGTCGCCGTTGATGGGCGCGCGCAAGAAGGCGGTGGAATAAACTACGGGAGTGACACTATTGGAGATGACGATGAGGGCGGAGCCATCACCCATGACGCGCCACTTGAGGCAACCATACGACGCTGGAAACCAGCCGTTGGAGGAAAGATTCGTGCCCTTGGTCTGGTGCAGATGGGCCAGCGCTTCCTCGATGCCTCCCTCCACCACCGGGATGCAGGTGTTCCAAGTCTGCGAGCGGGCGATGGACTGGTTCTGGGCGCTGACGAGATTCAGATAAGCAGCCAGCATGAAGCCCAGCACGAAGCTCCCCAGCAACACCCCCAGGAGGACGGAACCGTGACTACGATGCAGGCGGATGATCATGTCAGTGTAGCGGGAGCGTTAAAAAACATAATTCTGCAAGCCATGACGCGAAACCATGGTCCGCATCTCACGGCGATGGACGGTGCTGCCGGAATTCCAGCTCACGGTCACCACCACCTGTCGCATGTCCGTGCTGTAGCTCTCGTTGAAATTGACGGCGGAGATCGCCAAGGTTCCTTGATACTGCAAACCGCTGCCGCCATCGGCCGGCCAAAATGGAGCGGTGAAGTTCGGGGGAACAAACCCGCTCTGGGTGATCTGGTCCCAACTGTAAAGGCGGATGGTCTCCATCTTTTCCAGCATCACTTGGGTGGCCCGCAGGTTTTCCCGGGCGGTGCGGATGATGGCCAGGCCGGAACTGATGCCGGCATACAGAGAGATAAAGAGGATGCCAAATATCGCCATGCCGATGAGCGTCTCGATCAAGGTCATGGCCCGCTTGGAAGAACGGCTTGGTTGTGGTGTCAGTTTCATGTGCTTTAGGGCGCGGCGTACGCCCACGCACCGTTGCTAAGCAAGGCTCTTGCCAAATTCACGTATGGGTTCAGGAACCCAGTCAGATGAGTTATAAATCTATATATAGAGCCGAATGGCATCTAATAACAGGCGTCTGACGGTGCTATTTGATTTCATCCCTTCGGTGGTGCTAACCTTAAATTGCTCTAAAAACACCCGTTTTCTGAGCTTGCTCAGGGAACCCGGCCGCAGATACCCATCACTGACTGTAGGTTTTGTATGCAAATGTAAAAGGCATGTCTAGTTTTGGTGCAGTTATAATTTTTCAAACGATTACACTTTTCACGTGAGTCAGTCTTCTTACATTCGGCGTGCTGATGGAACCGCAGCGCGAAGAATACTACCTGCTGATAAACGGCGATACGTCTGGACCGTATACGCTGGGCGAGCTGCATGACATGTGGATGGATGACAAGATCACGCTGGACACCCTTTTCGTCCGGCCGGGCATGCGAAAATGCCAGCCCATCAATTTGATCATGGGGATGGTGATCAACTATCAGGCACCGAAGCCCGCTGCCGCGGTGGTGGTCGTGGCCGATGAAGACGAGAATCCGCTCAGTCCATTTAAGGCAGTTTTTCGGTGGGGGACGATGGCGGTCATTGCGATCGTGTTCCTTTGGCTCATCAATCCGTGGCGGGAAGATGCCGAAGGGGAATCAAAAATCATGCGGGCGGTGGTGACCGTGAAACCCGCAGATCTGAATATTTTCAACGAGAGCGATTTTGTCTGGGATGAGATGTTTGTGCATATCAACGGCCAGCCGCCAGGAGGATATAAGCGCAAGCTGGCGCCGCTGTTGCCGCACACCGGCAAAGATATGACATTGCTGGAATTCACCGATCCCAGCCGGGCACCTTTTGAACCCTGGCGCATGACTGTCACGGATGTCTGGATCGGGAATGAAAAAGTAGGATATCGCGCCTTTCGGGTCCGCCCTTTGCGGCCATAGCGGGTTGGCAATCAACGGATTGTGTGCTTTGCTGTGAGCAAGAAATGGCTGTAATCGGGAGTGTCTGGTATTGTTGTTTATCTGTTTGCCAGTTTTAAGACTGGCCTGCACTCTGCTGATTGTCAGGCTAGCGATTGGTATGCTGACGCACATGGATAGTTATAGACTCAAGTCTCCGCCTCAAGCCGTTCCTTTCCGGGCCGGCTGGGTGGCGGTATTGTGCGTTTTCTGTCTGTCTGCTCCCGCCTACGCTCAGCAAAGCAGCACGAATTCATCTCCGTCCAAGCCCGTGCAGCTTCAAGCCAATGACAATGGCAAAGGGAACGACAACGGGAACAGTGGCAATAACGGCAAGGCCAAGGGCAAGTCGAAACCCACGGTAGCCGAGCGTCCCCAAGTCATCGGGGCCAAGAGCAGTGCCGCTGCCAGTGGTAAGGGCAAGCCGGATCGTCCCCAGAATCCCAACGCCACGGACCCCGTGGAAGTCACCACCCTCGTCTCCAAGTTTCAATCCGCGCGCGAAGAATTTTTGACGGCTCAAAAAGAGCTGAATCTCAAAAAGAAAGATGCCACTGAGGAACAGCGGGCGGTCCTGCGTGACAAGGTCAAAGAGTCCTTGGAAAAGTGGAAGGAAGAGCGCAAGCAATTCATGGAAGAGCAGAAGGAACGGAGCAAAGAGATAAAGCAGGAGCTCCATCCTGATCTCGGCAAAGTGATCGATGGAGCAGGTGGCGGCGGAGGTAATGGCCGGGACCGCTAGGTCAACGGTGGAGACGAATGATGGGAGATGAACAAGGCCGCGCGCCTCAGACCTCCAGATGCTTAAGCACCTCGCTTTTGCTGGCCGCAGGGCTGTTCTCTTCCGTTTTTGTCGTGCGGGCGGAAACCGATCCGGAGCTTGAAGAGCCCTCACTTTGGAGCCATTTCGTTGATCTCCGTTCAGAAGCAGGTTATCGCGACAACCCTACCTATGCGTCCTCAAATCCTTCGGGCAGCACTTTCGGCACTTTAAAATTCGAGTACACGCTGGTCCGCTTGCCTGTGGACCAGTGGCAGATCATGGCCCTCACCACGGTGGATGCCACGCGCTTTTTCGACAGTGTGTTGACGGACCATGAGGTCTTCACGTTCAGCCTGCTACAGATCCAGAAAGAGACGGTACCCGGGCGCACTTGGGAGGCAGGTTTTCAACATGTTTATCAAGATCAGGTCGTGGACGCTTCCACCACCATCGTGAATCAAGGTTCGGTGGCCATTCACGGGCATACGTTGCAAGGTTACGCGAGCTGGAAAGAGCAGTGGGCCTCCGGTTGGTGGCTGAGGTTGAAACCAGCGTGGGAATGGCAGACCGTCGCGGCTCCTTTGGATGATTCGTACGAGCCGGGATTTTCTTTTTCCGTCGGTCAGGAGCTGAACCCACGCACCTCATATTCGGTCGCTTATGATTTTCAGGAGCGGGTTTTTGATCAGATGACGCCCACAGATGTCTTAGGTGTGGCCGTGCCGGGTGATGCACTGCGCTTTCGGCAGCATCAGATTGAGGGAACGTATCGGCGTGAATTGGACCAAATGAAGCAATGGCGAGTGACTGCCCGGCTTAGCTGGCTGCGCAATCAAGACAACGGTCAGGGCTACTACGATTACGACAGGGGCCGAATGGCCCTAGATTTGCGTTGGCGCAAAAAACCGTGGGAAATAAAGCTTTCTAGCCGGGCGTCTTATTATGATTATAACGTTCAGGCAATCGCTGGTGCTGGCAGTGAGATGCGAGAAAAAGCCCTCCTGGCAGGCACTCTGCAATTGCGACGGGAATTTAAGAGCGGCTGGTATTTGGTTTTGAGAGGCGAGCATGAACAGTCGCTCTCAAATCTGACGACTGACCGCTATGTGGCCAACCTGCTCTGTGTAGGCGTGGGTTGGGAGAACTGAATCGGTTGAACCGGACGAAGTGATAGAGATAAACGGCACGGTATGCCTTCTGTGTCGCCACTGAATAACGAGCGTAATAGATTGGAACAGCGGCAATTTAACTGGTTGCCGGTGACTTCCATTCTATTGGCGTTGGTATTGCTCGCGGGGGCCATCGCCGGCGGCACCTGGTATTTGCGCGGCCGCTTGCGGGCTCAAGCTGTGAATCGTGACGGTGAGGTGATGAAGGCCGTGACGATGATGCAGTATCTGGCCGAGCAAGATCTCGATCCGCAATTTTCTCTGGCGGAACCTGCCTCGCAGTTTCAAGTTCTGTTGAAAGCTTCCTTTCTCAAAGGTGTCATCGGCGCGCGCCTGTTTGATCCCAAAGGAAATTTTGTCACCTCTTTTCCCGTCAACGTCACGGAACGTAAATTAGGCGGCAGCGAACTGGATCAGATCCGGACTTGGGATTCCCTCTCCGAAGGGTTGACGCCCATCTCTGTGTTTCATCCGCGCAGAAATCTGGGAGATGAACTTTTATCCGACTCGCGGACCGCGGGCAAAATCACCCCCTTGGTGGAAGTCACCATTCCTTTGCATCTGAAAGGTGAGGCGCAATTACTCGGCGTCGCGCAGATCATCATCGATGGGCGGACCAAGGCCGAAGAATTCACGCAGTTGGATCGCACGCTTGCAACGCAGGCGGGGCTTTTGTTTCTTGTTTGCGGCGTGTTCATGACGGGCGGTCTTACTTGGGCCTTCGCCCGGCTGGCGCGGGCGAATGCCGAACTGGCGCATCGTTCTGAAAGCTTGCTGAAGGCCAACCAGGAGCTGGCCATGATGGCTCGCACTTCGGCCGTGGGTGCGGTGGCGGCAAATCTGATGCATGGCTTGAAGAGCCCGCTGTTCGGCCTGATCAATCTTTTCGCCGCCTGGCGTGCCGCGGATAATGTAGGCGAAAAAGTGGAGTGGAACACGGCGGTGGATACGGCGCGCCGCATGCAGGCGATGGTGAATGGCGTGATGGATTTCGTCCGGGACCAGGAAGGCTTGAGCAACCACGAAGTCTCGATCGATGAACTTTTGAAATCGATCGGCACCAAGGTGGCGCCGCTCGCGGAGCAAAGCCACGTGCAGTTCCGCGCGCAGGGAGAGGTGGATGCCGTGCTGTCTGCGCGGGTGAGCAATCTCCTGACCTTGATCCTCGTGAACCTGATCCAGAATGCCATTGAGGCGACGCCATCGGGCAAACAGGTCAGGCTTTGCGTGAAGCAGGCGGCGAAAGAGATCGAATTTGAAGTGGTGGATGAAGGCGGTGGCTTGCGTCCGGAACTGGAACGTCAACTTTTTCAACCCTGCGAGTCCACGAAAGACGGCGGCAGCGGTCTGGGGCTGGCGATCTGCAAACAACTGGCCCGCCATATCGGTGCGGATCTGAACCTGCGGCGGAATTCCGCCCAAGGCTGTGTTTTTGGCCTGACCTTGCCGCCAGAACTGTTGCCATCCCGGACCAGCTAGGTATATTTTGAGATGGGATTCATTTGTGTCGGGAAGGACTGAAAATACTCGACGGCAGATGGGCCTCGCACTTTCAGGTGTCGTTGCCCTGCGCATTCTATTTGTCTTTTGCTTGTGCTCATGTGGGCTCTCCCTTTCCGCCCAGACCGCTTGGCGCTGGAGCAATCCCCAGCCCCACGGTGCCAATGTCGTGGACATGACGGAAAAGCTGGGCGTGAAAATCCAAGTGGCTGAGATGGGCCAGCTTTTCGCCTCGGATGATTTGCTGCTCTGGCAGGCCAAGCCCACGGGCGTTACCAATTCCTTGCGCAGTGTCACTTTCTTGGGCGAGCGCCTGATCGTCACCGCGGAACGCGGTTTGATTCTCTACGCAGATTCGTTGGAAGAATTTTTTCCGGTAAACCTGGCCACTACCGACTGGCTTGAAGCCGTGACCGTCTCGGATCAAAGAGCTGTTGCAGTCGGCGACAATGGAGCCATCTATGTCAGCACGGATGGCGCGGATTGGACGCGGCAAAGTTTGAGCGGGGTCGGCAACACCACCTGGCTGCGCGGAGTGACCTATGGTGGAAGCGCCTTTGTGACCGTCGGGGAGGATGGCTACATCGCCACGGGAAACAATGCGGCCAATAGCTGGACCAAGCGGACTAGCGGAGTTTCCGTTCATCTGAATCGTGCGGCCTACATCAACAGCAAGTACTGGGTGGTGGGCAACAGCGGTCACATCCTGTCCAGCGCGAACGGCACTTCCTGGACGAAGGTCCCCAGTGTGACCGCCACCAACAATCTGTTCGCGATCGCGGGCACCAATTCCACCATCCTCGTGGGTGGCGACCAGATCGCGTTGCTGAGTGAGGATGGTGGTGTCACGTGGAAAGTGCAGACCGCGACACCGGATGCTGCTCAGCCGGCTCCCAAGTGGACGTACTATTCCGCGCTGCAAACGGAAGGGATTTTTCTGCTGTCTGGCCGTAGCGGAATGACTTTGGAAGGCTTCAAAACGAATGCCACTTCGCAAGTCTGGGTGGAGCGGAATGATTCCGAGCGCCAATGGTTGTGGTCGATTCACCGTCTTCCGGAATTCTATCTTGCAGTGGGAGATCGTGGCACCTTGCTGACGAGTACGCGGGGAGTGAATTGGGCCTTGGAATTGACTCCGGACGCGGCCACCAACTCCATTTTTCTTGGTGTGGGTGGCACTACTAATGGCGCGGTGGTGGTCGGTAACAAAGGGGCGATTCTCTTCAGCCCCACGAACTATGTTTCGGTCCTGTACACCAACCAGGACAGCACGGTGACCAGCAATTATCTTTCCACCGTGGGCACGTTTTGGCAGGCGGTGACACCTGCTCCGGTGAGCGTTGATTTGCAAGGCGTGGCCTATCGTGAGGGGCTCTATGTGATTTGCGGCGGGACAGGCACCATCTTGACCAGTGCGGACGGAACCAACTGGGTTTCACGCACCACACCAACGACTGCGTTCCTTTCCAGCGTGACGACGAATGCTTCCCAGTTTGTGGTGGTCGGCAATCTCGGCACCATCCTTACCAGTCCGGACGGAGTGGCCTGGACTCAACGCACCTCGCCCACCACCAAGTGGCTCTTCCGGGTAAAGCAATTTGACGGCACCTTCGTGGCCGTGGGGGAGAGCGGCACCATCCTGACCAGCCCCAATGGCACTGCTTGGACACCCCGTACCAGTGGGGTGACAAACTGGCTCAATGACGTGGAGAAAGTGAATGGCGAATATTTTGTGGCCGGCAATCAAGGCGTGGTCTTGCGCAGTGCGGATCTGGCCACCTGGTCGCCCAGTGTGGTGCCCAGCAAAAAATCTTTTTTTGGTCTCGCGGCTTCCGGCGGTCAGCTCGTGATGGGTGGTGTCGAAGGTGCGTTGTTGCGGATGCAGCTGGTACCGGACACGACACCCGTCAAGTTCGCCGGCTACGGGAAAGCCTTGGATCAGAGCCTCGTTTTGCTCTCCGGAAACACGGATCAAAAATTCGCGTTGGAAACCAGCACCAACCTGGTGGATTGGGTGGAGGGGGTCACTTTTGAGATCGTTGACCGCTCTGGAACCTTGCTCATCAAGCAGACCACCGACACGAATTCCACGAACCGAGAATTCTACCGCGCACGGATGGTTCCGTGATAGTTTTCTCCGTATTATACCGTAGAATTATCTCTTCGCGTGCGCAAGATGTGATGAGTTTTTATAGTGGAAGGCAGTTGCTTTTTGTATCCAGATGCTATTTTCTCCCGCCGTAACTTCTCCATCAACATGACCATGCAAACTGGCAAAGCAACGATCCGGGTACTGATTGCAGACGATCATCAAGTGGTGCGCGTGGGACTGCGGGCCATGTTCAGCCGGTTCCCCACCATCGAAGTGGTGGGCGTGGCCGAGAATGGGGAGCAGGCGGTGATCGAGGCGCAACGTCTCCGGCCGGATGTGGTGCTGCTGGATGTTCGTATGACTGATGGTGCTTCCTTCGACGCGTGCCGGAAAATTCTGGCGGCTGTGGATAGCACACACGTGATTTTTCTCACTTCGTTCGCGGATGACAACACGGTTTTTGACGCGATTTCCGCAGGTGCAGACGGATATTTGCTGAAAGATGTGGCGGAGGAAGAATTGGTCAATGCCATCACCCAGGTGGCGGAAGGCCGCTCCATTCTGGATCCCTCAGTCACCCGTCGGGTGTTGGGCCGGGTCAAAGCCGGTTCCGAAGCGAGCACTCCAGCCGGGTTGGAGATACTCTCTGCGCAAGAGCGCCGCGTTCTGGCCTTGGTCGCCGAAGGGAAGACCAACAAGGAGATCGCCATCGTGATGGGGTTGAGCGACAAGACGGTGAAGAATTACCTCAGCAACCTGCTCGACAAACTCAATTTATCCCGCCGCTCCCAAGCTGCCGCCTTCTACGTGCAGCATACTCATAAGTAGAACCTAATGGCCCTATATAAATAGGGCCTTATTATTGGTCTCTACGGCACTATTATAAATGGTGCCATTTCCCCTATTATCAAGGCAGTAGAGTGGCATCGCCGCTGCTTCTATCTCTGTTGTGCGAATGCACAATGGATAGAGTCACATTCCATCGAAACATTCGCTGCCTATGAGATTTTCAACTAAGAATAGCAGGAAAACCTCCGCCAAAGGTGCCTTTACGCTGATTGAGGTGATGATCTCAATGGCCGTAGTGGCCTTGATGTTCGTCTCCCTCTATGCGGGCATCACGCAGGGGCTCGCAGTGATCTCTACGGCCCGTGAGAACATGCGGGCCACGCAGATCATGATCGAGAAGATCGAGCTGCTCCGGCTCTATTCATGGGACCAGATGAATACGGCCGGCTTTATCCCGGCTGCTTTCGCCGAACGGTTGATGCCTTCCAACACGACCAACGCCTCTACTACGGCATCATCTGTCCAAGGTTTGAGCACACCGGCGGGCGCGGGCACGGTGTTTGTCGGCACCATCGAGCTGGGCGCTGCTCCCGTTAACAGTGGTTACACCAACGCGATGCGTCTGGCCACGCTGACTGTCGCCTGGACCAACGGCAATATCCGCCGCAGCCGCAGCATGCAAACCCTCGTCGCCCAACGCGGCATCCACGACTATGTTTATTAAACTGAAACGCCGGCGGACGTGGGGCATGACCCTGGTGGAGATGATGATCGCCGTGGGGATTGGTGGCGTGGTGATGGCGGCCCTGGCTTCACTCTCTTTTTACACGGCCCGCAGCATGGCCGCCTTGTCCAACTACGCGGATCTGGACCGGCAGAGCCGCAATGCGCTCGACCAGATGACGTTGAAGATCCGGTCCGCTTCGCGACTGACTTCATTCAGTTCCACGAATGTGACCTTTCTCTACGAAGGCCAGACTCTGACCTACAACTTTTCCGGCGGCACCAAACGGCTCACCGAAACTTTGGGAACTCGATCGAGTATTTTGCTGGAGGATTGCAATCAGCTTAAATTCAGCATGTTCCAGCGGAATGTGGTCAGCAATTCCTTTAACCAATACACGACCACGACGACCAATGATGCCAAGTCCATCATCGTCACGTGGACGTGTTCCCGCTCTTTGCTGGGTAATTTGATCAACTCGGAAAGCGTGCAGTCCGCACGCATCGTCATCCGTAACAACCCTTAAGCCGTTATGATTATCAGGCGTTCCTCCCGCGAGCAAGGCAGCATGCTCATCATCACCGTGGTGATCTCGGGCATCATCGGTCTCACCCTGGCGAGCTATCTGTCCATGGTGCAGGCGCAGCATCTCAATGTGATGCGCTCGCAGACTTGGAACACCGCCATCCCGGCGTGCGAAGCCGGCATCGAGGAGGCACTGGCGCACCTGAACAGCATCGGTGATGCGAACCGCGCCACCAACGGCTGGGTGCTGGCCACGGGAACTTACAACAAGACTAATACGGTAGGCGAATCACGCTATGAAGTGAGCATCAGCGCGGCGAATCCGCCCGTGGTGACCAGCTACGGCTATGTTTCTGCACCGCTGGGCAAAGGTGAAGTGATGCGTGCCGTGCGGGTGAACACCACGCGCGAGACGAGCGGGATGAAGGGTTTGGTGGCGAAGGGTGCCATCACTCTGGGACCGGGCAGTGTGGTGGACAGCTATGACTCGCGTATAACCGTCACCTACAATGCGGCCACGGCGAATTCCAACGCTTTCGTAGGCGCCGTCGGCGGGAATATCACGGGCGGCAGCATCATCAAGGGCGACACGGCGACCGGTCCTGGCTATACGATAAGCTCGCCTCACACCGGCAGTTCGGCCAATGATCTCAGCATGTCCTTTCCGCCGGTCGGTGAACCGTTTGCCGGCGGCTTTTCTCCCAGCTCGGGCACGGTCACGGTGACCAATTTCAGCGTCGGCAGTACCACGATCACCACCAATGTGCTGCCCAGTCCGTTTCCCGCCAGCGGAGTGATTACCAATACCGGGTCTTACACGAATTTGACGCCACCGGCATCGGGCGCTTACACGACGCAATCCGTTAATACCAACACCACGTCTTGGCCGGGCGCTTCGGTAGGAACGGTGACGACAAATACGACCAGCATCACTGGTTCGCATTCCGCCCCGGCGGCCGGCACATATATTCCTCCGTATACGATGACGACCACGCCCACGCGTTATCATTACAACCGGATCGACAGCTACACCTACAGCATCACCAGGTACGTGTACACGACCAAGACCTACACGTATTCGACATCAACCACCAATGCTGTCAGCACCACCACTTCGAGTTACGAATACGTTTTAGACAGTGAGAACTACAAGACGACCTCCATCAGCATCAGCGGCAGCAAGGAGATTCTCGTTCGCGGCAATGCGGTGCTCTGGTGCACGGACGGCATCAGCCTGGCGGGCAATGCCCGCATCACCATTCTGCCTGGTGCCAGCCTGAAGCTCTACATCGGCGACGGTTCCGGCAGCGGCGTGGAGGCCAAGATCGCCGGCAACGGTGTCTTCAATCAAAATGGCGACACGGAAAAGATGAGCATTTTCGGCCTCAGCGATTGCACCGTGGTCAAACTGGCGGGCAATGGCGCCTACGTCGGGACGGTTTATGCGCCCAATGCGAATCTGCAAGGCAAAGGCGGCGGCAATGACACGGACGATTTTCAAGGTGCAGCCATCGTGGGCAGCGTCAGCTACAATGGTCACTTCAACTTCCATTATGATGAGAAGCTGGGTGACAACGGTGGTATGACCGAATGGAAGATCGCCTCGTGGACGGAGTTTTGAGGTTTTGGAGTGGCAACCGGAGACTTTGCAAAAGCATCACGGCGTGATGAATTGTCACGCCGCTTTTTCCACCCTTTAGTTTTCCCTGTAAGACAGATTTCCGACCTTGCAGGTCTTCCTGACATCGTGTTCAGTCCGCCCTCATGAGCATCGCCACCAGAACCGGGGACAAAGGCACGACGGGCCTGATGTACAATCGCCGTGTGCCCAAGAGCCATCCGCGCGTGGAAGCTTACGGCTGCGTGGATGAACTCAACACCGCCCTAGGCATGGCCCGCGCCACCGCTACTCACGATTTCGCGAAGGAAAATCTTCTCGTCATCCAGAAAGACCTCGTGACCTTGATGGGTGAATTGGCCACCGCTGTGGATGATCTCCCGCGTTACGTGAAAGACGGATTTCTACTGGTGACACCCGAGATGACGGCCAAGCTCGACAAATTGGTCGCGGAGATCGAGGCGCAGAAAGTCTCCTTCAAAGGCTGGGCCACTCCGGGTGCCACGGTTCACTCGGCTGCGTTTGATGTGGCTCGGACTACGTGTCGTCGTGCTGAACGTCGTGTCTGTGCGTTGCACGAGCAGGGGATGCTGCAGAACGACGAGGTCATCATCTACCTGAACCGTCTCGCCGACTTGCTTTGGTTATTTGCGCGGTGGACTGAAACCCGGAGTGAAAATGGTTGAGGTACGGTTAGTCGCAGTGGACTTGCCCGCATGCAACATCACCAGGTGCGGTTTTGGCTGTCCGGCAAAACTATTGAAATTTCCCCCCACCAACAGGCGCTCGCCGGGTATGTGAGTCAACGTCCTGACGGAACCATCGGTGCCCAAAGCCGGCATAAATTCAGGAGCCACCTCTCCGTTCAGGGTTATCAGAACCAGTCGGGGAAATGGCGCGCGGTTGAAGAGCGTGAAATTTCCACCAACCCAGATCCGGTCGGGTCCGGCCATCTTGATAACCCCGACAAAAGCGTTCGCTCCAAACCCGAAACTTCCCCGAATGCTTCCGTCTGGTCCCAAGCGAACGATGCTATTGGCGGCCCGGCCATTGTAGCGGGTGAAATGGCCTCCGGCCAAAATATTGCCGTTCGGTTCCAGTTCCAAGGCCATCACATCCGCGTCGAAGCCCGAGCCGGGGGCGAAGGTGCCGTCAACCAGGCCGGCAGGGGTGAGCCGCACGATGCGCGAGCATGGGCGGTCTTGGAACATCGTGAATTTGCCGGCCAGAATGATTTTCCCATCCGGTTGTAACAGCATGCGATCGACCGCGTCGTTAGCTCCCTGCCCGATATTGAACGTCTCGTCCACGCTGCCGTCACTGTTCAGGCGGGTGATTCCGTTTCGTGTGATTTTGCTGGGTTCGACTCGCGAGAACTTGCCGCTGATGAGGATTTTTCCGTCAGGTTGCGCCACGATACAATTGATGTAAGAGTCCGGCACTTTGACGGAAAAACTTCGGTCCAAAGATCCGTCGCTATTCAGCCTGGCGAGCCGGCCCACATTCACCCCATAGACTTCCACGAAATGGCCGCCGATCAGCAGCTTGCCATCCGGCAATCGCAGCATCGTGCCGATCTCCTCGTTGATGCCGCCCGGATGGTTGAAACTGGTGTCCAGCGAACCGTCGGAATTAAAACGGGCGATCCGGCTGCAATCGTTGGTTCCGACTTTGGTGAAATCACCGCCGATGACATATTTGTTATTGAGCTGATCCACGGCCGCGAAAACGATTTTATTAGGCCAGCCTTGGGGCGCAAACCGATGATCAATGCTGCCCGGTTTTTTCAGGGTCGCTGCTACGGCGGTCGCTGCAGCGTTGGTCGGGACCGTTTTGATCGCCATCACGCTGGGTGGACCGGAGGGCTGCGTTTTGGTGGTGATCTCTGGGCTTTCTCCGATGGCGATCTCTTCAAGCTTGGCGCGGGAGATCAGGATGGCCGTGACGATCACGCACAGAATCACCAGATAAGCGACCAACCGTGTGATGACCTTCCGGAGCAAGCTGCCAGAGGTGCGACCTGGAATCGTTTCTGAATCGGGATGCCCGGCCAGGCCGTCGCCCACTGCTTGCGCCACGAATTGATTGCCTGACGCTTCGCCACTCTTGAGGTCGAGCCACTCGGCCACCACCTTGGCGCTGGCGGGTCGCATGCTTGGATCTTTGGCAAGGCACGCCATGATCAAGGAGCTGACATCCGGCGGGATATCGTTGGTCAAACCCTGTTCCCACAACGTTTCATTCAAGGGCTTGGGCTTGGTGCTGATCACCTGCGCATAGATGTCGCCGGAGTGGAAAGGCCGGCGACCAGTGAGCAATTCATAGAGCGTCGCTCCCATTGCGTGTATGTCATCCGTCACGTGCGCCGGATGACCGCTGAGTTGTTGTGGACTCATGTAGCCCAGTGTGCCGTTGATGGGATTGGAGTTACCCCGCCGCTTTGATTCATCCACCGTCATGGAGATACCGAAGTCCGCCAGTTTCAGGCGGCCTTTCGTATCCACCATCATGTTCGCGGGCTTCAGATCACGATGGATGACACCTTCACCGTGCGCATAGGTGAGGGCGTCACACAGTTGCCTCACCCAAGGCTTAAGCTGTTCCCAAGTGAAAAAACCGTGGGGCTGCTGGCCGCTGAGATTGTGCAGGTTCTCACCCTCGATGAACTCCATCGAGATGAAGGGGACTTCATCGGATGATTCATGCAGGTCGTAGATGCGGATGATGTTCGGGTGGGAAAATTTACGGCTCTTGGTCGTCTCCTTCTGCATCTCGCGGAAGGCGGCGGGGTCATTCACAATCTCCGGAGGCAGAAATTTTAAGGCGACCTTCTCATGCAAACGGGAATCTTCCGCCAGCCAGACGCTGCTCATGCCGCCCTTGTCCAGTATGCGCTGCAACTCATAGCGGCCTCCGCCCACAAGCTGGCCGGGGGCCAACGGTGTCGGATTGCTACCTCCAGTCTGCTGGGGAACCGGTGTTCCTTCTGGCTGCATCGGGTTCGTTGTATTTCCTCTGTCTTTAATTACGAGAATTATTTGCGATGAAACACCAAGAACATCTCATCAGCGACCTGTTTCATCGATTTGACGTCGAATTTCCGGGCATCGCTGAGGTGTGGAAGCCCGATGCCTTCTGAAATCGTGGGTGCGGTGCGGCCGCCAAAAATAAAGGGGCAGACGGTAAGATTGATCTCATCCACGACATCCGCACGGAAGAGCAGATCGTTCAGCCCGCCACCGCCTTCACAGAGCAGTCGTTTCACTTTCCATTTATGCTGCAACCATTCCAGGGCGCGGGCGATATCGAGCTCGTCTTCGCCGAACTGCCCGATGTCCTCAACGAGTGGAGCGAGTTTTTTGATGCGGGCTTTCGCTGCGCTCTTGCTGGTGAGCAGAATGATGGGAGCGAACCGGTGCTTAAATATTTCTGCGTCTGGATTGAGGCTCGCCGTGCCGCTGACGACGATGCGGAGCGCATGAGCGCTGAGCCCGTTTTTGCAGCGCAGCTTGCGATACTTCTCGCCGCCGTTGCCCAATGTGATGGGCAGCGTATCTACCGTGCGGGCGCCAGACATGATGGCATCGGCCGTGGCGCGCAATTTATAAAACTGGTCGGAATCTTTTTCCGAACCAAACGTGGTGATGGCGCGGTTCGCCGTCGCGATCTTGCCATCCGCCGTCATGGCGAGATTAAGATAAACGAACGGACGTTTTGGTTGCTTGGCCATCGGCTTCACAAAATCAGCATCGCATCGCCGTAACTGAAAAAGCGATATTTCTCGCGCACCGCTTCCGCATAAGCCTGCAGCGCCATTTCTTTGCCGCGCATCTCACCCGGAGCCATGAACGCGCTTACCAGCATGAGCAAGGTGGATTGCGGCAGATGGAAGTTCGTGACGAGACCATCCACCACGCGAAACTGATACGGCGGATAAATGAAAATGCGCGTGGTGCCACGCATCGCCGTCAATTTTCCCTCATGCTGCGCAGCGGCAGATTCCAACACGCGCACAGTCGTGGTGCCGATCGCGATCACGCGTCCGTCCTTGGCTTTCGTTTGCTCGATCGCTGTCACTGTCTCATCGCTGATCTCAAATCGTTCCGTGTGCATGCGGTGTTCCGCGATGTTCTCCACTTTGAGCGGCGCGAACGTACCCAGGCCCACATGCAGCGTGACGTAGTGAATATTCACGCCAAGCGCTTTGATCTGCGCGAGTAATTCCGGCGTGAAATGCAGTCCCGCCGTGGGTGCGGCTACCGAACCGCGGGCTTGCGCATAAACAGTTTGGTAACGCTCCAGATCTTCTGTGCTCGATGCGCCAGCTTCACGGGCGATGTAAGGCGGCAACGGGATTTCGCCCAAGGTGTCGATGATATCGAGCACATTGCCCGGGCATGAAAATCGGAGCCGGCAGTGACCTTCTGCATTTTTCTCCAGCACTTCCGCGCTGAGTGGAGCAGGGGAACCGTCGTGCTGGATGAAATCGATCTGGGTTCCAGGACGGACGCGTTTGCCCGGGCGCAACATCACCCACCAGTCATTTTTTGCTGTCTCCTCGGTGAGCAGAATTTCAATCTGACCACCGCTACCGCGTTTGACACCCCTGAGCCGAGCGGGAATCACCCGCGAGTTGTTCAGCACCAAAGTATCACCGGGACGGAGGCAGCTTAGCAGATCCGAGAACTGTCGATGGGTGATCTGACCAGTCGAACGGTCCAGGACCAATAGGCGCGACTCGTCACGCCGCGCGACCGGATGCTGGGCGATCAGCTCCGGCGGCAAAGCGTAGTCAAAATCCAAAGTGCGCAATGTAGTCTCAGGCACGGGGCAATGAAGCAGGAATGAGGGGGTGGGGAAAAGAGAATCTTTAGAGGAGCGAAGTGGGGTGAAAATATCCTTAAAGCGACATTCGAGAGTGTGAAGTGGCAGGGTTGCCCATTTTTCGATGGCAGGGTTTACACCCTATTTTGACCGCTATATCGGTAACGTGATTAAATGCAGGAACAAAAAACTACCTGTCCCCTACGAGTGGAGAAATATTTTCAATATTGGCTTTCTGCGTAATACTACGGATTTGGCCTACTCTCACGTTAAAGTAAAATGTGGATAACTTGTGAGCAATTTACGGGTGAGTTAAAAGTTGACTAAAGTGGGGGAAAGTGGCATAAAGTGGGGCGTAGTGGGAACGCGGTGGATGATGGGCCCTGAAACCGAGTTCTGTGTTCAATGTCATCAACTGAAACCATAGCGCCGATTTACTACAGCTCGACCTTTCGTCACGGGGTGGACGAAAAGCGTCGGGTGCAGGTCCCGGCCAAGTGGCGTCCGCATCAGCCGGACGTGGAGTTGACTCTGATTTTGTGGCCCAGCGCCGGGATAGCGGATGCATGTCTGTTGGTTCTGCCTCCGGAAGAGATGGCGCAGTTGGTGGGGAAGTTGAGGGCGATGCCCTTCGCGGACCCGAAAGCGGAGTCGTTGCGGCGGTTGCTCGGTCGGAAATCAGCCTCGGCCACGGTGGACAAGTCGGGCCGTATCTGTGTGCCGGAAGCGATGGCAGCGGCGGTGGGGATCACGAAGGAAGCGATGTTTGTGGGGTTGGTGGACCGGTTCGAGATCTGGAATCCCGAACGGTGGGAGCAGGCGTCCAAGGTGGACGATGCGCTCCAGTCGGAAGCGTTCAAGCTTATCTAGAGGAACTGAGTTATGGAAACAGGTTCGTTGTTAGCTGCATCGAAGACGGTTCGGCGGGCATCAGATGAGCCGAGTCCGTTCCGCGTGGATGAGAAGAAGCGCCTGCCGCGCTTTGATACGCCAGTCCGGCCGGATGCGGATGAAACACTTTTCCCGGATGCACCCGGGGGAGGGACCGATGCGGCTCCAGAGTCTTCGGGCTCGGGGCCGCATATCTCCTCCGCGACAGCAGTGTCAGGGAAGACCCTGCGGGAGACGTTGTTTGGCCAGCGGGTGAAGGCGCGGGCGGAAAAGGCGGCCGCGCAATTCGGGGCCTTGCAACAGACCGAGTTGAAGCTGGATCAGGTAAAGGTGATCCGCAACGACTTGAGTGAAACGGATTTTGAACTGGCGGCGCCGAAGCAGCCAGGGATCGTCAACTCGGCGGCGAAGGTTGTGCCGCAGAGCAAGGGCGGAGCCGCCTGGAGCTGGCTGACCGCGAAACTGTTCAGTCTGGGACGCCGGTGGAAATAACCCAAGGCAATGCAACGTGACCGACTTCATCCACATTCCAGTGATGCTGGAGGAGGTGCTGTCGGCCCTGCAGCCCAAGACGGGCGGCCGGTACGTGGACGGGACACTCGGTGGGGCTGGACACGCAGCAGCCATTTTGAGAGCCAGCAGCCCGAGTGGATGGCTGTTTGGTTGCGATCGAGATGGCGTCGCCGTTGAGACGGCGAAGGCGAGATTGGCAGAATTTACGGGGCGCTGGGAAATCCAGCGGGGAACGTTTGACCGGTTGGGTGAGTGGTTGCCGACCAACAGTTGTGACGGAGTGCTCTTTGACCTGGGTGTGAGTTCGCCGCAGCTCGATGTGGCCGAGCGCGGGTTCAGTTTCCAGGCGGAAGGGCCGTTGGACATGCGGATGGATACGCGGCAGGCGGTGACGGCGGCGACGATTGTGAATGGATGGCCAGCGGCGGAACTTGAGCGGATTTTTCAGGCGTATGGGGATGAGCCGCAGGCGCGACGGTTTGCGCGGGTCATCACGGAAGACCGGCCGTTTACGACGACGAAGCAGTTGGCCGATCTGATCGAGCGGGTATCGCCCCGGGCCGGGCGGAAGGCGCATCCGGCCACAAAGATTTTTCAAGCCCTGCGGATCGCGGTGAATGACGAGATCGGTTTCGTGGAGCGGGGTTTGGTGGCGGCGTTTGAAGTGTTGAAGCCCGGCGGGCGGTTGGCGGTGATCACGTTCCACTCGTTGGAAGACCGGACGGTGAAGCTGTGGGGCCGGGAGATGGCGCGGGATTACACGTTTCCGGGAGAAGTGGATGTGCCGGAACTGCGGCAGGACTGTGTGCCGAAGATGCGGTTGATCAGCCGCAAAGCAATTTTACCGGGCGAGGCAGAACTCGTCCGCAACCCTCGGGCGCGAAGTGCGCAACTGCGGGTGCTGGAGAAAGTTTGAGGTTTAAGATGGCGCGGAATCGAAAAAATGAAGCAGCAGGCGTGCGGTTCAGACCGGCGATCATCGCCGTCCTGTTCTGCCTGTTCATCGCCACGGCGGCGATCGGCTTTGTCTGGCAGCAGAGCCAGATTGGAGCTTTGGCTAAGGAGCAAAAAGAGCGCGAGGTCAAGCTGGCGGAGTTGAGGCGCCAAAACGACTTGCGCAGCCGTCAACTGGCCTTGATGTGTTCGCCGCCTACTATCGATGCCCGCGTGCGTGAACTTCAACTCGGACTGGTGCCGATGCAGCCAGGCCAGATCGTGCGGATGGTAGAGCTCCCGTACGATGGGGGACAGGTGGCCATGGAACGCCCGGTGGCGTCCGCGGTCAGGGGTGGGGCCAACAATCCGTAGTGGCGTCGCACAAACAAATTTTCGCCGATGCGCTCGGGTGGCCGGCCAAGATGCCGGGACCCGCAGGCAGCAGGCAATTCAGGATTCAATACCATGGTCATGTCGGTGCCATTTCGCCGTTTGCTGACGCTAGCTTTGCTGCTGGTCACAGCCTTCTGCGCGCTCGGCTACCGGCTGGTTGATCTGCAGGTTTTGCGGCATGAAGAGCTGCGTGACCTGGCGAAGAACAACACCGAGCGCAAAATCAATTTCGAACCCAAGCGGGGTGAGATAAGGGACGTTCGCGGAAATCTTCTCGCGGCGAGCGTCTTCGTCAAAACAGTCTGCGCCGATCCCACGCTACTGGGGTCCCACGCGCCTGAAGTCGCCCGGGCCATCGCACCGCTTTTGGAGGTGAACGAATCCGAGCTGCTCGCCCGCCTGCAGCCCCGTCTGCGCACCAATGAGCTCGGGGTGCTGGTGACGAACCGCTATGTCGTGCTGAAGCGCAAGGTCAAGGTGGAAGCGTGGCAGTCGATCGTGGACGCGATGGCAGATCTCAAACTGCCGGTGGATGAAAAAGCTTTGACCAAGGCCGAGCGCGGTTTCTATCGCAACCTCCGAACCAAGGCGATTTTCCCAGATGTCGTGGATGACCAGTTGCGGATCTATCCGAACGAATCGCTCGCAGCTCATGTGCTCGGCTATGTGGGGACGGGTGAGCGCGTAGTGGACGGCGAAAAGGTGATCGAGACCACCGGTATTGAAGGCATTGAGCGCGTGCTGAATGCCAAGCTCGGTGGTGTCCCCGGCTGGCGCATGACGGAGACGGACCGCGCGAAGCGTGAACTGGTCGCCTATCGCGAACAGGAGATTCAGGCGAAGGATGGCTTGAACGTAGTGCTGACAATCGATGCCGGCATCCAGCACATCGTGGAGACGGAGCTGGCTGAAGCGATGAAGAAGCACACTCCGATCAGTGCGTCGGCTATCGTGGTGCGTCCGAGAACGGGTGAGATTTTGGCGATGGCCACGTTGCCGACCTTCAATCCCAATGATCCGGGTGCTTCGCAAGAAGCGCATCGCCGCAACCGCATCATCACGGACCTGTCTGAGCCTGGTTCCACGTTCAAGATCGTGGTGGTTAGCGGTGCTTTGAATGAAAGACTGGTGACCCTGGATGACAGATTTGATTGTGAAAATGGCCGGTTTTACTATGCAGGCAAATTGCTGCGCGACCACCATTCCTACGGTATGCTCTCCGTGGAAGAGATCATCACGTTTTCCTCGAACATCGGTTCCGCGAAGATCGCTTTCAAGATGGGTGAGCAGGGGTTGTATGACTATGTCAAAGCATTCGGATTTGGTGAGCGCACTGGAATTCCGCTGACGGGTGAAGTTCGCGGCATCGTTCATCCGGTGAAAAACTGGGACAAGATTTCCATCTCGCGCATTCCGATGGGGCACGAGATCGCATCGACTCCTCTGCAAATGGTAATGGCCATGTCTGCCATCGCCAACAAAGGCAAGTTGATGCGCCCGATGATGGTGGACCGCTTGGAAGATTCACAAGGTCATGCGGTGGTGAAGTATCAGCCGCAGATGGTGCGCCAGGCCGTGAGCGAGGCGGCTGCGCGTGAGATGGTGACGGCTTTGAAGACGGTGGTTTCGGACAAAGGCACGGCCGCCAAGGCGATGCTCGATTACTATACGGTGGCGGGCAAGACGGGCACCGCGCAGAAGCCGCCTTACGCACCGGGCATGTATTTCTCGTCGTTCATCGGTTTCTTCCCCGCTGATAATCCGGAACTGTGCATCTCTGTGGTGCTGGATGAACCGAAGAATGGTTACTACGGCGGAACTACGGCTGCGCCATTCTTCCACGGCATCGCCGAACGCAGCGCCAGCTATCTGAATCTCCGCCCGGAGAAGCCGGTGCCGGACCAGCAATTTACCACCACGACCAATCAGAAATCGAAGTCGGGTCTGCTCGCCGCACGTCGCCACTGACCGCACCCGCCATGCAACTAAAAGAACTCATCAATGACCTGCAGCCGATGCGGGTCGAAGGCAACCTGCAGCGTGAGGTGCTGGGCATCACTTATGATTCCCGGCGCGTCACGCCCGGCATGGTCTTCGTGGCGGTGCGCGGGCAAAACGTGGATGGACACGACTACATCACCAGCGCCATTGATCGCGGTGCGGCAGCGATCGTCTGTGAACAAAACGGTTTTTCCTCCCTGCGTGCGGCGAAGGTGAAGGTCGCAGATTCTCGTGAAGCTCTCGCTCGCATGGCGGCGGCCTACTACCAGCATCCCAGCCGGAAGATGAAGATGGTGGGCGTCACGGGAACGAACGGGAAGACGACGGTTTCGTTCCTGGTGAAGAAGATTTTGGAAGTGGCGGGCCAGATGACCGGACTCATCGGCACGGTGCGTTATGAAGTGGGGGATCGCATGATTCCCGCGCATCGCACCACGCCGGAAGCGCTGGAAACCCAACAGATGCTCTCGCAGATGCTGCGCGCCGGTTGCAGCTCCTGTGTGATGGAAGTCAGCTCGCACGCTTTGGATCAAGGCCGCGTGCATGGCGTGGATTTCGATGTCTGCATCTTCACCAACCTGACACAGGACCATCTCGATTATCATACGGACATGGAGGCCTATTATCAGGCCAAGAAGAAACTTTTCAGCCCCTTGTTCTCTGGTGGCAAGCAGAGCACGGCGGTCATCAATATCGATGACGCCTTCGGCGAGCGCTTGGGCCGCGAATCCGAATTGGAAGTCAATCTCAGCTACGGCATGAAGGAGAATGCCAAGCTGCGTGCCGTGAACGTGAAGCTGGGGGCGACGGAGACCAATTTCACGGTGCTGACGGAATCACAGACCTTTGATATCAAGCTTCCTCTTATCGGTCGTCATAATGTTTACAACGCCTTGGCCGCGATCGGCGCGGCCCTCGCGCTCGATGTGAAAGTGGCGCATATCAAGCAGGCACTGGTGTCGATTCCACCGGTGCCGGGTCGCTTGGAGGCGGTGACGGCGAACCAGCCTTTCGGTGTGTTTGTGGACTATGCGCATACGGATGACGCGTTACGCAATGTGCTCGCCACGATGCGTGAGCTGACCCCAGGGCGTTTGCTCCTGGCCTTCGGTTGCGGCGGCAGTCGCGACACCGGCAAGCGCGCCAAGATGGGCAAAGTCGCTGCAGAACTGGCGGACTACACTTTCATCACGACGGACAATCCGCGCAAAGAAAAGCCCGCAGCCATCGCCGCGATGGTGGAAGAGGGCTTCCGTTCCGTGCGCACCGATGGTTATCAAGTGGAACTAGATCGCAGCCGGGCCATTGACGAGATCATCCGTATGGCGAAGCCCGGTGACTTGGTGCTCATCGCAGGCAAGGGTCACGAGACGTATCAAGAATTTGAAGACACGGTGGTTCCGTTTGATGACCGGGTCTATGCACAGGAAACGTTGGAAGCGATGGGTTATTCCGCGTCTTGAGAAGCGATGGAAAAACTGGCGTTAAATAGAATTGCGGAAAGTTGTGGAGCTCAAGTCCAAGGAAAAGTGGACGGAGTCAACGTCACTGGCGTCAGTACGGATTCGCGCACGGCTGGTCCCGGCGATGTCTTCGTGGCGGTGGCGGGGGATAAGTTTGATGGACATCAATTTTTGGAAGAAGTCGCGGGCAAAGGCGTGGCGGCCATCGTCGCGGAGCAGGGCAAGGTGCCTGCCGGTTGGAAACGTTGTCCGGTGATTGTGGTGCCAAACACGCGCGTGGCTTACGGCCAGATCGCAGCGGCGTATCGTCAGGGATTTAGCATCCCAGTCACAGCAGTGGCGGGATCGAACGGAAAGACCACCACGAAAGAGCTTTTGGGTTCCGTTCTGGGGCAAAAGTTCGCCACGTTGAAGAGTGAGGCGAGCTTTAACAATGACATCGGCGTGCCCGCTACATTGCTGAAGCTGACGGCGAAGCATCAGGCCGCCGTGCTGGAAGTGGGAACGAATCATCCGGGTGAGTTGGCTCCGCTGGTGAAACTCATCCAACCCAAGTTTGGTGTCATCACGAGCATCGGCCGTGAACACTTAGAGTTTTTTGGCGACCTGGTCGGCGTGGCTCAGGAAGAGGGTTGTCTGGCGGAATTGTTACCTGCGGATGGACGGCTTTTCGTCAATCTCGACAGTCCGTGGATGGAACACATTTTGCGTCGTGCAACCTGTCCGGTGATCAGCGTGAGCCAGCGTGGACGTGGTGATTGGTCGGGCAAATTGGTGAAGGCCGACTTGCTGGGCACGGAGCTGGAAGTGACAGCTCCCAAGGCTGAATTCAACGGGGTTTACCGGTTGCCGCTTTTGGGACGGCATCAGATCACGAATGCGCTACTGGCCTTGGCAGTGGGTGCGGAACTGGGTTTGAGCCCGGAAGAATTGAAGCGCGGCCTGGCGAATTGCCCGGTGCCGAAGATGCGGTTGCAAGTCTCCGAGCGCAAAGGCGTGACGGTGCTGGATGACAGCTACAACGCTAATGCGGACTCCATGCTGGCGGCCTTGCAGACGTTGGTGGATTTGCCGTGTAGCGGACGGCGCATGGCGGTGATTGGGGACATGGCGGAGCTAGGGGCTTCTGCCGCTGCGGCTCATGCCGAAGTAGGCCGGCACGCGGCGGATTTGAAGATTGATGGATTGCTCGCCATTGGCCGCATGGGGCAGGTGACGGCCAGTGCGGCGAAGGTCGGCGGCATTCCGCTGGTGAAGGAATGTGCGGATACGGAGATCGCTGCGGCGGAACTGCGCCTGTGGTTGCAACCGGGGGATATGCTGCTCGTGAAAGCCTCACGGAGCAGCCGGCTGGAACGGGTACTGGAAGCTTTAAGTTAACGGAAAATCACGAATCTATTATGCCGAAATCTGCTGATAAAATCATGGCCGGCCACACCGGCGCCTCGCCGGAAGGCGAGGAGTGGCGTGACGCCGGGATGGCGGAACGGAATGACCGGCAGGCACGTTTGGCCGCCCGCTTGGGGTTGCCGCGCTTTGCGATCCGTCTGCTGGGTGAACGTCGTGCACGGGGAATGACGGGCAAGGGTTAAAGGGTTTGGATGCTGTATTACCTGACACAAGAAATTCTGCAGGCCAGTCAAGGAACATCCTGGGAAGGATACGCTTCCTTCCTGAACGTTTTTCGCTACATCACGTTTCGCAGCGCGGGTGCGGCGATCACCGCGCTGTTGCTGAGCCTTTGGCTGGGACCGAAAGTCATCCGCTGGCTCAAGGAATTGAAGTTCGGCCAGGACTATCTGGACAAGGCGGAAGAGGGCGGGGACCTGAAATCCCGATTGAGCAAGAAGGGCACGCCGACGATGGGCGGGCTGATGATCGTGGTGGCGCTGGATATCTCCGCACTGCTCTGGGCGCAAATGAATCCGCTGATCCTGCTCACTTTGCTTTCCGTCGTGGTGCTGGCGGGATTGGGTTTCTACGACGACTACGCCAAGATCGCCCTGCAGAACAGCAAAGGGGCGGCGGAGAATGTGAAGCTGGTGGTGCAGTTTGGACTGGCCATTTTCATTGCGGTCTATCTGTGGGCCCTACCCGCCACCAAGATGCTGGTGACGGATATCATGGTGCCTTTCTACAAGTATCCGGTGCTTACCGGCGCGAGTCTCGTTGGCATTGTGCTGGTAGTCCTTACCATCGTGGGCAGCTCCAATGCGGTCAATTTGACGGACGGTCTTGATGGTCTGGCGATTGGCTGCACAACCATCGTCTCAGTGGTGTTCATCGTGCTGACTTACATCGCGGGTAACAGCAAGATCTCCGCTTATCTGCAAGTGCCTTATGTCCCGGGTGCGGGCGAATTGACGATCTTTTGTTCAGCCATGTTTGGCGCGGGTTTGGGCTTCCTTTGGTTCAACTGCCATCCGGCGCAGGTGTTCATGGGTGATACAGGTTCGCTGGCGCTCGGTGGTGCGTTGGGGATTGTCGCAGTGTTGATCCATCAACCGTTCGTGCTGGTGATCGCCGGTGGTGTGTTCGTGGTGGAAGCTGCTTCGGTGATGATCCAGCGTGGCTGGTTCAAATACACGAAGAAGCGGTTTGGCGAAGGGCGCCGGGTGTTCCTGATGGCACCCATCCATCATCACTTTGAGCGCAAGGGCTGGTATGAATCACAAGTGACCACGCGGTTTTACATTTTGAGCATACTCTGTGCTGTCGTAGCCCTAAGCACGCTGAAGCTCCGTTAAAAAATTAGATGAACGATCTGTCAGACAAGTCCGTGTTGGTGATCGGCCTCGGCAAGAGCGGGGTGGCGGCGGCGCGTTTTCTTAAGAAGATGCGTTCGCAGGTCACCGTGGTGGACAGTGCCACCTCTGATGACCTTGAGCGGCAAGCCAGCCATCTGCGCTCGGAAGGACTCGAAGTGTTACTGGGAGCCGTCGATGCGCCCGAGGGAAAATTTGATTTCGGCGTGTTGAGCCCGGGTGTGCCGCCGACCTTGCCGCTGGTGAAACAGGTGCGTGAGGGGGGCTTGCATCTCATCAGCGAGATGGAGCTGGGCTACCAATATTCCCAGTGCCTGAACATCTCCATCACGGGCACGAATGGCAAGACCACCACGACGGAATTGGTGGAACGTGTTCTCTCGCAAAATCATAAGCGTACGGTGGCGGCGGGGAACATCGGTACGCCATTGTGCGCGGTGGTGGAGCAGACGAAGGAACTGGACCTGGTGACGCTGGAGGTCAGCTCGTTCCAATTGGAAGCCATCCAGTATTTCCGTCCCAGCATCGCGGTGCTCATGAACATCACGCCGGATCACTTGGACCGTTATTCCGGCATGGAAGATTACGCACGGGCCAAGGCGCGGATCTTCGAGAACCAGCAGGTGTTCGACTGGGCGATCGTGCAAAGTGAGGCATTGGCGCAATTGAAGGCCATCGGTGTCAAGATCCCGTCCAAGCTCATCACCTTTAGCGCTGTGGATCAGAGCGCAGACATCTATTTGGATCGCGGACTCATCATCAGCCGGATCCCTAACTGGAACGGTCCGCTGTTGAACATGGAAGAATGCCGTCTGATGGGGCCGCACAATGCAGAAAACATGATGGCGACCCTGGCGGTGGCCCGGATCTTACGCCTGCCGCTAGAAGAGGTTCAGAAATCTCTGAAAAGCTATGTCCCGGCGCCGCATCGTTGCGAAGTGGTGGCCGCCATCAATGGCGTGCGTTATGTGAATGATTCCAAGGCGACGAATCCGGATGCTTTGGACAAAGCCCTGCAGACGATGCCCACCGGCAAGGGCGGGGAGAAGAACATCTTTTTGATTGCCGGAGGGCGGGACAAAGGGTTCGAGTACCATTCTGTCGGGCCTCAATTATCACGGCGCGTGAAGCATGCTTTTTTGATCGGCGAGACGCGGGAAAAACTTCGTGCGTCGTGGAGCCTGTTTACTCCTTGCACCTTGGTTGGTTCACTGCTAGAAGCGGTGACAGAAGCTGCTGAACAAGCGGCTTCTGGCGATATTGTTCTGCTCTCACCGGCCTGCTCGAGCTTTGACATGTTTCAAAACTATCAGCACCGGGGTGACGTGTTTCGACAGTCGGTCGAGCAGGTAGAGCGCACAATGGCTGGTAGTGAGACAATGCGCCGCCCAATTAGTGGTGGCGTGAAAACTGAATGAACTGAAGCGATACAACTGAAATTAAACAATTTGGCATCTGGCGAAAGAAAAACGAAACAAATCGCGCCGGTTGCCAGCCCGAACACCGAAAAATCCTAACTGCCCAACTCGTATGTCAGCAAACAGCCCCAATCCATTGGTCCCGCAGGGTTCCCTGCAACAACAACAAACCGGCACGGCCAAATCCAAGGTCCGGGTGGCCGTGTTCAGTATCATCGCCGTGCATGCCGTCCTGTTCCTGGGCGTGCTCATGCAGGGTGGTTGCAAGAAAGACGAAACGAAGGAAACGGAGATCGCTACGGGACAACCCACCGTGGGATCCGAGGCGGGCACGTATCATAGCAATCCCAACGACCTGATAGCGACCAATTCGACCGGCGCAGGTTCGGTGGTGACGAATCCAGGTGCCGGTGCCTTCGGTGAGCCGACTGCAATCGGCAGTCCGGGTGTTCCCGTCACGCCGACGGTCACTACGCCGACGACGACACTGCCGCCGACCGCTATTACTCCGGGAGTTGACATGGGAGTTGGATCGGTTCCGCCGCTGGGCACCAGTGACCCGGCACCATCCGTGCAACAGTACACGATCGCGAAGGGAGATAACTTCTACACTATTGCGACCAAGCTGCGCACGACGACCAAGAAGATCATCGAGGCGAATCCGAATGTGAATCCGGCCAAACTGCAGATCGGCCAGAAGATCAATGTGCCTGTCTCGGCAGCTCCGGCTGTCACGGCTTCCGCGAGCATCGCGCCGACGACATCTGCGGGTCCGACCACCACCATCACGTATGAAGTGAAGCCGGGCGACACGCTCTATGGCATCGCCAAGAAGAACGGCACGACGACGAAGGCCATCAAATCGGCAAACAACCTGAAGACGGACCGCATCAGCGTGGGCCAGAAGCTCAAGGTGGCCGCGAAAGCCTCCGCTTCGGCTGCCGTACCGGAACCGGTCATCACGACCCCCACGACGGTCGCACCGCCGGTGACCGCTACTTCAAGCATCCCGATTACGCCGCGGTAGGCCGAGCATCGCCAGCACGAATATGAAATCCGCCATCTCCATCCTGATTTTTTGCGTGGGCGCTTTGCTCTCGCTCGGGATGGTGATGCTCTACAGCTCCAGCATGGTTCAGGTGGGCGCGCATTATCTGGTGATGCAACTGGTCTGGTGCGGGGCAGGCCTGGTCGGTTGCGTTGTGATTGCGTCGCTTGATTACCAGATTCTGCGGAAGTACGTGTGGTGGATCTATGGGTTTGCGGCGATATTGCTAGTGCTGGTGCTCATCCCGGGCATCGGTCTGAAAATCAATGGCGCGCGGCGCTGGTTCGATCTCGGCGTCGCGCGTCTGCAACCCTCGGAATTTGGGAAGATGGCGCTGATCTTCATGCTGGCCTGGTATGGTGAGCGGTTTCAGCGCCAGATGCCCAATTTCAAGAGTGGCTTGGTGATTCCCGGCTGTTTTGCAGCTTTGCTGGTCGGTTTGATCTTTATTGAGCCGGATCGTGGCACGGCCATCTTGTTGTCCGCCGTGACCTGCGTGATGCTGCTCGTGGCGGGGGTAAGGATGCGTTATTTCGTGCCGCCGGTGGTGATGGCCATCATCGGTTTGATAGTGTCCATCGCTTATGACCCGATGCGCATGAAGCGGGTATTTAGCTGGCTTTATCTGGAAGAGAACAAAGAGGGCGTAGGCTATCAGGCCTACCAGGCGATGATTGCCCTGGGTTCGGGCGGATGGAACGGTTTGGGGCTGGGCAACGGTCGTCAGAAGCTCGGCTTCGTGCCGGAGCATCATACGGATTTCATCTTTTCCATCATCGGTGAAGAGCTGGGATTGATCGCCACCTTCGGGGTCGTGTTGGGGTTTGTGGGGATCGTAGCCAGTGGAGTTTTTATCGCGAGCCGGGCCAAGGATACTTTCGGCCGGTTGCTGGCGACTGGTATCACTTTTTTGATCGGCTTGCAGGCGTTCATCAATATCGGGGTGGTCACGAGCGCGCTGCCGAACAAGGGGATCTCACTGCCGTTCATCAGTTACGGTGGTTCCAATCTGCTGATCATGCTGACGTCGGTAGGTTTGCTTTTGAGTGTCGCGCGACAGGCACCTTCGCCGGTCGAGGTGGAGGTCAAGAATACGGGCGATCAGCCTAATGGGGCCTTGGGCATGCCCCAAACAACCTGATGGAAGCCAAAGCACCAACGCCCTCCATCGTGATCGCCTGTGGCGGCACGGGGGGACACCTCTTTCCTGGTCTTGCAGTGGCCGAGGAACTGCTGATGCGTCGCTGTCAGGTGACCTTGATGGTGTCGCCGAAGGATGTGGACCAGCAAGCGGTGAAGGCGGTGCGCGGGATGGATATCATCACACTCCCGGCCATCGGTCTGCAACGCGGGAAGTATCTCCAGTTCTTTTTGAAATTCTGGCAATCGCGTCAGGTGTGCAGGGCACGTTTCCAGAAGCAAGCGCCACATGCGGTTCTGGCGATGGGTGGGTTCACGAGCGTGGCGCCGATCTTGGCGGGCAAGAGTTTTAAGGCGAAGACGTTCTTACACGATTCGAACACGATCCCTGGGCGGGCAAATCGCTGGCTGGCGCCGAAGGTGGACCAGTCTTTCACGTGGTTTCCGCAGACGGAAGCGCACTTGAAATCACCCAAGGTGACGAGTGTGGGCATGCCGGTGCGGAACCAGTTCGAGCCGTTGGACCCGGCGGGATGCAAAACGGCGTTGGGCTTTAATTCGCAGAAGCCGTTACTGCTCGTCATGGGTGGCAGCCAAGGTGCGCGAGGGGTGAATGAGCTGGTGATGCGGACGTTGCCGAACCTGGCGTTGATGTCGCCGGACCTGCAATACCTGCACCTGACGGGCACGGATGATTTTGAACGGGTGAAGGCAGCGTATGCCGCGCAGAAGGTGAAAGCATTGGTGTATCCCTTCTTCCGTGAAATGGAGATGGCGATGGGCGCAGCCTCGGTGGCGATCAGCCGGGCGGGGGCTTCCTCACTGGCGGAGATTGCGGCGATGCGTTTGCCGTCGGTGCTGGTGCCGTTCCCGCAAGCGGCGGACAACCATCAGTATCATAATGCGCGCGCGTTTGTGGACAGCAACGCAGCGCGTCTGATGGAGCAGAAGGATGCGAGTCCGGAAGCGTTGAAGCTGGTGTTGCTGGAGCTCATCGGCAACCGCACAACGCGTGAGGCGATCGGATTCGCACTGGCCAAGTGGCATACACCGATGGCGGCTGCGAACATGGCGGAGACAATTTTGCAATCGATCCGGCTGGGCCGCGGCGGCGCGCTCAGCGGTGCGGCTGGCGTAGGGGCAACGGCAGCGGCGGATGCGGTGGCCGGACGTTGATATCGGAAACTGACGGGCAGGTCAGGTCAAAGGCGTGAAGCGTATAATAACCAGTGAAGTGGCGGCATTGCTGGCAGCGGCTCCAGCGGGTGCGACGGTCCATCTCGTGGGCGCGGGCGGGTGCGGCATGAGCGGGCTGGGTCATCTCCTGCTGGACCTGGGCTTCAACGTCTCCGGTTCCGATCTGGCGGATGGCGAGGAAGTGCGCCAATTGCGCGGTCGCGGGGCGCGTGTCTATGAGGGACACGCAGCGCACATCGTGGAAGAACATCGTCCAGTGCTGGCGGTTTATACTTCAGCAGTTCGCTTGGATAATCCCGAGCTGGTATCGGCGGAGCGGTTGGAAATTCCTATCGTGCGCCGAGCGGTATTGCTGGCGGCGTTGTTGCACCAGCAGCGCGGGATCTGTGTGGCGGGGATGCACGGGAAGACGACGACGGCTTCGTTGCTTTCGTATGCGCTCAAGCAGTTGAACGCGCAACCGAGCTATGCGGTGGGGGCTTTGGTGCCGCAGTTGGGGCGGCATGCGACATTTTCGCTGAACGGGCTAGCGGTGAATTCGGCCCATGGGGCTCGTAGTGGTTTTGCCGTCGAAGACCGGGAGCAGACGCCGTATTTCGTGATCGAGGCGGATGAGAGTGATGGCACGTTGCGCGAGTTTCATCCGGAGCATGCCATCATCCTGAATGTGGATGAGGAACATCTGGATTATTTCGCGAACCTGGATGCGATCTGTGAAGAATTTAACCGGTTCGCCGGACAGACGCGGGGTTTTGTAGCGTATTGCGCGGATGATCCGCGGTTGGTGTCGATGTTCGCCCAACGGCCGAACAGCGTTTCCTTCGGTTTCAATCCGCTGGCTACCTATCGCATCGAGACGCGCAAAGCGACGGGCACTTACAGCAACGCGTTTGAGCTCTGGCGCGGAGAAGAGCGTTTAGGCGAATTCAATTTGTCTTTGGTGGGTGAGAAGAATGTCTCTAATGCAGCGGGCGCAGCGGCATTGTTGCACACGCTGGGGAATCCGATGGAAGACACCGCGAAGGCTTTGGCTCCGTTCAAGGGTGCGGCGCGGCGGCAGCAGGAGCTTCACCAGGATGAGCAGGTGCGGGTGTTTGATGACTACGGACATCATCCGGAAGAGATTGAGACGACGTTGCGGGCGTTGAAAGGCCTGGCGAAAGGGCGGTTGCTGGTGGCGTTTCAGCCACATCGCTACACGCGCACGCAGCATCTGCTGGGCAAGTTCGCCACGGCGTTCAAGCGGGCGGATTGCCTGTGGATCAATGAGATTTATGCCGCGAGCGAAACGCCCATCCCGGGTGTAGATGGCAAAATGCTTGCGGACACCGTGCGGCAGACGGGGCAGGTGGTGGAGTTCGCGCCGACGCTGAATGACCTGAAAAAGCAGATTAAAGCTGTACTTCAGCCGGGTGACTTGGTTCTCTTTTTAGGTGCGGGCGATATCACGAAAGCAGCGCATGAATTTGCGGCGGAATTGAAGAATGGCATGAGCGATTTTGACCGGAACGCCTTGGATGAACTGGTGACGAAGTTGTCGCCGGAGACGTTGTGTCGTCGTGATGAGCCATTGGCCAAGCGCACAACCATGCGTGTGGGCGGCAAGGCGGACTTGTTTGTGGAACCGAAAAATGAAGCAGAACTGGCGGAGATCGTGCGGTTTTGCCAGGCGTGTAAGGTGCCGTTCTTCCTGCTGGGGCGCGGGTCCAATCTGTTGATCCGGGATGGGGGTATCCGGGGTGTGGTGATTTCTTTGGCCCATGAGCATTTCAGTCGAATTGAGATTGAGGGATTGCGTCTGACTTGCGGTGCGGGAGCGCGGTTGAAGAATGTGGCGCAGGAAGCGAAGCGGCGAGGCATCGCGGGCATGGAATTCATGGAAGGCATTCCGGGCAATATCGGCGGCGGTTTGCGGATGAATGCGGGGGCGATGCAGTCCGAGATGTTTGCGGTGGTGGAGTCGGTGCGGTTCATGGATCGCGAGGGAAATGTCCATGAACGTCTCGCGGGCGAAGTGCCGGTGGAATACCGGCATTGTGCGCTGTTCGATGAGAACATCGCCTTGGGTGTGATTTTGTGCGGTAAAGCGGATGAACCGGCGGCCGTGGATGCGCGGATGCAGGCTTACAGCCAGAAGCGTTGGGCGTCGCAACCGGCCAAACCGAGCGCGGGCTGCATCTTCAAGAACCCGACGGTGATCCCGGCGGGCAAGCTGGTGGATGAACTGGGCCTGAAGGGCACGCGGGTGGGCGGGGCGGTGGTATCCGCGGCGCATGGCAATTTTATAGTGAACGACGGCACGGCGACGGCGAAGGACGTTCTGGCGTTGATCGAGATCATCAAACAAAAAGTGCGGCAGGCACGGGGCATCGAGATGCGCACGGAAGTGCAGATCATCGGGGAAGATTAATTAGCATGAGCGGGAAGTTGCATATCACGGTGATGTTGGGCGGACCATCCGCCGAGCGCGAAGTGTCGCTACGCACAGGCGCGGCGGTGGCGCAGTCATTGCGGGGTTTGGGACATCGGGTGGATGAACTGGACCCGAAAGCGCCCGGCTGGAAATTGGCCGAAGGCACACAAGTGGTCTTTCTCGCACTGCACGGGACTTACGGCGAGGACGGCACGGTGCAGGCGGAGTTGGAGAAACTGGGTGTGCCTTATACGGGATGCGGTGTGCAAGCGAGCAAGCTGGCTTTTGACAAGGTGCTGACGAAGCAACGCTGCTTGGACACGCAGGTGCCGACGGCGGCTTTTGCGGTGTTCAAGACGGCCAATGAGCCGATGCCGGCGCATCTGAAACCGCCACTGGTCATCAAGCCGGTGCGGCAAGGGTCCAGCGTGGGATTGCAATTTGTTGATACGAAAGAGCAGTGGCCGACGGCGTTGAAAGCGGCGCTGGAGCATGACACGGAAGTGCTGGCGGAAGAGCGCATCATGGGGCGTGAGACGACGGTGGGCATTTTGGGCGGACAAGTTTTGCCAGTGGTGGAAGTGCGGCCGAAGCAGGGTGCTTACGATTATACGAACAAGTATACGGCGGGTCGCACGGAATATCTGTGCCCGGCACCGTTTGATGAGAAGACGACGAAGGCCATCCAGACGGCGGCGCTCGGAGCGTTCAATTCCATTGGCGGACGGGATTATTCCCGCGTGGATGTGATGGTGCGGGAGAATGGCGAGCCGGTGGTGTTGGAAGTGAACACGTTGCCCGGCATGACGGAGACGAGCCTGTTGCCGAAGGCGGCAGCGGCAGTCGGATTGACTTATGCAGACCTGTGCCAGCGGATGGTTGACCTGGCGCTGGTGCGGAAGAAGAACTGAGGAAAAGACGATGATGTTTTTTGGCAAGCAAACGAAGAACCGGCGGATGAAGCGCGACAACGTGCTGGAGGTCAAGCTGCGCTCCGAGCAGGTGCGCAAGGAGCGTCTCAAGCTCGCCAGCGGCGTGATTGCCGTCTGTCTTACGCTCATCATCGGCGGCCTGGCCATCTGGCGCGGCGGCGAGTGGTGCATGGACCGGTTGGTGTACCAGAATGACGCTTTTGCCATCAAGACGGTGGATGTGAAGACGGACGGGGTACTTTCACCGGATGTCCTCCGGCGCTGGTCGCAGGTGAAGACGAATGAAAACTTGCTCCGCAAGGATCTGTTGGCAGATGTCAAAAAGAGCCTGGAACTGGCGCCGATGATCCAGCATGTCTCGGTGGAACGGGTGCTGCCTTCGACTTTGCGCATCCGCGTGACGGAGCGTGTGCCGGTGGCTCAGATTTGCAACCGGTATTGGAGTGATGTCACCCGAAGATACGAACTGCGAATTTTTCAGTTGGACGCAAATGGTTTTGTCATGATGCCGACACACAACAGCCTGCGGTCTGAGCCGGCACCAATTGGTGAATGGTTCCCAACGATCACGGGTGTGCCGGGCAGTGAACCGCGTCCGGGCAAGCTGCTGGACATCCCGCAAGTGCAGGAAGCCTTGAAGCTGGTGGTGGCGTTTGAGAATTCTCCGATGTTCGGCCTGGTGGATTTGAAGCAGGTGGATGTCTCCGAGCCGGAGGTTCTGAAGGTTTCCAGCTCACAGGGTAATGAGGTGGTTTTCCGGTTGAAGGATTATGAAGGCCAGTTCCAACGCTGGCGCATGACGCACGACTTTGCCCAGCGAGTAGGACAGCGTCTGGGATATCTGGATCTTTCCGTGAGGAACAATGTGCCGCTGCTGTTTGCGCAGCGGACAGACGCACCCATTCCCGCACCGAAGGCGAAAACCACCCGAACCCGCAAGAAAAATGTTTGATTCAGCTAACATCATAGTCGGCCTCGAGATCGGCACGTCCAAGGTGTGTGCTGCCGTCGGCGAGTTGAACGAGAATGGCGCGCTGAGCGTCATCGGCATCGGCCAGGCGAAGTCGCGCGGCGTGCGCAAGGGCGAGATCACGGACGCGGCGGCCGCTGAGGAAGACATCCGCAACGCCATCGTGGAGGCTGAGCAGATGGCGGATGTGGAAATCCGCAGTGTGTATCTGGGGGTAACAGGCAGTCACATGCGTGGCTTCAACAATCATGGCGTGCATCCGGTGGTCTCGGCGGATCGCGAGATCAATGAGGATGACGTGCAGGACGTGGTGCGTAACGCCAAGGCGGTGAATCTGCCAGCGGAGAATTATGTGGTGCATGCCATCCGGCAGCATTTCACGATCGATGGGCAGCGGGGCATCCAGAATCCGGTGGGCATGCTGGGGGCGCGTGTGGAGATCGATGTGCATGTGGTGCATGGCAACTTGAACCGCATCAAGAATTCCATCCGGACGGTGAAGGGCTTGCAGCTCGAGGTGGAAGAAGTGGTTTTTGGCGGGCTGGCCTCCTCGCTCGCGGTGTTGAACAACACGCAGAAGGAACTGGGCGCGCTGGTGATCGATTTCGGCGCGGGCACTACGGAGTATGTGGTCTATAACAACGGTGTGGTGAAGCACACGGGTGTGCTGGCGGTGGGTGGGGACCATATCTCGAACGATCTGGCGTATGGCCTGAAGCTGCCGCTGGGACGGGCGGAGCAATTGAAGCTGGAACACGGCGGGGCTTCGATGGATGAAGCCTTGCGCGGCAAATCCATCGCTTTGACGAATGAAGTCGGTCTGCCGGCGCGCAATGTGAATTGCGATCACTTGCGGCGCATCATGTCGCTGCGCATCGAGGAGACGTTGCAGCTCATCGATCAGGATTTGGCCCGCCAAGGGCTGCATGAATATCTGCGGGCGGGTGTCATCATCTGTGGTGGTGGGGCGAGGATTCCGGGTATCCAAGACATGGCGGAACGGGTGTTCCAGATGCCTGTGATGTTAGGGCAAGCATGCTCGATCAATGGCTTGAGCGATGCGCTGAAGCAGGCGGAATTTGCCACGACCATCGGGCTGGTGAAGTTCGGTTCGTTGCAACACAAGAGCAAGGCCGGGAAGGGCAGTTTGTTCACGGGCATCAAGGAAACCATCGGTTCGTTCATGCCGGGGCGGCGCGGCTAATTTTCAATCAGGACTCCTATGAGCGCTTTTCAATCTGATGCAGGCGGGTTTGCCAGCAAGACACTTTCGATCCGCGTGTTCGGCGTGGGTGGCGCGGGCGGCAACGCGGTGACGCGGCTGCTGCTGAATCCGCCGGGTGACGCTTCGCTCACGGTGTTGAACACGGACTCGCAGGCGTTGGCGGCGTGTCCGGTGCCGGACAAGCATTCGCTGGGTGCGGCGGATATGCGCGGGTTGGGTGCGGGTGGTGATCCGGGCATGGGGCAGGCGGCGGCGGAAGCGGATGAAGAGCATCTGAAAGAGATGTGCGCGGGGGCGGACTTGATTTTTATCGTTGCCGGGTTGGGTGGTGGCACGGGCACAGGAGCAAGCCCGGTGCTGGCGCGTATCGCGCGGGAAGCGGGCGCTTTGGTGCTGGCGGTGGTGACGTTGCCGTTTGATTGCGAAGGCAGCCGTCGTCGTAAGCAGGCTTTGCTGGGCTTGGAACATTTGAAGGCGGAAGCGGATGGGGTGATCTGCCTGCCGAACCAGAAGGTGTTCAAGCTGATCGATGAGAACACGAGCCTGGTGGATACGTTTGAGTTCACGAATGAATTGATCGCGGATGGTGTGCGTGGCATCTGGCGGCTCGTGACGCAGACGGGTTTGATCAATATTGATTTTGCTGACTTGCGTTCGGCCTTGAAGGGGCGGCATGCGGAGAGTTTCTTTGCCACGGCGGAGGCAACTGGTCCGCAACGGGCGAAGGAGATCATCGAGAAGATTTTGTCCAGCCCGCTGCTGGAAGGTGGTGAGATGCTGACGGGCGCGCAGTCCGTGCTGGTGAGCATCATGGGCGGCTCAGACCTCTCGATGGCGGAAGTGAACCGTATCATGGAACAGGTGAACCGCCATGCGGAAGGGGCACATCTTATCTTGGGTGCGGCGATCGATGCGCATTATAACCAACGCTTGAGTGTCACGCTGGTGGCTTCGCGGTTCCAAGTGGAAGCGCCGGAATCGCCGGGCACGATCGAGTCGCATCGCAGTGTGGCGGCGGATGCGCCGGAGATGGAGACGCATTTCCTGAAGCGCAATGAAAGCGTGCAGCACACGCAACGTTTTGTGGCCCCACCACCGGAACTCTCGGCGGAGAAGACGCAGGAACTTCTGCAGTCACGCGGCATGACGGGTGGCGGGCGCCGTCGCAAATCAGCCAATTCTTTTCAACAGCAACTGCCGCTGGAGATCGTGTCCAAGGGCCGCTTCGAGAAGAGCGAGCCGACGCTGCACAAAGGCGAAGACCTGGATGTGCCGACGTACATCCGGCGCGGGATTTTGTTGAATTGAGTTGCTGAGATTTTTAACCGCAGATGGACGCAGATAAGCGCAGATAGGAAAAGAATCCAGAATAGGTGAGTCACTTTTGCCGTTCTACGGTGAAGACCATGTCGTCATTGCCAGGGTAGCTCTTCTCAGCGCGAGTTAGGCCGCCATCATCATTCCCATTTTCACCGGCGCTGTAGATGCGGAAACCGTTTTTGGACTGGCGATAGAGCAGCGGTTGCTCGTTGAAAGGGTCCATGGGCGCTTTCGTCAAGTAGCGAGGAATCAGTTCACCCAAGGTTTGAGGCAGGCGGTTGTTTTCCAGACGGAACCGCTCGACGGCGAGGGCGGTCTGAGCCGTGCGCAGGGTGGCCAGCGTGCCGGCCTGTTTCGGAAAGACGAGCACCAAGGAATGTGCCCGGGCAGTGGTCTTGATCATGTCGAACGAGGGAATTCCCATGGTGTACAACCGGTTTTCGAGATCCTTGCCCGTGGCGAAGGCGGTGGCGGGATGCTGTTCGGCTGCGGCCAGAAGTTTTTCGCAGAGGTTTAGAAAGTTCAGAAGGTCGGCCTCCTTGTGGCCGCTTTCTTCGTAGATACGCCAGCCTTGAGCTTTTGAGAAGGAGGGCCAGTAATCGAACGGAGTAGCGACGGCGACGCTGGAATTGGTGACCAGGGTGGTGATGGGTTCGTGCCAGGTACCCACGAAATAGGCGCGAGTGCCGTGCAGGATACGTTGCAGATCATGGCGGGATTCCATGGCCTCCAGGATCTCCTGAATCCGTTGCAGATCAGCGGCAGGAAACTCGGCGCGTTGCAGCAATTGTTCCAGTCCGGTCAGGGTGGTGGACAGGCACGCATACTGGACAAGGTAAGAGCTGATGAATGGCTCGCCGTCCAAGGAACGGGTGACAAACAAGGATGCTTCCACGGATTTCAAAGCGTCCGGCTGGTTCCCTGAGGCCAGATGATGGATGGATTCGAGACGGAGCAGTTGAACCAGCTTTCTCATCTCGCCCCAATGAGCGACTGGGAGTTGGGAGCTCTTCGAGAAATCAATGGGGTAACGAAACCGGGTGCGGGCGGTGGCGTCGTAGATCAGCTTCAACGCGGTCTGGTTGCTGCCCATGAGATCGCTCAGGACGACGCGTGCAGAAGGAGTGATGGCATTGGTGGCATGGATGAGGCTGTTGGAAGAGAGGCCGAGCTGGGGATCGTAGTAGGACCAGTTGACGATGTGACGGCCTACCTGATCCAGCAGCAGAGCGGCGTTATCGGCGTCGGGCACCGGGGGATAGAAAGCGTTGAGTTCGGCCAGATTCGTGGGCAGGCCTTGGGCGCGGATGGCGGCGAGTTTAGAATCGATCTCGCGCTGGGTGAGATGGCGCTGAAACTGGTTCAAGCCGAGGAAGAGAACGATGACCAGCGCGATGCCGCCCAGTCCGAAGATGAGGGTGCGACGATAGCGAGACTGGAGAGGGGCGGAAGCCGCAGGTGTTGAGTGAGTGGGAGCGGACTTCATTGGTTGAGTGATGGAATCAAGGGGCAGTAAGCCTTTCTATGGTAAAGACGACATCGTCCGATTTTTTAGCATAGCTGGTTTCTTCGCGTGTCAATCCGCCATCATCAAGCATGTTCTCACCGACACTGTAAACGCGGAAACCGTTACTGGTGATACGGTATAACAGGGGTGCTTCCGTAAAGGGATCGAGGGGTGAGCTTTTCAGGTATTGGGGAAGCAGCTCGCCCAAGGACTGGGGCAGGCGTTGGTTTTCCATGCGGTAGCGTTCGATGGCGAGGGCGGTTTGGGCGGTGCGGAAGTGGGCTTTGATGCTGGCATGCCGTTTGAAAACCGGGCCGAGAACGCTGATTGCATAACAGGTGGAAATCATGTCCATGGAGGGCTTGGCGGGGGCAGACAGTCTTTGCTCGATATTTTGCGCAGCCGAGATGGCTTCCGAGGGTGACAGGCTGGCGGCGTTTAGTAGCTCGTCAGAGACGCCTAGGAAGTTCAAGAGATCGGCTTCCTTGTAACCGCTTTGCTCGTAAACGTGCCAGGCATAGACCTGCAGGGGTTGTGGCCAGGTGTCAAACGGAGTGGACAGAGTGTAAAAGGCGTTGGTGTAATATTTGCTGACGGGTTCATGCCAGGAACCGCAGATGAAAGCGCACTCGCCTTGCAGCATACGCCGAACATCGGTCCTGGCTTCAGAGATGGCCAGCAACTCCTCAATACGTTGCAGGTCGGCTGGGCTGAATTCGGACCGTTGCAGCAGTTTTTCCAAGGTGCCGCACGAGACAGCCAGGCAGGCGTTACGCACCAGATAGGAGATCATGAGGGGTTCATGGCTCAAAGTGTCGGCGGTCTGGAAGGAAACGGCTACCGAACGCAAAGCTTCGGATTTACGTCCGGCTGAAAGATGATGAAACGCTTCCAGGCGGAGCAGATGTATCATGCGTCTCACGGGAGCCAGATAACTCAACCATGAGGAGGCACCCTGGGTGAAATCAACGAGGTAACGGCTCCGGCTGTTGGTGGCGGCAGCATGGAGCAGTTGCAAAGAGTTTTGGTTGCTGCGTACGATTTCCGCCAAGGCCGTGATGGCCGCCGGAGTGATGGGATTGGTCACGTAGAGAACGCTGTTGGAGGCGGTCTCGCCAATCCATGGGGTGTCATAATCCCAATCGACCATGGTGTTTTGTGCCTGAACAACGAGCAGGGCGGCGTTTTCCGAGGCGGGCACACTTAGGTAGAAGGTGTTCAGCTCAGCGAGCGTGGTGGGGAGGCCTTGGGCGCGGATGGTGGCGAGTTTGTTATCAATCTTACGCTGGGTGAGATGGCGTTGGAGCTGGCCGAAGGCGAGCAGCAGGAGGAGAAGCAGCGCGATACCGCCCCAGCCGAGGACGGCGAGACGGTGGCGGCGGAACCATGAGGCGGGCGGTGGGGCGGTTGAGGTTGATGTTGGGGAGGTATTCATTTGCCGGTCACGCGGTTTGCATTTTCAACCTTGAATACCAGATCGCAGGTGAGGGGGCTTTGGCGCTCGGTGAAGTCTTTGCCATCTTCGCCTACGCTGTAGATACGATAGCCGGTGGTGGTCCGTTGATACAACACACTAGAATTTGAAAAAGGATCGGTGGGGACCAGATCGAGATAGTCGGGCATCAAATCTGCCAGTTGGGCAGGCAGATTTCCTTGATGATTATTCCGATATAGTTCAACGGCCAAGGCGGTGCGGGCGAGGCGGCAATGGGCTTGCTTGGACAAGGTTGAACGGATGAATGAGGGGAGGAGGGTTCCCAGGTTGTGGGTGTAGAGTTGGTCCCACGAAGTTTTGGTATCTTTAGGATATTTGCGCTCGGTCTCATCGGCAAATTTCAAAAGTGCGATGGAGGAGGTTTCGGAACTGGTTATCGCCGAGGAGAAAAGCTCCAGATAATGCAGTTTATCTGCAGTTTGATGTCCGCCGTGGATATAGATGAGCTGGCCGACGGTGTGGAGTTTGGTGGGCCAATGGTTAAAAGGGGACTCGGTGTAGCCGCCGCCTTGGATATTCTTTTCCCAATGGGCAAGGTCACAGACGCGTTCCCCGGCCAACGCGCGGGACACGCTGGTGCTCTGATCCAGGGCAAGCAAGAGAGGCATAAGACGAATGAGTGAATTGCTCGATACCGGACCTGAGCTGAGTTGTGTAGAGAGATTGCGCAGGGGAGTTTCAATGAAGCCGTTCCGAGTCAGTAACGACAGTAGGGACGGGTCGGAAGTCATCGTATCGGCGAGTTGGAGGCGGGTCGCAATAGAATCCATGGCGGCCTCAGTCTGTCCTTCGGCCCGATAGTGGAAAATTTCCCAGCGCAGGAGCATGCCTAGCTCCTGAATTTGCCTGCGGACATCATGGCCGGCACGAAAATCATACGCGGCATAGTTTACCGGGAAGCGGAACTGAGGCTTTTTCAACCCATCACGAGTCAAACGCAGGGCAGTTTGGTTGCTATGGATGATGCTGGCCAAAGCGGCGCGGGCGGGGACGGAGAGGGGGAGTTCGGCGGTGTGGAGATTGTTGGAATAGTTTGGGTCCATCCATTGGCCGCTCGCGGTCCAGTAGTCGGTGATCTGCCTTGCTCCGGCGAGGATTTCGATGGCTCCGTTTTCTTGGTCGGGCGGGGTGACGTACCAGGCGTCCAGTTCGGCGAGGGTGACGGGATAGCCTTGGGCGCGGATGGCGGTGAGGTGAGCAGCAATTTGTTTTTGGGTCTGGTGATTCCGCCATGAGCTGAAGCCGAGGAGCGACGTGAGGAAGAGAGTGATGCCGATGAGGCCAATCAAGAAGGGACGATGTCTGCGATGCCAAGGCTGGTTAGGATTGGCAGACATGTGCATCACGGATTAGCGGGAGGGCTGGGTTTTTCCACGGTAAACACCAAGTCATAGGCATCATTGGTGGCGTTGCGCGGTTTGATCAGGCCGCCTTGATCAATACAATCGGGGCCGATGCTCCAGATCTGAAAGCCGGTTTCGGTGCGGCGATAGCGGAGAGGTTTGGCATCGAAAGGGTCCAAAGGCACGTCCACGGACAGGGATTCAGGAAGGGGACCGGATTGAAGAGATAGAGCGAGGGAGGTGAGGCGGAGGCGGGCGATGGTCGTCACGTGCCGTTCACCAGCCCTTTCCAAGGAAGGGAGCAGCATGCCCGTAAGGAGCATGCGCCACGTTTTCTGTTGAGTAAGTTTTTTATCGAACTCGGCCCCGGCCGCTTTCAGGGCGGGGTTTAGCCGGGAGACTTCGTTGGTGCAGGCGGAGACATAGAGGTCCATGACCTCCAGATAGGCGCGCAGATCGGAATCTTTCAGTAGGGCATCATAGACGGCCGCAGTCAACGTGTCTCCAAAGGAGGGACGGGGAGTGACGCCGTGGCTGTTATTGGCGCCTGCAAATATGAAGACACTGTTTCCAAAGGCATCCAACCCGTTAGCGCGTTCACCGGCAAAGGCGCGGTGTAGGTGGAGGGAACGCTCGGCGCGGAGCAGTTCCTCCTGGAGTGGTTTCACAGTCGAGAGGTCGAACTTGGACCGATTCAAAATATTCTCCGCGGCGCTGACGGTCTGGCCGTAGGCACTACATTGGGTCAGAGAAGAAATAAGGGATGGTTCATTCGAGAGAGAATGGCCGACGCGCAGTGAGACGATAAGGGACTCGAGGGAAGCGGCAGTCCGATTTTCCAAGGCGTGATCCAAGCTCTCATACGTCAACAGGCGGACGGCATCCCTCAACTCAGTGAGGTGGGTGAGAGAGATATTGAAACCGGCACTCAGGTTCACCGGGTAGCGTGAGGAGGGAAGCAGGGCTCCCTCGTGGAGCAATTTAAGGGGCGCTTGATTGGAGCTCAACAAGGTGGCGAGCTGCGCGCGGGCAACCGTGGGAATGGGGTTGGTGCGAGAGAGAATGTTGCTGCTGGATTGGCTATCGAACCAAGGGGTGGAAGGAGGGAGGCCAATGACTTGGGCAAAGGCAGTATTAAAAACGAGGGCGGCATTGTCTTGAACGAGAGGCTCAGGATACCAGGCATCCAACTCGGCACCGGTGGTGGGGAAACCTTGGGCGCGGATGGCGGCGAGTTTTGCCGCGATGATTTTATCAGCTTGGCGCTGGTTATAGATACTCCAGCCGAAGATGAGGCCCAGCAGCAGGAGGGCGGCGAGGCTTAACACCAAAGCGCGGGAGAGTTTGCGGGTGGTGGCAGGGGGTGGAGTCATGGCGATGATTGCAAATAGCGGTTTTTCGCCGGGGCGGCCATTACAAGATTACGTAAATCTTTGTATTGGACCGGTTAAGAAGAAGTTTGTGCCGTGAGAGGATGGCGCTTTGCAAATTTTGCTCTCCGCGCGTGCGAGTGGACCTTTTCTAAGTTGTTCAGGATAAGGTGTTTCGCAAATGGATGTCCGGTGTGAAATTTGCTTGTTCTAAAAGCGTGATTGAGTAAGGTGGGAGATGGCTGGTCGTTTTGAGTAGTGGATAAAAGCTATGGTAGCAAATGGTATAGAAAGTCGGCATTTTGGACGCGTTTCACAACGATTCGCGGTGGACGCGGCTATATTTATCGCGGCGTTCTTGGTGGCATTCATTCTCCGTTTCCAGGAGGAGTGGATGCTGGCGCTCATGGATCATTGGGCGGGTATTTTCCTCGGGGGAGCTTTTTATTCCTGCGCGGCTTATATCTTCGGCTTTTATTCTTTCCATGGCATTCCGAGCAATCCCGTGAACCGGGCGTTGGCGGTGAGCGGAGCGGTGGGGCTCTCCGCTTTGATGATGTTGGGGTTCTTCTACCTGTTTCAAGTGACGGGAATCGGGCGTGGTGCGATGGCTTTGGGGGCGGTGATCGCCTTGGGGTGCATACTGATGTATTACTCCTATATACGTCATCGGGAGGAGCGTTTACGTGAGCGGATGGTCGTGATCCTGACGAGTTTGGATGATGAGCATGAGCTGATGTTGAACCGTCGTTTGTGGGAGTTGGAGCTGGAACTGGTGGGGGTGGTGACCGCAGCAAACTATCATCCCGGCGAAGGTTTGAAGGTGCTCGGAAAGATCGCTGACCTGCCGAACATCGTGCGGAAGGCAGAGGTCACCCGGGTGGTTTGCGCGGAGAGTTGCATCACCACGGCCGAGAATTTCCGGTTGTTCTCGGAACTCCGTTATTCGGGGGTGCTGGTGATGCCGCTGATCAGCATGTGCGAGGAATTTTATCAGTTCATTCCGTTGGGATTGGTGACGCCGGGATGGCTGCTGGCCGCGAGCGGTTCACCGCGTTTGACCTATATCCGCAAGATGAAGCGGGCGTTTGATATCGTGTTTTCTTTGTTGGTGCTGCTGGCGCTTTCGATCCCCTTTGTGATCGGGGTGATTTTGGTGCGGCTGACGAGCAAGGGGCCGGTGTTTTACCGGCAGGTCAGGTCAGGACGGTTCGGGAACAAATTTGAGATGCTGAAGCTGCGCTCCATGCGGGTGGATGCCGAGGCGGCAGGGGTGCAATGGGCGAAGGACAAAGATCCGCGCGTGACGCCGGTGGGCGAATTCCTACGCAAATACCGGATCGATGAGATCCCGCAATTGCTGAATGTGTTGAAGGGGGAGATGTCATTGGTGGGGCCACGCCCAGAGCGACCGGAGTTTGTGACGAAATTGGCCGAGCGCATCCCTTATTTTCAAGAACGTCTGATGATCCAGCCGGGCATCACGGGCTGGGCGCAGGTAAAGTATCCTTACGGAGCGAGCATCGAGGACACGCGCAAGAAGCTGGAATACGACCTGTACTACATGAAGCACATGAGTCTGCTGCTGGATCTCTTCATCCTGCTGGACACGGTGCGGACCATGTTGAGCGGCGGTCTGGGGCAGAAGGCGCGGGACAAGGCGCCGCATTATCATACGCGGCGGTCCCATGCGGAGATGACGGCGGAAGCTGAGACGGCTGAGGCGCGCAGTTAGAGCGGTTTTAAAAATGATATAGCGGTGTGGCAGGTGAGATAGGAGAGCGGTCTTTTTGGGTTGTGGCTTCGTTTCGGCTCAGTCACAGGGTCGTTTGGAACCTGCTCCTTCGCCAAAGCCTCGCCACAACCCAAAAATCCTCGCTCCACACCGCTACCTCATTTTTAAAAACGCTCTAGCGGGTGCGGGGAAACAGTAAACGCTGGAATCAAAAAGGATGGCGAGTCGGTGACCGTGGACGTTCGCAACAAGTCAGTGGCTATTAACGTTCTGCCGACTGCCAGTCGGCGATACAGCAGGTTGCCAACCTGCGCTACAAATGAGATCAGGCGCAGGGGCGCCAGATGGCGGCTTGGGTCGCGGTCTTGATGCCGCCGGAGACGAGGTCGACTACTTTGATCTCGTGGCCGAGTTGCGGGAGCAACGTGCGGGCTTCATCATTACTATTGCCCACGACGATGACCTTGGCCCCTTTCACGAGTTCATCCACGGAACCGACGATGAGGTGGCTCAAGTGAGGCAGATGCGCTTCGATGAATTTCTTGTTGGCGCCGATCAAGCGCTCAGGTGACACGTTGCGATCGTAGAGTCGCACTTGTTTGCCCGCTTTGACGAGTTCCTCGATGAGCTTCACCACGGGAGATTCGCGGAGGTCGTCGGTGCCGGCTTTGAAGGCAAAGCCGAGAACGGCAATGGGTTCTTCCTTTTGCTCCAGCAGGTAGCGGAAGGCGCTGTTGAAATGGGCGTCGTTGCTGTGGCCGATGCCTTCCATGAGGGGAAGTTCCACACCGAGGGCACGTCCAGCAGCCGCGATGGCGCGCAAATCCTTCGGCAGGCAGGAGCCGCCGTAACAGAAGCCGGGCTTCAGGTAAACGGGTGAAAGGTTCAGCTTGGTATCCAGCGAGAAGATGCGCATGACTTCGTCGGCATTGGAGCCGAGGGCCTTGCTGGCGCGGCCAATCTCGTTCGCAAAAACGATCTTCAACGCGTGGAAGCAGTTGTCCGCGTACTTCACCATCTCAGCGGTGCGGATATTTGCATGGACCATGGGGCCGGGGATGCCTTCGTAGAGTTCAGCGACCTTGTGGAAGTCTTCCACGGATTCGGTGCCGATAACGGTCTTGGGCGGATTGTAGAAATCGTGGACGGCGGTGGATTCACGGAGGAACTCCGGGTTGATGCCGACGCCGAAGCCGAGGCCGTTTTTCTTGCCGGACGTTTTCTCCAAAGCAGGGATGACGGTGCCCTCGATGGAGCCGGGAAGCATCGTGGAGCGGATGATGACGATGTGACGCGAGGGCTTGTCGCGCAGGACCTCGCCGATGTTCTCGCAGACGCGGCGGATGTAGGTGAGGTCGATGCTACCATCGGGCTTGGAGGGCGTGCCCACGCAGATCATGGAGATCTCGCTGTCCAGCACGGCGGATTTGAAATCCGAGGTGGCGCTGACGCGACCGGCAGCGACACCTTCGCCCAGCATCTTTTCGAGCTCGGGCTCGATGATGGGGGACTTGCCGGCGTTGATCTGGCCGACCTTAAAGGCGTCGGTGTCCACACCGATGATGGTGTGGCCTTGCCGGGAGAAACACGCGGTGATGACCGCGCCGACGTATCCTAATCCAAAAACGCTTACTTTCACCGTATTTAATGATAGGGCCGAAATCGAGCGGACCCAAATTTGATTCTTTTCAGGCTAAAGCCGTGTGACGCGGAGACTTTGGCGGGAATGGAGTGAGGGGGCAAGCCGAGAGAAAGGAGGATATCGCCACAAACCCCGACCAAAACTCCGGGACAAGAAAGCCCAGAAGGCGCAAAAAGCGGATTATCTCACGATAGACACAGAATGGGTAAAATGATTAATTGAAACCAGCCATGGAAATCAGAAGCGAACTACTTGATGTGTCGGGTCCGGAACGGGTTCTGAAAATGTTCAAGGAGCGGTTTCCGGAGTTTGCGGGCAAGCAGACGATGGTGCTGGGAGCCAATTGGAGCGGCAAGCTGCCCGAGGGCCTACAAACATTTCAAGGGGAAGTGGAGGACTTCTATTTTTACACCAAAATCACTGGTGCACAAAATGAACAGCCGCTGGAGATTTTGCGACGTATCTTGAGTTTTCATAAAGAAATACCTAAGTGGAATCTGCATGTGAATTTCCTGATTGAGCGCGCTGGTTGCAATGTGATTGAGGAGAGAGCCGATGTTGTCGGGTTGGGGTTTAAGGGAGAGCAGGGATTTTTAAAATGCAGAATCCGTAATGTGGACAAACGTGATAAGCACGCTGGCGGGGATATACTCGCCAAGTACATATCTTGTCTAGATCTCCCCTTGATGGTGGAGAAATCTGAACAAGGCTATAAGGTAAAGGAACTGGCAGATATCGGGCTAAAAGTAAATCTGACGAGCATGGGAGATTTTAACCCCTATAGTTTTACATGCCGGGTCCAGCCCGATATGGCGGTGCTGGAAAGATACCTGAAGGCGATCCTCAAGAATATCAGTTCAGGCAAGGTTTTCGGGATGGCGTGGGTTGTACGTGTGCGTGAGCTTCCAGTCGCAGAGGTGACGCGGGCTTTGAGGCTTGTCGCCGGTTTGCCACTACCCGAGGGGGAGATTGAGTGTGCCATCATGTTTCCGTGTGAAAAGGCGGGTGATTTGGAAGTGTTTCGTCCGCTTTGTCGGAATGAGATGGAGGAGTTGATCGTGTCGCACGGGATGAAAGGCGATATAAGGATTCGGATCCGCAGGGATGGGTATGTCATCCATGTGAAGGGTGATCGGGATTTTTTGTTGGAGGAGAAGGATTGGCTGGGAAAATTGATCGGAAGGAAGTTGAAAGCGGCGGATTTTAAGGAAGAAAGTTAATTCTTTCAGGCCGAGCTAAAGTCGGCGCTCTCGGGAAATCTGGAGATTCTAGCTCAATGCGCGATCGGATTCGCTCCGCTCTCCTCCATAAATTTCAGCTTTGGAATCTTCCGTTTACCTGTGATCAAAACAGCAAAACCCACCCACGAAGTCGCTGCCAGAATCACGACCACGGGCATCAGGCTGTGCGAATCGAAGATACCGATGCTGGCAGAGGCGATGCTGGAGACGCCGATCTGCAAGAAACCGAGCATGGAGGAAGCGCTGCCGATGTTCCGGTCGAACGGTGCCAGTGCCAACGCCGCGGCGTTCGGATAGGCGAGTCCCAAGGTGAACAGGATGATGAAAAGCAGGATGACCGTGGCCGTCAGCCCGAACCAGCCCATCATGGTGCCGACCAAGAACAGCAACGCCGTGAAGCATTCCACCAGCAAGGCGGCGCGGAAAATCTGGTCGCTGGTATATTTGCGCAAGAGCAGGATATTGATCTGATTACTGCCGATGAACCCGACGGATAAACCAGCAAAAATGAACCCAAATTTCCGGGCACTCACATCAAATATCTCCATGAAAATCATCGGTGAGCCCGCCACGTAAACCAGCAGGCCCGAGAACGCGAACGCTCCGGCCAACGCATACGTGAGGAATTGCGGCTCCTTCAAGACGGCGGCGAAGTTTCGCAAGATGGGTTCCGGTCGCAGGGACACGGTCGGGTCTGGTGCGTGTCCCTCCGGTAGCCACTTCCAGCACACCACGATCATCAGCAAGGCGAACGCGGCCAGTACCACGAACACGGACTGCCAGCCGAATTGCACGGCGACAAAGCCGCCGACCGTGGGTGCCAGCAAAGGCGATACGCTGAGGATGAGGATCAGCAGGGAAATGATCTTGGCGGTTTCTTTTACCGGGAAAAAATCGCGGACCATCGCCATGGCTGCCACTTGTGCGGCGCAACCGCCCAAGGCTTGCAGGAAGCGCATGCTGATCAGCCATTTCACATCCGGCGAGATCAAGCAGAGCAGCGAAGCGATGACGAACAAGGTCAACCCGGCATAGAGCGGCAGCTTGCGCCCGAACCGATCCAGAAGCGGACCATACAAGAGCTGGCCTGCCGCCAAGCCGACGAAGTAGCTGGAGATGGAGAGGGAAACTTTCGCCGTGGTGGTATGCAACGCCTCGGCGATGCCGGGAAAGGCCGGCAGATACATATCGATGGCAAACGGACTGATCGTGGACAGCGCGCCTAAGATAAAAATGATCAGTGTGCGGTTCGGAGCGGGTGAGGACATATAAGGATACGACTCAAAAACAAGGGCGGGAGTGTCGTCTCTCCCGGGCATAGTGGTCAAGGGTGTTTACCTTGTGAAATGGAGAAGGCGGCTTGTCTTGAGTGAGTTCCGAGGACAACTTAGGGGCATTGATGAGTGAGAAGAAGCCATTGCGCATCGTGTGGTTGAAGAGCGGGCCGCTGCATCCGGTGGATACGGGCGGTAAAATCCGCACGTACCAGATGCTGAAAGAACTGAACCGGCGGAATCCGGTGCATTATGTGGCGCTGGATCCGACGGCGCGGCAGCACACGGCGGAGGCGGGTGAGTATTCGCGCACGCAGACGTGGATAGACTGGCAGGAGACGCCGAAGGGTTCACCGAAGTTTGCGGGGGAGTTGCTGGGGAACTTTTTGTTGAGCCGGAATCCGTATGTGATCGACAAGTATCGGTCTCCGGCTTGGGAACAGATCATCGCGAAGCTGGATAAAGAGGGGCAAATGGATGTGCTGGTATGCGATTTTCTGACACCGGCGCCGAGTGTGTTTCATGGAGATTTTCGACCGAAGACGCCGTGTCTGTTGTTCCAGCATAATGTGGAGGCGCTGATCTGGGAGCGCATGGCGGCGAATGCGACGGGATTGAAGAAGTGGTATCTGAACGGGCAATGGCAGCGGCTGCGGACGGTGGAACGAGAGTTTTGTGCGAAGTTTGATGCGGTGGTCGGTGTCTCGGACAATGATTGCGAGTTGATGCGGAAGGATTATGGGCTCACGAATGTTTTGGGCAGCGTGCCGACGGGGGTTGACGTAGAATTTTTCCAGCCGTCCAAGCAACAAGCGAAGCCGGGCAAGATCGTGTTCCTGGGGTCGATGGATTGGCAGCCGAACATCGATTGCGTGATGCATTTCAACGAGGCGATCTGGCCGCGGATCAAGGCGGCGGAACCGAAGGCGACGTTTGTGATCGTGGGGCGCAAGCCGCCGGAGAAGGTGCTGGCGCTGGCGAAGGCAGATCCCTCGATCATCATAACGGGAACGGTGCCGGATGTGCGGCCGCATCTGAGTGATGCCTCGGTGTTGGTGGTGCCGTTGCGCGCGGGTGGCGGGACGCGGATCAAGATTTACGAGGCGTTGGCGATGGCGTTGCCGGTGGTGTCCACAAGGGTGGGCGCGGAAGGATTGGATATCACGGACAAGGTGGATATCCGGCTGGAGGATGAACCGAACGCGTTTGCGGATGCGGTGATCGCGTTGCTGCGGTCACCGGCGGAGCGGGAGCGGCTGGGGAATAATGCGCGGAAGTTGGTGTGTGAGAAGTTTAGTTGGGGGTCGGTGACGGATCAGTTTGAGACGTATCTGGCGCAGACGGTGGAGAGGGCGGGGAAGAGGCGGTAACCGCAGATGGACGCAGATATGCGCAGATGGGGAAACGGAGAATTTTGATTAACCGCGAAATACACAAAATACGCGAAAGGGCAGCAACCAGAAGGGCGCGGCGGTAGCGAAGAGGGGAAACGAGGACGACGATTGGGAGACTGGACAGGCGGGGGCGCCTGTCCGACTATGGCAGACGAGGGCGTCCGCCCCACTAAACTACTTGGCTTCGGCGATGGCGATGAGGCTTTGGCCGAAGGGGGGGGCGGGGAGCCAGCTTTCCACGGTGCTGGTCACGGGGAAAATCATGCGGTCGAACATGCGGACGGAGCCGACTTCGAACTGGCGTTTCTTCAGCACGCAAAAATTCAACCACCAGGCGAAGTAGCCGGTGACGTTGAAGTATTGCAGGCGGATGGAGCTGAAACCGGCATCGTCGAGTTTCTTGGCGAGGTCGGCTTTCAGGTAACGGCGGAAGTGGCCGAAGTCTTTATCGATAGGCGCGTAGATCTCTGGTCGCGCGGGGACGAAGAGGCAGAGGCGGCCGTTGCGCTGGCTGAGGAGTTTCGCGTAGCGGCTGAGTTCGGCGAGGTCGTCCTCGATGTGTTCCAGGACGTTGATGCACACTATTCCGTCCCAGTGGGAATCGCTGTTCAAGGCGCTGACGGTGCCGCGGATGAGCGGGATGTCCGGCACGGTCGCCTTGAACATGGCGCAAAAATCCGGGTCGGGCTCGATGGCGAGAACGGATTTCACGGCGGGCAGGGCCTTGACCATGGTGGTAATCTGGCCGATGCCGGCGCCGACCTCGATGACATCACCGATGAGGTGGGGGGCGAATTCGATGAGGAGGCGTTTGCGGTAATTTTCCGCCTGCTTCAGCGCCTCGAACTCGAAGTTGTTCGTGAGGGCGAATTCATTGGGTCGGCTCGCCATGATTAGTTGAAGAGATTGTACTTCAGGATGCAGCGGAGGGCGCTGACACCGTCTTTCCAACCGATCTTCTTGCCCTCGGCGTAGGTGCGGCCGTAGTAGGAGATGGCGACCTCATAGATGCGCGCATCGAGCTTGGAAATTTTAGCAGTGATCTCAGGTTCGAAGCCGAAGCGGTTTTCCTCGATCTTCACCTTCTGGATGATCTCGCGGCGGAAGACTTTGTAGCAGGTCTCCATGTCCGTGAGGTTCAGGTTGGTGAACATGTTGGACATGGTGGTGAGCACCTTGTTGCCGAGCGAGTGCCAGTAGTAGAGCACGCGGTGGGAACCGGAACCGAGGAAGCGGGAGCCGTAAACGATGTCGGCGCGATCGGCCAAGATGGGCCGGAGCAGGAGATAATATTCCGTGGGATCGTATTCGAGATCGGCGTCCTGGATCAGCACGATGGGGGAGGTGGCCTTGCTGATGGCGGTGCGGAGGGCGGCGCCTTTGCCCTGGTTTACCTCGTGATGGTAGAGCTGGATGCGGGGATTTTCAGCAGCGAGCTTTTGGAGTACGGTGTAGGTGCCATCCTTGGAGCAGTCATCGACGACGACGAGTTCCTGCACCGGTTTTTGTTCCAGCACCACGCGGATGACCTCGGCCACGGTGGCTTCTTCGTTGTAAACGGGCATCACGACGCTGGCGCAGGGGGCCAAGTCGTCGTTCTTCATCGCGTGCAGAATGGCTTCTTTCGTATTCAAAATCGCAGGGACTTTAGGGAATCGGAAGGGGCGGTGCCAGTCCTATTTCATGAGTAAAAATACGGAAGATGCGTTAAAAGGTTAAAGGGGTTGAAACCTGAAAGTGATTAACGGTTCATCTTTTAACTGTTTAACGGAGAACTACTTCAAGCGATAAACTTCCAGACCTTCCGGGGTAATCTCATCGGCGCGGGTGATGGGGAATTTGCCGATGAGTTTCCATTGGTCACCGGCGGCGGAGGCGGCGTTTTCGAGGAGTTCGTGGTGCTTGACCTTGAGGCGGGCGGGGATGGTGCGGTCGATCACAAGGAATTGCACCCCTTCGGTTTGCAGTAGGGCGATGGTTTCCCCGGCGCTCTGGGCCTTGGCTTCGTAGCTGTTGCCGGCCCAACCGCTCTTGGCGAGGAGTTTGCTGGCGCGTTTCACGATGGTATCGAGGCGTTTTTCGCCGAGGGCAACCTCGGAGACGAGCATGCCTTCGCCGCGGGCATCGGAGGAGACGAGGACGATGGTCTTGGGATTGGGGTCTTCGGCGGCCAGCTTTTGGGCGATGGCTGCGTAGCCGCGATAGCCTTTGGGTTTTAGGCGGAAGGTTTCGATGGCGAAACCGGCGACGCCTACGGCGACGGTCAGGGTGCAGGCGGTGGTAGCAGCCATGCCTTTTTGCGCGAGGTGCTCGGACAGGGCTTTCATGCCGAGCAGGGCGAAGATGATGGCGGGGGCGAGGATGGGCGTCATGTGACGGGCTTCGAGTCCGGCGGGGACGAGCAGGTAGAGGAGGTAGGTGCCGGTGATGAGGCCGATGAGGGAGGCGATGAGCGGACGACGGTCCGGGCGCGAGAGGAGGGCCACTAACACACCGACCAGGGCAAAGGCGAGCAGGGCGATGCCGGTGGTGGCTTCGACCTTGCCAATGAAATAGCCGGCGGCTTTCAGGATGAAGCCGAGCGAGGGTTTGTCTTCCATCATGCCGTCCTTGGCGAGTTTGAGGGTGGCCAAGATCCAAGGGACGCAGATGACGACGACGGCTCCGGCGGGCAGCCAGAAGGAGAAGCGTTTCAGCCAGGACCAGCGGGTGCACAGGACCAAGCCCACCAAGGGAACGAAGGCGAGGGCGAGACCTGCGTATTTGGTGAGGATGGCGGCGGAGGCGATGAGGCCGTAGGCGAGGGAGGCCTGCCAGCCGCCCGTGGTGAGATAGCGGGCGTAGGCCAAGGCACCCCAGAGGGTGAGGAGAGACATGGGGATCTCCATCATGATGAGGCTGCCGTATTGATGGATCTGGGGGAGCAGCAGGAGCAAAATGCCGCCGAGCCAGGCCCAGCGGGCATCAAGCAGTTTCTCAATCACCAGATAGGTCGTCCACGCCAGCAGGGCGGTGAGGACGGCCATGAAGATGAGGATGGAGGTGCGGCTGGGGCCGAAGGGAAGGGTCCAGGCGGCTTGCGCGGCGTAGAAGCCCGGGGGCCAGTGGCCGAGGGCGACTTTCGGATAATGCTCGTAGAATTTGTTCGCGAACTTGAGCGGGTTGCCGGGGCAACCGGCGGCGAGGTAGTCGCGGACCATCAGGCCGGTGACGTAATGGGCGGCTTCATCGGGCTCGGCACCGAACTCGCTGCGGTAGGCTTCTTCGGTCCATTGGAAGCCGATGATGACCGCGAGGAAGACGGCCAAAGCGGGGAGGCGCTTGGCGAGGTAGCTGGCGGCGGATTTTAGCTGTGCGATCAATGGACCCAACATGCGCGGGGAACGCTAGAGTCCCGGGGTCAAAGTTCAAAGTTCAAAGTTCGCCAAGCGGAAATCAGTCATCCCATCAGCCAATGGCGCGCCTCCTCCATGTTGAAGAAGATGGCGTCCTGGCTATAGCGATCGGCAAAGACCTGGTATTGCCGGCTTACGCCAAACTGGACCGGTTTTTCGACGACAATAGCGGTTTTCCAATCTCTGCCCTTTAGTGCGGGCAGGACGATGCTTTGGATCAATGCATTCATGTCCGTACCCGTAAAGAGGATTTTCGCCTGGCGCAGATCGACCAGGGTGCGGCGTATGGCCAGTACATCAGGGTTCTCCAGATATCGCTGCCAATAGTTTGCCAAGCATTCGGCTGTGATCTCACCGGTCCATACTTCGGTGATCAGTTTTTTCTCATCATCGATGGAATAGGTGATGGGCATAGAGGCTGGTTTATGCTCGGAAGGTGGGGGACCGGTTCTGGCCGCGAGTCGTCATCTCATCTGGTTTCTCTTTTTTCTGCTGATCGGCGGGATAAACGAATCCAAAACCAAAGGGCACGCAGGGTCACCACCAGAACCCAAAGAACGATGATTGAGCCGAGTAATAAGCCAATCCGGGTCAAGAGAGTGGACTGCAACACAAGGCCTGTGTTCAGGGTGATTGCGCCCAGGCACACTAAGGCGGTGAAAATTTTTATTTGGAGGGCGAGGTGTTTCATTCTGGGCGGCTTACTATCTCAAGGCTGCACATCCGTTTTCGGTGGATGCTATTTCTTTGGGCGTCCTTTCGTGAGGGAACAGTAGGATGGTGAGGGGGATTTGTCGAGATGGGGGCGGGATTGAGCGGTGCGGTCATTTGGAAGGAGTCTTCTTGTCGGCTTGCTTCTCCCAGTCGTAGATCTTGATGTCGAAGCGCCGCTTCGAGGGCCAATCTTTGAGGTAAAAAAGAATCTCGTCGTGGACGACTTCCTTGCCGTCTCGCGTGATCGAGGAGACGGAAAGGGTGTATCGCCCGTCGAGTTGGTATTCGATGTAACCGGTCTGGCCAGACCAATCGCCCATCTGACCTTTGACCTTGGGGTATGCGGGGGCGAGCACGGTCTCGACCTGGCGAACAGTCATGCCGGCATGAATCTTGGGGAGGATGGCGTTGAGCGCGGCAGGAATGAGGGGCTCATCGTCTGCGGCGTGGGAAGGCAAGAGGCCGAGGCAGAAAAGGAGAATGAGGAGCGTATGTTTCATGATATAGTTGAGGGGATACATATCAGCTTAACGTCCTTACTCGTTCAGCAATTTGGTGATAGGAGCTTTCTAAAAAATGGGTTTCCCTCTGCTCCCAACGTTTGGCGACAAAGTTGGCCGGATAAACCAGGACATCGCCTCGGCCTGGAAGCCCATAAACTGCCAAATCAGAACCGTGCTCATCAGTTGCAATTACCCATGACAACCCGGTGCCCTCGACAAGGAACTGTCCGAAGGCAACGCCAACGCGATTGATGACCGCGTTAATGATCTGGGTGGCTTCTGGATTATCAGAGATCCAAGCTGCGTAAGCCTCGTCCAACGCGGACAAGCTCAAGGGCTGACCTGCCGCTTCGGGTAAGAAGATATCAACCAACTTCGTTGCACCTTGCAACTGGGCGGCGATCCATGCGTGCTCTTTGTCGGTGGGTTGTTCGATTTTGGGAGTCATGCGGTGAAGTTGGTTACAATATACCAAATCAAAGTGACGTTTGATCAGTTGTAGGTTTTGGTTGGTGGTCGGGGTTTGCTCTTGGCTGGAGATTACACAAACGGTGCGGGCGGTGGCAAGCGGGGCGCTGTGAGACGGTTTGGTGCAGGGTGGTTCAGATGCAGGGTTTGCGATAGGCTGTGCGCTCAAGTGATGCCGTAATTTTGGGAGATGGCTTTGCTCAGCACGTTGCTGTGGGCGAGGCACCCACGCTCCTCGAAAAAATCTTCGTTTGTAATTTATTGGGCGGCAAATGATTAGAAATTGTGAATCGATTTAGCAGAAAAAGTGATTGAGCTGGGCGGGGATTTTGGTAATCTTTTTGTGCTGACAACTCGTTGTCGGTAAAGGAGAGGAGTGGTGGTTGGCTCTTTCAGAGAATAAGCAGCCCCGAATCCTCAAAGTCATCAAGCATGATGGTGCATTGTGTACGCGTGCATGATTATGTCCTGCGTTGGCGGGAAGGTGACGATCCTTATGGAGTCATTGCGGATATGTGGGTGTATCGGGCGTATGGATCAGGGTCCGTAAGCCGGAGGGTGAAAGGGACGTCGGTCGTCATAGGTTATGACCAGACCGGGGAATCTCTAGTAGCCACTGCGGAACCGGCCGGGTCAGGGACTTACGCTCAATCTGAACTCTCAATCGTAGGGAGGGAGAACACGATGCTTCACAGGGGTCGGATGGTTTCATTGTTCTTTGAAATAATTCCCTAAAGGGAATGCAGGGCCGAAGTTCGGCCTCCGAGTGGGGGAAGGGAAAGTGCTGGGTGTTTTTAACACGCTTGGCGCGCTCAACCCTCACCCCAGCCCTCTCCCTGTTGAAGGGAGAGGGAGGAGAGGTCGTGTGCTTCGGCGATGGTGGGGCTTGGTTATCGTGGTGCCTTGGCGAAAAAGGTCAGGGCATCGCGGCAACGATGCCCTACCGTGCTGCGTTTCTTTGTGGAGTGGCTGGCGAGGGTTTGGTCCGGTGAGGGTGGACTGGTTGCTACAGTACCGCAGGACAGGAGGCAATCGCGTAGGAAACATAAAACGGATCAGACGGGAAGGACACTTCGGGGAATGTTGAATTATGAAGGGAGACAAGCATGAGCAACGCACTCGTGTTTCCATGTTTCTACGGATGGTTTGCGAAAGCCTCCAGGTGGTGCAAGGGAACGAGGTGGAACTCGTCCTTACCGGATTAGTCAGCGCGGTTGTGCAACTGCGGCAACGGGTGAGGGATGAGTTAGTTCCCCATCGTTACCTCAGCGGATACGGATCAGGAAGCCTGGACACGCGAGGGCGCCTGTCCCCCTAGACTAGGGCACGCGGCGGGATTGGTAGAATTCCAATGGTTGCACGGGGGCGTTGGTGAAGGTTTGCGGGGCGTTGAGCATGGTGACGGGACCGTTGGTGGTCCAGGTGGTGAAGTCGCTGGTGCTCAGGAGCAGGTAGCGCTGCCAGATGACGCCGGTGTAGCTGATGGCAAAGGTGTTGCCGGGCTGGGGCGTGATGGTGAGGGTGGAGTCCATGTTCCAGTTGAGCGTGAGGTTCCCGATGTCGCCACCGAAACCATCGACGGCGATCTGGTAGGTGGTGCCGGCCTCGGCCTGGAAGGTGACGCTGCTGGTGAGTGCGCCGCCGGGTTCGTCGTTGTTGGAGACGACTTCAAGGCCGTTGACGAGATGGTTGCCGGTGTAGATGGCGAGGGAGGTGTTGAAGGTGCTGCCCTGGGTGTTGAACTCGACGGGGCCGTTGGTGGGAGCGGTCCAGGTGTACCAGACGGAGTGGCCGCCGACATCGGAGGCATGGGCGGGTTCGTAGAGGTGTTTGCTGGCGCCGACGGTGGTGCCGTTGGTAGAGCCCGCGGTGCCGATGAGGAGGAAGGGTTCATCGAAGTCGTCGTTGCCGGGCGGGTTGACGTTCAGGACGGTGGTGCCGACGGCGGTGCCAAAGCCATCGACGGCGATGCGGTAGGTGGTGCCGGCGACGGCGGTGAAGAAGACTTCGCTCTGCGGATTGTATTCGCCGGTGATGTCGTCATCGCTGCCGATGAGGGTGAGACTCCCGACGCTGTTGCCGGTGTAAACGGCGAGGGTGGTGTTGTAATCGCTGCGCTTGGTGGTGATGAGGGCGTTGTGGGTGTGCGTGGGGGTCCATGAATACCAGAGGGAATGGCCGCCGGTGCTGCCGGCGTGATTGGGTTCGCCGCTTTCTTTCGTAGCGCATTGATTGAACTGCGAGAAGCTGAAGGGTGTATCGGAAATCACGACGGGGTTGCTGAAGCTGTCGTTGGGCGGGATGTCGATGCAGTTGGCCACGGGGATGCTGACGGAGACGAGGATGACGTTGTTGTTGGTATCGGATTCGGCGAGTGCGCCGTAGGGGTTGACCTCCATGCGGAGAACATATTCGCCCGCAGGAACGCTGGTGATATCGATGAACTGGCAGGGGAGACCGGCGGCGTAAACATCGCTCCAGCCGGCCTGGATGCCTTGGTTGTTGCAATCATACTTGGGCGTGGGATTCGCGGTGGTAGACCACGGCCGGTCGTCCAAAAGGCAGAAGCCGATCTTGTTACCGGAGGCGACGGAGTTGCCATTGGCATCGAGGAGATCGTAAACGGCGAAGCCTTCAAAATGGTAATGGCCGTGGCAGGAGGCGAAGTGGAAGAGGGAGTTGGTGGCGGGGTTGCCCATGATGAGATCGCCAGTGCCGATGTTGCGCGTCTCGCTGGTGAAGCTGAGGAGCTTGCGGGTGCCGGGAACGGCGCAGCCTTCGAGCACTTCACATTCTTCCGTGGTAAAAGTCCGGTTGATGATGCTGGGAGAAACGGCGGGTGACCAGAAGATGAGGTCGGGCAGGTTGTTGCCGGATTGAACCCAGCTCAAGGTGAGCAGGCCCGCGGAACCCGCGAAGCCATCGACGGCGATGCGGTAGGTGGTGCCGGAAACGGGCGTGAAGGTGACGCGGCTCTGGCGATTGGTGGAACCGTTGATGTCGTCGTTCGCGGCCACGAGCGAGAGCGTGTTCAGGGCGTTGCCAGTGTAAACGGCGAGCAAGGTATCGAAGCCGCTGCCAGTGGTCTCAAAGGTGACAGGCGTGGTGCCGTTGGCGGTCCAGCTATACCAGAGGGATTTGCCACCGGCGTTGCCCGCGTGATTTGGTTCACCGACTTGCTTGGTGGCGGTGCCGTTGTGATCGGATTTGTTACCCATGCCGCCGCTCAAGGCCGCGCTGGTGGAGAAGTTATCGCTCAGGCAGAAATCGCTGAGGAGAGATTCTTCACCGTGATTATCGAGATCGGTGTCGTTAGCATCGGAGCGGACGAAATCCGGGAGGAGTTGGCCGGTGCGATAGATCTCGATCTTGAAATCATTCATCGCGGCGCTGGAGCTGAAGGTGAGATCCACGTGCTGGGCATCACTGCTGCGGCAACCCGTGATGGAGTGGGAGGCGTTCGTGTAGATGGGCGTCCAGATGGAGCCGGAGGAGGGCTTTGCGTAAACGATCTCGGTGACGGTGATGGTGCCGTTGCAGTTGAGCACATCGGGGTTCCAGTTCAGTCGCGCACCATTGCCCGCGAGGGTGCCGGCGTAGAGGCCATCGCCATCGCAATCTTGCTGGAAGGTCCACCAGGCATCTTCGATGACGGCGGTTTGTGCCTGGGCACACAGAGGTGTCGCACCGAGAAGGGCGAGCACGAGCAGGAACAGTTTATGATTCATCCGGTTCAAACAACTTCCGATTTTCATAGCTATGGAAAAACTCCGCGCCCGTGACTTCCGATGACTCCATCCACCAAGAGAAAGATCCCCTTGCGGGCGTTGCTGGCTGCGATGGCAACGCGCTGACAGAGTAGCGACGAAACCCGCAGGGAGCAGGGTGGGTGTTTCCCTATTATTAGGGCGGAGATGACCTTGCTAGGGCTTGGCCGAATGCCGCACGAAGGCCCTAATGCAGTGCACAGAAAAATCTGCAGAACTCGTCGTGGGCGGGAAGAGAAGTTTTTTGACGCTTGCTGTAGTCCATGAGGGTTGTGGGGCGATGTAGGTTGATGGAAAGGAGAGGGTGAAACTGTCTTAAACTGTTTATAATCAGCGGGATAAGCTGTCATTAGGAGTTCCGTGGAGGTGTTCCAAAAGGCGTTTTGTAGTCCAAATGCTGACAGGTAGTTCGCTGGAACCACTACATGACAATCAGCCATCCGCTGATTATGGACTTTGAGGGAAATCTCCAGAGTGAGCGCATGAAGAAATTATTCATTGCCGCTACTACGCTAGTCGTATCTGCGCTAACGGCCATGACTGCGAAAGCTGTCGAGCCCACCTGGGAATACTCCGTGCAAGTGAGCGCGGCGGTCCAGGCATCACCGGCCAAGGTCACGTTGTCCTGGCCGCAAGACACTTTAGGCACGCCCTCCAGCTACACGGTTTACCGTAAGGCTGCGGGCGCAACTTCATGGGGCTCGGGTGTGGCGCTGAGCGGCGCGACGACCAACTACATTGACTCCTCGATCGCGGCGGGCACGGCTTATGAATATCAAGTGGTGAAGGCCGCCTCCAGCTACAATGGCTACGGCTACATCTACACGGGTGTGAATGTGCCGCTGGTGGAGAGCCGGGGCAAAGTGGTGCTGGTGGTGGATAACACGTATGCCACGCAGCTCGCCACCGAGTTGACCCGCCTGGAGAGCGATCTGGTCGGTGACGGCTGGACGGTGGTACGCCACGATGTGGCCCGCACGGCCACTGTCGCCACGGTCAAGAACCTGATCAAGACGACTTACAACAGCGACCCGGCGAATGTGAAATCGGTGTTCCTCTTCGGTCACGTGGCGGTTCCTTACTCCGGTAACATCGTTCCTGACGGTCACGCCCCCGACCACACCGGTGCCTGGCCGGCGGATGCCTTCTACGGCGACATGGACGGAAGCTGGACGGATAACAGCGTGAACAACGCGGGTGCCACGGATGTCCGCAATGACAACGTGCCCGGTGACGGCAAGTTCGACCAGTCCACCATCCCTTCGGCGGTCGAACTGCAAGTGGGTCGCGTAGATCTCGCCAACATGCCTGGCCGCAAGACCTGGGGTGGCCCGGCGACGTTCGCGAGCGAACTCGATTTGCTCCGCCAATATCTGAACAAGGATCACAATTTCCGTCACAAGGTGACGAACCCGCAACGCCGTGGTGTGGTGGGTGACTACTTCGGCACGCGCAATGGTGAGGCTTTCGCCGCGAGCGGTTTCCGCGCGTTCGCTCCGTTCTTCGGTGCCGATGGCATCAAGAACATGAACAAGGATTACAATGATCAGAAGGGTGTCTGGGTCACGGAACTGAAGAACAATGATTACCTGTGGGCCTACGGTTGCGGTGCGGGCAGCTACGCCAGCATCGGCGGTTTGGGCAACTCCGGCTCGTTCAACGACATCTACACGACGGAGCTGGTGGAGAACAATCTGAAGGCGACGTTCACGATGATGTTCGGCAGCTGGTTGGGTGACTGGGATACGGAAGACAACATCCTGCGTGGTGTGCTGGCGACGAAGGACTACGGTCTGACCGCTTGCTGGTCTGGCCGTCCGCACTGGTTCTATCACCACATGGGCTTGGGTGAGAACATCGGTTACAGCGCCCGTTTGACGCAGAACAACAATGCGGCCCTCTACCGCAATCAGGCGAACAGCGCCGCCGGCAGCATCCACGTGGCGCTGATGGGCGACCCGACGCTCCGTATGCACGTGGTGGCGCCGGTGAGCAACCTCGGTGGCTCCTCGCTCGCGAACGTGGTGAACCTGAGCTGGACGGCCTCTGCTGACAGCGTGGTGGGCTACAATGTTTACCGCGGCTCCTCGGCCAATGGCACTTACACGAAGATCAACAGCTCGTTGGTGACTTCGACCTCGTTCTCCGATTTGTCTCCCTTGACCGGTGCAACCTACATGGTGCGGGCGGTGAAGCTCGAATCGACTCCGAGCGGCAGCTACTACAACGCCAGCCAAGGCATGTTCTGGACGGTCGGTGGCGTGGTTGGCCCGGTGCTCGATACGATCGCTCCCGCGGTTTCTCTCACGGCTCCAGTTGCGGGTGCCACGGTGACTAACAGTGTGATGACGGTGTCGGCCAACGCGACGGACAACATCGGTGTCATCGGTGTGCAGTTCAAATTGGACGGGGCGAACATGGGCAGCGAAGTGTTGATCGCTCCGTTCAGCAAGGCTTGGAGCATGACCGATGTCTCCGCTGGTCAGCACACGTTGACGGCTGTCGCTCGTGACTTGGCCGGTAACCAAACCACAGCCACGGCAGTGACGTTCACGGTGCCTACTCCGAGCACGGGTGGCGGTTCTTCTGGTGGTTCGACGAACACGACGGGCACGGTGGTGTGGGTGGATGACGCCCTCCCGACGAGCGCTGCGGGCGGATCCGAAGGTGGCGACTCCTGGAGCTGGGTGAACAGCCCGACGCCGTTCTCCGGCACGGTGGCGCATCAGTCGGCCCTCGCGACTGGTTTGCATCAGCACTATTTCGACAGCGCGACGGCGACGATGGCCGTGGCTACGGGCGACAAATTGTTCGCCTATGTGTATCTGGACCCGGCGAACCCGCCCTCTGAGTTGATGTTGCAATGGTGCGATGGATCTTGGGAACACCGCGCTTACTGGGGTGCGAACACGATTACCTACGGCACGTCGGGCACGGTCAGCCGCTACAATGCTGGTGCGCTTCCGGCCACGGGCCAATGGGTGCGCCTGGAAGTTCCGGCCAGCGCAGTGGGCTTGGAAGGCAAGACGGTCAAAGGCATGGCGTTCACCGCCTACGGTGGTCGCGTGACCTGGGATTACGCCGGTAAATCGAACGGCACAGTAGTGACGCCGCCTGCGGATACGACCGCACCTGCCGTTGCCATCTCCGCTCCGGTGAACAGCGCGACGGTTTCTGGCGCTGCGGTTTCGGTGACCGCCTCGGCTACGGATGCAGTCGGTGTGGCCGGTGTGCAGTTCCGGTTGGATGGTTCCAACCTCGGCAGCGAAGTGACGGCCGCGCCTTACACGGTGAGCTGGAACACGACCAACGTGGCGAACGGTGCCCACAGCCTCGCGGCGGTGGCTCGCGATGCCGCTGGTAACAAATCCACGAACACGGTTTCCGTGACGGTGAACAATGTTGCTGCGCCAACGAACTCGACCGAGACCGCCACGGTCTGGGTGGACAATGCGGTTCCGGCCGGTGCCTCCAGCGGTTCTGAAGGTGGCGACACCTGGAGCTGGGTGAGCAGCAATCCGGCTCCTTACTCCGGTGCGGTTGCCCATCAATCCGCGATCGCGACCGGTCTGCACCAGCACTACTTCGACTGGGCCACGGCCACGTTGACGGTGAACGCGGGCGACAAGCTCTTCACCTACATCTACCTCGACCCGGCGAACACGCCGAGCGAAGTGATGCTCCAATGGAACGACGGTTCGTGGGAACACCGCGCTTACTGGGGTGCGAACACGATCACCTCGGGCGTGAATGGCACGGCGAGCCGCTACTACGCGGGTGCGCTTCCGGCCGCGGGTCAATGGGTGCGCCTCGAAGTTCCGGCCAGCGCGGTCGGTTTGGAAGGCAAGACGGTTCGCGGTATGGCCTTCACGCTCTACGGCGGTCGCGCCACCTGGGATTACGCGGGCAAGTCTGCCGCTGGTTCCGGCACGACGACTCCGACGACGCCCGCTCTGCCTATGGTGACGGCTTCCATCACGGATGCGACCGCGGTGATCGGCACCACGGACAACGCGGTGGTCGCGTTCAACCGCACGGGTGACACCAGCTCGGCTTTGACGGTGAACTACACGCTCGGCGGTTCGGCGGTGAAGTGGAGCGACTATCGCCGTCCGGAAGGCGACATGCCGGTGGCCATCACCATCCCGGCCGGTTCCGCTTCGGCGAACCTGACCCTCGTGGCCATCGCCAATGTCGGTTCGGTGAATCCGCAAACGGTGTCACTCGCCCTCGCGACGGATTCGGCCTACACGGTGGGCACCTCCAGTAACTTGGTCGTGAACCTCTCCAGTGGCACGGGCACCTCGGGCGGCACGAGCGGTGGCTCCAGCACCAACAGCACGAGCACGAACATCGTCGGCACCGTGAGCAACTTGGTTTCTTCAGTGGTGAACTACACGGCGCTCGAACTGCCCAAGACGGGTGACAGCGGCCTGAATATCCTCTCGCCGACCACGCTGGAATTGAAGGCGATCGGCACGAAGCTCTCAGGTGGCGTTCCGACGCTCTGGAACTTGGTGAACTCCGGCACCTTCTCGGCCCCGGCCCTGAGCCAGTTCGCCGTGACGGTGAACGGCCAGCCGGTGACGGTCACTGCGGTCGGTTTCAAGCGCCGCCCGCTTTATGCGCCGCTCGCCAACTATGACCTGCGCATCGATAACAACCTCTACCTGCAACTCGCCACGCCGATCGCGGACAATGCGACCGTGGAAGTGAAGAATCCGAGCGGCACGCTCTGGTCTTCCGCCATGCAGTTCACCGCGAAGGCTGAGCCGCTGCGTTACAGCCCGGCCATCCATGTGAATCAGGAAGGATATGTGCCCAGTCTGCCGAAGAAGGCGATGATCGGTTACTACCTCGGCAACCTCGGTGAGATGGATATCGCCAGCTCCTTGGGCTTCTCCCTCGTGAACATCCAGAACGGTGCCACGGTGTTCACCGGCACGCTGAAAGTGCGCGCGGATGTGGGTTACGTTTACAGCCCGGCTCCTTACCAGAAAGTTCTGGAAGCCGACTTCAGCAGCTTCACTACCCCGGGTGAATATCAATTGAAGGTTGCGGGTCTTGGTGCCTCGCTCCCGTTCTTGATCGATGACGGCATCGCGATGGGTTTCACCCGCGCTTACGCGCTCGGTCTCTATCACCAGCGCTGCGGCACGAACAACGTGATGCCTTACACCCGCCACACGCACGATAACTGCCACCATGATCTGGTGAACGTGCCGATGCCCTCGTCCTCCTACCAGTTCACCTGGACGACCATCTCCAACTACGCCATGAAGGCGAATCCGGACAACGTGGCGCAGACGGCTCCGAAGCTGACGAGCCCAGCCAACCAGCTCTTCCCGTTCATCAAGACGAACGCGCTGGATCTCTCCGGCGGCCATCATGACGCGGGTGACTACAGCAAATACACCATCAACAGCGCGAACCTGATTCATTATCTCATGTTCGCCGTGGATTCTGTTCCAGGCATTGCGGCCCTCGACAACTTGGGTGTGCCGGAAAGCGGCGACGGCATCAGCGACGTGCTGCAGGCGGCCAAGTGGGAAGCCGACTATGTGGCGAAGCTGCAAGACACGGACGGCGGTTTCTACTTCCTCGTCTATCCTCGCGAGCGCGAATACGAGAGCGGCACGCAGCCTGACCAGGGCGACTCTCAGGTCGTCTGGCCGAAGACCACGGCCTCTACGGCTGCCTCAGTTGCGGCTCTGGCGCAGACGGCCTCTTCTCCGCTGTTCAAGCAGAAGTATCCGGCTGAAGCCGCTGCTTATATGGCGAAAGCCAAGCTCGGTTGGTCGTTCCTGACGAACGCCATCACCCGCTACGGCAAGGCTGGTTCCTATCAGAAGATCACCCACTACGGTGATGACTCCACGCATGACGACGAACTCGCCTGGGCTGCTGCTGAAATGTTCGCGGCCACCGGTGAGGCCCAGTATCAGCAGAAGCTGAACGAGTGGTTCCCTGACCCGAGCAGCTCCTCCACGTTCCGCTGGGGCTGGTGGCGCCTCTACGGCTGCTATGGTCATGCAGTGCGCAGCTATGCGTTCGCAGCCCGCAGCGGCCGTCTAAATGTGAATCAATTGAATGCGGCCTACCTCGCCAAGTGCGAAGGCCAGGTGATCGCCGCTGCGGATGACGCGCTCCTCTGGTCCAACCAGGGTGCCTACGGCAGCAGCTTCCCCGCTGCGACCAAGCGCGTGCGCGGTGCCGGTTGGTATTTCTCCAACGAACAGGCCTTCGACATCGTCGTGGCCCAGCAGATCACGCCCAAGGCGACCTATGTGGACGCCATGCTGGCGAACCTGAACTACGAAGCGGGCTGCAACCCGGTGAACGTCAGCTACCTCACGGGCATGGGCTGGAAGCGCCAACGCGAGATCGTTCATCAATATGCGCAGAGCGACCGCCGCGTGATGCCGCCCGCCGGTATCCCGCAGGGCAACATCCAGGCCGGCTTCATCTACTCGGAGAAGTATGGTTCCGAACTGACGGCCCTCACGTTCCCGAACGACGACGCGAGCACGGCTCCGTATCCTTACTACGACCGCTGGGCCGATAACTTCAACGTCACGACTGAGTTCGTGGCCGTTGCCCAGGCCCGCGGCATCGTGAGCATCGCCTACTTGGCGACGTTGACCCCGACGAAGACCCAAGCGTGGAACTCCACCACGGCCCGCATCGTGGGCACGCCGACTACCGTTGGCACGAATGCGACGGTGACGGTTTCCCTGCAAGTGGACGGTCTCGATCTCAGCGGCGCCCGCATCGTGTGGGAAGCGCGTGATCAGGAGCCTGCTTACGGCGCCACGTTCACCTTCACGCCCACCAGCTATGGTGACCAGTGGATCGAAGCCGAAGCCCAGTGGGCGGATGGCCGTCGCGCCGTCGCCTCGGCGAGCTTCTTCGCCACGAACAGCCTGCCGACCGTGAGCGTGGTCGCCACGGATGCGTCGATGTCCGAGGCTGGCGACATGGCCACCTACACGTTCACCCGCGCCGGCAGCACCGCTGCCGCGCTGACGGTGAACTACAAGATGAGCGGCACGTCTGCCAAGTGGTCCGACTACCGCCGTCCGAACACGGGCGACATGCCGGAATTCATCGTGATCCCGGCTGGTGCGTCCTCCGCCACCCTGACGGTTTACGCCGTGGATGATACGGCCGTTGAAGGCACGGAGACGGCGATTCTCTCGCTCCTCTCGGACGCTGCTTACAATCGCGGCACGCCGAACGTGGCCACCGCTTACATCTACGATAACGAAGGCGCGACCTTGCCCACCGTCACGGTGACGGCCACGGATGCGATCGCTTCCGAGAATTTGCTCGGCGTGGGCGTGTTCACGATTACCCGCACGGGTTCGTTGCTCGCTCCGCTGACGATCAATTACACCTTGGGCGGCTCCGCCACGCAGGGTGTGGACTACAACGCGACCAGCCTGTCACTGACGCTGCCGATCGGCATCAGCTCAGCAGTCGTGATCATCACTCCGGTGGATGACACCGCAGTGGAAGGTGAGGAGACGGTGGTGCTCTCGCTCTCGGGCGATGGTGCTTACCAGATGGGCACGGCGGCTTCGGCCACCATTTCCATCGCGGATAACGACACGGCTACGACGCTGCCCACGGTGAGCATTGCGGCGACGGACGCCACCGCCTCCAAGGTCGGTCCTGACACCGGCACGTTCACGGTGACCCGCACGGGCAACACCGCTTCTGCCCTGACGGTGAACCTCGCTTACAGCGGCACGGCAGTGAACGGCTCGGATTACAACACGCTGGCCTCCACGGTGACCATCCCGGCAGGCAGCACCTCGACCACGGTGACCGTGACGCCCAAAACGTCCTCGGCGCTCACCGCCACGACGAAGACGGTGACCTTGGCCTCTGTGGCCACTTCGGCTTACACTGTCGGCACGACGAGCGCCGATGCGAGCATCACCGGTAACGTGGTGCCGATCGGAGCCGTGAAGAAGGAGACGGGCGGCATGCGCGTCATCTGGAACAGCGTGGTCGGCAAGACCTACCGCGTGGTTGGCAAAAAGAATCTTACAGACACCACCTGGACCGAGTTGAGCGGAAACATCCAGGCCACCAGCACAGCTTCGGGCTGGCTGGACACCGGCGCTACGGCGCAAGGGTTCTACCAGGTGTATGTGACCAATTAACCGCGGGCCAGTCCTGCGGTCTGATCGCGCGGAAGTCCTTGGCGAAAGCCGACTCCGCGCGATCTCTTTTTTACGGGGCAGGGGGGAGCGGTCAGGCGTAGGTCGCGGCCGGCACGGCATTGTTCTCGATGATGCCTTTGGCGATCGCATAACGGGTCAGCCCGGCGATCTCGTGGATGTGCAGCTTGTTCATCACCTGCTGGCGATGCTTCTCCACGGTCTTGATGCTGATGCACAGCTCGGCGGCGATCTGCTTGTTGGACTTGCCTTCAGCGATCAATTGCAGCACTTCCGATTCCCGGGATGTCAGCAACTCGCCAGATTTGGTCGTGGGCGCGCCATTCACGAACGCTTCACGATAGTGATTGAGCAGCCGCTTGGCGATGGAAGGGCTGAAGAACGCATTGCCCTTCTTCACTTCGCCGATCGCTTTCACCAGTTCATTGGCCGCCGTCTGCTTGAGCAGATAACCACAAGCACCGGCTTGCGTGGTCTGATGCACGTATTCGTCGTCGTTGTAGGAGGAGAGAATGAGAACCTTGCGGGCCGCATTCTCACGAACGATTTGCCGGGTGGCTTCCAGGCCGTTGAGGAGCGGCATGGCGATGTCCATGACGATCACATCCGGCATGAGTTTGGCGGCGAGCTGGACGGCTTGACGCCCGTTTTCAGCTTCGCCTACGATTTCGATGTTGGGTTCGGCTTGCAGCAGTGCGCGCAAGCCCTGACGGACTACGGTGTGGTCGTCAGCGAGTAATACAGTGGTCTTTTGCATGAGTGTTAGGGAGTTGAGGTTTTTAGGAAAGGGATTTGGACGCAGACCGTGGTGCCTTGTCCGGTCTTGGATTTGATATCGAAAGTGCCGTTCACCAGCCGCACGCGTTCTTGCATGCCCAACAGTCCGAGGCGCTGGTTCTTGCCGTTAATTTTTTCCCGCACCGAGAAAGCCTGGCCGTTGTCCTTGACCTGCAGTTGGATCTGCCCCCCGTCTTTTTCCACGATAAGCGCCACGCGGCTGGCCTTGGCATGCTTGACCACGTTGGTGAGACTTTCCTGCACCACTCGGAAAACCACGGTCTTACCCTCAGGATCGAGATCTTCTGCGGCGCCATCCGCCTTGAGACTCACGGGAATGCCGGTGCGAGTCGTAAAACCCTTCACATACGAGCGCAAGGCCGGCAGCAATCCCAAGTCATCCAGCAAAGCAGGCCTCAGCTCATGGGCGAAGCGATGCATCGTATCCATGGCTTGCTCCACCAACGCCTGAGTTTCATGCACTTTGGCCCGTAAAGTTTCCAACGGCGCCTCCAGATTGTTTTTGTGCAGCGTGAGGTTCACGTTGATCGCGGTCAGTGCCTGGCCCACATCATCATGCAGCTCGCGGCTGATGCGCGTCCGCTCTTCCTCCTGGATATGCAGAATCTTTTTCGAGAGGTCACCGAGCCGTTTTTCGTTCTCACGCAGCGCCGCCTCCGTCTTCTTGCGTTCCGCCACCTCGGTCTTGAGTTCCTGGTTTATCTTGGCGAGTTCCACATTCCGTTTCTCAAACACCTTGATCAGTTCCTGCAACCGGAGGTTGGCTTCGCTGAACCCGCGATGGGTCGCTTCAAAAGGAGATAACGCTTCAAGGAGAAAAACTTCCGATTGTTTCCAGGCCTGCGTGTGATCTTCCAGAGACAAGGCATGCAATCCATAGCCGGCCAGAGCCTGCTGATGGATGCGCGACATGCTCAGGACACCTACGCCTTCATTGATCGCCTTGCGTCCCAGTTCGTAGGCGTGCTCCAGATTGAGCTCCGTGGCGCTGCGCAGATAACGATGCAACGCATTCGCATAGAGGGCGGGAAATTTTCTTTCGAAATCTTTCATGACGCCTTCCCATGGTAACGGGCCACAAGCACCAGCGCGTCATCAGTCTCCTTGAAGAAGTTATCAAGGATACGCTGTGCGATCTGAGCACACGTATCAGACCGCACGATTGTCTGGAGGAAATCCGGACGGATGCCATCCGTGTTGAAGATCAAAAGATCACCGCGCCCCAGCGGTAGAACATCCGTCTGCAAAGGCGGTAACTGACCGCCCAGCACGCCGCCACGTTGCAGAATGCTTTGGCTGGCCGGCTGGTTCTGGGGATTTGCCCGCAATAAAATGGCATCCACATTTCCCACTCCCAACCAGGTCATCCGCTCGCTGTGATAGTCGATGGATGCGATGCTCATCACGGCTCCCCGAGTTTGGCGCAACGCCTCATGGCACAGTTGCACCAAGGAGATGAGCGGTGAATCCGGCTGGCCTGCGATGACGCTCAGACCTGTTTCTGCAGCCTTGGCCGCTTCCAGGCCGTGACCGAGTCCATCGACGACCGCGAAGAGAATCCCTTCCTGAAGTGATTTTACCAGCGAAGCATCACCCGTGGCCGTTTGCCCGGGCAGGGGACGTGAAACCGCCGCCCACTCAACCTGCGAAAACGTGTTATGAGCTTCGGCAGGCATATCAATGCAACCACTTCCTCATGGTCACGGTGGTTCCTTTGCCTATGTGGGAGACGATGAAAAATTCATCCATCAGCCATTTTGCCCCCGGCAGACCGACGCCCAAACCCTTGCGGGAAGAGTAGCCATACTGCATGGCTTGCGGAATGTTCGGGATGCCCGGCCCTTCGTCCTGCGCGATGATCTGGATGCCTTGTTTGTTGCCGTTGCGGACGTTGGCCAGGATGATTTCGCCGCACTTGGCGTGGTCCATGATGTTGCGCGCGACTTCCGAGATCGCCGCGGCGATCAACGTCACTTCAGCTCCTTCGAAGCCCAATTCCAAAGCCAGCTTCCTACCGTGCTGACGGGCAGTCACGATATCGATATTCGAACTGATCGGAACTCGTGACTCATTTTCCATGTTTTATGCTCCTCTTGGAATGAGTGCTTAAAAAGGCGAGTCCTTCTTCCAAATCCAAGGCCGTGCCCACGCCTTCCAACGTAAGACCCAACTGCACCATGGCGAAAGCAACCTCCGGTTGGATGCCGACGATGACCGTTTCAGCACCCCGTAATTTCAACATGTGGGCTATGGCCCGAAGTGTGCGAGTGGCGAAGGAGTCGATGACATCCATCACCGTCACATCGATGATCACCGCCCGCGAACGAAACTTGCCCACCTTGGCCGCCAGATCATCGCGAAGCTGCAGCAGATCCTCGTCAGAGAGTATCGATTGAACACTGGCAATCAGGTAATCGCCCTGTTTGAGGATGGGGACGTGCATAGGACTATGCCGTTTTTTCGCTCAACGTGTGTTCTTCGGTCAGGATGACCTTGTAGCCCAGGAACAGTTCGGCTTCCTCGATGCCGCCTTGCAGATCACCGACGGCGTTCATCTTGCTTAGGTCAACACCAATGGTCACCAGCGTTTGCGCGATCTCGGAGGAGAGCCCCGTGATGATCACGCTGGCACCCATAAGCCGGGAGGCCTCTACCGTTTGCACCAGGTGATTCGCCACGGTCGAATCAATCGTCGGCACGCCCGTGATATCCACCACCACCACCTTGGCGCGGTTGGTGCGGATGCTGCGTAGGAGTTGCTCGGTCAACTGCCGGGCCCGTTGAGAATCGATGACGCCGATGATCGGCAGGATCAACAGGCGTTCACGCACTTGCAGCACGGGCGTGGAAAGCTCTCGGATCGCCTCCTGCTGCTGGCGAATGATACGCTCGCGTTCTTGCACGAAACTGACGCCCACCGTGTTGGCGATGCGGTTGGCAGCGGGTTCGTAGGCGTCCAAGACCCGGTTGAGCAGGAGTAGGTCATTCTGATACTTCTCGAAGAGAGAGCGGGCCAGCACGTCACGCAACAGCAGGACGATGCCTAAAACTTCATCGGTCTCAACGCCGCGCGGAATGATGCGTTCGGAAAGGTTCCGGGCGTAAGCTTGCAATGCCTCGACATTGCCCGTCTCCAGCACCTCCACGTAGTTGTCATAGACTGAGGTGGCCTCGGAGAAGATCTCAGTTTTGCTCATGGCGGTGAGCAGTTGCGCGTCGGTGATGCGATTGGCCCATTCTTCTCGCAGCTGGGTCCGGTTTTCCCGCAGGTGTGCCACCAGCTCGCGCAATAGGGCGGCGCTGGTATCGCTGCCAACAAGCTTGTTGGCCGATGCGGCAGGCGAATTCTTCTTTTTCATGGTTTCAGCCTTGGGTCAGATGACTTCCTAAACAAAGGGCGCCACATCAGTTGATGTGGTGATGGAGCGGACCGGAGAATTGTGGGCGAACTTGATTAACGGGCGAACGAAACATTGATGCTCGCCACTTGGAGCAGTTTGACCGGTTGATCAGAACGGCCTTGGCGGGAACGGAGGGCACCCCAGAAATGTGACCGGACAGGCCCCGGGCTGCTAACGGACTGGGCGAAATGGTTCTTCCGGGTGACAGCTAGTTTTTCAGAGCAGGATTGCAACATATTCAGTTTCAGCGTTGAGGGTGAGGCCGTGCATGAGTGGTTCAAAAGCATCCCCGCCACCGGAGAGCGCCGCCAACTGGGCTTAACTTTTTGTCCACTCATACGGCTCTCCTGTGCAAGTAGAGTGCCACCGCCTTTTAGGGGCTGCTTTCCTACCAGCGAGAGGGGGATGGAGGCGTCGTGCAAATGACCAGCAGGGGTGAAAAATTGAGAAAACCCCAATATAATTGCAATCTTTGGCGGATGTTTCCCGGACTTATCTGGGGCGGAGAATCTCGGGCACTGGGGTTTTTCCCTCACCCCATCCGCTCCAAGTTGCATGCAACATGCATAAAGCACGGCGTAACTTTTGCAGATTGCCATGAAAACACCCTCCTATCTTCCTAGTCTGTTCGGTCCAATAGTAGGCTCATGCCCCGTGGGCGGACTCGGGTTTGTGTGCTACCCCTTTCAAGTGATTCGAAGAACCCTGTTCGCCCTCTTGCTCTGCCCGCACATCCTTTGGGCCGATGATGCGCCGGATGAGTATTATCATCTTCCGGTCGTAGGGGCTTACTCCGTTCAATTAATTTCTCCTTCCATCATTGAAGTGGGCCACGTCACCTCCAAGGAGCAGAAAGGTCCGGTTAAGGATTGGAACTGGGTGGATGCCAGTGGCAAGTTGCGGCTCCCTGAGGCCAAGGAACTTACCGTTCAAGTAGCCGGTCAACCGGCGACCGTCACCACCATGGGTTTTAAGCGGCGCGTGATGTATGCTCCGTTAAAGAAGCGGGACCTGAGGATCGGTAACTATCTCTACCTTCAATTGGCCAAGCCGGTTGAGAACGGGCAAGCGCTTGAAATCAAGAGCGCCAGCCTTTTGCCTGCGGAGATGCGTTTTGCAACGACCAATAGCGATCAGCGATTGAGCGAAGCGATTCACGTCAATCAGACTGGATATCACCCGCTATATAGTAAGAAGGCGATGGTGGGCTTTTACTTGGGCAGCCTAGGTGAGTTGAAGCTGGGCGGAGCACTCAAGTTCAAAGTGATCTCAGCTGAGGCCAAGAAGGAAGTCTATCAGGGAGTCTTGACCGTCCGGAAAGATAACGGATTTCCATTCTCCAGTTACCAAGAGGTTTGGGAGGCTGACTTCACGGCCTTTAACGAGCCAGGCGAGTATCGGCTGGCTGTGGAGGGGTTGGGCGTCTCCCGACCTTTCTTCATTCACGAAGGTTACCCGACCACCTTGGCCCGGACTTACGCCCTCGGCCTGTATCACCAACGGTGTGGCGATAGCAATTGCCTGCCATTTACCCGCTTTACCCATCCCGCCTGTCATCTGCAGCCAGCCGAGATACCTACCATCACTTTCACCAATACGCAGAAGTTCCTGCTGCAAGACTCGGCGAACGCCACCAACAATGTCCGCCATACCGCTCCAGTCCTGAAAGATTTCGCCGCCAGTCTCTATCCCTTTGTGAAGCAGGGGACCATCGATGTCTCGAAAGGCCATCATGACGCCGGTGATTACAGCAAGTACACGATCAATAGCGCCGGCCTCATTCATCATCTGATCTTCGCCGCCGATGTGTTTCCGGGCGCCGGGCAATTGGACAATCTCGGCATTCCGGAAAGTGGTGATGGTCTGAGCGATTTGTTGCAAGAAGCAAACTGGGAAGCAGAGTTCCTGGCTAAAATGCAGGATAGCGATGGCGGCTTCTATTTCCTCGTTTACCCGCGTGAGCGCCGCTACGAGCATAACGTACTTCCCGAGGCAGGGGACCGCCAGATTGTTTGGCCTAAAACCACCGCCGTCACGGCGGCAGCAGTAGCCGCATTGGCCCAAACAGCCTCTTCACCACTCTTCAAACAGCAGTTCCCAGCGGCGGCAAAGCTCTATCTGGAGAAAGCCAAGGCAGGCTGGACATTTCTGGAAAAAGCCATCGAGCAACATGGAAAAGATGGGGCCTATCAGAAAATCACCCATTACGGGGATGACTTCATGCATGATGACGAACTTGCCTGGGCTGCGTGCGAGATGTTCTTGGCAACCGGTGAGGCCAAATACGAAAAGAAATTTATCGAATGGTACCGGCCGGAGAATCCCAACACCCGCAAGTGGGGTTGGTGGCGGTTATATGATGGATATGGCAATGCTGCCCGGAGCTATGCCTTCGCCGTAAAATCCGGCCGTCTCAAGCAGGTCAATCCGTTGATGTCTGTCCAGTGCGAGAACGAAGTGGCCAAAGGCGCGGAAGATCAATTGTTGCGCTATCAGCAAAGTGCCTATGGCACCAGTTTTCCGGTGGAAACAAAACGGGTGCGCAGTGCGGGCTGGTATTTTTCTTCCGGAGCCGCCTTCGATCTGGCCGTCGGCTGCCAGATCGCCTATCCGGTGAATAAAGACCTGCGCCCCAAGTTTCTGGAAGCGTTGCTGGGGAACTTTAATTATGAACTGGGCTGTAATCCGATGAACGTGTCTTACGTCACGGGCTTGGGCTTCAAACCTCCCCAAGAGATCGTTCATCATTTTGCCCAGAATGATCGTCGGGTGATGCCGCCCGGCGGAATCCCGATCGGCAATTTGCAAGCTGGCTTTGGTTGGCTGGATTTCTACAAGGAGGAATTGGGAGCATTGACCTATCCACCAGATGGTTCAGGCAATGATCCGTATCCCATCTATGACCGGTGGGGGGACAGCTTTAATGTGCAAACTGAATTCGTGGTAGTGAATCAGGCGCGCGCCTTGGCTGCGGCCACCTTCCTTATGGCCAAGACAGCGTCCAAAGGACAGGCGTGGAAGCCGGTTGTAGGACAGATAGTCCTGGCCAAAGACAAAACGGGTGAAGGCATGACGGCAACTCTGGCCGTGCCCGGCTTGAACCTTCAAAATGCACGCTTGGTGTGGGAAACGCCCGACGGCGGGGCGACCTATCAGCCAGTTCTCAAAGCCAAGGCGTTCACGGGCTGGGTCGAGGTAGAAGCGGTGTGGCCGGATGGCACACGGGCCGTCGCCGTTACCAACCTTACGTCGCTCATCAGTGCCAAATAAGAGCCTAAATACTGGTTCTTATCTTCGTTTTTCTCCTTCGGACTTCAAAGTAGGGGTTGGAAGCCCTTAATCACCTGCTGTTTGCCGCGACGTTATGGGGCCTTGCCCTAAAGGGGGTGTACCACAGGGGTGATTGAGGTTATCACCTACTGCGCTCCGGCATACTTCGTTCTTACTTAACATGCAGTTGAGCGCGGGATGCAAGTGACGAAGCGGTGACAAACGACCCATAACGTGATGGCCCTATGAGATTGCTGTTTATCCATGAATGTTTCGGAGCCTTCGGTGGTGCGGAATCCAATATGTTCCACACGGCCAAGGAATTGAAGCGTCGCGGGCATACGGTCGGCATCATCCATGGACCGGCCACGGGCAAGGGTGTGGCCCAATGGGAGGGTCTGTTTGAAGAACGTTTCGCCTTGGCGAACGGCCAGACCGTGGGAGCCGCGATCAGCCAGTTCGCCCCCGATTCCCTTTACGTTCACAAGATCGCGGAGATTGAGGCTTTGGAAGCGCTGCTTGCATCTCGCAAACCGGTGGTGCGAATGATGCATGACCACGAGACCTATTGCCTCCGGGGCTGCCGTTACGGCCATCTGAGCCGCGAGATCTGCCATCGCCCGCTTTCTGCCTACTGCCTCTTTCCCTGTGGCGGTTTCATTGCACGGAACAACGGGGGCAGCTTTCCCGTGCGTTTGATCAACTATTTTCAACGGAAACAGGAACTTCAGATCAACCGCCAGTTCGACCGCTTGATCGTCGCCACGAACTACATGAAGGATGAACTGCTCTTGAACGAGTTCGATGAGGAGAAGATCGAAATCCATGCGCCGACGCCACCGCGTTCCGAGCAGGTCGCTGAAAAAGCCTCTGCGCAAAGCAACTTGCTGATCTACAGCGGCCAGATCATTCGGGGCAAAGGTGTTGATATTCTCCTCCGCGCGCTGACCCACGTGAAGAGTGATTTCAAATGCCTCATCTTCGGCGATGGCGGACACCGGCCTTACTGCGAAGCCCTCTGCCGCGATCTGGGATTGGCTGACCGGGTTCAGTTCAAAGGCTACGTCAGCCAGGATGAATTGCAGACTTATTACAGCCAGGCTCGCCTGATGGTCGTGAGCTCGGTGTGGCCCGAACCGTTTGGGGCTGTTGGGCTGGAAGGCATGCATCATGCACTACCTGTTGTGGCTTTTGATGCAGGAGGCATTAAAGAGTGGTTGATCGATGGCTACAATGGCTTCCTGGTTCCGTGGATGGATGAGCATACTTATGCGGCGCGGGTGGATGAATTGCTCCGCGACAAATCACTTGCTGAACGGATGGGTGCGTGTGGCCGGCATCTCGCCAACGACATGTTCAACTTTTCCAACTATGTGGACGGGTTGGAGAACATGTTCGACCGCGTGATCAAACATCAAAAAAAATCGTGAACAGCAGCGAACAAAACCAGTGCGGGGTGTGTGTGATCGCCATCGTTGGCGGCAGCGGCGCCGGCAAAACGTGGCTCGCCAACCGTCTGATGCAGCAGTTCGCCGACTGCGCCCTGCGGCTTTCTTTGGATGATTACTATCTGGATCGCTCGCATTTGCCCGCAAAACGCCGTGAAAAGCTGAATTTCGACCGGCCGCAGGCGATCGATTGGGAGGCGTTGGCGGAGACGCTCACGAATTGCCGCCAGGGCCAGCTCACGCTCACGGTGCCGCGTTATGATTTCGTTACACACAGCCGCTCTGCGGAGCGCGCTTCGCTGCAACTCAAACCCGTGGTGATGATCGACGGGCTCTGGCTTTTTCATCGCGCGGATCTGCGCGGGTTGTTCGATCTGAAGATTTTTATCGAATGCCCGGACGATTTGCGCTTTTGCCGCCGCATGGAACGGGACGTGCTAGAACGTGGTCGTACGGCTGACTCGGTGACGGAGCAGTTCAGGAAAACGGTGTTGCCGATGCATGAGCGGCATGTGCAGCCGCAGGCGAGATGGGCCGATGAAGTGATCTGCTCGCCACTGACAGACGCGGACGTTCTTCGCCTCTCGCAGAGGGTGAAAGAAAAACGGGAAATGTCCTCCGCTAAAATTTCTCTGCAGCCTGTGAACAACTGAAATTGAAATTGTATGAATGCGTTACTGATTGAACATTATACGGGGATCCAAAATCCGCTGGGGCGGTGGCGTGCAAATGTGCATGTGCTGTGGCGCCGTTTCGTCTGGCGCATCTTCCTGAAGCATGCGCAGGCAGTGAAGCGCGTGCTGGATATCGTGATGAGCTTTGTGGCGCTCGTGTTGCTGACGCCGCTGTTCCTCCTCATCGGCATCCTGATCAAGCTGGAAGACCGCGGCCCCGTTTTCTTCTGCCAGCGCCGCGTGGGAAAGGATGGCCGGGAGTTCAAGATGTACAAGTTCCGTTCCATGTGCATGGATGCCGAGGCCAAGCTGGCTGAGTTGCTGAAGGCGAACCAGCACAAGCAGGGTGTGACCTTCAAGATCAAGGATGATCCCCGCCTGACCAAAGTAGGCAAGTGGCTGCGCAAGTTCTCCCTCGATGAGTTCCCGCAGTTCTACAATGTTTTGACCGGTGACATGTCCATGGTCGGACCGCGCCCGCCGTTGCCCCGCGAAGTGAAGCTGTATTCGCTGGCGGACCGCCGCCGCCTCGTGGTGAAGCCCGGCCTGACCTGCCTCTGGCAGATTGGCGGCCGCAGTGAGATCGATTTCTCAGGCCAGGTGAAGCTGGATGTGGAATACATCGAGAGCCAGAGCTTCTGGGTGGATATCAAGATCATCGCCAAGACGGTTCCGGCAGTCCTCACCGGAAAGGGGGCGTGCTAAGTATGAAAGCGATACTGATCTGTCCTGCAGAGCGGCCGGCTCTGACGGCTCTTTCAGAAATGATGCCCTTGGTGCTGGTTCCGATGCTGGGAAAAAGTCTGGTGGACTACTGGATGGAACACTTGGTGGCTCGCGGCTTCTCCGAAGCGACCATTCTGGCCGCTGACCGGCCCGAAAAAGTTCGCCAGCATGTGGCCACCGGAGAGCGCTGGGGAATCAAAACTGAGGTGCTGCCGGTCACGCACGAGGTCAACGAAACGGAAGCCAGGGCGCTTATAGTTGACGGCACCCGGGCAGAATGTGTGGTGCTGATGGAATGTCTGCCGCTGCTTCCCTCACAGAAATTATTTGAGAACTACGGTTCATGGTTTGCTGCGCTTTGCGGTCTGATTCCGCAAGCTGGCGGTGATACTAGGATCGGCGTCCATGAAATCAAGCCAGGCATCTGGACGAGTATGCATGATGCGATCTCCCCCGAGGCAAAACTGGTGGCCCCTTGCTGGATTGGTCGTGACGTGACAATCGAAGAGGGAGCTGTGGTCGGCCCATTTGCCATCATCGAAGACGGCGTCTGCGTGGAGCAGGGGGCGGAGGTGGCGCACAGTGTGGTTCTCAATGAAACATTGGTGGGCGAGTTCACCGAGATCACCAATTCGGTGGCCTGGGGAGATATGTTGATTCATGTGCCCGACGGCGTTTCTGCCCGCGTCCCGGACGAGTTTCTGTTGAGTCCGTTGGATGAACAACCGTTGCGCACACCCAGAACGTCCTTGATCGGCCGCCTTGCTGCCGCTGCTTTGCTGCTCGCCGTCGCTCCATGTGCTGTTATGGCCATGATCCGCTCCATGGTAAATGGACGCGCCTATCTCCGGGTGAAGACAGCTGTGAAACCGTGCCTGTCACATTCGGACAAGCTCGGTGCCACCATGACCTACTTCGAAGTGCCAAGCCGTTATGGTTGGATCCGGCGCTGGCCGCAGCTTTGGGAAGCTGTTTGCGGACGCTTCGCGCTTGTGGGCAACCGTCCGTTAAGCCCGGAGGATGCGGCCGAACTGAAGCATGATTACGAGAAGTTGTGGCTGTCCGTTCCGACGGGCGTCATCTCCCTCGCTGACGCTGCTGTCGGAGTGGAACGCTTCGATGAAAAAGCCCGTGCTCACGCCTGTTTCTACGCCATCCGGGCTGATGAACAGCTCGATGTTTCCATCTTTTATGCGGTCGTGATCGGCCGCCCAGTGAATGCAATCCGCTCGACCATCAAGGACGTCATGCCGGTTCCTGTCCGGTATGCCGAATTGGATGGCCGTAGCTAAAGAGAATTTAGACGTATGAAGATACTACAATTAGACGGCACCCTGAATGCCTGCGAAATCCAACAGCTTGGAGCCGCGAATGCAGAACTGTTTCAGGAGGAGATGCAGGCCGCCATGTCGCCGGAATTGAAGGCCATCGAAGTGGATTTCACGGATACCAGCTTCCTGGACAGCCATGGTCTCGGCGCACTGCTCCTCGTGCACAAGACCGCCTGCAACCGGCATGGCGATGTGCCCTTGCGGCTCCTGAACCCCCAGCCATCCGTCCAGCAGATCCTGGAATTGACCCGGATGCACCGCATCTTTGAGATCGTGAAACGCCCGGTAGTTACTCAGGAAACAACCTGACCCCTTAACACACAAAACACACACAGCGGGAGACACCATGAAAAAGATACTGCCTTTGTTCGTATTCATCGATGCGTGCGGCTGGGAGATCGTGCGCAACGATCCGTTCCTGCGTCTCCACGCCCCGACGCGGAAACCGCTCACTTCCGTGTTCGGCTACAGTTCTGCGTGCATTCCCTCGATCCTTTCCGGTGCATGGCCCTCGCTGCATCGAAACTGGTGTTATTTCGTTTACGACCCGGTGAACTCGCCCTTCAAGTTTCTCCGGCCGCTAAGCTGGCTGCCAAAAGCCATCACCAGCCGACGCATCTTTCGCCGTTGGTTGAGCAAGCTGGTGAAGTGGAAGCTCGATTTCAAAGGCTATTTCGACCTCTACAACATCCCGTTCCGTTACATCTCCCTTTTTGATTTCACGGAAAAGAAAAGTCCGCTGCAGCCGAAGGGGATGAACCAGGGTGCGAATATCTTCGACTTCTTGCAAGAGCAGGGCATCTCCTATCATGTGAGCCAGCCAGCGAAGACCGAGCAGGAAAATCTGGAAGATCTGCTGGGTGATATCAAAAAGCAGAGCATTGATTTCGCCTTTCTCTACTGGCCGGCGCTCGACGGCTTGATGCATCAGGTGGGGAATAACTCACCGCAAGTTCCCGAAAAGCTGCGCGGTTACGAACTCTGGGTGGACAAACTGATGAAGGTGGCGGAGGAGAACTATGATGAGGTGCGTCTCTATGTCTTCAGCGATCACGGCATGGCAAATTGCGACAAACATCTCGATCTGCAAGCTGTGATCAACAAGTTGCCCGTAAAGATGGAGCAGGACTACGCCGTGGTTTATGATTCGACGATGGCAAGATTCTGGTTTTTCAATGACCAGGCGAAACGCTTCATCACCAATGCTCTCCTCGAGGTGCCGCAAGGCCGGATCCTCGCGAACGCAGAATTGCAGGAACTGGGCACCTATTTCCCGGACCATCAGTTTGGCGAGCTGATCTTTCTGGTGGAGGAGGGGGTTCTGATCGTGCCTAGTCACATGGGCGAACGTCCCATTCGCGCCATGCACGGATATCATCCGGCCGACAAACACAGCTTTGCCTCCCTGTTCACCAACCAGGATGAAATCCCTGAAGACATCACCGCCATCCCGCATGTTTACAAGTTGATGGAGCGTGACGCCTTGGCCGCGCAGGCAGCCAACAGTGGACGGGTGGTAAAAGTCCAGCCGTCGGTGGCAGTGCCGGCGACAGCGGCTGCGTAAAGTCCTTCTGCAAAACGTTGTTTTTGGAAACGCTCATCCTTCTCCCCTCCTAGGGGGAGAAGGATAAAACGTTCAATTAAACAAAACGTAGTCTCCTTCAGTTTCGACGAGTTTGTTTCAGAAAGGAAAAGGTCTAGTGTAACGCGGGCTTGATTTTCGCAAGCTCGGCGAAAGAGATCACCTTCACATCATTCCGGCCGCTGAGATAGGCGGCCGTTTGATGGAGGACTTCGATGAAGCGATCGTTAGGAGTGTTGTTCCGGAAGTATTCCCACCAGTGGGTCACCAGCACGGTCACCGGCTGAGTTTCGACAGCTTCCGAGATGCGCTCGAGCATTGTATCATACGGTCGATAGCAGGAAAGCAGGCAGCCAGGATGGGAAAGCAACATGGTTTGATCCACCTGCCAATGGGGATGACGGTTGAATTTCTTCCACATGAACTGCGGCCACCAAACGGACGGCAGGCGACGCAGCTCGAACCAACCAGTGGAGATCACGGAAAATCTTTTGGCCAGTTCTTCGTAGGCGACTTTGGAAAGTTTATCGTGCGGCGCTACGAATGTGCAGGGCTGGGAGAAGCCGGCTTCCGCGAGGCAAAGCGAACCGTGTTGGAGACGCGAGACGATCTCTCCCCGGTCTTTACGGTCAAACTCCCACGTATCGTGGTGACAACCATGCTGGAGGACATGGTAACCGGAGTTTTTATGAAGATAATTTACGAGCTCGGGATTGTCGGAAATGGGCGAGAATGAAGGCGGATTCTCGCCTTTCGCCAGCAAGTAGCCTTCCGGAGAGCCGTCCGGCATGGTGACGTCACTGCGTACCGAAGGGATGACCGCCAAGTTCACTGGCAGTCCGCGGGAAAGGAACGGACGATACAGCCGCTCCAGATATTCCACCGGAGTGAAGGCGTTCGTATCATCATCACGAAGAATGACGTAGCGCATGCTTTTCCTCGATCAAGGTTTCGTAAAAACGTTTCATGCCCATGGCGAGCACCCCCGCATCGTATTTCTCGTTCACGAGTCGGGTCCCGTTCGCAGTGTAAGCCGTGGTGATGTCCGGCTTGAGCAGGGCTTCATCGAGCGCGGCGTGGAATTGAGCGGGTTGTTCCAGATCAAACAGCCACCCATTGTGTCCCTCCTTAACCAATGACAACGCACCTGAAGTGCGGCTCGCGATCACCGGGGCACCAGCCGCCCAAGCTTCCAAAATGACGATACCGAAGGTCTCAGATACGGAAGGGACCAATACCACTTGCGCCAGTTGCAGCAGGCCGATGAGCCGCGGGTCTTGCGGTTGGAAACCGCCAAACATGAACACGCGATCCTGCAGGCCGAGTCGCTTGATCTCACGGTTCATTTCCTCGCCGTAGGGGGCATCTGTGCAGGCGCCTAGGAAAACGAGCACTGAACCCGGGTGACGCTTGAAAAACTCCGGCGCTTGCTTGATCAACCAGCCTTGGTTTTTCACGGGATCCACACGTCCGACACACAGCAGCACCTCTTTGCAATGGATCTGCGGAAAGGCCATCAGGGCTGCTTCCCGGTGATTGACGCGATAGGCTTCGGCCGCCACCCCATGCGGCTGGATGACGATCCGTTGGCCTGGATACTTCTGCTCCAACAACTGTGCCTCACGGGCGTTGCACGTCACGATGGCGTCGGCGTCATGGATCAAATGACGGGTTCGCAGCAAGAAGCCAAAGGCTTTACCCCACTCGAGCCCATCCGATTGGGGATTGTCGAAACTGGCCTTTAACTCCGCAGGCAAATCAAGCAGACCGCCGTGGAGGGTGATGAGGAAAGGAATGTTACGCCGCTTGGCCACCATGCACCCGATGCCGCCCAAACGTCCCATCGTGTGGGAATGGACCAGCGAGATATCGCGATCCTGCCAAAGCGAACTGATGAGATCAAAAGACATCAGATTCCCACCCACAGATACGAGCTGGCAACGGCGCTGGCGGGATATCCCCCAGACGGGAACGCAAGCACGGAAACGTTTCACCTCACAGCCGCTTTCCTTAAACGGGTCGGGAAGCTGGCCATTGTCTATCTTGGGACAGTAAACAACAGAATTTATCTGCTGGTACCGGAGTGAGTTGAAGAGGCGCTGCAGAGCCGTTTCGGTGCCGCCCCATTCGGCGGGATTATATTTTCGCAGTACGTGAGCCACTCGCATAATCATTCCCTTTCGCCCATGGAAACCAGTTCATACTCCTGCTGGCGACGTGCTGGAACCGCAACCCGGCGGGGCGCCGGAGACGCGGCATGATTCCTCCAATAGTAGAGGCTCGCCAACGTGCCGAGGAAGATGTGAAAGGCAAACGCGATGGCGGTTTGCCGGTAGGTCCATTCAGTCACGCTTTGCAAAAACACTCCCGTAAGGCCGAAGAACAGGCCCACACCAAACCGCTGGACGGTGGTGGTTGCGCGACGCCAGATGAAAACCTGGCCCATCAGGAACCAACGAAGCCATAACAGAAGGAAGAGGCCTAACCCAATGAAACCCAGTTCACCAGCCGTGAGCGCCATCAGGTTATGGGCCGGGGCGGCATAGTGAAAACTGGGCAGGTTCACTTTATCCGGCTGATATTCGAGGTCGTCGTAGTCCTCGTAATAAAGATCCACTTTCTCCCCGTAGGTTTTGCTGACCCAGTAAGACCAGTTGTTGAGACCAACCCCGAAAGGCTTTTCTTCCAGAATCGCCCAGGCGATGCGGAGATAAACGCCACGCCCTTCTTTTTGAGTATCCAAGTATTCGTCAGCAAAAGTGGCCTCCTGATAGCGGGCTTGCAGCGTATCCCAGGACTTATAGGTGAGGAAACCTATCGCCGAGATCGCGACCACGGCGATGGCGCATTTTTGGATCGTGATTTTCCAGGAACCGCAAAGCACCATAGTTCCCAGCATGATGACGGCGAAAATGGGAATGCCGGCACGAGACAGTGTCAGGAGGATGGCCAGACTGGCGCAGCCTATCCCAACAAAGCAGAGCATGCGCAGGTATTTGGAAAGGGAAGAGGAGGTATACGCGGCCACGAGCAGCGGTGTGACCAGGCAGACATACATCGAGAGGCTGTTGGGATGCTCCAGCGTGCCGGTCACGCGATGGACACCGTTAAGGTACCTTTGCTTCACCGAAAGAAGACACTCCAGGCCCATGACACAACAGAGGGCCAGCACCAGAATCATCAGTTCGCGCTCACTCCGGACAAAGAATGCCGCAGCGAGAAAGACAAGGATGCAGCGCACCATCTTGGAAAGCTCAAATAACCCATAGATCTTGGGCTCTGAGAAGATGATGGAAAGACCGGCAAAAGCCACAAACACCAGCATGAACATGAGGCTGGCGGGCCAGAAGAGGCGTCCCTTGGTGGTGATGAGATGGAAAAGCTGGCCGATCAGCAGACTGATGGCCAGCACATCCAGCAGGGAGAACTCGAAACCGCGGGTGGTGCCGCGATACCAGTAGTGACTGACAAAGTTGATATCGAGGCGATCGGTCACCACCGTTCCCGCGACGAGAAAAAAGAAGGCCAATTCCCTAGCCCGGCGCGACAGGCAACACAGCGTGGTGCCAGCCAGTAGCGCCAGGAACACTATAGTCAGCCCGATTAGGTCCTTGGCCTCCATGTCCGATCAGTAGAAATAGATATCCGTACTGGTGACACCCGGGCGGCAGGGACCGACGCTCTCGAACACGCGGACATCCTTGGCCAGGCTGCTCTCGCGCAGGGAGACGTAGCGCCAGGAATCATCCACGACGATGATACCACCGGGTTTGATGTGTTTCTCGGCGTGTTGGAAACAGGTGGGGCGCACCGGCGTCCATTCTTCAGCGCCATCCACGACGATCACGTCAAATTTTTGATCGGGCATAGCGTGCAGGTAGGCGGACTTATCAAAATCCACCGGATTCTTAAAGTCGTAGGGAGAATAAGTTACCGTGGCGTTGGTGATGTTTTTCTGCTTTAGACAGGTCTGCACGCGGTTGAACCATTCCGAGTTGTCCTCGATCGAGAAAACTGATTTGACGCGGCGGGCGAAGAACAGCGTGGAGCCGCCTGAGCCGTACTCACATACGGTCATCTCCGGCCGCAGGTAAGTGTCCAGAAAGTCGATGGCGGCATAGGAAAACCACGGGGTTTCCATATCCAGCGGGGACTGGCCGGAGAGGATGCTGGTGGTGACGTAACGGGGGACGTAATTCGGATGCAATGCGAAGTCGCAAACGATCCGGCCTACTTTCTGGGTGATGGTTCCATGCATAATGGTATCCTTGGTGTTTTTTAGAGCCATGCCGGTTTGCCGGCATGATGGGGGTTGTTGTTGTGGTTACTCAGAGTCAAATTTTTCAAGCCCTCACTGCGGGTGTCGGGCCAGTAAGAGGTATAGCCGCGTTTCAAGAAACGATAGGCCAGCCAGGAAGAAATGGCGGTGACGATGAACCCGGCGCAGGTGGCGGGCAGGGCGCGCAGTCTGGCGAGCGGGCGGAGACGCAGCCACCGCTTGAACCGGAAGCTCAAGACATCGGGGAATATCTGCCAGAAGAAGCGCAGGCTCCGGATATGTTCGCCGATCAAGACCTTGAGCCAATCCGGCTCGTCCTGCTCGCGTTTCTTTAGATACGAGGCAAAGTCGTGGGCATGCTGCGGGGCCTGCCGTTTCAGTTCCTGGTCCACCAGCACGTGCAGGATGGTCTGGCCGATCATCTGGCGTTTCTGATTGCGGATGATGGAGCCCGGCGTCATGTAAGCTTCAAAGATGTGCGACGCGTTCGGAGCCTGCACGATGCGGGCGGGATTGGACGGTGAGGTCAGAAAATCGGTGCAAACGAGGTTCTTGATGAAACCGTCATCGATGATCAGGTCGCGCGGTAGAAAGATCCGCCGGGCAAGATGAGCACGAATGCAATAGAGCTGCCCGGTAAGCTGGGCTGCACCAGCTTGCGTCATCTGAGAGGTGCTTAGGGAGAGATGGCCAAAAAGATTTTTCCGTTCGCTCACGGCGATGTCCTTGACCGGTTGATCCACCGAGACAGCGGCTTGCGGATTCTCCAGCAGCGCCTGATACATGTTCCAGAGGGTGTCCGGTTCGTTGATCAAAATGTCGGCATCAAGTAGGAACAGGTAGAATGATTGCCGGTCGGAGAGTTGATGGACAAAAACGTTCCACGCATTGGTTTTGCCGCGCGTGGTGATATTCGCGGTCAGCGTGGTGAAGGCGGATTGAAAGGGGTGGGTCTGTTGCTGTTTCTGAAAGAAGGCATCAGCCAGTTCTGCGGTGCGGTCCGAGCAGCCATTGGCCAGACAGATGATCTCTGCTGTCAGACATTGGTTGGACAAATGCTTAAAGAGCGACTGACGGAACAGGGAGTCCAGCGTCGCTTCGATCGACTCTTCCTCATTCCAGGCGATGATGCCGATCGACAGGTGCGGCGTATTTCTCATGTGTGTTTTTTGCACTGGCACAAAAGCGTCAAAGTTTCCGTAAACTCGACACGTAATAGGTAGTTAAGAAAGGTGCGGGCCGTAAGTGGGTCAAACAGCTTAAAGGAGAGGGCGAAAGACCCCATATCGTTTGAAACGGGTTGGACTACATTGGCGGTATGCAAATGGATGCGCCATTGGTAACCATCATCATGCGGTCTTATAACGAGGCGTGGGCCCTAAAAGACACGCTGCCCGCATTGCAGGCACAGGATTACCGGAATTGGGAACTGATCGTCATTGATTCTGGATCGACGGATGGCTCCGTTGACCTGATCCGCCAGGCCCAACCGAGGTCGTTCATACAGATAACACCCCAGGAGTATAATCCTTCGCGGGTGATGAACCGGGGTATGGAACTCGCTCGTTCTGAATTCGGTATTTTCATCAATGCGGATGCCACGCCCCAAGGTACCAACTGGTTGCGGCCATTGGTGGAGGGGCTGCAGAATCCCAAGGTGGCGGCGGTTTATGGGCGTCAGGTGCCGCGCCCGGACTGTCAGGCGGTTTATGCCCATGATTATGACCGCTGCTTCGGCCCTGGGCGCGAATCCGACCGGTGGGAGCATTTCTTCAGCATGGCGAGCAGTGGAATCCGCAAAGACATCTGGTCTCAACGCGGTTTCAGCGAGCGTTTCCAGTATTCCGAGGACGATGAGTACACACGCTGGTGCCGGGAGAAGGGTTATGAAGTGCTTTATGTACCGGAATCAATCGCGATGCACTCTCACAACTACACCGCCGCCCAGGCATATAAGCGAAGTTTCGGAGAAGGAAAAGCTCTCGCGGGTGTCTGGACAGGAAAGCCCGGCGAGTTCAACTGGCCCTCGAAGGTTTTGCTGGGGTGGGCGAACGACGCACGCAAAGACCTGGGTTACTGCTGGAAGCGGCAGCGTCTCGCGGAGTGGCCGCATGCCATGGGTATCCGATGGCAGCAACGCAAGGCCAAGTATGACGGATTCCGGGAAGGCTGGCAGACTTATCGTGAACAGGGAACATCCGCCGCTGTCACCGCTCCGGTTTCATCTATGGAGTAAATATGGAGACGTTAATGAGTAAACCGCTTTACGCTGTGCCGGTGGAGACTTCGGGCGTCAGTCATTGCTTCACCCGGGACGGGAGTCCGCAGATGGAAGATCAGATCCGGCAGATCTGCCAATGGGTGATGGATGGTCTCAGAAAGATTGTTCCACTGCGGAAACTGCAAGCGGTACTGCTGGGAGGCGGTTACGGACGGGGGGAAGGTGGAGTGGTTCACGATAAAGAGGGAGACGTGCTCTACAATGATCTCGAATTCTACGTGTTTTTATCCGGCGTCACCTTGGTGAACGAAAAGCAATATGGACGGGCTCTCCACCAGTTGGGAACCGAACTGGGTGAGCGGGCGGGTGTGGACGTGGATTTCAAAATTCTGTCCCTGGCCAAGTTCCGACGGAGCGAGGCGAGCATGTTTTATTACGATCTCGCCGTGGGGCATAAATGGCTGTACGGGCAGGAGGACTTGTTCAAGACCTGTGAGCATCACCGGAATGCCGGAAATATTCCCCTCTCCGAAGGAACCCGTTTACTGATGAACCGTTGCACCGGGCTGCTGTTGATCAAGGACCGGTTACGTTCAGGCACTTTGATGCCTGATTTTGCCGGTCGGAATCTGGCGAAGCTGCAACTCGCCTTGGGCGATGTTTTGCTGACAGCGTACGGCCGTTATCACAGTAGTTGTTTGGAACGGGGCGAACGATTGAAGCAGTTGCAGGCATTGCCCGATTTTCCCTTCTTGGAAATGGTGCAGCGCCATCACGCCGCCGGCGTGGAGTTCAAACTGCATCCCACCCGCAGGCTCTGCAGCGAAAAGGAGATGATAGTGCTCTTCAATGAGCTATCCAATCTGGCCCTCAAAGTCTGGCTCTGGGTGGAAACCCGCCGGCTCGGTCATCCTTTCATCTCGGTGCGGGAATATGCCATGAACCCGATCAACAAGTTTCCTACGACGAAATGGTATCGGAACTGGGTGGTGAACATGATCCGTTTTGGTCCTGAAACTGCGATGCGCGAAGAGGCGCTGCGTTATCCCCGGGAAAGGCTCTTCAATACCCTGCCGATTCTGCTGTGGGACTCGATCTCAGAGCACGACCTCAAGCTCATGGATCATTTGCAGGAACAGTTGATGACCAACGCCAACACGCCGGAAGGATTGGTGCAGGCTTACACGAAGATGTGGGAGCAAGTCCGATAGCACGGCGATAGCTTCGCTTGCTGCTGCGTTACAGGGATTTCAGGTAGGTCACGAGAAACCGCTCGATGCGCCGGAGCTGTTTGCTGGCTTCGGCATGGACCGGTGGAGCGCCCTGTAACTCGCCTTTTCTGGCCATGTTTTGCAGTTCTGTAAACGCCGGTACAATCGCCATCATGCCGCAATTGGAACTGATGCCGAGACCCTTGTGGGCCAGATGCTCGATTTCTTTGGCGGAGCCAGAGCGAAGGGCAGCTTCCATGCCGTTGATGACTTCGTTTGCCTGAGTGCGGTAGAGAGAAATCAGTTCCCGGATCTGCTCCTTGTCACCATCGCAGATGTCCACGAGACGATCTACTTCCACCGGCGTCGGATCGGAATCCGGTTCAACTGCTTCAGGGACGACAGCGGAGGCAGGCAGTTTAATCTGCTGCGAGGGCAGGGGGGCGGGGGCGAGGTCGATGCGGTCTTCCAAAGACAGCTTGGCCCGGTCTATGGCAGCTTGCAGTTCCGAGGCTTTGACCGGTTTGCTGACGTAATCGCTCATGCCTGCTGCGAGGCACTTCTCCCGATCGCCCTGCATCGCATTAGCGGTCATGGCGATGACGTAGAGGGGGCTCTTCCAGCGGCAACGTCTTCCGGCCACCTGTTCCTGCCGGCGAATCTCGCGAGAGGCTTCGTAGCCGTCCATCTCCGGCATCTGGCAATCCATAAAGACGAGATCGTAAGGGATTTGGTTCAACGCTTCCAAGGCTTCCAGCCCGTTCCCCACGGCATGGGCGGTGTAACCCAGTTTCTGCAACTGGCCGAGGGCCACTTTCTGATTGATGCTGTTATCTTCCACCAAAAGAATCTGCAGCTTCATATCAGGGGAGACTGCGGGCGAAGCTGCTACTGGCTTGGCGGCTCGGATAAATGTTTTCTCCGCTTCGGCCCGGCCCATCACATTCACGAGACAATCGAACAGGCGGGATTGTTTGACCGGTTTGACCAGATAGGCCTCGATGCCAGCCGCCCGCAGTTCGGCGGCAGTCAGCATCTGCCCCAGTGAGGTCAGAATGATCAAGCGGGTGTTGGAGATGGCGGGGTCCGCCTTGATTGTGCGGGCGAGGGTCAGGCCGTCCATCTCCGGCATCTGCATGTCCAGCAAGGCGAGATCGTAAGGAGCACCAGCAGCCGCGGCGGCACGGAGAGTTTTCAACGCTTCATGACCACTGGCGGCACTGCCTTTTTGCATCTTCCAGGCAAAAATCTGGTGGCGCAAAATTTGCCGATTGGTGGCGTTGTCATCCACCACGAGGACGCGGAGGTTGAAGAGATCGTCATTGTACACCGGCACCGGTTTTGCCTCGCCAAGCTGCTTCTCAAATTGTGCGGTGAACCAGAAGGTGGCCCCTTTGCCGGGCGCACTTTGCACGCCGATCTGGCCATTCATCATGGCCACCAACTGCTTGGCGATAGCGAGACCCAAGCCCGTGCCGCCAAACTTGCGCGTGGTGGAATTGTCCGCCTGCGTGAAGGCCTGGAACAGACGCGCTTGAACCTCTGCAGGAATGCCGACTCCGGTGTCCGTGACACTGAAACGCAAGGTGATCTGCGTGGCTGTCTCATTCTCTTTGGTGACCCGCACGACCACTTCGCCGCGTTCGGTGAACTTGATGCCGTTGCCCACGAGATTGGTGAGAATCTGGCGCAGGCGTCCGGGATCACCCTGCAACCGCGTTGATACGTCGGGCAGAATCGAACTGATCAGCTCGATACCTTTTGCCTGGGCGCGTTCGGCCAGCATGTCCACAGTGCCTTCCACCACGTCCATGAGATCAAAATCAAGGTGTTCGAAATCCAGTTTCCCGGCCTCGATCTTGGAGAAGTCCAGGATGTCATTGATGATGGTCAGCAGGGCGTCCGCACTGGTGCGGATGGTGTCAGCAAACTCGCGCTGCAGCTGGTTCAGGCTGGTATCCATGAGCAGACCGGTCATGCCGATGACGCCATTCATCGGAGTACGGATTTCGTGGCTCATATTGGCGAGGAACTCACTCTTGGCCTTGGCGGCGGCTTCCGCGGCTTCTTTGGCATCGCGCAATGCCGCTTCCACCAGTTTGCGTTCGGTGATGTCCTCCGAGATACCCAGCAGGTAGAGTGGCTCGCCCTTGTCATCGAAGATGGGCACTTTGCGTGTCAGCAGCAGGCGCTTTCCTTGGGAGCCGGTGAATTCTTCCTCATACTCAACCAATTTTCGGTTTTGAATGACTTCCCGATCCTTGGCGATAAAGACGTCTGCCTGCTCTTTCGGGAAGAAGTCGTAGTCCGTCTTGCCAGCCACTTGAGCACTGGTCTGGCCGAAAAGCTCTTCACCGGCCTTGTTCCACATGATGAGCCGCGAGGTCTGTGCTTCCTTGATGAAAACGATGATGGGCAGATTTTGCAGGACGGAGTTCAAGAAAGCTTCGGATGATTTCAAGGCGTCGGCAACTTGGGCCCGCGCTTTCACCTCAGCTTGCAACTGGACCGTGCGTTCTTCCACCCGCTTCTCGAGATCGGCCCGGGCGTTCTGGAGTTCTGCGTCGCGCGCCTGGATCTGGGCGAGCATCCCGTTGAAGCCGTCGATCAATCGGCCCAGTTCATCATCACCATACTTGGTGGCGCGGATGGCATAATTCTGTTCGGCTCCTACCGCATGCGCCACGCCTACGAGTTGGGCAATGGGTTCCGAGATGACCCGTTGCAGACGGGAGGCCAGCAGGTAGCCGATCACAATCACCGCGAGCAGGATCAGGCCCCCGATCCAGGCGTATTGCCGCAGCCGGCGCTGCATCTCTTCCAGATTGGACTGCACGTAGATGGTGCCGATGTGCTCCTCCGCGAAGGTGATTTTCCGGAACAGTTCCAACGAGTCGGCGGTGAACCGATGGGTGTTATCCGGTGACGGCGGAGGAAAGGAGACCTTTGCTGGAGTGCGGAGATAGGTGGCCACCACTTTGCCGGCTTTGTCGTAGACACAGGCGGCCACGATATGAGGTTGCGCCTGCAAGCCTTTCAGGGTCTGTTCTGCGGCTTCAGGGTCATTGAAAGAGATGGCAGCGGAGCAGTTGAAGCCGATCATCTCAGCGGTCACGGCCAGATCACGGGGCATATCGCGGCGGAAAGAGACCACCTCGTAGGTGATGAGGGCGGCACCGGCCAGCAGCAGCACCACGCAACTGGTGAGCATGATGATGAGGACCAGCTTGCGCTTGATGGAAATGTCGCGAAACGGTTGCATCGCTGCCTACAGCCCTTTGGGTTTGCGGTGAACCGTGGTGGCGAGTTTTAACAATTGTGCATTGATCTTCAAACCTGCCTCATCGGCCGAATCCTGATTGATCTCAAAGCGAACCTTGTCTGCTTGTAGGGTGAAACCGATGATGCCGGTGTTGAGAGCGAATTTCTCCGACTCGCCGACCGTCAGAATGGGGTTTTTCAGGAATGATTTCAGGACGCCGCTCCACTTTTCCTCCTCCCCGGCGCTCACGAATACCACATGCATCGAGCCGAGCTCGGCCGGGGAAGAGAGGTTTTTCACCACGATGCTGCGACCATTGACGTTGCGCTCGTTGACGATTTTTTCCAGTTCACCGTTGAACGGGTTCTTGCCAAGGATTCCGATGATGATGGGGCTGTTCGTTTGGGCGAAGCTGTGGGCCGGCCACTCGACAAACTTGGTGAAGTTGTATATGAACGCGGCCTTGAGCTGGTATTCCTTGGAGTCGGCGGCAAATCCAGGGCGGACAGCCGTCAGCAAAAGAATGACCGCCAGGAAACACCTTCGCCAGCAGCCAGACACCTTGGGCTTGGTCTCAAATATGACCGCAGGCATGGTTTCTTTAAAAATGCGCATACGATGCTAACCGCAAAACCGCATCAAAAACGCCAAGTGATTTTCCCATAGACACCCCGTGGAACTTCAGACACCGTGGTCAGCACAATGCCAGCCTGTTCCGGGTGCTGGTTGTCCAGAAGGTTTTGACCCACCAAAGACAATTCAAGCCGGTCATTCACCCGATACGTGAGCCGGACATCCGCTGAGAAATAGGCAGACACCGCCTGGATGTTATCCACGTAGCGGGCTTGCGCATCCATGCTGAAGGCTTTGCTGAAATCATAAGAAGAGCGCAGGCCGAGCTGGTGCCGGGGCGCGCTCCTTTCAGTCGATTCCGGAGACGATGCGGCTGGTCCGTGGATATTCACCAACAGGAGGGAGTAACTCGCCGTCAGCCGCCAGTGATCCGTCGGCGTCATCGTCACGGAAAGCTCACCTCCATACGTTTCACCGCTCTGGGAATTGGCCCAAGGTGTCTCAGCTATTCCCACTGGCACGCCGGGGATGAACTGGCTTATGCTCCCGGGAGTGAGCAGATCGCTGTAATCATTATAGAATACGGCCAGATCCACGCTCACGCGGTCCGCCGGTTGGATGCGATAGCCCAGTTCATACGCCCAGAGCACCTCGGAGGAGACATCGCCTCCGACCAAGGTCGGGACAAAAAGACCGGGGCCAGGCCCGACAAAGGGGGCTCCTAACGGAATGGCGAACACATCATGGGCCTCCAGCGAACTGGGCGTTCGCACCGCTCGCGAAGCCGCCGCCCACACCGTCTGGCGCTCCGTCGGCTTGAACACCGCACGGAGACTGGGCTGTACCTCAAAACCAGTGAAATCATTGTGCTCCACTTTGGTTCCGGCCGTCAGGGTCAGCTTATCCGGCACCAGCTTGAATTCGTCTTGTATAAACGCGCTGAATATTTGCTGGTTGAAACGCCCGTCCCGTACCGCGGCCAAGGGGGTGGTCTGCTTAATGTTGCTACCGGTGAACCGGTAGCCCCCTCCCCAGATCACGTCATTACGCTCGCCCAGTCCGAAAGTGTGCTGGGCAGTCAGGTCAATAGTGTCGAGGAGAGGACGTGCCCGGGTGGCCTCGTTCCGGTAATTCCGGTCATAATAAGCCTGCACCTCGAAGCCCGAACGGTCGGACAGTTCCCGCGTCCAGCGGCCCAAGGTGTTAAAATTATAGCCGTCGGAGACGTGGTCATCCAGGTCCACCGCGGTGGCCTCCATTTGCCACGTCAGGTGCGTCCCCTCCTGCGGATAAGAGTCGATGCGGACTCCCCCATTGCCGCTCTGCCAGCCATCATCTGCTGGCTGCCCGGTGGCGAGCCGGTAATCATCCTTCAATTGATAGCCACCAAAAACACGGTAGTAAGTATGTTCGCTCACTTTGCCGCCGTAGCGCGCTCCGCCCATGGCCAGATGTACGTTGCCGCCACCACCGTAGATCATCCCGCCCTGAGTTTCTTTCGCACTGCGGGTGACGACGTTGATCACGCCATTAACCGCATTGGCCCCCCAGATGGTCGCTCCCGGTCCCCGGATCACCTCGATACGGTCTACATCATCCAACGGGGTCTGCTGCAGATCCCAATAAACGCCCGCAAATAAAGGGGTATAAACGGCCCGTCCATCCACCATCACCAGCAGTTTGTTGGAAAATACATTGTTAAAACCGCGCGCGGAGATGGCCCACTGGCTGGAATTGGCCGATCCCACGTTCAAGCCGGGCACTAACCGCAAAGCATCGGCCACGGTTACGGCCCCGGAACGGCGCAAATCGTCGTTCGTCAATACGGAGATGGCAGCGGCGGCGTCACTGAGCTTCTGCTCCTTTTTGGAAACCGAAGTGACGGTTTCATTCATCAATTCCTCAAGGCTCAGATCGCCAAGGTCGCGGGCGGGCTTCTCGGGGGCGCTGTCGGCCGCCACCAGTGAAGAGGCGAGAACCAGCGTCATTACTCCACAGAGAGTTCTCAGTTGCTCGGCGGCCGGGCGTCTCAGTGTAGCCAGAGCAACTCCATTATGTTTTAAAAATAGGTTCATAGTGGTCTGCTGATGAAAGGCTGGACACAAATCGCGAGTGGATTTGCTGACATAAATTGCTGATTCTCCATCCCCAAAACAGGTTTATTTCCAGCTCTGGGACCAACTTTGCGATGCTGGGCACTGGACAGTAAATTGCGCATACAGCCGTCCGGCCAAGATGTATCGGAATGTGTGGAGATATTTGTAATCTCAAATACCACCATTTCAAGTCAATAGGACCAACTATACGAAAATAAGTAACTTTCCTGATGAACGGCTAATCGTCCAATAGTTCACGTAATGCTTTCGCCAACGTTTTCGGGTGATAGGGCTTTTGCAGATGGAGAGACTTTACGGACACGGGCAGGTGTTGCCATTCACTGGCGTCGCTGTAGCCGCTGGCAAAAATCACTTTCAGCTGCGGATTTTGCGCGCATAATATTTTTGCAAGTTCCACTCCCGTAAGGTCGTCGGGCATCACGATGTCGGTGAGCAGGAGGCTGATCTTGGGGGCATGCCACTGCCACACCTCCAGCGCTTCCTTGCCGGAAGCCGCCTGCAGAACCCGATAACCCAGACGCCGCAAGACGGCGGCGGCCAGTTCCCTGACTGGCGTTTCATCCTCAACCAACAGAACTGTTTCCTTGCCGCCCGCGGTCTTGCTCTCATCCGGTTTGGGTTTGACCGGGATAACTTCGGCACTGGTCAAAGGCAGGAAGACTTTGAACTCGGAGCCAACTCCGACCTGGCTTGTCACTTCAACCCGTCCTTGATGCTGCTTCACGACGGCGTAAACCGTGGCCAAGCCCAGGCCAGTACCTTGGCCAACATCTTTCGTGGTGAAAAATGGCTCAAAAATTCGGGGCAGGATTTCAGGAGCGATGCCGCAGCCCTGATCCTTCACGGATAGGCAGGCAAACTTGGTTGATCGAGTGTCGGGACCAGAATCGTCCACGGTCATGACTTCAGTAGCTATCTGGCTCTTGATCAGTAATGTGCCGCCCTTGGGCATGGCATCGCGGGCGTTGACCGCCAAGTTCACCAAGATCTGTTCCAGCATGCCCACGTCTGCCTGCACCAGGGCGGCCGGTGATAAAAGGTTCAATTCTACGTCGATTTGATTTCCTACCAACCGACGCAGCAGTGGTGCTATATCTTGAACCACCTCGTTTAGATCCACCACTTGTGTCTGGATCGCCTGCTTACGGCTGAAAAGGAGCAATTGACGGGTGAGCCGGGCAGCGTGTTCGCCTGCGGCAAAAACTTCCCGGAGCGATTGGGTTGCTTCTGGCCCTAGACCCTCCCGGTCTAAAAGGAGGTAGACATGGCCGTTGATGACGGTGAGAGCATTGTTGAAATCATGAGCGATACCTCCAGCAAGCTGGCCGATGGATTCCATCTTTTGCACCTGCCGCAGATCGCCTTCCAGACGTTTTCGCTCGGTGATGTCGGTGGCACAGCCGACGGTGCGTTCGACTTTGCCGTCCGGATTGCGGACAGGGTAGCCCCGATCCTCGATCCAACGTTCGGAACCGTCGGGCCGCTGGATGCGGTACTCGAGGCGATACGGATGGCCGTCGGCCAGTTGCTGCAGCATCGCCAAGAGTTGAGGGCGATCCTCATCCAATACAGATTCAAGCCAGCTTTTTGGCTGGGCCAGCAAGCTATCCACCGAGCGGCCCCAAACGGCCTGATAAGCGGGACTGACGTACAGAACCTCCTGTCCATCTGGTGACGTTACCCAGAAAACGTCCTGAATGTTCTCCGCCATTTCACGGAAACGTTCTTCGCTCTTTTTGAGAGCGTCTTCAGCCTGTTTGCGCGCGGTGATGTCTTCCACGCTGCCTTCGTAGTATAGGATTTTGGCCCCGGCACCACGAACGGCCCGGGCATTCACGGAAATCCAGATGGCCGTGCCATCCTGACGGTTTGCGGGGGCTTCAAAACCCCGCACGTGTCCTTGCGTGAGCAACAGGTGTTCAAATTCAGCGCAAAGTGCCGAGGCGACCAGGTGGCGGTGGCCGAGATTATGAGGACCAGCCAGAAGGGCCTCGGGCGAGGCATAGCCGAAAATCAGGGCCAGTGAGGGGTTGGCGATGAGGTAGCGGCCTTCGGGTGCGGACTGGAAAATGCCCTCGACTGCATTTTCGAAAATGCTGCGGAACCTTTCTTCGGCGAGTTTCAGGGCTTCCTCAGCGCGCTGGCGGCGGGCCCGTTCATCCGCTTCGCGCAAGGCGCGGTGAACGGCGGGAATGAGAAGTTCCAGCCGATTTTTAAGCACGTAGTCGGTGGCGCCACTTTTCAGGCTGAAGATGGCCTGCTCTTCTCCAATGGTGCCGGAAAGGAACAGGAACGGAACGGCGGGACATTTCGCGAGAGCCGTTCGCAAGGCGGCCATCCCGTCATATCCGGGCAAGGTGAAATCCGCGAGGATAAGATCGGATTGGGCTTGCTCCAGAGCTTGCTGGAATTCGCCCCGGGAGCTGGCGTAGGTGAACTCGGCAAGGAAACCGTTTTTCACCAATAGCCGACGAACCAACTCGCGATCGTGCAAATCATCTTCGAGATGCAAAATGGACAACGACCTTCCGCCCGCAGGGACGACGGAGCCAGTCGATGCAGATATCGTTGATGAAGGAGGTTCGGCCATAGTCATGCGGGGACCAGAACTTTGGTTCCGCAATGCTGTTGAGTGAGCAATAGCACAGGGTTCCGCCGTTCGCAATCTCCTTCAAGATCGCCCACAAATACGGAACTTGCGAACAGGAAGGCTGCGGCGAATAAGCTTGCCGCATACCGATGCCCGCGCAAAATGACCGCCTGATGACTTCAGATTCCGATCTGAGGGGCCTATAGCTCAGCGGTTAGAGCAGGGGACTCATAATCCCTTGGTCGCAGGTTCAAATCCTGCTGGGCCCACCATTTTCTCGCGATGACCTTCATCGCTTCTGGTTATATCCCTCCACCGCATACTTCTCCTTCACAAGTTCATTCACTCTGACGGCCATATCCTTTGAGAGATTTTCCCATTTCACTCCCCAAGATTTTACTGCGACCGCCATCATCGCCTCCTGCCAGCGTTCGCGCGTGAGTCCCGGTGGTGGTGGTTGCACGGAACCTTGGATGAGCAGGCCATGCTTGTTCCGTCGCTGCGCGGCACCGGCGATCTTCTTTCCGCCATAGAGAAGGTCATGCTTTTCCGCGCCGATGAAGCATTGCCCCGGCATATCCTTCTGACAGCAGGGGGAAAGTTCGGTGACAAGTCCAATTTGGGTGAACGCATCCCGTATCCACTCATGCACACGCTGGTAACTCTCCTCCGCCTTGAGCTGATACCATTCGTGACCGGGCGGGAAAGCCACGCTATACGTCCAGTCCTGCTTATGCGGCACCAGTCCACCGCCTGTGGGACGACGGAGCAGGGGACGCAATCCGGTCATCAACTCCACGTCTGCGTATTTCTGAAAATAACCAAAAGTCGCCGCCGGTTCGTTCCAGCCGTAGAAACGTAGCACCGGCTTACTTAGATCCGCCACCGTCTCCAGCAACGTCTCATCTAGCGCCATGTTCGCCGCCGGAGCGCACGCCCCTGATTCCAACAACAACCATTCTTTGACTGATACGTCTGTCACACCCACAGCATTACTCACTCTTCCCCTTACGCCAACAAATCCTTCACCACATGCCCGTGCACATCCGTCAGCCGGAATTGCCGTCCCTGATGCGTGAAGGTCAACCGCTCGTGATCGAAGCCCAGCAGATGCAAGATCGTCGCCTGCAAGTCATGCGTGTGCACCGGCTTGTCCACCACGTGGAAACCAAGTTCATCCGTGGCCCCGTAGGAAAGGCCCGGTTTCACACCGCCGCCCGCCAGCCACATCGTGTACGCCTGCGGATGATGATCACGTCCTTGCGTGCGGCCCAGCGACGCGTTCGTCTCCACCATCGGTGTGCGACCGAATTCGCCACCCCATATCACCAGCGTATCATCCAGCAACCCGCGTTCCTTCAAATCCATCACGAGCGCAGCGGATGCCTTATCCGTCGCTTCACAATTCTTTTTGTGATTCCCCACCACATCGCTATGCGCGTCCCAGCCCTCATGATAAATGTTTACGAACCGCACGCCGCGCTCGATCATCCGCCGTGCCAGCAGGCACGCACGAGCGAACGACGGTTTGTCCGGGTCGCAACCATAGCGTTCGAGCGTCGCCTTGCTTTCGCCCTTCAAGTCCATCAACTCCGGTGCGGACGATTGCAGCCGATACGCCATCTCATACGCCGCCATGCGCGTGGCGATCTCCGGATCACCCGCCGTGCCGAGCCGCTTGCGATTCAAATCCGCCACCAGATCCAGCGAATCCCGCTGCAATTTCGCATCCACACCTTTCGGGCTCGATACGTTCAAGATGGCATCGCCCTCGTTGCGGAAGCGCACACCCGTGTAGATCGTGGGCAGAAAACCGCTCGACCAATTCGCCGAGCCGCCGCTGATGCCACCGCCCGTGGACATCACCACATACGCCGGCAAATCCTGGCTTTCCGAGCCCAGTCCGTAGGTGGCCCATGAACCCAAGCTGGGCCGTCCCGGCTGCGAGAATCCGGTGTTGAGGAAAAGCTGTGCCGGCGCGTGATTGAACTGATCCGTATGCACTGACTTCACCATGCAGATCTCGTCCACGATCTTGCTGAGATGCGGCAAGGCCTCGGAAATTTCCGCACCGCTCTGACCGTGCTTGGCGAACTTGAAACGCGGCGCCATCACCGCGGCATCCGGACGGATGAACGCATACCGTTGCCCGCCGATGATCTCGGGCGGGATCGGTTTGCCCTCATACTGCACGAGCTTCGGTTTGTAATCGAACAGGTCGAGCTGACTCGGCGCACCCGCCATGAAAAGGTGGATAACGCGTTTCGCCTTCGGCTTAAAATGCGGAAGCTTCGGGGCGAGCGGATTCGCCGTGGCTGTTTGTGCCATCGCATTGCGGGTGAAAGCATTCGTCAGCAATCCCGCCAGCGCCAGCTTGCCGATGCCCACGCCGCATTCCTTGAAGAACCACCGGCGCGACACCAGTTCCGGATGTTCCCGCTGCTGTAAGTAAGATTGGCAGTTCATGGCATTAACTCTTCGTGACCATCTCGTCCAAGTTCAGCAAAGCGCGCGCAACTACCGTCCACGCCGCTTGCTCCACCGTTCCATCTTTGCTTCCCGTCAATTCCGCTGCGTTCAATTCCTTCGCCTCCAGCCGCGCCCGTTGCGTTTCATAAAAGCTCTTCAGGCTCACGAGTTCCTCCTTCGTCGCCGGACGTGTCAGGCAGCGCTGGAAAAGTTTCTGCAACTTCTCTTCCACCGCACCGCTTTGCTTCGCACTGTCGCGACCGAGTGCCTGCGCCGCTTCCAGGAACACTGTGTCGTTCAGCAGCGTGAGCGCCTGCAACGGTGTGTTCGACACATCGCGCCTCGCCACGCACGCTTCGCCGCTGGGCGCATCGAACGTGTTGAACATCGCATACGGTGCAGTGCGCTTGGTGAAGGTATACAGCCCCCGCCGGTAACGGTCCTCGCCCTCGCTCGTCTTCCACACCAGCTTGCCATAGGCGCCCTCAGACGTGATGCTCGCCGGCTGCGGCGGATACACGCTTGGTCCGCCTAGCTTTGCCGAGAGCAGTCCAGATGCCTTCAGCACCGAATCACGGATCAGCTCCGCTTCCAAACGCGTCCGTGGTCCACGTGCCAGCAACTTGTTCTCACCATCTGTTGCCAACAATTTCGGTGTCACCGTGGAATCTTGCTTATACGTCGCACTCGTCACGATCAGCCGGTGCAGCTTCTTCATCGACCAGCCTTGCTTCTCGAATTCCACCGCCAGCCAGTCCAGCAGGGCAGGGTGCGTGGGCAGTTCACCTTGGAAGCCGAAGTCCTCCGTCGTCCGCACCAGTCCGCGACCGAAGAAGGCCGCCCATTGCCGGTTCACCGTCACACGACCCACCAGCGGATTCTCCGGCGACACCAACCAGCGCGCGAAGGTCAGCCTGTTCTTCGCCTGTCCCTTCGGCAGATCGTGCAGCACATCCAACACACCCGGTTGCACCAATTCTTTTGGTTGCAGGTATTCGCCGCGATGCTGCCGGAACGTCTTGCGCGGGTTTTCCGCTGGCCGTTCATGCAGCACCAGCGTCATCGGATAATCCGGTTCCGAACGGCGTATTTTATCGATTTCCGTCCGTTGAGCACTCAGCTCCGGCGCATTCAACAGATACTCATTCCGCAATGACGTCTGTTCCGCTCTGCTCAGGTCCTCCTTCAACAACAGTGCATCAATGTTAGCCGCAAAATCCCGCGCCTCGGCCTTGATCGGAGCGGTCGTGGCTGAGATGCGGAATCGTCCTAACGGCGCGGCGTAATGCTTCTCAAACAACATCCCGACTTTCACCTCGCTGTCTTCCGCCAGCGGCTTCTCCAGATTGAACACCGCCACATGCCGCTCGCCCTGGCCGCCATTCACGGACCATCCGGATTGCTGGTCGCCGTCGATGCAGTTCTTCGCCGTGGCCGTGCCGCCGCCGATGCCCGGTTTGCCGAAGCTATGCGTGGCATTCGTGAACTTCAGCGCCTGTCCCTTGGCCGAGGCCGTGAACTCGCTCAGGAAGAAATCGCCCTTCGGTCCTTCGTAAAAGGTCGCGCCCGGTCCATGCGCAGGGAGTCGCTCGTCCGGCAGCGCTTCCAACCTTAATGAAGTCGTGCCTTTGGGCAGCTTGTAAGTGATCTCGTAAGTATCGCTCTTGGATTGATCGCCTGAAGCGAAGATCGAGTTGTCCGGCTCAATCGCCAGCAGCGCTAGGTTTGCCCTGATTACTTGCGGCTTCAGGATTTCCCACGCCACCGTCCGCGCCTTTTCCTTCTTCACCCATTCGGTAAAACCCTTCTCGATCAATTCTTCCCGCTTCACTTGCACTGGCCGTTCGTCTGTGGCCGGAGCGTTTGTCACTGGGAACTTCTCGGCCAAACCTGCGATCAACTGCGCCAGCTTCGCTGCATGTTCCTTGCGTTTGTTATCCACCTCGGGGTTCACCAAATCTTGGTCTGGTTCATCAGCATTATTCAGAAACGCCATCATCTGGTAATATTCCGTGTGTGTGATGGGATCGTACTTGTGCGTGTGGCACTGCGCGCAACCCACCGTGAGCCCGAGCCACGTTGTGCCCGTCGTCGCGATGCGATCCACCATCGCGTAGAAGCGGAACTCCAGCGGATCAATGCCACCTTCCTCATTCAGCATGGTGTTGCGATGAAACCCCGTCGCCACGATCTGGTCGCGCGTCGCCTTCGGCAACATGTCGCCTGCGAGCTGTTCGATCGTGAATTCGTTGAACGGCATGTCCGCGTTCAGCGCATTGATCACCCAGTCCCGATACGGCCAGATGGAGCGCGGACGATCCTTCTCGTAGCCATTCGTGTCTGCGTAACGCGCCAGGTCCAGCCAGCGCCGCGCCCAGCGTTCTCCGTAGTGAGGCGACGCCAGCAAGCCATCCACCACTTTCTCATATGCATTCGGCGATTTATCCTTCACGAACGCCTCCACCTCTTCCAGCGTCGGTGGTAATCCGATGAGATCGAGATAAACACGGCGGATCAAAGTGTAACGATCCGCTCCCTTGGATGGCTTCAACTTTTCCTCTTCCAATCGCGCGAGCACAAAATTATCGATCCCATTCACCGGCCACTTGCCGTCCTTCACGCGGGGCAGGGGAGCTTGCTTCGGCGCGGCAAAGGCCCAGTGCGGCTGATACTCCGCTCCCTGAGCGATCCATTGTTTCAGCGTCTCTTTCTGCGCGTCGGTGATGGGATGCTTGTTTGCCGGTGGCGGCATGAGGTTGTCCTCATCCGTCGTGAAGATGCGCGCCACCAGTTCGCTCTCCTTCACCTTGCCGGGCACGATCGCTTTCTCCCCGGACTTCGCGGGCTTCAATGCTTCCTCGCGGATATCCAGCCGCAGCTTGCCCTTGCGCGCCGCTTCGTCCGGACCATGACATTTGAAGCACGCACCTGAGAGAATAGGGCGCACGTCCCGCTGAAAATCCACCTTCGCCGCACTGGCCGCCCGCGCATTCCCGGCGCTGAGGCAACTGAGCAATAGCAATACTGACAATCTGTTCAACAACGTGGTCACAAAGTCATCCTAGCAGAGGGCGAGTCACATCCAATGGAAGAATCTCGCGTGAACGATGTAAGTTTCTGAACCACCAAAGTGGCCACGATGATTTTTTGATGAGTTCCCGTCGATGCTGCAGTTTCCGTCATACTCTGTTCCTCCTGTTGCATTTGAGTCCGCTCAAATCGCGACTCGAATTTCCCTCTTCGCCACGACGATTCCAACTCATTTATTTGATAAAAAGATTGAACAAAAATGGCTGAAAACTGTCTCTAGTTCATCAGTTTTCTTGATGGTTTTTGCAACCGCTTCATTCCCAACTTCTTCCGATTTCTGGAAAGGTTAAGGGTCGGTGAGCGCTTGCATGTCCGGAGCGGTATCAATAGTTTTCCTTTACGGGAAAATTATGGGACTCCTCAGTTCATTGTTCGGCAAAAAGGCCTCGGCCCCACCCGAACTGATTGCCATCAATCAGGATAAGCAGCAGGCCCGTTATATCGGCTTCACCGGTGACGGCCGCCAGTTCATGCTGACCACGCCATTTGTCCCTGGTGAGGGTGGCGCCGCCGGTCGCGAGTTCGTCGCCCTCTATCTCTTTGATGCCTCCGGTCGGTTGATCGAAGCCCGGATTGATTATGTGGGTCAACAGGCCGTCTTGGACCCCGTCCAGTCCCGGCAAGTGTGTGAGACGTACCTGGCCGGATTGGGGCCATATAGCTTTTGTCGTATCGAGATTAGCCCCTTTCGTGTGGAACGCTTCGGAGTCATCTTCGGCCTGATCAAACATCCTCCGCAGACGGCGAAAGAGGAATGGTACGTCACCCTGGAACCCGGACCCGCCATGTTTTTTTACGAGCCTTGGGAAAGCGGTAATTACGAGACGTGAACGGTCTGGTTCATGTAGATGCACGATAGAGCCTGGCGTTCGTCCTTTGCTTTCTCTCTCCGCTCGTTTAGTATTCATCGGTAGAGTAAAGCCCTGACATGAATTCCACCCGGCAAATATCTGTCCGCGGGCCTTTCCGTCGGGGGTTCCTATGCTTCCTGCTCCTGCTGACTGTTGCCGTGAGCAGTTTTTCCGTTCAGAAGTATCAAGAAGCTACCGCACCAGATCCGAGCATTGTCATCCGCACAGATGTGAAAGCCGTTGCTGCTGCTCGCCAGTTTTTGACGGCAACGAAATGGGCGACGGATTCTTACGATCTCTCACAAACGTCCAGCATCACGACAGATTTGCTTAAGGGGCAAAAAGTATGGCGTGTAGCCTGGCCTTCCAAGACGGATTCATCCCCGAAACGAGAACTCAGCGTACTAGTTTTCGAAGGAGGACACTTTGACTCCACTCTGTTGATGGATGCGGCCAAAGGCGTTTATGCCACCGCCCATTTGGTGGCGGGTGAGATCAAATTCGTTACCCGTGGTGGTTTCGTCTTGGAACATCAGAAACCTTGATAGGAAGAGCCGGCCATACTTTAGGGGAGTAACTTCGACCATGTCTCACTGGCCTTCAGTAGCATTTGAAAACGGGTTTCTGAAATCCGTGGCGTATGAGTTGCGGAAACGCGCCGATGCCGTGCGGCCATTGGTTTCAGTTCTCGAAGCCCGACGCGTCGATGATATCGAAGACATGGACGGGCAGAGTGGCCTCCCTCACGAGCGTCTGGATTTGGACTTCACCTTGGTGGGCGGCGCTACCTGTCTGCGGCTTACTCTTTATGATGATCAGACTTATTATCTGAACGTTTCTTCGGCACAGCCATCATTCATGGGCAATGCTCCAGATCAGCGAAACTTCGCCCTGGATGGGACCTTGGCTGATCCGAATCCTGCTCAAGTGGCTTACTTGGTGGAAGAATTGCTTCGCTGCTCTCTTGCCACGGTGGAGCCCGCCGAATTGCGGCGGGAGTTAAGTGCGCTCTTAAACCGGTGAGCGTTCATTTCTTCCAAACGGGTTGACACCTGCGAGGCCTTCTGACAATACTCTTACCGTTGTGGTTGTGCCGGTGTGGCGGAATGGCAGACGCAGTTGACTCAAAATCAACCGCCCCAAAGGCTTAGGGGTTCAAGTCCCTTCACCGGCACCACTTCCTTCTTTCTCTCCTCCCATTTTTTCCCAACTGGAAAAACCGCCTTTTTCACAGTGGTTTGCCTATCGCCCGCCGGATGATTTCAGCAAGCTGGCTGGGTGTATAGGGTTTGGAGAGGAAATGAATGCCATCTTCCAACAGGCTTTCTTCGCCGAGCGTTTCCGGACTGTATCCGGTGGAGAGAATGATGGGTAGGTGCGGTTTGTCCTGCCGAAGGATTTGGGCCAGTTCATGGCCCGTCATACCCTCTGGCATCACCATGTCCGTCAGCAAAAGCTGGATCCGGTCCTTCTCCTTCTTCCAGACCTCCACGGCTGCGACGCCGGTTTCCGCCTCCAGGACCGTGTAGCCCAGCCGTTCCATCAAACGCCGGCACAGATTTCGCACCGCCACTTCATCTTCCACCAGCAAGATGCACTCGGTGCCGCCTGACATCTTCGACGCAGCCTTGGCTTCCTCCTTTGCCACCGCTGGCGCAGAACTGGCCGGCAGGTAAATCGTGAACGCGGTCCCGTGCCCAGGCGAGGACTGTACGTCCACCCAGCCGCCGTGCTGCTTCACAATGCCGTAAACGGTGGCCAGTCCCAGACCCGTGCCTTTGCCCGGTTCCTTGGTGGTGAAGAACGGCTCGAAGATGCGCGACAAGAATTCCGGAGGAATTCCCGTGCCCGTGTCTTGCGCCGTGAGACAGACATATTGTCCGTCGTGCCCCTCGGTCAGAGTCGTGGAAGTCAGGCTGCTGCGCACGATCTTATGCGTGCGCAGGGTGAGGGTGCCGCCCTTGGGCATCGCATCCCGTGCATTCACCGCCAGGTTCATGATCACTTGCTCCAGCATGGATTGGTCCGCCTTCACGGAGGGCAGCCGTGAGCTGTATTCGCAGTGCAAGGTGACCGGCTCGCCCAGCACCCTTTGGAGCATCCGGGTGATGTCGCTCACCACTTCATTCAGGTCCACCTCGCGCACCTGCATCGGTTGCTTGCGGCTGAACGCCAGCAATTGCCGCGTCAGGCTCGCCGCCCGTTCCGAGGCCCGTGCGATCTCCCGCAAGGCATCGTGATGCTTCATATTGAAATCAGCATCCCCTAGAAGCAGGGCCGCATGGCCGTGGATCACGGTGAGCAGATTATTGAAATCATGCGCCACGCCACCGGCTAGCTGGCCGATAGACTCCATCTTCTGTGCCTGGCGGAGTTGTTCCTCCAGATGACGGCGCTCTGTCACATCCCGGGCGATGCAGAGAATGCCCGTGATCTGGCCTTCATCGAGTAACGCGGTGCTGGTAACTTCCAGGGTGACGAAGCCATGTCCGAGATTGCTGCGCAGTTGCAGCTCCACCGGGGGAGGATTCTTGCCCTCCAAGGTAGCCTGCAACCACTCTTTCGCCTGTTGCAAGTTGTCAGGATGGATGAACTCGATGAATGTTTTTCCCAGGCATTGCTCGCGCGTCCAGCCGGACATCGTCTCACAAGCCTGGTTCACGGAGCTCACTTGGCCTTCAGCGGTAAGGGTGAAAATGCCATCACGTGCATTCTCCACCAGCCGACGGTACAGCTCCTCGGACAGGCGCAGTGCCAGTTCGGCCTCGCGCCGTGCGCGCCGTTCGGACGCTTCCAGCATGGCTCGATGGATGGCGGGCACCAACCGGTCCAACCGTTCCTTCATCACATAATCGGTCGCCCCCTGTTTCAGTGTTTCGATGGCGAGTTCTTCTCCCAACGAACCGGTGACGAAGATGAAGGGCAGATCAGGTGAATGAGCCCGCGCCGCCTGCAACGCGGCGGGTCCGGAAAAGCGGGGGAGGGCATAGTCTGCCAAAACCAGATCTGGAACCAGTTCCTTGAGCTTTTGTTCGAACGTTTCAGGCGTCTCTACCCTCACGATCTCAGCGGAGAGGCGTCCCCGCTCCAAGGCACGCACAATGAGTTCCGAATCAAGCGGATTATCCTCTACATTTAGTATCTTCAGTCTGGCTCCCATAAACTCCTAGGTAGCCGGGTTGCAACTGCGCTTTCCCTCCCGTGCAACAAACAAAAATACGTGGCTGCAATCCCCTTTTGTGTGCTCCTGAAATGAGGGCGGAATGCTCCCATCTCAGACGGCACCGCGTCCTACGACGTTTTTAAATCGTTGTCCCAACCGCGGTGAGAGGAGGCTACACCTGTTTTGAAGAGAAGAAAAGCAAAGATGCTAAACAGAATTTGTTTTTTACCCTGAGCTGCGCGGCAGAGAGGATTCTGCGGCGTGGCGGCACGCATCCGCGACAGCGCTGAGTTCTTCGAGGAAAGCTTCCCGCCGTTCCGCAGGTAACGCTTCCAGGACATCAACTTGCAAAGTTATGGCGATGTCCCGCAGCTCTTCGTATTTCCGTTTGCCTGCCGGTTTGAGCTTGATGCGATAGGCCCGTTTGTCCGTCTCGTGACGTTTGCGTTCCACCCAGCCAGATTTTTCCATCCGCTCTAACAAGGATGCGATGGTATTGGGATCGCTGCTCATCGCTTCCGTGAGCTGGCACTGGGTCATGCCCTTGGCATCTCCCTCCAGCAAACTCCGCATCGCGGTGAACTGGTCGGGCGTCGCGCCCGTGTGTGCGATGCGGCGCCGAAAAGCCTGATTCAGCCCATACCAGGCGCGGCGGAGCAGGGGCGGCAGGCGGCGGCGGGCGGGCGCATCGACCGGCGGCGTTTCCAGGTTCTGTTTGGACGGGGCAGATTTCATTTCAATTCACCGGCCATGGGAAAATAATACGTATAGGTACTATTTTTTGTTGCATGACCTGCTGAGATGTAGAATAGTGCGTCAACTCTTGGAAGAAAATTGCTGTTACAGGCATAAAAAAATTCCTCCATCACGACGACGTCTGAAACTTAACTGGCCACCGCCCATGAAACGTCACGTTGCCTTCCTGACCGGCACTTTCGCTGTCGCCCTCTCCCTTTTGCAACCGCTGTCCTCCGCCTCTGCCGCCGTCGATGGCTGGCTGAGTTGGCGCGGCCCCAACCAAAACGGCACCTCCGATGAGAAAGGGCTGCCGGATGCCGTAGACCCCAAGAAGCCCTTGTGGACCGCCGATTTCCGCGGCCAATCCACACCGGTGGTCGCGAACGGCAAGCTCTACATCATGGGCTACATCGATCGCGGCCCGGATCTGCAGGAGGGAATCACCTGCTTCGATGCCGAGACGGGCAAGCAGCTCTGGCAGCATCTCTTCAACGACTTCATCAGCGACATCATCTACCTCCGTTACGCCACCTCGGCCCCGACGATCGATCCGGAAACTGGCAACGTGTTCATTCAGGGCACCCAAGGCATCTTCGCCAGCTTTACGCCGGATGGTAAGCTGCTGTGGAAACATTCCCTGATGGAGAAGTTCGGGCGCATGACGTTCCCGAATGGTCGCACGCCTTCACCCTTGATCGATGGCGACTACGTCATCACCCGTTACATCACCAGCAACTGGGGCGCGCAAGGTGCCGCTGGTGATCGCTTCTACGCTTTTGATAAGAAGACGGGTGAGTTGGCCTGGGCGGCCAGCCCGGGTGACCGTCCCCGTGACAATTCTTTCTCCCATCCGCAACTGGCTTGGTACAAGGGCTTGCGTGTGTTTTATGCTGCCGCGGGTGATGGCAGTGTGGTGTGTGTGAATGCCCGCACGGGTGAATCGATCTGGCGCGTGCCGCTCTTCAAGGCCGGCATCAACGCCACGGTTTGCGTGCATAACAATGACAAGGTGATCGCGGTGTTCGGCACTCCCTATGAACCGGGTCAAATGGTCGCACTCAAGATTCCGGATGTCACGCCCGAGCCGGGTGCAGTCGGCCCGGTGGTCGTCGATCGTTCCAAGGTTGAACTTTGGCACAATCCCGGTCTGTCCAGTTCTGCGAGCTCGCCCATCTTGGTCGGAGATCGCGTCTATCTGGTGAAGGAAAAGGGCGAACTCTCCTGCGTGGACGCCAATTCCGGCAAGGTTTTGTGGAATTTGCAGCTCGGCATCGAGCAGCGCAACGCCTGCCCGCTCTATGCGGATGGTAAACTTTATGTCCCCATCTTGGATGACCCGGATACCAAGGGCAGCGATCAAGGTGCGGAAGCAACTGGTGGTGCCGGTACCAAAGGTGGTTTCTACATCATCAAGCCTTCCGATACGGAAGGAAAGATCATCAACAAGGTGAGCCTGGATGGCCGCTGCTTCGGCACGCCCATCGCCTATAACGGCAAGATCTACGTGCAGACGGCAGAGAAGCTTTATTGCTTCGGCAAAGCGGGTAATAACCCCGGCCTGGCGAAGGCTAAACCGCCCGAAGCCTGGCCCAAAGCCGGACCCGCTACGCAGTTGCAGATCATCCCGTCAGAAGTATTGCTCTACCCGAATCAAAGCGCGTCCTTCCGCATCCGTTCACTGGATGCCAAGGGTTTGATCGTTCAGGAAAACATCGATCCGAAGTCCGTGAAATGGGATTCCTACATTCCGCCAACGGCCTTGGTGAAAGCCAAGATGGATGGTGCGTTCAATGCCGAGGGCAAACTGGCCGCTCCGCAAGGTGCCAAGATGTCGGCCGGTGCGTTTGAGGCCAGCTTGGGCAATCTGAAGGGTTACATCCGTGGTCGGGTGTTGACGGGTTTCCCCATCAAACAAGACTTTGAGATTTTCAATCTGAGCGAGACGACGACGAATACGGTTGAGGAACCGACCAAGTTCGCCTATCCGCCGCTGCCGTGGATCGGTGCCCGCTTCCGTTTTGAAGTGCGCGAGATCGATGGCACCAAGGCGCTCTGCAAGACCACGGATAACAAACTCTTCCAGCGTGGCACCATTTTCATGGGCGATCCGAGCATGAAGAATTACACCATCCAGGCGGACATCATGAGCGATGGGAACAAGCGCAAGATGTCGGATGCCGGTTTGATCTGCCATCGCTACCAGATCTTGCTGAAGGGCAACGAACAGAAGCTGGAAATCAATTCCAACTTGGAACGCCTGCGTTCTCCCGCTCCGGATTCACCGCCGAATTTCCGCTGGTCCGCGAAGACGTGGTATACTCTGAAGGCCCGCGTGGACATCAAGCCTGATGGTTCCGGCGTCGTCCGTGCCAAAGCGTGGAAACGTGGTGATCCGGAACCGGAAGCATGGACCTTGGAAGTGGAGCATAAGACTGCCCACCAAGAGGGATCGCCTGGCCTGTTTGGCTTTGCCCCGCAGGATATGCATGTTTATCTCGATAACGTCTTGGTTACGCCTAACAATTAATCACTGATCTGCTGATGAAAACCGTAACTTACCTTGCCGCCTCGCTGGCCTTGTTGGCCGGGGTGATGACTGCTTCCGCCCAGGACTGGGCGCAGTGGGGTGGAAACGCCCAACGCAACATGTACTCGCCGGCCAAGGGGCTGCCGGACAAGTTTGAACCCGGCAAGTTCAAGTCCGGTTCTGAAGAGATCGACATGGCCACCACGAAGAACGTGAAGTGGGTGGCCAAACTCGGTTCGCAGAGTTACGGCAATACGACGGTGGCGCAGGGCAAGGTGTTCGTCGGCACGAACAACGACAGCCCGCGCGATCCGCAGCATCAGGGTGATCGCTCAGTGTTCATGTGTCTCGATGAAAAGAGCGGGGAGATGCTCTGGCAATTGGTCGTCACGAAGCTGAAGGCCGGCAAGGTCAATGACTGGGAAAGCTTGGGCATTCTTTCTTCGGCCAAGATCGAGGGCAAGTATGTCTATCTCGTCACCAGCCGTTGCGAAGTGATCTGCCTGGACATCAACGGACTGGCGGATGGCAATGAAGGTTATCAGGATGAGGCCAAGTATCTGGTCAAGGAAGCAGGGCTGCCGCCGGCGAAGCTGGGGCCGAAGGACGCAGATATCGTCTGGGTCTATGACATGATGGATGAGCTTGGCGTGTTCCCGCACAATGCGTCGAACAGCTCACCGCTTATCATCGGTGACTTGGTCTATGTCTGCACGTCCAACGGGCAGGACTGGACGCATGTGAATGTGCCTTCGCCGCTCTCGCCGAGTTTCATCGCGGTTAATAAAAAGACGGGCAAGCTCGCCGGTGAAGACGAAGCGGGCATCGGTTCCCGCCTGTTCCATGGGCAATGGACTTCATTGTCTACCGGCAAGGTGAATGGCAAGGACCTGGTTTTCGCCGGTGGTGGTGATGGCTGGCTGTATGCCTTGGATGCGAAACCCGAGAAGAAGGAAGATTCCGACTTTTTGAAGACGGTCTGGAAGTTCGACGCCAACCTGCCGGAATACCGCAAGGTGAAGTATCCGATGGCGGAAGGCCCGAGCGAAATCAATTCTACGCCGGTCTTCTACAAGAACCGCGTCTATGTGGCGATCGGTCAGGACCCGGAACACGGTGAAGGTGTAGGTCGATTGGTCTGTATTGATCCGACCAAAACCGGTGATGTGACGGGCTCAGCCTTGATCTGGGATTACAAAGGTGTTCACCGCAGCATCTCCACGGTATCGATCGATCCTGACACAGGCCTGCTGTTCCTCGGGGACTTCTCCGGTTTCGTGCATTGCCTCGACGCCGAGACGGGCAAGCTCTACTGGACGCATGACATGAAAGCACACATGTGGGGTTCCACCATGGTGGCCGATGGCAAAGTGTATGTCGGTGACGAAGATGGTGACCTCGTGGTGCTGACGGCTACGAAAGAAAAGAAGGTTCTGAGCGAGTGCAACTTGGGCGCACCGGTTTATTCTACGCCGATCATCGCGAATGGCGTGCTCTACATCTCGAGCAATACACACCTCTTTGCGTTGCAGGATACGGCCAAGGCCAAGCCGGTGCCGGACCAGAAGAAGAAGCTCGAATAAGGAGCGACGGCGCAAAACAACTTCAGACGTAACCCGCTTCGACCTACGAAGCGGGTTGCTTAATAAAATCAGCAGTTCATTTTAAGCATATTAGCATCAGATACCCGGTATGAGCGAAAAGATCATCACGCAGGCGGATACACAAGCAGCGCAGGACAAGTTGACCGCGCACTTGAAGGAGATCATCAACTGGCATTTTTCGCCGGAGACGGGCTCACCGTTCTGGCTGGACTGGGCCAAGAAGAATTTCGATCCGCGCAAGGAAGTACAGACCGTGGAGGACATCAAAAAGTTCCCGCATTTCCAGGATGAGTGGTTGCGTGACCTGCAGCCGGAAGTCTGGGCGCCCGCCGCGTTCAAGGGCAAACCGTTCAACATCTTTGAAACGGGCGGCACCACCGGCATGCCCAAGCAGCGCATCGGCTGGGAAGATTACAAGACGGACTACAGCGAGTTCTCCGAGAAGATTTCCGACGAGCATTTCCCGCGCAATCACTACTGGCTGATGATGGGGCCGACGGGTCCGCGTCGGCTGCGTCTCGCCATTGAGCATCTCGCGAATGTGCGTGGTTCCAGTTGCTATTTTATCGATCTCGATCCGCGCTTCGTGAAGAAGCTCATCACGAACAAGCAGTTCGATGTGGCGCGTGCCTACATGGATCACGTGGTGGATCAGGCCGTCACGATCCTCAAGAACCGCAAGGTGAGCGGACTTTTCACTACGCCGAAGCTGCTCGAAGCCTTGGCGGAGAAGATCGATATCTGGGATGCCGGTATCCGTGGTGTGTTCTGTGGCGGCACGACGATGGCGCCGCAATACGTGCGCTTCATCGTGGAAGAAGTGCTGGAAGGCCGCATCGGCTTCTACCCGACTTACGGCAATACGCTGATGGGCCTCGCCGCCAGCGTGCCGATCCGTCCGGAAGACAACTATTCCGTGACCTATTATGCCCCGCAACCACGCGCCATCCTGCGTGTGGTGGACCCGAACAAGACGGAAGTCACCAAAGGCTACGGTGAATGGGGTCGCGTGGAACTGACCACGCTGACGAAGGAATTTTTCATGCCGCGCTTCCTGGAGCGGGATGAGGCGATCCGCCGCGAACCGCGCTTCCCGTATGCGTGGGATGGTGTGGCGGAAGTCCGTCCGTTCGGTGCGATGGAGAAGAACATCGTGGAAGGTGTTTACTAACCACACCTTATCATGGACGCCGAATCCTCTGCCAAGATGTTGAAGTTGCTTGAGAGCATTGATTCCAAACTCGATACTCTGGAGCGCATCGAAGACCTGCTGTATGACATCAAGATGGAGGTCAGCGGCTTCGAGCACGAAGGCACGCAGTATCCCGGCTCCACGGAAAAAATAATCAATGCCATCGGCTTGGTGGAAGCAGAGATCGGTTCCCTGCAACTTTCCGTCGAGGCGCTGGACGACAAACCTGCTGAAGAATCATGAGTTCCGTTCCCCATATCCCCGTCATCCGTCTCGGGCGCAATTACGAGAGCCTGGACAAGCTTGAGATCAAGAACCACTCCACGGGCGAGGTCATCGCCACGGTGTCGAGTGTGAACGCCGGCATCATCCGGAAGGATTTCAAGAAGATCGGCGAAGGCCGGGCCGCGTTGAAGAAGTTCACGGTCAAGCAACTCATGGACCTCTCGGCGAAGGCGGGTGACCTGTTCCTGAACGGCACGTTGCCGTTCGGTGACAAGGGCCACACGCAGACGCCGCAGCAGTACATCGAGACGCTGAGCCTCACGAGCGGCCTGCCGCATGTGATGGTGAAGCGCAACATGACGAAGGTGCATTACGCGCTGACGCATCTGGACGTGATCCTGAACGGTCTTTCACGGGGTTTGGACCTGAGCATCTTGGATTCCGGCACGGGCGAGCAGTTCGGCACGAAGCTTTCCTTCTTCCCGACGGCAGCGGCGCTTGGTTTGGTGATGCCCAGCAATTCGCCCGCAGTGAATTCGCTCTGGTTGCCCGCCATCGCATTGAAGACGCCCGTGGTCATCAAGCCGGGCAAGGAAGAGCCTTGGACGCCGTATCGTTTGATCCAGGCATTCATGGCGGCCGGTGTGCCCGGTGAAGCGTTTGGTTTTTATCCGACGGACCACGAAGGGGCAGGGGAGATTCTTAAGACCTGCGGTCGCGCACTCATCTTCGGTGACAAGAACACTACGGCGCAGTATGCAAACAATCCGGCCATCCAGTTGCACGGGCCGGGCTGGAGCAAGATCATCGTGGGTGAAGATTGCATCGAGAACTGGCGCGATTATATCGACGTCATGGTCGGTGCCATCTCGGACAACGGTGGCCGTTCCTGCATCAATGCCTCGGCGATTGTCGTGCCGAAGTATGCGGCGGAGATTGCCGATGCCATCGCCCAGAAGCTCGGTCCGGTGAAGCCGACCAAGCCGGATGACGAGAAGGCGCGCCTGTCCGGTTTCGCGAACGTGAAGATGGCGGATTTCATCGACGCCCAGATTGAAGACGGCCTGAAGACGGCCGGTGCGACCGATGTCACCGCCAAGTATCGCGACGGTGCGCGCAAGGTGGTTTTCGAGGGTGGCACATACATGCGCCCGACGGTGGTGTTGTGCGATTCCTTTCAGCATCCGCTGGCGAACAAAGAGTTCCTCTGCCCTTACGCGAGTGTGGTGCAAGTGCCGCAGAAAGATGTGCTGCACCAGATCGGCTACAGCCTTGCGGTCAGTGCCATCACGAAGGACCAGAAGTTCATCGATGAAGTCATGGCGTTCCCTGAGATCGAGCGTCTGAACATCGGACCAATCTCCACCATGGCCATCTCTTGGGACCAGCCGCACGAGGGCAACATGTTTGAATTCCTCTGGCGCCGTCGTTCAATTGAAAAAGCCTGGTAAAAAACTTGAACGAGAGCAATTGGCGAGGCGTCTGAGAACCGTAGTAACACTTTAAAACGATGCCGAGCCAAGCACCCTTCGATTATCAACCGCGCACGCGACTCGTCTATGGTGTGAACACTGTGGACCGCGTGGGTGAACTGGCGGCGGAGCTGGGTGGCAAACGCATCCTGCTCGTCACGGACAGTGGCATCGTCAAGGCCGGTCACGCGCAACGCGTGTTAGATAATCTTAGCAAGCATGCTGAATCCGTTACCCTCTTCGACAAGGTCCGCGAGAATCCGACCACGAAAGATGTCGATCTATGCCTCGCCGTCGCGCGTGAAGCGAAAGTGGATCTGATCGTCGGCTTGGGCGGTGGCAGTTCGATGGACACGGCCAAGGGCACTAATTTTATCCTGACCAATGGCGGCCAGATGAAGGACTACTGGGGCGTGGGCAAAGCTACGAAGCCCATGCTGCCGTTGATCGCGATTCCCACCACGGCAGGCACCGGCAGCGAATGCCAATGTGCCGCGCTCATCGCCGATGAGGAAACGCACAGCAAGATGGCGTGCCTGGACCCGAAAGCGGCCGCCAAGATCGCCATCCTTGATCCTGCGCTCACCGTTTCCATGCCCGCCCGTGTGACGGCGTTCACCGGCATCGATGCGATCGCTCATGCCGTGGAGACGGCGGTGACGAAGAAGCGCACGCCGTTTTCGCTCATGTATTCGCGTGCGGCATTTCGCCTGCTTGTGCCGAGCTTGCCGCAGGTCCTCGCCAATCCGGATGATGTCGATGCGCGTGGACGCATGCTGCTGGGCGCAGCTTATGCGGGCACGGCGATCGAGAACAGCATGCTCGGCGCCGCTCATTCGGCGGCGAATCCATTGACAGCGCATTACAATATCGTGCACGGCCAGGCAGTGGGCATGATGCTGCCGCTGGTGGTGCGTTTCAACGCCGCAGAGCCGGAAGCCTTGCACGCTTATGCGGAACTGGCATCCAGCGCGGAGATCGCGAAGTTGAAGGATGGCGAGTCACAGGCTTTGGAAGCTCTCATCGCTCGCTTGGATGCTTTGCTCAATCTTGCCAAGATGCCGCGTGCGTTGGGCGAATGTGGTGTGAGCGTGGATGACTTGCCGGTGCTGGCGGATGAAGCAGCGAAGCAGTGGACGGCAAATTTCAATCCACGGACCATCGTCGCCTCAGATTTCAAAGGCCTCTACGAGCAGGGATTCGAGCGGCGTGGAGACGGCCAACTAGGCTAGTCCGGTATCACCGGCGGTTTGCGGTTCTTCTTTTCCTCTTCCAACAGGTCCAGCACGGCGAGAGTTCCGGCGACGATGCCGTAGCCGGGAGCGACAAACCAACCGAAGCCCGGCACGGCCAGTAGCAATAAGAATCCCATACCCACACCCATCAGGCGTGGGCGATGTTGCCGGGCAAACTTCAGGGTGTTGCCGATGCTGTATTGACGGCGCTCCAAAGGCGGATCGGAAAAACCCACCCCGGCAAGATACATCTGCACCAGGCTCATGATGAGGAAAGCGATGACTGCGCCCAGTAGCGGAATAATGCCGATGAGGAAGCAGAACAGGAAGACGAAGATCGAGATGGTCAGTGAGATCAGACTGAGCACGGCGGCCCGGAATATCTCCTTCCCGCTGCCTTGCCAGGTGAACTTGGGCGCTTCCACACCACCCGAGATTTTGTCCACTATTTCCGAGATATAGCTCAGCAGTGGGGAACACAGGACCATGATGACGTTCCGGAACAGCATGAAGCCCACGTAAACGCCGAGCACCCAGACCATCAGCCCGAGCAACGACAGGGTAAAGGCCGATTGCAGAAACTCCGGCACCCAGTTTTCGTGAAGATAACGCGAGACTGGTTTCAAGCCGTAGAACGTGGCCCCGATGACGAAAGGGAAATAGAGCAGGCTGAGCAGCCCGGGAATGATGATGAAACGCCAGAGCTTATGCGCCTTGATGAGTCGGTGCGCCCGCCCGTAGCAACGAAACCCGGCCATGAATTCCTTCAACTTCATCTGGTAACAGAGGATTAAGGGAAGCGGACGAAGTGGCGATTACAAATGCGGCGCTATTTTTTCTTCGGCCCCAGGTCGGCCAGCGGCAATCCCGAGAAGGCGGCCCATTGCTCCTCCAACTTCTTCAAGTTGGGCACGCCATCATGCACATAAAGTGCATAGCGCAGACGCAAGGGCTTGCCCACGGGAATGGTCAGCGGGCCATCAAAGCTCAAGGCGGCACCCATCCAGCCGTCATCGCGCACATGCCATTTGCAGGGGTGTCCGGGATTGATGGGATGATCCATCAGCGTGATGCCTTCTTTGGCTTTTGCGGTGATGGAGCCGGAATAGTCCACCCATTTGGCGGGTTTCCAGAAAATCTCTTTTTCATTCACTCCGCCCTCAGAATTTCGCATCACTCCATCACCATCCTTTACCCCGATGGTCTTGGCCATTCGGACACTCATGGGACCGAATGAGGTCTTGCCGAACACGACTTCCTTGCCTTTAGGCTCCAGCTTAAGATCGATCAACAACAGCCATTCTTTCTTCGGCAAGGCCACTACCGATGTTCTCCGCGTTTCGATCATCAGCACCTGATTGTTCGTGCTGACCCAATGGTTGATGGTCGTGACAGCTGCTGCCGAATCGCTGTCTTCCAGTTTTTCAACGCGTTGATGAATGATCTGCCCGGCATTGGCATCACCCCAGAACGACTGGCCGTTCACATCATGGTGCGTGATCCAAGCGGAGTTATGATGGCGGTGGCCATGAGGATCCTGCGGATGCCCCATGCGGGTAAGCGAATGTCCGGCGGGACCGATAAGCGGGTAAACAAATGGACGGCGCAAGTCCTTGCCAAAATGGTAACGGGCGATCTCGATACCGCCGCGCTGAAAGGAAACTTGATCGTAGGGCAGGGGGATGGCCTGCATTTCGGGGACGCCAGCGCCGTACATCTGATGCTTGACCAGCAGGCCCAGCATGAGACCCAGAAATATCCGCAAGTTCATACGCGGATAGTGAGTCCAACCTAGCGCGATGAAAAGAAAAAGGCGGCCTCAAGAGGCCGCCTTTAGTGAAAGAATGAAATCGCGTCCGGTCTTAGCGGTTCGGCGGGGGGCCTTCGCCACCACCGTCACCATTGGTGATGATGTAGGTCGCCCAGTTCTTGCCGGCGAACGCGTTCGGGCCAGACCATGCGGTCTGACGGCCAACGCCGCCACCTTCCACGACGGCGTGCGTGGCGATGTAAAGATTCAAGGTTCCCAATTCGGAACGGGGAATCGAATAGATGGCGACCTGCGTGTTACCCGAGAACGATTCACCGTAGTCGAACCGGCCAATCCGGACATTGCCGGAACCCGTCTGAGGGATGCTGGCAAAGTCGGCCTCCACCGCCAAGTGCGTTTCTTTGAGTTTCCAACCTTCATTCAGGCTGTATTTCACATATACATTGTCGGCATCGGCATAGACCAGCACCGTGCCGGCAACATAGTGCTGACCGGCCATCAGCGGGGTGGTGGACAATAAGATTTGGGCAGAGGCACGTTGCGAAAGCAACAAGCCAGCGGCCATCGTCAGCAGCGCCAAGGTGCGCATTAACAGTGGTTTGATTTGGTTCATTGTTGTGTGTTTAGGTTTTAATAAGTTAGAGAGGATCTGGAAAATCAAGTGGTTCGGTTTATCATCTTGGGCAATTGCGTCATCACCAGCAGCAGGCAGAGGGCGGCGCTAACCAGGCCGGGATGAAATTCAGGGACCTTGGTTTTTGGAGTGTAAGTAATATCGTACAGGCCGATGCCTTGGGCGAACGGATCAGTTTCACTGCCCGCGCCTTCACCATATGTAAAGGTGAAGCTGGAAATCGTATTCGTCCCGTAGGAGATGCCTACGCTGCCTTGACTGCTAAAATCACCGGCGACATCCAAGCCCGTGACGGTTTGGTTGGTGCCACTACCACTGGTTTGTGCATAAGTGGAATTGACAACACTGATAGAAGCGCCCACGAGGGTATTGTTGGTGGCGATCGCGGTGATGGCGCGGACTTGGTCAACGAAGGCGCGCTCCGGGTTCTTGCCCTTGCCCGTCACCGCGCCGGTATCCACGTCAAAAAGTGTGGTGCTTACATCGCTGACGCCTCCAGTGTAATGGAAAGTCACCGTCACGGTGATGGCCTGCGAAGTACTCGCATAGTCAACATAGAGGTCCAACTGGTCGGTGCCGGACCCGAGACCACCGGTAAAATCGGACGTGATCCTGGGGTAGGTGGAGCTAAAGAACCGGGTGGTGTTTCCCGTGATGGTGACAGTAACGTCATTGCCCGCGTTGTTCGGATCGATATCGAATGAGCCGGTGAGGGAACCCGCCGTCCAAGTCACATTGCTCCAGTCCAAGACGATGGCATTCGCAGGCTGAGCTCCGAACAGGCAAACAGCGAGAAACGCGAACATCATAGCGATGTTCTTTGTGCATTTCAAAAATGGCCCGTTAATGGACATGTTTTAAGTGGCTATCAACGGGTAGGGCAAATCACTCCCCAGCCCCGTTTATCCGAGTCACCTTAACATTTTCGTAAGTGGTTCAGCAAAGAGGATTTGCTACGCGGATATTGCTATTATGGCCCTGAACTTATCGGCCCTAAAAAGAGCCATACGGCTCTATTTACATGTCTTTAACGGCTGGTTTTCAAAGTGATATTGTATATTTAATGGACACTTTCATTGAATTTTGGGGTATGAAACAGTTTCACCCTAATCATGCAGTAATTAGAAGAAGCCAATTTCATATCTGACTTGCAAAGCAACGTGAGTGGAGGACTCTTGCTCCCCTAACGTTTTAGTTTTTTTATGAGCGACCTACTTTCTCAAATGAAGCAGTTCAGCCTGATCGTGGCTGACACCGGCGACTTTGCCAGCATCCGCAAGTATCAACCGCGCGACGCGACGACAAATCCCTCCCTGATCCTGAAGGCGGCCCAGATGGATGAGTATCAGGATATCGTGAACCGGGTGATCGCGGAGACGAAGAAGGAATCTTCCTCCGTGAACCCTAACCTCGAGCTGGCCATGGACAAGCTGGCCGTCGCGTTCGGCTTGGAAATCTTGAAGATCGTGCCGCATCGCGTCTCCACGGAAGTGGACGCACGCCTGAGCTTTGACAAAGCGGCTTCTATCGCCAAGGCGCATTCGCTCATCGAGAGCTACACGAAGGCGGGCATCTCGAAGGATCGCATCCTGATCAAACTCGCGACGACTTGGGAAGGTGTGCAGGCGGCCGCTGAACTCAAGAAGTCCGGTATCAACTGCAATCTCACGCTGCTATTCTCCTTCGCCCAAGCCGTGGCTTGTGCGGAAGCGGGCGTGCAGCTCGTGTCGCCGTTCGTCGGCCGTATCCTCGACTGGCACAAGAAGAACTCGGGCAAGGACAGCTACGCAGCGGCGGAAGATCCGGGTGTGGTGTCCGTGACAAAGATTTACAACTACTACAAGAAATTCGGCTACAAGACGGAAGTCATGGGCGCGAGCTTCCGTAACGTGGGCGAAATCCTGGAACTGGCCGGCAGCGATTTGCTGACCATCAGCCCGGCGCTTTTGGAAGAGATGCACAAGACGAATGGTGCCGTCTCCCGCAAGCTGACCACTGAAGCCGCGAACGCCAGCGATCTGAAGAAGATCACGCTGGATGAAAAGGCCTTCCGCTGGATGCACAACGAGGACGCGATGGCTACCGAGAAGCTCTCCGAGGGCATCCGCCTCTTTGCCGCGGATTCCATCAAGCTGGAGAAGTTCCTGATCACGAAGTTCCAGTAAACCTGTTTTGATTCATATAAGGGACAGCCTTAAATGGCTGTCCCTTTTTCTTTTCTGACACCAGCCGGGAATGAGCCCTAGACATTTCTTCAGTGCGGACGTATTGGTCTCATATAGAAACAAGCAGGTATTTCCTATGAACACAAAGCGATCGGCTTTCTTGATGCTGGGCATCGGTCTGGCTGTGGGTGTGGCGGTCGGATATTCGCTGAACGACCGGCCCATAACTGCCGAAGAAAGGGCGTATCTTCGCGAACGTGAAGTGTTGAATGCGTACGCGGGAAAATTCAATGCGGCCTATGCGTTGAAGTCCGATATCAAACAGTTAGGCGTTCAGCCAGGCGTGGGAAATATTCAATTGCCCCAGCCGAAGTTGCAGCGAATTGAGATCAACGTGAATCGCTCCCATCCCGTATTTGAGAAGTATCGCACGCTCAATCTCGGCCCCGATCTGGATCAGGATATGGATTTGATCGACATGCGCTACACACCGCCCGACATCAAGTTGCCCTAGTTCTGATAGATCGGCAGGTAGTGATACTTCACCGCGAAGCAGAGTATCGCCAACGACGTGCTGTAAACCTTCCCCGCGTTCCGCTCCTGCCCGTCACCGCTTACCCAGGAACCGTCCTGCAGTTGGTTCGTGATGAGCATCTTCTCCACGATGGATTTCGCCTCGTTCGCATAGACGCCACCGCGCTTCTGCATGCCTTGGGAGAAGTAGTAGAGCCCGTAGAAAAACCAGCGCTGGCTGTATTGCACGCGATGCTTCCGGGGACCGCCACCTTCCGTCATATCGAGCAACCAGTCGGAGGCCCCGATGACCTCCGGCGCATTGTATTCTCCGCAGATCTGCAAGGCCAGCAAACCCGCCGCCGTCGTGGCGAACTCCGGACTGCCGCCCGGCTGATACGCGAACCCGCTCTTCAAATCCTTCGGCAGCCCTTTTTCATCCCGTTCAGATTTGTAACTTTGCTTCAAATACGTCACCGCCGAATCAATCGCTTCCTTCGGTACCGCCAGTCCGGCGTTCTTCGCGGAACGGAGTGATAACAATTGCCAGATCGTCACTGAGAGATCCGCATCACCCGATTCCGGGGTATAACGCCACCCGCCATCAAAACGCGGGCTGTGCTTCTTCACCCGCTGCGAACGCAGAATCAGTTCGATCGATTTCTGGCAGCGCTCCCGCAGGAGCTTGTCTTGCGAGGCATCCACGCCCATGCCCAGCATCTCGCAGAGGGCGAGCGTGATGATGCCGTGGCCGTACATGCGTGAGTTATCGGTGTTGCCGAAGTAACCATCCGGCCGCTGCCGGTCTGCGCGTAGAAGGAAGTCGATGCCTTTCCGCATCGAGAGCCCCTCGGGTGTTTTGTCCGTCGGTTGATGTCCCACCGAGGCCATTGAAAGCACGGCGAGCGCACTCATGACGCTGCTGTATTGATTGCCGCGCTCGGGATCGAGATAAGCGCCCTCTGCATTTTGTGTGGAGACCAGATACGCCACTCCACGTTTCACCGAGGCATCGATCGGATCATCCTTTGCTGCGGGCTGCGCATGCAAGACCGCCTGTGTGCCCAGCAGAATCCCCAGAACTATCCCCCAAATACGTGCGTTCATTTCGATGTCCGGGCGCGCTCGGCGAGCACCTTGAAATATGTTTCTACCATCGTGCGATACTCACCGGAGAGATTCTCCCGGCGCGCCTCCAGCAACCCTTCCGCCATCTTCGGCGGCAGCTTGCCCCACTCACCGGTCCACATCGCTTCCACGTCCGGCAGGTTGGAGTTGTCAGCCGCTTTCGCTGCCTTGAATCCGCCTTGCATGCCATCGCCTGGCGATTCCGAATCCTGCGCGAGTCCCGGGGTCTGTCCCGAGTTGCGCGCCTGTGCCATCGATTGCTGCTGGGCCTTCGCCGCATCCGCCATCGCCTGTTGTGCCGCTTGCTGGGCAGATTGCTGTCCCGATTGGCTTTCCTGCCCCTGACCATTCTGTTGCTGCTGGCCTTTTTGCCCCTGCTGCTGTTGTTGCGATTGTGCCTGCTGCCCTTGTTGCGCCTGTTGGGCGGACTGCTGTGAACTGGGCGAATTCATCGCCTGATCCAGGCGATCCAACGTCCTCGCCTTCCATTGCGATTCCGCCGGGGCCAGCTCTTGCAACACGCTCTGCAAATCCGGTGTCGCGCTAGATTGTTGCGCTGGGGCAGGGGCGGCTGCATTCGCCATCGCCTTTTGCAGCTCGGCCAATTGTCCATCGACTGCCTTTTTCGCCGTATCAACAGCCGGTTTCGCTTCATTCACAGAAGTAGCCTTTGCCACCTGTTCAGCGGTCGTCGGCAACGCCTTCTCGCCCACTTCCTGCGTCTGCTTGCCGACCTTCTGCAAAGCCTCACCTTGCTTCGTGCCGAGGCGCGCTTCATGCCGCCCGGAACGGGCGATATCCGCACCCGCCATCGCTACATCATCCGCGATCGGTTTCTGTGCGGCAGCTGCTTTGCTCAATTCTCCCGAATTGGAATTCGCCAGCGTCTTCAACATGTCCGCGAGATTTTGCGCTTGCGAAGCCAGTTGCTGCGCCTTGTTTGCCGCCGCTTCGGACTTACTCTTGGCCGATTGCGCTGAAGCCGCCTTGCCATCCGTCGGCGAGGTGTTCTTCAAGGTCTGATCCGCCTTACCCGCCGCCGTGCGCAAGTCATTCGCCGCTTCCTGCAATGGCTTCACCATTTCCTGCGCCTGCTGCGCTTGTTGCGGGGTGACCTTGCTCAAATCCTTGGGCGCATTGTTCGCCGCCTGTTGCAACGCTTGCGAGGAACGGTCCAGTTCCTTGCCCAGATCGGTCTTGGCATTCGCGGCATCCATGCGGATGCCCGGCACTTCATTCTTGCCCAACTGATCAGCCTGTTGCGCGAGCTGCTTCATCTGCTCACCCAACGTGCCGCGTTGCTCGTTCGCCTTCGTCACGTTCTCCAGGGACTTCGCGAGATCATCTTCCGTTTGCGCGGCCTTTTGCAGACTCGCCTTCGCGCTGTCGAGGGAAGCGTCGGCCAGCTTGTCCAATTCCTTGCGCATCGGCTCGTTCGTCGCGAGTTCCTTTTCCAGTTCGCGGATCAATTCATCCGGCGACTTCTGCTGCATCTGCGCCAGTTGCTCCGCCTTGTTATATTGCGAATCCAGCGCGCCCTTGATGCCCAGCTCCTCTTCGTTCTTACGCAATTCCGCGCGGCTCAGCTCGGCTTTGCCCGCTTCTGTGTTCTCGTAATGCTGGGCGAGCTGTTCCAACGCCTTGCTCAATTGCTTCTGCTGTTGCGCTGCTGATTGCATCGCCGCCTTTTGTTCGGCCGCATCGCGCGCCATCATCGCCTCGCGCAAGGCCGCTTCCGCCTTCGGTGGGGGCTCGCGCAACATGGCCGCCGCGTCATCGGCATCGCGGGAACGATCGCGTCCTTCCTTCGAGGTGATGTCCTGCGTGTTCGCGTCGCGGCGGATGGCATCCTGAAGTTCCTTAACTTGCTCCGTGAGTTCTTTCTGCTCCGCCAATTGCTTGCGCGTGACGTCCTGCATCTCGGCGGCATTGCTCGCGCCTTTCTCAGCGGCTTGCTGCGTCTGCGCTTCCAGCTTCTTGGCGTCCTCTGCCAGGCCCGCCATCATCTCGCTCAATTTCGGTGCGGTCGCCGCGATCTGTTGCCGCGCCGCATTCACTTCCGTTTGCGCCGCGTCCTGTGCCTGCTTGATATTGGACGCCAGCTTATCAAATTCATCCGCCACCGAGTTTGCCGGCCGGGCAGGGGACTGCCGCTGGCTCATCTCCTTTTGGATCTCCTGCGTCTGCGGCGTGTTCAGCGCCTGCTGTGCCGCCTTGCGCGTGGCCTCGGATAATTGCGCTTTCTCCAAGTCCTTCGGGGCGTTCTGCAATTTCTGGTTCAGCCACTCCCAATCCTTCGGACGTTGCGTGGCTGCTTCGAGTTCCTTGTTCTCGTAGCGTTCCTGATTCGCCATCTGGCGCGCGCTCTGATTCAACTCCGTCAACGTATGTGCGCCTTCCAGCTTCTGATACGCCTCTTGGATCTGCTTCAAGTTCGCTGCCGTCTGCTGTGGCTTTGTCTCGCTGCTGGTCGCTGCCCGCATGGCGCTCAATGCCTGTGCTGTCTTCGAGGCATCCGCCACGAATTGCGAATCTGCATCTTTCCGCAACTCCTCCCATTTCGCGCGATCCTTGAGCTGTTCCGTCGCCGCTTTCCAGTCGCGCTCCAGCTTCTCTTTGCTCTCCGCCAGCTTCGCTGTTTCTTTCTCGGCCGGTTTATTTTTCTCTTTCAGTTCGGCGACTTTCTTTTCGTCCTGCGCCACTTGCTCGGCAGCCTTGCGCGCCAGGTCCAGCTTCTCGACCGGTTTCTTGGCGAACTGCGCCAGATACTCGCGCGCCTTCACGGCGTTGCGTGCCAGTTCCTGTTCCAATCCATTGAACTGCTGCATCGTCCCGTCAATGCCTTTCTGCAATTCGCGTGAAGCCCACAAAATATCCTTCGTCTTCTTTTCCGTCAGCGTTTTCTCGATGGGCGCACGTGATTTGAGCAATGCTTCCTGTAACCGCTTCACGCGCTCCTGATTGTGCTTCGGCATGTGATTGCCCATCGCCATCATCAGGTTCTCCACCACTTGAACCTCACGCGTGGCACCCTCTTCCCGGCGGGTGAGCCGTTCCAGATGTGCTGCATCACTCGGGGCTAAGGTCAGGGGTTGGAGAGCCTTTTGCTGCTCTCCATTGAGATACTGTAAGGTGGCCGAGGTCAGTCCCGCTTCCGTGGAGGAAAGGATGTCGTTGAACGCTTTCGAAGTTTTCTCCGCGATGCCATACGCGTGATTCACCTGTTCCAGCAATTCCTTCGGTTCCAGCTTCGCCGCTTCCGCCGTGTTCGCCATCGCGAGTTGTTCGAACTCCGCCCGTGCCCGCGTGATATGCTCATTCTTGAACGCACTGATGGCATGTCCCACCAATGAAAGGTCCGCTGCTTCGCGGCCAGCCGCCGCTTGGGGCAGGGCTTCCTTCAAGCGTTGTTCCACCTGGGCGATCTGCCGGTCCACTTCTTCCAAGGCCGACCGCGCTCCGCTCAATACCTGTTGCCGCGCCAGCGCTTCGCCTTGCTTCAAATCCTTCCCGCCTTCCTTGCCCACGATGGCGCGCAAGTTCTGCGAAATCTGTTCCAAGCTATCCAAGGTCCTCAGGAACTCTCGCTGTGCCTGCATCGCCTTCAACCGCTTCGGGTCGAGTCCCGGAGAGCTGATCTGCAAGGTGAGGGGAATCGATTCCGCGCGATTGCCCTTCACATCCACCGCCACCAGCTTCGTCGTCACGCGATCACCTGGCACCAGTTTCAGGTCCAGCAAATCCCATTTGCGCGCCAGCGTGGTTTCGTTCGTGCGCGCTGTGAGCAAGGGCGTCGATTGCCATGGCCCTTCATTCACGCGCACCATCTGGTTCACCTGCGTGAGCGCCAGATCATCTTTCGCCGTCGCGCTGAAATCCAAAACCTCATCTGGTGGCAACACTTGATCCTTGGCCGGTTGATCGATGCTCACCAGCGGCAGCAGATCGGCACCGGGCCGGATCTCATACTGCGGGCTGAACTTGTTCTCGAATCCCGTCTCGGCCGAGATCAGCTTCACCGTGTAAGTCCCCGCTGCCGTCATCGGCACGGCTGCAGCCCATTCCGTGTCCGTCACCCGCGTGAGCGGAATTTCGCTCTTGCGCCCGGCCTGTTCCACCTGGAGCGAACCTTCCTTGATCTTCTGGTTCGCCGCGATCTTCACCGTCACGGAACTACCCTCCAGCGCCGTCAGATCACCATGGTCCTCGCTCACCGTTTGCGCGGGCATCTGCGCATAGGCAGGAAACTCGTAAGTCTTGTGGAACTTCGCCACATGCGGACGGGGCAGGGAACTGAGCTTGTAATAACGCGTCAACGCATCACCGGCGCGTATGCGATACTCCAGCGATTCATTCGCCACATTCGCACTCGCCGTGAAGCGATGTCCGCCCGCCGCGTTCATCGTGATGCGTTCGGTACGTCCATCCGGCTGCACAATCTCCAGATAAGCCCGTTCTACTTCCGGTCCGCCCAATTCCACCACGAAAGGAATCGGATCGCCGCGCGGCACGGGTGCATCACCATTCACCGGCTCCAGCAATTTGATCTTTACGCTGGAGACGCGTTCGATGTTCGCCATCGGCGCCATCGCCCGCGCCATCAATCGGGTGAAGCCCAATCCCGGAGCCAACGCCAGAAAGCCACACGCCATCACCACACCCACCGAACCGAGCAACCAGCGCGAGATCAGGCGGTTCGGCAAAAGCTCATCGATCTCGATCTTCTCCACGCGACGCGTCACGTCGTCTTGGAGCAATTTGCGGAAGACCGGGGAATCCCATTCCGCCGAATCCGCATCCGCCAATTCTACGGCGGAGATCAGGTCCTCGCGCAGGTCGGGCTTGATCTTCTCCACCATCCGGGCGACTTCCCGCGGATTCGGCACCCGGCGCAAATGCCGCAAGCAACCAAACCACACGACTGCTCCCGTAGCGGCATAGACGGCGATACTGAGGCAATAACGCACACCCTCCGGCAAAATCACCACCCGATCGACCAATGAAACCACGGTCATCCCGCCCAGAAAACTCACTACACCCTCCGCCGCACCACGGGTCAGGACGAGCTTCCTCCAGCGACGGCTGAACGCCTCCAGCTTCTGGACAATCACGGGACTGAGTTGGGTGGACATAGACTTCATTGAATTAGCCACACTTTCCGCCAAAAAGAAACGGTAATCTTAGCCCCAAAGTGCTGCCGGACTCCAGCCGGCAGTAGGAGGGCGTGCGTTGCCAGCAGCCTGTCTAAATAGCCGCTGCGGTTTCGTTCTCCGCCAGGAACTAACCAGTCGTTTGCCAAGGGGCTCATTTGGCACCCCGTTTCTCCGCCCAATCCACTTGTTCTTCCGTCTTTCATACGCCTCCAATCTGCCAGAAAATCTTCCTCCCAGTTACCCTTCCATCGGCTATATCGCCTATATCCACACAAAATGTTCTTTTTCATGCCTCCATAATGCCCGTCTTGCCCAGTGTGCGTTAGGCCTCCATGCGCTATATGCGTTATATGGAGACAAAATTCAGATTTTTCCGCCCTCGCGCTCCTTTCCTTCGCCTGTCTCCTCTCGTTTTTTGTCATGCGTCCACCCTGCCAGTTTTTCAGGGGGAGCGCTAACCCTCGGTGTGGCCGGTGTGCTCCATGGAGACTAAATTTTAGAAAAACTCCCCCCTCGCCCGATTTGCAGCTTGGCTCTTGGAGCTTCTTTTGAGCTTTGAGTTTTGAACTTGGAGCTTCCCCCTCAACTCGAAACCAGAAGCCAAAAACTAGAAACCAGTCCTAGTAACCCTAAACCTTAAACTCCTTCAGACACTTCCCCACCTCCGCATGCGCCATCACCACATCCGGCTCCCGTTGCAACGCCTCAAAATAACTCCGTGCAAAACCTTGGCCCTCCTCGGACGCCACCAGCAATGACTTCGTCTGCTTCACGATGACCCCGGCATTCATCCCCGTCACCCGTTCCTTCCCCTCCAGCAATTCATCGATTGCCACCACCAGTTCTGAAACCGGATGCAGCCACGCAAACCAAGGATCCGCGATCAGCAATTGCAGAAACAGATTCGGCGACGACACCTCGCCAAACGTCTCCTCATACGCGGCCTTTTCCGTATCGATCAGTGCCTTGTGCAGCGCCATCAGACTCAGCCGCAACGCCCCGAGGTCCTTCCGATACTTCGCCTCATCCGCTGACAGATCAAAACTCGGCATGATATTGCTTTCGCCCGCGCCAGCCACCCCGGCCAGCGTCACTCCCAATATCATCCACCATCCGCCCCCTCTGCGCAAACAAAGTAACATCCAAACAAACCTCCTTGCCAATGCCGCTGTTTCTATTCATGTCTATTGCGACATGAAAAGGAGCCGCCCATGGATGCGTCCCGCCATCTTGGCCGCGATGCTCCTTGCCCTCATCTGGTGGCTCCACCTCGAACACGTTGACCCGCGCTACAACGGCCGCCGTACCAGTGAATGGCTTTTGGAACTCAACAACCTGTGGGAGGATGAGATGAGAGTTGCTGAACACTCTATTTCCACACTTGGTGAACGTACCATTCCGCAAATCACCAAATCCTTCTATGCGGCTGAACCTCAATGGAAAGCAAATCTTTATGACTGGATTGAGGCCAAGACGAATTGGAAAATCGAGAGGCAAGATGTCAAACTCGTGCGCAAATCAGCCCATCATGCCCTCGATCTGCTTGGTGAACGGGCAGTATCAATGGCACCTACGCTGATTGATTCGCTTGGTGATAAAGAGTTCCACCAAGACGTGTTAAATGCATTAGGTGCCATCGGCGAGCCGGTTATCCCCGCGCTTAAATCCGCGCTAAAGCATAAGAGCTACAAAGTAAGAGTCGAAGTAGTTCGTCTATTATCCCTGCTGGGACAGTCGGACATCATCCCTCAACTGAAAGAGTTCACCCGCCACGAGGATCCAGAACTCCGTGCCGTCTCGGTTGAAGCCCTTGCCGAATTGAACCTGCCAGCAGATCAGGCACTTCCTGTGCTTCGACCGTTACTCAAGGAAACCCATGAAGGAGTGCGCGCCTGTGCCGTCAATGTCCTGGGCTGTCTGGCGCAGACTTCGCCCGGGTTGATCCCTGAGTTCGCTGCCTTCATCAAAGACCCTTCCGTATTGGTCCGTATGCGGGTGACGGAATGGCTTGGGCAGTTTTGTGTCCGCGACAAAGCGGCCTTGGATGCCTTGTTGATTGCCCTCGCCGATTCTGAAGCAGGAGTAAGAGCCTGCGCGGTAGCAGGGATTTGCGTCCAAATCGGCGTTCTGTCTCAGGCAGTATCACCAATTGATTTTAAATCACCCTATGATTCTTGGGGGCTAAGTCATGGCTTGCCTGTTTCGGAGTATGAACCAAATCCTGAGCCCCTATTTTCCAAGAGCACGGAGATTCTTCCGTTGCTGGTATCTCACCTGAAGATTTCCAGTCTTCCGAATTACGAGTTTAATATGGAACATGCTTTGTCGCAAACCTGCTTTGCTATGGTTCTTGTCGATCCCAAGTTCCGTACTTTCTTTCAGAGCATTCTCATGGAGATCAAAACAAAGTCCAAGTTTACTCACGATCCATTTTTCGGAGGGTTGCGGCGTATAAGTGCCACCTCAGATCTGTCCGATGATTCTTGGCGTGTAATATTGCTGCACCTCTTTTCCATCAACGAGATCGATCCTCAAATCGCCAAGCTAGTCTACGAGAGAGTATTGAAGATGCATGCTCCTCCAACTTGGTTGCCTCAGTTTTCCAACCCTTAACTGGCCCGCCGGTGCAACCGGCCTAGATCATCCCTGCTCGCTTCCGCAAAATCCACTCCAGCGTCAGCAGCAGCACCAGTGGCACGAACCACCACCAGCTCTGCCATAAGATCGTCTCGCTCTCCACCACGCGGCCTTGGCTCAGCGGTCGCAGCAGTTCCGCCAACCGCCCGATCTCTTCCTCCCTCAGATAGGTGCCACCGGAATGGAAGGCCAGTTGTTGCAAGAGTTCCTCATCGCAATGCAACTGTGCCATCTCACCCGCGCCCTGCGGCTTCACCGTGAAATTGCTCCGCACCTTGATATCACTGTCCGGCAGTTCCGCCGTGCTCACGCGCACCTCATATTCGCCTTCCTCCAGTTCTGCCGTGCGTCCCCGCAACACTCCGCTCGTCCCCTCGGCACTCAGCGCCACCGTCGCCACCTTCTTGCCATCCTTGTAGAGCTGTGCTTCGGCTCGCGCGTCCATTTTCAAGCGCCCTTGGTTATCCCGCACCCGCACGCGGATTTCTGCGGTATCGCCCGGTGCATAAGTCATCGCACCGGTATCCAATGCCACATGCTTGTCCTGCACGGGGAAGGGGGCTTCCATCACCCATTTCGCCGCCTGATTCCAAAACTTCTGGTGATGTATGTCACCCACCTCATACCGCCACCGCCACGTCTCCTCGATGCCGTTATACAACACGCGCCCTGCACCCACTCGCCGATACACGATCGAGGCCGCCTTCCGCGAGCCATCGCTGACTTCCATGACCGTTTCCGAGCCCGGCAACACCTCACTGCCCGCCGCCCAACGCGGTGGTTGCAGTCCCGCCCAAATCTCTTTGTTCCGCTCCGGATCACCCGCCAGACTGAATGCTCCCTCCAATGTGCCCGAGGCCACAAACGTCTGCCTTAAGCCGCCGCCTTCCAGCGCCGCCCCGCGCCACTCGACCGGCAGCAAAGTCTTCAACGGCGTGGCCACATAATCCTTCAAAGGATGCCGCGGGCCCTCCACGAACATGATGCCGCCACCACGCTGTTCCACAAATTCCCGCATCCACTCCAGTTCGATCGGTGTGAACGTATTCTGCGGCAGATCACCAAAGATGATGAGCGCATAGCTGAACAGCGTTTCCTTGTCCGGCGGGAACTGGCCGGGCAACTTGCCCCGCACCCACTTGACCTGCTCGCCGCCCACGCCCGCCAGCAGATTGTTCACGTCCCACTTCTGATCGCGCTCCATCAGGTTGCGTAGATAGCGGAACTCCCAGCGCGGCCGTCCATCCATGAAAAGCACCTTGGGCCGCTCGGTGATCGCACTGAACCGCATCGTGCTGTTGTTGTTCCCCGTATCGCGCTCGTCCTTCACCGTGCTGATGCTCACGTTCAGGTTCAATGGCAGGCTGCTGAACTTCAGGTCGCGATCCAGCTTCTGCATCTCCGTCCCCACAATGCCCTTGATGGGGAAATCAAACGCAATGGACCGCAAGCCGCGTTGCTCCGTGACGAAATTCTTTTCCCACAAGGCCGTGCCCTGATACTCGATCTTCACCGTGAACTGCTGCCCTGGCGACGCATCATCCTTGATCTCCAAAGAACCTTTCACTGACGAATCCTGATACACCGTCTCCGGCACCTTCACCTCCAGCACCGCCAAGTCCTGCGGATGATTCGCCGAACCGATGCCCACCACGTACATCGGCGTTTTCTTCGTGCCCAGCAGCTTGGCCAGTTGCACCGGCGTCGGCCCATTGTTGTGCTGGCCATCCGAAAGCACCACGATCGCCACGCGCTCATTGTCTTTCACCGCTTCCAAGCGTGTGCGGATGCTGCTGTTCAAGTCCGTGCTGCCAAATTTCGGTGTGAAATTGAGCGACGTGGAAATCGCCTGTTCCGATTCCGGCCACCACAGCATCTCGCTCTTGTTCGCGCCCAGATTATGCACCTCCAGGTGATGCTGCACCGAGAGTCGCGAAACCAGGCTTTCACTGCCATCCAGCAACAATGATTCCACCCGTTTGTAGCGGGGCAGGGTATCATACTTCGCAGTAGCCGCCTTGGACGACGCATCACCCGTCATCTTTTCTGCGTGGATGTTCAGATTCTTCATGAACTCCAGTTCCCAACGCGTAGCCGGTTCTTGCAGGCGGAACAGGTCGTTCAGAAAACGATCCACGTCATTGCCGATATCACGCTTCGTCAGTTCCGTTGCCTGGTTAAGTAATTCATTCTTGAAGCGATCGCGCATGCCGTTGTCCACCTTCCAGCTCTCCGGGCGCACCGTGGCCAGGCACTTCGCCGCTTCCTCCAGATCTTTCAGCACCAGCTTGGCCTGTTCGCGCAAGCGGTCATTCGGCCATTCCGCTTGCGTTCCGGTGATATGCCGTTTTGCGCGGGAGAGGGCTTCGGAGCCATCCACCAGCACTGTGTCCAACTTGCCCGGTGGCAACCAGCCCGCCTGTTGCGCGTAAAGCAATTTGCGCGAGGCCGGCATCTGCTGATCCGTCACGCTCATGCTCTGCGAGACATCCACGAAGAACATCACCCGCGCCAACTCACCGATGATCTGACGGTGATGCAAGATAGGCCCTGCGAGCATGAGCAGCAGCCAGAGAATCGCCAGTGAACGCAACGTCGGCAGCACCCAGCGCAACATGCCCTTGCGCGTGCGCGATTCCCGCCAATAAAGCCACCATGCTAGCGCTGCCAAGCCAAGCGATAGCGTCAGGGTGGCCCACAGCGACCAGTCACCATTGAGGCGTAAGACCGTGGTCTCGTTCATCGCCTCCTCCTTACGATCCACTGTTGCAGGAGCAATTCGCTGAAGAGCATCGCCAGCACCAGCCACATCAGGGGACGCCACAGCTCGCTGCCGAAACGGCGGCTGCGATCCAGTTCCTGAAATTCCTTGAACGACGTGATGACCTTGGCTTCAAACGGTTCCGCGACTTTCACTCGTTCCGCCGCCGTAAGCTGCAATAAGTCCGATTCTTCGCGTGACGTGCTCGCCACGAAATGCGTCACTTTGCCGTCCGGTGCCGTGAGCAGGTATTGCCCCGGGCGCTGTGTGCCGCGGAACTCCGCCAGTCCGCGTGTCCCTTTGTCGATCACCGGCACATCGTGCTTCTGGCCCGCCGGGTCCACCATCATCGCCTTCTTGCCGATGGCCGTTTTCTCCAGGAAAACTGCCGCCGGCTTGCCGACTTCAAAGTTGCGTGGAGGAAAGATGGTTGAAGCGAGATAGACCACCAACCGTTGCGTAAGCGGTAAGTAGAACGACCGCACTGGCAGATTGCTCCAATCCACATCACAGGGAATGGCGCTCAGGATGATGCGGCCTTCGCCCAGCTTCTTTTCCACCAGGAACGGCTCACCCGTCTCGAAGCGGGCCAGCACGTTGATGGTCTGTTCCTCTTTGCGTTCCGCCAATTTGAACCACGAGAAAATCTCTCCGTCCGACAGATTGCCATTGCGCGGATCGTTGAACATCTCCATGGCCGGATGTGAATAATTCTGCGAAATGATCTTGGTCGATTTCTTGGCCGTGCTTTCCGTATTCAGCGAGGCCAGGGGCAGGGGCAGCATGCCGTTGTCATTCGCCAGCACGCGATTATACCAGGTCGTGTCGATACGATCTCCCGGGAATATGAGCAAGCCACCGCCATTGTTCACGAACTCCTTCAACGCCTTCACCCAGCGATCGCTAAGCTGGCGCACGTTCGCCAGCACTACCGTGCGATACTTCGGCAAATCCTCGATCTTCAAGCCATTCTCGTTGTCGATCACCTTGGTCGTGATGAGGTCGGTCAGATCGGATTTCGATTTGCCGAATGGTTGCAGGGCGATCTCCAGAAAATCCGTCTCGCCCTTCAGCGCTTCGATGCTCGGCGCACCGTTGAAGAGCAGCACGGGTACAGTATCCCATACGGGAATCGCCGCTTGAAAACTGTTGTCCGCTTTCAACGTATCCGCATCCGCCACGATCTCGATGACGTGCGAGCCCGCCGTATCAAATGCATGCGTGAAGAGCACCTGCTGCCGCTCACCCGGCCCAAGGTTGATCTGTGAGGCCCCTTTCTCGGTCCCATCCACACGGAAATAGACGCGCAGTTCGGAATAAGTCCGTTCGCCAAAGTTGCGCAGGTTCGCCCGCACTTGGATCGGCTGGCGCACACCCACGATGAGCCGTGAGAAATCGAGCGATTCCACACTCACATTGTCATGGCCCTCCACGCCCTGATGCACGAAGGTCACTTGTGGCGGCAGCGGCATGGCTTTCAGTAATTCTGCCGCCCTCGTGCGGTTCGGCGCTTCTTCATCGGACCAGCTTATCTTCTGGAAATCGCCCACTACCACGATCTGCCGGTACGTGTTCTGCATCTTGCCCAGCATCGCCGCCGCTTTTTCGAACGAGCCCGCCACATCCGCCCGGCCATACCCGGCATCCAGTTCACTGACTGCTTTGCCCAGGCGCGACAAATCAAAATTCGGCACTGATTCCAAGTCGGGATTCTCTCCCGCCATCAAGATGACTTCCACATCAGAACCGCGACCCAGACTCGTGATGATCTCACTCGCCGTAGTGCGTGCCTGCACAAAATTCCCCGTATCCTTGCCGCCGGATTCCATGGAGTAACTGTTATCCAGCAGCAATACCATGGAAGTCTTCGATGAACCGGCCAGTGCTGCCAATTGACTTAATACCGGCCGCGCCATGCAAAAGGCGAGTATGGCGGGAATGAGGCAACGTAAGAGGAGCAGCAACAGTTGCTCGATGCGGATGCGCCGTGAGTTCTTGATCAGCGCCACATCCATGAGATGTGTGGCGCCCCATTTCACCACGCGGAAACGGCTGCGGTGGAGCAGATGGATGATGAGCGGTATGGACGCTGCCGCCACGCCACCGAGCAATGCGAAGTTCAGGAAGGTCATGCGCGTCCCAGCCGTCGCGTAAGGTATTGAGCGAGTGCCTCCGAGTAAGGCTGATCCGTGATGAGGCGGACATGATCGATGCGATGCCGTCGACAACCATCGATCAGTTCCTTTTGGAATTTTTCCAGATTCTCCAGATACGCCTCACGGAATTGCGCCGGTTCGACCATCCGGTGCCAGTCCGCCTGTTCCAGCGATTCAAAACGTGTCCACGACTCGAACGGAAACTCCAGTTCATCGCGGTCCATGATCTGGAAAAGCACAATCTCATGCTTGGCTGCGCGGAAATGAGCGAGGGCCTTGATGAGATCTTTCACCGAGGCAAAGCAGTCCGAGATGATGATGAGCAGGCCACGCCGTTGGATGCGCGGCACCAGACTGCGGAAGACATCGCTCAACTCCGTTTCACCCGCGGGCTTGCTCTGGTCCAGTTCATCCAGCATCACGCGCAGATGCCCTACGCCAGAGCGTTGTGGAATGAAACGGCGAATCTCCGTATCAAACGTCACCAAGCCCACACTGTCCCGTTGCTGCATCATCAGGTAGGAGAGACAGGCGGCGAGGCGCGAGGCATAATGATGCTTCGTCACCCCGTTCTCGTTGCCGTAATTCATCGAGCCGCTTTGATCCAGCAGGATGGTCGCACGAAGATTCGTCTCCTCCTCGTATTCGCGGATGTAATAACGGTCCGTCTTGCCGAATAGTTTCCAATCCAGCCGCCGGATCTCATCCCCTTGCACATACTGGCGATGTTGGGCGAACTCCACGCTAAAGCCCTTGTGCGGCGACTTGTGCAAACCCGAGAAGAAACCTTCCACCACCAGACGCGCCACCACTTGCAGATTGGAGATCTTCTGCAGATCGGTGGGTGACAGGAGGTTTGCGACGTGGGCCATTTGTTACTTAATCACGATTCTACTGGCTCCCGATGAGTTTGTTGGTGCAAGGGTGACATCGACGGAAGATCTGCCTAGACGGGTGAGTTTCAAATCGGCGGGCTTGTAGCCATCCTTAGAAACGATGAGTGTCGGGTTTTGGCATATTCCACTCACATCGAAGCGGCCTGAATTATCACTCAACTTTTCGTCAGCATGGTGCACGCGATGTGTATCTAATACCACGTTGGCATTGGTGATCACTTGACCGGTGGTGTCTTTGACAATGCCTTCAGCCCCCGTCATGGGATCGCATCCGCTAACAAACAAAGCGGTTGTCAATGCTAGCCAAGGGTTGATTTTTTTAAGGAAAGTCATCCTGTTTGGCTACTGATAATCGCAACGTGACGCATGAATGTCACAGCACACTCTTCGCCTCACCCTTTGGGATCGCCTCAAGGATTTTCCCGATGATCGTGTCCACCGCGATGCCTTCGGCCTCGGCGTTGAACGTCGGGACGATGCGATGGCGCAACACCGGATAGGCGAGCGCCTGAATGTCATCGATGGTCACATGGAAACGGCCTTGCAACACGGCGCGCACTTTGCCGCCGAGCACCAATTGCTGGCACGCCCGTGGTCCGGGGCCCCACGCGACCAGTTCCTTGATGAAGGGCAGGGCATCCGCCTCATCCGGACGACTGCGACGGACGAGATCCAGCACGAAGTCCAGCACATGATCCGGCACCGGCACCTTGCGCACGATCTTCTGGCACTCGATGACTTCCTCGCCCGTGAGCACCGGCACAATCTCCGCCGAGAACGCACTGGTCGTGCGGCGAATGATTTCCCGTTCCTGTTCACGGCTGGGATAACCCACCTTCACGTGGAACATGAAGCGATCCCGTTGCGCCTCGGGCAGAGGATACGTGCCTTCCTGTTCCACCGGGTTCTGTGTGGCCAACACGAAGAACGGTTCCTCCAGCTTGAAGGTCTGACCGCCGACGGTGACGGAATGTTCCTGCATCGCCTCCAGCAACGCCGCCTGCGTCTTTGGTGGCGAGCGGTTGATTTCGTCCGCCAGAATCATCTGCGCGAAGATCGGTCCCTTCAGGAACGTCAGCTTGCGGTGACCGGTTACCGGATCTTCCTGAATAACGTCGGTGCCCGTGATATCCGCCGGCATGAGGTCGGGAGTGAACTGCACGCGATGGAAGGAAAAGTTCATCGCCTCGGACACACTCTTGACCATGTACGTCTTGGCCAGACCGGGCACACCTTCCAATAGACAATGGCTGCGCGCGAAGATGGCGATGAGCAACTGCTCGATGACGTCATCCTGGCCGACGATCTTCTTGGCCACCTCTGTGCGAATGGCCCGCACCGCATCCGAGAGCTTCATCGCCAGCTTGGCATCTGAATGCGAGATATCGGACGGAGCCTGTTTATTGATTGGGTGCACGCGGATAGGTTTGTTCGATTGTGGGGCTGATGGCGTCTTGGTGAGGAAAATGGTATCCGCCTGATCCACCATCTTGGCCTCGGGCGCATCCGCTTTCGGAATGGTGATGGGCTTCTCGCAGGAAGGGCAGCTCAGCGCCGCCCCGGCGAGGGACGATTCCACAGCCAGTTCCTGCTGGCAGACCGGACATTTGAACACGATATCCATGCAAACAGCTTCCCATAGCCCGGAGCAATTTGATGTCTCACCGGGCACACACGATGTACCTGGGGCAAACGACAGCCGGGCTGATGTCGCGGTAATATCCCGAAGCCTCTGCCAAAGTGTCAAGCCAGCGCGGGAATTCCTTTGGATTTACCTGCGTTATTCATGCACAGCGTCTTAGAGCCACCTTGCTGCTTTAATCGGCTGTCTTTTGCATAAAAGTTTTAATAGTTAAAATTCTTTTCAAAGGATAGTTGACTAAATGGTAAAGTAAGGTAGGTTGTTCTCAGAAACGGAACAATATGGGACGCACCAGCGATGCAAAAGAGCGGTTGATGGAAGCTGTGTTGGAGCTGATTTGGAAAGGCTCCTACGGCAGCACCACCATCGACCTCATCTGCGACAAGGCCGGCGTCAAGAAGGGCAGTTTCTACTACTTCTTCGAGTCCAAGGCGGATCTGGCCTCGGCCGCACTGCTGGCGAATTGGGAAGAGTATCGCCCTAAGATGGACGTGATGTTTTCGCCTTCGGTTCCAGCCTTGGAACGCCTGAAGAACTACACCACGCAAACTTTCGAGAAACAGTCGGAAATGAAGTGTTCCTGCGGTTCGGTGCTGGGTTGCCCCATCTTTACGCTGGGCGCCGAGATCTGCACCCAGGACGATAAATTGCGCCTCACGGTGCAGGAAGTTTTGGGCCGGTATCGCAAGTATCTGGAGAGCACCATCCGCGATGCCCAAGCCGAAGGTCTGGCACGAGCGGGGGACCCGGCGACGATGGCCCGGATGATCTTTGCCTATATGGAAGGCGTGATGACCCAGGCGCGCATCCATAATGATCCAGCCATCCTGAAGGATCTCTATCCCGGTATGATGGCCATCATCGGTGCCAATATCACAGAAGCGGTGTCGGTTTAAATTTTTTTTGAACTAAAACTTTACTAATTAGTCAACTATAGGATGAGCGAAATATGAACACACAGAGCAACACCCAGGAAGTCAGCCCGAACCAAGTCTGCGGTCACATCGCCACGCTCGGCGCGTGCCAGAAGGTGATCAAAGCCATCGAACAAGCGCGTGAGAACTTGAAGAGCAAGTTCAACAACCTCCGCGAAGATCACGAGCACATGGTGCAGCTCGCCTTGAACGAGGCCGAGGCCCTCGCGTGGGAGACGACCTATCCGCACTTGCTGTTCCCCACATTGGCGGAAGAGAAGGTGCAGGCAGTGAACACCTGGGCTGTGCGGCAGAACGCCGTTCGCCATGGGCACCGTCTTTCCGCGATCGCGGCGTGATGAAGCGAACAAACTTTAGAAACCGAAACCCAAACTGAAACTGAATATGAAAAACACCATTGAACTGACGGATGCGAACTTCGAAAGCGAAGTCCTGAAATCTTCCCAACCTGTCGTCGTGGACTTTTATGCCGACTGGTGCGGTCCGTGCAAGATGCTCGCGCCCACGTTGGAAGAGATCGCGACGGAGCAGGCCGGTCACCTGAAAGTCACGAAGCTGAACGTGGATACCTACCCGGACATCGCCCAGCGCTACGGCGTGCAGGCCATGCCCACGCTGCTCTACTTCCGCGATGGCGAGGTGCGTGACACTTCGCTGGGCGCAGTGGGTAAGCGCACTGTCCTCACCAAGCTCGAAGCCTTGGCCGCGGTGACGGCATGAAATTAACATAGACGACTGGTTTCCTCTGAAATCGGCCGTCTTCTTCGATTCGAAAACCAGAAATTTAAAACTAGAAACCATTTACCAACACACACATGAAACTTCAAAATAAAGTAGCCCTCGTCACCGGTGGCACCAGCGGTATCGGTCGTGCCTCTGCCGTCGCTCTCGCCAAGGCCGGAGCCAAAGTAGTCGTCAGCGGACGTCGTGAAGCCGAAGGGCAGGAGACTGTGCGGCAGATTGAAGCCGTCGGTGGCCAAGCTCTTTTCGTGAAAGCGGATGTCGCGAACGAAGCGGACGTCGCCAATCTGGTGAACAAGACTGTGGAGAAATTCGGTGCTCTGCACATCGCGTTCAATAACGCGGGCATCGAAGGTAAACACGCCACGGCAGCGGAGTTTGGTGCCGAAGATTACAATCGTGTCTTCGATATCAACGTGCGCGGAGTGTTTCACTCACTGAAGTATCAGATTCCAGCGATCCTGAAGAGCGGCGGCGGTTCCATCATCAACACCGCTTCCGTCCTCGGCCTGATCGGTATGCCGAACGCCAGCGTGTATGTCGCGAGCAAGCACGCCGTGCTCGGGTTGACGAAATCGGTGGCCCTAGAATACGCCAAGCAGGGTATCCGCGTAAACGCCATCTCTCCGGCTGTCATCCAGACGGAGATGTTTGAGCGTTTCGCCGGTGGTGCGGATTCCGAAGTCGGCAAATTCATGGCGGGCTTGCACCCGATTGGGCGCATCGGCCAGCCGGATGAGATCGCGAACACCGTGGTGTTCCTCGCTTCGGATGATTCCTCATTCATCACCGGCCAATCCATCACCGTGGATGGCGGTCTTTCCTCTCAATAATCTTTAACCCTCAAAATACCTAATGTTATGAGCCATGAAGTTCTTTTCACTCCCTTCCAGGCTGGAGCCTTGGAATTGCCGAACCGTCTGGTGATGGCCCCGCTCACGCGCGGTCGTGCCTATCCCGATGGCACGCCGCATCCGCGCATGGTCGAGTATTATCGCCAGCGGGCCAGTGCCGGCTTGATCATCACTGAAGCCACGGCCATCTCGGCACAAGGCGTCGGCTGGTCGCATGCCCCCGGCATCTATACGCAAGCGCATGTGGAAGGCTGGAAGCCGATCACGGAAGCGGTGCATCAAGCTGGTGGTCGCATCGTGCTGCAGCTCTGGCACATGGGCCGCGCCTCGCATCCGGACTTTCACAATGGTGCCTTGCCCGTCTCCGCTTCGGCCATCGCCGCCAAGGGTGATGCTCACACCGCGGGCGGTAGCAAGCCCTATGTGACCCCGCGTGCCTTGGAGACGGAGGAGATCGAAGGTGTCGTAGCCGATTATGCACGGGCCACGCGCTTGGCCCGCGAAGCCGGTTTCGATGGCGTGGAGATCCACGCTGCGAATGGTTACCTCATCGATCAATTCCTGCGCGATGGTTCCAACCAGCGCACGGATGACTACGGTGGCAGTGTGGCGAATCGTGTGCGCTTCCTGCTGGAAGTAACGTCAGCCGTGGTCGGTGCCTGGTCTGGTGATCGTGTCGGCGTGCGTCTCTCACCGACGAATTCCTACAACGACATGAAGGATAGCGATCCTGTGGCCACCTTTACCTTGGCAGCGAAAATCCTAAACCGCTTCAAGCTCGCGTACCTGCACGTGCTGGAAGGCAAGCCCGGCCATTGGTCCGCGATTCCTGGATTGCAGGTCTCGCCGCACATGCGCAAAACGTTCAAGGGACCGTTCATCGCCAATGCCGGTTATGACGCGGCCACAGCGGCGCACAGCATCAATGAGGATGAAACGGACCTGGTCGCCTTCGGTGTGCCGTTCCTGGCGAATCCCGATCTAGTCGAACGTTTCCGCTCAGGCGCACCGTTGAACACGCCGGATATGTCTACATTTTACGGCGGGGCGGAAAAGGGCTACACTGACTACCCGGTGCTGCAAGCAGTCACCGCATAAAATTAGTCACCCTAAAAACTAGCCGACTATGAGCGACAAAATTCGTGCCTATGGTACCACGCAAGCGGGTGGAAAACTCTCCGCCCTCGACTTCGACCCCGGTCCGCTGCGGCCGGAACAGATCGAGATCAAGGTGACGCATTGCGGCATCTGCCATTCCGATCTCTCCATGCTGGATAACGAATGGGGCCGCAGCGCGTTTCCTTTCGTCCCCGGCCATGAAGCGGTCGGCACGATCGTGGCGCTGGGTGAGCAGGCCAAGGGCTTGAAGCTTGGTCAAACCGTGGGCATCGGCTGGTTCTCGGGCAGTTGCATGTCCTGCCAGCAATGCCTCTCGGGCAATCATAACCTGTGCCAGAACGGCGAGGAAACCATCGTGGGCCGCCACGGTGGTTTCGCCGAACGCTTGCGCTCACACTGGGTCTGGGCCACGCCCTTGCCCGACAAGCTGGACGCGGCGAAGGCCGGTCCGCTCTTCTGCGGTGGCATCACCGTTTTCAATCCTATCGTGCAATGCGGTGTTAAGCCGACAGATCGCGTCGGTGTCATCGGCATCGGCGGCCTGGGCCACATGGCGTTGCAATTCTTGAACAAGTGGGGTTGCGATGTCACGGCCTTCACCACCAGCGATTCCAAGTGCGACGAAGCCATGAAGATGGGCGCGCACTACGTCATCAATTCCAAGGATGCGGGCCAGATGAAGAAGATCGCCGGTTCCTTGGACTTCATCATCTCCACGGTGAATGCGCCGATGGATTGGAACACCATCATTGGTGCTCTGTCTCCGCAAGGCCGGTTGCACTTCGTGGGAGCTGTGTTGGAGCCGATTCCGGTGGCCGCGTTCTCGTTGATCGGGGGGCAGAAAACCATTTCTGGTTCACCTTTGGGCAGTCCCGCCACGGTGAAGAAGATGTTGGACTTCAGCGCCCGGCATCAGATCGCCCCGGTGACGGAAGTGTTCCCGATGTCGAAGGTGAACGAGGCCATCCAACATCTGCGTGATGGCAAGGCGCGGTATCGTATAGTTTTGGAAGCGGATTTCAAATAACCGCTTAAATTGATTATCAAAACCGGGCGCAGGGATTGAGTCTGCGCCCGGTTTTCGTCATTATAGGTGCATGGACATCCACTTACGCACCTATCAGCCGTCTGATCTGGAGGAATTGAAGCGCCTGACTCTGGAAGGTTTCGCAGGCATCGCGATTGACCAAAAGGTGGAGGAAGAGTGCGGCATCCTGAACGGCCACGACTGGCGCTGGCGTAAGGCCCGGCACATTGATGATGATGTGGCGGCGAATCCAACCGGCGTATTTGTCGCTGAAGCGGACGGCAAGGTGGTGGGCTACATCACCACGCGGATTGATCGTGAGCTAGGCAAAGGTCGCATCCCAAACTTGGCGGTAGATGCCTCAACGCGTGGACAAGGTCTGGGGCGCAAGTTGATTGAACATGCGCTCGCTTACTTCCGTGAACAGGGCATGGAATACGCGATGATCGAGACGATGGCTTACAACGAAGTGGGCAATCATTTGTATCCTTCATGCGGTTTCAAGGAAGTGGGACGTCAAATCCACTTCGCCATGAAGCTGTAAATAAAAAGACGGCCCGAAGGCCGTCTTTTAATGATGAATTGCTAATCGCTTACTTGGCAGCCGCGCTGGCCGTCTGGCTGGCTTTGATTAGCTTGGTTACACGACCGGTCTTGTTCCAGTCCTGAACATAGAGATTGCCGGAAGCATCATATGTGAGACCGTGTGGGGCGGTGAAGACACCGGGCACCCAAACTGAAGGAGCGGCATCGAACTTCGCCCAAAGCGTGCGATCCGGATTGTCACCGAGATGCGTCGCGATCTGATTGTTCTTGTCGAGAATGGTCACACGACCTTCGAGTTCAGCGATCGCCACATTGCCCTCGTGAATGGAAACCGCACACGGACGGCGCAGGTTCGTGGCCAAGGTCGCGACGAAGTTACCTTCGAGGTCGTAGTGCTGAAGACGGCGATTCTCGCGGTCGCACACGAGCAACAACGGCTTGCCGGAACGTGTATCGATCGCGATACCGTGGCAGACGGCGAACTTGCCGTCGTCCTTGCCTTTGCCGCCGAAGGTTTTCAGATATGAGCCTTTGGCATCATACTTGTGGATGAACGAAAGCCCGTAGCCATCGGCCACGAAGATGTCGCCATTCGGGGCCACGGCGACGCTTGTGGGTTTGTAGCCTTTTCCTTCCGGATAGACGTTCGCTTCTTTGGGATAGGGCAGGGAAAGCACCACTTCGCCATCCAAGGTGAACTTCACCGCGCGCGCATTTTTCACCTGGCCGCCGTAGATGAACTCCTTGCCGTTTTCTTCACGGATGACCATGCCGTGCATGCCGGAGAGTTCCGGTGCCATGGTGCGGATCAGCTTGCCCTCAGCAGAGAAGATGTAGAAACCATTCGTGGAATCCGTGCTCACATAGACCAGGCCCTTCTTGTCCACGATGACACTGCCGTGCGTGGGGCCAAGCTGCAGCTTGCTGGGGATCTGCGCCCAGTTCGGCACAGTCTGATACGTGTTTACCCCAGAGCCAGTGGTGATGACGGTATTCCACTTGGTGTCATCGAATGGTGGCGGCGTGTTCGTCTCGGAATGAGCCGAGGCGTTGATCGCCGTCAGCAGCGTGGTCGCGGCTAAAACCGTCAATTTCTTCCAGTTCAAAGAAATACAATGCGTCTTCATGTTCAAATCAAAAAGGGGGAGTGACCACTTTCAGGTTGCCTCAGGCCCGTGGTCTGGGCTGGCACAACAGGCGGGGAATTAAAGGGAAAACTTAGGACAGGGCAAGCGGCAATGCAGCTTACAAAGGCTTTTGTCCCATTTTGACCAGTTGCTCGTTTACAAGAACGAGCCAGGCATCCTCTGGTTCCCAGATACGTCGAAGATCCTGTTCCGCTTGCTCGCGGGAAGCGCTTTGAGTGCGCAGGCGATGGAGGAACACGAATGCGGAAACACGCATATTCGCCGCGCAATGCACCCAGACCTTCTGACTAGTGCAAGTAGTGAGCATTTGCGTGAAGCGCTCGAAGTCCTCAACCGGCGGTTTCTCAAAATTCACGGGAATGTGGATATAGGTCATGCCCGCGCGCGTGACCAATTCGCCTTCGTTCGCCAGGGCATTGTCCGAGGTCGGCAGTGCAAGATTGATGACTGTTTTGAACCCCGCCTGCGCAATATCCGCGAATTGCTCCGGTCGCGGCATGCCGCTGGTGGCCAGATTTTCGTCCAGCCGCAAGTAAGCGCGGATATTCTCCAGTTCAGCCATGCTTCGTGATTAGCATCACGGTTGAGCCAAAGCAATCTGCTTAACTCAGCAGAAAACCCAGCGGCGGTGCACTACTGCTTGGCGAATAGAAATTCGAAATATTCGGCAGCACCAAGGGCAGGCTGGATTTGCTGACGCCGAGCCAAAGCGCCAGTTCGGCAAAGTAAGCGTCCACACTGGTGGTAGGAATCAAACGGCCCCGGCCCACGTCCAAGGAACTGCCCTGATAGAGATCAGGATACTGACCGTAGATGCGGCGGCCATTCACCCCACCGCCAACTACGAAATGATTGCCTGCCCACGCGTGATCGGAACCGCGACCATTGGAGGTCAAGGTGCGGCCGAAGTCAGAGGCGGTGAAGAGCGTGACCTGGTCCTGGATGCCCAGCAGCGTGAGGGCATTGTAGAAAGCCCCGACTGCACCGCTGACATAAGGCAGCATTCGATCCTGATTGGCCACCACTTCATCATGATGATCCCAGCCGCCGAGCGAGACGAAAAATGTCTGACGGGTGACGCCCAAGGCTGAGCGTCCGGCAATGGCCTTGGCGATCATCTGAAAGGAAGCGCTCAAGGGATTGTCCGCCGGGAATGTGGCTCCGTTGGGCAAAGTCAGATTCGTCGCCGCCGCGAAAGAAGTGTAAGCGTCCACGGAATTGCGCTTCGACGTGACGAATGCCTGGGCGAGCAGGTTCTGGTATTGGACGTTCAACTGCCGGTCCACACCGGCGCTACGGGCCTGTATCAGATTATCGTTCGCCTGCCACGCAGGACGGTAATTGGTCAAGCCCACGGCACCGGCGGAGGTGATCGCGTATTCGGTGACGTTGCGACCGGCCTGCCACACGTTGCTGCCGTTCAGCGAGATGTTCATGGACACCTGCTGATTGCCGTTCAGGCTCTGCAAGAGATCGGCCATGCGTCCACCCCAGCCGACACCGGCACGAGATTGCGGCAGGGAGGTCTGCCATTGCTCTGTCTGGTCTGAGTGCGAGAAGAGACCGATCGGCAGGGAAACGGAACCGGCGTTGTATTGGGCCTTCGTCACGGGCTCGACGAGCGTGCCGACATTAGCAACGAACGCTGCCTTGCCTGCTTCGAACAAGTTCGCCAGCTCCGGCATGCCCGGATGCACGCCGAGCTGTTTGCCGGTAATGTTTTGCGGATTGATGGGCAGCAGCGAATTCTTCGCGAGCGCGAGGTCTTGACGGATGGTCGCATACTCGGCGTGCTCGGCATCACCGCGTGGCACGAGCATGTTGTAGGAGTCATTGCCGCCGTTCAGGAAAAGACAGACGAGCGCGCGATACTCGTTGTTCGCGGGCGGCTCCGCTGCAGCCAGGTCGCCAGCGAGCCGGAGGTTCAGCAAGGTGTTCAGCACCGAGACACCGCTGATGGCGGCGCAACTGGCCTGGCCGAGGAAGCGGCGGCGGGAGACGATGGAAGAATCTTTCTTCATGTGCGTTAAAATTTAAATCAACGTTGCACGCAAAAGTCTGGTGACGTGAGCACGAGGTAAATCGCCAGCCACACCCTTTCCTTGTGCCATTGCCACGAATTGGTAGGGATCTGGTTCACCGCTTCGCGTATGATCTGGAATTGTTCCGGTGAGAGCGTGCCGCCCGTTAGCACCATGTCGAGACGTTGGAGCAGGGGATCCGTATCGAACGGAGTCACGTTAGGTTGGTTCTGCGAATGGTACTGTTCCGGCAGTATCAATGAAAGTTCGGGCGTCAGGTTCAGCCGCACGGCTTTCTGTGCGTCGCCCGCACCCCAGCGGTGCAGGTCGTTATTGCGTAGCGCATTGGCGAAATAGTTCGGCGCAGAAATGGCCGTGCTGGCATTGATGATCTGGAATTCCGGAGCCACGAGCCCCGCATCATTCAAGATGCCCGGCGGGCTGTAACTGGGTTGGAAGAAGTTGAACACGCTGGGCGCATTCAAGGTTTCCTGCGCGTGATCCATGGCGAAGGCGCTCAAGCCAAAGTAACCATTCGACGCTCCCGCGCTGAAGGCCGTAGCGAAATTAACTACGCGTATCAGCGGTTCGCGCAGCTTGCCGTAGGTGGGCATATTCATCATCTGCGGATCACGGGCTTCGATATCCAGCAGCACCGCCTTGATCACCGCCTTCATATCACCCCGCACACCGTTGCCATTGTTATTAAAAGCAGAGGCAACGCGGGCGATGTATTCCGGGCTTGGATTGGACGTCACGAAGCGTTGGATCAACTGGCGGCCGATGAACGGGCCGACATTCGGATGATTGAAAAGATTGTCGATGGCGGCATTGATATCCGCTGCGGCCGCGGCACCGGTGTCAGGATTCGCCGTGGCGGTTCGGGCGGGGAGCGTGACCCCATTCAACAAGGTCTTGGGATCGCAATCGTGATAGCGGTCCCAAAGCTTCATGGGCTGGGTGAAGTCTTGCGGAAAAAGGCTGAAAAAGTTCGGTCCGGCAAAGCTCAGGCCAGTGAAGACGCGGGCAAATTCAGTGATGTGCGAGTTGTTATAGGTGGGGATGGGCTGGTTTTGCGCGTCGAGTTTGCGCGAGCCATCGAGGTTCAATTCCCACAGGCCGATGGAGAAAAGCTGCATCACTTCACGCGCATAATTTTCATCCGGGTAGATATTGTTGGCCGGATCGGGCTTGCGATTCAGCATGTGGCTGAGGTAGATGCCCATGCAGGGGTGCAGGCTGACATCATGCAGCAGGTCGCGGAAATTTCCGAAGGAATTGGCCAGCAATATGTCGTAGTAATTCGCCATGCCGCGCGGGTCGCCGCCGACCATTTCCGTGCGGTCTGAGATGACAAAAATCTCGCTGAGCGCAAAGCCGACCCGCTGACGCAAATAATCGGGCAGAACAGTCTGGGTATCATCCGGGCGCAGTTTGTTCACACCCATCACGCGATTCCACCACGCGGCCTGCTTCCGGTCCGTGTAGAAATTAGTCACCGAGACGATGAATTCCGTGAACGGTTGCAAGCGGCCGACGGGGCGGGCGAATTGGTTGTCGATCCAGCCCTCGATGCCCAGTTGCATCACTTCCTCCACGTTCTCGGGAATGCCATCGCTATCGGTATCCGCATTCGGACCGAATGATGCTTGAATGATGAAACGCGCGGCTTCCTTCGGATTTGGCAGGCTCGTCGGCGTTTCATTATGCAGATTCACTGTGGCGACGGTCTGGCTGCCGAGGGCGTAGCCGGTGCCGGATTGCAAGGTGACGGTGATATTTTCCGTCGGTTCATTGTCCACTGCATCGGCGATCGGTTGCAGCGCCAGCCAAACCTCGCGCACACCCATGGGCATGACGATGCTGGTGGTCGCGTTGACAGTATAGTCCGTGTTCAAGACGGCGGAACCGCCCCAATTGAAGTTCACCGTGATCTGTCTCAAACCGCCCGTGCGGCGGATGGCGATCAAGCCGCCATCGGGCCAACGTTCGTAGATATTCGGATCAAGCGTGGAAATCGTGACGGTGTTGTTTGCTGCGAGACCGGCGGTGATGCGCTGCTGGTCGGTGGAGTTGGAGCGGTCCGTGTGCGAACTCCGGGGGTTGAAACCCAAACGCGCCTCTTCCCAATCGAGGATGCTGTCACCATCGGAGTCAACATCCGCGATGGAGACGCGGAAGAAGCGATAGTTGGAGTTGGTGACGCTCAAGAGCCGGGAGGAGAGCGTGTCCGCCGGTATCAAGTTCGTGGAGATCGCAGACCAGGTGCCTTGCGCTAGATCGTCCGTGGCCAGCAATTCGTAGCGCTTGCCGCCCTGACTGCTCCAATTCAATTGAAAGGACTGGCCCGATACGGTTTGCAATTGCAGCCAGGGATACGAATTGGCATCGAAAGGATTCGTGCCGGCACGGCTTTCGTCGAGGTTGCTGACGCCGTCACCGTCCGCATCACCGGTCGCCGTAAGTGCTTGTGCACCATGGATGATTTCCCAGATGTCGTTGAGCTGGTTGCCGTTCTGGTCGATGGCTTTCGCCGACACGAAGGGAAGGAAACCCAGGCTCAAGAGGAGCATTTTAGAAGCGAAGCCTCTGATGCTCCAGTCACCACTCGTTAACCGTAAAGTGCCCTTAATACTCACAACTTTGTCCTGTTTCTCGGCGTTGGTTGCCGAGTCATTAAGCATTCGCAATGCCATTCGCGAAGATTAAAATATCTTAGCAAATATTGCTATTTAAGCAGTTTTTCTAATGAAAAACGCGCCTCTCCAAAGGGCACAGTGACTGATATCTACCTGTAGGGAGCTAATTCTGGTTTTGTTTGGATTATGATCCAAGTGGTGAGTGTCGCCAAAAGTACCGCAGCGATAATGAAAACGACGCACATCCCAAGTCTCTGAATACCTGACCAGGATTGTGCCTTTTCCGAGCGAAGCACCATCCGTAGGCCTACCCAAACAAGTATAGATGGAATGATGCCATTGATGAATCCGCTCAGTGGATCGCCTGTTGGATGGGTACCGATGGACAATACCAACGCGATTAATGCAGCTTTGGTTGCAGAACGTGTAGGGTTCATAGCCATGTGATTGTGTCTCGTTGAATCGGCTCCTCTGGCGATCGACATTTTAGGGCTGCGACGATGAGGCATCTTGCTTCGATGTCGATCGAATGGTCAATCGCCTAAATCCTAAGACTTCACCATGATTCATTGTTGTTTTCATCCACTGCGCCTCATACCTTTCGCCGCGTGTCTGAGCAGGAGTTGCTTGCCCTATTAAAGCAGTACTTCGGTTACACCGCCTTTCGTCCGCAGCAAGCGGGCATCATTCGTGATTCATTGGCGGGGCGGGACGTTTTTGCCCTGTTGCCTACGGGTGGTGGCAAGTCGCTCTGTTATCAATTGCCTGCTCTTGCACGTTCCGGCCTCACGGTAGTCATCTCGCCCCTCATCGCTTTGATGAAAGACCAGGTGGATGCGCTCACGACCGCGGGTGTGCCGGCGACGTTTCTGAATTCTTCCATCACCGGCGCGGAAGCGGGAGCGCGGATGCGCAAGCTGAATGACGGCGAGTATCGCTTGCTCTATGTGGCTCCCGAGCGGCTGATGATGCCGGGCTTCATCGATTCGCTGAAGCGCTGGAAGACGGCGCTGGTGGCGGTGGATGAGGCGCATTGCATCAGTGAGTGGGGCCATGATTTCCGGCCGGAGTATCGTCAACTTGCCACCATGCGGAGCTGGTTGCCGAACGTGCCGATGATGGCGTTGACGGCCACGGCTACGGATCGGGTACGCTCAGACATCGTCACGCAGTTGCACCTGCGCGATCCGGCGATCTATGTCGCGAGCTTCAATCGGCCGAACCTGAACTACCGCATCGTGCCGAAGTCGAAGGCGTATGCGCAGCTGCTGGAGTTCTTGCGCGCGCGGAAGGACGAGAGCGGCATCATTTATTGTCAGGCGCGGGCGACGACGGAGAAGCTGGCGGCGCAATTGCGTTTCGATGGTGTGCCGGCGGCGCATTATCACGGCCAGATGGAGGCCGAGGAGCGGGCGGGCAACCAGGAGAAGTTCCTGCGTGATGAAGTGCGCGTGATCTGCGCGACCATCGCCTTCGGCATGGGAATCAACAAGCCGAACGTGCGTTTCGTGGTGCATCATGATCTGCCGAAGAACATCGAGAGCTACTATCAGGAGACCGGTCGTGCGGGACGCGATGGATTGCCCTCTGATTGCCTGCTGCTCTTCAGCGTAGGCGATGAGATGAAGCAGAAGAAGTTCATCGCGGAGAAACCGAGCGAGGAGGAGCAGCGCGTCGCCTTGGAGCAACTGGCATTGATGACGCATTATGCGGAGAGCAGCGAGTGCCGTCGCGTGGTGCTGCTGCGTTATTTTAGCGAGAAGTTCGAGGAAGAGAATTGTGGGGCTTGTGATAACTGCCTGGCGCCACGGGAAAAATTTGACGGGACGGTGGCGGCGCAGAAGTTCATGTCCTGCGTCTTTCGCGTGAAGCAGAAGACCGGTTTTGCCTTCGGGTTGAATCACATCGTGGAGGTGCTTAGCGGCGCGGATACGGAAAATGTACGGCGCTGGGGGCATGAGACTTTGTCCACGTATGGTATCGGCAAGGAATTCACTCGCACGGATTGGCAGGGCATCGGGCGCGAATTGGTGCGGATGGGGTTGGTAAAACAATTAACGGGACAATTCGTGACGTTGGAACTGACGGCAGAGGGCGGTATCGCCTTAAAAGAGCGCAAGCCGATCACACTGACGCGTCAGATGGAAGCACCCGTGGTAAAGAAGGTGAAGCCCGGTCAGATCCAGTGCGACGAAGGTTTGTTCGATGTCTTGCGCGATCTACGGCGCAAGCTGGCCGAGGAACGTGGCGTGCCGAGCTACATCATCTTTGGCGATACCTCCTTGCGTGAAATGGCACGGAGCTATCCGACATCGAGCCGTGAGTTCGCAGGCATCTCGGGCGTAGGCGAGAAGAAGCTGGCGGAGTTCAGTGATGTGTTCTGCGAGGCCATCCGGCAATACCTGAAGAGTAATTCACGGCAGACTTTTGTGGGTGTCACGACCGGCCAATTGATCAAGAAGATGCAGCGCGAGCTGAATGCCGAGGTGCTGGGGGATTCGCATTTTGTCACGTTGCGGATGTTCCGGGAGGGGCGGACTCTGGCGGAGATTGCGCGTGAGCGGAAAATCGCCGAAGGAACGGTAGCCACGCATCTGGCCAAGGCGATCGAATTGGGCGAGCCAGTGGAGATTTCCAAGCTGGTGCCGAAGCGCAAGCACGCGGCGATCTTGAAGGCCTTTGATCAATGCGGAGTGGAGGCCTTAGGGCCGGTGAAAGATAAGCTCGGAGATGACTACGAATATACGGAACTGCATTTGATGCGCGCGGCCGCCCGAAGCGGACAGTTGACGTAGCTGCCGACTATAATTGAGTAAAGACTACGCCTGACCCCAGTGTGCCCGTGCGCGCCGGGCTTTTTCATCGCTCCGTCGCTTCGTATTCTGGCAAAGGCGGCAGCGGGGCTCGAAATAAGTGTGGCCAGACTTCAGTTTGGAACTGCGCCAGAATTCCTGCGTGAGGGGCCAGTCTTTCCAGCATGCGATGCACCGTTTCTCAGCTGGCGGATTCTTCAAGGCGCGGACTTCTTCGCTTCGTTCGCTCAAGGTGCGGCGGAGCCGTTCCGTGCGCGGGTGGGTCTGGTTTTCGTTGCTGATCTCGTTGTGCCGGTTGGCGGCGGAGCAGAGACGGCAGGTGTAGAGGTAATACGTCTTGGCCGTCTCCGCGTGTTTGGTGGCGGCAAAGAACTCGGGCGTGAGCGGCCAGTTCTCGCCGCATTGCTCACAGCAGCGTCTGGCCATCTTGGGCGAGGCGCGCAGCAGTTCCACGCGATGCGCCTTCAGCTCCTTTTCATGCTCGCGGGCCTTTTCCTTGGCCCAGGCGGAGACGCGTTGGGAGACTTTGGCGCGATACTCGGGATCGTGAAAACGGGAGAGCGGATGGGCGGCCGTAGCGGCCCAAGAGCGTTGGATGCCCAGTTGTTTCAAGGTCCGACGCACCCAGGAGATGGTGACCCCAAACTTATCAGCCACGACGTTCACGGGGATATCGGAGCCGTTGCGCCGGAGGAATTCCGTGGCTTGGCGGCGGGCTTCCAAGGGCACCGAAGCCCCCCGCAGATGAGCCTTGCGGGCACGTTCGGAGTTCTCTGGGCGGGCCAGATGCATGCGCCGGATCTGCTGGGCAATGGCATCCACGGAGCGCACGCCATGGCCATTGGCGGCGAAACAACCAAGGCGATGAATCGACAGAGGACCCTGGCCCGATTTGACCAGTTCGGCGAGCCGTTCTTTGTCTTCAACTGTCCAACTTATGCCAGGCATGGGTACGACAAAAATATAACACCGTTTATCTACCGGCGCAGACGTTGCCATCGGTGCCGGTATTCAATTTATCTTCAAGCCTTTATGGGTCAGGCCGGTCTTGCTACGAACGGGATGACCCGTTGGTGGCTCAAGATTTGATTTCATTCACACTACTCGGGTACCGGTCATAGTTGAAATACTTCTTAGCTACCTCTATGATAGGTGCAGACTATGGAACTGCATCAGCTCCGATACATGGTGGCGGTGGCGAAGACGGGCAACTTCTCCCGGGCGGCCGAACGTTGCCACGTGGCCCAACCCTCGCTCAGCCAGCAAATCCAGAAACTGGAGGACGAACTGGGCCAACGTCTGTTCAATCGCTTAAAGCGTGGCGTGAAGCTAACGGAAGCGGGTGAAAGCTTCCTGCCTCGAGCCTTGCGGATACTGGAAGAAGTGGAAGCAGCGCGGCGTGAAGCTGAGGATACTCAGGCATTGGTGCGGGGAACTGTCACGGTCGGAGCGCTACCGACGATCGCACCGTATCTATTGCCGGGAGTCATAGCGCAGTTCTCGGAGAAGTATCCGGGCATCGAGGTGGTCGTGCAGGAGGACACCACGGCGAGATTGCTGAAGCTGGCGACGTCGTTCGAGGTGGACATGGCCATCATGAGCCTGCCCCTGGATGAGGCGGGAGTGGAAGTGGAGAAGCTGTTCACGGAAGAACTGCTGCTCGCCGTGCCGATGAATCATGCGTTGGCCAAAAAGAAATCGGTGAAGATAGCAGATCTCGAGAACGAGCGGTTCATCCTAATGAAAGAGGGACATTGCCTGGGCGATCAGGTGTTGGGCTTCTGTAATCGCCGGAATTTTCAACCGAAGGTGAGCTGCCGCAGCGCACAAATGGAGACGGTGCAGGCGCTGGTGGCCACGGGATTGGGTATCTCGCTGGTGCCGCAGATGGCTTTGGAATCAGGGCCGAGCAACCGGCCGGTGTATCGGTCATTGGACGGGACGAAGCCTGAGCGGGCCATCGTGGTGATCTGGCCGAAGCGGCGGGCGATGGGGCGGGCGGCCAAGGAGTTTTTCCAAGTCTTGAGGCAGGATTGCGGATGTAAATGACAGGTGGACAGTAGGATGTCCGTTGAGTTTTTAATGCAGAGGTGATATAGCTCCATTATGAAACCAAGGTTGGCGCTTATCCTCTGTTTGCTGGCATCCATGGCGTGCCAAGTTTTCGGAATTTTCATGGTCGAGGAAACTGAGAAAGTGCCGATTGAGCGTTTACTCACCAATTTCACCAAAAAGCATCAAGAGAACACCAACGATTTGGTGACCGTCTATCATCTGGCCAGAGTTCATTCAATGGCCTACGCAACGGCGCTCCAAGAGTTGCAGGTGGTGAAGAAGAACGGAATGCCCAGTTATGGCTATCCCGGAAGTGACTCAGGGGTGCCGAAAGAAGTTGCCCAGAAATCTGGCAAGGAAGAGAAGTTGAAGGCTCACACGCATTTAACCAATGCGATCGTCTTTTACCAAAGGTCTCTCAACGTAATGAAAAATGACAAAACTATAGATAGATCTGACAGACGGTCATACTTGCTTTTGCCGTTACAATTGGGACACGCTTGGTGCCTGGATCAGACGGGGAGAAGAGATGAAGCGCTGGCGGAATATCGGAAGGCGCTGAAAATTTCGTGGGCCATGGAAATCAAAGGAGATTTTGAATTCAAGCAATGGCAGGAGAACCGTTTGGAAGAGCCTCAATTGTTGCCTGAAAAAACTGGTGGAGCAAGGAGACTAGGAGGAATCGGTCCTGGGGTGTTTTATACCGGAGAGATTATGGGCTATATGAGACATTTGCTTGACCCAGTAAAGGATCAACAAGAACTGAAGCAATTGAAGAATCTTGAAAATGAGTTTGTGAAACTCGGTCGAGTTGTGACGCCGGTTTTGATTCCAGTGGGTGACAGATCCGCTTTGGAGAACTTGGTCAATCCTGATGCCAATGTGATTTTCGACCTGGATGGCAGTGGTATCCCAAAGAAATGGGGCTGGATCACAACCAACGCCGCCTGGTTGGTCTATGACAAGGAATCGACGGGGAGAATCACTTCCGGTCTCCAAATGATGGGGAATGTCACGTTTTGGATCTTTTGGGAGAACGGGTATCAGCCGTTGGCGGCGCTGGATGACAATGGTGATGGGACATTAACCGGAAGCGAACTTAAGGGGTTTGCGCTCTGGCATGATAGGAATAGCAATGGCATCAGCGAGTCAGGGGAAGTGCGGTCGGTGCAGGAGTTTGGTATCACCTCCATTTCCTCCAAGCATGAGCTGCATAAATCCGGTATTCCATGGAATCCGCAAGGGGTGACATTGACGAATGGGACGACGTTGCCGAGCTATGATTGGATCGTGCCGGGTAAACCTTGAGCATTGCCGGCTCCATTCGGAATTGTTTCTTAGTATTTGGACGCAGAACTGTAATGTTGGTTTGATCCATCCGTCTACGTAACCAATGAAGAGAATGAAACCGTTGGAAGAACAGTTGCTGGCGCAGTTGGAGATGTTTACGGCGTTTGCGCGGAAACGCGTGAATGATCCGGAGCTGGCGGCGGATGTGGTGCAGGAGAGTTTGCTGAAGGCGGTGAAGTCGGCCGAACAGTTGCGGGAGGATGAGAATGTGACGGTGTGGTTCTATCGGATCTTGCGCCGGACGATTATTGATCTTTACCGGCGGCGGGCGGCGAACAAGCGGGCGATGGAATCGCTGGAAGCACACCTGGAGTCGCCGCCGGATGCGGAAGAGGAACGGACGGCATGTGCTTGTGTGGTGGGATTGATCCCCACGCTCAAGCAGGAGTATGGAGAACTGGTGCGGCGACTGGATATGGAGCAGGAAGCCCCGGAAGCAGTGGCGAAAGCCCTCGGAGTGACGCCAAATAACCTGAGGGTGCGACATCATCGGGCTAGACAGCAGTTACGAGAGAAAGTGGAGGCCGTTTGCCAGATGTGTGCCACGCATGGGTGTCTGGATTGCACCTGTGGGGAAAAGACGTGACGCGAATTTTCCCTGATAGATCAATTCGTGAAAATGAGTGGAATTCGTGTCTTTTTCGGGGTTTTTCGACAAGGAAGGAAAGGGGTTGCCAGCGGGAACATTGAAAACGCATTCCGGATTCATTTTGGGAAGTAAAATTTGTGAAAAAATTTCATGGCAGAACCCAAAAAACAGTTGCTTGAAGGTTGAATTCGACACTATTGGTAGTGTGTAAATTTTACACGACACACAATTAGTAGTGTGTTTCTGTCGACAAGTGCCTTCCAGCTGGGGCTGGAGGATAATAGGGAACCGGGTGCGAATCCCGGGTGGTGGCGCCGCTGTATCGAGCGACAATTGTTCCGGGCCAGAAATGGCAGCCAAAAAGCCCAATATTTTGAGGCTTTTTAAGGTGGAACAGGAGTACGACCTCGGAGCCAGAAGACCTGCTTACCGACACTCATCGGTCCAGCTTCGAGCTGGTGACAGTCGCGCCAACGACTGGATGGGGGACCGGGCTTTGGCCGTAAGCCGTTGTGCACCGCATGACGCAGGCACCGCCAATCCTCCCCTGAAAACGTAAGTAGCAGGCTGCCTTGGCGGGTGGTATGCAGAAGTTTTGCCCGTGAACCGGATGGGGTTCACGACCGAGTCCATGAATAAAGACCTTACTTTTGAGTCCGGCGAGATGTCGGCGACCGAGCAGGATACGCACGTCGTTTACCAGTTCCGCAACAAGACGTTCCGGCTCAACAAGACGAAGGCGCGCGAGCGGCTGGACGGCAAGCGGGTGATCAATGGCCTCAAGACGGCGGAATTGAACGTCCTGCCGCTCAAATACCCCGAGGCCTACCGCATCTACAAGCAGATGAAGGCCAACCACTGGGAGCCGGACGTGATCGATATGTCCAAGGATGCCCACCAGTGGAACACGGGCGCCCTGACGCCGAAGGAACGCTGGATCATTGAGATGGGCGTGGGCTATTTCTCGGCGGCGGAAGGCATCGTGGGCGATTCCGTCCTGCACGTCATCGAGGAAAACCTGACGGCGGCGGAGTTGAAGCACGCTTCCCTACGCCAGATCGCCGAGGAGAGCATCCATATGGATTCGCTCCTGCATATCATCGGCAGCTTGAACATCGATCTCGATGAAGTGACGGCGAAGTTCAATGACATCCCGAGCATCCAGCGCAAGAACGCCTACATCATGCGGCAGATGCCGGAGCTCAAGATGGGCGTGGACCTGACGCAGACGGTGAACAAGCAGAAGTTCGCCAAGGCGCTTTTCGGCATCTCGCAGGTGATGGAAGGCACGCAGTTCTACGCGCTGTTCGCGATGATCCTGTCGCTCCATCGCCAGAACAAGATGACGGGCATCGGCCAGATGTTCCAATACACGCTGCGGGATGAATCGAATCACATTGCCTTGGGCCGTTATATCCTGACGGAGCTGATTGAAGAGAACCAAGACATCTGGACACCGGAATTCCGCGCGGAGTTGGTGGAGTTCATGCGTGAAGGCGTGGAACTGGAAAAAGAATTTGTGCGCGATTGCCTGCCGGATGACCAAGTCGGCTTGAAGCAGTCCGAGTTCATCAATTACGTGGACTACAATGCGGATCGCCGTTTGACGTCCTTGGGTTTACCGGCGTTGTCCAATGTGAAGACGAATCCCTTCGGCTGGCTGGATGAAGTGATCTTCCTGCGCAAGGAAAAGAACTTCTTCGAGACGCGCGTGACGGAATATCAGACGAGCGGCAGTGTGAAGAACGCGGCGGAAGATGATCTGGTTTGAGCAAGCCTGTTATGGGAGTACAACCTGATCATTGGATCCGCAAGATGGCCCGTGAACACGGGATGATCGAGCCGTTTGAAGACGGTTTGGTACGGCGCAACGAGGCCGGACCGGTCATCAGCTACGGCTTGTCGAGCTACGGTTACGATTTGCGCGTGGCGCGGGATTTCAAGGTGTTCACGAACGTGTATAACGCCGTCGTGGACCCGAAGAAATTTGATGACCGTTCGTTCGTGGATATGAGCGGTGATTCCTGCCTGGTGCCGCCGAACTCGTTCGCGCTGGCGCGCAGTGTGGAGTATTTTCGTATTCCGCGTGATGTCATCACGCTCTGCGTGGGCAAGAGCACGTATGCGCGCTGCGGCATCATCGTGAATGTGACGCCGTTCGAGCCGGAGTGGGAAGGCCATGTGACGTTGGAAATCTCCAACACCACGCCGCTGCCCGCGCGCATCTATGCGAATGAAGGGTTGGCGCAGGTGATCTTCCTCGCGGCCACGTCGCTGTGCGAAACGAGCTATAAGGATCGCGGCGGGAAGTACCAGGCGCAAACGGGCATTGTGGGGCCGCGAGCTTAAGAATTTATCCCGTCTTCGGACGGGCTGGGCAGGCGACTTGATCGACCTGACAGAAACGGAAATACGCAGACAAGAGCAGTCAACAAAGGACAGTCATGAGTAACGATACGATAGCAGAGCCGACACTGAACCTCGCGACGCCGAATGATGCAGCACTGATGCCGCAAGTCATCCGTCGCGATCTGCCGGGGGATACCTCGGGCAAACCGCGCGTGGTCGGCTGGGTGGGGCATAAGGTGGCCTACGCCGTGCGAGCCGCAGCCGTGGCTTGCGGTGTGGATGAAGCGCTGGGCGCGCATGTGCAGGCGGAGATCGAGTTCCGTTTGCGCCGCGAACGGCCTTCGTTCATCCATATCGAGCAGTTGCAGGACTTGGTGGAAGAGACCTTGATGGAGTTGAATCAAGGCAAGGTCGCGCTGGCTTACGCCAAGTATCGCGCGAAGCGTTCTGTGCTGCGGGAGCTCGCGGGCACCAAGGCAGAAGAGGGCACAGATGATTCAGCGCAGTTAGAACTGGCCACGCCGGATCAGTTGGTTGATCTGCGCGCGCGCCTGTCCTTCGGTCGTATCGGCCTGAAGCCACAGATGCCGGAGGAAGAATTGATCGCGCGGTTGCTCCGCAGCGTGTCGTTGAATCTCAGCCCGGAAGAGCGTCGTGACACAATTATCCTGAACGCGAAGTCGTTACTGGATGCAGATGCCGATGCGCGTTTCTACGCAGCCCGTATTCTCCTCACGTTCATCTATGAAGAGACGTTGCCGTGGAAGATCTCCGATGGTGTGGAAGCGTTGAAGGAAGCGCACAAGAAAGCGTTCATCGATTACATCCCGCACGGCATCAAGCTCGGTCGTCTTGATCCGAAGCTGGCGGAATTCAACCTGAAGCAACTGGCCGAAGCGCTGGACCCGTTCGCGGATTTGCAGTTCGACTACATCGGCATCCAGACGCTGTATGATCGTTACCTCATCCACACGCAGGATCAGGTGTCCGGTCGCAAGCGCCGCCTGGAAGCGCCACAGATCTTCTGGTTGCGCGTGGCGATGGGCTTGGCCCTCGCTGAGAAGGAACGCGAAACGCGCGCGGTAGAATTTTACGGCATCTATAAGACGCGCCGTGCATGCAGTTCCACGCCGACGTTGTTCAACGCAGGCACGCAACGGCCGCAGCTCTCGAGCTGCTATCTCTTGTATTGCGGCGACAGCATCGAGGAGATCACCGAGACATGGCGCCGGTTCTCGCACTTGTCCAAATGGGCAGGCGGGCTCGGTTGCTCATGGACGGCGATCCGCGGTGCGGGCGCGCACATCCATGGCACGAACGGCGAAAGCTCGGGTGTCATTCCGTTCTTGAAGGTGTCGAATGACATCGCCATCGCGGTGAACCAGGGCGGCAAGCGTCCGGGTGCATTGTGCTCCTACTTGGAATTGTGGCATGCGGACGTGGAAGACTTCCTCGATCTGCGCAAGGAAACGGGCGATGACCGCCGCCGCACGCATAACATGAACACGGCACATTGGATTCCTGATGTGTTCATGAAGCGCCTCAAGCTGATCTCCGACGGCAAGCTGCCGAAGGATGCGACGTGGACGCTCTTCCGCACGAATGAAGTGCGCGATCTGCCGGAGTTGTTCGGCCAGGCGTTCGAGCAACGTTATGAGCAGTATGAGCGCATGGTGGATGAAGGCATCATCTGGGGCCGCAAGGTGCGCGTGCTGCAACTCTGGAAGCGCATGCTGGAAACGTTGTTCGAGACCGGTCATCCGTGGATGACCTGGAAAGACCCGGCGAACGTGCGCAATCCGCAAGATCATTGCGGCGTGATCCATAACTCGAACCTCTGCACGGAGATCGAGCTGAACACGAGCAAGGACGAAGTGGCGGTGTGCAATCTGGCCAGCGTGAACCTGTCGGCGCATTTGTTGCCGAGCGGCAAGCTGGACCACAAGAAGCTGCAAGAGACGATCCGCGTGGTGATGCGGATGTTGGACAACGTCATCGACATCAACTTCTACCCGGTGGAGGCGGCGGAGAACTCCAACATGAAGCATCGTCCGGTGGGCTTGGGCGTGATGGGCATGCAGGATGCGCTCTACGAGAAGCACATTCCGTTCGATACGTTGGAAGCGGTTGATTTCAACGATGAGGCGATGGAAGCGATCGCTTACTACGCTTACACGGCCTCGACGGAATTGGCGGCAGAGAAGGGCACGTACAGCACCTATAAAGGTTCCAAGTGGGATCGTGGGCTGTTGCCGCTGGACACGCTGAACCTGTTGGAGCAGGAACGCGGTATGAACATCCCGACGGATCGCACTTCGCGGTTGGCGTGGGACAAGTTACGCGAAGAGATCAAGAAGCACGGTATGCGGAACTCGAACTGTTTGGCCATCGCGCCGACGGCGACGATCTCCAACATCATGGGCTGCACGCCGTGCATCGAGCCGACGTACAAGCACATCCATACGAAGTCGAACCTGAGCGGCGAGTTCATCCGCACGAACGATTATCTCATCCGTGAGTTGCAAAACCTCGGCTTGTGGGATGAGCAGATGCTGGGCGACTTGAAGTATTTCGACGGCAGCGTGCAGGGCATCGAACGTATCCCGGCGGATTTGCGTCGCCTGTATAAGACGGCGTTCGAGATCGCGCCGACGTGGATCCTGCAATGCGCGGCGGTCAGGCAGAAGTGGATCGACCAGGCGCAGAGCACGAACCTCTGGCTGGCGGAACCGGATGCGCGCGCGGCGAGCTTCATGTATCGCGAGGCGTGGGAACGTGGTCTGAAGACGACGTATTATCTCCGCACGTTGAATAAGAGCGCGATCGACAGCGCGAACCGCGACCGCAAACCGGCCGCGACGGAAGAGCCGGTGAAGGCGCGCAAGGAAGTCACGGAATCGGAGAAGCTGGCGTGCTCCATCGAGGCGATGCGGAATGGTGGGACGTGTGAGTCGTGCCAGTAAGAGCGTGGTAGGATAAGTTTCACGAAGGCGGTTGAGGTGAGGACCTCAGCCGCCTTTTTGTTTTTTGTAGCCGACAACGTGAGGAGGCGGACCTTGCCGAGAATTAGTTAGTTCCGCCTCGTTACCTCGGCGGCTACGATTTGAGGAGGGCGTCCAGATCTAGCGGCGCAGTGATCATGGCGAGTTGGCCATCCGGCGTGCGGGGCCATTCGGATTCGGGACGGTCCCAGTAGAGTTCGACGCCGTTTTGATCGGGGTCGCGGAGGTAGAGAGCTTCGCTCACGCCGTGGTTGGAGGCTCCGTCGAGTTCGATGTTGGCTTTCATCACGCAACGGAGGGCATCGGCGAGGGTGGCGCGGGTTGGATAAAGGATGGCGAGGTGGTAGAGGCCGGTGGTGCCTTGGGCGGGCGGTTTGCCGCCGAGGCTTTCCCAAGTGTTCAGGCCGATGTGGTGATGGTAGCCACCGGCGGAGATGAAGGCGGCCTGGCGGCCATAGCGTTGGGTGAGCTGGAAGCCGAGGATGCCGCAGTAGAAATTCAGGGCGCGATCGAGATCGGCGACTTTCAGGTGGACGTGGCCGATACGGACGCCGGGGTGGATGACGGGTGTGGTCATGGGAAAGACAGTAGCAGGTTTGAGGGAAAGAGAAAGGAGGGGGGAACGCCATGCGTTGCGGATGTGCTACGGCGGACATCGCGGACTGCTGGCTGGAAAACGGCAGCACGAGGTCTGTGCCTCGTCGTTCCGCTTCAACCCTTGCAAAGATTGTAACCGAAAGGCTGACAGGACGTCATCAGACAGGTAATATGGTCGCAACCAACCAATCTAATCATTTCATGAAGAAGTCATCTCGTTTTGTTTCACTGATCGTCGGTGTGCTGGGGTTCGCTAGTGCCGGGCTGCAGGCGCAGGAGGCCATTCCGCGTGATGAACTGCTGAAGGCCTCGTACCTGCTCTGGAATGCCGCGGGCAAACTGGATGATCTGGCGCTGAAGGTGGATGTGGACATCAAAAATCCTTTCGGCCTAGCCAAGGGCGATATCGGCATGGTGGTGATACCGGAAACGAAACTCGCCGATGTGCTGGCCAAAGCCGGGGAAACCGCATTGCCGCTGGGCCAGCTTTGGTTGAAGGGCTTGGTGCTGGAGGTGGATGGCAAAGCGGTGCCAGATAGCAAATTGAAATTGGTGGAAGTTTCGGCGAAGAATGAGGTGGCGGATGTGGTGCTTTGCACCTTGGGAGTGCGCAAAACAGAGAAAAACGGCCTGGAACTGGTGATCTACGGCAAAGGAAAAGAGCCTCTAAAGACGGTGGCGATGAAAGCGGTCAAAGGAGGGAAACAAGAATTCCCCATCGAGTTCAGCGTCACTCCGGGCAGTGACAATGCTGATATCCTCATTAAAGTGCTGGGGCAGCATGAAGCGACGATCACGGTGAGGAAGTAGGATTAAAATATCCAAGCCCGGGTCTGGCCCGGCTGGAGAAGGTAAAACAAAAGCCGCCTCGGGTAGAGGCGGCTTTGAAGTTTTATAAGGCCGTTGAGTACGGGCGCGCTCGAATTGCTGGCAAGATGCCAGCAACACATTGGTTACAGCAGGCTGGTGGAATCGGTGTCCAGATACAGCGTGCATTGGGACTGTGTGCGCAGATAGGAGGCGGGGCAGGCTGTCGAGATCGGGCCCAGCAGGGTGCCGCGAGTGGCCTTGGCTTTGCGCGTTTCCGGGCAGAGGCAGACCATTTTCTTGGCGCGGCAAAGGGCCGGAATCGTGAGGGTCAGCGCGTAATGGGGCATCTGGTCCACGCTGGGGAAGTGGCCTTCGTTCACCTGCTGGAGGCGGCAGGCGAGGTCGAGCTGCACTACTTTCACCAGGCGGGTGTCATTGAAGTTGGCGACGGGAGGATCGTTGAAGGCGATGTGACCGTTCTCACCGATGCCGAGGCAGCAGAGGTCGATCTCCTGGGCGTTCAACAAGGCGGAGTAGCGTTCACATTCCAAGATGGGTTCGAGGGCGTCGCCTTCGAGGTAATGGAACGCTTTCGGCTTCAGGCGGGACTCGACGCGTTCGCGCATGTAGCAGCGGAAGCTGGCTTTGTGCGCGGGATGGATGCCGAGGTATTCATCCATGTGGAAGAGGGTAACCTTGGACCAGTCCACACCACCGAGGCGGATGATCTCTTCGAGAAATTTGATCTGGGAATTGCCGGTGGCGAGGATGGCGGCGGCGGAGCCCTTTTGGGCGATGACGGAGGCGAGGTAATCGCGGACGGTGAGGGCGGCATCGGCGGCCATGTCCGGCTGGTTGGCGTAAACGCGCACCGGAAGGGAATCGACGGTGTAGGTCTTAATCGGTTGTGGCATGAACTTTACTTTTGCTTCGGGTTCAAGATTTTCAGACAATCAAGGAAAGCGCAGGCTAATGGTAGGGAAGAGCGCGCGCAAGCGGACAAATGGAGGCCGGTTGCACCGGCAGGCCATCATTTGAGTAGCGAGCATTGAGAAGGGGTGGAATCAACCGTGGGAAGTCAGGAACAAGGTTGAAGCCTGTGGGCTGAGAAAAGCGAGATTTTGTGCCGATGTAGCCGATATAGCCGATGTAGGGCTAACGGTGAGATGAAATCAGTGGCAGGATGAGGGCATGAAAGAAAGATTTTGTGTGAACGTAATGGAACGTAGTGGAACGCAAGGTGTGCGGGGAGAAAGGAAATAAGGGATGGTGGGCGTGTTGAAAGAGCCGGTGGAAGGATGGTTGACCGGTTCCGAAAAGTGTCAGGGACCGGGTGGAACCGGTCCTTACCGTCGCTGAGGTGGCGATGAGAGCGGCCTGACCTAACGACGTGGTATGAGAGGTTTTTTATGAAAGTGATTGCGAAGGATTATCGGACGGGGAAGCCGGTGGAGATGGCCTGGGCAGACGGGAAGATCGCTGGCATCTTACCTTTGCCTGAAGGCACGGAGACGAGTCTGTGGCTGGCGCCGTTGTTGATCGATGTGCAGGTGAATGGCTATGCGGGTGTGGATTTCCAGCAGGATAATTTGACGGAGGCGGATTTGCTGAAGGCGTTGCGTGGCTTGCAGCAAGATGGTTGTGGGCAGATTTTGCTGACGCTCATCACGGATGAATGGCAGCGCTTGCTGGCGCGCTTGAAGAACATTCGGGCTTTGCGGAATGCGAATGCGGAATTGAGAGCTGGGATTGTGGGGTGGCATATCGAGGGGCCGTTTCTTTCGCCGGAGCCCGGGTTCAAGGGCGCGCACAATGCGGTGGTGATGTGTGACCCGACGGTGAAGCATATCGATGAACTGCTGGCGGTGACGGAGGGGGATCCCGTGCTGCTCACGGTGGCTTCGGAGCGTGAGGGGACCATCGAGGCGATCCGGTATGCGGCGAGCAAGGGTATCAAGATCAGTCTCGGCCATACGAATGCTTCGGCGGAATCCATCAGCGCAGCGACGAAGGCGGGAGCGGTGGGCTTCACGCATTTGGGGAATGGTTGCCCGCGCACTTTGGACCGGCATGACAATATCGTCTGGCGCGTGCTGGATCAGTCGGCGCTGACGGTGGGCATCATTCCGGATCGCATCCATGTGTCGCCGGAGCCGTTTCGGTTATTTTACCGGACCCTGTGCGTGGAGCAGATCTACTACACCACGGATGCGATGGCGGCGGCGGGGGCGCCACCGGGACGATATCGCATCGGCGCTGTCGAAGTAGAAGTGGGGGCTGATCAGGTGGTGCGGATGCCGGGGCAGGTGAATTTCGCCGGGTCCGCCTTGAAGCCCATCGAGGGCGTGCAACGCACCGCGGAGATGCTGGGCGTGGCGTGGCAGACGGTCTGGCCATGTTTTTCCACGGTGCCGGCGCGGATGATGGGATTGGACGTGGCGCTGGAACCAGACAAGGCGGCGAGTTTCTGTTTGATCGAAATGGATGTGGCGAAACTGCCGAAATGCATTAAAGTTTATTTGAACGGAGAGGAAAAGGGACGGTCAAACTAAGTGAGCCAATTGGTCGCGGTCCACATTGGCTAGGAGCTACAAACAGGGTATACTTCTGGGAGAACCATCACATGAGCGAAACACAAAAGCTGGCACCGCGGGAGGTGATCCAAGCCATTCAGGCAAACATCGAGCAGGTCATGAAAGGCCAAAGTGAGGCCATCCGCAAACTGCTCGCAGCTCTCATCAGTGGCGGCCATGTGCTGCTGGAGGATTATCCAGGCACGGGCAAAACGACGCTGGCCAAGGCACTGGCGCTCTCCGTGCAGGCGGAGTTCAAGCGCATCCAGTTCACGCCGGACTTGTTGCCATCAGACATTCTGGGCGTCTCCATTTTCAATCAGCGCGACCAGCTCTTTCATTTCCATGAAGGCCCGGTCTTCGCGAACATCATGCTGGCGGATGAGATCAACCGCGCCTCGCCGCGTACGCAATCGGCCTTGCTGGAAGCGATGGGCGAAGGTCAGGTGAGCGTGGAGGGGCAGCAGCGCAAGTTATCCGAGCTGTTCTTCGTGATCGCCACGCAGAATCCGGTGGAGTTTCGCGGCACGTATCCGTTACCCGAGGCGCAGATGGACCGGTTCGCACTGCAATTCACGCTGGGTTATGTGAGCAGTGAAGAGGAGGTGTCCATTCTTTCCGCGCAAGAGCGGAAGCATCCCATCGATGGCTTGAAGCCCTGTGTGACCATGGCGGACGTGCTGATGACGCGGCAGGCGGTGCAGGCCGTGCGTATCAGCGACGAACTCAAGCGCTACATCGTGGATCTCGTATCCGCGACGCGTAAATCCGAGGGTGTGCAATTGGGCGCGAGCCCGCGGGCATCGCTCTCGCTGATGAAAGCGGCGCAGGCGCTGGCATTATTCGACAATCAGCCATTCGTGACGCCGGAGAACATCCAGGAATTGGCGGTGGAGGTCATCGCGCACCGCATGGTGATGGAGCCGCAGGCGAAGTTCAGCGGGCTGACTTCGAAGAGCGTGGTGGAGACGATCTTGAAGAACGTGAAAGTGCCTGCGTAAAGGACGGGTGCAGTCGGTGGCGCCTGCACGATTAAGGCAGACGTGGGCGTCTGCCCCACTACGGAGAGATGGCGGAGCTGGAAGTGATTTGAAAGATGAGCTGGGGAAATGACAATTTTCGCAGGCGGTCGTACCGGCAGTATCGTGTGTATTTCGTGCTGCGGCAGTGGGTGGTGCGGCGCGTAGGTCGCGTGGGGGTGCTGATCATGAGCTGGTCGCTGATCCTGGCGATGTTCGGCCTGGATACGAACCTCACGGTGGCTTATCAGGCATTTTCGCTGATGCTCGCGCTCCTGCTGGTGTCCTGGCTCACGATGCGGTTGGGGCGGACCAAGTTTGTCGCGCAAAGAATACTGCCGCGCTTTGCCTCGGCGGGTTCGCCTGTGAAATATCGGGTCCGGTTCAAGAATGAGGGCCGGTTTTCCTTGAAGGATGTGGAATTGCAGGAGGAGCTGTCCGATCCCCGACCGACGCTGGAAGAATATTTGACGACGCCGGAACCGGGTGAGGAAAAGCGCAACTGGTTCGACCGCATGCAGGGTTTTTACCGCTGGCAATGGCTGGTGGAGATCAACCAGCGGGCAGTGCTGAGCGGAGCGACTGTGGCACAGTGTCTGCCGGGGGCCGCGGTGGAGGTCGAGATGGTCCTGCTACCGAAACGACGGGGCGTGCTGCACTTTGAGAAGCTGCTCGCCGCGAGCATGGACCCGCTCGGCGTCTTCCGACAAATCTCGCCGTTCCCACTTAAGGACAAGCTGCTGGTGCTGCCGAAGCGTTATCCGATTCCGCATTTTGCTTTGCCGGGAACCCTGCGTTATCAGCAAGGCGGGGTGGCGCTGGCGGCGGCAGTGGGGGAATCGGAGGAGTTCGTTTCATTGCGCGATTACCGGCCCGGTGATCCGATGCGCCACATTCACTGGCGCAGTTGGGCACGCTCGGGGAAGCCCATCGTGAAGGAGTTTCAGGACGAGTTTTTTGTGCGGCATGCGTTGATCCTGGATACGTTTGATACGGTGGCGTACAGCGAGCGTTTTGAAGAAGCGGTGTCGGTGGCGGCATCGTTCGCCTGCACCATCCAGACGCAGGATTCGTTGCTGGACCTGATGTTTGTGGGGTCACAGGCGTATTGTTTCACGGCGGGTCGCGGGCTGGCGCATACGGAGCAAATGCTGGAGATACTGGCCTCCGTGAACATCTGCCAGACGAAGGGATTCAATTCTCTCGCCAACGTGGTGATCGAGCACATCCCGGTGGTCAGCGGGTGCATCTGCGTGTTGCTGAAGTGGGACGCAGCGAGGCGGGAATTCATCCAGAAGCTCCGGGGGTTGGATGTGCCGGTAGTGGTCTTTCTTGTGATGGAACAGGAGGAGCCGGAGATCACTGACTTCGGTCCCATGGCGGATATTCCCGGGCAATTCCATCAACTGCGCCCCGGCAAGATCGAGGAGGCCTTGCTGCGGCTATGAAAACGCCTCCATTACTCTTGGGATTGGCATTGGCTTTCTGGGGCTACCAGACGGGAATGCTCTGGGTGGGTGGCATCATGGCTGTGGTGGTGGAGCTGTCTTTGCTGATCCGGCAACGGTGGGAAGTGGATCGCAGTGATTATTATCGCGTTTGGGATTTCTGTGCGATCCTCTTCGCGGCCTCGGCCATCTACAGCTTTGTCTCACGGGATACGACGAATGACCTGATGGAGTTCTTTCAGGCGACGAACTACAGCAAGCGCAATCAGGTGATGAACAATGCGTTTGCGACGGCGTTCATATTCTTCCAGTGGATGCCGATCGTGTTCTTTCCCATCGTCCTGACCCAGTCGTATGGTTCAAATCCACAGGTGCCGTACAGCACCTTTTCATGGATCTGGCGGCGGCAGCTCAAGCGCGGTGGGACGGAGCGGGGGACCCTGAACGTCTCGTATCCGTACTTCGCGATGGTCCTGTTCTCGACTTCGTTGGTGAATGAGCGCGATCCGGTATTTTTCATCGGCCTTAGCATTCTCGTGCTGTTCGCCCTGGCGGCGATCCGGCCAAGGCGTTTCTCGCCGCTGGTGTGGGCGCCGCTGGCATTGATGGTGGTGGCTTTGGGATACAACGGACATATCGGGCTGCAACGGGTGCAGGGGGCGGTGGAAACGAATTTCTCGGAATGGCTCTCAAAGATCCTGAATCGAAATTCCAATCCGTTCGAGAGTCGCACGGCGATCGGGCGATTAGGACGGTTGAAGCTTTCGGGCGAGGTGGTGATGCGAGTGGAGGTTCAGGGTGCTCCCGTAGAGCTTTTGCGCGAGGCGAGCTATGACATCTTTGCCAGCCCGTCCTGGACGACTACGCGGGTGAAGTTCGAAGACGCCGTTTCCGAGAATGAAGCTTCCACATGGCCATTGATTCCGGAAAAGCAGGTGACGGGGACGGCAATCATCTCCACATATTTTCCACGAGGTCGCGGCATGTTGAGCGCGCCGAACGGCGTGGCGATCATCGACAAGCTGGTGGCGGCGCAGATTGAAACGAACTTCTATGGCGGCATCCGGGTGTCGAACGCGACGACCTTTGCCAGATACGAAGCGAAGCATGGGCCGGGCATGACGATCGATTCCGTGCCGACGGACACGGACAGCCTGGTGGTCGATAGCGAGGCCCGCGCGATCAGGGAGATCATCCGTGAAACCGGCCTGAAGAGCACTGACCCGCTGCCGAAAAAACTGCAGACTTTGCAGCAATTCTTCGTGGATAAATTTCGCTACGATACCTGGCAGGGGGCACAGCATCGGCGGGCGCGGGAGACCATGTTGAGTTATTTCCTGCTGCGCAGCCGGGCGGGGCATTGCGAGTATTTCGCTACGGCTACGGTGCTCTTGCTCCGGGAGCTGGAGGTGCCAGCGCGTTATGCGGTGGGATTTGCGGTACAGGAAACTGAGGGCGCGCCGAACCGCTTCGTAGTGCGGGAGCGGCATGGTCACGCGTGGGTGCTCTATTACGATAAGGCGGAGATGGCCTGGAAAGATTTTGATACCACGCCGCCGGACTGGGCGCCGATCGAGGAAGCCAAGAACGCGTCGATGTTCGAGCCGATCAAAGACCTGTGGTCGAAGTTCCGCTTCCAGCTCTCTGAATGGCGCTGGCTGACCGACCGCGAGAAGCTGCGGAATAATATGATCTGGGTGATGGTGGTGCTGATCGCATTCCTGGCGTGGCGACTGGTGCGACGCAGCCGGATCAAACGGGTGGACGATGGGGCCGGTGATGGCGGCAAGCCCATCGACTGGCCGGGAAGCGACTCGGAATTCTACGCGGTGGAGCAGAAGCTGGCCGCGATGGGGTTGGACCGGCTGGAAGGCGAGAGTGTAGGGCAATGGCTCAAGCGCGTGGGGGAATTGAAACCAGAGATGGTAAAAGAATTGCCGCCGCTGGTGCAATTGCACTATCGCTACCGGTTTGATCCGGAAGGGTTGTCAGCGGAGGAACGTCAGACTTTGAAAGAAGGAGTGGCGGGATGGATGGCGGCGCAGGAGACGGGAGTGAAGGCTTAAACGGGTGGAGCGTGGCCGTCTCGGCCACAGCAAGCTGCGAAAATAGTTGGCTAACAGAAAGCGGAGGGCAGATCACAAAAGGTTTCATTTCGAGCGAGAGAACTATTGGCGAAATCGGCCCACCTTTGCTTAGGTGCCTTGCTGTGGCCGGGACGGCCACGCTCCAAGACGCTTAACGCGTTGATTTGTCCTGCGAAAAATTTATGCCCGTCGGAAACTTGCGGGACGCTGTTCCGACAGCGTTCTCCGCAGCGATGAATGTTTCCGACGGGCACTTGGGCTCCCCACCCAAAAAGAAATTCTGCAGGAGACCGGCTGGTGGCGGTAGTCACTAGGCCCCATGTACGATCCCGGGGTTGTTTTGGAAGTTGCCGGCACGGTCAAGCGGCGTCCACCCAGACGACGTTTGAAGGTGCCGGTTCCAACCGCGTTCTCCTGCAGGAAGATGTGCATAAATGCTTTGGTAAAACCTCAGTGGGCTTGTGGAGCCACGGGCAATGTTCCGGGGCCGTGGTGGTGCTGAGGTTTGTGCCAGCGATCGCGAGTGAGCGCATAGGCGATGCCGCTGGCGAAGAAGACGAACGCCCCGAGCACAACGAGGTAGCCGGTGGGCGTGATACGGAGGATATCAATGGTGTGGTTGATGGCCACGGTGCAGAGATTGCAAAGAGCCGTGGCAGCGATCGCCTTGCTGGGCCATTCGCCGTGGAACAGACGAGCGAGGAGGCAGATGCCGCCGATGAAGAGGCTCGCCAGCGAAATCATCAACGCGGCATCCAGACCGGCGATGTAACCCCAGGCAAAAGAGTGGATGGGCAGGGCGATGGCGAAGGCTTTCCACACGGCATTCGCGAAGGTGCTGCGCTCGCCCGTCCAGAAGAGGCTGTGCGCGAGGCCGAAGAGCAGCGCGTTCTGCAGCGCGAGCGGTTCGACATAGTCGTAGTGAGAGAACAGGTAAAGGGACGCGGCTCCGGTGATGGCGGAGCCGGTCAGGGCACCTCGCGGAATGCGGATGCGGCAGGCTTGCAGAAACAGGTAGGCACCGATGGCCAGTAGGACGATTTTTTCGCGGCTGAAATCCGGGATGAAACGGTAACCCAGATCATGCGGCATGGCGGCGAGGAGCGCGGTCAGCGAAGCGAAGAGATATTCCTTGGCCGTTTGGTTATGCTGCACCAGCGTTTTCCAGGCGAATATGGCGCAGTTGATGCCGGTCAAGATGAGGAAGAGGCGCAAGTCATAGGGGATGGCGGCAATGGTCGCGAGGATCGGGAGAAGCAAGGTGCGGTTGCGCCAATCATCCGCGTGCTGGAGGAAATTCACCAGACGCAGATGGTAAACCCAGGCGAACGCGCAGAGCAGCGGTGCCAGGATGGATAGGCGGAAGCGGATGCCATCCAGATAATCCACGGAGCGCAGGTGCACCGTGGTGGCAAGAATCCAAAGGATGGCGGCGGCGAATGGCGTGCCACGACGGGCAAAGGAGCGGTCGAATAGGTTTTCACCCGCCGGAAATGCCAGCAAGCTGAGGAACAGCACGGGCATGAACCAGCGCCAGAGCAAGGGGCTAAGCTCGGTCCAAGCCTGGCTGTTCTCTCCGATCACGGCGCGGAAGTGAAGAGGCAGTGCGAGATTGGTCAACAACAGCACGCTGCCCAAGGCCAATCCGGCACCGGGAAAGTTCAAAGGCCGTAGATAAAGCTTCAGGCTGCTAAAGCGGAGCAGCGTGAAGATAGTGGCGGCGGCACAGAGCGAGCCGGTCCAGACCAGACGGTTCTCCATCATCGAGGCCTGGCTGATGAGGATGAAGGGGATGAAGACGAACAGGTTCTCCAACCAAAAGAGCAGGGCGGTATCGTGCCAGAGCTTACGACGCGCGAGGAACAAGGCCGTCAGGACGAGCAGAAGTTCATAGACCTGCAAGGAGCTGAAATTGAAGGCGAGCTGGGATTGCTCCTGACCAAGCATCTGCGGATCGACGGAGACCATGTAGATGCCCTGCAGCATGAAAAGGGCGCTCAGGAGGAAGAACGGATTGCTATCGATTATCAAGCTGAAGAGACGTCGCCACGGGATGCTCATGAAGAGATCGGTGAGGTTGTGATGGCGGCCCCACCAGGGGATATCCGGCCGGGGTGGGATTATGGAAAGGGGATCCAAGACCGCGCCGGTCGATTGCTCTGGGGCTTTCTGCGAACCATCTGAAGGGGAGTTTTCAGCGTTCATAGAGTGTTCCTTGGTTGGTTGTCTTGATATCAATTACTATCATTTACTATCATTGTAAATACTTTTTTATCAAAATAGTTGATTTTTTCTGTTTTATGATAGTTAATGATAAAAATGAGCACGCCAGAAGAAGCCACCAGTCCGAAATGGTTTTCCATCAAGGAAGCGGCGGAATACCTCTCCATCAGCGAGCCGACGCTCTATCGCTGGATGCAGGATGGGAAGATCACGTATCGCAAGGTGGGGGATTCCACGCGCTTCCTGAAAGCGGACCTGGATGCGGTGGTGGAGGTGCATCCGAGTGAGAAGGAACTGGTGAAAGTGGAGCTGGTCTGCCCGGCGTGTAATCACGATGAGATGGTGGAAGGGCGCATGGAGAGCACAGGCCGCAGCTATTTCGTGCCTAAGAAAACGAAGTTCTGGACGTTGAAGGACAGCAATGTGGAGACACGGGCGCGGATGTGCGGACGTTGCGGTTATCTGATGCTCTTCGGCGATACGGCGAAGCTGGGGGCGCTCATCGAGCACAAGGAGAAGATGGAGGCGAAGGAGGGGAAGAAGGAGAAATGACGAATGACGAAGGAATGAGCAATGGCCATACACCACGCTGAAATGTTTTGAAAAAGAGGCGGTTTATGAAAACCGGAACAAAAGAGATCGGAGTGTTGCTAGCGGTAGTGTTGGTGGGAGTAATTGGGACGGTGCATATCCATGAGCGGGTAACAGTTCCTAGGTGGAGTTGCGGCCATCTGAATGAAAACAGTATTTTTAATTGGCTTTCACGTCCTCACCATCATTGCTTAGGAGGCAGGCTCCGAACTGACCTTATTCGGATTCAACTGGCTCAGGGTATGTTTCAGACCGACTTTAACCGGACAGCGACAAATCTGACGGAGTTGTTGCCCTATGCGATGGGTTTGCTACCAAAAGACTACACGTTGCTTTATAAAAGCGAAGGAAGCCAGTGGTCGGTTTCGGTGGACAGAAATGGCGAACTGCCAGGCTACTATCTGCTTTTGAACAACAAACTCTATTTTGCCGAGCAACAGGCGGCCACGACGAATGACTTGTGCATTTCCATGTTGAAGGTGGATTGAGGTATTTGCGGAATCGTTGATGTAAGGCGAGGTTTGAGAATGCATAGCATGTGCAATCAAGGTGAGGGTGGCGATTAATCTCCAAAAGCGATGTTGGGCATTTCCATATTGGTGGTTTTGATGGTAGCCATGATTTTCGCGGGCTACCGGGTGGCGCGCGGGTGGACGTGGAATCAATGCATGGTGGGGGTGACGGTGTCTTTGCTGTTGGGGTTGGCTTTCTTTCAGTGGGCGTATGACTCGGTGTGGGTAGTCGCCTTGTTTCCGCCGAAGATGCTGCCGTTTGCGGCGGAGTGGCAGATACCGTTGGTGGCCTTTGGCGCAGGCATCTTCTTGCGCGATGTGAAATTACCGTTTTGGCGACGGGCGATATTGAGCCTGGTGCTGGTGGCGGTTTCCTTGCTACCGCTTTTCAAAATGGTGAATGGGCGGACGCCGCGCAGCAAGAACGTGTGGTCGGGCGAGGTGTGCCGGCAGACGAATCCGGCAACATGCAGCGCGGCCTCGGCAGCCACGCTGCTGGGGAAGCATGGGATCAAGGCGACGGAGGGGGAAATGATCGATCTGTGCTACACGCGGAAAGATGGAACGTCACTGGGCGGGACGGCACGGGGGTTGGATATCAAGGCGCGGAGCAATGGGAAGCAGGTGAAGGTAGGCAAATTAACGGTGGCAGACCTAAAAACGGGCTCGCACTTGCCAGCGTTATTATTCCGCCATTTGCGACAGTCGGTGGCGGATCGGGAGCCGCGTTATGAAGAGCAGTGGGGGTGGACGGTGGGGTTCAGTCATGCGGTGGTGATCTTTGGTTTCACAAGTGATGGCCTGCCGATCATCGGTGATCCATCCGTGGGGAGAGAGGTGTGGAGTGTGAAGGGGTTGGAAGAATTGTGGACGGGGACGACGGTGTGGTTGGAATGAGGCGGTGACATTGGATGCTTGGGATAGGGTTGGAGATTTTCATTTGCGTTTTATTCTGTTACTATTAAAGTAACAGTAATGGCGCTGAACACGCAGTTCTCGATCGCGGTGCATCTCCTCGCTGGGCTTGGTTATAAGTGCGGGGGAGATCTCACGTCGACGGATCTGGCGGGGAGTGTGAATACGAGCCCGAGCTTTGTGCGGCGGGTGATGGCGAAACTCTCGAAGGCGGGCTTGGTGAATACGGCGACGGGGAAGGGCGGGACGTGCCGGTTGGCGCGCCCGGCGGAGAAGATTTCACTATTGGATATCTACCGGGCGGTGGAGGCGCCGAAGGCGTTTGCGATCCATCAATATCCGGAGCAGAAGGCGTGCATCATCAGTTGCCGGATCAAGTCGTCGTTGGAAGACGTGCAGGGGAAGGCGCAGGCGTCAGTGGAAAAAACGCTGAAAGGGATTACCTTGGCGGAAGTCATTGCTGATCTGAAACGCAGTTGAAATTTTTTTAAAGAAATTTGTTACTTACAAAGTAACAATTAAAAACAACGAGAATAAAACCTGAAACTACCATGAGCAATACAGTTACAGTGAATGCCCCAGACCTGACCCAACGTCCCCCACGCAGCATGCGCTGCCGCCTGGGCAACTACGCCATCTTGCCGCGTATGCTGGACAAAGGGCGCGCGACCATCGCGGGGAAGAACGGCGAGTATCATTACAACTGCCCGTTGGATCAGCATTTCGTGAACTACGTGGGTATCGATCCGGTGGCGCTGAAGGCCGAACTGGAAGCCGGGAAGGGCGATGGCGAGATCCTCGCGTGGATCGAGGCGAATGCGAAGCACAAGCGCCTGGCTTACGAGATCGCGCTGTGGAGCGATCATCAGGATCATCGCGGGCCGGATAGTGATGCCGAGACGTTTGGGTTCTTTGCCGAGTACGTGGGCAAGTACACGAAGACACGTGAGGATGTGCGCACGTGGGCGGATGCGCTGGACCTGGATGATCACTGCTCGTTCGGCGGGAAGGCGTAAGGGATTCGGTAGACGACAATAGCCGGCAGCAACGCACAGCGGTGTGATTGCTGTCGGCTGTTTGGTGTAAGGTTCCAGTAGTGATTCCGGTGATGGGAGGTGAATGACTTTGCGGGCGATTGCCACACTGAGAGACCGGTGATGGGAAAATTTCTCCTGCGCCCAATAGTAGCGATTTTTGCGCGGGCGGCAAGTGTGGTTTTGAGCCGGTATTTATTGGGTGTAATCCATTTTATTTCATTCGGATGTTGAAATTTGTTCGAGTGAATGCGAGCGTGCCGCGAAGGAAATCAAATCACCACGCAACCCCGCTTAGCTCATGAGTTTTTTTGAAGAAAGAAAACCGGAAGAATTTGCACAAGCATTAGAAAAAGCCAGACGGCGGATCGCCTCGGCCAAGCGGAGAAACGCGAAGGTATTGGAATTGGGGGATTTGGGGTTGGCGGAGATACCACAAGAGATCAAGGAACTGACACAGCTCGAAGAGTTGCGCTTGGGCTGGTTGCCTCAAGATGAGAATGGCAGTTGGAGTGGCGGGCGTCCGTTGCCTGAAATCAAAACCTTAGAGCCGTTGCGAGGGATGGGGCATTTGAAAAAACTCAGCCTGTCCTTTAACGCCTATCAGATGCCGGTAGATGTCACTGCGCTTGGTACTTTGAAAGAGTTAAGTTCACTTGATTTGACAGGGATAGACCTGCTGACGATGAATGGCCAAAGCGCGGTGACCGGTTTTACTGCGTTACTCCGGGGACTGTCGAAGTTGCGGGAGCTGACGTTGAATAACTGCGGTTGGGTGGATGACCTGGAACCGCTCTGTTCATTGCGAAAACTGGAGAAGCTCGAGCTGTACTCTTGTGATAAATTCGTGAGTTTGGAAGCTTTGCGCCGACTCAAGCACTTGCGGGAACTCGATATCACGGTGTCTGCCGGAATTGAGGATTTTGCGGTGTTGGGCAAACTAAGGGAGTTAACGCGTCTTTCTCTGGGATTCTGTGACAGGTTGCAAAACCTGACTTTTTTGAAGCATCTTACAGCTTTGCGCGAGCTGAAGCTTTCTTCCTTGGAATGGATGGAAGACACGCGTGAACTGGCGGGTCTGAAAGAGCTTAGAAGCCTCCGCGTCAAGCATGGCAAACTGAAGAATGTCAGTCATCTCGGGGCTTTGACCAAGCTGGAACGGCTGGATCTGAGCGATTGCATGGAGCTGACGAGCCTAGATGGCCTGCAGAGTCTGCAAGCGTTGAAAGAGTTGAAGCTGGGATCCTGTCATAAGTTGAAAGAAGTGAATGGATTGCGGGGATTGAGAGGGTTGCGGAGGCTGATTCTCTCCAATTGTTCCGCTTTGGAGGACGTTGAAGGGTTGCGGGGCATGTCGCAGTTGCGGGTGCTGAATTTGGATGGCTGCTTGTCATTGCGGAGCGTTAAACCGCTGGGTGATTTGTTTAATTTGCGAGTGTTGGACTTGAAAGAGTGCGGGCATCCAGTGCGTGAGGGCGGGGGATGGGATTTGATGCAGGGCACAGAGGTTCTGGCCGGTTTGACCCGCCTGAAACGATTCGCTACACCGATAGCAGAGGAGTTTGATGCCAAACTGACAAGTCGTATGACGAAGCTGGAAGAGTTGCACGTATGGAGAAGTAGAACAGTGAAGAACGCCAATTCGTTAAAACGGCTGAAACGGCTGAGAAAATTGCATGCTTCGTGCGGTCTGCTCACTGAGCTAAAGGTCCTAGGTGGACTGAAGGATTTGAGGAGTTTGGAGATGGAACGCTGTGAAAGACTCGCAGATATCTCCGCCTTGCATGGGCTGCTGAAAATACAGAGTTTGAGGTTGTCTGGCTGCAAACTTTTGGAGGATATCGAGCCGTTGTCCGGTTTGACCGACATGAGATCATTGGACTTAAGTGAAACGAGAATAAAATCAGTTGGAGCGTTGAGCCAGATGCGCAAGCTGCAAGTGCTGAAGGTGGAGGACTGTGCCGCGCTTGAATCACTGGATGGGTTAAGAGCTTTAAGACACATCCAGGAACTGAATGCCATCAATTGCCCTTTGCTGAAGAGCATCGATGGTCTGACGAGAATGTGTTCGCTCAAGACGTTTTACATGGGGGGATGTCGCAGCCTGAAAAACTTGAATGGCTTGAAAGGGGCTAAAAAGCTGCAGTCGTTGTCGTTCTCAGGGTGTCATGAGCTGGATAATTTCGACGAGCTGCGATGCCTCGACAATTTGGAGACACTGTTTATCAGCGACTGCAAACCCCTGTCCGATGCCAGGGTGCTGGCGAGTTTGAAAAACTTGCAGAGATTAGAATTGGAAGGGTGCAACCGACTGCTGAACCTGGATGGAATGGAGGCATTGACCGGCCTGAGAAAACTAAAACTGTCCAAATGCCTGCACTTGAAAAATGTGAATGGACTGATGAACTGCACCAAGCTGGAGCGGGTGGAGATCAATGGCTGCTGGCGCTTGGAAAATGTTGCGGGGCTGGGCAAGGCGGAAAATCTGGAAAAGCTTGAGATCCAGGATTCAGAGAAATTAGAGCAGATCGATGCGCTAAATTCCGCTACCAAACTGAACGAAGTGAGAATTTTTAACTGCAAGGAACTCAAAGACCTGGCTGGTTTGCGTGGAGCGTCTGCGCTGGAAATGCTGTTTATACTCGGGTGTCCCAAACTCCGTGACCTGACGGGCCTGAGAAATCTGGCGGGGTTAAAGTATCTCTTGCTGATGAGTTGCAAATCGATCAATGAGCTGGGTGCCTTATATGATTTACCAGCACTTGTGCAGTTGGCGCTGACCCCGCTGGACTGGCTGGAGAATCTGGAGCCTTTGGCCGGATTAAAGACGTTGAAGTTTCTGGAGATAACCAGCGCGAAGCTCAGAGATCTGAAGGGGATAGAGAAGCTGCCTGAGCTGGAGAGCTTGACTCTGGAGAAGTGTGAAGGGCTGCTTGATATCCGACAGCTTAAGGAGGCCAGAAAGTTGCAACGGCTGAATCTGGCGGGATGCACTGGGCTTGAGCAGGTTCGCGGATTTGAAACGTTGAGCACTTTGAAAGAGGTGCGGCTGGTTGATTTCACTTATAGACTGATCAGCGTTTGGTATGAAGCGGACCAGATCAAAGAGTTGTTGAACAACTCGAAGGAGTTGGAGTCGCTGGCCGTGGTGCATGTCAAAGATGTTCCAGAAGAAATCATTCAACGGGGGTATGAACAGGGGAATTGCTTGAAACCTTTAAAGGAATATTTCAATCTTCCCCAATAGCAAATAGGAGGATTTGCCGACTCGCTCAGCGCGCAGATTGAGGGAAGAAAATCATGCTTTGGAGATAAAATATTCCCATGAAGGAGTGAGGATTTTTCGGAAGTTGTTCGCGGAAAAGGAGTTTCGTATGTGAAGAAAAATTTGTCAAAATGGCGGCGTTCTGTCATGGTAAACGCAATGGAGGAGGTAGTTCCAGTGGCTGCCAAAAACGGCAGCGGCCTGAAGGAAGGCCAGGGGAGTCTGCGGGGACGCGGAAGATTCGACGGTTTTTCTCACACGTTTTCACCATGCGGAGTAATCGCTTCTAAGGTTTCTGATTATTCAACTGAGGAGGAGATACAGCGAGAGGGGAATTGTGCCGTCATGGGCGTTTTGGATGCTGATTCGTTGGCGGATATTGCTGTGGCCGAGGCGGCCACGCTCCATGGGGCGGTGCTTGACGGGAGGGGGTTCTGCACGCACTTTTCAGGTCACTTGGCTGACCGTGATGCGTCGTTCCGTGCGGTGGCCGATCCGATTGGCGCCGTTGCCCAGACTCCCGCCGCGCAGGGCCTGCGTGAGCGTGTGGGGTCGGGCGGCGCATTGTCGCTTACCGGCGTGGCAGAGGCCGCGATGCCGTTTGTGGCGGCGATGATCCATCGGGAGTTTCCGAATCGCACATTGGTGGTGGTGACGGAGTCGCTGAAGGTGCAGGAGCAGTTTCAGCAAGATTACGAGAATTGGGCTTTAGGAAAGAAGGGGAAAGAGGGGGCGACTACGGGGCGCACATTATTTTATCCAGCGTGGGAGATTTTGCCGAATGAGGAGAAGTTGCCGCATGCGGATGTGATCAGTGACCGGCTGGAGACGTTGGTGGCGTTGCGGCGGCATCGGGCGGGCACGGAAGCGCCGGTGGTGATGACGAATATCTCGGCGTTGTTGCAGAAGACTTTGGCGGCGACGCAACTGGAGCAGTGCACGCGGGCTTTCAAGCGCGGGGATTCGATCGATCCGCTGGACTTGATCGAGTGGCTGGAGGAGCAGGGCTACGAACCGGAGGCGCAGGTGACGCAGCGCGGGGAGATCGCGTTGCGCGGGGGCATCGTGGATGTGTACCCGCTGACGTGTCCGTGGCCGGTGCGGTTGGAATTCTTCGGCAATGACCTGGAGTCGTTGCGCTACTTCGATCCCACTACACAGATATCTCGGGAGGAGATTCCGGAGATTGTGCTTCCGCCGGGTGGCGAGCTGGGCATCATGAAGCGGCTGGTGCGGGATGGCGCGAAGGTGTCCGAGTGCATCGCGACGTTCTTCGATCAATTGCCCGCGGATACGATCGTGTTGCTGGCGAATCCGGCGGAGTTGCAGCAGTACGGCGAGAGTTATGTGAAGGAGTTGGGCGCGGATAATCCGTTCTTCCTGAACATGGCCGAGTGGGAGACCCGCTTGCAGCGGGCGGCCTATAGTGTTGTGTGCTTCGGCGAACTGCCTCTTTCGTTCAGTGGAGACGCTGCTCATGTTACCTTAGAGTTGGAGAGTTTGGAGACGTATCGGCCGCTGGGGGATCGCCCCCCGGAAACGCAGGTGGCGGAGGCGCAGCGGCGGGAGTTCTTCCAGCAGTTACATCGCTGGCAGCGGCAGAGTTACGGCGTGCATGTGGTGTGCAACAACGATGGCGAGAGCCAGCGGTTCAAAGAAATCTGGACGGAGTACGGCTTAGGCGATTTGAAGGGCGTGACGATTGATCTGGGGGCGTTGTCGCGCGGGTTCCTCAGCGATGAGGCGAAGCTGGTGGTGGTGACGGATGCGGAGATCTTCGGACGCTACAAGGTGCAGAGGCCGCGTCGCATGAAGACGCAGCACGCGACGGTGGCGCGCTCGGCGATGGAGATCAATTTCACGGAGCTGGAGTATGGCGACTACGTGGTGCATCTGCAGCACGGCATCGGCAAGTATCTGGGGCTGCAAGTGCTGGCGATGAGCACCGCGCGTCGCAAGCCGGGCGAGGAGAAAGCGCCGGAGGTGATGCAGGAGTGCCTGGTGATCGAGTATGCGCCGGGCGCGACGGATTCAGCGCCGCCGAAGCTTTACGTGCCGGTGACGGAGGCGCATCTGGTGGGCAAGTATGTGGGCGCGGGCAAGGCGCGGCCGCAATTGAACACGCTGGGTGGGAATCGCTGGGCGAAGGCGAAGGAGCACGCGGAACATGCGGTGCGCGATCTGGCGAGCGAGTTGCTCTCCATTCAAGCGGCGCGGGATTCGCTCGCAGGACATCCTTTCGGTGCGGATACGCCGTGGCAACGGGAGTTTGAAGGATCGTTCCTGTATGAAGAGACGGTGGATCAGGTGAAGGCGATCGATGCGGCGAAGAAGGATATGGAAGCGCCGAAGCCGATGGATCGTCTGATCTGCGGTGACGTGGGTTTCGGCAAGACGGAGGTGGCGATCCGGGCGGCGTTCAAGGCGGTGATGGCGGGCAAGCAGGTGGCCATCATGGTGCCGACGACGGTGCTGGCGCAGCAGCATTATCGCACGTTCCGTGAGCGCATGGCGGATTATCCGGTGAAGGTGGAATTGCTTTCGCGCTTCCGCACAAAACGCGAGCAGGCGAAGGTGATCGAAGACCTCGCCAGTGGCGCGGTGGACATCGTGGTGGGGACGCATCGAGTGGTGCAGAACGATATTGTTTTCAAAGACCTGGGGCTGGTGGTGGTGGATGAGGAGCAGCGCTTCGGGGTGATGCACAAGGAGAAGTTCAAGCTGATGCGCAAGCTGGTGGATGTGCTGACGCTGAGTGCGACGCCGATCCCGCGCACGTTGCATCTCGCGCTTACAGGCGCTCGGGACATGAGCACCATCGAGACGGCGCCGCATGATCGGCTGCCGGTGGAGACGGTGGTGACGCAGTATGATGAGCGGTTGATCCGCGATGCGATCTTGCGCGAGATGCAGCGGGATGGGCAGGTGTTCTTCCTGCACAATCGTGTGAGCACCATCGACATGATGGCGACGAAGTTGCGCGCGCTGGTGCCGGATGCGCGGATTGTTGTGGGTAACGGGCAGATGGATGCGGATGATCTGGAAGAGGTGATGACGGCGTTCGTGAATGGCGAGGCGGATGTGCTGCTCTCCACGACGATCATCGAGAGCGGATTGGATATCCCGAACGCGAACACGATCATCATCGATCGCGCGGACCGGTTTGGCTTGAGCGAGCTGTATCAATTGCGCGGGCGCGTGGGGCGTTACAAGCATCAGGCGTACGCGTATCTGATGATCCCGCGGCATGCGTCGCTGCTGACGGATGCGCGGAAGCGGATGAGCGCGATCAAGCAGTACTCGAAGCTGGGCAGCGGGTTTAAGATCGCGATGCGAGACTTGGAGATTCGCGGGGCAGGTAATCTGTTGGGCTCGCAACAGAGCGGGCATATCACGGCGGTGGGGTTTGAACTGTATTGCCAGTTGCTGAAGCAAAGTGTGTCGGCACTCAAAGGTGAGAAGGTGAAGCCGCGGGTGGAGGTGCCGGTGCGGTTGGACTTTTTGGATACGAATCCGAAGGCGGAGGCGGTGACGAGCAGGGTAGAGGATGAGGAGTTTGATGAGGGAGAGACCGAGAAGCGCGCGAAGGGGAAGGTGGTGGAGATCGTGCGGCCGGGGCTGACGCAGGCGTGTATTCCGCTGAGTTACATCCCGGAATCGCAGCAGCGGGTGGATATGTATCGGAAGATCGCGCAGGTGACGGAGCGTGCGGAGATGGAGGCGGTGCGGAAGGAGTTGCGAGATCGCTTTGGGCCGCTACCAGATGCGATGGACTTATTGCTGCGGGTGACGGAGTTGAAGCTGCTGGCGATGGATCGGAAGGTGTCGGCTATCGAGGCGAAGGACGGCAAGCTGATGATCACGCGGAACAATGATTTCATCATGCTGGGCGGGAAGTTTCCGCGCCTGGTGAAGAAGGCGGCGCTGGCGAAGGTGAATGAGATCAAGAAGTTGTTGTTGGCGATATAGGCCGGGCCGGTTGCACCGGCGGGGCAATGAGTAATCCGGCCCGATCAAATCTGTGTCAACAAAGACAGAACAGCCTTATATATTCCAACCAGACAGATTGGCTTGTCTTCGCAGATTGTTCAGGTTTTGTTGTTCTCGTTGGATACGGACCTCGTAAAAATCACGCATCTCAATGGCATCATTGATTGTATCTATCAAATAGTAACCGTGCCGGCCTGAACCAATAAAATAATCTGCACCTCGAGATGCCGCTAATACAGTCTGTTGGAATCCAGTTGGTGTAATATTAGCTCCTACGTTCTGCAAATGCGCAACGATTATCGGAAGAGGTACTGAGTTTCGCTGTCCGACTGCGTGTTGAAGCATATACTCAAGTGTAAGTCGAACGGGATCATTTGGCTGTCTTCTGGCAATCTCGCGATGAACTGCTGGTAGAAATGACATATCACTTGAGTTGTTGATTAACAGATATTAGGGCGGAAATCTGGTTAACCCAGTATGGCTGGATTAAATGTTTGGATTTCACTCTTAAGCCGATAATAAGTCGTTAGTACGGGTTTTGCCACCCATTTTTTTGTCCAGCGACGGTTGAAGATGAGGATTTAGCCTGCAAAGATGTGAAACAGGCAAACAGGAGGGAGGAAATTTACTTTTTGGATTCACGACTGATTGGTGAACGACAGCCATGATGACTGCTTGCTGAGACAATACTAACTTGAGGTTATTGTCTCCGAATTGCTGACCGGCCAATCTTTGAAAGAACGGACCCAAACCTGCTGGTTAATCAGGGAAGTTCGGCCTTCAGAATGAGAAAGAGGGGAAGCCGCCTGAAAAGCCGCCTGAAGGCGGGACTCTTGCGAGGAGGTTAGTTCCGCCTCAACACTTCGGCGGCTACGGGCTAAAAGAAAAAGGCCGCGCTGTTTGCGCGGCCTTTTTGAAAGAGGAATTGATTACCCTACGAACTTCTTGGCGGCGATGGTGGCGTTGTGGTCGCCGAAGCCGAAGGAGGTGTTCAGGATGGCGTCGATCTTCATATCGCGCGTGGCGTGTGTCGTCATAGTGTGCCGCCCTCGGGCCAATGTCTCCAGTGGGTGTTGGTGGGTTCGGCAGAGCGATAGCGAGAAAGGTCACCTGTGGCGAGCACTTCGGCCAATTCGCGAAAGGCTTCGGTTTCACTGGGAAGCTCTCCAGGGCAGACGTCAGGATGGTGCCAGTCTTCCAGTACAAGAATCTCCTTCAGTTCCGGTGGAACACTGACGCGTCTTTCAGAAGGGGTGGCGAGTACCTGATCCCGATGGTGATGGGCGAGGTAACGGCACAGCTCGAAAATTGCGGGCCATTCTCCCTGAAATTCTATACCTGCCGATAGATATTGTTCAGCAGAGGGCAGGTTGATGGGCGTGCCCCTCAAAATGACAGTGCCAGCAGGTGATACAGTCTCAGGCTCATCCTCGTCCATCCAAGCTCCCTCCTCAATCGGGTGAAAGAAGCGTGATTCGTTGTTGGGGTTGTTGGTAAGGTAGGTTTGGTGTGCCTTCGGAGTGGCGTAGTCTTTGACTTTATTGCGGTTGTGGAGCCGGCTGCCAAAGGTGTGGACATGGATATCTGGTATGCCTGATCGGGGAGAGAAGCCAAAAACTTCGATGACGATGGCCCAATCGTCGTCTGAGCGGTACAACGACAGCCTGCTGGCAGCTAAATACACGTAGCCGTTGTCCAACATGGGAAAAGTGAAGTTACGGGAACAGTCGTCCAGTACCTGCAATATGAAAGCGGGGTTGTGTCGAGTGGAGGTCATGCGAAAGAGTTTCTTGGTGTTGGATAACTGAGAAATCTCATGGCGGAGAAAAGCTGGCTTGAGGAGTGATGGAAGTCAAGCGGGCGTGGTAGTTGGTGATGCTCAGGCTCAGTTTAGAAGGTTCGCAATCCGGTTTGTTGCGAGATGTCCGCAAATGGTCGCGGCTACGAGCACAAGCACGACGAAGCAGATGAATGCGGCCAGTCTGTGTTTGGGAGGCCAGGTCGCGGTGAGGGAGCTGGCCAAGAGTGCCCAAGCGATAACTAGGCTGCCAAGGGTGGTGAAGGCGGTGGGCCAGGTGAAGGCGGAGCGGGCTTCACCGAAGGTCATGGCAGCGGGGAATCCTTGCGCGTAGAACATGCCTTGAAGGTAGACAGCAAGCAGTCCGGCGGCGGTGAAAAGCGCGCCGATGAGGAGCACCAGCCACGCGAGCAAGTTGCGGTCGGATGGGGTGATGGTGGTGGTGAGGTTCATGGATGGATAACGGTTTTGGTCAGGCCTGTTTTTGGAGCGAGTGCGCTGGGTTTACTCTTGGTTGGAAAGTAGGACACGGGGGATGGGTTTGGCACGGGAATTTTTTTGGGAGGGGGCGGCGGCGGTCGACCAGAAGGCTGAGGCATCTGGCACCCGCTCCGGGGTGCGGACTTGATAATACCCATGGTTCCGGTGGTGTCGCTCGTGCCTCGCTCAACGCACCGGCTACAGGCTGTAATCCCTCCGGGATAGCAGATAGTTGAGGGTGAGAAACTCCGACCTAGCGGCACGGGGCAAGCGGAGAAAGTGGGCGGCGTGGACCGGTTGGGTTTCGGCGGGACGAGCAGTGATAAATTGGTGTCGAATGGTTATCGGACGTTGCTGCGGATTGAGACAATCCGCGCTCCACAGAAAAAATCTTCGGTTGTAATTTCTTCTGTCTCAATTTGTTGCGAAGTGGAGCCGGATTTTTGGAAAATATTGATGGAAAGTTTGCGAGTTTTGTGAGACTAATTTTAGAGCTGGCAGCTCGCTGCTGGTAAAGGAGAGGACGAGTGGTTGACTCTTTCAGAGGTTAATCAGCCCCGAAATCCTCAAAGTCATCAAGCATGATGGTGCATTGCGTTTACGTATGCATGGTTATGTCCTGCGTTGGCAGGGAGGTGACGATCCTTATGGAACCATTAAAAGGCGGGGACGAGGTCAGGGCATCGCGGCAGCGATGCCCCACCAGGTTTCCGATAGGATATGTGGGTGTGTCGGGCGTATGGATCAGGGTCCGTAAGCCGGAGGGTGAAAGGGACGTCGGTCGGCATAGGATTTTATGACCAACCGGGGAATCTCCAGTAGCCACTGCGGAACCGGCCTGGCCTTGGACTGCGCGTAGTTCGCGCTCCCAATCGTAGGGAGACAAGAACGGGGCACCTTCACAGGGGTCGGATGGTTTCATTGTTCTTTGACATAGTTCCTGAGACTGGCTGAAAAGCTGTCTTGAGATCGTCTGCTGGTCTGAATTGGCCAGGGCGTCGTTGTGGCTCGGTCACGTATCTTTCATTTGATACGCGCCCTCGCCACGCCTAGCCCTGACCAACTCATCCTGCGCAGCCGACCTCAACTCATCTTTCCAGACAGTCTCCCTTCGTTGTGATGACGGAGGTTTTGAAGTAGCTGGCGAGGGTTTGGTCCGGTGAGGGTGGACTGGTTGCTAAAGTACCGCAGGACAGGAGGCAATCGCGTAGGAAACATAAAACGGATCGAACAGGAAGGCTTACTCAAGGGAAGTAATTGCATTACAGGCCTATTAATAAACCGCGAACTACGCGGCCCCGACAGAAGCCGGGGTGAAAATACGCGAAAAGCGAAATAGGTCTTATGGGTCCGATAGGACTAATGGGGCGGATGGTACAGGCATGGGACATCGGTTGCACCCTGGCTTTATTAATGCGGGGTGTGCCGGTGAACCTTTTCAAAAGCCAAGTCGGGTTGAGGAAATCATTCCTGCAAGGGAACGCCGTTTTCGGTCAGGACTTTGCGGAGGGAGCGGATGACGGGGAAGATCTCGTGGTTGCAGTCTTCGCCTTGTTGGTCGAAGGCGACTTGTTCCAGCTCACAAATCTCGCGGTCTTCGGTGAAGATGCCGTTGGTGAACCAGATGATGAAGGGCCAGGCGAGATCCAGCATGACGCCCATGGAGGGACGCCGGATCATCATGAGGCCGAAGGTGTGGTTCGTGCGCTGCTCCTTGTCCTGCGGCACGTAGGCGTTCCACAGATCGAGCGCGGGATGCTCGCTGCCGCCGGTGCGGAACTGGAGGGTCTGATAGGGGTAGCCAGTGCGCACGGTCATGATGTCGGGTTTGCCGGCGGAGGCTTTGTCATCTTTCTGGATGATGAATTTCTCGCCCAAGGGCTGCTTGCCGCTGGCGCGGGAGAAGGTGTAATCCGCCTCGATCCAGTCGGGGCCGGTGCGCGTGGCGATGAGGGTGGTCTTGATGCCGCCCATCAGACGCCGGTGCAGGAACTGATGGTTCATGTCCATCAGGTTTTCATGCATGAAGGTGTAGTGGCACTTTACGTCCCGGTCCAGATAGCGGGTCTTGTATTTGGGATCGTTCGCGGAGGGGATTTCCGGGAACACGGCGGAGGGGAACTTGGCCATGTCGCCGGGATAAACGAAAATCAAACCGTAAGCCTCGCGGCAAGGATAGCTGGGAACATTCTTGGGACGCAGGCTGCACTTCTCCAGATAAGGGACGCCGACACATTTGCCGGTGTGATCGTACTTCCAGCCGTGGTAGGCGCACTTGATGCAGTCATCCTCCACCACGCCGAGATGGAGCGGCACCTGGCGGTGGGCGCAGCGATCTTCCATGGCATACACTTCGCCCTTCTTAGTGCGCACGAGCACGATGGGCTCGCCCGCAAAGGTCACGGCGTGAGCCTTGCCGGTTTGGACGGATTGAGAGCGCGCCACGGGATACCAGAAATCAGGGTTGATGCCGGTCTTGCGGATGTCGCGGGGCAACGCGTCTTCCGCGGCTCCGCCCGTCACGGAGGGGCGCGGAGTGACAGGGGCGAGCATGGCCGGTGATATCTCGTAGGGCAGGGTTCCATCCGTCATGGTCGGCACCATACTGCAAAATCCGGGGGGACACAAGCTTCTCGCCGACGAAGCTCTAAATTTGGGAGAGTTGCGAAGGATGGCAAGCTGATGATCAGCGGCGGGCCAATTATGCACAGAAAAAAGGCCGCGTGGTTCACGCGGCCTTCAGGAATTCAAAACTTGCTTGGTTTATCCTAAAAACTTCTTCGCGGCGATGGTGGCGTTGTGGCCGCCGAAGCCGAAGGAGTTGTTCAGGATGGCGTCGATCTTCATCTCGCGGGCGGTGTTCGCCACGTAGTCGAGATCGCACTGCGGATCTTGATTGATGATATTGATCGTGGGGGGGGCGATCTGCGTTTGCAGGGCCTTCGCGCACAGGGCCATCTCGGTGGCACCAGCAGCGCCAAGCATGTGGCCGGTCGCGCCTTTGGTGGAGCTGACGGCGAGCTTGTAAGCGTGTTCGCCGAAGGTGCTCTTGATCGCCTGCGTTTCGCAGACGTCGCCTTGGGGCGTCGAGGTGCCGTGGGCGTTGACGTAAGAGATATCGGTCGCATTCAGGCCGGCGGAGCGCAGGGCCATCTTCATGCAACGGGCGGCGCCTTCGCCTTCGGGGGAGGGCGCGGTCATGTGGTTCGCGTCCGCAGTGTTGCCGTAGCCGACGATCTCGCAATAGATACGAGCACCGCGAGCCTTGGCGTGTTCGAGTTCTTCGAGCACGAGGACGGCGCCGCCTTCACCCATCACGAAGCCATCACGGTCTTTATCGAACGGACGGGAGGAATGTTTCGGGTCGTCATTGCGCGTGCTGAGGGCGCGCATCGCGCAGAAGCCGCCGATGCCGAGGGGCACCACGGTCGCTTCCGCACCACCGGCAAAAATCACACTGGCATCACCCATCTTGATGGTGCGCCAGGCTTCGCCGAGCGCGTGGGTGGAAGTCGCACAAGCGGAGCAGGTGGCGACGTTCGGGCCGCGCAGCTTGTAATACATCGAGAACAGGCCGGAAGCCATGTTCAGGATGAGCATCGGGATCATGAAGGGCGAGATACGGCCGGGACCGCGAGCGAGCAATATCTTGTGCTGCTCTTCCGTGGTGGAGAGACCGCCGATGCCGGAGCCGATCATCACGCCGACTTCGTCACGATTGCACTTGTCGAGGTCCAGACCGGAATCTTGCAGCGCACGCCAACCGGCATAGACGCCCATCTGTACGAAGCGGTCCGCACGACGGATCTCCTTCGGCGAGGGGAACGCAGGGATAGGATCGAAGTTCTTCACCTCGGCCGCGATCTGGCAGTCGTAGCCCGTCGTATCAAACTGGGTGATTTTATCAATGCCGCATTGCCCGGCGATGATGTTTTGCCAGAAGGTTTCGATATCGTGACCGAGAGGAGTGACTACTCCCAGACCGGTGACGACTACCCGACGTTCTTGCCAGTTTGCAGCCATAGTAAAAAAAAGGGGCAGCACGCGAAGAAAGCTTCCGGCTGCCCCAAAATCCGTTGAGGAATTACTTGCGGGTTTCCTCGATGTACTTGATCACGTCGCCGACGCTCTGCAGCTTCTCGGCTTCGTCGTCAGGGATTTCCTGGCCGAATTCTTCTTCCAGCGCCATGACGAGTTCGACAGTGTCGAGCGAGTCCGCGCCCAAGTCTTCGATGAACTTCGCATCCGGGGTGACCTGATCTGCATTCACACCGAGCTGTTCTACGATGATGTCGCGAATCTTTTCTTCAATCGATTTTTCGGCAGCCATGATTTCTTAAGTTAATTGTTGGGTTGTGTCTAAGCGTTGGTTTACAGAGCGTCAAGCCCCGAATCGTTAAATTCTACCGGCGTCCAACCGCCTCTATTTCAGCCACTTTTCCGTTCTGGTCCAGTGTTCTTTTTTGTAATCGGCAAACTACATCACCATGCCGCCATCCACCGCGAGCACCTGACCGGTCACATAACGCGCACCGGGACTGGCCAGATAGAGCGCCGCGGCAGCAATATCCTCGGTAGAACCGAGCATGCCAAGCGGAACTTGCGTCAAAATTCCGGCCTTCTGTTCCTCTTTCAGCACGGCCGTCATGTCCGTCTCAATGAAGCCAGGAGCCAGAGCATTCACCGTGATGCCGCGAGATGCAAGTTCCCGCGCGCAAGATTTGGTGAAGCCGATGAGGCCCGCCTTGCTCGCCGCGTAGTTGCTCTGACCGGCATTGCCGATGAGGCCGATGACGGAAGCGACGTTGATGATGCGACCGGAACGTTGCTTGAGGAAAGAGCGGGTGAAGGCCTTGGTGACGTTGAAGGCGCCTTTGAGGTTCGTATCGATGACGGCATCCCAGTCCGCCTCGCTCATGCGCATGAGCAAACCATCGCGCGTGACGCCGGCGTTGTTCACGAGGATGTCCACCTTGCCGGCGTCCTTGAGGATCTGTTCGGCGGCAGCAGCGACGGCGGTCGCATCAGAGACGTCCAGAGCCACAGCCCAAGCCTTGCGACCGAGCGTGCGCACTTCGGCGGCGACCTTCTCGGAATTCTCCTGCGTGCGGGAAACGCACACCACATCTGCGCCTTCGGCGGCGAACTTCAGCGCGATGGAACGGCCGATTCCACGACCGGCACCGGTGACGACAGCAACTTGATTGGTCAGTTGACTCATGAGACGGACAGTTTGGCCGGGAAGGGGGTGGGTTTGTCAACAGCAAGCGGTGGGCTTGACCGGCCCCGTAAAAGCTGTTCTTTTCCGGGTGTCGTTCACAAATGTCTCATCAACCATGATTTGGATGCTGGCATCCAGATTGAAGAGTTTGTTTTGTGAATGAGTGAGGCCGTAACAGATCCATGAAACCAAAGCGCTTCATTTCCTTGCAGTTCAGCATGGCCGCGGCCTTTGCAGTCACGGTGCTGGCGACTTCGGCTTTCATCGGGATATCCACATTTTTTGCTGCCCGCTCCTTCATCCGGGAAAGCATCCGATTGCGCCTGCAAGACATCGCGACGCTCGCGGCCATGCATGTGAATCTTGAGGATGCGGCCAAGATCCATACGCGGGAAGACGAGAAGCTTCCGGAATACATGAGGCTGAAGGCTTATCTGGAACGCGTGCGGCGAATCAATCCGGAGATTCGGTTCGCTTACCTCTATCGTGTCCATGCGGATGGCAAAGTCTTCTGTGTCGTGGAGAATGAGCCCATGGGATCGCCGGATATGAGCCATGCGGGCGATCCGTATCCAGACGCCACACCGCTCACCCGCAAGGTGTACACGCCGGGAGCCAAGGCTGAGGCCGAGCAGGATTTTTGGACTGATCAGTGGGGCGTGTATCTCTCATCCTACATCCCAGTGATGGATGCTTCAGGCAAAGTGGCGTGCGGCCTGGGCATTGATATGTCGGCCAAGGCGGTCCAAGATTTCGAACGCCGCTTCCTCTACACCCTGGTCGGACTGGCGGCGTTCACCGCCGTGATCGTGCTTCTGGGCAGTCTCTGGTATTCCCGGCGCATCAGCCGTCCGTTGCTGGCGCTGGCCGATGGGCTGAGCCACGTGCAACGGCTGGAACTGGATCATGAGGTGGAGATCCAATCCTCCGTCCGTGAGGTGGTGGTGATGCGAGATGCCATCGAGCGAATGAAGAAAAGCCTGCGCTCCTTCCGCAAGTATGTGCCGGCCGATCTCGTCACCGACCTGATGACGCTGGGGCAGGAGGCCAAACTGAGCGCGGAAAAACGCGAGATCACCATCTTCTTCTCCGACATCGCCGACTTCACCACCATCACGGAGAAAACGCCGCCGGAGCAACTCGTGGATAATCTGTCCCTCTACTTCGACGGGATGACGCGGGCGATCATCGAGAATAAAGGCAACGTGGATAAATACATCGGCGATGCGATCATGGCGTTCTGGGGCGCACCGCGTCATGTCTCCGACCATGCGGTGCAAGCATGCCTTGCCGCCCTCAAGTGCCGTGACTATTCGCTACGCCTCGCTGCGGAGCAATTAAGGGAAGGCAAACTGCCGATGGTCACGCGAATCGGTTTGAATACCGGTGCGGCCATCATCGGCAACATCGGCTACGACGCGCGGCTGAACTATACGGCCATGGGGGACATGGTGAACCTAGGCAGCCGGTTGGAAGCGCTGAACAAGTATTACGGCACGCAGATTCTGATCAGTGAAAGCACCTGGCAACTGGCGAAGGATGCTGTTGAGACGCGGTTCATCGACATCGTGGCGGTGAAAGGAAAATCCATCCCCGTGCGGATCTACGAGGTGGTTTGCGAACGTGGCCGCCTGACGGACGCCCAGAGCAGTCTCATCACCAGCTACGAGCAGGCGATGAATCATTATCTGGCGCGGAAGTTCGAGGAAGCGATCGATGGGTTTGAAAAGCTGGCGCGCACCCACCCGGAAGACTTGGCAGTTAACCTCATGCTGGAGCGCAGTCGTAGTTTTCTGAGCAATCCGCCTTCAACGGAATGGCAGGGTGAATTTGTGATGAAGAGCAAGTAAGGCAGTGACCGTGTTCGGCTGGAGTCACTTCTTTTTCATCTTGGACTGCATCGCGGCGCGTTCGGTCTCAGACTTGCGCACGATCCATTGATGCCAGCTTTTTTCAAAGGCGGCGAGGCCGCCAGGCCAGTTCTTGTTCACGGCATGCATGAAGGCGGCTTCCGGCTTCTCACCTTTCTCCACTCCTTCCGAGCGCAGGAGCTGTGTGAGGAACAATTGCGCATTGGGATGGGACATGAAGAAGTCGAATAGCGAATAGCCTACGACATAGCCCATGCCGATGTTCCCGTTGAACATCTTGCTCCATTCATCGTAGTTTTCCGTGATGAGATACGTGCGCAGGGGAGGTAACTGACCTTGCTCCAGCAGATAGTGCAAGGTCTGCCAGCGGCGGGCGCGATCAAGCTGCTGTTGCGTGCCGTTGGCCCAGGCGGGCTGGCCGAACCAGTCAGCACTGCCTTCGTTCATCCAAAGAGGAACCTGCAAGAGGAAAGCATGCATCACCGCGTGGGCGCTCTCGTGAAGCATCGTGGAAGTGAGCACGGCGGGCTGCGCCTGACGCCAGGTCACCACCTCAACGAGGGAGGTGGCGATGATGCCCGTCTGCATATTGTAACTGCTCTGGGACTGGGTGTAGCCCAACAATTGCGGGGTGACAGGTTTCCCATTCTTGGCGGAATAACCCCGGTATTGCTCGTAATTGGGGAAAACGCGGTAAGTGATTTTGAAAGTGGCGGGGGCGCGGCGTCCAAACGCCTTTTCATGGCTGGCGATCAGTTTTTTGAGTTCATAGTTGATCGCATAATCCATGCCGCTCGTCACTTGGTAGCCGGTGTTGGCGTACTCCAGCTCGTAGGCGAAAAGGGAAGGTGAAAGTAAACCGAACAGAAGCACCAACAGGCAGTAGCTGCCCGATCGTCTCGCTGAACTGAGGCTCCTGAGGTTCATTGACGCTGGCAGTTTCATGGCAGAAGCAAAGTTTTCCAAGTCAATTCATGCTGGCTCAAGGGATGAATAGAGATGCTCACGCTCTATTAAAAGCGAAGCGTGAAACGAATTTCTCGTTTCACGCTTCTTCAGCAAATCCAAACTGGAGCGAAAGACTAGACGCTCAAGGCTTTGACGGTGGCTTCCAAACTAGCGGCATCGGCCACGTTCAATACTTGCGCGGTCTTGTCGATGCGTTTCATGAAACCGGTCAGGGCGGTGCCGGGCCCGAGCTCGATGAAGCGGGTGAAGCCTTGGGCCAGCAGATGGCGCACGGACTCCTCCCAGCGGACGGATGAGGTGACTTGGTCCACCAATAGTTGATGAATCTCTGCCGGTTCACCGTGGGGAAGGGCGCGGACATTGCCGATGACGGGTACTGCGGGACGGTTGATGGGAATCTGCGCGAGGGCATCGCGAAGCTTTGGCTGGGCGGTGGCCATGAGCGGTGAATGATAAGCTCCGGCGACGGTGAGCGGGAGCGCGCGCTTGGCTCCCTTGGCTTTGGCCAGTTCGCAGGCTTGAGCGATCTTGTCCGCAGCGCCGGAAATCACGATCTGGCCGGGGCAGTTCAGATTAGCGAGGGAAACACCCGCTTCCTGGCAGGCTTCACGCGTGGGACCTTCATCCAGCCCGATGATCGCGGCCATGCCGCCCTGGGTGGCTTCGCAGGCTTCCTGCATGAAGTGGCCGCGTTGCTGAACCACTTTCAAACCATCTTCAAAGCTCATCACCCCGGCGGCGGACAAGGCGGTGAATTCACCGAGTGACAAACCGGCGGTGGCCTCGAATTTGAGCGAAGGCACCTTTTCTTTGAGCAACTGCAACGCCACCCAGCTTACCAGATAGATGCCGGGCTGGGCGTTTTCCGTCTTGGTCAGTTCGGCTTCTGGTCCGTTGAAGCAGATGGTGGCCAGGTCGTAACCCAACACGGAGTTAGCCTTTTCAAACAAGGCCTTGGCGGTGGGAAATTGTTCGGCGAGGTCTTTGCCCATGCCAACGGCCTGGGCGCCTTGGCCCGCGAATAACAATGCAGTCTTGCTCATAATCGAAAGAATCGAATCGGCAGAAATCTAAACACCAAGCGGGCGGGCAGGGGAAGCGCGGATTTTTATCCGGTTAGCCCCTAAAAATCTGCCCGGATGCGGTAGAAGCGTTTGGTATCGCCGGAGGTGTCTGTGACCGCGATATCGTTCCCATTACCCACGGGCGTGGCCAGGGTCTGCCAGACGGGTGGGAAAACGGTGGTGTATTCCACCCAGTTGATCTTGTCTTTCACACTCCGCCATTGGATGAGCTTGCCGGTGCCGATATCTGTGACGCGGACGTTCAGCAAGGTGATGTCCACGTAAACGAGATCATCGTAGGTAAGGCTGCCAGTGGTGAAACGGGTGGCGGGAAGTTCCAAAAAGGGATTGCTACCCAGTGAGTAACGCCAGATTTTCTGCGGTGAAGTGGAGGAGAATGAAGCGAGCACATCCAAACCCCTGATGGTCCGTCCAAAGACGGTGAAGCCACCATCCACGGTATCCAGTCCGGAATTGTTGCCCAGATTGATGAACCATTGCGAGGTGGCCGAATTGGTGAGACCGCCGACTCGCGCCATGGCGATGGTGCCGTTAGTATTGCTGAAGGTGCGGCCTACTTTGTACTCATTGGTGATTTGCGGCCTGGTCGGGATATAGGCCAGGCTCGGAGAAGCGGTTTGCCGGTTGGCAACGTAAGACAATCCTCCTTGGATCACGAAATTGGGTACAAACCGGTGGATGAACATGTTGTTCGTATAACCGGTCTTCACATAATACAGGAAGTTGGTGACCGTGACGGGCTTGTCTTGATCGTACAGCTCCATTTCAATATCTCCCACGGGAGTGCGGAACTGCACAAAGGTGCCAGCATGCAAGGACGATAACGGCAACAAGGCCGCCAGCAACAACAAGGCGGTTTTCCAAGACATAGGCCGAAGAGCTAAAGCCCGTCCTGTCGCACAGTCAATCCAGATTCACGGGTGCTTGCAAAGTGCCCGCTTTTCTCTGGTGATATTCAGCATAGTTCTTGCAGTCGGGGGCCATGCGGCTTTTTCTGTAGGCATGAATTTATCAAGGGAGCTTCACCGCCTGCCTGATCTGAAGCTATGCCTTGATGCCCGAAATGAAGTCGTCATCGACCTGAACGGCCGGAAGCATGTCTGTGGCCCACACGCTTTCCGTTTGCTGGAGATTTTCTCGCACTCAGTGGCAGTGGCTGAAGCTTTGGAGACGCTCAAACCGTCCTTTGCCGGAACGCAGGACTGGCTCCAAGCGTTGCGCACGATTCAACAGATGGAATCAGCAGGGATACTGGTGGATAAGGAAGGGCACGCCAGTGCGGCACCGTTCGACCAGGCCTCAATCCATATCGCCATGTTGAATGATCGCCCCAGAACGCAGTCATTTATCGAGGCCATCCGTCAGTTGGTCAAACCCGGCGACGTGGTGGCCGATCTGGGGACTGGCACAGGAGTATTGGCGGCAGCGGCGGTTCAGGCGGGGGCGAGGAAGGCCTATGCGATCGAGGCTGGAGCGGTCCGTGAACAGGCGGCAGCTTTGTTCCGGGATAACGATCTGGAACAACAGGTGGAGATCATTCCGGGGTGGTCCACGCAAGTCACGCTGCCGGAGCCGGTGGACGTGCTGCTGGGGGAATTGCTGGGCAATGATCCCTTTGGGGAAGATATCGTGGATGTTTTTCGCGATGGCGTGAGACGATTTCTCAAACCCGGCGGCAAGGTGTTGCCCGCGCGGGTGGAATTATGGGCTGTCCTCGTATCCGTTCCAAACGAGATCACGGCCGTGCATCGATTTGAAGATGATGTTTTGCAGGCATGGGAACAGGACTATGGAATAAAGTTTGGGACGCTGAAACCACAGGACGAGGCGGCCGTTTTCACGGTATCAACGCAGGTTGCCAGTCAGTGGGCTTTTCTGTCGAAACCAGTGAGATTGATGCAATCGAACCTGATGACCGGCGAACAAATGCCTTGTCCGCCAGCAATCGATATCCCCTGTGCGAGCGCCGGACAGGTGAATGGCGTGTTGTTTTACTTCAAAGCAGCACTTACGGAGGACATCGAAATCTCTACGAATCCCGAGACTGCCGATGCTGACTGTCATTGGCGGAATGTGGTGAGGCTGTTTCCGGTGCCGCAACAGGGCGAGATCGGCAAGGTCATCAAGCTGAACTGTGCGACGGGTTATCTGGCGGCCAAGCTGATGGAAAATACCTCAGCGTGAGGCGACAGCCATCGCCTCCCGTAGTGGCGCCAGCTCGCGCGGATTGGCGTAAACAAATTCCAACACGGGAACTTCCCGGCACATCCGGGTGAGGACGTCCATCGCCCACGGTTGCCAGCACGCTGTTTCGCCCAGCAGCACTTGCGCAGCGGAAACGCCCGACACCTGTTGAATGACGGGAGTGGAGGCGGCGGCATCCCACCTCGGGAAGATCAAACCTTTCAACGGAGCCCGTGCTTGCCAGCTTCCAGGAGCGAGGTCGAGCGGATCAAGGAAGCGCACGCGGACCTGTCGTCCGGTAGAGAAGAACTCCACCGCGTGAGGCTGTTCCGCAGTTTCAGGGAAGATGGGAAACGAACTTTCCTTCAGATTGAAATTTCGGGGGAATCCGAGAATTGTCTGCGGATCTTTTTGATCAAAGAGTGCGTATTCGTCAGAAAGCCAACGCCAGCCATTCAGTATAAAAGCCAGCGTGAGCGAAGTCTTGCCCGCCCGGGAAGGACCGCAGATCAGCCAGCCGTAGCCTTGCGGATCAACGACAGTCGCTGCATGGAGCTGCAAGAGGTCCTGTAACCGCTCGGCAAAAAGTTGAGTGAGGCGATGTTCACTCAGAAAAAAGAGAATCGCCTCGGTGACCACCGCCGCATCCCCTTGTCCGGCAAGTGTGAGGAGGTGCTGTCCCGAGCCGTCCATGGCCCAAATGATTTCGGCAAAAGTATCCGCTGTGCAGTCGTGAGAATCGCGGCAACAGGAGGAATGCAACGCCCCGGCCAAGGGCAGCAGGGCTGGGTTATCCACCCGCAAACGCAAGGTTACGTCCTGGATCGAATAAATGAAAAGGCGGCTCACGCTCAGGCAGGCAACAGGACTTTTTCGTCGACGAGTTTTTGCACCACAGCTTGAAACTCGGGCTGTTCCAATGGTGCATCCTCAATGACGCTCTGATAGATCTGCTGGAGAGAGGATTCGCCGTCGCAGTAGGTCAAAATCAACTCGGCAGCGGGATTGACGGTCACGATCTGGCCGGTGGCCTGACAATAGAGGATGCAACCGTCCGGCATCGGTTCCCATACGAAATCAGCGTTCAGTTTGAGTTTGGTTTCCAAAGGAATCATGAGGCGGCAAGTTGGCGGGCAAGGTGCAGTTTGATTTCGTATTCTTTTCGATCGCCACCGGCAGCCAGGCACCGGGCGAATAACTGGCTAGCTTCAGACGCACGGCCCATTTGCAGATAACATTGCCCTTGGATATCCCAGAGGGCAAGGCCGGTATAGGCGAGAGGCACGGGGATTTTGACACGCCCAGCCAGCCAGTGCTGTTCAAAAGCTTTCAGATCAGTCAGTGCTCCGGGGAAGCGACGGATGCGAAAGCGAGCTAAACCACGGTATAGCGGGTAAGCGGGTTCTGCGCCGAGTTTTTGCGCGAAACTTTCACAGGTCTGCCACGCGAGGTCATCTTTGCCGGTGGAATGATAGTGAAAGAGCAGGGCGGCCAGGGCTTCGAGCGCAAACTGATTTTCACTTTCGCCTGTCGGCCAATCGGTCAACGATCGCAAAAGCAGTTTCTCTCCATCCTCAGATTGTCCCAGTTCAATCAGGGTGTGCGCGAGTTCCTTGCCGATCAGCAACCGTTGACAGGCATCATCTTGAGTCAGGCAGCGGTCCCATTCTTTTTGCAAGAGCGGCAAATTGCGCTGAAGCTTCAATGGCAGAGCGGCTGCAGAGTATCCCGAGTGATGCAAAGAGACATCGGTTGTCTGGGTCCTTCCGTTGATGGCGCGCAGGCTGGTGCGTACCGATTCGTGGATCAAGCCAGTGAAACGGAGGCCCTGATGATTGCGCAGAACTCTGCGGGTGGGGGCGGGCGAGTAGCCTTCCATGACGAAATATTCGAGTGTGAGAGCTTGGGCATCGCTAGTCTCAAGTTGTGAACGAAGCCGGGCGGCTTCACCGGCTGGAAAATAGTCGTCCGCATCCAGGATCAGCAACCAGTCTTCCGCTACATTCCCGATAGAATGATTGCGTGCGGCGGAAAAATCATCACACCAAGTGAAGTGTCGGATGCTGGCTCCATGCTGTTGCGCAATGGCCAAAGTGGCGTCGGTGGAACCTGTGTCTGTGATATAAATGGCGTCCACTGCGCCAGCCACGCTTTCCAGACAACGCGGCAATGTGGCTTGCTCGTCACGGACGATCATGCACAAAGCCACGGTTGGTTTCATGCGTGGGTGATATCAGCCATGCGCGGGCAGAACAAGCCTGCGAGGAAGGGGCGCTTGAGATTTTAGGTTCCGGGCTTTGCAAAGGAATCTCCCTGAGGCAGGTTGGCAGGTATTGGTCATGAGCAACCCGTCCCAAATCGAACTGGTCGTACGCCGCCCGGAAGAGCGTTGGCTTTTGGCGGCGGCGCGCGAAGTGTTCTTGGGCGAGCCTGTGAGCAACGCCCCGTCCTTGGTGCACATCGAGTGGGATTTTCTTCTGCGTCAGGCTTCACTTCATGCCCTCGGGCCTTGTCTGGCGCGTTATTGTGAAACGCGGGCTGAGGAGGTACCCGCTACAGTTCGAACGCAGCTACAGCAGGAACAGGCGAATGTCCGGGCGTATAACTTTTTTCTTATCCAAGAACTGGGGAGATTGACCGGAAAGCTGGCTGGGCAAGGCGTGGAAGTCCTGGCTTGGAAAGGTCCGGCACTGGCCGCTGCGGTGTATGGCGATGTAGGTTTACGCCAATGTGCCGATCTGGATCTCATGATTCAACCGAAGCAGATGGAGGAATCCATCCGCCTGCTGGAAGAGTTGGGCTACCGCGAGATGGCCGTGGATACCGGAGGGCATACGCGGAATCTGGAACGGCAATCGCCCAAAGCGGTCGTGGAACTGCATCAAATGATGGTGCAGCCGCATTTTTCGGTATCGCTGGATGCCGCTGAGTTGATGTCGGGTGCCGTTTCGATTCCGACGATGGGCGGCAGTATTCCGGTGCCGGCACCGGAAAAACTGTTTTTGATGCTGTGCATCCACGGCTCGAAGCATGTGTGGGAGCGGGTGATCTGGATCTGCGATGTGGTCCTTTTCATCCGGGCACATCCCGGCTTGCACTGGGAACAGGTGTGGGAATGGGCACGGCAATGCCGGGCGACGCGGATGCTCAGTCTAGGGCTGCTGCTCGCCGACGCCTTGGCGGAAGGTTGCGTGCCGGGTGTGGAATTGAAAAAAGCGCAAGGTGATGAGACCGCTGTGACGCTTGCCCGCCAGGCTGGAGAATGGATATTTCTTCCGGAATACAGCCACTCCCTGATTCTGCGAAGGTCCTGGTTCCAGGTAATCATGCGTGAGGAGAACGTGGATCGCTGGCCTTTGTTGGGGCATCTGGGTGGCCAGTTGCTGACGCCCGGTCCCGCTGATCGCGCTGTCGTGAAATTGCCGGGCTGGCTCGGGTTCGGATACTACCTCGTAAGACCTTTGCGCCTGGCGGCAAAAGTTGTTTTGCCGAAGCAGAACCTCAAGGGATGAATTCAGGTGTTGGCGTGTATTGGGTGAATTACGTTTTGTCCGGCCGCTGTCTAATGGTGGAGTAAAGGGCCTTAGTATGGTAAGCATCAATATTTTCTTCCGGAACCTTACAAATTGGGCGGCAGGTTTTTTTTGTCCGGAAGGCGAAAAATCTCCCGCTAATCAGCGTCTCATGAGATGGGGATAACCGCGGACATTGAGTCCAGTCGATGAAACGCCGCAGCTTTTCAGATCAGGCAATCAGTTCCGAGATGGGGCGGCCATGATCGACGATTGGAGTTGGGCGGCCGTTGAAGTCGTTGATGGCGACTTTCGAGGCATCGATGCCGAGGTGATGGTAGATGGTCGCGAGAAAGTCACCGGGGCCGCACGGACGCTCAGTGACGTCTTCGCCGCGCTTGTCGGTGGCGCCGATGACGCGGCCGGTCTTGATGCCGCCACCCGCCCAGATATTCGAGAAGGCGCGGGGCCAGTGGTCACGGCCGGGTTGGAGCGTGCCGGCTGCGGCGCTAGCATCGCCCGCGCCAGTGCTGCGATCAAAATTGATTTTCGGTGTGCGGCCAAACTCACCGGTGACGACGACCAGCACGCGCTTGTCCAATCCGCGCGCATAGACATCCTCGATCAGCGCGGACACAGCTTGGTCGTAATTGCCCATGCGGAAGCGCATGGCTTCAAAGACGTGATGATTCACGGCGTGATCATCCCAGTTATGAACCCGGCCGCAAAGCGGTCCACTCAGGCTGCTGGTGACGATGTCCACACCAGCTTCAACTAGGCGGCGGGCGAGCAGCAACTGCTGGCCCCAGCGATTGCGCCCATAGCGATCTCGCGTGCGCGCATCTTCTTTGCTGAGATCGAAGGCATCTCGCGCTTTGGGATTGGTGAGCAGGGTGACAGCTTGAGATTCGAATTCATCCAAGGCGCCGAGTTCTCCTTCACGATCAAAGGCGCGTTCCATGCGGTCCAAGCTCTTGCGCAGAGCTACGCGGTCGCTCAGGCGTTTGGATTCGGCGGTATCGGAGAGGCCGATGTTGGGCACCTGGAAGTTCGGGCGGTTCGGATCGTCGTGCACGGCGAACGGGGAGAAGGCATCGCCCAGATAAGCGGGGCCGTTGTATTCCAGCGGTGGATTCACGCCCACGTAGTTGGGCAGGGGATTGGTGCGCTTCGCGCCTTGGCCGCGCAGGTAATGGGCCACGGACATCCAGTCGGGCAGACGGGGCTTGGGCTTGTCGCGTTCATCGGAATCGCCGGAGAGCATCTGCATCGAGCCGGCCGGATGCCCGCCCGCTTTCTGGTTCATTGAGCGGAGGACGGTGAACTTATCCGCGATCTTGGCCTGCAGTGGCATCAACTCAGTGAAATGCGTGCCGGGAATCTTTGTGGGGATGGTCTTGAACGGGCCGCGATACTCGCTGCCGATCTCGGGCTTCGGATCATAAGAATCGATGTGCGACAGCCCGCCCGGCAACCATACCATGATCACGGCGGTCTTCTCGTGGCCTGGCTTCTTGGCATTCTCTGCCTGGAGACGCAGCACAGCCGGCAAACTCAACGTCGCGAAACCGGCCAGACCGACACGCATGAAACTGCGACGGCTCAAGGGGCCCGGGCAGGGGATGATGGGGGATGACATAAGGTGCGAGGTTTAGTTTGCGGCGAGAAAGTTGAAAGTGAGTGAAGAAGCGGTGTTCATGGTTTCATTTAGCTCCGAACACGACGAGTTCTTTGCCGTTGGTGCCGTCCCAGACGCGTAAGACGCTGTCTTCGCCGCCACCGATGACGACGCTGGCATTCGCAGTGCTGGCGGCGGCTTGCATGAAATCAGGGAGCTTGTTGATGGCGCGCACTTCGCCGCCATCGTCATTGATGATCCGGACGCGATTGTCGCCCGCCGAGGTGACGAGCTGGCTGGTCGCGCCGATGAACTGGAGCGAGGTGACTTCCTTCGCCCAGCCTTCGATCTTCTTTTTCCGTTCACCCATGATCATGTCCCACGCGATCACCACACCATCGGCACCTGCACTGGCGAGCACCCGGCCATCCGCCCGGAACGTGACGCCCATGACGTGATGAGTGTGGCCTTCGAAAAGGTTCACTTGATTGCCGGTGGTGATATCGGTGACACGCGCGATCTTATCCGCTCCGCCGGAGGCCAGCAACTTGCCATCAGGGGAGAAATCCAGACTCAACACGGTATCTTCGTGCCGCTCTTTCCACGTCTTGATGACTTTACCCGTAGCCACGTCAAAGAAGCTGATGTCCCCGGAGCGGGATGGGTCACCACCACCGGTGGCCAAGGTTTTGCCATCCGGGCTGAACCGCACTGCGTTCACGCGATCGACAAAGAGCGTGCGATCCTTTCCAACGCCGAGAACACGCTCCAGCACCCAGCGAGGTGTTGAGCTAGTGACGGAAGCAGTGCCATCAGCCAGACTGGCGATGAAGGAGCCGTTGCTGCCACGCGTCAACGAAGCAGTGCTGCTGGTGGTGCCATTGACTTGTTCAATAGGAGTTCCTGAAGCGATCGCCCAGACTTGCAGTGAGCCGTCATTGAAAACGGCGGCGACCTGCTGATTGTCAGCAGAAAAGGCCAGTGATAACGGTTTTGCTGTCAGTTTGGTCAAGGCTTGCCTGGCGGCGGCGAGGTCGGCGGTCGATTTGTCCAAAGTTTGTTTAGAGGACTCGATGGCAGCTTTGGCCGTTTCGAGCGCGGTGCTGTTCTTGGCATTGGTGTCCGTGATACGTACTACGTCATCTTCAGCATCTTTCAGATTGCTTTCGGCTGCGGAGACTGCGGCGAGGGCGGACGTTTCAACCATGGTCACCGGGGCCAGCTTTTCCTGCGCATCTTTAAGCTGCTTTTCCAGTGCTGCATCCGGTTTGCCGTCCGGTGCTTTGGCGATGAGAGCCAAGACTTCGTCCACTGTCTTTTGAGCCGCCGCTTTTGCGTCTTGAGCGGGTTTTACGTCCTTGGCTTTTTCCGGCACCACTTTCTTCATCGCCACAATGGCTTCGTTGGCTTTCTTGAGAAGTTCATCCAAGGCTTTGTTCTGGGCCTCGATGCGGGCGATTTCTCTTTTCTGGAAGGTCTGTTCCAGACCTTGAGCGGCAACGGTCCATTCCAGCGACGCTATCTGCTGGTTTGCGTTTAAGCGCCCGCGTAATTCAGTCAGTTGTTTGCCCGTTTCAATATCCCAGACGCGAACCACGCCATCAGCTCCGCCGGTGGCGAGCTGGCGGCCATCGGGAGACAAGGTCAGATTCAAAAGACCAGCCACAGCCAGCTCACGCACCACACTGCCTTTGCTGATGCTCCAGAACCGGACTTTGCCGTCTTCACTCGCAGTGGTGACTTGATCTGGGGTTGGACCACTGATCACAGCGGTGATTGCGCCGGTAGCGCCTGTGAGCTCTTTCGCTTGGACTAGTTCAGAGCTGCCTGCCGCAGGGAGGGACCAAAGGCGAACGATTTTGTCTTCACCACCGGTGACTAGGGACAGGCCATCACTGGACCAGTCCAATGCACGAACGCCGGTCACTTCGGTTTTAGTGGCGAACGGCTTGCCGTTCTTCAATGTCCAGACACTCAGCACGGCGTCATTACCCCAGACCGCGGCTTTGCTGCCGTCAGGGGAAACACTCAAAAGCTTGATACCGGATTTATTTACGTCGGCGATGCGCTTGATGGACTTGCCTTTGGTCGCATCCAGCACGACCAGTCCGCCTTTGTCATTGGCCCCGATGATCTGTTTGGCATCGTCGCTGAGGACGGTGAATTGCAGTCCGAGTTTTGCATCAGCAGGGCGGGTGAATCCTTTCACTTTCTCTTCCCGCCAGATTTTCACCTCGCGGAAGCTACCGGAGGCGAGTCGCGTGCCATCGGGACTGAAGGCGAGGGATTGTACCAAGGCTTGATGCGCGGTGCCGGATTTCTGCGATTCGTCCACAATCTGGGCGACGAATTCCCGCGCTGCGAGATCATACAGGAAAAGGTTGTTGGAGCGACCGCACACGGCGTAGCGACCGTCCTTCGTCATGGCCAAACTGTAGATGGGATGTGCGCCACCCGCCTGCGACTGGAATACGACCTGCCGTTCCTGCTGCACGGAACTCTTTGCTCCTTGATCAATCCACGACTTCAACAAAGAAACTTCGGCGGAAGTGAGTTTGACCGCGCCCGACTTATTGTTTGTCGGGGGCATCTCCATGTCTTTCTGATGGAGCGAGGCCAGGACAATGAGACTTTCCCGGCTCTTGCCCGGCACGATGGCTGGACCGGAATCACCGCCTTTGCGCATGGACTCTGGCGTCTCCATATCCAGACCGGCCTTGGTCGTAGTCTTGTTATGGCAGGCAAGGCAATTGGCCTTCAGAAAGGGATAAACGTCCCGGTAATAATCGACATTTGCTGCGGAGGCGGAGGCGACGGACAGCAGACCGATGCCGGTGGAAAGCAGGGCGCTTTTCAACCAGCGACGTCCGGTGATCTGTCGGGTAGTTAACATTACGGTTTGGTTGTCACTGCCGCTGTTGTCGAAGCAGCTTTGACGGAAATGCGGATGGGCTCGGAGACGATGATGTCCACCGTGTCTTGTGGGGCAGCGGCGGCGGTGATCGTCTTCATCCGTTTCGCCGCTTCCGCCGTGGCAGCTTCGGCTTGTTTTTGTTTTTCAGCGGCGATCTTGGCGGCGTTGGCAGCATCCGATTTCTTGTCCGTCGGAGCGTTGGCGGCTTCATCGGCAAGCTTCTTCGCGTTGGCGGCCACGGCGGCAGCTTCCTGCTCTGCTTTCTTTTGAGCGGCTTCAGCCGTCAGCAC
>CALRJY020000003.1:0-277939 GCA_943367715.1 Chitinophaga pinensis | reverse complement strand
GCCGTCGTGGTCCGTTCCACCGTCTCGCAACCCGTGCCCATCACCGTGAAAAGTGATTCCACCCCATGAATGCCATACCAGAAAAGATCCGGATGCGTCGGATGCAAGCTCGCCGGGCTCGTCGTCTCTGCGCTCAGCACCTTGCCGATGCTCCCATTGCGCACCGCGATGGTGTCTTTGCCGAAGCGCAGTGAAGACGCACTGAACACCGGCACCTTGTGCTTCTTGGCGAGTTCGAAGATGGCGATCGCGTCCTTCAGCGAGGCCGCCATCGGCTTGTCGATGAAGAGCGGCTTGCCCGCCTTGATCACCGGCGTGGCCTGGGCCAGATGCGGACGGCCATCCAGACTTTCCAACAGCACGGCATCCACATCCTTGCACATGGCCTCGATGCTGTCGTAGATCTTCACGCCGTAACCCTTCGCGATCTCGTCGGCATACTTGTCCACGCGCGACCAGCTATTCGTGATATCCGGACTGCCGCCTTTGAAAGCCGCGACGACCTTGGCCCCCGCCACGTGATCTTTGTTCGTGGCCACATTCAGAATCTTGGTAAATGCCGGCACGTGCGAGGTGTCCGTACCGATGATGCCGAGCTTCAGATCGGCTGCTACGGCGGTGAATGAACCGGCGAGAAACGCAGCGAGCGCGAGGAGGTTACGAGCTTTCATGTGAGTATGATTACTTTCCAAACGGGCCGGGCAAGCAAGTGGAAAACATTTTCCAGTCACGGAATGACCGGCTCTGCCCATGACGTGCAGAATGCCACATGTCAGGAATTACCCATCGTGATTCAGACGAATCATTCGCGCCCCCCATTCAATACCCGTGAATTTTCCCTTGTTGGAAACCGTCGGCCTTCTCTAAATTGGTCACCTCACGTGACAGCACTTAAGCACTTAGCTAATCATAAACGCTTTATGCCATCCTCCTCGCTCAATCGTCGTCAGTTCGTGAAACAGACCGCCGCCCTCGGTGCCATCGCCGCTGTGGCCGCGCCGAATCTCCTGCTCGGCCAGGCCAAGGGTGCCAATGCCCGCGTCCGTGTCGGCATCATGGGCTTGGGCCGCGGCCGCGCCCATGTCGCCGGTTACCTGGCCGTGCCGAATGTCGAGATCGCCTACTTGTGCGATGTGGATTCCGCCAAGTTGGCCACCGTGGCGAAGGACTTGGAGAAGTATCAGTCTGCCAAGCCGAAGACCGTCACCGATTTCCGCGAGATCCTCAATGCCCCGGAGGTCGACGCCATCTCCATCGCCGCACCAAATTACTGGCACACTCCTGCCGCTATCCTCGCGTGCAAGGCAGGCAAGCACGTCTACGTGGAAAAACCCGGCAGCCATAACGCGCACGAGGCCCAACTCATCGTGGCCGCCGCGCGCAAATACAACCGCAACGTGCAGATGGGCAACCAGCGCCGCAGCTATCCCTCTTTCATCGAGGCTATCGCGAAGCTGCGTGAAGGCGCGATCGGTAAGATCTATAATTCCCGCTCCTATTACACCAATGGCCGTCAGGACATCAAAAAAGGCGCGCCGGAGAACCCACCGGAATCCCTAAACTATAGCCTCTGGCAAGGCCCCACGCCCGAGCGTCCGTATCAGAAAAATCTCGTGCCCTATGGCTGGCATTGGGTCTGGCATTACGGCGGCGGCGAGATGGCGAATAACGGCCCGCACATGTTGGATATGGTCCGCTGGGGCCTCGGCGTGGACCACCCCAAGAGCGTCGCGTTCCACGGTGGCCGCTATCATTACGATGATGATCAGGAAACACCCGACACCGGCGTGGCCGTCTATGACTTCGGTCACTGCGGTGCCACGCTGGAGATTTCGAGCTGCCACTTGCGCAAGCCCGAGGTACAGCCCTTCTGCGCCTTCTATGGCGAAGGCGGCGTGATGTCCATGACCAGCAACGGCTACGCCATCTACGACATCAAAGGCGTGGAGACTTTCAAGAATCCCGGCAAAGCCAGCGATGTCCCGCACTTCACGAACTTCATCAATTCCATCCGCCTCGGCGAGCGCCTGAATTCGGAGATCGAGGAAGCGCAGAAAAGCTCCATGCTCTGTCACTTGGCGAACATCGCCTACCGCAGCGGCAAGGTGGTTCAGTTCGACGGGAAAAAGATCACCAACGCCGAAGGCACCGAGAAACTCTGGCGCCGCGAATACCGCCCCGGCTGGGAACCGACCGTGTAATCCTACATCGATAGATCGAAATCTGCGGCTGCCTCCGGTGCTTGCACGGAGCAGCCGCAGTGTTATTTTCCGCCTGTGAGTTCACCCGCAATCACCGATCCCAAACACCGCACTCGTCAACGTGCCCGCTATTTCCTCGCCGTATTCTTCTTCATCGCCGGCCTCAACCATTTCCTGAATCCAAAACCATATCTCGCGATGATGCCCAAGTCTCTGCCAGCGCATGAGGCCTTGAACATCATCAGCGGCCTGGCCGAGATGCTCGGTGGCATCGGCGTGCTCGTTCCCTCTCTACGACGCCTCACCGGCTGGTGCCTCATCCTTTTGCTCATCGCGATTTTTCCCGCCAATATCAACGCGGCTTTGAACGGTTGGGAAGGCGTCTCCATTCCCAATTGGGCATTGTGGGCGCGCCTTCCTCTGCAATTCGCACTCATCTACTGGGTATACTTCGCTTGTTTGTCGCCCGTGCAAACCGCCCATGAAATGCCGGTGCAGCGAAAATAGCACGGAAGCGCTCCACCACCCTCGCCCCTTGGAGGGGAGAGGGCCGGGGTGAGGGGTGCCCGCCCCGTCTTTAAAGCATTGAATCTCTTTGAATTTCCCTTCAGATAAGCGCTTCAAATCTGAAGCCTATGCGCCTGATCACCGGACTCTTTGCTGCCGCCCTGCTCGCGGGAAATGCCTTTGCGGATTCTGACTGGCCCAAGTTCCTCGGCCAAGGCCAGCCCGGCCATGCGCAAGGGAAGAACATCCCCACCGAATTCGCCGAAGACAAAGACGTGCGCTGGAAAGTCGCGATCCCCGGCAAGGGCTGGTCCTCACCCGTGGTGCTCGGCAAGCAGATCTGGATGGCCACCGCCACCGATGAAGGCAAATCCCTCCGCGCCATCTGCGTGGAGCGCGAGACTGGAAAACTGCTTCATGATATCGAGCTTTTCCACATCGATGCCCCCGCACCGATCCACGCCCTGAACAGCCACGCCTCCCCTACTCCAGTATTGGAAGATGGCCGCGCCTACTTCGCCTTCGGCATGTATGGGGCCGCGTGTGTGGATACCAAGTCCGGCAAGATTCTCTGGAAGAACGCCCGTCTCCCTCACGATCACGGCGGTAACGGCCCCGGCAGTTCCCCCATCCTCTACAAGAATCTCTTTATCCTGAATTGCGATGGCACCGAACTCCGCTACGTCGTCGCCCTGGACAAGAAGACCGGCCAACAAGTGTGGAAGACCGATCGCTCGAATGACATGAGCGCGGCCAATCCGCAGAAGCGTAAAGCGTATGCGACACCGACGATCATCAATGTGAACGGCCAGGACCAACTCGTCAGCCCCGGCGGCTTTCGCCTCAGCAGTTACGAGCCGCTCACCGGTAAAGAGATCTGGTGGGTGGACGTCCCCGGCTATTCGAATGTGCAACCACCCGTCTACGCCAACGGACTGCTCTACGTCTCCTCCTGTTTCGACAAAGCACAGCTCTGGGTCATCAAGCCCGATGGCAAAGGCGATCTCACCAACACCCACGTCGCCTGGAAATATCTGAAAGGCGTGCCCAGCAAGCCCACGCCCATCGTCATCGGCAAGGACCTCTTCCTCGTCTCCGATGACGGCATCGTCACCTGCCTGGATGCCATCGATGGCACCGAGATCTGGAAGGAACGCATCGGCGGCGCCTATTCCGCCACGCCGCTCCATGTGGATGGCCGCCTCTACCTCTTCAGTCACACTGGCGACATCACCGTCCTCCAACCCGGCCGCGAACTGAAGATCCTCGCCAAAAGCAAACTCGGCGACGGCTTCATGTCTGCCCCCGCCGTAGTGGATGACGCATTGATCCTCCGCAGCAAAACGCATTTGTATCGGATTCAGAAGTGAAGTTGTGGGTGCTTCACCCCGTGCCGTGAGGTCGGACCTCGCCCACAGCAACGGGCACAAGCAAATTAAGCCTTTGGCCCAACGGGCCAAAAGATTCCAGCCCAGGGCAGCGTCTGCCTTTGCCGCTGCCTTTTTACAACATCACCAAAGATTTTTTGAAATTTCCCCTTGCACAAAAATGAAATATACATAATCTCTACCTAGTTACTGTAGTATATGAATAACCAACCGACACCAAATCGCGCAACGCCTGTGAATTCTGAAGAGGATTGGCTGGCCGTGGTGAAGCAAAAGGTGTCCGCCCTCCGCTTCGGCGTGGTGCAGGTGGTGGTTCATGAAGGTCGCGTCGTCCAGATCGAGTGCACGGAAAAAGTGCGGCTCGATCGTCCCGAACGCGACCAAGAGTAAGTAGAAAAGCGACCCCGCTCAGGGCGCTCATCATTGATCGGTTAGCTCTTACCAGACCTCTGGAGGAAGGCCATGAATATGAAAATCCATGTCTGTCACTCAATCGTCCTCACGGTCCCGCAACGCCTCCCGGCGTTCCCACGGTTTCACGCTCATTGAGCTGCTCGTCGTCATCGCCATCATCGCGATCCTCGCTGGCATGCTCCTGCCTGCCTTGGCCAAGGCCAAGACCAAGGGCCTGGCCACCAAGTGCCTGAGCAACCTCAAGCAGGTCGGTCTCGCCATCCAGATGTACTCCGATGACCAGAAGGAAAAGCTCCCCTATCAGGGCATCCGCCTCGTGCAACAAGGCAACTGGCATTGGAGCTGGGATGACGTGATCAACAACTACCTCGGCGGCAATTGGGCCGAAGACGACAAGCGCAAGAATCACATCCCCTTCGGCCAACGCATCCCCGCGCTCGTCTGCCCGTCCGACAAGCTGCCCCTTGATGGCTTCCCGCTCGGTGCCCGCCGCAGCTACGCCATGGCCATGCACAACAATGGTCAATTGACCATCGGACCACAGGCTCCTTCCGCCGCCGATTGGCCGCCGAATCCTGCCAACCGCACCGGTGTCGGTCTCGGCTGGGATTGGCAGGACGCCACCATGAACTCGTGGGACTCGCGCGATAGCGTCAACAGCGGCTACCCGCGCCATCAAAAAGCCGTGCGCACCGCGATCATCCAGGCCCCGAGCGAAACACTCATCATCACCGAGCGCACGCATCCGAACAACGTGCAGGGAAATCAGAACCAGTCTGGCATCCCGCACGCCGGCCCAAACCAGTTCCTGCCCTCCGGCCAAGATGCGGAAACCGCTCCGAACTTCCACAATGGCGGCTTCAACTTCCTCTTTGTGGATGGTCACGCGGAAACCTTGGCCCCGGAAAAAACCTTGGGTGAAACCAACACCGTACTCCAGCGGCAGACCGGTTACTGGACCATCAATTCCAAAGATTAAGCTCCTGGACCGTGTCCATGGGTGACCGTCGGGTCGTGCATTACTCGGCGGTCACCCCTTCCTCACCATTATCCATTAAGCATCATGAAACATTTTTACCATCTCCTCGTCCTATCCGCCTTGGTCGTCGGCTGCTCCACCGAAGAAACCGATCTCGTAGTCGCCCCTGCCCAAACAGCCGCGCTCCCCGTGGTCGATGTCTCCGCCGTTACTCCATCCCTCGGCACGCCGTCAGCCTTCGATCCCCTCGCCACTCCCGCCAACACACCATCTTCCGCCTCGGTTCCCTTGGTGAATGACGCAGAAAAAAAGGCGGAACTGGCCGACCTCACCGAGAAAGTCTATTTGAAGTGGAACGCCGCGCTCGAAGACTATCGCAAAAAACATAACCGCCTCCCTCACACCTTGCCGGAGTTGCAACAGTTCCATCCCGTCCTGGCTTCCCTGCAACCGCCGCACGGTTTTGCCCTGACGCTCGATCCGCAAGCCGGCGAGATCTTCATCGTCCATGCCCGTTCAGCATCCAGTCAACCAGCCAATAGCCTACCGCCCCCCTTGGCCATCCCCTAGTGGTAGCCGGGACTTCACCTGTCTTGCGTCCGCTGGAAATTGAACGGTAAACTCTCCCTGCGTGAGAGTGGACGTTAGGAAACAGTTAGGGCTCTTGTTGGTGGCAACCGTGTTGCTGATGGGGAACGGCTGCGATCAAAAGCCATCAACCCCAGCGTCGCCTGCTACCAACCCGCCGCCCACGGTGACCTCCACCCAGTCGGCTGCGGAAAAGGAATGGCTGGCGCAGGGGGAGGCTGGCGATGCCGAGGCGCAGTTCCGGTTGGGGTTGCTCTACCTGAATAGCATGGTAGGCCCCGCTGATCCTGACACTGCCACCACCCGCTTCCGGGCCGCTGCCAATGCCTTCCTCGCCACCAACAGCGCCGGTTTGGCTGCCTTCCCTCGCGCCACACCCGATGCGGCCAAAGCTCTGCAATGGCTGTCACGCGCCGCCGCTCAAGGTCACAAATACGCCCAACCGCTCCTGGCTGACCAATACCGCGCCGGAAAAAGCGTCCCCCAGAACATGGCGGAGGCCATTCGCTGGTACAAAGCCTCCGCCGAAGGTGGCAACGAATGGTCGGCCTATGAGCTCGCCATGATTTACACCACGGGCGAAGGCGGTCTCCCCAAAGATATCCCCGAAGCAGTGAAGTGGTACCGTCAGGCGTCGGAAGCTGGCGTCGTTTGGGCCCAATACGAACTCGCCACTCTCTATGACAAGAGCAAGGACATCCCCACGGATCCCCAACAGGCAGCGCGCTGGTATGAAGCGGCGGGAAAACAGAACCATGATTGGGCGGAATACGGTCTGGCCTATCTCTACTATACCGGCCGGGGCGTGGACAAAGACTACACCGCCGCTATCGAATGGTTCCAGCGCGCGGCCGAGCGGGGCAATCCCGAATCGCAATACATGATGGGCTACATGCTCAGCGAAGGTCTCGGCTGCGAGCGCAATAATTTTGAGGCGGGAAAATGGCTTTTCCTGGCGGTGAAGACCCAGGGCAAGCCGCACCACCACGAACACTGGTTGCTGGTCCGCAGCCGCTTGACCGAGAAAGAGCTGACCCTCATCCAGCTTCACGCCGCCCAGTTCAAGCCCAAGAAAAAAGCCTGACGCATCATTCTCCCGGCTTGGTTCCAAAGCCGTTCGAGATGTCGATGATCGGCATGAACAGCGCGATGACGATCGTGCCCACGATCACCGCGAGGATCACGATCAAGATCGGCTCCAGCAACGAGGACAGTGCCGCGATGATATTGTCCGCCTCTTGCTCCGCTGTGTCGGCGATGCGCAACAACATCTCCGGCAGCGCGCCCGTTTGTTCGCCCACATCCATCAGCCCGACCACAATGGGTGGAAAGATCCGCGCCGTGCGCAAGGGTGCCGTGAGTGATTCCCCCTCGCGCACACTTTGGTGCACCGCATCGATCGCCTCCGCCAACACCAAGTTTCCCGCCACTTCCCGCACGATGGCGAGCGCTTGCAAGATCGGCACACCACTGGCAATGAGTGTTCCCAAAGTGCGCGTGAAGCGCACCAGCGCCAGCTTGCGCAAGAGATTTCCCACCACCGGCAGATACCAACGCCTCCGGTCCCACCACCGCCCGACCACCGGCAGCTTGCGCAGAAACACCAATAACATCCACGCCCCGATGCAGCTCAGCAAGATCGTCACAAAATGTTTTTGAAAACGCGCGGACAGATCAAAAACGAACTGGGTGAACGCAGGCAGCGGCTTGCCCTCCATCAGGTCGGTGAAAACCGTTTTGAACTTCGGAACCACGAAGTGCATCAACCCGGCCACGATCCCAAACGCCACCAGCAGCACGGACACCGGATAGAACATCGCGGCGATGACGCGCCCTTTCAGACGTTCCGCTTTCTCCAGAAAATCCGCCAGCCGGTTCAGCACCAGTTCCAGCACGCCGCCCAATTCGCCCGCCTTCACCATGTTCACATACAATTTGTCGAACGTCTTCGGATGCCGCGCCAGTGCTTCACTGAACGTATTGCCGCTCTCGATATCCTCCGCGATCTCACGCAACAACAGCAGCGTGCTCCCGCCGGTCTCTTGCTCTTGCAACAATCGCAACGCGCGCAGCAGCGGCATGCCCGCATCCAGCATCGTGGCCAGTTGCCGCGTGATGGTCGCCAGATACTTGGGTTTTACCCGGTGCGAGCCGAAGGTGATCTTGCGCCATCGCGCCAGGCCCGTGACCGGTTTTGCCGCGACCGGTCCCGCCTTTCCTTTGGCAGTCTTGGTTTCAGTGATTTTGGTGGGAAACCAGCCCATCTCCTTGATGCGGGCTACGGCTTCGAGTGAAGTGGCGGCGTCCAACTGCCCCCTGTTTTCCTTGCCCTTGGCGTCCAATGCCACGTAAGCAAAACGACTCATAGACTTACGGTGTTAGTGGTTTACTGACTGTAATGAATAGACAAGGCCAGGCGGAAAAGGTCACGCGAGGCAAGCCCACGCTCCCAGGCAGTTTGTGCGCATGAACTTGAATCGCAAAAATCGTGAACGCATTTCATCGTAAATCTGACAATCGATTTGCGCTCCCCGCATGGCTCGCGCATCTTGCTGCGCATGCCGATATTGATCGCCCACCCCACCCGCATCAAAGCCGCGGGTAACCGTCCCAAGACCATCGAGGAATTTGTCGGGAACGTGAACTCCCAGGAATCCCGCCTCAGCATCGCACGCATGATCAGTCTCTCCGGCTGGACGGAACCGGGCCAGACGCCTGAATTCGATGAGTTCACCATCGTGCTCAAAGGCATGCTCCGCGTGTTGCATAACGACGGCTTTATCGATGTGCACGCTGGCCAAGCCATCGCCACCAAAGCCGGCGAGTGGGTTCAATACAGCACACCCGGCACCGAAGGTGCCGAATACATCGCGGTCTGTCTGCCCGCTTTTTCTCCCGAATCCGTGCATCGCGATCCGCCGGAAACCGCGCCGCAGGCTTAAGCTTACGCGCGACGGAAATCGGACCCGGGCCATTCTGCCACTGGACAGTTAAATATTTCTGCGGATAATTGTCCTGTGAACATCGTGCAGATCACGCCGGGTGCCGGTGGCATGTATTGTGGAAATTGTTTCCGCGACAATGCCATGGTGGGCGCCTTGCGGAAACAGGGGCACGATACCCTGATGATCCCGCTCTACCTCCCCATGACCTTGGAGGAGGAGGACCAGAGCAAGGGCGTCCCGACGTTCTTCAACGGCGTGAACGTCTATCTGGCGCAGCAGTCCGCCTGGTACCGCAGCGCGCCCCAATGGCTGCACCGCCTCATCGCCTCGCCCACTTTGTTGAAATGGGCTTCTGGCAAAGCCGCCAAGACGCAGGCCGGTGATGTGGTGGATATCGCCATCTCCATGTTGCGCGGTGAGGAAGGTCATCAGGCCCGCGAACTGGAAGATCTGATCGCCTATCTCAAACCACAGAAACATCCCGAAATCATCAGTCTTTCCAATGCCATGCTCATCGGCTTCACGCGCCGCATGAAGCAGGAATTGAAATCCTCCGTGGTGTGCATGTTACAAGGCGAAGACTCTTTCATCGATGCCATGCCGGAGGAAGGTCGTCAGGCGATGTGGCAATTGCTGGCCGAACGCGGTCGCGAGGTGGATCTCTTCATCGCTCCAAGCCGCTACTTCGGCGAACGCATGATGGCGAAGATGCAGATCCCCGCTACGAAGATGAAGGTGATCTACAACGGCATTAATCTCACGGGATATCCGACGACACCGCCAGCGGTGACGACGAATACCGCGCCGGTCATCGGCTTCTTTGCCCGCATGTGCAAGGACAAGGGCCTCGACGCCTTGGTGGACGCTTTCCTCTCACTCAAGCAACGCAATCGCGTGATCGGCCTGAAGCTGAAAATCGGTGGCGGCTGTGGCCCATCGGATGAGCCCTTCGTCGATCAATTGAAAGCACGTATCCAGCGGGCCGGCTTTTCAAGTGATGTGGAGTTTCATCCGAACCTGACGCGCGAACAGAAGCTGGATTTCTTCCGCGGCCTGAGCGTGTTCTGCGTGCCTGCCCTCTACGGTGAGGCGTTCGGACTCTATGTGATCGAAGCGCTCGCTTCCGGTGTACCAGTGGTGCAACCGCGTGTGGCTTCCTTCCCGGAACTGGTGGAAACCACCGGCGGCGGCGCCCTTTATGAGCCAAACAGCCCCGGTGCCTTGGCCAATGCGCTGGAGACGACGCTGACGGAAACCCGCCACCTCCGCACGATGGCTGAGACGGGCCATCGCATGGTCCATTCGCGCTTCAGCATCGAGTCGATGGCCCAGCAGATGGCCCTCACTTTTGCGGAGTTGAAGCGGGAAACGGTTTCGCGGTAGGTTCAGCCACCATGCCCTACGAATTCAAAGTGGTCCGCCGGGTGGAGTTCTCCGAGACGGATATGGCGGGTATCGTCCATTACTCGAATTTCTTCCGCTATATGGAGACGGCGGAGCATGCCTTCTTCCGTTCGCTGGGCTTCTCCATCGTCACCACCCAGGTCAGCCCGCATGTCGGCTGGCCGCGCGTCCATGCCTCGTGCGATTACAAGCAACCCCTGCGCTTTGAGGACGAGGTGGAGATCCATCTGCTCGTCTGCGAGAAGCGCTCCAAATCGATCAGTTACCTCTTCAAGTTCCGCAAACTAAATGGAAACCATCCCGGCGAGATCGCCCGCGGCAAGCTCACCGTCGTCTGCGTGACGCGCGATGAACACGGCAAGATGGGCGCGGCCAATATTCCGTCCGAGATCGCCAGCCAGATCGAGGTGGCCCCGGCGGAGCTATTGAGCAAGCCCGTGTTGAACTAAAAAAGCGTGAGGTGTTCTTGGAACACACTCACGCTCGATGAAATTTCAGCGCCGTTATTTCTTGGCCTTTGCCGGTGCCTGACGCGGCTCCATCTGGCAGCTCTGGTCATGCGGCACAGCCTCGCCAACCTTATCCACCGGATGGGTGTAGAGATAGCGCCAAACCGGCTCATGGATGAATTTACCCGCTGCATCCGTTACCGCAGATTTACCGGGCGTCACCGAACCATGAGCCCGGTCCGCATTACCCTTCACATCCGCTGCCGTGATGAGACGACGTGAGTTGCCATACGGCGCGGCCACCTTGTCCACGTCCACGATCGGCCCGAATTTCTGCAGGCCGATGAGTTCCCATGAACGGCAGTAGTGGTCCCCCGTCCAGCCGCCATCCAGCACATGGCTGAAACCGAAGTACCGGTTCTCCGGCGTAGCGGAGGGCAATCCCTGCCACGTTTCCAACTGGTCACGCGGTCCGCAAAGCATCACCACGCGATCCACTTTCACATGCTTCGCGAAACGTGCGGCAGTGGTCGCACCATGCGATGCACCGGAAATGATGACGCGGTCCCAGCGCAACCCCTTCTTGTCGTCGCTGAGGAAATATTCCCAGCCGCCCTGCGGATTTTGCTTGGCCAGCCAGCTCACGAATTGGAACGAACGCTCCATCATTCCGTCTGGCTTCGGGATGTCCACCAAAGGGCTGACGTCCTCACCCGTGCAAGCTTCGAGCCGGATGTGCCCGAGCAGTTTACCATCATTGCCGGGTGACATGTTGCCGAACTTGCCAAACCAACCATTCGCATAATGCACCTGGATGGCGTGCAGCCCATAGCTGTTCAGGCGGTCGAACAACTGGCCGTTATGCCCCATCAACCAGATGACGAGCTTGCCCTGCGGCTTCACCCGCGTATCCACGGAAGCCTTCTCGGTATCCGCTGGCTTGCCATCTTTTTCAAAAAGGAAACTGATCTCCGGATGCGCCTTGGCCTTAGGATCAATCTGGCTGGCGCGCGCGGTGAAATCGTAGCGTTTCGGCGTGGGGTCTTTGAACACCAGCGGAGCATCCGCAGCCGATGCGTGGCCGATCAACGCACCTGCCAGTGCGAAACAAAAAGCAGAAAGACGGGTAAATTTCATTTGAGTGATTTTAGCGAAAGCGTTGCTGATGAACACACGAAAATTAGACTGCCATGCTGCCCGTCTCATTCACTTCTTCTCTTCTGCCTGCGGCAGCCACTGGATCGCATCCGCGATCACATACTTCCCCTCCGTCCCTTCATTGGAAATGCGGACCCAGCCATTGGTTCCCGCCTTGAACCGAAAGGTCCCGAGTGTGGTGAACAGTTTAGCATGTTCGGATGATGTCTGTTCGTTTACGCGAATCATTTTCTCTCCCTCCGCATGATGGATGGTCACCGGCGCATTGGTGGCGCGGCGGATATTGTAACAATGCGCCAGTCGCACTTCATACAGACCGTCTTTCGGCAGATTCGGTGTGAAGGTCACAGACTTCGCGCCTTTGCCTTCGTTTTGATCATGGAGATAACCCAAGCCAACATACGGCGGCGTATGCGTGGAGTATTGCCACTTTCCGACCAAGGTGGCGCTCGTATCATCCACCACGATACCAGGCAATGAAGTCGGGTCCGCCACGATGAAGGGCACCAGTGCGGGATTATCCACTTCTTCGGGACCGTGCGCATTAGGCACCGCATCCGGATGCGGCTTGAGCTTGCTGACCAACGGCGCAGCCAGCACCACGGCCAAGGGGATCAGCGCAAAAGTTAAAGTCAGTCTTGTGCGAGCAGGCAGCATAAATGATGGATACGGCTATGACGCTACCAGAACCCACTCAAAGGGGCGAGCACTGTTCATCGCTGGCACTTGGGACAAAAATATGTGCTGCGCGTCGCCTGCACGAAACGCTTGATCAGTGTCTGGCACTTCACGCACGGCTTTTCGAAACGGTCATAGACCAACAGCCGTTCTTCGTAAAAATTGGGTGCTTCCACCGGCTGACCATAGTAGAAGAGGCCATCACGCTTGCCCGTCCCCGCATAGTCCAAGGGTATGGTGCTGCCAAACTGGATGGCCTCAGCCAGCACTTCCTGGATGGCTTTCAGCAAGGTAATGACTTCGGTGCCTTTCAATTTGTCACTGCTCCGCTTCGGCGACACGCCTGCTCGAAAGAGCGATTCGCTCGCGTAGATATTACCCACACCCGCGATGAGCGTCTGGTCCAGCAGCTTCACTTTGATGGGCTGGCTGGAACGTTTGAGCGCGTGGGAAAAAGCCGCCACATCAAAATCCTCCGTCAGCGGTTCCGGACCCAATGCGCTAAGCGGTGAGGCATCCAACGTGAATCGTCCGAAATAACGCGTGTCTTCAAACACCAGCACGTTGGTGCCTAGATCGAGCACCACCGCAGTGTGCTTGGGTAAAACGTCTTTCTTCGCTTGCAGAAAGATACGTCCTGTCATGCCCAAGTGTGCAATCAATGGAAACGTCTCTTTGGCGCCTTTCGCCTTGAGTTGAAAAAGCAGGAACTTCGCCCGTCGCGTGACCCCCTGCAACGTCGCGCCCGTGAGTGTCTCCGCCAGTTGCTGCGGTGTGGTCGGGCGGATGACCTTCTCCCGGCGCACCGTCACTCCCTTGATGCGCTGCCCCTTCACCAGTGGATCAAGATGACGCACGAGCACTTCCACTTCGGGTAATTCAGGCATAGGTAAGACTTAGAAAACCGACAAAACTAACTACGTTTCCGCAACACAAACCACGCCTGACTCCCCAGATGCGGTGACAACCAGCTAATGGGCGAGGCCGTTGTCTCCAACAGTTCAAACCGTTCGGACAACTTTTTCCGCAATCGCATCCAATTGAAGCCTTTGTGATCGTGAGAAGAAAAACCATCCGCCTCGCGATGAACAGGCCGTTCGATGTGCTGCTCGGCACCGGCAAACACACTCGTGAACAATTGTCCCCAAGTATACGGATTCATCCCCGGATAATCACCCAGCCCGCGCCAGCCCGCGACACAGCGCGCGCTCTGCTTCACCAGCAGAGGCAGACCCGTCTCCACCGGCACGCTGATGAGCAGTTCACCACCGGGCTTCACCCATTTCGCAAAATTATCCAGCATGGCGTCCAGCTCCACCACATGTTCCAGCACTTCCATGCAGACCACGGCATCGTAAGCGCCTTGATGCTCCGGCTGGGTAAGGTCGCTGCCGTGGATGAAGCGCAGGTTTTTCAGATCACCCGCCAGCCGCCGGTTGCATTCATCCACCTGTCGCTGATCAATCTCCGCGCCGATGGCCAAGGCGGGGGCATGGGGAGATTGCATGAGCATGGCCAGGAACGTGCCGTCGCCGCTGCCGTAATCCAGCAACTTCTTGCCCTCGAACCGTGCCGCGAGCTTCACGCCACGCTTGAAGCGCGATTGATGACTCCATGCGATGAGCCCGCAGCCGCAACAGATCTGCTTCTTTGCGTAATGGCCCTGTTCGATCTCACCGCTCATAGTTTATGCATCACCGCCGCAACTCTCGCAGAGTCTGGGCGAGCACGCCAGCATTCAGCGCGAGGTTATGCCGCTGCTCCACCCAGGCCCGGCCCGCCTGTGCTCGCCTCGCCGCTGCCGGATAATTCTCCAACAACGCATCCAAGGCCTCTTTCAACGTCGCCGGATGATTATCCTTCAGCAACAGGCCGCGCTCATTCGCTCCGATCAATTCCTTGGCGGCACCTACTTCTGACGTGATCACCGGCACGCCCAAGGCTAGTGCTTCCACCAGCACAAGGCCGAAAGTTTCCAGCGTGGAAGGGAACACAAACGCATCCGCCTGCTCCCACAGCGCCAACCATTCCGGTGAATACGCCTGCACGTGATGATGCACCTTAACATCCGGTTCCTCTGCCACCTGTGATTGCGTGACAATGTGCAGTTCCGCACGAGTTGACAGATGCTGGCGGAAAACCTCCAGCAACAACGGCCCGCCTTTCCGGATAAAATCTCCACCGATGAACAGGAGTCGTGGCTTGTGGCTGAGAGTTGTGCGCGGCTTGAAAGGCAGTTGGCCCAGTTCGAGCGAAGGCGGAAGCATCTGGACCTTCGCCGCCGGTTCCTGATAGTCGTGCCGCAAACTCTCTGCCACCCCTTCACTCCACGGAAAGAGCTTCGTGGCCGCATGAAACAATTCGCGTTCCGTGCAGGCGAGTGGCGCTAAAGTCAACGGTAGCAACCATCGTGTCGGCGCGTTCGGTGCAAACCAATGTGAACTGGCGAGCTGTTGGAACGTGGCATCCAGGCACACGCACACAGGCAGTTCATTCACCAGGTCGGTGAGATGCAGCGCGACGCTCTGGGTGTTCACCACCACGGCATCGAGCGGTTGCTTCGCACGCAAGGCATCGAGTTCATTGCGCACATGTTCGCTCACGGTGAGCCGCCAGCGGGCGTTGTGAAAATCGAGCCCGGCCTTGCGCAGACCGCGGATGGACATGTCCGCCCGCCAGCGCATGTCCGGCGGGAGCGGCGTGGCGTGAATGACGTGCGGCTGGATGCCCGCTTCCGGATGCGCCTCGAACCAGCGGACAAACGGCATCAGATAAGAAGCGTGCCCCAGCGTGTTCTCGTTGAGAAACGCGACGTTCATTCGTTAAGACGTTACACCCGTTACCGTGATTTGCCGATACATTTGCTCGTAGAGCGGCACGATCTGCGCCGGAGAGAAACGATTCACCGCCCGCGCCCGCGCCTTCTCCGCGAAGTGTTGACGCTCCGACGGTTGCTGCTCCCAAGTCTGTAGACGCTTCGCCAGTTCACCACTCGCGCCCATGTCAAAGGACAGTCCACCCTCGCCCACGATCCATTGCGTCACTTCATAATTATGCGCCAGCACCGGCAAGCCGCTCGCCATAGCCTCGAGGAATACGATGCCAAAAGGCTCGCGCTGGGCAGCATGGGCGAAGATGTCCGCAGCCTGATAATAAGTCGGCATATCCGTTGGCTTCACGTTGGTGAGCACAATGGCGCGTTCGCGCAAAAGACCCGCGGCCAGTTCTTGAAATGCGTGGGCGTCTGCTGGGCTGGCTTGGCCGATGATGACGACGTGGGGGCGAGCTGCTTCGGGCAATGAGGCCGTCTCCCGCACAATCCAATCGAGCCGCTTGTTGCTGTTCGGCGAGAGATCACCCACCGCCAAAACCACACAAGCATTCGCCGGAATCTTATCACCAAACAACTGACGACGGATAACAGCGCGATCGGCGGGTGGTTGAAATCGTTGTGTGTCCACCAGATGCGGCACGATGAACCATTTGCTGACGTCTACCTTCGCCGCCCGGGCAGCTTCCAAATAGGCGGGCGCGAGCACTTGCACGATATCGAACTGGCGGCACCATGCGGGTCCCAGCAACAGGCCATCTTTGTAAACCAATCGCGCGTTCAACTCCTTCGCACTGCGTTGCAGACGCTGGCCCAGCGCGGGATCGGCGACGTGGATGAGCGGATGCGGATCGCGCGCGAGATGACGTTTGACCGCGGCGGCAAAGCTGAGCTGCTCCAGCAGATAACGGTTGTGCCAGCTCACGCCGAAGCGGGCGAGGAACGATTCCCGCGGCCAATTGGAGATCTGCACATAAGGACAAGTGGTCGTCAGCGGCCCACCGCCAAAGAGCGTTACCGGCCAACCCGCCGCATGCAGCGCTTCCGCCACCGTATGCGCCCACGTCTCATTGCCCCGGCGCACCTGACCAAGCCCCGAGCAAACCATGGCGACGCGTGGTTTCATGCCTTAGCCATCTCCTTCGAGTTCTTGGTACGCCAGAAACCTTTCCAAGCGCCCAGCTTGATGGGCCAATGCTTCAAGCTTTGCAAATAGCGTTCCTTGGCTTTCATCGGTCGGCCAAGCTCCTCATCCACTTGCGCGGCGAGTCCTAGGAAGTAGGCCTGGCTACGGGCGCGCAGTAACCAATACTTAGGCGCTTTCGGCAGACGTTCCGCCATCACCTTTTGCGCGGAGAGATAGATGCGCTGTTGGAATTCGCGGTTCTTGTATGTGTTCGCCGGATGATTACGCGTGCGATAGGTGACGATAGGAAGAAAAACGAAAGGGAACTTCACCGCCAGACGCACCGCGAAATCGATATCCTCACTCACACAGTCCGTCTTCTCTGGGAAGAACCCGCCCACAGCTTCCAGAGCTTGTGCGGAAAAGATCGCGCTGAAGATGGTGCCGCCGCTGTAGAAGCAGAGGTCGTGCAGCACATCCCCCGTCTTCTGTGAGAAGCTCAGCACCATGGACGGTGGCTTCGTCACCTGATCTTCGTGGATGCTGGTACGGGCATAGACCACCGCTCCGGGATTTTCTTTTGCCGCAGCGAGTTGTTTCTCCACACAACCCGGCTCCAGCGCATCATCCGAATCCAAGAAGATCACCCACGCTCCCTGACATTCCAACCACCCGCGTTGCCGGGCAGCCGCCGCACCTTGATTCGTCTGCCGCACAACTTTTAGGCGCGAATCTTTTATAGCCTGGAGCGTTTCCACCGTTCCATCCGTCGAGCCGTCATCCACCACGATGATTTCGCCGATGCACGCCCCTTGCGCGAAGACGGAATCGAGCGCTTCGTGGATATAATGCGCCCGGTTGTAAGCGGGGATGACCACGCTGACATATTCACCGCGCGCTGTGCTTTCCGTTACGCTCATGCCAAGTTGAGGCGAGCATAGGGCGTATCTGCTGGGGTAACAAGTTCGCCCTAGTACCGCACCTTCATCCAAAACTTATGCCGAAACGAGCTGATGTAATGCCGCAGGGCAACGTGAGGACCAGCATGCAGATCGCGCCAAAGCCATTGATCGTCATTGGCCAGCACGTATTTTTCCGTCGGCAAAGGCCGTGCCTTGGCCGCGCGCAAAGCGAGATGGATCACAGTCTGCTCCGTAAAATGCGACCCGTCGCCCGTCAAGGCATTGAACCGTTCCAAGGCGGAGCTCCAATCGAGGGGTTGGTTCAGGAAAAAGAAACCGGCATTCACCGGGTTAAGGTTTTCCTCCGGGGAAACTAATAGGCGGGCATCGAAAGAAGGATAGCAATCCGGCAGATAGGCAGCCGCAGAATCCTGCGAGGCCAGTTGACGACGAAGGTCCTCCGCCCCCGCGAAATAAAGGATGTCCGAATCAGAATAGAGGCTCGGTTCATCCACCGGCAACGAGAGAATGGCAGTCAGCTTCTTGCCCAGAGGATGCTGCGCAGCGTAACGCATGACTGCCGGAGGCAGGTTCGGAGAGATGAACTGGCTGAAATGAATCACTTTGGGCGGCACGACCAACCGGCTCAGGATGTCCAGATCCTCTGGCGTATGTGAGCCATCGGAAATGATGGTGGTTTTCCGGGGCGGCCCCACATGAGCGTGCAGCGAGCGCAGGCAGGCTATCTGTTCAGGAAGATCGTTGTGACTCGAGAAACCGTAAAAATGGACCGGCAGTTCCGGACGCACCGGCAACTCGCGGGCGACGATCCGCGCCAGTCCCGCTTTGTATTGGCGACGGCGCAACCTCCCCAAATGCAAGGCCAGATGATAGGGCACGTTCATTGTTCTGGCTTACGAAGACCGCAACAGCCGGCGGAAACAGCCCAGACCAAAGCGTGTGGCGACACTGCCCGGATTCTTCTTCGCTGCGGCGAAGAACTGGTTCCACGCCGCCGACCCTTGCCCCTGGCGATGCAGCTCCATGGCCTTGGTGAATTCGGCGAACGTCTGTCCATTTCGCTCCATCAGCTCAAATGACTTCACCTCTTCCGGTTTCAACTTGGCCAGATACAAATCACGAAACGCCTTGTCCTCGCCCGCGAAATGCGTGCCCTCCGCCACCGTCTTGCTGTGCGGGTGCAGCCGGAAACCGGCCAGCGGAAAATCCACCACCTCACACCTCTCCCCGCCATGAACCAACCGCACCCAATACTCGTAATCGAAACTGTAGCGAAACTTCTCCTCGAACAGGCCATGCTTCTGCATCACGCTGCGCCGCCAGAAGGTGCTTTGCTGCGGCAACCGGTTATAGTGCAGCCAGGAAGCCACATCCGGCATCGGCGTCGGGTGTTTCACACACGCCTCGGCCGCATTGCCGAACAGGATGCAATTACCAGCCAGCCAGTTGATGTGCGGCCTTTCCAGGAAGATTTTGGCCACCATGTCAAACGCTCCGGGCAGAAAAACATCGTCACTGTTCAAGTAGGCGACGATATCGCCGGTCACACGCTCCAAACCCTTGTTGATTGCATGGGCCTGACCGCGATCTTTCTCGCTCACCCACCAGGCCAACTTGCTTTCATATCGCTTGATGACGTTCACGCTGTCATCCGTGCTGCCGCCATCCACGATGATGTATTCGATGTGCGGATAACGCTGGTTCAGGACAGACAGGATGGTCTCCTCAAGGAAGTGACCTTGATTGTAAGAGGGCGTTACGATGCTGAATTTTGGGAGCTCGGGCATCAGCACGGCTATTTGAAGGTTTAACCAGTGAATGTCAACGCTGCCAGCGCAGCTTTCCCAGGCGCAAACGGATGCGCGAGGCGTTCCAAAGTCCGCGCTCGGCAGATTCCAAACGCAGCAAGTGACTTTCCTCGACCTTGGGCAGATTCGCTTCGGCCAGACGCACGGCCAGCGTCTGTTCCCATGCACGGGCTACGCTTTTGATTCCGGCTGGTCGTTTTTTAAGATAAGCCTCTGCCAAGGCGGTCTGCAGGCGGACCAGATCTTGCAAGTCGCTGACCGTTAAGGCTCCCGGCTCTTGCCGCCAAAAGCGGAAAAGCTGATCGACCTGTCTCAAGTTCAACTCCAGCCCATAACGGCTCCAGGTTCGTCGGATCACTTCCAAGGTGTGTTCCACTACAGTTCGTTCGGCCAGCGTGGACCGGTTGGTATCATGCTTGCGCACGCGCAAGGAAATGCCTTCCACCTGTGCGTGATGGGCCTTCTCCAACAGGCGCAAGGCATAATCGTAATCTTCCGCATAATAGACTGAGCGGTCAGGATTGAATCCGCCGCAGGCGAAATACGCCTCCTTCCGAACCAGCATGGCGGAGAAGTTCAACACCGAATGAAACTGATGCCGCCAGCGGTTGAGTTCCAAATCGCCCGTTAGCAAACTCTGATGAGCCACACCACCATCCGCACTGAACCATTCTACGGATCCGACCGCCACTTGGATGTCGGCACTCTGTCGCGTGGCCTGGTAGTCCTTTTCCATGCGTGCCGGTGGGAGCAAATCATCCGAATCCAAAAAAATCAGCCAATCACCCCGCGCCTGTTGCGCACCGAAATGGCGGGCCACGGCCGGACCGGCATTGGCTTGCTGGAAAAAGCGGATGCGTCCATCCCGGTTCGCCTCGTCCCGTATGAGAGCCGGACCGTCATCAGTAGAGCCGTCATCGACCACCACGATCTCCCAGCGGGAAAATGTTTGCGCCCGTATGCTCTCGAGCGTTTCCAAAATCCATCGCCCCGCGTTAAAAAGCGGGATGACGACGGAGATGACGGGTGCTTCGGAAACCATATCAGGAACAGCCTATCGGTTATGCTGTATGCTGCCTAAACCCGGGGCAGATGAAAACACAAACCGAACAACGAACCTGCCTGCGTCAGTAAATGCGTGGCCTGTATTTGTGCGCTGATCCGTTCGCCTTCCTCCGTTGCTCTCAAGGCGCGCCATTTATAAACCAGCCCTTGCCGTGCGAAATATATGGCCCGGCGCAATGCCAATAACGGGCCACGCCGTTCATCCGGTAGGCGGTAGATTTCAAGGATGGCTTGCGACTGGCCAATCCCCTCGGCCAGCTTCAATAGATACGCCGGCTCAATCCGCCAGACCGGCATAAAATGCTCTAGATTGAGGGTCGGAACATACCAAAGTTGATGCCCTGCGCGACAAAGACGGTAACAAATCTCCGTATCGCCGCCCGAAGAAAGGGACTTGCCCTGACGATCGGTGAGCAGCATGGGTTTGGCAAACGCCTGCAAGGCAGCTTGGCGTCGGACCGCCATTCCTGCGCCCACAGGCGCCCACCAGCCCGGCTGGGTCATGTGAAAGGCCTGGTTCCCCTGATCGGAGATGGCCAGATAAGCAGCGACAGACGCGATCCATGCAGGCGGTGGACTCTCATACTCTCCCAGACAACGACCACCCGCTGCCCCCGCCTGCGGATGATCCGTAAAAAACTGAGCGACCACGGCGAGATAATCCGGGGCCAGGAAATTGTCATCATCTACAAAAACAACGATCTCGCCGGTCGCCTCCTGCAATGCCCGATGCCGGGCATGGGTTAATCCCAAGGTTTCCTCACGCACCACACGGGTAGCGTTAAAACCTGGAAGAACGGAAAACTCTGAAGGCACCGTGACCGGAGGGAGTGAACTGTTGTCCACCACGATCAACTCGGTGGAGGAAGGCACGTTCCTCTGAGCGCGCAAGGCGGCCAGACACCTTCGCAGAATCTCGGGATTCGGATTGTGCGTACAGATCGCGACCGTGATGGTGACTGTGCCGGGCACGGGCAAACCTTGGCAGGGCCAGCATTCGCGTTCAAGCAACCATCGGACTGGCCGGGCGCATCCTGAAACTGCCACCAATAATGTGCTGCCGGGGCGACAGTGTCAGGATGCGCCCCGCTTAGCCGGTTTCACCCCACGCCCATAACGAACGCACGGAGTGACCCCGGCTAACCAGCAGGCTCATCCACCTGATAACTAATTAACCATTCCCCGAAGTAAGCCTTCCCGCCTGATCCATTCAGTGTGACACTCCGCGATAGCATCCTGTCCTGCGGCACTCTAGCCACCAGTCCACACCTCCCGAATCCGACTCCCGCCAGCCACTCCACAAAGAAACGCAGAAAACCTCAATCCGGTAGGGCATCGTTGCCGCGATGCCCTGACTCTTTTCGCCAAGGCACCGTGAAATCCATCGCCCGCTACCGCCGAAGCACAACGCCTCCATCTCCCTCTCCCTTCAACAGGGAGAGGGCTGGGGTGAGGGTTGAGCGCGCCAAGCGATTCTAAAAACGCCCAGCACCTTCTCCCTTCCCCTTTTGGGAAGTCGAACTTCGACCGGCCCTGCATTCCTTTTAGGGAACTATGTCAAAGAACAATGAAACCATCCGACCCCTGTGAAGTATCGTTTCCTCCCTCCCTACGATTGGGACTTCAGATTCAGCGTAAGTCCAAAACCCGGCCGGTTCCGCAGTGGCTACTAAGGATTCCCCGGTCCCATTCTCGACCGACGTCCCTTTCCCCCTCCGGCTTACGGACCCTGATCCCTACGCCCGATACACTCACATATCTGCAATGACTCCATAAGGATTGCCACCTCCCCGCCAACGCAGGACACAACAATGCCAATGCACCATCATGCTTGATGACTTTGAGGATTCGGGGGCTGCTTATTCTCTGACAGAGCCAACCACCACTCCTCTCCTTTGCCAACAACGAGTTGTCAGCACTGCAAAGACTACTAAACCACCGTCAATTTATCCATCAAAAAATCACCCAAAACCCGCTCTCCAACGCAACAAATTGCGACAGAAGAAATTACAAATGAAGATTTTTTCCGTTGAACGCGCCCTGTGGGCAGTGCCCCCGCTGGCATTATCGACAAACGAACTGGAAGCCATTAAACTCAGGGCACGTGAAGAAGCTCAGATACGCGATCAAACGGCTGCTCTATAGCCCGCCTGGAAAACAGGATTGCGTGTTCCCGTATTTTGGCACTCCCGTACATTTTCCCACCGGCGCCCATGTCGTGTTGCGCGCTTTCGAAGAGGGGATTTTTCAAGAAGCCCTGGTCCAGCGCATCTGCCACCTGATGAAAGCAGGTGCGTGGTATTTCGACATTGGCGCGAACCTCGGGCTTATGTCGTTGCCGATATTGCATTTTGTCCCTGGCAGCCGGGTAGTGGCTTTCGAGCCGTCCCCTAGCGCCCTGCCCTACTTGCAACGCACCCAGCAGGAAGCCGTTTCGTATCAAGACCGTTGGCAGGTCGTCGGCAAAGCCTTGGGAGCGACCGTTGGCACCGCTGACTTTTTCACCGCTGGCGGTGAAAACTCCGCTTTCGACGGGTTGAAAGACACGGGGCGCTTGGGAACGCGAAAGACGGTGCAGGTGGAAGTCTCCACACTAGACGCAGAATGGACCGCGTTGGGAAAACCTCCAGTGGCAGTGATCAAAATGGACGTTGAAGGCGGCGAACTCGCGGTGTTGCAAGGCGCGGCGGTCTGCCTCGCGACGTGCCGTCCGGTCATTTTCTGCGAATGGAATGCGACCAACGTGGCCGCGCATCAATGTGCCGAGGACCAGTTGTTTCGCTGGGCACAAACTGCGCGTTATCTCCTGTGCGATCTTTCCACCCTGCTCCCCATCCTGACCCCGGAGCATCTGCGGCTGGTCATGCGCAACACCGAGGAGTTCGCGCTGTTGCCGCAGTGATCACTTTCGGCGGAATTGTGCCATGACTGTGGCCACCAGTGTCACCGGCAATCCGCGCAAGGCGTGATGCCCCAAGCCTAGCACCCTAAGCACACCGCCCAAGAGCGTATGGTAGTCCAGCCACGGACAAGGCTCGTGTACTTCGTGCCGATAATCCCTCGTGGCCACCACGTAGGGCGACAGCTCCTGCATCAGACGGCGCAGGCGGCCGAACCAGCCTTTATCCGGGCAACCGGGGCCGAGCAAAACCCAAGGCTTGCCGCCGATGGCATGCAGGACTATCGGTGACGGCCCACATACTCCACGGATACGTTCGCCCAAACTGTATCCCAACGCGCCACCGCAGTGGATGATGTCCCGCCCCGTGTGCAGCAGGCGCACCGGATAATGGGCGAACTCGGCGGCACCGATGAGGGCATTCAACACGTCTTGATCACCACGCACATGCGGCGGACGTTCCATCAATGGGCGACCGTCGTAGCGATGATACTCCTCGCTCTCCAGGCATTGCTGCCAGCGCAGCAGGAGCGGCTCATGCCTGCGCGTCACCCGGAGGACGGCGGAATTGAGCGTGCAGGGAATCGCACGGCCCACTGGAAAACCCCAGCCGCGCGTGCGCATCTCCGTACCTTTCTCCGGCTGGCTGGAAGCTTCCTCGGCCACCAAAATCTCATCGTCTTTCAAGGAATCGAGCAGAGGCGAGAGCGAGGTTGAAAGCATCGCATCCGAATCCAGCCAGATGGCTTCCTGCCAGCCCTCGCGCAGCAAGGGCAATAGCGTGTGCGGCTTGCAGTTCCAGCCTTGTGCGCCTGCTGGCCAGTGATCAATGAGCGTCACCTGCGGCTGGGCTTTTAACCATTCACGGAATTCCGGGATGGGATTCGGGCGGTAGAGAAACACGTGCGCTTCGGGGCAATGCTGGCGCAGGCTCAAAATGGCGAACTTGATCCCGATCTCTGCTCCACCCCGATCTTCAGCCAGGCAGAAGGCGCGGCGTTTCACTGAAGTCTCAGGCATGACCTGCCTCCGGGCGGGTGGCGATGACATTCACTTTGCCGGTGACTTGGGCACCAGTTGCCGGTTGAAGTTTTCCTTCGTGAGAAAGCAGTTGCGGCACAAATCCCAAACCCGCGAGGCCGCTGCGGACTTTTTCCCCAGCCGCCTGCTCCACATCATCCAACAGCAAATGACGGATACGTCCTGCCTTAAACAAACCGGCCGCACTCGTCTGCAGCGCGTTGAAATGAGCGATGTCCTTCAAGCGCAGATAATCCACCTGCGGCCACTGCCACTCGGCGGCGAACCGGTCCATGGCTCCCGCTGACAACACCTCCCGGCCAATGATCCGCACACTGCCCGTCAGGCGGTTGAGCGCCACGTTGTTCACCAACTGCCGGTAAGTGCCGACCTCCGGGGCAAAAGCAAAAACCGCACCCGTGTCCTGCACCTGCCGACCCGCCAGCATGGTCACGCCACCGATCACCGGGCTTAGGTCCACAAAGAGCTGTCCCGGTTTCACGGTCGCCTGGAGCCAGGCCAAAAATGAGGGGTTATCGACCACCGCGCTCTGCTCGCAATACTCCGCCACGTTGTCCTGCGCCGTGAAAAGATACGCGAGGCCGAATTGGTCGCGGAAGATCCACGGTTTGCGATCCAGATGACGGTGCCACAGTTCTTTGAGTTTCCCGCGCATGGTGCCTAGGCCGGATTCTCCGCCAGATGCGTCACGCCGCTCAGGCTGACCAGTTTTTCAAAGAGCCCTTTGCGGGCCACCAGTTCTTCCCACGTTCCCTGCTCGGCCACCTGGCCGTTTTGCATGACCACGATATGATCGGCATTACGGATTGTCGAAAGCCGGTGCGCGATCACCACCACGGTTCGTCCGGTGCGGGCACGTTCCAAGGCCGTCTGCACCTGCCGCTCCGCGATGTTATCCAGCGCGGAAGTAGCTTCATCGAGGATCATCACTGTCGGATGCCGCACCAAGGTGCGAGCGATGGCGAGCCGCTGCCGCTGGCCGCCCGAGAGCAACGTGCCACGTTCACCCACGATCGTATCTAGACCTTCGGGCAGCCCACTGACGACATCCTCCAGGGAGACGTCTTTGACCGCAGCCTGAATATCTTCCTTGGTGCACGTTTCGTGACCGTAACTGATGTTCGCCGCCAGCGTGTCGTGGAAAAGGAACGCTTCCTGTTCCACCACCGAGACGCGCTGATGCCAGGATTCGGCGGAGAACTCCCAGTAATCCGTGCCGTCCACCGAGATGCGGCCCTGTGTCGGCTGACGGAGACGCAACAGAATGCTGGCCAAAGTGGATTTGCCGGAACCGGAAGGCCCCACCAGCGCGACGGTCTTCCCGGCCGGCACGGCAAAACTGACATCCTTGATCGCTTCCGTTCCATTTTCGTAAGTGAAGCTGAGCCCCTCGAAACGGATGGCCTGTTTGACTTCCGTGAACGTCTGGTTGCCAAAGGGGCGTTGCGGAAAGTCGGGCGCAGTCAGCCATGTTTCCACCTCGCGAACTCCCGGGGCCAGAAAGATGATCGTTCCCAGCAGTCCATAGATCTGGTTTATCAGCGGCAGCAGCCGGGTCAGGATGAATACGAACGCGATCAAGTGGGGGGAGCGCATCTTGCCCGTGCTGACAAAAAACCAGTAAGCCAGCCCCACGATCAGGATGGCTCCCGTCACGGCGATGATCTCGCCCAGCGGCGCCATCAGCGAATTATAGCGGCTCACCTTTTCATCCGTGGTGGCCTGTTTCAGGTTCACCGCATGAAAACGATCGATCTCGCGTTGCTGTGAGTTCGTGGCCCTCACCAGGCGGATGCCGCTGAAACAATCGTGCAGGCAACTGAGCACTTCCTGGTTGTTATCACTCACTTCCTTGCCCCGCTGCCCGAGCTTGCGCTGGATGAAACCTACCGACTGGCCGATCAAAGCTCCCAGTCCCAACGTCAGGAGCGTAAGCGGCCAGGAGATAAAGAAAAGCGAAGCCAGATAGAGCATCGCCATGCTGCCGCGCTGGCCGATCAGCAGCAGGTAATCGATGGCGCAATTGGCCCGTCCGGTTTCGTTGTAGCAAACATTCGTGAGCTCGCCGGAAGTGCGATGCTCAAAAAGGCTGAGGGGCGCATTCTGAAGCTTGCGGAAAATGGCATCACGCAGGTTGACGGAGGTGCGTTTCTTGAGCCGCGCGGCCAGAGCCTGACTGATAACCAGGACAATGTTCTTTCCGATGATGGCCAGCAGAACGAGGACGCAAAATGCACCGACATAGAAGGAAGTGGAACGGCCCGGCAACCAGTCCTGCACCATCAAGATGGGTCGCATGGGCGAGGCGCCTTCACCTTCGAGCAGCAGTGACAGCAACGGCACAAGCAGCCCCACGCCGGCGCTTTCCAGCATCGTCGCCAGAAAGGCGGCGCCCACTACGGCGAGGATCAGATGCCGCCCGCCCCGTAAATGCGGCCGCAACCGCCAGAGCATCTGGAGGACCTCGCGGGTGCTTTTAAGTGCGGTGCGCATCAGTGACGCTAGGATACTCCAGGAGGACGGCCCGCCACCAGCCTCTTATGCCGGAGTGAGAAAAGCAAACGGTACAAACCGTCACCGGCCGGAAGATGAGAACACAGTCGCTGGGACAGGCGGGTCATCGCGCCGGGCCCTTCGACCGGGTAATAAGGGCTGCGCAAATATTTACGCGCTCGCGCCGCATCACCCAGCAAAAGACAACGGGTGACCGCCCCGGGCAGCAGCGAAGCCATGAACTGACGCTTCCACGGTTCCACTTCCGCAGAGGTTTCCATGGGGAGCAGATATTCCGCCAGACGCTCGCCCCAAAGCCCCGTGGTGGTGGCAGATTGTGGATGGGTGCGATACTCCATGAGATACTCGGGACTAAAAACGAAACCGGCCCCTTCACGGGCGAGGCGAAGGAAAAGCTCGATCTCAGGCGTGTTCAAATCTTCCTTGAACCGCAGCCGCCGGACATCGGCGGTACGGAGAAGCGCGCTGGAGACCGGCACCACATTCCGCCACACCCACGCTTCGGGATTGGCAAGCCGTCCGGATGGAAGCTGATCGCGGGCATAAGTGATGGTTTGCTGCCGGCTGGCTTCTTCCAGCCGCTGGCCATGCTGATCGATGAGGTGATGGTTGCTGAAGATGACTGAAACATTAGGCTGAATGAGTTCCGCAAGCTGTTCCAGAAACTCAGGCAGCAACCGGTCATCGTCACCAATGAGGACCAGCCACTCGCCTTGCGCCGCGTCCACGACTGCATTCCAGTTACCCGCCAAGCCGAGATTCCGGGCATTCCGGCGATAGCGGATGCGCGGATCTTTTTGTGCCTGTGCCTGCACCCATGGGCCGATTTCCGTGCCCGGCCCGTCATCGCTCACCAGCACCTCGATAGGCGCATAAGTTTGCGCCAGCGCAGAGGCCACTGCTTCTTGGAGATAAGCGAGCCGCTTGTGCGTAGGCAGACCGATGGTGATGAGCGGTTTCACCAGCCGCCTCCCTGGTCAGCCGATGGCAAAGACAGACGATGCCAAAAAATCATGGCGTTCATTGGCGGTGACCCTTTTGTCTTAACAATTGCAGAAACTGGGCCGTCACGATCGGCCAGTCAAAGTGCTTCTGATAATGAACCCGACCGCGCTCACCCAAGGCGCGCCGCCGGTCTGGCGCCGCCATCAGTTCGGTCACCTCTTTGAGAAAAGCAGCCGGATCATTCGCCGGAGTACGGGCACAAATATCCGCCTGTCGCAATGTCGGTCCCGTATTATGACCGATGGTGGTGGCGATCGGTGTGCCATGAGCCAGACCCGCCATGAAAGAAGTGCGCCGCTCGGAAACGCCATCGATGAAAGGCAGGAGCAACAGGTCGATACTCTGCAAAACATGGGAAACGGCGATGGCATCCACGTAGCCAGTGCTTTGGATCAAAGGCGAATTTTGCGAACGCGCGATGTCTTCCGCTCGACCGATCAGGATGAGGGCGATGGGACGTCCGATGGCTTGCGCGCATTTTTGAGCAGCCAACACCCAGTCGAGCTGCTTGGCGGCACTCGCCGTGCCAAACCAGCCCAATACGAGCATATCGTCATCCCAGCCACGCTGACGTCGCCAGGCTCGCCGCAGTTCCGATGCTGAAGACACCGGAGCCACTGGTATGGTGCTCGGCGATGCCGCGTATGAAAATTTGGATTTATGCGAGGGCATCTTGGCCTGCCAATCGTCGCACCAGGCTTCCGTGGAGGTGACCACCGCATCCGCCCAGCCCACGATCTCCTGCCATTGGCTACGATGAGCCCAAGCATAATAGGCACGGTGAGGCAGCCACGACCACGGCGCAGCGATCTCGTGAGCAGTAACGACCTGACAAGGATGCCTCACGGTCGCCAGTCTGCGAATCAGGCTCGGTACCACCGGAGCCACACCACCACGGCCATACATGTGAGGAACATACTGCCACAGCAACGCTGTGTCCGCTGACAAGGCATCGAGCCGGGAAAATAGAGCGTCCTCATCCTGCCAATCCGGCACGTGCTGGACCGTAACTGCTGCGGGTGGCGTGTGTGTGCCCGCAGAAGTGACCAACTGGACCGACGTATGCCGGACCAACTCGTTGACGAGCTGCGCGGTGTAATCTGAGACACCGCCGGGCCGGGGCGGATAATCAGGGCAGATGATGGCGACAGGCGGATTCAACGTGCAGAGAAAAAGTAGCAGAACAGTGGCAAAAGACCAAATCAAAGTGGTGAGCCAGTCGGTTCCGATTACCCCGGACCGATTTGAAACATTGCGAGGGGGGCATATCTTCTGCTACTTCCTTTGTGGCATGACCCCTGGCGGCAATCCTTCCTGGGAGATGAAGCCTGGCACCGTGCTGGGTTCTGACCGCTTTCTCCTGATTGAACCCCTCGGTCAGGGCGGCATGGGTGTGGTGTGGCTGGCGCATGACCAGCGGCTGGATGAAGATGTGGCGCTAAAACTGGTCCCGCCCGAGATCCGCACGGATGCCGGTGCTTTGGAGGATTTACGACGGGAAACGTTGCGCAGCCGTAAGCTTTCTCATCCCAATATCATCCGCCTGCATGACCTGAACGAATTCTCCGGTGAACCACCGTTTATCTCCATGGAGTTTGTGGATGGCCAAACGGTCGCGGCATGGAAAGCACAGCAGCCGCAACGGCTTTTGCCTTGGGAACAGATCCGCACTTTGACGCGACAACTCTGCGATGCGCTGGAATACGCCCATGGCGAGAAAGTCGTTCATCGCGACCTGAAACCGGCGAATATGATGCTGGACCGGCGCGGGCGCTTGAAGCTGGCCGATTTCGGGCTGGCCGCTGTTGTGAGTGAATTGACCAGCCGCGTCTCCATCAAGGCAAACACCAGCGGCACGCCCGCCTACATGAGCCCGCAGCAGATGGACGGACGCACACCCCGCGTCACCGATGACATCTATGCTTTAGGGGCGACTCTTTACGAACTGCTCACCAGCAAGCCGCCCTTCTATCACGGAGATATCCCGCATCAGGTGCGCAATCTCCCGCCCGATCCCGTGGAACAACGGCTGTCAGAACTGGAACTCACCAACGCCGTGCCGCCGTATGTCAGCGCCCTCATCATGGCGTGTCTGGCGAAAGATCCGGCGCAACGCCCTCAAAGCGCGGCCGCCGTGGCCGAATGGTTGCAACTGGGCGGACAATCCGTGACCAGCGCACTGGCCTCGGAGATCACCCACCGTTCGCAACCTGCCGTTCCAGCCGCCCCCAGCTCATCCCATTCGACCACTCCCGTGCCGGTCGCCGTACCCGTCGTAAACGCGCCTCCAGCAGATCAAGAGCCGCCGGAACCTGGCGCTGATGAAGTGGCCCAGTCCCAAAAAATATCAGGGAAACTCAAGGTGCTGATGGTTTTCAGTGTGTTGATCCTGCTGGGCATAGTTGTGGCCGTCGTGATGCGGTCAAGTGACAACTACCGGACCGCTACGGACGCAAATCAACCCGATGCCGCCAGCACGGGCAGAGATTCAACGCCTCCTGTCACACCCGCTGGTGCGCAGGCGTTGTTCAACGGCAGAGACTTCAGCGGCTGGCGCAAGCTTGGGCCTGACACTTGGCGGGTGGAGAAGGGTGTCATCAAGGGGTTGACCCGGGAGCCCCGACGTTCTTTTCTGGTTTCGGACCGCCGGATCAGTGGGAATTTCGAGATCGCCTTTGAATACAAACCCTCCAGCCGGGTGGAAGGAAGCGGCAGTCATGGCCTTTTCTACCGTTCCACGATGCCGTCAGGCTCCGGAAACCAGATGGCTACCGGGTTGGGGATCGTGCTGGGAGGAACCCCGGGGGGGCTTTACTCCACGCGTCAGGATGGATCACCGGGGAATGTGAACGCCCCGTATCCGCAGCCGGAATGGCGCATGGATGACTGGAATAGCGTGCGGGTCCTTATGGAAGGGACCATGCTCAGGCATTTCATCAATGGTCGGATGGTTTTTCAGATAAATGCGGAGCAATTGTCCACGGTGCCACTGGGTGACCAGATAGCGTTTGAGATTTGGAACGATACCGGTGGTGGCGAAAGATCCGTTGAAATCCGCAACATAAGCCTGATGTCGCGCCCAACGACCGGGTCGCGAGTAGGAGAGGATGGCTGGGAGAATTTATATCAATCGACGGTGGGAAGCCTGGACGCATTTCGAGGGTTCAAAGAATCCGGCTTCCCGAACAGAAGCTGGACTGTGGAGAATGGCCTCCTGAAATCGATCCCGGGTGCTCCCCAAGTGGACTTGATCACCAAATCGACCTATAGAGATTTTGAATTCCAGATGGAATATGACATCAGTCCTGGCAGCAACAGCGGTGTCATCTACCGGGCCACGGAGGAAGGGAAAAACTCCTTCGATACGGGGGCCGAGATGCAGTTGCTGGGCGATGGTGAAATCCGGGGTATTAATGCCGACAACAAAAGGCACGGAGCGCTTTATGGTGTGCTGGCAGTGACGGGAACTCCAGGACGCAAGCCGCCGGGGGGAAATTTCGTCGGGATCAAAGTACAGAATGGGCGCGTGGAGCATTCTATTAACGGTCAGCCCGTGCTGCAGTACACTTGGGACAGCCCGGAGCTACGCCAAAGCATCAGCCGCAGCAGTTTCAAACATCCTGGTTTTATGAAGGCCACCGAAGGCCACATCGTCATCCAGCATCACGGCAGTGACATCACGATCCGGCAGATGCGCGTCAGGAGATTGTAAAACTTTCGTGATGAAGACCGGTTGAAGCGGTCCAACATAGCGGGTATTCGTGATGATTACCCGGCTTCCAAATATCCGTTCTATGCCAAAGGCCGGTCATATTGACGCTCAGGAACGCAAATTGAGTCGGCGCAAATGGCTGATAAGGTTGCTGCTGGCCGCGCCTGTCTTGGGCGGTCTCAACGCCCTCTGGTGGGAACCGACGTGGCTCAAAGTATCACGGCCCAAACTCACCCTACCCAACGCCAAGACCCGCATCGTTCACCTCACGGACATTCATCATAAAGGGGATCGCGCGTGGTTGGAAAAAGTGGTGCAAAAAGTCAACGCGCAGGAACCCAAGGTCGTCTGTTTCACCGGGGATTTGCTTGAGCAAAAAGAGTTTTTAGCCGAGACGTTGGAAATCTTGGGTGGCATCAAGGCACCCATCTTTGGCGTGCCGGGAAATCACGATGACTGGTCAGGCATCAATTTCTCGGAGGTGAAGAAGTCCTTTCAAAAATCCGGCGGAGACTGGCTGGAGGACGCTTCGGTGACGCTGGAGAATGGCCGGCTGGCCATCATCGGTTTGACTGCCAAGAAGGCATTGCCGCCGTTGCCCAAGGCCGACCGGCGTGTGCTGCTCTTTCATTATCCGCAGTGGGTGGAGAAGCTGGGTGGGCAGACCTTTGATCTCATGCTGGCGGGACATTCACATGGCGGACAGGTGCGCTTGCCAGGAATCGGCGCGCTCATTGTGCCGTTCCAAGTAGGCAAGTATGACTTGGGGTTGTTTCAAACCCCTGCCGGGCCGCTCTACGTCAGCTCCGGCATCGGCTGGTTCATGTGGAAACTGCGCTTCAATTGCCGCCCGGAAGTGGCGGTCTTTGAGGTTTGAGGAGAAACGCACGGACTTGTCCCACCATCGCTGAGGACATCACCGCCATCCGCTTCAATTCTCAAAACAACCTGCCACCCTAAGGCGGCAGGCGGTGCCAAGACCGGCGGCGGAGTTTATCTGACCGGAGCGCTAGGAGCCAAGACAACCGCACCGATAAAAAACGGGATCGCCAGCAGACCACGCAAAAACGGCGTTTTCGCCTCGTCCCAATGGACCGCGATAAAGATGAGGCTCACGAAGGGAACGAAGATATAGCCCAAGCCCCACAAAATGGAGGTCCGAAAAGCCAGGATCAGCAGTTGAATGCCGAAGACTAGCGCGATGACGAGACCGATGACGGCACAAGCAAGACCAAGGATAGCCATGATAGTTTTTGGGTTGGGGGTTTTATTGCAGTGATGACCAGCAAATCGCGGTATGGCGTGGGGTGAATCAAATGACGAGTTTCACCTGATTGCACCACTCCAGATTTTGTAGATAATGAACTTTTCAGTTCCCGTCCTTTTGGTTGAAAACAGCCGAGCCGCAAACCGCAACTTGTGGCGACTATCAGTCAACCCCAAGCGTATGAAAAGGAAAATATGGCAGAGCCAGCTGTACCCAGCCAGGGCGCTTTAGGGCGCACTCTCCACCCATTCAAACCGTGTCACCACCGGCTGGTGATCGCTCGGGAACTGACCGTTCTTGATGTAGGGCACGATATCGCTCGTCAGCGGCTTCACCGCCCCGCGGTAGAGAATCCAGTCGATGCGGCGGCCAAGTTTGCCGATTTCTTTGAAACCATTGAATGTATCCAGCTCCTCTCCCGTGCGCTTCTCTGCCGTGAGCCACGAATCCTTCAGCCCCGTCTCCGGTCCCGTCAGGATGTCATACGCCGGATGTTTCCCGGCGATAGAGTTGAAATCACCGATGAGGAAAACGGGGAGCTCGGCTTTCAACTTGGTGAGCCGCTCCTGGATTAGTTTCGCGCTGTTCACGCGGGCGAGGTTCACCAGGTTGTCGAAGTGCGTGTTCACCACGTAGAATTCTTTCTTGGTCTGTTTGTCGAGGAAGCGGACCCACGTCACCATGCGCTTGTTGGTGTTGCCCCACGTGCTGGAGCCGATGACGTCCGGCGTGTCCGAGAGCCAGAAGTGGTCATACTCCAGCGGATCGAAACGGTCCTTGCGGTAGTAGATCGCCATGAATTCATTCCGGCTCCCGCCCTCGCGACCCGTGCCGATCCAGGCGAATTCCGGCATGTCCGCCGCCATGTCCTTGATCTGCTGATACATCCCCTCCTGCGTGCCCATGATATCCGGCTTCAGGCTGCGGACACATTCCACCAAAATCGGCCGCCGGTCCGGCCACGCATTCGGTGGTTTGTATCCCGCGTAACGCACATTGTACGTCATGATGTTGAGCGTATTCGTCTCCGCCGCCGACGCGTTGAAAACCGATCCGCACGCCAACAGAACTGACAAGCACAGCATCCAACCCCGCCGGCTCACCGCAGTTGACAAATTAGATTTCAAGGAAGCTGGGATTCGTTTGTTCATAGTTTCGTCGCGGGATTAGGTTGTCACTTTATCCCGCCGAACAAAGTGCCGACAAGCTCCATGCGCTCTTCCGCGCCGACCGATTCCCTGGCGGTTTGCACAGGTGGCTGGTCCATGGTAATTGGCTTGCTGCTAACTAATGTCCTGACCAGCGAATATTGGACGCCCTATTTTCAACCGTTTCGCCGGAGAGTCGCTTCGTAGTCCCGATCGGCTGTTGAACCGATTTCCTATTAGGAATGAACCACTATTGCGCGTCCTTCGGCATCGGCATGTCTTTGCCCTGGCGGATGTATTGCCACAGCGCATTGATCTGCTTGTCCGCGCTGCCGCCCAAGACATCCGTCAGGGGGCTGTTCCCTTGGTCGAAATAGACCGGCATCTTCGTCTGCGGATCGATGCGCAGGGGATTCAGCAACCACCGGTGGAAGAACGACGGCAACAAACGCTCACCCGTATGGGCGAAATTGATGCCTGCGCTTTCAAACACCTGCGTGGCCCCGAGTTTGCCAATCGCGTGACACGCGATGCACGAGAATCCGCCATCCGTGCCGATGAGCTGACGCCCGATCTCCGCCGCTTCCTTGTCGATCGCCGGTTCCGCCGGGGTCTTCGACGGCAGACCGTGTTGCGCCGCCAGACCGTGCGCCACACCTTCCGCATACTTCGGGAAGCCGGGCATGCGGCCCTCGATCCACGGACGCGGCTTGTAATCCACTTCACCCGCGATGAACCGCGTGGCCCACTCGGGTTTAAGCTTCCCACCCAGCACGCTGAACACCGGGAAACCCTCAAACTTACCGTGACATTCCATGCAATTCAGATTGCGCGCTTGCCGCTCGGCGAACTCCGCCGCCACGTGCCGCTTCAACGAGGTGCGGTCGGTCTGCGCGAACGCCTGCAACGCCGCGCGCTCATCCTTCGTGAAACTGAAGAACGGCGCCTTGCCCGTCTCCGTTTCCGCGAGACAGCCCTGCGTCCACTTGTCGGCGGACAGGTCGCCAAAACGTTTGCCCGCAAACTGATTGTTATCCGGACCGCTATGGCAGCTCAGACATCCGACCGTCGTGACCAGTTGCTTGCCGCGGGCGATGGCATCTGCTGCGGCAGCGGGGGCGTCTTTCGAGGCATCTGCCTTGGAAAGCAGAAAGGCGGCAAGCTCATTGGCTTCCTCAACCTTGAGGTGAAAATTCGGCATGCGGATCCACTCATAATGCTCCGTGGGCTTTTGCAGGAACTTCACCAGATCGCCCGGCGCGAATTTCTGTTTCACCTGTTTCAGCGCCACGCGCTTGGGATCGGCCTTGTCCTCAGTTGGAGATACGTGGCAGGCCACGCAGTGAAGACTCTCGAAAAGTTTTCCGCCCTTCACCGCCAGATCAGCGGCGGGATCGGCACCTGTCGTCGCGGCGTCTTTCAACGAGGCTAGATAAGCGGCCATCGCCTCGGCATCCGCTTTGGCAGTGGGGCCATGAACCATCTTCGGCATCTGCGCCAGCGCGCGACCGGCTTTCGGATTCTCGATCCACTCAGCCAACCATGCCGAGTTACGACGCGAACCGATGCCCTTGAAATCCGGCGCATCCAGCGCGAGATCCGGCAACGTCGCCGGTGAAGGCCCCACATGGCAGCGCACGCAACGGTTCTCGATGAACAGTTCGCGGCCCAGTCGAAGCTGCGTGCTTTTCACCAGAGCCTCAGCGCCCGGCGTATGGCTCAGCACACTTACCGGCAAAGGTTCATAGGCGAAGTCAGGCGAGGACCATTGCAGGCGCAGATAAGCATCACCCGCGTCAGGTGCCGTGTAAGTCACCTTAATGGGATTGAGCCCCTTGTTCAGGCGCGCTTTCTTGCTGGGCTCGGAAACTCCGCTGGCGGTCGTGGCTTCCAGCACCACGTTCGTGTTCACCTCGATCTTTACCGTGCCGTTCAGTTCCGCCTTGAACGTATAATTGTCACGCAAGTCCACGGAGATGAAACCATCCCAAGTAGCCGTGAACTTGCCAGGATTCAGAAACGGACTGACCGGTTTGCCGGATTCCGCATAAAGCCACACGTTCTGAAAAACCGTGGTGTCCCCCGCGCCGTCCGCGGTGAAGGTCACCATCAGGCCGGGTTCGGTCTTCGGCGCGTCTTGCGCCGTCACATTTTCCTGACCCAGTATGCAAAGGGCCAAGGCGAGCCACAGTGTCTGCTTCAATTTCATCACGGACTTCATGCATTGCTTTCCGCAGAGCCGCGTGCATGAGGACGGCCCCGTTGTGTTTCCTGTTCATTCGACGCTGAAGCACCGGTTGCGCTTCACCATCGTTCAAAATCGACTACCCTGCCAAACTTACCCCATTCCTCGCCGGCACCCAAATGCACGAGCGGCTCATCTCCCTCTCCTCCGGGTGTCGGAGGAGAGGGGCGGGGAGAGGAGGCCCTCCACCCATCCATCATTCTCATCGTCCTCACTTCACCTCATTGATCGTCTGCAGCACATCCTGCTTGATGAACTGCCCGTCCTTCGTGCCCAAGTTGAACTTGATCAACATCTGGTTCACCGGCTTCAAATCGGCGAATTCCAGCGTCACCGTCTTGCCGTCGGCGGACAGCTTCGCACTCTTCACTTCCACGGCTTCGCGACCGGGCTTGAACTCATCATCACGCGAGACTTCATGTCCGCCATAGTTCGCCTCCTTCGTTTCACTACGCGTGATTTTGCCGTTCACGACCTTGTCCGTGCCGAACTTCATCAGGTAATTCCATTGCTGGATGGAATAGTTCTGCGGATCCGTCGCATCCTTCGGATCCAGCGGCTGCGTGAAGGTCAGATGCACACCCGCCTTGTCCACCTTGGTAGCCGCGATGGAGTAAACCGGCTTGCCCGTGTAACGCACGCGATCCAGACCCGCATCCTTCGCCGCGCTCGTCTGCCAGCCGCGCAACCCGGCCACATAAAGCTGGCCATCCTGCGGACTGAAACGCGCGCGCATCGCCGAGGATGTGAAGCGCAACGGCAACTGGATCACCGCGCCCTGCGGCTTCTTGCCGGACATATCGCGCATCACCAAATTCAGCGAGCTCTTGCCGTAGGACATATGCAGCAGCTCGCCCGTGAACGGTCCCCACTTGTCGCTCGTCACCCAGACCTGGCCGCCACCGGAGTTGTCGAACTCACGATGCGAGAGCCAGCAGAGCGGAGCATCGCGCTCCGGCAACGGCGATTTGTGTGCCGTATCTTCCACACCATAATAACCGCCTGGCTTCACCCAGTTGATCGGGCAGGCCGCCACGAACGTGCCTTCGTTGTCTCCCGTGGTCAGTTCGCCGTTCGGACCCACACCGATGCCGTTGGGCGCACGAAAACCGGTCGCCACTACTTCATACTTTTTGCCGTCCTTGGACACCTTCATGAGCGTGCCCGCGCTCGCGCTGATCTCGCCATTGCCACCTCCGCCACCGAAACCACGGCCCCCACCGCGCACCGGCGCGGCCTTGGCAAAGTAGAAGTTCCCCTGCTTATCCGTCTGCAGATCGAACGTGAACTCATGGAAGCCCGGTGAAGACGTGATGTCGTTGTTGAAGCTTTCGTAGTAATCCGCCTCACCATCCTTGTTCACATCCACATAACGCGTGATCTCATCACGACCCACCGTGTAGATGGTTTCATTCACGATCTTCAGACCGAGCGTCTCGAAACCACCCGAGGCGAACCGGCGCCATTGCAGATTCTCCAGCTTGTCATCGATGCCCGTCACCACCCACACATCGCCATCCCAAGTGCTGAGCGCCGCGCTCTTGCCATCCTTGAAGAAATCAAAGCCCCCGAAACGCACGCGGCGTTTCCAAGGATTCTCGAACGGCGGCGTCAGGCTGTCCGTCGTATAAGCGCCATCCGGCGTCGTGCTCGTACCCAAAGCCCCTTTAGTCGCCACCGTTTCCGGCCAGCGGGCGGCCCCGCCCTTGGCATAATCCACGATCTGCGGTTTGCCCGCGACCAATCCCGCAAACTTCGCGCTATCCGCCGCATTTCCGCGCCAGAGCACCAGCTTGAACAAACCAGACGTTCCCTTCGCCAGCTTCAGCACCACGCGATTGTTATTCGCAATCTCCAAAGCAGCTCCCTTCGGCGCATCACCCAGCGCGATCTTCGTCACCACTCCATTCGCGCCTTCCACAATGGCCTCACCGTTCTCGATGCGCCCCTTGCCTTCCGGCACTTCCGCCACCAGATGCACCAAAGCCGTCTTCGTCTTGTCGAGCTTCAACGTGCGGACGAAACCCGTGGCCCCGTCTTGCGCCACACTCGTGATCTGCTCCACCACATCCGAGCCGAAAACGTCGTATGTCAGCACCGTATCCATCCCCACCACATGGAGGCCTTTGTAGCGCCCCATTTCTTTCGGCAACGGACCATACGGTTCCTTGCGCGGATCTTTGAAAGCGCCATCCGTGGACCAGCCGGGCAAAGCCGGCGTGCCAAACTGCTGCTCCCCGGCGATGGTGGGATGACCACCGTGCGAGCCGTCGAACGTCACACCTTTGGGCGCGATATAACCACCCGTCCAACCGGCCGAGACGCGCAGCAAGTCCATGTCGAAGCACGCGAACGCTTCGTTGCCCAGAATAATGGCGATGCCCTTGTCCGCATCGTTATTCGCCGGGAACTTCGCGCCGATGCATGCCTTGGTATAGGGGAAATCATCCTGTAACACCGCCGCCTTGGTTTCTTTCCAGGACTTGGCCTTGGCTTTCGGCGCCTGCTCTTGGGCATTCACCGAAACGACGGACAGGGCGCACAAAGCAGCGCAGACTCGGCTCAATACGTTCATATTATAATACATGGCGACTGACACAAAGTTCCATTGACGGGCATGGAACGGCAAAGAGCGGCTTTTCTACCCAACCGCCCGGATGCCGTCGAGAGGCAAAATTAGACCGCTTCGACGGGCCGTGCAAATCCCGTGGCTGGCTTTGGACGCGGGGAGTGCCGGTAAATTCAAACGCCTTTACCTTCCTTTCATCCCTGCTTTTCAAGTTACTCGTTCTATTCATCGGGGCTGAGCATGTCACATTCGGGGGGTGTCTGACAGGCTTCGGTGCGTCCGGTGTGCCCGGTGGAGACAAAATTTTCAGGATTTCGATCTTTTCTACGCTGCTCTCCTATTGGCTGACCTCCCTGGGGTAAGATCCGCCTTGTGCCCCCCCGGTTTTTCCCGTCTAAGAATCCGATGCAAGATTGGCTGGCCGCAATTATTTTGGGTGTCGTGGAAGGTATCACGGAGTTTCTTCCCGTGTCCTCCACCGGCCATCTGCTGATTGTGGAACAGTTCTTAGGCGCCCATTCGCCCTTCTTGAAATCCGAACTGTTCAATGTCGGCATCCAGACCGGAGCCGTGCTGGCCGTCATCTTGAACTTCAAGCAACGCCTTCAAGACCTGGCCCAGACTTGGAAAGAACCCGCCACCCTCGATTACATCCTCAAACTTTTCGGTGCCTTTTTTGTGACGGCCGTGGGCGGCATCATCTTGAAGAAGCTCGGCATGCGCCTGCCGGAAACCGTGGGCCCGGTCGCGTGGGCCACACTGATCGGCGGCGTCCTGTTTCTCGTAGTTGAACGCTGGTTGCGCGGGAAGACCGGTTCCGATCAGATCACCTGGATCATCGCGATTGCCATCGGTGTGGCGCAATTGGTCGCCGCCGCCTTCCCTGGCGCCTCGCGCTCCGGCACCACCATCCTGATCGCCTTGATACTGGGCCTGACCCGTCCCCGCGCCATCGAGTTTTCTTTCCTGCTCGGCGTTCCCACCCTCATCGCCGCGGGCGGCTTAAGCTTCGTCAAGCACGTCGCCAAAGAGGGCCTGGGATCGGTGGACTGGCTGTTGTTCGGGCTGGGTTTTGTCGCGGCCACCATCACCGCCTTCATCACCGTGAAATGGCTCTTGAAGTTCGTCCAGACCCACACGTTTGAGGCCTTCGGCTGGTACCGCATCATCCTGGGGGCCGCCCTACTGCTTTTTCTCCGGGGGTGACGGGCGTGATTCCGGTATGACGACCGGTTTCGGTTCGGCGTCCTTCTTCTTGTCGCCGCCCGTGAATAGGCTCTTGATGGCCTTGAAGGGCAAGAACGGTATCTGGATCAGCTTGGGAACGAGATTGTGCGTGTCCAGCTTGGGTTCGCTGAGGGTGCCGGTGACGTCATACTCATACATCTTGGTGAAGGGTGTGGTCAGATAGCCAAAAACCTTGATGATCAGCGGCGAATCACGGAAGAGCGCGCCTTCCACCTTCGCATTCACATTCGCATCGAAATCCACCGAGCCCTCGTAACGCATGCGAATGGTCGGTGTCTTGAGCTCCAGATCGGCCGTATAAATGACACTGTTGGTGATGTAATAACTCGCCGAACCTTCCTCCACACGACTCTTGCCGAGACCTGGTCTGAGCCCTTCCAGCACGGGCGTCATGATGCCGAAGAGCGGCAGATCCCACAGAAAACCATCCCGCATCCGCGCCGTGCCGAAGCCATTCCAAGTCTTCATGCTCTGCGCTTGTGCCGAGGTGATGCTGAGATCGCAATCGATCAGGCCTTGATGATTGTTCGTCCGCTCCAGCATGTCGGTCAGGAACGGGCTCAGGCTGGAATTGGTGACGACCGTATGGAAACGGTAGGCCGTGCCGTTCGTGGCCCCAAAGTCAAAAAAGGCGTCACCCCTCACCACCCCGCCATAAAAAAGCCCGGTCAGGTTGGTGATGACCAAAGTATTCGTGACCCAGTGCAGTTCACAGGCCACCTCCGGCAGGTTGAAGCGCCAGTAATTGAACGGCCCGCCCTTGATCAGTTTGAAATGCAGATCCGCACTCTCCGCATCCCCCAAGGGGATCATGCCACGCACCTCCACCAGCGGCGGATTACTGAACCGGTAGGGGTCCACCGCTTCTTTTGTCTTCGGCCCGATGATGCCCGTCCCATCACCCACATCCCAATGCACCAGCCCGTTGGTGATATAGACCAAGCCGGGCTTCAAGGCTATGCCCACCCCGTCGGCGATGGCGTTCTCCGTGGCATTACGCCGCAGATCGATCGCCGAGAAAGAAAGGAACTCGTTGGTGAAACCCAGGCCGACATTGAGATGCTGGATGCCGTGGTCTTGATAGCTGAAGTTGGTGAAGTTGAGCTGCCCGCCCGCTTGCAAGGTCTGCCAGTTCGTCCAGACGGCCGCAACCCGCGCCCGCAGATGCGGTGGTGCCGTCACCTTGAAATCATCGAACACCTTGCGCGTCTTCGGCTTGTTGATGAACTCCTTCACGATGAGCAAGTTGATGCTGCTGTCCAAGTCCGCTTGGAATCGTTGCTGCCCGAAATCAGCTAGGCCCGTGATGCGCAGTTCACCTTCTGGCCGGACGAGATGCAGGTTCGTGACGGACATCACGCCATTGGTGAAGGCGAAATCGGTTTTCAAGGAGCGGACGGACAATTCCTGATACGTCACCGGCCCCACGCTCAGACCGCCCGTCACCCAGGTCCGCTCCATCACGATCTCGTTCCAGTTCGTCGCCTTGCCTGTCCACGGTGGCAATTCCATGCGCCCCTCCAGATGCAACTCCGGGGCTCTCTCCCATTTGATATCCCCCAACCATTGCTGCGTGTTGGTGGACATCAGATAGGCGAGCCTTTGGGCATCCACATCGGTCTTCAGGCGCGCCCACAATTTGCGGTCGGTCACATCCAGCTTGAGCGCCACGTCGGCTTCACCACCGGCCAGGGCGCTCTCCAGCGAGGTCACCTCCAGCAAAGGTGCGGTCCAATGCCCTGAAGTGGCCAGTGAAGGGAATCGCAACTGCCACGCACGCAAGTTTTCGCTCTGCAGTTTCCACTGGATGGCATAAGGCGCCAGCTTCGCCCAGAAGCCCCAGCTCTCGTTCGTTTTCACCGGCGCATTCGTCAGGGAAAATTCCCCGGTGAGCTTTAATTTGCGCGCCGATGCCCATTCGGATTTCGGCTGATCGAGCGTCAGTTGCAGTGACCGGATGCGCGGGATGGGATTCGTCAGCGAGTAGATCACATGCGCATCCAGTTGCGCGCCCGCTGCCTGCGCCCATTCGCTCCGCACGGCCTGCGAGTTCAGCTTGAACTGCGTATCCAGTTCGGATGGGGCATTGGTCTGCCGGATGGTCACCCCGCTGAGGTTCAACTGCTGGGCAGTCAACTGGCCGTACGGCAACTGCAATCCGCTCAAGGAAAGATCCCAGTCCGCACGGAAGGGCGCCGGATTCGTGATGCCATGCTCCAGGCGCACGTTCAATTTGGCCTGCCGCACCACGCCCCACGGGGTGTGCCCCTGGTCGAAACGCAGGTTCATCTCCGCTTGAAAAAGCCCATTGCTCATCTCCCGTGAATTCAGCGGCGTCTTCAGCTTGAGATTCTCCCAACTGCCCCACGGCGTCATGGCGGACTTCGCCTCCAAGTTCGCCTCCGCATAGAATGAGGTGGGATCGAGCGCATCACCGCGCAAGACCAGATACAGCTCCGGCGGCGTCTCGAACTGCATGCGGTTCATGGCCTCCGAGACGAGCCGCAATTGACGCCGCCAGGCATCCGGGTCTTTCGGCTTCTTGGGGTCTCCGTCCTCAGTCTTGGGCTTGCGCTCCTTGCGGGCCAAGTCGCCCAGTTTGGACGCGTTGGAAATGCTGCCGCTCAAGTTCAGGTTCACCCCCAGGGTATTGGCTTTGAAATGCATCAGCTCCCACTTGTCATTGGGCAACAGATGGATCTCCGTGGAAACTTTCTCCACTTTGAGGAGCTGGGGCGGCTGGTTGGTTTCGTTGACGGCCAGCTCCATGCGGCCTTCGTTCAGGACCAGGACGCGGGGAACGAATTTGAACCGCTTCAACGCGTTATCATCCAACTGCACCACCAGTTCACGCGCCTCAAACTGCACGCCTCCCGACTGGTTCGTTTCGCCGAGGATGACACCTTGGGCCACGATGCCCCGCGTCCAGTCCCAGCGGAGTCTTTTGAAATGAAGCTCGATGCCGCGTTCCCGCAGCCCGGCCAGGATGGGTCCCTGCACCGTTTCCGGCACCCCCACACGCGTCAGATGGATGACCAGGCAAACGACGAGCAGCACCAGCAGAAAGAACCCGATACGGCACCAGCGGAAACACATCCGGCAGTTCCGCCAGAAACGGCTCTGGACACGTGCAGCCATATCATTTCTGACCCGGCAGACGGGGCGCGTTCAGATAGGTGGCGATGTAGTCGTGCAGGAGCTGCGGCATTTCAAACACCACCGGTTCACCGTTCAGGACGATCGCGGCGTAGGCATTGCGCTTGGGCGTCAAGTTGCCGATGCGCAGCATCAGCTTTTCTTCCGGGCCCCCGTTGCGCTGCAAGGTCAGCGTGATGCCATGAGATTCGGTGTTCACGCCATATTTCCCGGCGGCGGCCGGACCGCGTTCTATCCAGCGCACCGCCTGCATCTCGCCCAGGCGGTGGAGCGTTTCCTCCACGGCGAACGGATTGACCATGCCCGGATACCCCTCGCCAAGCGCCCAGATGCTCTTCGCATTCCGCACCAACTCCTGCTTGCGGCCCTCGTGTTCAATGCTGATGCGTTTCACATCATTCGTGTTGAACGTCCAGACCCGGCGGTCGCGCAAATGGAACAGCGTGCGCGGCAGTTTGCGGGCCACCCCGTCCAACAGGCTGTAAGCGGAAGCTTCATCCGTCCGCCGCGCGAATACTTTGATGCCCTCCACCTTGCCCAATTCGAGTTGCGCTATGACGCTGTTCGTCCCAGTCGACGATGCGTTCGTGCCACCCGCCGACAAGGTGTAGCTATGCGCTGGAGTGGCCAGGCCGTAGTCCTTCCAGTCCGTCACATTGTCCTTCTCGAAATCGAGCACATCCAAGTTGTTCAGGTTCATCAGCATCTCGTTCACCAGCACCGTATCGACCACGAAATTCGTCTCATCCAGCACGGTCCACGTCCCGTTCGTCTGCCGTTGCAGTCGGAAACGCTCGTCGCTTTGCACTTCGATCAGGTCCGGCACACTCGGGACAAAGGTCAGCAACCGGCGCTCCCGGAAATCAAGCCACTGGCTGCGCAGAGTTTCGACCCACGGCTCTTGCGGCACTACCACGAGATTCGTGTGGCTGGAACGCAGGGCGAAAATAGACTCGGGTTGATCGGGTTGATTTTTGAGCATCAGGCCGAATTGAAGGCCGAAAACTTGGTTCGTACCCTGGCCCAAAATCAGTTCCAGCTCCGGCGGTTTAAAACCGAATTTCTCCAATTCCGTCACCGGCGGATTATCCGTCGCGAAAGCATTCACCGGCCAGTCGCGCCATTGCTGGATCATGTCTTTCACGCGCACATTGTCGGCGCGGGCCGTGATGGGCTTGGTGATCTGCCACACCTGATTGGTTTCGTCCCGCTGGAATTCCGTGATCCGGTTGCCCGCATGGATTTCGATGCGATTAAACACCATCCCGTTGGGCATCAAGAAACGGTCCCGCCAATAACCGGGTAATGCCGGCAACAGGTTGCCGATCTTCGCATCCACCAGATACGCCACGATCTCATCGCCCAACTGCACATAGCGCTGGCCGCCGACCGGTGTTTCATTGCCGATCTTTACCTGGATGCGTTCATTATTCTGCACGAGGGTGAACTGCGCACGGGGCGGTTGCAGGCCGTAATCCGCCAGTCCATGCGGTGATTTGGCCAGTTCCGTTGCCGGGATGGTGGTCGTGTAGTTCAGTTCCGCGCAATTATCCAGGAAGCTCTTCACCTGCGGCTGCCACGCCGGATAAACAACCGGCGCGATCATCCGCCAGGTATTGTTGGTCCGCTCCAGGGCGACGGAGTTCGTGCCCACTTGGACCTCGATGCGGGACACCAATGCTTGCTGCACCTTGTTCAACAACCGGTGCTGCACTGGACCCGTCGGCGGAGCGCTGGGGCCGCGCTCGAAGAAATAGATAAACGCAAAGAGCGCGACTGCGGTCGCCACCATGCTCCATGTGTTTTTTGTGTTCATCAGTTCCAGTTTTCTGCCTAACGCTGCCGTCGCATCCAGACCAGCAGGCCAAAGATGAAGACCCCGCCCGGCATCGCCCCCAGCATGATCCAGCGCAGGAACAGCATCTGGGAGTCGTTGACGGACAATTGATATTCAGTGAAGGCCCGCGGCCCGATGGACCCCAGCAGGAAAGAACGGTCCAGCAGCCAGTTGATGGACTGCCGCGCGAACTCTTCGTTGCCGGGCAGGATCATGAACTGGTTGTTCAGCATGGTGGAATCACCCGCCACCACTATCCGCGTCGCCCCACGTTGCAAGGCCACATTCCGTAGCCCGCCTTTCTCGACGGCCACCGCCACAGAAAGGCTGCCCTTGCGATCTTGGTCACTCGGATAGGGTACCATCACACCCGGGCGGAAATCACTGCGCGCTTCGCCCGCCGGTCCCGTGCTCAGCAACTCGGTCACCTGCGCCGAATCCGCCTGGGCTTTGCCCGGCTGACGGCTCACCGAACGCGGGTAAAACATATAGACGCGGTCTTTTGCCTGCATGATCGGGTGCGAGCCCGCGTTCTCGATCATCAGAACGTTGCTGTCTTGCATGTTCGGCTTGTCGAACACCACATCCTTGCCCAGGGCGACACCCCATTTATCCATCAACCCCTCCCAGCCTGGCTGCGTACGGATGTTCAGCAGCAGCAGCAACCGCCCCCCCGAACTGAGATAGCGGCCGATGCGTTCCAGCTCGGAATTAAGCGGCTCATGGCGGGGACCGGCGATCACGAGCATGTCACAATCCGCCGGCACCTCCAGATCGACCGTCCGCTGCAGGTCCAGCGGCTTAACCTTCACATTATTGTTCTCCAGCATCTCGGCAAATTTCTGATAACCATGCTCCGTGTCTTTCTCCCGGTCGTGCTCATCATGGCCCACCAGATAATAGGCGGTGTAAGGCTTGGGACTGCTGACCGAGAGCAGCTTGGAAGTGAAGAACAGTTCACCCTTGAACGACTTGCGCTTCACCTCGTTGCTCTCCCCTTTCATCAACGCGCTCATGTCGAGTTCCGACAACTGCCCCTGGCTGACGAATTCCGACTTGTCGTTGGAGGAAAAAATGACGAGGTCCTTGGTGCCTTGGGAGAGATGGAATTGTGAGATGATCTCCGTGGCCTTCGCCGGGTCGTTGGCGTAGTTCACCGCTTCCACTTTTATGTGCGGACTCAGCGCGGCATACTCTTTCAGCATGGACCGCACGAAAGGGTAAAGCGGCTCCTCCGGATTGAAATAGATGATGACCCGGACATCGTTCGTCAGGGACTTGATGACCTGCAACGTGGTCGGCGTGAGCTGGCCTTCACCGGTATTGCTGACGTTGTGACGGATGAAGTGACGCAGGGAAAGGTAGTTCACCATCAACAGGATGGCCGTCACGGCGATCACCGCCAGCAGCACGTGAAAGCCGATGAACCAGCGGCGGCCGGTGGAAAAGCTGGGCGATGAATTGGGCGGTTCCATGCTCATTTCCACCGCCTGCTTTCTACGACCTTAAGCGTGAGATACAGGAACAGCACCGTCAGGCTGACGTAAAACGCGATGTGCCGTGTATCAATGGTTCCGCGCACGAAATCCAGCATGTGCTCAAACATGGAGATGTGCGCCGCCACCTTGGACATCCAGGTGTCGCCCAACGGGACCATCTTGGAAATGAAGCTCAGGAAAAAGAGGCATAAGCCCATGCCGAAGGCATTCATCGCGGCCAAAATCTGGTTCCGCGTGATGGAGGAGGCGAAGATGCCCATGGACATATACAGGCAACCCAGCAGAAAAATGCCGAGGAACGTCGTGGAGAGCGGCCCCGTGGCCACTGCCTCGGGAGCGGCGGAGTTCCGCTTGATGATCAGCGGATAGGCCAGCAGCGGCAACCAGGTGATCAGGAAGAAAATCAGGTTGCCCGTGAACTTGGCGAGGACGACTTCCAGATCGCTCACCGGCGTGGTCATCAAGGTTTCGTAAGTCCCACTGGCGCGTTCCAGCGCGAAGCTGCGCATGGTGATGACCGGAGCCGCGAGCAGCACGATGAGCCAGAAGAACGCCGTCTCGTAAAAAAGCTCCACAATGGGCACCGAAGCCGGCGTCGAGTTCAGCGATTCCAGCATCAGCACCATGCTGAAGCCGAACAGGAACAGCACCCCCGCCATGACCGCATAACCGGTCAGGGAAACAAAGAACGCGCCCAGCTCACGGCGCACGAGCGTCACAAACGTTTGCACGTTAGAAGCCCTCCTCTTCCTTGTCCGTACGCGTGATGCGCACGAAGATGTCTTCCAGCGAATGCCGGTTGCGGGTCAGTTCCCGCAGTTTCCAGCCTTTGCTGTTCACGGTATCGAACACCACCTGGCGCAGATCCACCCCTTCCCGTCCCGTGAGCGAGCACCGCAGGTACTCGCCTTCCGACGGTGCGATGTCAAAATATTCCACTTCCGGCAATTGTTCCCAGCATAGCTTCAGGTCCGCTTCCGGAGCGGCTATCTCGGCCACCACCTGGCTTTCCTGGCCCACGAGCTTTCGCAGGTTCTCGGGCGTATCCGACGCCACGATGCGGCCACTGCGAATGATCACCACCCGGTTACAGATCATCTCCACCTCTGGCAGGATGTGAGTGGAGATGAGAATGGTGTGCTTTCCCGCAAGGCTCTTGATGAGCTGCCGCACCGACCTGATCTGATGCGGGTCCAGCCCGATGGTCGGCTCATCCAAAATGATTAGGTCCGGCTCATGGACCAGCGAGTCCGCCAGGCCAACGCGTTGCCGATACCCTTTGGACAGCGTGCCGATGACCTTGGAGGCCACATCCTGCAAGGAACATTGCTCCGTCACCACATCCACCCGCTCCCGGCTGCGCCCCCGGGAGAGACCCTTCAACCGCGCGCGAAATTTCAGATACTCCCGCACCCGCATGTCCGTATGGAGCGGATTATTCTCCGGCATGTAACCGATCCGGCTCCGGACCTCGTCCGCCCGGGTGAAGATGTCGTGACCGGCGACCTTGGCTGAACCGGAAGTAGCGGCCATGAAGCACGAGAGGATGCGCATGGTCGTGCTCTTCCCGGCCCCGTTGGGCCCCAGGAACCCGGCGATCTCCCCTTTGCGCACATTGAAGCTCAACCCGTCGATCGCGGTATGCCCGGCATAACGCTTCGTCAGGTTTTCCACTTCAATCATCCAGTCGTTACTCATGCAAACTGTCGTGTGCCCCCATTCTTGCGGGGTTCCGGTCCGTCACCAAATGAAAAATGCCTATCGCAGGACGATTTCCAAGGTGCCCTTCCGGATGTCCCCGTTCCGAAAAATCATGCCGGAGTTGAATCCCACCTTGTCTCCTTTAGCCTTGCCATGCAGCAGGCGGGCCAGTTTGACCATGCTGTTCAAGGGCTGGCCGTCCACTCCCTGCACAATGGTGATCTTGTCATGCAGCGTTTCGGCCATCGGGCCTCCCTTTTCGACATCGGTGACCACAAACCCACCGAACGGGAGCTCAAAAACCTTCGCTTCATCCGCCGTCAGCTCCCGCATGGTGACGCCGGTGCGTTGCGCGACGAGTTCGGCGTTAAAAAAGGTGTTTTCCGGCACCAGGTTTACCGTCACATCCTTGGTTTGGTCCCCTTGGCGCACCTGCAGCTTGGCGGGTTTGGCGGCGGTGGAGAACAGCAGTTCACGGGTGAATTCGATCAAGCTGCGAACTGTTTGCCCATTGATGCGCAACACCACATCCCCTTCGCGCAAGCCAGCCTTATAAGCCGGGCTCTCTGGTTGTACCGCGCCCAAAACCAGCGGGATGGTCCCTGACCGGATACGGGCGCCGAACCACAGAGAACGAAGTGTTTCGGGGGTCATTTGCTCGGCCATGGCCTCACCGACGCGTTTGATGGGGATGGCAAACCCGATGCCTTGCCCTTGACCGTAAACGGCCACGTTCATGCCGATCAACTCACCCTTCATGTTGACGAGCGGGCCACCGCTGTTGCCCGGATTAATGGCCGCATCCGTCTGCAACCAGTCCAGTACATCCAGTTTCTGGTCTTCCATCGGCGGACGCCGGCTTTTGGAACTTAGAATGCCCCGGCTCACCGAACCGCCCAATCCGAAGGGGTTGCCCAGCGCGACCACCGTCTCCCCCAGCAGCAGATCATCATCACGGGCAAAATCGATCGCTTGGAATCTTTCATTCCCCTTGATCCGGATCTTCAAGATCGCCACATCGCTCTTGCTGGTACTGGAGATCCGGTCCGCCTCGTATTCCCCGCCACCGGCTTCTTCCGAGAGCTTCACCCAAATGCGGTTGGCCCGGCGGACGACGTGCTCATTGGTCAGGATATAACCGCCTTCATCGATGATGACACCCGAACCGACACTATAACGGCGTTCCGTGGTCCGTTTGCGATGGCCATAATATTGCTCAAAGAGGGCATCTTCCAAAGTTCGGGTCTCCACCAAGGTCTCGGTGGCGATGTTGACGACGCTCGGCATCGCCCTTTGGACCGCCTTCACCGTGGCGTCCAGACGGACATCATCGGCCCCAATTGTTGAGTGACTCAACGTGGCCGCCTGCGCTCCGGGAGTGCCCACCCCAATCACGGCCAAAAACAGTATAATAAAAATTTGCACCCGCTTCATACCTCTAATCGGACCACCAATATAATCTGTAAGTTCAATAGACGGTTTAACATATAACTTTATTGAGCCCTTAAATTACCCTGCCGGATGGGCCTATTCCTCCGCAAGCGTTTGGCAGCAAACACTTCCGTAGGCTTGACAATGCCTCACGCGACCTCGAAAAGCAATGGCGAGTGAGGAGGACATCCCAGAATAATTATGTACATTGGCGGATGGGTGCGAGTAATCGCGCCCAGTTGCACGATGCTGCCCCGAAACCGCCCGCCGAACGGCTCATGCAGGTCGTATGGGAGCAACAACGGCTGAAACGCGGTGAGTTGAAGACCTTGGATGGCCGCGCGGTCAAGATTCTGCACCCTGGATGGCTGAACCGTGCCGCCGGACCTGACTTTCAGAACGCCGTGATTCAATTCGCGGGACAAGCTCCTCAAACGGGTGACATCGAGGTGGACGTAGAATCCGCCGGCTGGCACGGACACAAGCATGATGTGAACCCGGCTTTCCGCAATGTGGTGCTCCACGTGGTATGGCAAGGCGGCAAGCCCCCGTCGCCCTTGCCCACCCTGGCGATGAGCGAATTCTTGGATTCGCCGCTGGCCGAACTCCAGCATTGGTTGGCCAATGACGAAAGAGAAGGAGTGCCCAAATCCTTCCAAGGCCAATGCTCTGCACCGTTAAAGTCGCTGGATGAGAACGTCTGGCGCGACGTTTTGGGGCAAGCCGCCCTGATCCGTTTGCAGGCCAAAGCGGCGCATATCGAAGCCCGCGCCCGCCAAGTGGGCTGGGAGCAAGTGTTGGTGGAGATGCTTTTTCGGGCCTTGGGGTACAAACAAAACGTCTGGCCGATGCAACGACTCGGCGAACTCAGCCCGCATGTCATGGAGGCCATGAACGGAGAACGTTGCCCCGCTTCCTTGCAAGCCCTGATGTTCGGCGTGTCCAACCTGTTGCCGGAAGATATTCGCGACCCCAACCGGCCGGTGGATGCCTACGTGCGCAGGCTCTGGGACATCTGGTGGCATCGGCGTCACGTCTTGCACGAGCATATCCTGCCGCGCGATGTCTGGCGCTTTAACGGCATCCGCCCGGCCAATCATCCGCAACGCCGATTGGCGCTGGCCGCCCATTGGCTCGCCAAAAAAGACCTCGCCACCCGGCTTGAAGAATGGCTGGCCCAAAAGGTGCGCAAAAACCAGCTCGTGCCCACGCTGCTGGAGATCATGCAGGCGGAGCGGGATGAGTTCTGGTCCTGCCGCTGGACCATGAAAGCCGCGCGGATGACCCAGGAGCAACCCCTGCTCGGCGAGATCCGCCTGACGGATGTGTCCATGAATGTCATTTTGCCCTGGCTCTGGCTCCGTGCCGCCAAGGGCCAGAACAGCGAGCTCGTGGAGGAAGTGGAAAATCGTTACCTGAGCTGGCCGCGTTCGGAGGATAATTCCGTCCTGCGTCAGGCACGTCGACGGTTGTTGGGACATTCCACCCCGAGCATTCTTACAACCGCCGCAGAGCAACAAGGACTGATCCAGATCGTCAGGGATTTCTGTGACCATGCGGACTCCACGTGCGCGGACTGCCCTTTCCCGGGATTGATCAACAGTGTCAGCGCGGGAAAAGCGACCGAGGATAAACATGCTTAGCAGGCCATCAGCTTGGATGCATCCATTTTACTTGTTGAGCCGCTGAATAGAAGACCAATACTCCAACCGCATCTTCGTCAAAAGCACCGTGGCGAGAATCGCAAAGCCACCCACTAAACCACCAAATATCAAACGCCTTGGCCCCTCGCTGGCCTCGGGACTTACCAGCCAAAGCTTGGTCACCAGACCCACCAGCACGAGGTAAAGCACTGTGAACCAAATTCGTGCGAAAAGCTTCGCTCCCCGCACACCAAACCGGCGAACCAAAGGTGTCTGGGAAATATCGTGATTTTTCATAAACGCGTTTTTCCTTCTGTTATCAGTAAGCCATGAACGACCGTTCAAAACAAGTTTCCTTTCTTCTCTTGCATTAGGTTATGAAGTCTAGTGCAGCCCTACGCGGAATCACTCTTCCCCATCATAATACTCCGCCGCCTGCACCTGCACGATCTTGCGGTGTTTCGTCCCCGCCGCCACCAGCCACTTGCCGCTGTCCGGATAATAGCACCCTTCCCCGATTGGATTATCCGCCACGATCAGATACACAAAATCCTCCGTACCCCGATTGCTGATCTGATGCGCCTCACCCGCCTTGAAGAGAAACGCATCCCCCGCCACCACCTCCGTCAGCCCCGCTTCATCACGAATGGTCCCCGTCCCTGAGATCACCAGATACAACTCCCACTGCTGCGTGTGCAGATGATACGGACATTGCGAAGCCCCCGGCGGAATACGATTCCACTCCAGATCAAACGGATGCCGCTTGAGCATGTCGGTGGACTGTATCTCCCGCCCCAACGCCTCGGAAATGCCCTTGTAGTAGGAGCGGTATTTCCCCTTCGGTGAGCTATCCTCATTCTCGGGGATAGCGGCTAGATTCACTTTTTGCATACTTCTGGATTATCAATCATTGTTCGAAATCCGCATCACGCATTACTGCGATTCTGACGATCTCCTTCCCCTTGGCCGGGAGACTGATCCGTACTGTTTCCTTCCGCCGTCTGCGCCGCTCGTCATCATTGCCCTCATCCCCTGCTAATCCCACCACGGGCGGCTTCGGCGGCCGTGGTGGCGTCAAATCACCAGATGGTTCTGAATTCGGCATTGGCTCATCATCACTCATAGCTCCACCTCATTCGCTATTCGTCCAATTTGCTCCAATCACCGACCAGAATCAACTCACGCTTCCGCCAGCTCTTCCCCCTTTCGATGTTGGAAGATGGGAGTTGGATGTTCGATGTTTCTGCGCCTCTAAAGCATTCGCAAGCTTGACGACATTCGTGCAAGTGGTAAGACCTCTTACCATGTCCCTGCAAACCATCGAGCGCCCGGCGTCACTCGTCGCCGAAGTATGCCGTCAGATCTACGACCAGATCCATGACGACGCTTTCAACAAGGATGGCTGGCTACCGCCCGAACGCGAACTCGCTGAGCGCCTCGGCGTTAGCCGCCCCGTAATTCGCGAAGCCACCAAACGCCTGGAGCTTCAAGGCTTGCTTGAGATCCGCCACGGCGTCGGCATCAAGGTCGTTGATAAACTGCACAAGCCGCTCAATGGTTCCGTCGCGCTGCTCATCCCCGATACTGCCGACCGTTTGCGCCAGCTAACTGAGGCCCGCCTCCTCATCGAGCCAGGCCTCGCCCGCATGGCCGCCGAGCGTACCAACGCCACCAGCTTGCGGGCATTGCGCCTCAACCAGACCCGCCTCACCCATGCGGACACGGAAGAGGAAGCCATCGAATCCGATCTCGAATTTCACCGTCTCATCGCCGTGGCCGCGGGTAATGAGATTTGCACGCTGCTCCTGGATTCGCTCGCCGATCTCGGCCGCGAAAGCCGCAAGACCACGCTCTCCGCCGTCGGCAACGTCGTGGCCGTGAATCATCACAGCCAGATCCTCGCCGCCATCGAGGCCCGCCATCCCGAGAAAGCCTACGCCGCCATGAAGATGCACCTGGAAGCCGCCGCCCAGGACATCACCAAAGGCCTGAAACTCCGCCCAAAAGGAAAGGCCTCCGCATGACGACGCGCATCGAAAGCCACTCCCAAAACCGTAGCCGCCGACGTCAGTCGGCGCTGACTCGCTGGCGCGCCGAACTCCGTTTCGGCGCATTGGCTTTGCTAAGTACCGCCTTCAGCCCGTACACCGCCACCAGTTCCGCCGCCACACCCCCGAAAGAACACCTCACCTTCTTCGAGCAAAAGATCCGTCCGCTGTTAGTCGCCGAATGCTACGATTGTCACAGCGCCCAAGCGAAGAAAGTGAAAGGCGGCCTGCTCCTAGACTCCAAATCTGGCCTCACCAAAGGCGGCGACTCCGGCAAACCCCTCCTCGATTCCAGCGCGCCTGAGCAAAGTCTGCTTCTGAAAGTCGTCCGTCACGAGATCGAAGACCAGGAGATGCCGCCCAAGAAAAAGCTCACGCCCGAGCAGATCGCCGATCTGACCCGCTGGGTAAAACTCGGCGCTCCCGATCCGCGCGAAGCCGCCACCGTCGAAGTGAAACGCGGCGACAAAACCTGGTGGTCCCTGCAAGCCCTCGCCCAAGCGCAACCGCCCGAACCCAAAGACCTCAAAACCAAGGTCAGCAAAGTCACCAAGCCGCAACGCACCAAGTTCGATCTCAAAGCGTGGCAGGCAAGCCCCATCGACCGCTACATCCTCGCCCAACTCGCCGCGAAAGACCTGCAACCGAACGCGCCCGCCGAACGCCGCGCCCTCATCCGCCGCGTGACTTACGATGTCACCGGACTCCCGCCCACGATGGAAGAAGTGGAGGCCTTCGTGAACGACAAATCTCCCGATGCCTACGCCAAACTCGTGGACCGCCTGCTCGCCTCACCACGCTATGGCGAACGTTGGGGTCGTCATTGGCTGGACATCGTCCGCTTCGGCGAGAGCAATGGTTTCGAGCGCAATTTCATCATCGATAACGCGTGGCCCTTCCGCGACTACGTCATCCGCTCAATCAATGAAGACAAACCCTTCAACCAGTTCATCATCGAGCACCTTGCCGGTGATGTTGTAGCCAAGGACAAACCGGAGACCGAAGTCGGCGTCGGCTTCATTACCATGGGACCGTATGACGACGTGGGGAATCAAGACGTCGTCGCCGCTGCGAATATCCGTGCCGCCACCCTCGATGACATGGTCAGCGCCACCGGCTCCGCGTTCCTCGGCCTCACGATCAACTGCGCCCGCTGCCATAACCACAAGTTCGACCCCATCCCCACGGAAGATTATTACCGCATCAAATCCGTCTTCGAAGGCGTGAAACACGGTCCCCGCGTCCTCGCCACCGCCGAGCAACGCCAACAATTTGACGACGCGACGAAGCCGCTCAATGAAGAGCGTGCCCGTTTGGCCGCGGATAAAGCCAAGGTGGATAAGGACATCGCCGAACGTATCAAGAATGCGGAAGTTCCCGCCACGCCACGGCCCGCTCCCAGCCCACGTCAGACGGATGAAACCTTCGCGCCGATCCAAGCGCGCCACGTGCGCTTCAATTTCCTCGCCACCACCAGTTCTCCCTTAAGCGGTGGCGGCGGCAAGCTGGAAGAAGTGCAAGTCTGGTCCGGTGAACGCAATGTCGCCCTCGCCAGCAATGGCGCCAAAGCCGAAGGCACCAAGAGCCGCGAAGCGAAAGATTTCGATAACGCCTACGACGTGAACCTCGTGAACGATGGCAAGTTCGGCGCCCGCTGGTTCATCGGCAATCCCGCGCAACTCACCATCACCTTCGCGCAGACCGAAACCATCGACCGCATCACGCTCTTCAACAATTACACCGGCCCCGATGACCGCGCGATCGCCGGCGCGACGCCCTTCGTGACGGAATACGAAGTCTTCACCTCCCTCGATGGCAAAGAATGGAAGAAGGCCGCTGATTCCTTCGACCGCAAACCTTTCGACAAACCGCTGGCCGATCTGCGCATCAGCCGCCGTGTCACGACGGATGACGACCGCAAACAGCTCGCTGAGTTCAACAAGCTCATCGCCCAAGTAGACGCCAAACTCCGTGCTATCCCTGCCTTGCCTCAAGTCTGGGTCGGCAACATCACGCAACCGAAAGATGCCACCGTCGTGCAAAAAGGCGGCGACCCGATGAAGCCCGGCGACATCGTGAAACCTTCCAGCCTCAACGTGTTGGAACGCGTCACCAAATCCTACGAACTCGATGCTAAGTCCCCCGAGAGCGAACGCCGCCTCGCGCTCGCGAAATGGATCGTGAGCGATGAAAATCCACTCAGCGCCCGCGTGCTGGTGAACCGCGTGTGGCACTATCACTTCGGCACCGGCATCGTAGATACCCCCGGCGATTTCGGCTTCCTCGGCGGCCAGCCCACGCACCCAGAGTTGCTGGATTACCTCGCGCATCGCTTGCATGCGAATGGTTGGAAACTCAAAGCCCTCCATCGCGAGATCCTCCTCTCGCAAACCTACCAACAATCCGCCGACTTCCGCGAAGCCGCCGCCCGAGTGGACAAAGACGCCCGTTTCCTTTGGCGCTTCCCGCCTCGTCGTCTCGATGCTGAGTCGGTGCGCGATACCATCCTCGCCGTCACCGGCAAGCTCGATGAACGCATGGGCGGCCCCGGCTTCCGTCTCTACGAGTACAAGTCGGACAACGTCTCTACCTACTCCGCGCTCGATAAGATCGGCCCCGAGACCTATCGCCGTGCCGTCTATCATCAAAGCGCCCGCGCCTCTGTGGTGGATGTGTTGAGCGATTTCGATCTGCCTGACAACGCCTTCGGCGTCCCCCGTCGCGCCAACACCACCACGCCACTCCAAGCCCTTACGCTCCTGAATCACAGCTTCACGCTCGACATGGCCACCGCCTTGGCCGCCCGCGTAGAGAAAGAAGCCGGGAAGGATGATTTAACTAAATCCGTTCAACGCGCCTACACGCTCGCCTTCCAACGTCAGCCCACGAAGAGCGAACTCACCGCCGCCACCAACCTCATCACCAAGCACGGCCTGACCGCCTTCTGCCGCGCCCTGCTGAACGCGAACGAACTGATCTATCTGGAGTAACCATGACGCCACTCATTTCCACTCGCCGCGATTTCATCACCAAAGTCGGCACCCTCACGCTCGCCCTCGGCCAAGTCGCGCACGCCGCCGAGACCGTCAAAGAGCCTGCACCGAAGGTGACTTGGGCCAAACCCACGCTGCATAACTACACCGGCTACGGCTGGTTGCGCGGCTTCAGTGTCGTGCCATCCTGGGGCGCCCGCATCGAAGAAGCCTGGCTCTCCTACGATGGCGCCCGCATGCGTGAAGAGGTAGCTCTCGCACGCCAAGTGCATGCGAACTGCATCCGCCTCTGGATCGAGTTCAGCGCGTGGATGGCCGATCCCGAAAAGATCACCACGCATTTCTTGGACGCCGTGAAAGCCATCGATGAAGCCGGCATGAAAACGATGCCGTGCCTCTTCAACCGCTGGCACGACAACCATTACGACTACGGCGGCACCTACATCGACAACCTCTTCAAGAACTGGGGACCACAACTCGACTACGTCCGCGCCTTGGTCACGCCCTTGGCCAAAGACAATCGCATCCTGATCTGGGACCTGTGCAACGAACCGCAAGCCGGTGCCACATGGGCGAAGGAGATGACGCCCGAAGGCACGAAGAAGGAACAGGACTGGCTCACCGCCATCGCCGATACCGTGCGCAAATGCGGCGCACAGCAGCCCATCACCGTTGGTACGATGAATGGCGCGAACATCGAAGCCTACGCGGGCATCTGCGATGTTCTCTGCGGTCACCCATATGCGCATGAACGGCCCACTTTGGAAAAGCAGATCGCCGACCTGGCCGGGCTGAAACAAAAGTACAGCAAGCCGGTTCTCGTGAACGAATGCATCCCCGGCTCCCTGAACGACCAAGTCCGTGCTGACGTCGCGAGGTATTACGATGAGCTCCTGTCCGCCGCCGGTTTCGGCTGGATGGGCTGGGCCTTGCGCGAAGGCAAAGCCATCTCCACCCGTCGCGATCGCTATGACGCCAATGGCATCAACAAGGAAGGCTTCCACCCGTTCTTCACCGCGAAGGGCAAAATGCGCGGCGGTTTGGAATTCCTGACCCAGAAACCCGCCTTGCGCGCCCCGTGGGAGAAAGCTTAACCGATAATCCGCCATGAACCCCAACACCCTCAATCTCGCCCGCCGCCAGTTCCTCGGGCGCATGACCAGCGGCCTCACCGGCGTCGCACTGACCAGCCTGCTCGCGGATGATTTGCTAGGTGCCGCACTCTCTTCCGAAACCGCCGCATGGAAGCCCGGCCAGCCGCAGTTCAAGCCCAAGGCCAAACAGGTCTTGCAGATCTTCTGTCCCGGTGCGGCCTCGCACGTGGACTTGTGGGACTACAAACCGTCCCTCGAGAAATACGATGGCAAGCCCTTGCCCGGTGAAGAGAACATGGTGAGTTTTCAGGGCAAGAACGGGCCGCTGATGAAATCCCCGTGGGCCTTCGCGCCTGGCGGCCAGAGCGGCAAGATGATCTCCAGCATGCTGCCGCACATGAGCAAGCACGTGGACGATATCGCGTTCCTGCACGGCATGGCGTCCCGCACGAACACCCACGGCCCCGGCTGCATCTTCATGAACAGCGGCTTCGTCCGTGAAGGTTTTCCGAGCGCCGGCGCATGGTCCAGTTACGCCCTCGGCAGCTTGAACAATAATCTGCCGACCTACGTCGCCATCCAGGACGTACGCGGTGAGCCCCCGAACGGCAAGGCGAACTGGGCGAATGGCTTTTTGCCCGCGCAGCATCAAGCCGTCGCGATGTCCGCCCAGCAACCGCTGCGTAATCTAACCCGCCCGGCCTCCATCAGTGAGCGCGAAGAAAAAGCCACCCGCGATTTCCTCCAGACCATCAATGGCGAACACGCCTTGCGGCATCCCGGCGAGAGTGAATTGAAAGCCCGCATGGCTTCCTATGAACTCGCTGCCCGCATGCAACTCACCGCGCCGCAAGTCGCGGATATCTCCAAAGAGCCCGCACATCTCCAACAGATGTACGGCACCGATAGTAAGAACCCACTGCTCGCCGCCTACGCTCGCAATTGCCTCCTCTCCCGCCGTTACTTGGAACAAGGTGTACGCTACGTGAGCCTTTACTGCGCCTCGCGCGCTTCCGCCGTCGATGGCCTCTTGAACTGGGATGCCCACAAGACCTTGAAGGCCGATTACGAACGCCATTGCCCCATCTTCGATCAGCCCACCGCCGCCCTGCTCACGGATATGAAACAACGCGGCATGTTGGAGGATGTCCTCGTGCTCTGGACCACGGAATTCGGTCGCATGCCCACGCGGCAGGAGGGCACCGATGGCCGCGATCACAATCCCGATGCGCTCACCACGTGGATGATGGGGGCGGGCATCAAAGGCGGTGTGAGCTATGGCGCCACGGATGAGTTCGGCCGCCGCGCACAGCAGGACATCACCAGCGTCTATGACTTCTACGCCACGGTCCTGCATCTGCTTGGACTCGATCACGAGAAGCTGACGTACTACCACAATGGCGCGGAACGCCGCCTCACCGATGTGCACGGGCACGTGATCGAGAAGATTTTGGCGTAATCAATACCGTAGCAGTCTCTTGATGCACTCCTACTCTGCCAGATGAATGAAGCTTTTGGAGCGCTCATGGCTTCACGCACTTTTGTGTGGCGGAGCATTGGCCTGGTCTGCGGGTGATGCCTTGAGTGCGAGTGGGGAGAAGGTGGATTTCGTTCGGGATATCCAGCCCATCTTCCAGCAGACGTGCTTGAAATGTCATGGGCCGGAGACGCAAAAGAACAGTTACCGGCTGGATGCGAAGTCTATCGCGTTGACAGGTGGCGATTACCACGCGCCGAACATTATCCCCGGCAAAAGCAGCGAGAGCCCGCTCATCCGATTTGTGAGCGGGCAGGATGAAAAGCTCAAGATGCCGCCGAAGGGCGAGCGATTGACAGCGAAGCAGATCGCGTTGCTGCGAACTTGGATCGACCAAGGGGCGGTGTGGCCCGAGAGCTCGAGCGTGAAGCTGGAGGACAAGCGGGATTGGTGGTCGCTCAAGCCGCTCGTGAAGCCAGGAGTTCCGAAGGTTCAAGGTTCAAAGTTTAAGCTTCAGAATCCGATTGATGCGTTTGTGGTCGCGAAACTCGTTGAGAAGGGATTGCCGCAATCGCCGGAGGCGGATCGGCGCACGTTGATACGACGACTTTATTTCGATCTTATCGGGTTGCCGCCGAAGCCGGAGGAGATTGAGGCGTTCATCGCGGATAAGGATCCACAGGCTTATGAGAAGTTGGTGGATCGCCTGCTGGCTTCACCGCAATACGGGGAACGCTGGGCGCGCCATTGGCTGGATGTGGTGCATTACGGCGACACGCACGGTTACGACAAGGACAAGCCGCGTCCGAATGCGTGGCCGTATCGGGACTACGTCATCCGCGCGTTCAATGAGGACAAGCCGTATGCGCGCTTCGTGCAGGAGCAGATCGCCGGTGACATCATGTATCCCGGCACGCGGGATGGCATCGAGGCACTGGGCTTCATCGCGGCGGGGCCATGGGATTTCATCGGCCATGCGGAAGTTCCGGAGAGCAAAACGGATGGGAAGATCGCCCGCCATCTTGACCGCGATGACATGGTGGCGAACACGATGCAGACCTTCAGCAGCCTCACCGCGAGCTGCGCGCAATGTCACAACCACAAGTTCGATCCCATCTCGCAGGAGGACTACTATTCGCTGCAAGCCGTGTTCGCGGCACTTGATAGAACGGATAAAAAATATTTCAGCGATGCCGGATTGACGAAGCGGTTCAATGATTTGGAGAACCAGCAGAGTGAATTGACGGCGCGTAAAAAAGCCATCGAAGGCAAAATCAAGCAATTGGGCGGCAAGGAGCTCGTCGCGTTGGATGAACAGATTGCGACCGCTTCCAAGAAGAGCCAGGGCAATACTCGTTCCGAGTACGGCTACCACAGTGCGATCGCGAAAGATCAGGGCACGGTGAAGTGGGTGCAGGTGGACTTGGGCAAGAGCGTGGTCATCGACAAAGTGGTGCTGCAACCTTGCTATGATGATTTCAACGGCATTGGCTCGGGCTTCGGCTTCCCGCTGCGGTTCAAGATCGAGACCAGTGATGATCCTGAGTTCAAGGCAGGGCGCGTGCCTGTCACCATTCAGGAGAAAGCAGATGTACGTAATCCGGGCACGACACCGCAGAGCTTTGCGTCGCTGGTGCCACGGGACGCTTTGTGCGCGTCACGGCCACGAAGCTCGCCTTGCGCAAGGACGACTACATTTTCTCGCTCGCGGAGTTGCAGGTTTTTGACAGCACGGGACACAACCTCGCAGCGAACGCGTCAGTCACTGCATTGGACTCCATTGAAGCGCCACCACGCTGGCGGAAGGCTAACTTGGTGGACTCCGTTGCGCCGTTGCCGGCTCCGGACATCTCAGGACAACTGGCCGAACTCGAAAGCAAGCGGACCAAACTGCTGGAGAGCGTGCTGGATGCGACCGCCAAGTCGGAACAGGTGCAGATAGAAAAAGAACTGAATCGCACGAGGATCGAACTGGCGGCGTTTCCGAAGCCGGACATGGTTTACGCAGGCACCGTGCTTTACGGCTCAGGAAACTTTGCCGGCACGGGCGCGAATGGCGGGAAAGCGCGGCCTATCTATGTGTTGAATCGCGGCAGCGTGCTGTCTCCAGGCAAGGAAGTGACACCGGGAGCGGTGCAGGCGATCTCGTGGTTGCCCGGACGATTCGAGAAGGCCGCACAAGGTCCCGAGACCGAACGGCGTGCTGAATTGGCGAAGTGGCTGACGGATGAGAAGAACCCGCTCACGTGGCGAAGTATCGTGAACCGCGTGTGGCAGTATCATTTCGGCAAAGGCCTCGCGGAGACGCCGAATGATTTCGGGCGAATGGGCGTGCAGCCGACGCATCCGGAATTGATCGACTGGCTGGCGATGGAGTTCCGCGATGGCGGGCAGTCGTTTAAGAAGTTGCACAAGCTGATGGTGACCAGTGCGACGTATCGCCAAGTTTCCAGTGTAGCCGACGAGGTGACGAGGCGGAACTTGCCAACCAGTCAGATCCGCTTCCTCACGTCGGCGGCTACGGTAGATGCCGACAACCGGTATCTGTGGCGGATGAACCGGCGGAAGCTGGATGCGGAAGGAGTCCGGGACAGTGTGCTGTTCGTCAGCGGGAAGTTGAACCCGAAGATGGGCGGACCCGCGTTTCAAGATTTCGTCATCGAGAAGCCGGAACACTCCCCACACTACCAGTATCATCTGCACAATCCCGAGGACCCGTTGTCGCATCGGCGATCCATCTACCGCTTCATCGTGCGGTCGCAGATGCAGCCCTTCATGACCACGCTGGATTGCGCCGATCCTTCGATGCAGGTGGGCAAACGCAACGAAAGTCTTTCACCCCTGCAAGCGCTCGCGCTCTTGAACAACGGGCTGATGGTGACGATGGCCAAGCACTTCGCGGCAAAACTGGAAGCGGGTGGTGGTAACGTGACGACGCAGATTGAACGGGGCTTTTATGACGCTACAGGACGCAAGCCCACCAAGGATGAGACACAGAAGCTGGTGGCTTATGCGAAAGAGTTTGGGATGACGAACGCCTGCCGTGTCATCCTAAACCTGAATGAATTCAATTTTGTGGATTGAACAGGAGCAAACAGAGGGAACAGAGAAGGAGAGGAATTATGCATCCAGATTATGAAAGAGCTTGCGGATTAACGGGGGAGATTATCGCTGGGGCAATTGAAGTTCATAGGGACAAAGGCCCGGGACTGATAGAAAGTATTTATGAAAAATGTTTTCTGCATGAAATGTCACTTCGCAAAATGAGCTGTGTGAACCAGAAAATAGTGAGGGTCGAATACAAAGGTCTCATTTTCGATGAGCCTTTGCGTTTCGATGTGTTGGTGGAAGGTTGTGTTCTCGTCGAATTAAAAGCCGTTCAAGAAATACTGCCCATTCATATGGCTCAATTATTGAGCTAAATGAAATTGCTTAACGTGCCTTTAGGCCTATTGATCAACTTTCATGAAACCAAACTGGTTCAAGGTGTCACTCGTTTGATTCTGCCCGGCGCCAACAAAGCATAACCATGTCATTCTATTCGGAAAAACAAACGGAGGTGTTTTATTGGGAGATTTTTGGTCTTTACTCTGTTCCCTCTGTTTTCTCCTGTTCAAATTTTGCAGTTTAAAGCGATAAATTGCATGAAAAATACCTCTCCATGGCATCAGATGAAGGCGCGTCAGGCGATGAGCCGGCGGGAATTTCTTTGGTCAAGCGGTGGTGGTTTGGGTGGCATTGCGCTGGCCGGTTTGCTCGGTCAGGAAAGATTGCTCGCTGCGGAAACCAAAGCTCCGTTGCCGCATTTCCCCCCGAAGGCCAAGCGGGTGGTACAGCTCTTCATGGCGGGGGCGGCGAGTCATATCGACTTGTGGGATTTTAAGAAGGAGCTGATCAAACAGGATGGCAAGCCTTCGGACTTTGGCGAGAAGGTGGAGGCGTTTCAGAATGGTTTGGGGCCGTGGAAAAAGCCGATCTGGGATTTCAAGGCCTACGGGCAATCGGGCAAACAGATCAGTGATGCCGTGTCAGCACTGGGATCGTGTGTGGATGACATGACGTTCGTGCATAATCTTGTGGGCAAATCAGGAGTGCACAGTGCCGCTACGCTATTGCAGGCGACTGGGTTTCAATTACCAGGTTTTCCGGGCATGGGCAGTTGGGTGAGTTATGGGCTGGGCAGTGAGAATGAGAATTTGCCGACGTTCGTAGTCTTGCCGGATCACCGCGGGATGGCGTCGAACGGGGTGAAGAATTGGGACGCGGCGTTTCTGCCTTCGCAGCACAGCGGCACGGTCATTTATCCTGGTAACGAAACGCCCATCGCCGATCTGTATCCGCACAAGAACGGGAGTTACATCACGCCCGGCAGTGAAGCGGCGGCGCAGCGGCTGATGGCTTCACTGAATCAGCAGCACGCCACACAGCGTGAAGGTGATGGACGCTTGGAGTCGCGCATCCGCAGTTATGAGCTCGCCGCGCGCATGCAATTGAGCGCGCCCGAGGCGCTCGATGTCTCGAAGGAGCCCGATTACATCTTGGATATGTACGGTATCGACCGCTCCACGAAGGAATGGCCAAAGGAGATCAATGCGGCGGAAGAAGCCGACTATTTTGGCCGCAAATGCCTCGTCGCCCGGCGGCTCTTGGAGCGCGGCGTGCGTTTCGTCCAGATCTGGTCGGGGAATGACAATGGCTTCCCGCGCCGCAATTGGGATTCGCATGAAGACGTGGAGCGCGATCATGGTCCCCTCGCGAGGGGCATGGCGAAAGGCACAGCCGCGCTCATCCAAGACTTGAAGCAACGCGGTTTGCTGGAAGATACGATCATTCTGTGGACCACCGAGTTCGGCCGCATGCCTTCCACTCAAGGCGGCCTCGGGCGGGACCATAATCCTTATTGCTTCACGAACTGGCTGTGCGGCGGCGGCATCAAGGGCGGCGTCACGCATGGCGAAAGTGACCAGTGGGGATACAAGCCGTTGGATCGCGATAATCCGACACTGGTGTATGACATCCACGCGACCGTCTTGCGTCTGCTCGGCATGGACCACACCAAGCTGACTTTCCGACATAACGGCATTGATCGACGCCTCACGGATGTGCATGGCCACGTGATCCCACAGCTCATCGCGTAAGCCTATCTTCGTAACTACTTACGAATTGTCATTCCCGGACGAAACGGTATGCTGAAAGCGTTTTCCAGAGGTTCTTTGGAGACGAAGGGTGCCTGCCCTTGATGTCGCGACCAGAGAATAGGGAAAAGGAGTATCAACCCCGACGAACAATGCAAATCAAACTCCTGTGCGGTTGCGGGACCAAGTTCGGTTTTGACGTGGAACCGGTGGATGGGCGCGTGCCCACGCTGGTGCTGTGTCCGTCGTGCCAGGTCGATTGCACCGAGGTGGCCAACGGCTACATCGCCCACGTGCTCGCCACGTCTGCCCCTGCTCCGGCGGCCCCCGTGATCCAGATTCCCGTCCACACCACGCCTCCTCCTCCGCCGAGTCCCGTGATCAAAGTCCCCACGCACACGTCGGCTTCGGCGCCGGTGATCAAGGTCTCCTCCCATACGCCGACACCGACACCGCCGCCAGCCCCGGCTCCCACTCCCGCTCCCGTGATGGCAGCTGGAGCTCCAGTGGTCACTTCGAGTCTCAAAGTAAACCGCACCGCGCATACTCCGCCTCCCGCGCCACCAGCGCCTACGCCACCGCCAGCGCCAGCCGCACCGGCACCACCGGTGGCCGCAGCCAAGCCCGGCGGACTCGGCGTGAGCCGCAAGGCCCACGAACCCGTGGCCCCCACGGTCGCAGCCACCCCTCCGCCACCGTCCGCGGAAGTGGTGCCCGAAGATGATTCTTTCGCCGCCCGTCGGGCCAAGCGCCTCGCGGAAGCCCAAGGCAAGCAGGCGGCCACCCATCAGGAATGGGGCAAAACCTTGCGGGTCATCCGCATGGCCAGCGTGCTGCTTGTCATCTTCATCGGCGTGGCCGGTTGGTACTCCTTCATCGGTTCGGCACCCGCCACTTATTATTATCTTCCTTCCAGTGAAGGCAGCTATGGGACCGTCGCCAAACTCTTCAGCCCGGATGAACTCGTGGTGGCCAATGGCAAGGGCATCTCCCTGCACGATCTGAAGTCCGGCCAACCCCGCTGGACCACGACGACGAAAAGCGAAGGCGGCGGAGATGACGATGATAACCGTTATCGCAACGGCAGCGACGCCACCTACCTGCACCTGACGGACAAGGATATCTGGGCCGCTCAAAATGGAAAACTCCACCAGCTTGACCCGCTCACCGGCAAACCGCAGAAGCAGATCCCCATCAATGGGCAGATGACGGAGTTTGCCGTACTGGATAAAAATCTGACGGTCGTCAGCCAGAGCCGCGGCCAGCATCATGTGATGGTCGTGAATCTGGCCACCGGTGATTCTAAGACCGAAACCTTCGGCACCGCGCCCAAGGAAAAGATCGTCGCCCAGGTGAAAGGCAAGGAACCGCGGCCAGCGACCTCTGGGAATCTCTTGAAGCAGGAATTGGAAGGAGACGATGAATTCAGCGCGTTCTCCAAAAATACCTTGTACGCCTCCGCCGGTGATCATGCGGTGCGGGTGGATATCAAGATCACGGAAACCAATTTCACCCGCGTCAAAGTGATGCGCGATGCGCCCAAGCAGTCCAAGCTGAACAGCAAAACCTCCATCATGAGCAACCCCATGGGCATCGCCGGTGAGGTGTTCAACGACATCAAACGCTCGGACGGCGGACAGTTCCAATCTGTGGATATGAGCACGTACCAGGTGATCATCAACCGTCGCTTGAAAGACGGCGAGAACGTTTGGCAGGGCGAGATCAAGGGTGAACCCGCTTATTACTCCGGCAAAACGGTGGACCTCGTCGTCGGCCATCAGGACGTGATCATCCTTTCCAAGGCGAACAAGCTCATCGCCCAAAAGCGTTTGAATTTCCCCATCGGAGCGATGGGTGGCCTCGCCTTCCGACGGGAAGAGAACGCTCCCTTCCTGGAGACGGCGGATACGCTGTATTTCTGGGATAAGGGCACCCTCACGGCCTTCGCCCTCGCCACCGGCGAGAAGCGCTGGGAGTTTGAGAACGTAGGCATCACCAGCGTCGTGGCCGATGATAACGACGGCGTGTATGTCTGCGGCACCACCGCCACCACCGACTCCATCCAGTTCTCCGAAGAGGTCAGCCTGGAGAACCGCCCCCGGGCACAGTTCATCAAACTCGATGCCCGCTCGGGCAAGAAGGAATGGGAATGCAAAGAAGGCAGCAAAGACGTTTATCTCACGGGGAAATTCCTCTACACCACACGCCCTGCAGGCAGCACCCTGGGCATGATGGGGGGCGATGATTCCGCCGGCCGCACCTTTATCCATCGCGTGAATCCCCGTAATGGCAAGATCGAGTGGGAACTGGAATACAAAGGCGACATCGACCGCATCCACGTCTTGCTGAACCGCCTGGCGATCACCTCGGATGGTGAAGTGAAGGTGCTCAAGTTCCTGTCCTTGTAGCCGTCCGTGCAGAAAACGCTATAACATCCGTGGCCCCGGCTGCGTCTGTGTTGAGACCAGCCGCCGCTCTGGATGGAACTAAAGCTTTTTTCCGGCGGCATTCTATTTTTAAATTCCGCTATGAGATCCCCACGGAAAGTCACGCGCCGGAAATTCATCTCACAATCGGCCGCGGTCACCGCCGGAACCGTCGTCGCTGCCAAGGTATTGCCGCAGCTCGCCGAGGCCGCTGACACAGCCAGCGGCTTTCGCAGCAACTGGGATCAATGCTTTGATCGTGTGTGGCTGGGACCGGAGTATTGGGCGAACCCGCTGCAGGACTGGCAGATCAAGAATGGCCGTACTGAGTGCGTGAACGCGGCACTTGGCCGCAATGTACACCTGCTCACCCGCCAATTGGCGGCCCAGCCGGGCACCTTGCAGATGAGCGTGCGCATCGGTCGCGTGGACGGAAATCTCAACCAGGGCAAAGGCTCGGCGGGATTCTCCATCGGTGTGCAAGGGCCGTTGAAGGAATACCGGAACAGCCTGCTCTACGGCAAAGGCATCGATGCTGGCCTCACTGCAGAAGGCGGCTTGTTCATCGGCGAAGTTCGGTCAGCCATCGCAGGAACCGTGAAGCTGGAGGGCAAGGAAGTGGAACTGCGGCTGAAAGCGGAACCTGTTGGCAGCGGTTATCGCGTGACGCTTTCGGTTTTGGATGCTGCGGGCAAGCAGCTTGGTGAAACCACTCGCGACGATATCAAGGCGGAACAGATGCAGGGGAATCTGGTGCTGGCGGCCAATTACGGCGGAGCGCAGGGCGGTGGCGGGGCCGGGGCCAAAGGCAAGGCCAAGGCGAAAACCGGTGAAGCCAACAATGCCGGGACGGGATTGTTCTGGTTCGCCGACTGGAAAGTCAGCGGCACCAAAGTGGTGGCGCATGAAGAGCAGGCGTTTGGTCCCATCCTGTTCACGCAATACACGTTGAGCCGGGGCATGTTGAAACTGACCGCGCAGATGCCGCCGATTGGGGAAAAGGAATCACAGACCGCGCGGCTGGAAGTGCGTAAAGGAAACACATGGACGAAGCTCGCAGAAGAGAAGATGCATCCCGAAGCGCGCACAGTGATTTTCCGGGGGGACAAGTGGGATGCGAAGGTGGCGCAGGAGTATCGCGTGGCGTATGCGCAGAAGTTTCAGGGCGGGAAAACGCAAGAAGCATATTGGACCGGCACCATCCGCGCCGATCCGGTCGATCAACCACAGCTCAGCGTGCTGGATGTCTCCTGCAACATCCACGCGGCCTTTCCCAATCACGGCTACGTGGCAAATGCCGCCAAGCTGAATCCCGACTTCATCGCCTTCACCGGCGACCAGTTCTATGAATCGACTGGGGGGTTCGGCGTGCAAAGAGCACCACTGGACAAGGCGATGATTGATTATCTACGCAAGTGGTACATCCATGGCTGGACCTGGCGCGAGTTGACGAAGGACCGTCCCAGTGTCTCGCTCCCGGACGATCACGACGTCTATCAAGGCAATCTCTGGGGCGAGGCAGGTGAGGGCAAGAAAACAACTCAAGAAGCCGGTGGCTACGACATGCCGGCAGCGTGGGTCAACGTGGTTCATCGCACCCAGACCTCGCATCACCCGCAGCCTTATGACGCTACGCCATGCAAGCGCGGCACCACAAATTACTACGGGCCGCTTACCTATGGAGGCATCAGCTTCGCCATCCTCGCCGACCGTCAATACAAGTCCGGCCCGGAGGGCAAGGTGCCCAAGACGGACACACCGCGCGGCGACCACGTGAAGGATCTGAATTTTGATCCCAAGACGGCCGACGTGCCGGGATTGCAATTGCTCGGCGAGAAACAAATGCAGTTTCTGCGCGAATGGGTGACGGATTGGAATTGGGCCGAGATGAAGGCCGTCATCTCGCAAACCGTGTTCACCGCGATGGCCACCACGCATGGTGCACCTGATGGTATGTTGCGCGCGGACTACGATACGAACGCCTGGCCGCAGACGCCGCGTAATGAAGCCTTGAAGATCATCCGCAAGGCGTTCGCCTTTCACATCGCGGGTGATCAGCATCTGCCCGCCCTTATCCACTATGGGGTGGAGACGCATCGCGATGCGGGGGTGGGGTTCGCTGGCCCGGCGGTGAATGTCGGTTACCCGCGCTGGTGGAAGCCGGAGACGACACAACGCGTGCGCCAAGGTGGCAGCAAAGAACTAACGGGCGATTTCACCGATCACTTCGGCAATCCCATGACCGTGCTCGCTTTCAAGAACGGCGCGGAGAATGCCCAGGACCCGGACGTGCTGAAGTTCATGGACAATAAATCCTCGGGCATGGGCATGGTGCGATTCGACAAAGTGAAACGACAGGTGATCGTGGAGTGCTGGCCGTATCTGGCGGACCCGACGAAACCGGGCACGCAGTTCCCCGGCTGGCCGGTGACCTTGAGCACGCGGGATAATTATGCGCGCGAAGCCATCGCCTATTTGCCCACGCTGGAGATCAGCGGACTCAAACAGCCACTAGTGGAAATCATTGATGAGAAAACCAACGAGTTGATCTATGGCTTGCGCTTGCGCGAGGGGAAATTCCAGCCGCACGTTTTTGCCCTGGGCAATTATACGGTGAAAGTCTCCGAACCCGAGACCGGCAAGAGCAAAGTATTAAAAGGCATCGCAGCCAAAACCACGAACCAAGACGTGCTCAAAGTGTAAGAAATATCACACCTTCCGGCTGCGGAAGAAATATCGGGCATGTGCACCCGGATGGGCCACGGCCATGACCTCGTAGTGATTCTTTTCCAAAACCTCGGCCAGTCGCTGCACCATGGTGTTGGAGCATTCGATCTCCACGTCCGCTTGCTGCATGAAAAAGCGTTTCAAGGCATCTTCCGTCTCTTCAGCTTTCAGATCCAGTCGGGTGTAATTCCGGTCGGTAGGCGCCGCGGGCAGAAACTTCACCGCGACTTCATGGAACACCCCTCGCTCCAGGTTGTCGCTGTGCACCATGGCCGTCTTGCCTTCCGCCGTCTCCACCTCGAAGAGGCCGTTGCCGAGCGACTGGCGCACTTTGACCTTGAGACCAGCCTTCAAGCCGCCGCGCAAAGGGTGATCTTTGGCTCCATCCTTGAGCGGATAGCTCTGACCGATGACGACGGGATTCTCCACTTGCATGGAAAGATTGAAGCATTGTTGAGCTTGGTTGAAAATCATTTTTCAAAGATGAGACAAGGCACCGTAGGTGATGGGTTTTCGACAATAGAAGGTTTGCAGAAGCCTCATAGGGGAGCTTTATTGAAGTGACTGAAACGCATCTCATATAATGCCCTGTCCCTTTGCCTGGGACTGCTGGCGCTCACCCTGCCCGCAGCGGAGCCCGTGGATTTCCAAGGTTCGGCGCAGATGACGCCGTTCGACGAGGAGATCATCGATTACCCGCATGTCCGCGCCACCGATCCCGTGGCCGTCTTGAAGCGCAAGCTCGATTATGAAGAGATCAAGCTGAAGGCGGATGAGAAGTTCGGTCTGCTGCCTTCCTTGCTCAAGGAATTGAAGATCCCGCAATCATCCCAGATGCTGGTGTTTTCCAAGACCTCATTGCAACGCCACCTCATCGGCCCGAAAAATCCACGTGCGCTGTTCTTCAATGATGATGTGTATGTGGGTTACATCCCCGGTTCACAGATCATTGAAATCGCTTCCTCGGATTCCAAACTGGGCGCGGTCTTCTACACCTTGGACCAGAGCGATCCGGTGAACCCACGCTTGCGCCGAGACAACCAGTGCCTCGAATGTCATGCCTCCACGCGCAACATGGGCGTGCCCGGCCATCTCGCGCGTTCCTTCATCCCCGATGAAGAAGGCAAGGTGGACATGTTCGGTGGTTCGATGATGGTGAATCACAAAACCGCTTTCGATAAACGCTGGGCGGGCTGGTACGTGACCGGTGATTCCGGCAAGCTGGTGCATAATGGCAATCTGATGGGTGAGGCGGCCTTCAAGAAACAGGAGGCCGAGCCGGGCTATCTCAGCAACCAGAAGGAGCTGAAGCATTTTTTCGACACGACCAAGTACCCGCAGCCGGGGAGTGACATCGTGGCGCTGATGGCCTTCGAACATCAGGCGCACCTGCACAACTTCATCACGCGGCTAAATTACGAGACGCGCATCCATCTGGTGATGTATCAGCACACGCGGCATCTGCATCAGATCGTGGATGGCTTCGTGCGCTATCTGCTCTTCGCGGATGAAGTGCCGTTACCGAATCCAGTGAAAGGCATTAGCGCCTTCACCGAAGAATTTCAACAGCTTGGCCCGCGTGACAGCAAGGGGCGCTCCTTGCGCGATCTGGATCTGCAAACCCGATTGCTCAAATATCCGTGCAGCTATCTCATCTACTCCGACCCCTTCACCCAGATGCCGCCCGAAGCAAAGGAGCTGGTCTATCGCCGCCTGCACGAAGTGCTCACCGGTAAAGAAGCTGGCGAGGCGTATGCCCGCGTGACGAAAGAATCACGACAGGCCATCCGCGAGATCTTATTGGAGACCAAAAAGGATTTGCCCGCGTATTGGCGGGAGTAGTCCTAGACGTCCACCGCTTCACCCGGCCCTGGCTGCAACACCTTGATCTTCGGGTGACGCGCGTTGATGGCTTGGGCGAACCAGGCGCGGGCGTCGTCATCACCATGACCGAGGATAACCGTGCGAGGTTCTACTTTGCCAACGAAGTCCAGCAGCTCATCGCGATTCGCATGAGCCGTCAGGTCGAAGGCATCCATCTCGCAATTCAGCGTCACTTCACCAGCGCTCGGACTGAACACAAACGTCTCGCCCTTCTTCGCCACGCGCATACGGCCACCGGGTGTTTGCGGGTCCGTGTAACCTACAAAGAAGATCGCGTGATTCTCATCACCGGCCATGCGGGCGGCGAGATCATGCGCGGCGGTGTTCTCGCTCATCATACCAGCCGTCACCACGTAGATGCGGCCGCCCGTGTTCTTCATTTTGTCGATCTGTTTGCGATCGAGCACGTTCAGATTCAGTGCTTCACGCAATTGCAGGTTGCTGTGGCTGCGATGTGTGCGATGCGCTTCCAAATCATAGATCTCCGTGAACACACGACCCAAGCCGCCGATGTAAATCGGCTGATGCTTGAGGCGCCCTTCCTTCATGAGCAGCGCGAGGAAGGTGAGGATCTCTTGCGTGCGACCCAAGGCGAACGTAGGCAGCAACACCGAGCCTTTGCGCTCTTGCACTTTGATGATCGCTTCTCCCAGGCGCTTGAGCTCCGTCTCACGCGTCTGGCCGGCGGGCACCTCGCGATTGCCGCGCGTGGTCTCCATGATGAGCACGTCCGCCTTGATGTCTTCGAAGCGGGCGCCTTTCAAAATCGTCTGGTCTTGGAAGCAAACATCGCCGGTGAAGAACAACGTTTCCTTCGTGCCGCGCACCATCACACCAGCCGAACCGAGCGTGTGACCGGCATCGAAAAATTCCACCGTGGGTGAAGTGAAGCCCGCGCGTGTCTTTTGGAACGAGGCCCATTCCACGGCGCGATTGTATTTGAAGCCCTGAAACATGGAGGCGATCTCATCCACGTAATCATGCGTGAAGAGCGGATACTCGCGGATGCCCAGTTCTTCGCGCTGGCGCATCATGACGTTCACGGAATTGTGCAGGACGCGTTCCACCAGGAAGTAACTCAGCTCCGTCATGAGCACGTGCGCATTCGGGAAATGCTGCAGGGCCACGGGCAAAGAACCGACATGATCATGATGGCAATGGCTGAGGACGATGGCGTCCAGCGGCTTGTCCTTCACCAAGTCATAGAGGGGCAGGGAGGCACGCCCTTCCAGCTTGGGATGAGTCCCGGCATCCAACAACACGTTGTGGTTCTCAAATTCGACGAACCACGAGCTTGCGCCAATGTTGCGGTCGGGATTCAGGTTCTGAATACGCATGAACTTAGGTTAGACCATGTAGCGGCCCAAATAAATGGAAAATCCTGCGGGAGAATAAATTGCAAAAATTTGCCAATGTTTCCGCAGGAGAAATCTGAGGGTAAAACCCCTAACAACGTATTTTTTGAATTATTTTTGAAGGATTCAGCCCCGTCCCACGTCAGAGTTATCGATAGTTGGTTTGGTTGGAAATAGGTTGGTTGGTTGGGCGGGCACCGGGGGCGGTGCCCGTTCTTTTTTTACTCAGCCAGAGAAAAGGGGGATTTGCCCGACCCAAGCGACCTAAGCATCACGCCTGCAATGAGTTCCTGCGCGCTACCCGCTTTTCGATAGTCCGTGGGAATACCAAACACTTTGGCATCGGGACGCCCCATCCGCACTTGGCGAAATTGAAAGATATAGAGCTGACCTTCGCTCTTGATGGATAGCTTTATCGGTAACGCATTCAAATCCGTGGCTTCCCAAACATACGCTTCCTGCTTCCCCTCTTTATCGATGAGGCGATATTTCCGGCAAGGATGACCATCGACAGATTCTACGCTTAACAACTTTTTCTCCATGCCCCCCAGCTTTTGCATGGCGTCGTTCTCCATCTTGCTCGGTTCGTTGGTGGATTTGGGGAATTCCACATAGGCTTTCTCGGCGGGAACCACCAGACGGGTGGCGCCCCGCGGGTGATAGAGCAACTGCAGGCGATCCCATCCGGCTTGTTTCAAAGGTGTGAGCAGCTCTGCCGGGACCAGATCCCGGCTCACATCCGCCAGGCGCAAGTCCAGCCGCATCTGTCCTTGATCCATCGCGACGGTGAATGGCAACGCCACCGGCTTCTCACCCGGCTCGGCCGGCAACTGCACCTCCAACCGTGCCACAAAGGACCGGCTGTCGCTGAGGAACTCAGACAGCGCCGCCGCCACCCAAGGCACTTGCTGGCCGAGGGCATCAACACTTTGGGCGCTTACCGGCCGTACGGCCAGAAGCGCCCAAAGCAGAAGGGGCAAATATAAGTTGCGACGGTGCATCAATGTTTAGACCAGTCAGCCCGCCAAAGCTCACGGCTTGGCTGGAGGCACACCCGCGGGCGGCTGCATGCGCTTCATCACTTCGCCCTGAAGCAAGGCCTGCTGGTTATCATAGCGCGTATAACCGGCCGGCGCTTCAAACAACTTGGCATCGGGCTTCTCCAGTTTGATGTCCGTGTAGTCCAAAATCACCTTGCCGCCGGACTCGGGCATCTCCACGCGCACCGGAAAATCCTTCAGATCGATGGCGTTCCAGGTGGTAAAGGTCTGGCTCTTTCCATTCTCCGTGATGGTGACCTTGTTCTTTTTGCACTTATGCCCATTGACCGTCTCCTCACCCACGACTTCCATCTTCACATCCACCTTGGATTCGGGCGTGGCCCCGGCCGGTACGGGGGTTTCGGCATAAGCCTTCAAGTCGGGATAGATCGCGAGCCCCGTTTTGGAGCCGGCCTTGCTCACCGTGACGATCTGCGCCATGCCCATCTGTTTCATGCTCGCGGCCGCTTGTGGCGGGATCTGCGCGCTTTTCATCTGGCTCAGATCCAACCCGGTATAAGTGCTGCCTTCCAGAAAGGCGTAGGTGAGCGGGCCGCTCAAGGTTTCTTTACCACTGCTATCGATCATCTTCAGATCCGCCTTGGCCGAAAAGGCGGTGTTCTTGCCGAACACCTTGTTCAAAGCCGGATTGCTGCCGGGCATGGCGCCCCGACCGCCGAATTGGGCCTGGGCCGAGGTCGCGACCCCTAAAAGCAGGGCCGACGTCAAAGCAAAGAAAGAACGGAGTTTCATAGGTAGAATGGTTTCACCGCATCGTTGATCGCAGTGAAGATAGCCGAAGTCGCTCCAATCTCAACTTTATTGCATATTACGCAAAGCAAAAGGCCGGTCACATTTACGTGGCCGGCCTTTCTCAATTTATGCCGGCTACGCTTAGCCGATGAACGCCTTGTGCAGCGCCTTCAACGCGCTCTCGCCCTTGTCCAGGCTGATGATCACCGAGACCTTGATCTCGCTCGTCGAGATCATCTGGATGTTCACGCCTTCGGTCGCGAGCGTATCGAACATCCGCGCGGCGATACCCGAATGGCTGCGCATGCCCACGCCCACGATGGACACCTTCGCCACGCTCTCATCACTGAGCACGCTGCCGTAGCCCACCTTGGCCTTCAAACCTTCGATGACCTTTTGCGCCTTCAACAGATCGGCCTTCTCCACCGTGAAGGAAAGATCCGTCGCGGGCTTCTCGGTGCCGTGGCTCACATTCTGCACGATCATGTCCACGTTCACGGCGGCCTCGGCGAGCGCCTTGAAGATCTTGGCGGCCGCACCCGGCTGATCCGGCACGGCCACCAGCGTGACCTTGGCTTGATTCTTATCTAGGGCGACGCCGCGCACGACGACCCCTTCCATGGCTGCTGTTTCCTCTTTCACAATCGTACCTGGGTTGTCGTTAAGACTGGAGCGAACTTCAAAGACCACACCGAATTTTTTGGCAAATTCCACCGAGCGCAACTGCATCACCTTGGCCCCGGCACCCGCCAGTTCCAACATTTCGTCGTAGGCGATCTCGGAAAGCTTGCTCGCGTTCGGGACAATGCGCGGGTCCGTCGTATAAACGCCGTCCACATCCGTATAGATCTGGCAGAGATCCGCCTTCAACGCACCCGCCAGCGCGATGGCTGTGAGATCAGAACCCCCACGACCCAGCGTCGTGATGTGACCATCGGAAGTCTGCCCTTGGAAACCGGCCACGATCACCACATTACCCGCATCCAGCAACGCATGCACCTGTTTCGGCGTGATGTTCTGGATCTTCGCCTTGCTATGCATCCCATCCGTCACGATGCCCGCCTGCGCACCCGTGAGCGACACTGCGGGGATATCGATGGAGTGCAACGCCATCGCCGTCAGCGCGATCGTCGTCTGCTCGCCCGTGGCCAGCAGCATATCCATCTCCCGCTCGCTCGGCAGCGGCATGATCTCTTTGGACAGCTTGATGAGATTATCCGTCACGCCGCTCATCGCGGACACGACCACGACGATCTGATCCCCGCGCTTGCGATACTCCGCCACGCGCCGGGCGACGTTCTTGATACGATCGGTGTTCCCCACCGACGTGCCGCCATATTTCTGTACAATCAGTGCCATCGCGAACCCGTTGTTATTGCTCGTCTCACGCCTGTTGACAGCGCAACGAGCCGCAAACACTAGCGACTCCCCGCATATTTGCAAGCGACAGAAAACGCCACCCTTCCCGGCCTCCGTAGCCGCCGTCGTGAGACGGCGCTAACTAAAGCAGGTAAGGATGAGTTCCACCTCGTCCCAAACTTTCCCTCAAGGCTCTCTCAAACCTAGAGCAGAAATATGGAAACACCAACGCCTCGTAAATCGTTCTTCCCAAATCGTAAATTAGTTTGTTCCCCCGAAGCGCGCCTTCCCGTCTGATCCGTTTTATGTTTCCTGCGCGATTGCCTCCTGTCCTGCGGTACTGTAGCAACCAGTCCACCCTCACCGGACCAAACCCTCGCCAGCCACCCCACAAAGAAACGCAGAAACCCTAAATCATGGTAGGGCGTTGCTGCCGCGACGCCCTGACTCTTTTCGCCAAGGCACCACGATAACCACGCCCCACCATTGTCGAAACACGACGCCTCTTCTCCCTCTCCCTTCAACAGGGAGAGGGCTGGGGTGAGGGTTGAGCAAGCCAAGCGATTCTAAAACGCTCAGCGCTTTCCCCTCCCCCATTGGGAAGTCGAACTTCGACCGGCCTACGTTCCCTTTAGGGAACTATGTCAAAGAACAATGAAACCATCCGACCCCTGTGAATGTATCTGATTCAGCCTCCTCCTCATAGGGAGGCCAAACTTTGGCCGCTGTCCAAGGCCAGGCCGGTTCCGCAGTGGCTCATGGATTCCCCGGTCGGTCATAAAATCCTACGCCGCCCGACGTCCAGTTCGCCCTCCAGCTTACGAGCCCTGATCCAGCGCCCGATACACCCACATATCCTACTTTATGGTGGGGCATCGTTGCCGCGATGCCCTAACCTTTTTCGCCAAGGCACGTGATAACCAAACCCACCCATCGCCGAAGCCCACGACTCCCATCTCCCCCTCTTCCAGCGATAGCTGGAGGAGAGGGCCGGGGAGAGGAGGCACTAAACCTCACTATCCCCCATTAGGAAGCCGAACTTCGGCTCTCTGATGGCTCCATAAGGACCGTCACCTCCCCGCCAACGCAGGACATAACCATGCAAATACAAACGCATTGCTATGCTTGATGACTTGGGATTTCCCGGTGGCTGCCTGTCGCTCTGATCGAGCCCAACCACCGTTCACCCGTCCTTTACCAGCAGCGAGCTGCCAGCACCTAAATTCATCTCACAAACCACTCAAGAAAACCATCACTTTTCGCTAAAATTTGCAGCGTAAACCCAACCATTTCTTCCATAAGAACATACAAAATCCACCGCTTGCGTAACTCGCATTTCCACATACTGTTCCGGCCATTGGGGAGAAAGAAAATAGCCCGCGATTTATCGCGGAGTGCCAGATGCAGAAGGAAAAGTCCCCTCAGGGGACGAAAGATCTTTTAGCCCAAAACACCCACCACCGCAGCGTCCCGCGCAACTCCCTTCTCGACAATCATTCCCACCCTTCCTACAACCATTACATGAGCCATCAAACCACAATTTTGCCGCTCATTTAACTGTTATGACCACGGATGCCGCAGCGCAAAACCGTCCAAGAAGCCGGTGGACAAGAAGAGGCCTTTGGCTTGTCGCCTTTTTGATTGTGCTTCCAGCCTGGGGATATGGTTTGCAGACGGGTACGTTGCTGCTGGCGCTGACGGGCTTGCCTGTTTTTGTGTTTTTGATTTCACTGTCACTCGGCAAGTTGGTTTGCCCCGGTTGTGGTAAGGCGCTACGGACGATCGGAACGAAATTATCAAATTGCCCTTATTGTGGGACCTCTTACGAAAAAAAGTCGTGACCAGCCAGCTGCACCGTAACCAAACTCCCTTGCGGGCTGGGTCGCTGAGCTTGGGTCGTTAGGCGGCATACCATGTCTGATCTGACACCACCTCAAAATTTTGTTTGGCCTCCACCCTGGCGCTCAATCGAAGCATCGGAAGCCGCCCGAGAGGTTATTGCACCGCAACCCTACGAGCCAGACCCGAAGAAGTTCACTTTCGAGGCCGAGCTACAGCATGAGGTTTCTCCGTCGCACCCGCTTTATCAAGTTGAGTGTAGGGTGGTGGGACGGAGTTGTGAGCATCCCGACGAGTTCATTTTCGCTACGGTTCACCCCAACATGCCTGTGACGTTCGTACATCTGACCTGGAACATTGAGGACGATCCAAGGTTTCCCCATACTGTTGGGTATGCATCATGGGAAGCATTCGCAAGCGCTTGGAAGGGACGTAACGATGCCGCCTAACAAATCGCTGCAGCCAACGCCGGTGGGCGTTGTCAGTTCCGCTCACGCGGGCCACATCACTGGTCCGGCTTGGCTGAGCTTTTGTCGTTGCTAGGTGATCCTTCAAACCCGCCACCACGCGCCAAACTTCACTTCGTCCCAACCTCCCACACGCAATCCCCCAATCCCCAGTTACTTATTACGCATCACGCCACCTCAATCCTGTAGGCCCGCCGGTACGACCGGCTCTTGTAAATCCAGTCCATAAACTCTACCTCCCTCATCTGCGTTTATCTGCGCCCATCTGCGGTTAAAATCCCTTCTCCCAAACCTCCTTCGCCCGCACCTCCACCAATCCCTCCCCCTCATGCCACAACACCCCCGCCAGCCCATGTGAGAACCTCGTCTCCCACAGCAGATGATACGCCCCGTCTCCCGCCACAGCAGTCCTTTTCAGCTGATTACAATAAAATCAGGAATTGAATCTACCGCATGGGCAGGGAGGGCATGGGGTTTGAACTCTGATTTATTGCAGCCATCCGTCGCGCGGCCTCAAGAAGTTGCTCGGTGGTCAGTTCCTTGGAAAGGAGAGTTTTCCAGCCATCAACCTTTCCCCAAAAAGATTCTCCACTGGCACCTTCTGCTAGCGCTTTCTTAGCTTCCGGATTTTGCAGAGCCAAGGTCAGCCAGACATAAGCCTGCAAAGGATCTTGGGGAACACCTTTGCCTAACAAGTAAGAATGGCCCAATATACCTTGCGCCATCGCATTGCCTGCGGTTGCGGATTGAAGGTAATAGGCGGCCGCTTTGGCATCATCTTGGGGAACGCCCTTACCTTTGGTATACATCGTGCCCAGATTGAATAGAGCGAGTGAGTCCCCGTGGATGGCAGCCCGTTGATACCATCGCAGAGCTTCCTGATAATCCAGCGGCACATCGATTCCATTTTCATAACGCGCTCCCAATTCACCTTCGGAAGCGGGATGACCTTGCTCTGCCGCAGCACGATACCACTTGAGCGCTTCCGCCCGATCTATGGGCAGGCCGTTATAACCGTAGATGTGCAGATTACCGGCGGCATGCTGGGCAGTTTTGCTCCCATGGGCAGCCGCCTTCATGATCCATCGCCCGGCGACAATAGCATCTTTGGGGACCTCGCGTCCTTGGTCATACAATAGACCCAAAACAAATTCCGCCTCTGCGTACGACTGGTCGGCAGCGGCGCGAACCCATTTCAATAGTTCATTGGGTTCCAACGCGGTGGCGTGCCCGTTGACCAGCAGCATGGCCATCTCGAATTGAGCTGGTGCATGACCTTGCGCAGCAGCTTTACGCAACCACGCCGCAGCTTCAGTTCCTGCCCCGGGAAGCGTGTTATTCAGGACCAGATAATGCCCCAGTTCGTATTGAGCCACTGCCGATCCCGACATTGCCCGCTCGCGCAAGACGGTGAGCCCTTGATTCATGCCAGAGCTGGCCAGTTGAACGGATGGCTGGACACTTTTCTTCTCACAACCCACACCGCTCAGCAGCAGACCAAAAAACAAAAGATGCCAGCCGTAATCTCTACGGCATGCCTTACTAAGATGTGCTTTCGGATACATCAGAAATCTTCCTAAAAACTTGGGGATATTTAGCAGCAAAGCACTGTTATACAAGCCGGGTGTTACAAAACCCACCCATCGATATAACGTTCCCGGGTGCGCTCCTAAACCAATCCCTTCCCATCATGCCATAGCACCCCCGCCAGCCCATGCGAGAACCGCGTCTCCACGGCAGATGATACGCCACCAGCCAATGCCACTGCTTTCCTAGTTATTTCAGAAACAGTCAATAAATTGAAATAGCACGACTTCTTATTTCAATTGCCTATCAACGCTACCGCTTTGTTTCAATTTTAAGGTGGAAAATAAAAACGCCATTCAACTTTGAACCTTAAACTTCAAACTTTGAACTCCGTCCCCCCAAACTTCCTTCGCCCGTACCTCCACCAATCCCTTCCCCTCATCCCACAACACCCCCGCCAGCCCATGTGAAAACCTCGTCTCCCACGGCAGATGATACGCCCCCGCCTCTAACCACAACAGCCGGTCACCCACGCGCATGCTCTCCGGCATTGGACGCCGCGCCAGTTTATCGAAGGCCATACACGTCGGCCCATTCACTGTCGTCATGATCTTGCGACCTTTGCGCTCGGGCAGCGAAAGCAATTCATGCGCCTCCCAATTCGACACCAACGCATTCATCGTCCGCCCCCCATCGCAGATCAGATTCCGCACGGACCGCGGCCTGCCCCGGCCCTGTCGGGGGTCTGTGTCCCGCAGCACCGTCTCCTTCTCATCCACCACCGTCACCACCAACACCCCGCTCCGCGCACTGAACCACCGTCCATTCTCCAACCAGATCTCCTCGCACGACGGGAACCACTTCAACACCTCCGCATAAAGCTTCGCCATCTCACGCAAACTGAAATTCTCATCCACGAACTTATCCCCGAACCCGATCACATGCTCCGGCGGAAACCCACCCCCACAATCGATGTATCGCGGCACCAACGAATACCGCGCACATACCGCCTGCACCTCCGCCAACGCCTTACGATAATTCGCCACCCCTGCCACATTCGTCCGCAAATGAAAATGCAACACCTCCACCGGCAGCTTGTGCCGCTTCAGGATCTTCAGCGCCTCCCCGATCTCCTCCGCCCCCAGACCGAACTGCGTGGGAAATTCTGGCGCCTCCGGATCATACTCCTCACCCGTGCGCAGCCGCAGCCCTACGCGCCACTTCAATTTCTTCGCCAAAGGCGCGAGCGCCCTCACCTCATTCACCGAATCAAAATTCACCCACAACCCCGCCACCGCACACGAGGGCAACCAGCGATGCTTCGCCGGTCCATTCACCAGGATGCGCTCCGCCGTGAAGCCCTCTGCCAAGGCCGCGCGAAACTCAAACTCACTCACCACCTCGATCGGCCGGCCCAGCTTCAGCCACCACTGCCACATCGACCGCAACGGCTGCGTCTTGCCCGAAAGCCAATGCCTCACCGGCAGATGTCCAAACGCCCCTTCGAGTTCACCCAACGCCTCCTTCAAAGGCTCCACCGAAAAGATGTAACAAGGCGTAGGATGCCCCGCCTGTAACGCTTTCTTCGCGAGTGAACGCCAAAAGCGCAACGTAGCTGGTGGATGGTGAAACCCGAAACTCATGTCTGCACCCCAGCTTGACCAGAAACCGCCGCTTCGTCCATCCGGCAAAACATGCGTCGTTGTGCCGATACCCATTTTCACCGGCCCTAGGGCGTCACGGACCCGTCCTTGTCGCCGCCAGAGCCCAGAGGTGTGATTTAAAGTGGGTGATGGCGGCTGGGCGGCGACGCAGCACGTGACCCGTGCTGCCGGATTCCAGCCGGCAGTCAGTGGACGTACGCCGCAGCACAAAGCGCCTCCCTCACCCGTTTTAAATCACACCCGAGCCCAGAGTTTCCATTAATGGCCATTGAATCTACCTGCAAACCATGGCATTCATTAGCTACATCAGCATTATGGATACTTGGTTTTTCTCCTTCCGGCCCGCTTTGACGCTGGTCTGCGCCGCGCTTGTCACCTCCACCATCGGCTGTGTCGGCCCCAAACAGACCGGCTCACGCTACTCCGAACGCGTGCTGCGTTCCGCCGCCGGCTCCCCTGATCCGCTCAAAGCCATTCGCGGATCGATGACCTTTGCCACCACCTTTGACAAGGGGTTGGAGGCCGAGTTCGCCAAGGGCGATGCCAAGCTCTATCACGCCGCCAACAGCCGGAGCCGCACGAACGCCGTGCCCGGCCTGCCGGAAGGCGATGACGTGAAACGCACCGAAGGTGCCGGCCGCTTCGGTGCCGCCCTGGAATTCACCAAGAAGACCACCCCCGTGGTGTTCTATCGCGGGGCCACGAACATCAATTACACCACGGACAACTGGCATGGCACCGCCTCCTTCTGGATGCGGCTGGACCCGGACAAGGACCTGGCACCCGGCTATTGCGACCCGCTCCAATACGTGGCCCAGAACTGGACCGAAGGCGCGATGTTTGTGGAGTTCAGCAAGGACGAGACTCCCCGCCATTTCCGCTACGCGATCATGGCCCAGCACAATCTCTGGAACCCGAGCAACCGCAAGTGGGAGGAGATCCCCGTGGGCGAACGCCCGATGGTGCAGGTGGAAAAGCCGCCCTTCAACCGCGAGAAATGGACCCATGTGGTCTTCACCTTCGAGCACGCCAACACCGGCCGCAAAGATGGCATCGGAAAACTCTACCTGGACGGTGAATACAAAGGTTCTTTCACTGGCTTCAACAACACCTTGAAGTGGGACCCCGCCCAGAGCGCCCTGAACCTGGGTCTGGCCTACGTCGGTTTCCTGGATGAGATCGTCCTGTTTGACCGGGCACTCACCGCCGAGGAAGTCCGGACCATCCACCACCTGCCCAATGGCGCGAAAGACCTGCTTTATCGGCACTCAGACCTGCCGTTCGTCGGGCCGCGTAAATGGCTCACGAAAGACAACCGTTTCCGTTAACTGTTATGTTACGCTTCTGGCTTCATTGGAATTACAGTCTCGTGCTGCTGGCAGCGTACATCGGAACCTTTCACTTCTGGCTCGTCTCGGACGGTGGAACCGTCCTGGTCTCCGGTTTGCTGTCCGCCTTGGTGCTGGGCATTTTGTCCTTGTTTGCCGCAGTGCAGGGTTACTTTGTGAACCGCATTGATTTTATCGCCCACTCGATCGTCATCGTGGACATTCTGCTGGAGGCGACCATCATTCCCGCCCACTCCGGATTGACGTTTTACCTCTGCGCCATCGGCTTCGCCGTAGTCATCGGTGGCTATCGTTTCTGGTGCCTGCGTCAACCTGTCCCACCTGCCCCCTGAGCATGAAACGGGAGACGCTCATCTCGTGGGTGGCGTTTCTGCTGACCTTCCTCTGGCTCCTGCTGCCGGACACGCGGAACTCCCTCGCCAGCCTCTGGCCCAGCATCCTCGCCATCGGCTTGGCCTTTCTCACGCGGAACATCTACATCTCCCTGTTCACCGGCGCCTTCGCCGGAGCGCTCCTGCTGCACGGTGGCAATCCTGTCACGGCGTTCTTGGAACTGTTCTCCAAGCACCTCATCACCTCGCTCAAGGATCCGTGGAACCTGAACGTGCTCATCTTCACGTTGTTGATGGGCGGGCTCGTGGAACTCCTCCAGCGCAATGGCGGCACCACCGCCCTCGCCGAATGGTTCCTTGGTCGCGCCCATAGCAAACGCAAGGCCGCCATGGGCGCGTATCTGCTCGGCTGGGCGATCTTCTTCGACGGACTCGCGAACTCCCTGCTCGTCGGCAAGGCCATGCGCCCCATCACGGATAAGGCGGGCATCTCCCGCGCGAAGCTGGCGTTCATCGTGGATTCCACCTCGTCACCCATCGCCGGCCTCGCGCTCATCTCCACGTGGGTGGCGTATGAACTCTCGGTGATCAAGCAGGGCTTCGAGCAAACCCCGAACCTCGTTGCCGAAAAGATTCCGGCCGCCTTCACGCTGCTCGTTCAGAGCCTGCCCTACCGCTTCTACAACTGGTTCCTGCTGCTCCTCGTGTTCCTCGTCATCTGGCTCGGGCGCGACATCGGCCCGATGATAAAAGCGGAGCGTGAAGCCGCCGCAGCCGCACCTCCGCCTGATCCAGCGCCACTCGCCACCAAGCCCAAGGAATGCTCCCGTCTGCACCTCGCGCTCATTCCCATCGTGGTGCTGGTCGTGGGTGTTTTTGCCGGGCTGTTTATCCAAGGTGGTGGTTTGGAACGCACCCTCAGCGTGGACAGCCTCATCGCCGCTCTCGGTGCCGCGGATGCCGCCATCGTCTTCGTCTGGGTCACGGCCTTCACCTGTCTGCTGACGATGATTCTCTCCGCAGTTCGTCCTACGGAAGATCTACGCGAAGGCGTCATCCACGCGTTCTTCGAGGGCATGAAACAACTGTTCCTGCCGACCATGATCCTTGTCTTTGCGTGGATCTTGAACAGCGTCATCAAAGATCTCGGGGCGGCCAAGTTTCTCTCCAATCTGCTCAGCGATAGAATGCCCGCTGGCCTCCTGCCCGGCGTGGTCTTCGTGACGGCCTCGCTCATCTCCTTCAGCACGGGCACCTCATGGGGCACCATGGCGCTCGTGATGCCGCTTTCCATCCCGCTCGCCGTGACGTTGGGCGGTGGCTCACCGGATGCGCCCGTGGTCGTCGTCACCATCGGTGCGGTGCTCGCGGGCGCGGTCTTCGGCGATCACTGCTCACCCATCAGCGATACCACCATCGTCTCCGCCTTCTCCAGTGATTGCGACAACATGGAACACGTCCGCACCCAGATGCCCTACGCACTCTTGGCGGCGGGAACTGCTCTGCTGCTGGGCTACCTGCCCACCGGCTTCGGCCTCACGTCGTGGATCGCCTTGCCGTTGGGTGCCGCAGTGTGCTGGTTCGTGATCGCGAAAAAAGGCGTGAAGATCTAAGGCTTTTTATTGCGGACCTCCAATTGCTTGCGAAAGTCATACGGTAAAGGTTTTCTGCCTTGCCGGACTTCGAGTGTGCCATTCTCAATAAGCTTCGTCCGACACGTCTGGTCTTGGCGTCACCAAAAAATCTATCCTAAGGCTTCTTCTTCGGCGGCGACGGAATCACCCCTTGCGTCACCAGTGTCACCCCATTGGTCAGCATTTTAAAATCAAAGCCCGCCTGCTCCTTTAGAACCGCCTCCAACAATCGGAAACCTTCTTCCTTGGGCATGGGGCCAAAGGTATCCAGACAGATCCACGTGTTCATCTGCAATCCGGGAGCGAGCTGAAACTTTCCGCCGCAATTACGCTGCCAAACATAAAGCAAGTCTTCCACGATGGTGTCGTTGAAGGCACATTCTACTGCATTGGTAGACCATTGAATGGAGACATTATTCACCAGATTCGTCGCCTTGAACCGCACCGACGCATCTGGATCAGTCAGAAACCGGGAGGTCTCTTTTCGCCTCACGTCAGCGTCCGGTTCCCGTTGGGCGAATTGCACCATCGCATTTCCCCGCACCATCCCGTGGCTGTCATCGAACTGATTTTTCAACAACTCCACCAGTTTCTCCGGTTCCTGCGTGGAGATGGTCAGCAGCGCCATCATCGCCTCCCGCCGCACGTTGTGATCCGGATGCGAGAGCAAAGTGATGATACCAGGGACCGCAGATCGTGCAGCCGCACCTCGTTTGATCAAGATATGCAACGCCTCATAGACAACGCGCTCAGAATCATCCGCTAGTGCACGTCGCAAAATCGGGATCATCTCCACATGCTCCAAGCCGACATCATCCAGCAAACCAATCGCCCGCTCTCTAAACTCTTCATCGGGATCTGTGAGAAGCATCAACAGGTCGGGAATGGCTGCCTTGGCCTCGGGACCGAGAATGCCCAACCCCACCCAGCCTTGCCAGTGTAGATGCGCCGTATCGGGAGGCACTTTGAGATACAACCAATCCAGTTTTTGGCACAGGTAGATACGCCACGCCCGCCAAGCCGTATCCTCCGCCCGAAGCATCGCTACCAGATGCGGCACCGCCTTGGCCCCCATCTGACGAATAGCTGCCTCGGCCTCCTTATCCAACTTCTCCGAATAACCCGGCAGGCTCGCGTCTTGCGCCACCAAACACTCACTCAACGTTTTGCCCTGATAAGTCGGCTCAGTGGAACGGAAGACGAGAAACAAAACGAACATCACTCCGCACCCTGCGAGCGCGAGCTTCTTCCTGCGTGATGATAATTTCCTCATTGCACGTTCGTCAGGGCGCTGGCTGGCGACTGTTTCGGATGAGCACGCTGCCATCTTCAAGGTGATGAAAAATCAATTCCGCTTCTTCCTTCAATGTCGTCTCGAGCATTTTTGCCGCCACCTCGTTCGGCACTCCTTCCAGGATGCCGATCGCTAGATTCCGTAACGTGCTGAGGTCAGCCCTTACTTCGACTTTCTTGCCGATGATCTTCCGGTAATAATCCAGTGCATCTGGCAGCAGAACGTCCGCGCGCCTGCCTTTTGCTTCGATGGTTTTCTCCTCAGCAAGCTTGCCGTTGATTTCACTCAACTGATTCGTTGCCTCACGTCGCACCGCCGCATCTCGATCAGTCAGCAGCTTGGTGAGTTCCGTTTGCTTATCCACTGCCGCGATGTCGAGTTTACTTAATAGAAACGCTCCTCCCATACGGCTGTTCGCATTTTTTCCGCCAAGCTGTTTGAGCACGAATGGCTTGAGATAGCTGTTGGTCGTCTGGGTCATGATCAACACTGCCAACGCCAGCTCGCGCGTTTGCGCATGCGGGCTTTGCAACAGGGCAGTAAGCTCCGGCACCACCAATGGCACGTGAGATTTCCGCTCAGCAAGAATTATGCACGCCGTATTGACCAGATCGTCATTGGGGTCATGCAGCGCCTTCCGAAGTAAACGCAGCATTTCCGCATCCTCCAATCCCACCTCATCCAAGGCCATCAAAGCGCGGACGCGCGCCCGCGAATTTGCGGTGTTAAAAATGGCGACGAGTTCATCAATAGTTGCTTTCGCAGGAGGCCCGATCAGCTCCACTCCACGCGCCGCCCGCCAATGAAAGTTGTCGAGCTTCAACGGCCCTTTGAGGCCGAGTCGTTTCAACAAGGTCGGGTTGGCCACGAAAAACTGCCGCCATGCGCTGTCCTTCGTCTGCAACATGGCCTCCAGACGAGGCACTGCGCCAGCTCCCATTTGACGGATAGCTTCCTCGGCTTTCCCGCTGCTCTCATTATTATAACTTGGCAGACTGTGATCCAAGGCTTCCAGCCACTCGCTCAATGCCTTGCCTTGATAAACAGGTTCGTGGGAACGAAGTGTGAGAAATAATATCAGCGCCAGCCCGCCAGCAACCAGGCAGGCGATCTTCAACTTCCGCTTTGCTGTTGATGAAAGGTTCTCCATGGACTGCTCTCATGCTGGCGCAGGGAAGAGCTTCACACGAGCATTTGTTTGTGAATCCAAATGGCTATTCACATTTTCGACAAGCGGCGAAACACTTCGGAATTCTCCTTTATAACCTGTTTGGCCATGGAAGCCGCAATGCTCGGTTCCAAGGGCGAACGTATGGGAGTGACACGAATGGCCCCGTCTGTCTGCACGGTGACATGCACTTTGTCACCGACCTTCAGGTTCATTGCTTTCAGCAAGGTGGCGTTGATAACTACGCCATGCTCTCCCCCTATTTTGATGACCTTCCTGATCATACCAACAGGCTAAATTCCACAAACATTTCCGCAATCACATTTCATGGGCAGCGTGTGCTTCCGACTCAATCAAAATCCGAGCAGCTCATGAAGTAGTGGCACTTGGGGCAGCGGAGTTTGCATTTCTCGTTGTGCAGCTCGGTGCCGCAGCGGGGACACCAGCGCCAATATTCACCAGCGACATCGCAGGCGTCGACGGGAATTTCTCCGGGTTGGCTCGGTGATGGCTGCTGGTGGTCTGCATTGGCCATGAGGTGGAGAATAGAGGTTTGTGCGGAAATGCTCAAGGAGGGATGAATCGGTGAAATAGTGTCGATTTCAGGCGGGCGAGCGGTTTTTATCAACGGCGCGTGAGCAAGCTGGATAACATGAAGACGGACGTGCTGGTCATCGGGGCCGGTGCGGCGGGCTTGATGTGTGCGATCACGGCCGGGCAGCGGGGCCGTTCGGTGCGGGTACTGGAGCATAATGAACGGCCAGGGAAGAAGATCCTTATCTCCGGTGGTGGGCGCTGCAATTTCACGAATCTCGGTGCAGGGCCGGATAATTACATCTCGCACAATCCGCACTTCATGAAGTCCGCGCTGGCGCGGTACAAGCCGAAGGATTTCATCGGGATGGTGGAGCGACATGGCATCGCGTATCACGAGAAGAAGTTGGGGCAGCAGTTCTGCGATACCAGCTCGAAGGAGATCGTGGACATGCTGCTGACGGAGTGCGAGTGGGCAGGGGTGGATCTGCGATTGAACTGCAAGGTGACGGGCGTGCAGAAGAACGTGAGTTTTCAGGTGCAGACTAATCAGGGTGTGTATGAGGCGGATTCACTGGTGATCGCGTGTGGCGCGCTTTCTTTTCCGAACTTAGGCGTCTCGGACTTCGGGTATCGGCTGGCGGAGCAGTTTGGGTTGAAGGTATTGCCGCGTCATCCAGGATTGGTGCCGCTGAAGTTCAATGAGCAGGATTTGCGCGCGTATGCGGAGTTGAGCGGACTCTCGGTGGATACGATCACGACGGCGAATGGGAAATCATTTCGTGAGAATATCCTATTCACACATCGCGGCATCACAGGACCGGCGATTTTGCAGGTGTCGTCGTATCGCGGAGAGAACGATCCCATCACCATCAACATGCTGCCGGATCAGTCGGCGAAGGATTTGCTGGTGGCGAACAAGAGCGATGCGCGGGAGCTGCCGAATTTCCTCAGCCAATATGTGCCGAGACGCTTCGCGCATGCGTGGTGCGCGCAGAATCAATTGGTGAAACCGGTGAAGCATTTCAAGCTGTCGGAGCTGGAAGCCATCGGGACGCGCTTGCAGAACTGGACGATCCAGCCGAGCGGGACGGAGGGTTACGTGAAGGCAGAGGTGACGCTGGGGGGCATCGATACGGACGAGCTGTCCTCCAAGACGATGGAGTCGCGCAAGGTGCCGGGGCTTTATTTCATCGGTGAAGTGGTGGATGTGACGGGCTGGCTGGGCGGATATAATTTTCAGTGGGCGTGGGCCTCGGGACATGCGGCGGGTGAATTCGTGTGATCACGCCACTGCTTTGCCGAGTGGGGGATGGGGCAAGAGCAGCGCTTCCAGCCGTTCACGGCGATAGGCGAAAATCTTTTCCACATCCGATCGCACGAAGAGTTTATCGATGAGCCAGCCGCCGGGGACGGCGTATTCCACGCGATCGGAACAGAGGGTGCCGCCGTCTTTTTCCACGAAGGTGTGTTCGTGGATCCATTTACGATATGGGCCACGGATTTGTTCATCCACGAATCGATAGGGCGGTTCCCAAGCTTTGATGTGCGTGCGCCATTTCACGGGGATGCCGTGGATCTTGAGTTGATAGTCGATGAGAGCGCCGACACGCATCTCAATGGGTGAAGGCGTAAGCGTGTGGAAGCTGACCCACGGTGGCGTGATGGCTTCGAGATTCGCGGCATCGGCGAAGAAGGGGAAAATCTCCGCGGGCTTCAAGGGCAGCCAGAGCGCGGTGGTGAAGATTTGACTCATGCGATTTATTCCATTCCGCGCAGACGGGTGAAGGGGGCGTCACCACGGAGTTCATCGAGCTTGCGGCAGAGCAAGGGAATCTCGGTGAGGAGCAGCGCGTGGATGGACACCAGGGTGTCCATATAAGAAGCGGCGGCGCGACCGCCGACAAGCAACGGCACTGTCGCGGGGAGAGAGTTTCGCAACGCGAGGAGTTCTGCGGGCAGGTGCGGATCGTGCGCGGGATATACCAAGCTGAGCCCTACGGCGCGCGCCTGACATTGGATGGCTGCCGAGCTGATCTCGGTGGCGGAGAGGTTCGTGCCGAGATATTTGACGCGCCAGCCTTTGTTGCTGGCGACGGCGGCGACCAGCACGGCACCCAGCTCATGGAATTGGCCGACAGGCGTAGCCACAACCAGGACGGGGGCGGCTTCCGGAAGAGCGGACGCTTTAGCGGCGGTCCCCAGAAACGTGCGGAGGACGGAGGAAGCGAAGTGTTCGTGGACGACTTGGAGGCGGCCGCTTTCCCATTGATCGCCTATCCGTTGCACCAAAGGTGCAATGGCAGTTTGCAGCAGTTCCGGGTGACCCAATTCACGCGCAGCACGGTTTAATAAATTTTCAAGGGCGGAATCGTTCAATTTGCAAATTGCAACCAGTGCTTCTTCGACAAATTGCACGATAAAAGCTTCCGAGACGGCAGGTGACAGTGGGCGTGGCGAGGGTGTCGCAACACTGGTCTCGGCCTCAGAAGATTGCATTTGGCCGAAGAGTGAGCGCAGTTCTTCCAAGGGAAGGCGGGCGATGCTGCTGATGGGATGACCCGCTTGGGTCAATTGGCATAACAGATGCAGTCTGGCTATCTCGTGGTCGGTGTAGAGACGGCGGTTAGTGACGGTGCGCCGTGGGGAAACTGCCCCATAGCGTTTCTCCCACGCACGGATAAGGTGCTGGGTAAGACCGGTTCTCCGGGAGACCACTTGGATAGGAAATAGCAGTGCCATAGGCTGCAGTTAGAAAATATAGACAATAGTTAGACAAACACAAGCTGTCAGAGAATGAATGAGGTTTAGAGCAGGTTGGGAATAAGTGAGTGAAGTTGGCTCTAAACCTTAAAACAGAGGCAGTTAAGAAGTGAAAAACATCGGGTAAACGCATAACCAAGAGAATAATTGAACGAACGGTATATTTTCCCCGACTAATCATCAGACGGTCACATTTTAGGACGTAAAACACACACGCAGGCTGAAACCCTTAATCTGGAAATCAACACATGAAACTCGCCACCACCCGCTCCCGCTCCGTCCGCACCACGCGTCGCCAAGTGGTGACCTTGCGTACGACGACCAATCCGGCGCTACCGGTCACCATCAAGATTGCCACTGTGCCCGCCATGGCGGAGGCCGAGATGAAAGTCGAGCGGACGCCGGAACCGGCCCAGCCGACACATACCGAGTATGAGCCGCGCACGGCCTACACCCTTTACCTGCGCGAAGTGGGCGAGACCAAATTGCTGACGGCGCAAGACGAGATCGATCTGGCCGCGCTGATCAAAAAAGGTGACGAGGCCGCCCGGGAGCGCATGATCAAATCCAACCTCCGCCTCGTCGTGAAGATCGCGCGGGATTATGAAGATTTCGGCCTGCCGCTGCTGGACCTGATCAATGAAGGCAACATCGGCCTGATGAAGGCGGTGGAACGCTTCGACCCGGCCAAGGGCGCGAAGTTCTCCACTTACAGCGCCTGGTGGATCAAGCAATCTATCAAGCGCGCGTTGGCGAACCAGTCTAAGACCATCCGCCTGCCCGTGCACATGGTGGACAAGATCGCCAAGATGCGCCGTGTGGTGACGCGCCTGACGGAAGAACTGGGTCATGAGCCTTCGGATGAAGAGGTGAGCGAAGAGATGGGCATCAAGACCCGCCGCGTCCGCCTGATGCGCCTGGCCGCGATGCGTCCGGCTTCCCTCGATCAGCCGATCGGCGAGGACGAAAGCAACGTGATGGGCGACCTCGTGCAAGATGAGCGCGCCGTCAATGCCTACGAAGATCTCGAGAAGAAGACGCTGACGAGCATGATCAAGGATCTGGTGAAGCACCTGGATCCGCGTGAAGCGAACATCCTGCGCTACCGCTTCGGCCTGGACGGCGGCAAGGAACGCACGCTGGAAGAAGTGGGCAAGAAATTCGGCGTGACGCGCGAACGCATCCGCCAGTTGCAGAACTCGGCACTGCTGAAGCTCCGCAAGATGATGGAACAGGCAGACGCCGTGCGCGCCATCGCGTAAGCGCCTGCGCGACGGCAATAATTTAGCGAGTCAAACATCAGCCGGTGTCATCAGCCTGAAAAGGCGGGTGGCACCGGTTTTTTGGTTTGGGTCTTTCCCGCGATAAATCGCGGGGCTATTTTCGGGAAGTCCCTCGCGGGACTGCCGAGAACTACTGCGCGCCCATATCCATGCACACGAGTTCGCCTTTGGCGTTGCGGGCGTAAAGCTTGCCGTGGGCGAAGGCGGGGGCGGTCCAAGTCTTGCCGCCGAGGATTTGCGCGCGGGTCTTGGGTTGGAAGCCGGTGCCGCTGACGGGGCCGGCCAGCAACTGACCATTGCCGCCCAGTACGACGAGTTGATCCCGGACGACAAGCACGCCGCCATTGCCGACCGGCTGGTTCACCCAGCGAATCTGGCCGGTACGCGGGTCGATGGCTTTCAGAGTAGCGCGTTCGTTGGTGTTGCCATCGATGCCGACCAGCATCCCGCCGAGGAGCACAGCGGGATTGAACTGTGTCCGCATGTTTTTGTTTTCCCAGATTTTTTGGGGCTGGTTCCCCTTCACGGTGATGAGGGCGCAACCGCGATTGTAACCTGAAGAGATGAAGAAGCTGTCCCCCATCACGATGGGATCAGCGGCGTTCACATCGTAGCTGGTTTCCCAAGGGAACGACCAGATCTGCTGGCCCGTGGTGGGATTCAGGGCAACGAGAGCTTTCGCCGCGAAGAGGGCAACCGCGCGCTGGCCATTCATGGTGAAAGGAACGGGGGAACCATAGCCGGCTTTACCCGGACCACTGCGCCAGAGTATCTTCCCACTGGCCTTGTCCACACCTACGCCCGCACTGCCGATGTTGTAGATGACGACGTTGCCTTCCACGAGCGGGGAACCAGAGAGGCCCCAATCGGGTATCTGCGCACCAGTCTTCTGCGCGAGGTTATCGGACCAGATCACTTTTCCGCTCGCCTTGTCGAAGCAGAAGACCTGACCGCGACGGCCCATGGTGTAAACTTTATCGCCATCCACGGTGGGCGTGGAGTTCGGGCCGCCTTCGTAGAGATTGGCATCGATGGGGGCATCGTAGCTGTGGGACCAGGCGACTTTGCCATCGGCGACGTTCAAGGCGGTCACGGTGTCTTTGTTGGCGGTGTTGCCCATGGCGTAAACTTTCCCATCGCTGATGGCGACGGAAGAGAAGCCGATGCCGATCTGGGCCTTCCACAATTGCTTGGGCGCGGCGAGGGGGAATTCCGCGCTCAACTTATTCGTCGCGGCGATGCCGTTGTGATTCGGACCGCGCCAGCGATTCCAATCGCCTTCTTCAGCAAGCGCACCGAAGGAGAGGAGGCTGGTGAAAGCAGAGAGCCAAGCAGGCAGAGCGAGGCGGCGGGCGATAGGCATCATGCCGAATATCTAATCCAACGGGGGCGGAGAGTCAACGGATTGACGGAAGTTGCTGATAGAAAAAAGGTTCCGCCGAAGTTCGCGAAAAATGTCGCTCTGGGATAACAAATAGTTGGGTGGTAAGTGCAATTTCCGCTTGGTTATTTCGGAAAAAGAGAGCATACTTTTCGCACTTGTTAATCCTTTCCAAGGAAGGATTGTCATCGCGGAGTAGTGATGACTTTCAACCCCTTCCTTGATCTTTAAGGACACAAGCATTTAGGAGGAGGAAGAGTGAAAAGCATATCAAGTATAGGGAAACTGCTCGGAGTATTCTGCACCGTAGCGTTGTTAACCCACGAGGCGAGAGCACAATCCAATGTAATCACATATCCCACGGCGGGAGACATGATTTCAACGCGCTCTGCGCATCGAACCTTGCCGTTGCCGGACGGACGAATTGTTTTGCAGGGAGAAGTCATCCCGCCTACGTCGGGGACCAATCTTGTGGAGGCATTCAACCCGGCCACGAGGAGTTTCCAAAGCGTTGGCATCCTCAAGGTCCCACGCTGGCAGGATGGGAGCAGCGTGCTATTGGATGGCAGGATATTGATCGTGGGAGGAAGAACCAATCCAGCTACATCCACGATAACGGCGGCAGCTGAGATATTCGACCCGATAGCGGGCAGCTCCACGGTGATCAACAATCTGAATCAGGCGCGTTTTTATCCGAAGGCCATCACGTTGCAAGATGGCCGGGTGCTGATCGCAGGTGGAACTGGAACGACTCCTGTCCCGCCCTTGCCAGCCGAGTTATTTGATCCGGTCACTGGCCTGTTCACTACGGGCAGCACGATGCGGGTCAGCCGTCCATTCTCGGCAGATAACGCCAATGCCACGGTTTTACACGATGGCCGGGTATTGTTTTTCGGCGGCAGCACGCCGGCATCGCAAACATCGGAGATATTCAACCCGGCCACCGGGACCTTTGACTGGACCGGCACCATGCTGGCGCAAAGAGCCTTTGCGACGGGTACGTTGCTACCTGATGGCCGGGTGGTCATCATAGGTGGCAGCAGCATCCTTCCTGTTTCTGGTTTTCCGAGCCAAGTAGAAGTCTTCGACCCGGCCACGGGCACATTTTCGGCGTTGGGCAGCATTATTCAACCCCGCCGCAATCATTCCGCAACTTTGCTACCTGACGGGAAGATTTTAATCACTGGCGGATGGCTACCAACCACCACGGGCCCCATGGTCTCAACCGCTTCTGTGGAAATATTCGATCCGGCCACGGGAATTTCTGAGCAGGTCGGCAATCTCGCCACGAGACGCGCCGACCATCGGGCGGCCGCTTTGGCGACCGGCCAGATCTTGGTCACAGGCGGGCGCACTGATACGCCCTTTTTGCGGTCGGCGGAAATCTTTGATCCGCTACTGTTCATGCGTCCGGAGGATCTGTATGCGTTTTATCAGGAATTCGCGAATCTGACGTTGGAGAACCAGGAGCTGGCGCAACTGTACAACAACGCCACGAATGTGATCTACGGATTGGCCGTCACGAACGCGACCCTGCAGGCGGATCTGACATATGCCAATGAAACGATCGATGAGTTGCAGGCGCATCTGGCGGAAATAGAACCGAATCCTTTCCGTTTGCTGGCAGCGACGACGATTCCGAGAACACGTGCCTATACGCATACATTGCCGGATGGGCGGGTGGTCATTCAAGGTGGGACGATTCTGGATTTGCCGTCACAGCGGGTCATCAGCGTATTCAACCCGCAAACAGAACAGATTTTCGTGGGAGCTACGAATATCGACATCCGGATCGGTCATATGGGCAACGTGCTTCCCGATGGTCGGGTCATGTTCTCGGGCGGTAGCATCCGATATTTTCCATCGGGTCCGGATGTCTTCACCAATTCCACAGAGATTTACAATCCAGGCACATCCAATGTGGTTTATGGGCCAAGCATGATCCAACCGCGGATGGCTGGCTTTTCGATAAATCTGGCTGACGGGCGCCTGCTGATGATGGGAGGCAGAAATCTGGCCACTCCCTTCCTGGCTCAATCTGAAATATATGAGCCGTCAAACCAGGTCTTCCGGCTCTCCGGAGTCATGACGGCACAAGTTCTGACTCCCATCGCCACGTTGTTGCAGGACGAAAGAGTCTTCATCTATGGCTACGGCACAAATCAGCTACCCGTAGCACAAATATTTGATCCCGTTACTGAGACATTCAGTTCCGTCAGCGGATCGTCAATCGCCCGGAGCAGTCATCAGGCTTCTTTGCTGGCCAATGGTCGTGTCTTCATCAGCGGTGGGCGTTCACCCAGCACGGGAGCGACCCACTCGACGACAGAAATTTTCGACCCGGCTACAGGGACATTCACCGCCGGCCCGACCATGTCGAACGGCCGCTTCAATTTTACATCCACCACTTTGGCTGATGGCAAAGTGCTTATAGCTGGCGGACAAACAAACATATCATCCAGTGCGCCGGCCCTAACTCTGGCAGAAATATATGATCCGGTGACGGGCAGTTTCTCTTCTGCCGGGGTGATGGCTACCAATCAATTCGGTCACGCAGCAACCTTGCTGGATAATGGTGCAGTATTGTTTACGGGCGGTTCTACCGGCATACCCAGCTCTTTTTTGAACCGGGTGCAACTGTATGATCCGAACACACACGTCCGCACCTCTGTGGTCGGCAATCTCAATCTGCTCATCGATGATCTCGAGGCAGAGAATGATGACCTGCTCGCGCAATTGAGCAGTGTGCAACAGCAACTCAACATCGCCACCAACACCATCACTGGTTTGACGATCACGAATGCCAGCCTGCAAGCGGCGCTCGCGAATGCGAACACAACGATCGCCGGTCTGGTGGTGACGAATGCGCAGTTGCAGGCGGACTTGGATTCGTGCCACGCGGAGAAGGCGGTGTTGATCGGGCAGATCAACACGTTGACGAACCAGATCGCGCAGTTGCAAGGAACCATCTCCACGCTCACGGCGCAGAACAGCGCGCTGGCCAATCAGGTGACGCAGCAACAGGCGACGATCAACTCGTTGACGGGCCAGGTGAATTCACTGACGAACCAAGTTGCCCAGCAGCAAGTGACGATCAACACGTTGACCGCGCAAAACAATGCGCTCACGAATCAAGTGGCGCAGTTGCAGGCGACGATCGGTTCACTGCAAGCGCAGAACAATGCGTTGACGAATCAGGTGGCCACGCTCACGCAGCAGAACACGCAATTGCAAACGGCGTTGACGGCGGAGCAGGCGCAGAATGCGACGCTGACCGCACAAGTGGCGCAGCAGGCGGCGTTGATCGCGTCGTTGCAAAGCCAGAACAGCACGTTGACGAACCAAGTGGCGACGTTGACGGCGCAGAACGCAGCACTGCAAACGGCGCTGACGACGACGCAAGGTCATGTGCAGACACTGGTGACGGCGTTCCAGGGTGAGTTCAACAATCCGACGTTCGTGATTCCGGGGACGACCTTGGAACAGCAGGTTCAGAACTTGATCAATGCGATCTTGGGGCTGAACCATGGCCAGCAGCAGGCGTTGTATGGCCAGTTGGATTAAGCAGGGACTATGACCATCACAGCCGGACTCGCGAAGAGCTTCGCGGGTCCGGCTTTTTGCTGTCCGGGTGGCCAAGGCGAAACCTTTCGACAAAGCCGGGCATCCCGGCTAGAAATCTGCGGCAGGCAACCACCGCGAATCTTAAACCACGCGCGGCATAGGGCCATGGATGCCGGGTGCATCCGATTAGGTATGGAAATTCTCAAGCGACTTTATCGCGACCGGCTCAGTCTCGCCACGGACCTGTATCAGCTCACGATGTCCTATGGCTATTGGAAGGCCGGCGTGGCGGACAAAGAGGCGGTCTTCAATCTTTTCTTCCGGCGCAACCCGTTCGCTGGCGGTTACAGCGTGGCTTGTGGCCTCACATATCTGCTGGATTATCTGAAGAGTTATCAGTTTGAGGCGGACGACATCGCCTATCTGGCCACGCTCACGGGTAATGACGGCAAGCCACTCTTCGAACAAGGCTTCCTCGATTACCTCGCGAACCTCCGGTTCAGTTGCGATATCGAAGCCGTGCCCGAAGGCACCGTGATTTTCCCTCACGAACCGCTGGTGCGGGTGAAGGGACCCATAATCCAGTGTCAGATCTTGGAGACACCGCTGCTGAACATCATGAATTTTCAGACGCTGATCGCCACGAAATCAGCGCGCATCTGTCAGGCAGCCCAAGGCGAACCCGTCTTGGAATTCGGTCTGCGTCGGGCACAGGGCATGGACGGTGCGTTGGCGGCCAGTTGGGCGGCGTATATCGGTGGTGCTTCGGCCACTTCTAACGTCTTGGCGGGCAAGCTCTTTGGCATCCCGGTGAAAGGCACCCATGCCCATAGCTGGATCATGTCCTTTGAGACGGAAGATGAGGCTTTCCAGATTTACGCGGAGGCGATGCCGAACAACTGTGTTTTCCTCGTGGACACCTACGATACCTTGACTGGGGTGAAGCGCGCGGTGGAAGTAGGTAAAGGCTTGCGGGCGAAGGGGTTCAAGATGGTTGGTATCCGCTTGGATTCCGGCGATCTGGCCTATCTGAGCATTGAAGCGCGGAAGATTCTCGATGAGGCTGGTTTCCATGACACCGTCATCGTGGCGAGCAATGACTTGGACGAATACATCATTGAGAGCCTAAAGAAACAGGGTGCCAAGATTTCCGTTTGGGGTGTCGGCACCCGTTTAGTGACGGCCTATGACCAGCCCGCCTTGGGCGGCGTCTACAAGCTCGCCGCCATCCGGAAACCCGGTCAGGAATGGCAGTATAAGGTGAAGCTCTCCGAACAAACCATCAAGGTTTCCACCCCCGGCGTGCAACAGATCCGGCGGTTTTACAACGAAGACGCCTTCGTGGGTGACATGATCTATGATGAACAATTCGGTGTGCCCGAAAAGGCGGTCATCGTGGACCCGGCCGATATGACCCGCCGCAAAACCATCAAGAGCGGCACCCCTTACACGGATTTGCTGGTGCCGATCTACCGGGATGGCCAGCCGGTTTACCAGAGCCCGCCGGTGGCGGAAATCCGTGCGCACGCCCAAAAGCAGCTCTCCTTGGTGCACCCGACTATCCGCCGGTTTGTGAATCCCCATGGCTACCCCGTGGGCTTGGAACCGAAGCTGCACGATCTGAAAACCCGGCTCATTTTGCAGGCCCGGGGACTGGAAGAACCCTCCACGCCCTAAAATGTTGTGGAAATCGGCCCGGCTTATCGCAATACTCCCGCCAGACCTGAAGCAACTGGTTTGAACCAAGGCCGTTGTAAGGCTATGCCCGAGGAGTGTTCGCGGGCGCCGTGGTTGGCAAGTGCCGGGTGAAAAAACCCTATGAGCGCGGACAAAGATAAGAAGAACATGTATTGCTACCGTTATCCGCACCCGGCGGTGACGGTGGACTGCATCATCTTCGCCATCCACGAAAACGATCTTAAGGTTTTGCTCATCCAGCGCGGCGCAGATCCCTACAAAAATCACTGGGCCCTGCCCGGCGGCTTTGTGGAGATCAACGAGAGCGTGGATATCGCCGCTGAGCGTGAGCTGGCGGAAGAGACGGGGATGGAAAAGATTTTTCTGGAGCAGCTCTACACCTTTGGCGAACCGAAACGCGATCCGCGCGAGCGCGTCATCAGTGTGGCCTACTATTCCTTGGTGCGTTTGAAGGAACATCGTCCGGTGGCCGGTTCCGATGCCTTGAACACTTGCTGGTATCCGATCCGTCAGTTGCCTCCGCTTGCGTTTGACCACAGCCAGGTGATGGCCATGGCCATCAAGCGTTTGCAGGGCAAGGTCATCTACGCGCCCATCATTTTCGACCTCCTCCCTGGCAAGTTCCGCCTGAACCAGTTGCGCAAGGTTTACGAGATCATTTTGGAACATCCGATTGATGCGGAGGGTTTCCGGAAGAAGATTTTGGCGACGGGAATGCTCACGCCGATGAGCGAGTTTGACAGCAGTGAATCCGGGCCGCCTGCCCGGCTCTACCGCTTCGACAAGAAACGTTACCAGAAAATGTTGGAGGACGGCTTCACTTTCGAGATCAAGCCGGACGCTCCGAAAAAGCCTGCTGGGAAAGCATGAGCAACAAGGCGTTGATCATCGTAGATGTCCAGAATGACTTCGTGCCAGGGGGAGCCTTGGCTGTCAGTGGCGGTGACGAAGTGGTGGACGTGATCAACCGTCTCCAGACCGAATTCGAAGTCATCGTGGCCACGCAAGACTGGCACCCGAAAAATCACGGCAGTTTCGCTTCCAATCATCCCGGACAAAAGCCGGGGCAAATCATCGACCTCAACGGTTTGGACCAGATCCTCTGGCCGGACCACTGTGTGCAGGGCACCAAAGGCGCGGAGTTCGTCAAGGGCCTGAACACCTTCCGTATCAATCGAATTTTTCACAAGGGCACTGATCCCGAAATTGACAGTTACAGTGCCCTTTATGACAACGGCCACCGCAAGTCCACCGGGTTGGCGGACTACCTGAAAGAACAGGGTGTGACTGACGTTTTCATCGCCGGGCTCGCGACCGACTACTGTGTGAAGTTCACAGCGTTGGATGCCTGCCACGTCGGGTTTAACGTCCACCTTGTGACCGCAGGCTGCCGGGGCGTAAATCTTAAACCGGATGATTCCAAGAATGCCATCGAGGAAATGCGGGCAGCCGGCGTCAGCATCGAATAGCCGACCGCCCCGACCTCCGGTCAACCACCACACGAACGAAGCCGCCCACGGCGTGATCACCTGCATGTCCCCCGGTCAGTTGATCCCTGCCTGAAGCGCACCGAAACCATGTTAATTTTTAATTGTAAGACCCCGACCGCTTTTTATGCCGTGACCTCGTCCTCAGCCGAAATCTCAGCCTCGGCTGGCATCCTGATGGAGGTCGCATGAACTTGGAGCCCATCTCCCTCATTTTGCAGAAAGCCAGCGGCCTCACGCTGCGCCCTGCCTCCCATCCGGCGGCCACGGCTTTGATCGAGGACCGCATGCGCGCCCTCGGCCTCACCCAGCCCGAAGAGTATCAGCAACGGCTGGAGCAAGACGTCGAAGAACAGCAACGCCTGATCCAAACGGCCGCTGTGCCGGAGACGTGGTTCCATCGCGATCCCGCAGCCTTTGATACCCTGGTAAAACTGGCCAAGGACAAGCTGAAGAAAGATCCCACGCCCCTGCGCATCCTGTGCCTGCCTTGCTCCACCGGTGAAGAGGCATACAGCATCGCCGCGGTCTTGGCCAATGCGGGCGTCACGCCGGAGCAATACACTCTGGATGCGGTGGACATCAATGCCGCCGCTCTCGCCTTCGCGCAGAACGGCGAATACAAGGCCCCCGCTTTCCGCAAGTGCCCGGAAGATTACCGTGAGAAGCATTTCACTGCGGCGGGAGAAGATGCGTGGAAGCTGACGGCTGAGTGGAAGAATCAGGTGCGTTTCCGTCAGGGCAACATGCTGGTGCTGGACACCGTGTTCAGCGGCGAGCCTTACGATTTTGTCTTCAATCGCAATCTGCTCATCTATTTCGCACGGCCTGATCAAGCCAAGGCGCTGAGCCATTTGCGCAAGCTCTTGAAACCGGAAGGCGTCATCTTTGTCGCCGCTGGTGAAGGCGGGATTTTCCTCGCGAATGGTTTCCGCACGCTGCGCATTCCGCACGCGTTCGCTTTCCGTCAGGCGCCGCCGCGTCAGGAGAGACCGAAACCGCAACCGGGTGCCGAAGGTCAGGCGGGTGAAGCTAAATCGGAAGACGCTCCGAAGGCTGAGGGCACTGGCGAAACCGCTGGTGCGCCCGAAGGCGAAGCAGATTCCTCCGCCGAAGCTCCCGCCAAGCCTGTGGAAGGCGACGCTCCGGCTCCCGCACCGAAGCCCAAACAGGAAGCGCGCCCGCCCCGGCCCAAACCGGAGAAGCCCGCGCCCAAGCAGCAGCAACAGCCGCAAGCTCCCAAAGAGCCCTCAGCTCCTCGACATTCCGCGTCACCGGAAGACACGGTCTCCGTCATGGAAGACATCAAGGATTACGCTGATACGGGCGAACTCGCGCAAGCGGAGACCACGTTACGCGGTCTGCTCGCGGGCGGTTCTTCCGATCCCGATGCACATTACCTGATGGGGCTGATCCAGGATGCCCAAGGTGACGCGGTCAAAGCCACGGCCACCTATCGCCGTGTGCTCCAGCTCGATGGCAATCACGTCGAGGCGATAAAGCAATTGATCGCGCTGGCCGAAATACAAGGTGACAAAGCTGAGATCGAGCGCTTGCAAGAATCTCTGACCCGCGCCCTATCCGCTCCTCCGCGCCCACCGCAACAACCGCGTCAACCCAAGCAGGAAGGTGGCGAACGTCCCCAACGGCCTGAACGTGGCGAGCGCCCATCCCGCGATGAACGCGGTGAACGTAGCGAGCGGCAACCTCGCGAAGGCGGTGACCGCCAACCCCGTGAGGAACGCGGTGACCGTGGTGATCGCGGCGAGCGCCCATCTCGCGAGGGCGGTGATCGACAACCCCGAGAAGGTGGAGAACGTCCACCTCGGGAAGGCGGCGACCGCCAGCCGAGAAACGAGGGCGGTGAGCGCCCCTCGCGCAACGAAGGGGGCGAACGACAACCGCGTTCTGACCGTGGTGAGCGCCCGCCTCGTGAAGGCGGTGAACGTCAGTCACGTGATGATCGTGGCGAACGGCCTGCTCGCGGTGAAGGCAACGAACGCCAGCCCCGAGCGGAAGCGGGTGACCGCCCTAACCGTCCTGAACGCAGTGAGCGTCCTGCCCGTTCTGAAGCAGGAGAGCGTCCGCCTCGCGAAGGTGGAGAACGGCAAGCTCGTGAAGGCGATCAGCAGCCGAGAGCCGAGGGTGGTGACCGTCCGACGCGCCCGGCAGGTGATGAACGGCCAGCCAGATCTGAGCGCGGTGAGCGCCCGGCCAGAAGTGAAAGTAGCGGACGTCAACCAAGACCTGAAGACCGCGAACGTCCGGCTCAATCTGAGGGCGACGAGCGGCCAGCCCGATCGGAGCGTGGTGAGCGTCCCGCCCGCAGTGAAGCTGGCGAGCGCCCGACCCGGCCCGAAGCGGACGAACGCCCGCCGTCAGCCGAAAGCAGCGAGCGTCCGTGAGGTCGTTTTCAGGCTTGTAAAACAACTCGCCAGCTCCGGCCCGAAACGTTATTGTGGGTCAAATGAGGGGACCCACGGACTATCCTACTATGGTCTTGCTGGTGGACGACCAGTCCATCATCGCTGAGGCTGTACGTCGCAGTCTCGCGGGCGAGGAGGATATCAATTTCCATTACTGTCCGAATCCGCTGGAGGCACAGGCCCTCGCCTTGACCTTGCGACCGACGGTGATCCTGCTCGACCTCGTCATGCCGGGACTGGATGGCATCACTTTGGTGCGCCGTTTCCGGGAAGATCCGCACACGCGCAATGTTCCCATCATCGTCCTCTCCATCCAGGACGATCCGACGACGAAGAGTGACGCGTTCTCCGCTGGTGCGGATGATTATCTCGTCAAGCTGCCCAACCGCATCGAACTCATCGCACGCATCCGTTATCACACACGCGGTTACGTGGGCCAGTTGCAACGCGATGAAGCCTATCGCGCGCTGCGTGAGAGCCAGCTCGAATTGGTGGACAGCAACACGACGTTGCTCTCACTGAACCAGAAATTGGGCGACGCCACGAAAGCCAAGTCCGAGTTTCTGGCGAACATGAGCCACGAGGTTCGCACGCCCATGAATGGTGTCATCGGCATGACGGCCATGCTGGCGGAGACCGAGCTATCGCACGAGCAACGGGATTACGTGGAGACCATCCGCACCAGTGCGGAAGCGTTGCTCACCATCATCAATGACATTTTGGATTTCTCCAAGATCGAGTCCGGCCGGCTGGAGATCGAGAGTCATCCGTTTGAGATCCGCACGTGCGTGGAGGAATCACTGGAACTGCTCGCTTCCAAGGCGGCGGAGAAAGGGCTCGACCTCGCGTTCGTCGCGGAGGACGACGTGCCCTTGATGGTTTACGGAGATGTCACGCGGTTGCGGCAGATCCTCGTCAACCTCGTCAGCAACGCCGTCAAGTTCACCGCGAAGGGAGAGGTGGTGGTGGAAGTGAGCAATCATCCGGTCGGATTGCACTTCTGCGTCCGCGATACTGGCATCGGCATTCCCCAGGACAAACAGGACCGGCTCTTCAAATCCTTCAGCCAGGTGGATGGCTCCACTACGCGCCAATTCGGCGGCACGGGCTTGGGCCTGGCGATCTGTAAACGTCTCACGGAATTGATGGGCGGCGAGATCTGGCTTGAAAGCGAGGAAGGCCAGGGATCAAAATTTCATTTCACCATCCGCGGTGATGCGGCAGATCAACCGTATGATACGGTGACCGGTTTGGGCTCCGCCTTGCGCCGCAAAAAACTGCTCGTGGTGGAAGACCACGAATCCTCTCGCAAATCACTACGCCAGATGGTGATCCCATGGGGCATGGATGCGGAGTTTGCCGTCGATTCAGCGAGCTTGCTCACGCGCCTCAGCCAGACACCGCTGCCGGATCTGGTTTTGCTGGATCGTGAATTGCCCGGTGTGGAGATGGAAAAACTGCTCGCGAAAATCCGTGCCTTGCCCGCCGGTAAGAGCCTGCCGCTGGCTTTGCTCTCCACGCAACGTTTGCGTTCCTCCGATACCGTGATGCAGGAACTGGGCATCACCCAGAGCGTGTCCAAGCCGGCCCGGCGTTCATCGCTGTTTGAGGCCCTCACGCGCACCATGACCAGTGTGGATGCGACACCTAAGCCGCTTTCGCGCACGGATCTCGATGCCACGCTCGCCATGCAAATGCCCCTGCGCATCCTGCTGGCCGATGATAATCCGGTGAACCTGAAGGTGGGCCAATCCTATCTGCACAAGATGGGTTATCGCCCGGAAATGGCGGCGAACGGCCGTGAAGTGCTCTCGGCCTTGGAGCAACATCCGTTCGACATCGTCATCCTCGATGTGCAGATGCCGGAGATGGACGGCTTCGAAGCCGCGCGGGAAATCCGCTCACGTTATACGGAAGAGAAACGTCCCAAAATCATCGCCATCACGGGTAATGCCATGGAAGGCGACCGGGAAAAGTGCCTCGAAGCCGGCATGGATGACTACATCAGCAAACCCGTTCGCCCGAAAGAACTGGAAGCCGTTCTCCGCCGCTGGGGCAAGCCAAAGGGCTAATCAACGAACGGTAGGGCGAGACTCTGTCGAGCCCTGACTAGACCTGAAAGTGTTTGAACTTCAGGTCAAGGTGTTCGGGCAACAGGGTAAACGTTCGGATGCTCCGTTATGGCCAGAGCACCCGAGTAAATTGAAAGATGCTTCAAGGATTAGTCAGGGCTCGACAGAATCTCGCCCTACCGTAATCACTCCGCGCTCTTCTTCGCCGCTTTCTTAGCCGCCTTCTTCACGGTCGTCTTCACCGTCGTCTTTTTGGCAGCGGCCTTCTTCTTCGGCTTGGGCGCAGCTTCGGTAGCAGGAGCTGGTTCGGCTTCATCTGCAGTGGCTTTGAGATCTACGCGCGGGGCATCATTCCACAGAGCCTCGATGTCGTAACGCTCGCGGGCGTCCGTCTTCATGATGTGGACGATGACGTCGAAGTAATCCAGGACCATCCAGGAACCTTGCACCGTGCCGTCGATGGCGCGCGGGCGCACGCCGAAGTTCTGCAGCACCTTCGTCTCGATCTCGTCGGAGATGGCGCGCAGGTGTGGCTCGCTGGAGCCCGTGACGATGATAAAATAGTCCGCTATGGTGGAAACCGGACGCATATCCAGCACCACGATGTTCTCGGCCTTGCGGTTATCGGCATACTCGCGACAAGCGAGCGCCAGCTTCTTCGATTCCATGTTGCGGCAGAGAGTGGGCAATCCGGCATCAAAGATAAAGCCGATTATTACGAATGGTTTCGGCCACCGTCGCAGGCACCAGATGGTCGATGGGCAAACCTGCCTTCACCCGTTCCCGGACAATGGTGGAAGAAACCCCAAAGGGGAACCCTTTCAGCACCTGTCCCCGGAACGGCTCCGGCAGGGGTGCAGTAGGGTCGCCGGGCCGGGGAATGACGAGAAACTCCACCAAACCGGCCAGTTCACCCGCATTCCGCCACTTGGGCAGCAACGGCACATGATCCGCCCCGATGATATACCAAAAGTGTGCCTCGGGATGACGCCGTTGAAACTCCTGCACCGTCTCGATGGTATAAGACACCCCGCCCCGATGCATCTCCAGTTCATCCACTTCGAACTGCGTCTGCCCTGCCAGTGCCTGTCGTAGCATGGCTCCGCGCAAGGCCGCCGGAGTATTGCTGCCCCCAGGTTTGAAGGGAGACTGCGCGGTGGGGATGAAGATCATCCGTTCGAGCTGCGCCTCCTCCATGGCCGCACGGGCCATCAGGAGATGGCCGCAGTGCACCGGGTCAAACGAACCGCCAAAGAGGCCGATACGCTTCATGCGCGGAGACGTTAACAGGTCAGCAGCAGCGGGTCACGCCTTCGTAACGGCGTTCGGTGAACTTCTCGTAAGCTTCACCCGCCGTCAGCGGGTCCGCCACCTTGGGCAGGTTATCGCCCCCGCTCAAGCTGACTACGACCTGGTCCCCTGCCACCGGGGCGCATTCGTAAACGACGCGTTGCTGTTCGCGCTCAATCGCGGCTTCCGTGGAAAGTTCCTTGGCCATCAGGAAGATGAGCGAGGCAAGGCCGAACCAGTTGAACGGCTTGCCTTCCACGACAGCATATTCCGGTAACCACACCGGCGGGCTCTCCTGCAACTGCGCCATCTTTTTGCGGGCGAAGAGCAGCGTCCATTCGCGCACGCTCATGATCAGGATGATCGACACCATCACGAGGAACGTGCCCGTAACCACCGTATCCAGCATCATGTTGAAGTGTTGCACGCGGTTATTTTTCACTGCCTTTTGCGCCGCTTCTATCGCTTTGGCTTCGCCCAAGGTTTGCGCGGCTTTAAGCGCGTCTTCCAGCTTGGGCAACGCTCCGTCCAAGTCCTTGGCTTTTGCCAGGAAGCCGATGGCCGGTTTCTCATGGAACATCTTTTGATAGCCAGCCGTCATCGTCACCGTCATGAGCCACACCAGCGGAATGATTGTGACGAGCGCATAAATCGGCTTGCCGGGCGCGGGTTTGGGATTCTCCGGGCTGGCGGCGGGCGGATTCAACTGCATCTTCAAGATGACGGTCGTCGCCAGGCACAAGGCGATGCCCGCGAGCAATTGGTTGGCGATGCCGAAGAGCGGCCACAGGGAATTGATGCCGCCCAAAGGATCGAGCACGCCCTGCACCAGGAAGTAACCCCAAGCGACCACCAGCAAGGTGCTGGCGAAGAAGTTCGCGGTCATGCTCTTGGTATCACCGAGCGGTTTCCACACATGGCCCAACAGGTCTTGTAACAGATAGCGTCCTACGCGCGTCCCGGCATCGATGGTGGTGAGAATGAAGAGCGCCTCGAACATGATCGCGAAGTGGTACCAGAGGTCCAGCCAGCGGGAGCCGACGACTTTCGAGAAGATGTGCGCCATGCCGACGGCCAAGGTGGCCGCGCCGCCCGTGCGCCCGAACAGGGTGTGTTCACCGATGGATTTCGCCTCGATTTCCATCTGCGCGACCGTGATCGGGTAACCTGCGGCGGTGACGGTAGCCGCGGTCACTTCTGGTGTGCCCTTCATGTTCATGGCGAAGTAAACTCCGGGGTCCAACGTGCAGGCCGCGATGAGGGCCATGATGGCGACCAGTGATTCCAGGCACATGGCACCGTAACCGATCGGTCGCGCATAGCCTTCGCGCGTGATGATCTTCGGAGTCGTGCCGCTGGAGATAAGCGTGTGGAAACCGGAGATGGCCCCGCACGCGATCGTGATGAAGCAGAAGGGAAACATCTTGCCCGCGAACACCAAGCCTTCACCCGTCTCCGCAAACGGCGTGACCGCCGGCATGTGCAATACCGGCAACACGATCAAAATACCGATGGCCAACGAAAAGATCGTGCCGAGCTTCATGAACGTGCTGAGGTAATCGCGCGGGGCCAGGAGCAACCACACCGGCAACACACTGGCCGCCAGACCGTAAACGATCACCGACAGCGCGATGGGCAGTTCTTTCAGCGTGAACATCTTCGCCCATTCCGCATGCTCATGCACGAACTTGCCGCCCCACACCGCCAGGAACAGCAGCACGATGCCGAGGATGGTGACTTCCATCACCTTGCCCGGACGGAGGTAGCGCAGGTAGCACCCCATGAACATCGCGATGGGAATCGTCGCGCCTACGGTGAACACACCCCACGGACTTTCAGCGAGCGCTTTCACCACGATGAGTGCTAGCACCGCGAGCAGGATCACCATGATGGCCAAGATCGCGAACATCGCGATGTAACCCGCCGTGGTGTTCAGCTCCTCCTTTACCATCTGCCCGAGTGACTTGCCATTGCGCCGCATGGAGCTGAAGAGAATCACGAAGTCTTGCACCGCTCCACCCAGCACCACACCGATGAGAATCCAGAGCGCTCCGGGCAAGTAGCCGAACTGAGCCGCGAGCACCGGGCCCACCAACGGTCCCGGACCAGAGATGGCCGCGAAGTGGTGGCCGAAGACGATCCACTTGTTCGTCTTCACGAAGTCCTTGCCGTCATCATGGACTTCACAAGGAGTAGCGCGCCGGTCATTGAGCGTGAGCACCTTGGCGGCGATCCAGCTTGAGTAAAAGCGGTAGCCGATGACGTAGCTGCACACAGCGGCGATAAGGATGTAGGCCGAATTGATCGGCTCGCCGCGTTTGAAGGCGATGACGGCATAGGCGAAGACGCCTAACAGCACCACGATCGTCCAGCCTAATAACTTAAGTGCGTTCTTCATGGATAAACACGGCTTCTGCCAAGGCAGCAGCCCATGGGATAAAAGCCAGATTAAGGTTTTAAGTCCGCGGGAGGCAATCTTGGACTCACAATTCCCGATATTTTACCGGGATTAAAACCAGCCAGAGCGGATTGGGGTGAGTATTTTCTCGGCATTTTCCGTCAGATATAGTATACTGGAAGCGATTTTTGTTAGGCAGATATTATGAGCAAGATGTTCCGGCAGCTTGGGCTGCTACTGATTTTGACGGTTTTGGCGACTGGCTTCCAGTCGCACGCACAGACGAAGATGGTGCAGCTCACTGAGCGCGTCGTGGCCTTGTCCGCCAGCTTGCAACCCAGTGCGGAAACCGTGTTCACCCTCGCGCCCTTCAACTGGTTTTACGTCGGTGGCGTAGTTCCGGGCACTGGCAGCAGTGTGGTGCAGGCCTACGACCCGGAAGGCAAGGCCCAGCAGGAGTATGTTTTTCCGCCCGGCCAAATCATCTACGCCCTCCACGTATTGGATGATGGCGCGCTCTGGGGCCTCACCCGCAAGGACAACACCGGCTGGCGCCTGGTGAAGTTCAATTTCGTCGGCCAATTGTTGCAAGACCTCCCGCTGGTGTTCCCCAAGGGGTTTGAACTTCCGGTGCCGGATGAAAAAGCCCGACTCCATCTGGTGCCTGCGCTAGATTGGAGGGAAGTGCATGGCGTTTACTTCGCGCCCGGACCCAAGCCGGTCTTCAAGACCTTCACGCTCTCCACCTATGGCGTGGTGACCCGCACTCTGGACGATGGCTTCCGGGATCGCGATGGATACACCCACCGTTACCAGCGCAAGGCCGACGCGGACGGCAAAGAGTCCTTGAACCTCGCCTGGAAAGGCAGCGTGTTCCCGCTCACGGAACCTTATTACGCCCTCGACCTGTGGGATGACCAAGTGACCGTGCAGACCTCCAGCGACGGTTCCAACGGCCAGTCATTCTTGCTCGCGATGAATGACTATCGCCCCATGTGGCGCGAGCCTTTGAAGTTTCCCCTGCGCAATAACAGCTACACCTTCTATCACTACAACCAGATCACCCGCAAACTCACCGCCTACCCTTACCTCGACGCCTTGATTGGCACCGGCTGGCGCGTGCCCTCGGGCAAACGCGGAACTCCTGCGGTGCCGAAGAAGCAATCGCTGTGATGCAGTGGAGCGCGGGACTGTGTCCCGCAGGACCATCCAAAGTCACCTGATGGTGAAATGTTCATTCAGGTGAGCTCTCCTTTTCAGTGTGTAAACGCTGGAAGTTTTAGAACCGTTGATGCTTGTGGACCGTCCTGCGGGACACAGTCCCGCGGTCCAATACAAAACAAAACCGGCCACCCGTTTCCAGATGGCCGGTTCTGAAAACTATTCGGTGTCGCTTACTTTGCGACCGTGTAACCGGCCTTCTCGATCGCCGCGATGATGTCCTTCTTGGACGTCTTGCTCGCATCGAACGTCACATCCGCCGTGCCGATCTTCACTTCCTTTTTCGTCACGCCCGGCAGCTTGCCGAGGGCCTTGTCCACGGACTTCACGCAGCCTTCTTCGCAGACCATGCCTTCGACCTTCAGCTTCACTTCTTCGGCCTGGGTGAGAGCCACGCTGCCGACCAATACCAACAGGGCGAGTAATTTACGCATAAATATCAGAGTTTCTATGGCCGCACACTAGCCGCGGACGTTCATTCTGTCCAACGGTTTTGACTGGTTCCACCGCGCCGATATTCACGTCGCTAAACCCCCTTCCCTCAGCAGCAAAAAAAACGGCGGCCTGGTCACCCAAGCCGCCACCTAAACTCTTTGCGAATCCGAATTACAGACCCTTCGCGATCATGTACTTCAGCAGATCGCCCACGCGGTTGCTGTAACCCCATTCATTGTCGTACCAGCTCACCAGCTTGAAGAAGCGGCTGTTCAATTCCACACCGGATGTGGCGTCGAAGATCGACGAGGCCGTGTGATGGATGAAGTCGCTGCTCACCACTTCGTCCGTCGTGTAGTCCAGCACGCCCTTCAGATACGTCTCGCTCGCCTTCTTCATCGCGGCGCAGATCTCAGCGTAGCTGGTCTCTTTCACCGTCTTGAAGGTCATGTCCACCACGGACACGGTCGGAACCGGCACGCGGAAGGCCACACCTGTCAGCTTGCCCTTCACTTCCGGGCAAACCAGCGCCACGGCGCGGGCGGCACCCGTCGTGCTCGGGATGACGTTCTGGGCTGCCGTACGGCCACCCTTCCAGTCCTTCTTGCTCGGGCCGTCCACCGTCTTCTGCGTGGCCGTGTAGGCATGCACCGTGGTCATCAGACCTTCTTCGATGCCGAAACCTTCTTTCAAGAGGACGTGCACCAGCGGCGCCAAACAATTCGTCGTGCAGCTCGCGTTCGAGATGATGTGATGCTTCGCGGCATCATACTTCTCATGATTCACACCCATCACGACCGTGATATCTTCACCCTTCGCCGGAGCGGAGATGATGACCTTCTTCGCACCTGCGGTGATGTGGCCCTTGGCCTTGTCCGCTTCCGTGAAGAGACCGGTCGATTCGATCACCACGTCCACGCCGAGCGCCTTCCAGGGCAACTCTGCGGGGCTCTTGGCGCTCACCACCAAGATGTCCTGGCCGTTCACGATCAACACATCGTCTTCCGCTTTGTCCGCGGAGGATTTCTTGGAACCCACCGTGCCGCTAAAACGGCCTTGGGTGGAGTCATACTTCAGGAGGTAGGCCAAGTTGTCAGCGGGAACGATATCGCCCACGGCGACGACCTGCACGTCCTTGCCCACGAGACCCTGTTCCACCATCGCGCGGAAGACCAACCGGCCAATCCGCCCGAAACCGTTGATAGCGACTTTTACAGCCATAATTTTTCGTTTTTAGGTTCCAAGTTCAGTCAAAAACCGAACGGGCATGGTAACGGCGGCCCCCCCACCGTCAACGAGTTTTTAGCAGAACTAATGCGCTCCATATGCTGCGAGATTCCAGCCGACAAAATAAGCTCATGCGCAGCTAAACCGGAGAAAGGAATGATAGCGGAATGACCAAAGCGGCTTGAATGCACCCGTTTCCTCAACCAATCATGGAAAGGCAGGGCATTACTGATGAAGTCCTTACCATTTCCCCATCCTGTTCATCTCGTTAATCCTGTCAAAACCCCTTCCAATTCATTATCTTCCCTACGCATGAGCGAGCCGCTTCACATCGTTCCCGTTCCCCCTTTAGCCGCCGTCCTCCTGAACAAAGAACAGGCCAAAGGCGCACCCCTCACCCAATCCGAAGTCGAAGCCATCCGCGACGGTGCCGCCTGCATCATGATGACCACCGCCTCCTGGAAAGCCGTCGAAGCCGAACGCGGCTACGTGGACATCCGCCCCGAACACGCTTGGGAAGAATGGCAACAAGTCCGCAAATACCTCGGCCAGACCGATTGAGGCCTCGCAAATTCTTCGTATCTTTAAAAAACAAAAAAGACCGCAGGACTCTCATCCTGCGGCCTTTGCAAATCTATGATGTGAACGCTTCTTACTTCACATTCTCCTTAAAGAACTTCACCGCCGTCTCCACGAACTTCGTCGGCTCTTTCGCGAACGTGCCGTTGTCCGTCTCGATGGACATCACGCCATCCCATTTCTCCTTCTTCATCTCCGCGAAGAGGCCCTTGTAGTTGGCCACACCCGTGCCCACTTCCACGTCCATGATGATGTCCTTGCCGTCCACGGACTTCTCGATCTTCTTGTCCTTCAGGTGCATGTCATACACGCGGCCCTTGTAATTCTTGAACACCTCAGCGGCATCCAGACCGGCCGCCGTGACCCAACCCACATCCATGCACACACCGATGCGTTTGTCGCGGCTATCCAGCACCTTCTGCACCGTGGCCGGATCGCCATAGACGCTGCCCTTGCCGTGGTTATGGATGGCCAGCTTGATATCATATTCCTTCACCAGCTCTTCCAGATTGTCCCAGATGGGCTGATCCTTCGGTTCCACGATGATCAGCTTGCAGCCGAGGAATTTCGCCATCTCGAATAGCTTCTTGTTATCCTCTTTCTTCATCGAGGTGCCCGCCACGCCGAACGTGTAGCAAGTAAGCCCCTTTTCATCGAGCACCGCCTTCTTCTTGGCCCAATCTTCCTTCGTGCCGTTCGGGTCCATGTGCTTGCCGATCATCTGCAAGTTCTTGATGTCATGCTTCACGGCGAAGTCCACGACCTGCTCAAAGGTCATGTCGCGGCAGGTCCAGGTCTGCAGACCCAGCTTCGCGCCCGCCTTGTCAGCGGCCTGCGTGGAAGTGATCGGGGCGAGCGCCAGCGTGGCGACCGCCAGTGTGGAAAAGAGAAAACGGCGTAATGATAGGGCTTTCATGGATGTGATTCGGTTCCCGACGATTCAAGCGGAACGCGGCAAATCGTCAAGGTAAACACATAAGGTAGACGATGCTGCTCCGAACCTTGTTCAATCCTCGTGGAGCGCGGGTTGTTTCAACCCGCAGCAATGTCCCTGAGCAAAAACAGCATCAAAGATTTGGCGACCATTCGAACCCCGATTCCCCCTCGCGTTAGCGAGGCCAGATTCATAGCCACGGGTTTCAACCCGTGGTGAGTCCCCCCGATTCCAGCATCACGTAGTGACGCAAGATTCCTCCCCCAATGTTCACCACCACCAACGCGACTGCCCATGATCCTTGCACGACGTCGTGTTCTTACCGCTGAGGTACATCCCCATCAGCGCCAAACCCAACACCACTGCCCACAAGATGAAGGCACCCATAAGTTAAAGCTCAATCACTGCTGCTGCTACTGCTCCCCCCACTATCGCATCCGCCGCTGCTGCCGGAATCAAAACTGCTGCTCCCGCTATCATGGCTGCTGCTGCAATCATGGGACGAACTGCCGCTATCAAAACTGGTATCCGTTTGATGATGACAATGAGCGTTGTGCACATGCCGGTGATGGTCATCATTGCCGAAAGACCCATCGGAAGAAGGGATCGGCGGTGGGCTATCCGGCAGGCTGGACGTATTCTGATGCCAGTCACTATTGGAGCCAGCAACCGAGCTTCGGCCAGCACCCCCTCGGAAAATCGCCCGCGCCACCATGACAAACATCACGATAACTCCCACCCCGACCCCCAGGGCGATGAGCAAACTCAAGATGAACATGACTCCCATACGCCAGCATTGATATCAACCCATGGAAAAGCTGGATATTACAAAAGCACGCGATAGTTGGAGCCGATGGACCGCGGCCACCACGTTCCGAAGAATCGTAGCGCAGGTTGGCAACCTGCTGCCTGTCCCGCGACTGCGGTGATGTCGCCGACTGGCAGTCGGCAGACCCTCGCATATTTCACAGCTCGTAGATCACCGATCTGCGACCTGCGCTACAATCAGTCCCAAAAAAAACCGCCACGGTCCGGTTGCAGACCATGGCGGCTTCCCCCATTTAACCTTGGCGTCGTGCAGTCCACTATTGCGGTTTCCCTTCCGCATCGATCTGCGGAAGGATGAACTGATTGGCCTTCGCCCCATAAGTCTGTTCGCTCAGCCGCACCTGTTCCTGGATTTTTTCATTCCCGCCCGAGCCCATGCTGCCATCGCTCAAGAGATAGACCCCCACCTTCCCATGCATCGGCGTGGTGTATTGTCCCGTCAGCTTGGACCACACCACCGCATTGGTGCCCGTCCCCGTGATGTTCGTGGCGTGGCGATAATGCACCGCCGTATCACTCGGCCCGATGTGCCGATCTCCGAAGAGGATGGAAGACGGCCGCGTCTCATCCGCCTCCAGCCCGATGAAATAACTCACCGCCGCATTCTGTTTGCCCGGCTCCTGCAAGCCGCGCCCGGTCACATCGGTGAAATCCAATGCTTCGGAAGATTTGCGCACCACATCACCCGGACAGATCAGCAGCTTCGTGGCGCCGATCTCATCGGAGAACATCTGGAAGTGCCGCCACGTATCCATCCAGTGATTGTTCGTCTTCAGCGTGCTGTTCGGCACCTTGTACGGATAATTCTGCTCGTGATCATTGGCGAAGACTTTGATGGCCAGGCCCATCTGTTTCAGGTTGTTGATGCATTGCGTCTTGTGCGCCTGCTTCTTGGCATTGGCCAGTGCGGGCAGGAGCAATCCTGCCAGAATGCTGATGATGGCGATGACCACCAGCAGTTCGATCAATGTGAAGGCCGCCCGATGAATAGAGTACGTCTGTGTTTTCATAATAGACCTCACGGAATTACTTTCGGAAGTTTCGGTGGCGGGACCCTGGCACCGCTGCCAGGGCGAGTAAGTCACCTTAAGTCAGTGAAAGCATCGCCCATGCCATCACTGAAAAATGGGCATAAATGGCCGTAAACCAAGGATTTCACACATGAGTGCGTCGCCGTTCACGCTTAGTGCGTGAAATTAGTTCCAATCCAACAGTCAGCTCTTTGCGGCAGGATAATGAACTGTCTGAGCGCGCTCAAAGTGACCTCTCTTCTCAATGAGGAGAGGTCGGTTCTGCCCCAGCAGAACCGGGTGAGGAGTGAGCCGAAGCCAGCACATGCACGAACTTCTACGCTGAAGTTGGAACGGAGAGGATTGCGTTCGGCATTTCGTGAGTTGTGCTACATTGATTACAGTCCCAATATTTTTGATTGTCCCGTTGCATCCGTTCGTCCTAACTCAGACACATCAGCTATGAATACTATCAGCCGTCGCTCCTTCCTTCGTCTTTCTGCCGGCACAGGTTTGCTGGCCGCCGGTGCCGCCTCACTCGGCCTCTCGCCTTCCGCACTGGCCATTGAGCCGATCAATCGCGTCGGCAAACCGCGCTTCATGCTCAGCCTCGCGGCCTATGGCTTCCGCGATTACTTCCCGTGGATGCGCGGCAAGCAAAAGACCATCGCGGACTCCACCAAGCAGATGGACATGTTCAAGTTCGTTGACTACTGCGCGGACCACAATTGCGAAGGCGCCGAGCTGACCAGCTATTTCTTCGATCCCGCCACCACCACGGATGATCTGCTTAAACTTCGCCGTCACGCCTTCCTGCGCGGCGTGCTCATCAGCGGCAGTGCCGTCGGCAATAACTTCGCGCGCGTGAAGGGTCCGGAACTCGATGCCGAGATCGCCGATGTGAAGAAGTGGATTGACCAGGCCTCCATCCTCGGCGCACCGCACATCCGCGTCTTCGCCGGTCAGGCTGCCAAGGGTGTGGATGAAGCCGTCGCCTTGAAGAACTGCATTGAAGCCCTCGAAGAGTGCTGCGATTACGCGGGCAAGAAAGGCATCATCCTCGGCATGGAAAACCACGGTGGCATCGTGACCCTGCCGGAGCAATTGCTCGGCATGGTGAAGGCCGTGAAGAGCCCCTGGCTCGGCATCAATCTGGACACCGGCAATTTCCGCACCGAAGACCCGTATGGCGATCTGGCCAAGTGCGCCCCCTACGCCGTGAACGTGCAGGTGAAGGTAGAAATCCAGTTCGGCCCCAAGGCCGAGAAGCAGCATTCCGACATCAAGAAACTGATGAAGATCCTTAAGGACGCGAACTATCAAGGCTTCGTGGCGCTGGAATACGAGGCCAAGCCTGATCCGTATGAGGCCATCCCGAAACATCTCGAGGAATTGCGCGCGGCGTTCGCCTGATTCATTACGATAACGAAAAGGCCCGGCTGATCACTCAGCCGGGCCTTTTCTATTATTGAAATATACTTTGTCGCAGCAGACCTGACTCATGGTCAGATATCAGTGGCCGGAAAAACACTTAATGCGTCCTTAATGGCGCTGACAACCTGTGGGTCGGCTTCCTGAACCAGACGGGTGCGCAATAAAGGCAACATGTCTGGCGTAGGGCGCATGGAAATCTCGCCTGCGGTCTTGGAACGCACGTTGGCGCTGGAATCAGTGAGAAATGTCACAACCAGTTGCTGCCGAATATCGTCAGGCATTTCATTTAGGAAGGCAGCAACCCGGAACCGAATTCGTGCGGACTTGTGCAACGCTAGTTGCAGCCAAAGCCGGGCCAAAGAATTATGCTCACGTGCTAGTTTACTCAGCCAAGAACCAGTCTGTTCCCACGCGCCACTTCCCCCTGCAATAAATGCCTCTGAAAAAATTGACGTAACTGCATCTGCTGAAGTAACGCCCTCCATAAGGTCGTGTGTAGCATCAATGACCTGTCCAATGACAAGGGTGTCAGCTTCGTTGCGAATGTAATTCGCCGCGACCTGTTTTTCTCGTTCACGACCCAGGGTAAACATGAAAGATGGCGCTGCTTGCCTGACGGCTGGGAACTACTTCACCTCACGGATCACGCGGATTCTATGCGCCTCGCTGTCGCCGATGTAGAGGCTGCCGTCCTTGTCCACGAACATCCCATGCGGACGCCCCATCTTGCACTTCAGCGGATCGCCCTCCGGACCATCGCCCTTCTCGCCCGTGCCGCAGATGAGTTCCAGCTTGCCCGTCTTCATATCCACCATGCGGATGCTGTGGCTCTCCGTATCCACGAGATAAACCTTCGAATCATCCGCTGACAACGCGATGCCCTTGGGCCCGCTCAACGTCGCTTCCTTCGCCGGTCCGCCATTGCCCGTGAACCCTTTCTTTCCTGTGCCCGCGATGTGATGGATCGTCCCTTTTTCCAAATCCATTTTGAACACCTGATTGCCCTCACGCAAAGCCACCCAGAGATTGCCCTTCGTATCGAACTCCAGCGTGCGCGGTCCATTCAGCGGCACATCCTTGAACGGTGCGCCATCCGGCGTCGCCGTCTTCTGCCCATTGCCCGCAAACGTGGAGATGATGCCTGTCTTCATATCCACCTTGCGGATGCGATGATTGCCGATATCGCAAACATACAGGTCACCCTTGGCATCAAACTGGATGCTGTGTGGTTGGTTGAACTGCGCTTTCGTCGCCGGACCGCCATCGCCCGAGAATCCAACCGTACCTGTGCCCGCTACGGTGCTGATGACACCCGTCTTCATGTCCACCTTGCGCACGCGGGAATTCCTCATGTCCACGATGAAGAGATCGCCCTTTTTATCGAACCGGATCTCGTGCGGCAGATTAAACTCCGCTTGCACCGCCGGTCCACCATCACCGCCTGACCCAGTTTTGCCGCTTCCCGCGACGGTCGTGATGATACCCTTGGCATCCACCTTGCGCACCACCTGCCCGGTGTATTCACAGAAGTAGATGCAGCCATCCGGCCCACGCACCACACCGAAGGGATTATTGATCTGCGCCTTCGTCGCCGGCCCACCATCGCCGGAATAACCCGCCACACCCGTGCCCGCAAACGTCTCCGTGCGCCATTGCGCAGCAGAGAGGGAAAGCACTCCGGAAAGAATAGCGAGCGAGAGCAAGACCAGACGACGGGTAAATGAATACATGACAGTAGTGACTATGACGAATGCGTTGAAATTGTGGAATGAGATTTTATCGCGGAATCACCGGCAACAAAATGTGCGAAGCCCGCATCTGATCATGATGGATCGTCTGCTCCGCTTTCAGCAATTCCGTGTCCGTGCCGAAGGGCATGCCCGAATTCGGATTGCGGTCAAAACGTGGAAAGTTGCTGCTGGAAATCTCCACGCGGATGCGGTGCCCCTCCTTGAACAGATTCGCCGTCACCCACAAGTCGATCTCGTAGCGATACGTCTTGCCCGGCTCGATGAGTTCCAGGTTCGTCTCTGAGTTCCGATACCGTGCGCGGATAATGCCATCGCACAGGTTGAACGCCTTCCCATCCGGCCCCACATCCACCAACTTCGCCGTGAAATCCGTGTCCTTCGCGCTCGATGCGGCGTGTAGAACGACCTTCACGGGACCAGTCACTTCGACGGCTTTCGTCAACGGAGCGGAAGTATAAACCAGCACGTCCTGGCGCTCCTCAATCGCGCTTTGATCAAAGGGTCCGATCGCAGCGCCGATAAGATTGTTGCCACCATGCGTCGGCACCGGATTGCTGGAGTCATAGGTAAACGTATCCGCCGGTTCACTCGTCGGTGCGGTCACGCTCAACGTCCCATTGGCCGTGCGCGTATTGGCCTGCCCGCCGCTGTGGAAATAATACGGCGTGAACTGCGTGCGTTTCAGCGGCCACTCCTGTTCATCGCGCCAAACATTCTCGCCCATGATGAAGAGGCGATATGCCGCCCGCTCTTCCAGCTTCATGTCCTTGTCCTTCAACCAATGTTCGAACCATTGGAACTCCGCCTCGCCCACATTGAACTGCGCCTTCTGGGTAAAATCGACCTCTCCCGATTTGCTCCCGCCCACCATATGCCCCCACGGTCCCATGATCACAAACTGGTTCTTGCGCGCGAGCTCGTTGCCCGCTTCTTTGCGGACTTTGTTGACCAGCTCGATCGTGTTCTTGGAGAAGATGTCATACCACCCGCCGATGTTTAACGAGGGCACAGTGACGGCGGCGTAGCGGCCTTCGATGCTCACCTTGCGCCAGTAATCATCATACGTCGGATGATTCACCCAATCGTTCAGATAAGGCACCTGCTTGTCGAACTGGGCATCCCATTTGTTCAAGGGCAGATATTTGAACGCCTCCGGCAGCTTGGCGGGCTCCACTTTCACCCCGCCCATGCTCACGCCCCAGCCCAGTGACAGGGACAATTGGAACGCACCTCCCACGTACGCGATGTCATGATATGGATCCGCAAAAGGCACCACCGGCACCATCGTCTTCAGATACCTGCTCTGTTGAGGGGCGGCGGACCACTGCGTCCAGCCTACGTAGGATCCGCCCGTCGTGCCGATCTTGCCATTGCACCACGGTTGGCTGCCGATCCACTCCTGCGTATCGAACCCATCCTGAGCATCAAAAGTCCACGGCTTCCATTTCCCTTCGGACTCACCTCGGCCCCGGCAATCCTGCGTGACCATCACATAGCCCGCCGGGCAATAACGCTTGGGCCCACCCCACGTCTCACCCGGCCTGCCATACGGCGTACGCATCAGCACCACGGGATAACGGCCAGCCTCTTTGGGCAGAAAAATATTCGCGGCCAGTTTCGTGCCGTCACGCATGGGGATCATGACCTTCTTTTGAAAGGTGTAGGGCAGCTCTGCTTCAGCCGCGAACGATGCCGATGCCACGGACAAGGTCAGGCACGTGAGTAAAAGACTGAAGACGCGTCGGGAAAATAGGGCGTTCATGGAATGCTGAGATGCTTCCAGATTCAGAGAGCGCAGGAAAGGGAAATTGGCATAGAGAGGATTAGTTGTAAATTCCGCAGGCTCTTTGTGCCAGAGGCACATCAGATTACTAGCGGCGGCTTTCAAGCCGCTGTTAAAGAGTTGAGACGGCCTCATCGCGTAGCGATGAAAGACTCTTTGGTCACTACGTGACCAGATTCCTTAACTGCTACACCAACGGCTTGAAAGCCGTTGCTATGAATCTGCGTTCGCTATGCGAACATCCGCCTCCTCACATCGGCGGCTACAGCAGCTTCAACCGCAACCCCCGCTCCTTCGCACGACGCGACAGGTCCTGCACGAGCGCCAGCTCCATGTCCTGCTCGATCAGCAGGAACGTGCTCTCGTTCTCGCACTTGATCTCACCGTGGTTCTGGTAACCGTGCTGCTGCAGGATATCGCCGAAGATCTCGTAGAAGCGCGCGGTTTCCGGATTGCCCGCTACCGGTGGCGGGGCGGCGACAGGAGCCGGTGCTTCCGAGTGATTTTGATTCAGCCGGGAGATCAACTGTGTGCGCAGCAACGCCGGTTCATCTGCGTAAGCGAGGATCGGTTGATTGATGTGGAACACCACTGTCTCCGCGTTGCGCGCCACGAGGATGACGGGGTTGCCCAAGGCTTCCGCCACGCCGAGGTAATACAGCACCGCCGGGTTGTTCCCCGTGAGATCCGCCAGCAGACAATCGTTGTTCGCGAGGGTCGCCCGTACCTGATTGCGCAAAGCCGTGGCCGAGAGCGATGTGTTCAGACGTGTGCCCAACACCGCCATCTCTTGAAAGGCGGGCTTGATGCCATGCAACCAAACCAGTTCAAAAGGTTCTCCCGCAGGCAGGGCGACGGCGATGTTGGCGAAGGTTTTCATCACAGGTGACCGCTTTAGTTAGTCACTGCATTGGTGACCGCATTCGTCACCGCAGTATCTGCCGGCTGGGCTGAAGGTTTCTGGATTTGCTCTACCGGCGTAGGCCGGACCCATTCCTTGATATAGCTCGCCCACAGGCTGAGATTGCCGTTGTCGTAGTTCATGCCCAGAAAGATGTAAACGGCGATGCCGATCACGATCCATTTCGGTTTGGAACTCTTCACCTGCACGAACGGATCTTCCAAGGAACGCGTGGAACCTTCCGGCAATTCCGCGATGCGCGTCAAAGAAGCGCCGAACGGCACATTGACCTTTGCCCGGGCATTCACAGCCCAGCCGTTGGCATCCAGGATCGGGCCGATGTTGCGCTGCCGCAGTTTCATATAGGCCAGCAGCATCGCCGGACCGGAGATCAGCATGAGCGCACCGCCAATGGCCAGTGGCATCTGCCAAAGTTTCAAGCCCATGAATCCGTTGGCCGCTGCAGTGACCGCTCCACCGATGGCACCGATGGCCAGACCGATGGCGGCAAAAATACCGGCGAACTTCGCCACATCGAAAGCCTCCTTCGCCGACGTTTGCAAGGCAGTGGGCGCCGGGGCGGGCGGTGGCGTTGCCGGCGTCTCGATCTTCTTGCTCGCATTGGCCACTCCGGCAGCAGCCTGATCCGTGATCGCCTTGTCACGCGCGGAAGCGACCTTCTCGATCTGCGATTCCACCATCTTGGCCACCCGCTTATACGGGGACCAAAACGCCTGCCGGATGCTGATAGGCTGCTCCACCACCCGGATGATAGTGGCATCCCAATCGCGTCCCAGACGGTCATAGAAAATGCCGTTTCGCGCGGCCATGAGGAAATCCGAATCGCCATCCGTGAACGCCGCCGCGATCATCATCTTCTCGCCGGTGGCCTTGCGCGTGCATTCGCAGTAAGCGAGATAGCACCGGCTCAAGGTGGCCAGCGCACCGTGACGGCCCGCGTCATCCGCGCGCACACAGAGATCGCAACTGCGGCCATCCAGGAACAGCGTGCCCACCTGAAAAATCGCCTTCTTTTTGCGACCGTAAAAATCCCGGAACGTCACGAAATTATTCAGCAACGTGTAAAGATCGCGATGATAACGGATGAGGCGATCCACCGAGGCGATGGTGTTCACTTCCGGTTCCAGCGCCTTGTCCTGCGCGATGAGCTGCGTGATGGCACCCTTGGCGTTCGTGGCCAAAACCTCCCGCACGCGTGGCAGCCCCAGCTTCTCCACCAGCAAACCTGCTTTGCTGCCCGCCCACACCTCGTACACGGCGAGCTTGCCGGTGATGGTGTTCCAATCCGTTTCGGAAAGGTTTTTTTGGTCACCCACGAGCGGCTTGACCACATCCGCCTGGAACTTGGCCAGGGCGGCAGACCACGCAGGATTGATATTCTCCAACAAGGGCAGAGGCTGGCCCGGTGCCACACGCGCCAACGGGAAAGAGGCGATCTCTTGGGCGGTGATGGTCAGGTCTTTCGCGGCGAGCGCGAGGAAATCCGCTTCCTGGCGGTTCAAGGCTCCCAAAGCGCGGATGTCATACTGCGCCATGCGGCAGCGCGCGAAGTAATCTTCCACTTTGGCTTTCACCGCTTTCATGGCGGTGACGGCGACGGGCGTCGCATCGCCTAACGGAAGGATGTTCTGGTCGCCTTCCGCTTTCTTCCACCAGTCGGAGAAGGCCTGCAACTCGGCGAAGAACTGGTCCACCTTGACCTGATCCACACCCGGCTTGCCGCTGCGATCGGGGAGCGAGCCGAGACAGTTGATGATGTCCAGGATCACGGCTTTCGTCGCGTCATCTGACGCTGAGTCTGCCGGGATGATGCCATCGCCGTTGAAGTTGGTTTGCGCGAAAATCTTGGCCGTATCCGCCGTGTCTTCCACCGTGATGACCGTGGCCGTGGACTTGCCCAAGTCCTTCAGTATCTGGCGGGCCGAGGCGAGGATCTGCTTGCCTTCTGGTGTCGCATCGTTGATGGCTGCCAAAGGCAAAGCCGCAGCAGACTTCGTGAGATCATCCGGGTTCTTGAGCATCGTCCCGGCCCACTTCACCGCCGCGAGGATTTCCGGGGCGCGAATGCGGCCATCCTTGTCCGAATCCACCAGTTGCAAAGTCTTGGTGTCAAACTCCAGTCCTTGCGCGGGACAGGCCAAGGCCACCCAGAGCTTCTGATCGAGCTGGTCCAAAGCGAGCAAATCAGCGCCGTTATCCAAACTGACTTGATCAAAACCGCCCGCCCGATAAAAGCGCCACTTGTGGGGCGTATTGGCTGTACCGTTTGACATAGAATTAGTAAGGCCCATCCCAGTTCGCAGGAGGCAATAGGTGCCGGGCCGGGGCAAGAATGAGGCAAATCGTGCATTATTCAAAACCTATTTCCGGCCCTAACCAGCCCGATATTGCGCTTGCGGGCAGGGGCGCGGAACAGGCTAACTCGGACCGTTCAACCACAGTTCATGAGCAAAAAAAACAAAGCTCCGACAATCTCAGCTCCCCCGCCGGTCGCCCAAGGCCGGGGTTGGTCGTTCCCTTGGCGGGCCATGGGCGTGATTTTGGTGGTGCAGTTCGTGTGGCTGGCGCTGGCGGCGAAGAGCAACCTGGACCAGCTCAATAATGACGCCATCGCCTACCTACGGTTGGGTGAGTATTACGCGCAGGGCCAGTTGGACTTGGCCGTCTCAGGGTACTGGGGACCGATGTTGAGCTGGCTGATCGCCGTGGGCATCAAGCTGGGTCTGGCACCGATGGCGGCCGGACGCGCGTCGATGGTATTGTCTGCGCTGGTATTCACCAGCGGTGCGATCGGACTGTTGCGCGGCGTACGGTTGAATGGCTGGCCTGCCATCTTGAGCGCGGCCATTGCCGCCATCTCCACCATCTTCTGGTCCGTAGAATATCTTTCACCGGATCTGCTCGTGTCCGGGCTGATGCTGGGAGCATGGGGCATTTTGTTCACGGGCAGTTGGCTGCAGGATCGCAAGTGGCAGGCGGCTACCGGTGCCTTGTGGGGGCTGGCTTATCTGGCGAAGGCGGTGGCCTTTCCGCTCGCCGTCGTGGTGACCATGGCAGTGGCAGCCTTGCGGCTCTTGATCGGTAGTGAGCGCAAGCAAGTTTTACTGGCAGCCAGTATTACTGTGGGCGTGTTCGCCGTGGTCGCTCTGCCTTGGGTGGCCACGTTATCCGCGAAGTTCAGCCAGTTCACCTTCAGCACCTCCGGTCGCATCAATCACAGCATCGTCGGGCCAGAGGATGTGGATCGCTATCATCCTGTCTTCCGAACCTTTCATCAGCCCGACGCCGGCCGGGTGACGCAGTGGGAGGAACCTTCGCGGATGGATTACAAACCGTGGTCGCCGATGGAAAATATTTCCCATCAAGTGAAGCTGGTGCGGAAGAACTTCAACACGGTCATCGCGCACCTGACGAATTTCGACCTGCTCTTTTTCGCCGGCATCGTTTCTCTGCTGGCCGCCGCCTTTGTGACGCCGCCCTGGCGTGAGCGATTGGCGACGGAACGTTGGCGCTGGACGTTGTTACCGCTCGGCTGTCTTTGTGGCATTTATCTGCCGGTGTGGGTGGCGCCGTTTGATGAGCGTTATTTTTATGCCGCGTTACCCATTCTCCTCATCACCAGTTTCGGCACGGTGGCTTGGCTGCGCAAGACCATGGATGACCAAGCCTGGGTCACGAAAGTGGGCGGTGGTTTGATCGTGGTGATCTTTGGATTCTATCCGCTGATCAAAGCCTCCTTTGCCCCACAGGGACTGCGTCACGATACCACCGTCATGGCGAGGGCGATGGCCGATGCGCTCCGGCAACAGGGCCTCACTGGCCCTATCGGCGGGAGCGGTATGTTCATGGGCAATCGCACTGGGCTGTTCACGGCGTACTTGCTGGGCGTGCCCTGGGTGGGCGACCGGAAGGAAGCTACGGCAGACGATTTCCAATCCTCCCCGGCGCAGACCGTGATCATCAGTGTGAATGAACCTGCCGCCGTGGCACTCATGCAACATGCCGGCTGGCGGCGGGTGCCGGTGCAGTTCCCCAAATTCAATGGCTTCGAAGGGGAAGTTCCGATCGTGGTCCTGAGCCGCACACAGCCGTAACGCAGCGGCGAAAAAGACTGGGCTTTTTCACGGCTGCACTCCTTGCGTGACGGACGGATTTTTTCCGCGTAGTCTCGCTTTGCTTCGCAGCAAGGTTGAATGAAACTTAAGCTCTATTGCAGTGGGTTGTCGTATCAGATGCGGCCCAATGCGGTCATCGGTCCGGATCAATACCAGTTACCCAGACTGGCTTTGGCGCGCCTGAATCAGGCATTTCTGCCAGACTATTCCCTGCTGTTGCTGGCCGAAGCGTTGGTGGTGGACCGCCGTTCGTTTGACGAATTGGTCCGCGGACTCATTCCCGTTTCTGGCGGTCCGGTGCTGGCACTCAAATCTTTGCATGATGCCGGGTTGGTGGAACTGGCAGATTTCGAACGCCCCTTCACCCGCACCCGTGAGCAAGTGCTTTCCGCATTGGATCGCGATCTGATGTCCTTCAAGACTTGGGAAGCGGCCGTGGCGCAATCCATCGACCAATGGCGCATCTTCCACACCGCGCTGCAGGACAACTTGCGCCCCAAGATCCAACGGCTCCGTCAGTTGCCCAATCGCACGGGACTGGATTACTCGGACCTCGCGTCCAATTACCTTCACGATCTGGCGGGTCGCATCCAGATGGTCAAGTTTTTCGCGGAAGATGCTTTGCCTTCATCCAATCCAACGGCGGAGGTGTTGCCGGATTCGGAGCTGTTCACCAACCACTTGCGGGAGCATCTGGTGAGCGCGCATTACTCGCTGGCCCTGGCGCGCGAATTGAAAGCGGGCGTGCATGAATGGATCGATGCCGCGCCATATTATCACAAGCTGCTGGCGAGTGAGAATCTGCCCGCGCTGTTTCAGATGCCGCTCCCGGAATTCTCTCTCTGGCATCCGGACAAGGTGGTGAAAGCCATGACCAGCACCGCCGCCGCTGACCTGCGCGCCTTGGTCAAAGACGCCATTTTCTCCGGCAAACCATGGAATGAGCAGGCCGCCGCGAAGTGCCTGATGGTGATCGCCAAAATGGATCAGGGCATGCCCTCCGTGCGGCGCGTAGCGGGTTATCGCAAGGTATCGGCAGGGAAAAAATCAGCGGCGGCGGGCGACTGGTTATTGATCAGCGACGCCTTGGGTACAAAACCGCCCGTGACCCTCTAACCAAAGTTTCCAAGGCTCCGATCCTATGATCGGAAAAAGAAAAAAGGCCGCATCATTGCTGATGCGGCCTGAATATTTTTTACAAAAGCTTACATCCCCATGATCTGGTAGCCGCAATCCACGTAGAGCACCTGGCCTGTGATCGCTGCCGCGCCATCGCTCGCGAGGAAGGTGCCCGTGGCGCCGAGTTCATCCGGCGTCACGTTGCGCTTCAGCGGCGAATGCTCTTCGTAGTGCTTCAACATCGTGCTGAAACCGGAGATGCCGCGTGCAGCCAAGGTATTCACCGGACCGGCGCTGATGCAGTTCACGCGAATCTTTTGCTGGCCCAGATCGTAAGCGAGATAGCGCGTGGAAGCTTCCAACGCAGCCTTCGCCACACCCATCACATTGTAATGCGGGACAACCTTCTCCGCGCCGTAGTAGGACATCGCCACGATGCTGCCGCCGTTCGTCATGAGCGGAGCCGCACCGCGCGCCAGCGCGACGAGCGAGTAGGCGCTGATGTCATGGGAGATCTTGAAGGCATCCCGCGTGGTGTTCACGAAGCGGCCTTCCAAAGCCTCCTTCGGCGCGAACGCGACGGAGTGCAAAAGCAGGTCCAAGCGACCGAACTTCTCTTTCACTTGGGCGAACACGGCGTCGATGTCCGCGTCCTTCGTCACATCGCACGGCACGAGCAGCGTGTCGGAGCCAAAGGTGGCGACGAGTTCTTCGACGTTTTCCTTGAGGCGCTCGCCCTGATAGGTGAACGCGAGTGTGGCGCCCGCCTTGGCCCACGCCTGGGCGATGGCCCACGCGATAGAACGCTTGTTGGCGACACCGAAAACGATCCCAATTTTGCCGGCAAGTAGTGACATAAGCGTAAAAACGTTAGTAAAGGGAGTTTGCCGGAGCCGGGGAAGGGGTGGCAAGTGCTTAAAACACCCCTCATTTCCCTGCCGCCCGCACCTTAAACAGTCCCGTAAACCCCACCACCAGTATCGCCGTCACGGCCCATGCCGCCGCCGTGGGATGGCTGGGCGCCAGATACAGGCTGGCAGCACCGATGGCGGGTCCGCCGCAGATGCCCGCACCGATGAGAGCTTCATGGATGCCGCCATGCTCGCCCTTCGCTTCGCTGCCATCCATGGCATAGAAGAGGGAGGAATAATAGATTAGCCCGGTGGCCACGCCGAAAACGATCTGAGCCACGACAAGCTGCCAGACCGCATTCACCAACATGAGCGAGAGGAAACCGCCAATCAGCATGATAAACGCCGCCACAAACCAGCCGAAGCGATAATGCCACCCATGCCAAAACCACAGCACCACAAACGACACCGCGCGCACACAAAACCACAGCGACATGATGCGACCCGCTTCAGCGACGGTCAGGCCATTGTTTGCCGCGATGCCCGGCACCACAGCGAGCAACGTATTGATGGTCATGTAGGCGAAGGGATTCGCCATGAACGCGAGCTTTTGGAAATACTTCGGCTTGCCCGCGCCTTCCCCCATCACTGCAGCTTCACCGCGAATAGGCGGGGCTTTCGCCAGCCAGTCATCATGCCATTTCTGCAACGGGAAAGTCAGGATGTATTGCGCGACGTGCAGGAGGAAAGGCAGCCAGTACAGGCTTTTGAGCCCCAGCGATTCGAAGATCATGCCACCGCTGAAATAAGCGACGGCAGCACTGGCTGCCCACACCACGTTGTAGAGGCCGAGACGATGAGGTAAAGCGGCGGCGTCTTCGTGCTCAGCGACCATGGCTTCGAGCATGGGCCAGGTGAGGCACATGGTGATGGTCCAAACGGTGAGCGCGACGAGCTGCATCACCACAGTGGAAAAGAGTCCTCCCAACGCCACGCTCAGAGCCATCCCGATAAAACCTACGCGCAAAATGGTGAAGTAACCGGCCTTCTGGCCGATCTTGCCTCCCAGCCAGGAGGCCACCACGTAGATCAGCCCGTGCACCGCGCCGACGGCGAGGTTCTGCTTGTTGTCGAACTGATATTCCTTCTGCAGCAGGAACATCAGGTAATTGAAATAGTACGCCGTCGCGAAGGCGTTCAGTGCCTCCAGCACGTAGCAGATGACTTTGACGAACGGCGGGCGCATATCAGACCAGCATCACTGGCTGCTTGGCGTCCGCCGGGATGGCGGAGATTTCCGCGATGGCTTTCAAGCAATACCACTTCACGGCGTCAGACATCGGCGGATCGAGGGTCAGCAATTCCTCCGCCGTACACCAGCGGATGGCGTGATGCTCTTCCTCCGCCAAGGCGACATCGCCGCCCTTGGGCCGCGCCCAATAGATGAGGCCGATGTGCTCGTGCGTATCGCTGATGCGGTGAATATCCAGAAAGCGCGGCGCGATCAGAGCGCGGGTGCCGGGGCTGGTCGTGGGCGGGCGTTCGCCGATGAGTTCCACATCGAGTCCGCTTTCTTCCTTAGCCTCGCGCAAGGCCGCTTGCTCCGGTTCTTCCTCCAACTCGACATGGCCGCCCAAGGGCAGCCATTTGCTCAGCTTGCGATGGTGGATGAGCAGGATCTTTTGCTCATGCACCACAAAGATGGCGACAGTGAAATCTATTTTCTCGTGAATGTGCGGCATAGATAAGGCGGCGGAACTCTGCGGGGGAGAAGGCGGGCCGTCAATGGCGAGAGGAAGTGTGGTCCCGCATGCGGGACCGCGCTCCACTGTTGCGTCTGCGCTCGACAGGGTTGGTCTTCCTATCTTAAATCCACGCCATGACCACCTTGAAGTCTTTGTCCGCTCTGGCATTTGGTTGCGTGCTCATCGGTTCGCTGATGGCCGCAGAACCGGCCAAAAAAGTTTCCCTGTTCGATGGCAAGACGTTCACGGGCTGGGAAGGGGATACGGCCAAGAGTTTTCGCATCCAGGATGGCGCGATCGTGGGTGGCAACCTGCAGAACGCCATTCCGCGCAATGAATTCCTCTGCACCACGCGCCAATACACGAACTTTGTGCTGCGCGCGAAGTTCAAGCTGCTGGGCAATGAGAAGGCGAATGCGGGCATCCAGTTCCGTACCCAACGCATCCCGAATCATCACGAGGTCATCGGCTATCAGGCGGACATGGGACAGAACTACTGGGGCGCGCTCTATGACGAATCACGCCGCAAGAAGGTGTTGGCCGCTCCTCCGGCGGAAGAGATCGCCAAGATCGTGAAGTTCAACGACTGGAACGAGTACGAGATCCGTTGCGAAGGCGCCCGCATTCAATTGACGGTGAACGGCAGGCAGACGGTGGACTATACGGAAGAGGACGCGACCGTTCCACGCTACGGTATCATCGCGGTGCAAATCCATAGCGGTCCGCCGACTGAGGCTTGGTATCAGGACATCACCATCGAAGAGCTGCCGTAGCAGGGCGGCTACTCCGTTCCCGCCGCATTGCCGATCTGCTGGAACATGCCGATGTAGAAGGAGATGATGCTGAAGGCGATACCCAGCATGATCATGATCGTGATGCCCACGCCGAACGCCGTCAGGAAATTGCGCATCTTCCGGGAGCCTTCCTCCTGATAAAACGTGTAGATGCGGCCCAAGGATTCATCCAGTTTGCCGCTGACTTCGCCAGTGTGATAAAGGTTGCCGAACAGCTCGGGAAACTCCGGGGCTTTGTTCACGAGTTCAGAAGGAAAGTCACCGTTCTCCAAGTTTCTCTTCCAGGAAAGCACGCGCTTATGGACCGCTGGTGAACCGCAGGCCGCGGAAGCGAGCATCCACGCCTCGATGGTATTCACGCCCGCCATGAGCAACGCTTCCAAGGCGGCCGCCAGACGGGCCATGGCCAGGCTGCGTCGGGCCTTGCCCAGCACCGGGACCATGTGCAAAACCTGTTCTACAAAAGCGCGCCAACCTTCCCCGTGACGTCCCTGTCCCGCCAGCAACGTCAGGAAGACCAGAGCATAGACCGGCCCCAAGATGAAGATCTTGCCGACCAAGAACTGCAGCACCGCGCCTTCCTTCACCAAGGCCACCAGGGAACTGACTGGAAAAATGAGGGTGGCGAAGTGGAAGAGGAAAACGGGATACGCGAGCCGCTGGATGAGCGAATTCGCCAGCTCGGCACGTTCCCGGTAGTAATCCGAGAGCATCTGAAAGCACTCGGGCAAACGTCCGCTGCGTTCACCGGCTTCAATCAGGGAAGTATCGAACTGGGTGACCCAATCGCCCGTCTTGGCCAAGGAATCGGAAAAGGTGTTCCCCTGGCGCAAGTGCTGCACCACGATATTGAGCGGTTCGCGAAAGGAGCGCTTGGGCGGATGCTTGGCGAGCTGTTCAATGACCGAAGGCAGGCCGAGGCCTGCCTTCACCATGGAACTCATCTGATGATACAGCTCGGCACGGAGGGCCAGTTCGCGGGGTGTGATGATCATAACCGCCGCCGAGCGTATGTGGAGCCGTTAAACCAGCTTGTCCAGTTCACCCTTCAAAACGGCTTTGCCCTTCACGCCGACCATCTGGTTCTGGATCTGGCCGCCCTTGAAGAACAGGAGCATCGGGATGGAGGACACGCCGTATTGGGCGGCGAGATTCTGGGCATCATCCACGTTCAGCTTGGCGATCTTGGCCTTGCCGGCGTACTCGTTGGAGAGCTCATCCAGCGTAGGCCCGAGCATCTTGCAGGGACCGCACCATTCGGCCCAGAAATCGACCAGCACCGGGGTGGAGGATTTGAGGACCTCGGTCTCGAAGTTCTCTTCCGTCAACGTGACAATATTGGCTGAACCCATAACGCGCTTAGATACTACGCCGTTTCCAGGGGCTGGTTGCGTCCGCCTGAGGCAGACTTAAAACACCCCGCCCAAATGCAGTCCGTAAACGACGGCTCCAATATTCACCAGAAGCGCGAGAATGGCCAGTACCAAGTCCAACACGCTGGTCTTGCCGGGAACACCGGGGGCCGGTGCGGGTTTCGGCGCTTTCGCCGGTTTGGCACCCTTGACGGCAACCGCCGGGGCCGCCGCAGTGGCCGTGGCGACCGCACCACCAGGCGCGGTGGCCGTAGCCGTCACTGCCGGGGCAGCCGGAGCCGCCGCAGGTGCGGCCGTGACGGGACGCGGAGCCGCTACCGCCGTGGGCGCGCCACCGGGCCGGGGACCGGCCGGGGGTAAAGTGATGCGAACCGTGGCTCCCGGAGCCGCGGGGGCGGGGGCCGCAGCTGCTACGGGGGCGGGCGGCACGGCCGGGGCCGGAATGGACGCAGTCGGAGGCGCAGCCGGCTTGGGCGGCAATCCCGGCGCGGTCGGCTTGGGCAAGCCGATACGGACGGTTTCCTTCGCCTTGGGCGGGAGGCTGATGCGGACGGTTTCCTTCTTCGGCTGGACCTTGGAGGCCTCGGCCGGTTTCGGTGGTACTGGTGTCTCTTCCGACATACTTAGTTGGTGGTTAGGTCTCGGAAACGTAGTTTCACAGGCCTAGGGGTGTCAAATCCTAATCTGCACCGCTTTGACGGCTGTTCTCTCGGTTGGATTGGTAGAACCTCACACTCCGCATCGAAACCTTGTGGCCGCAGCCGCGCTCAGGCATAGTGTTGACGTAAGCCATGAGGAGACGCCGTCCAGCGCAAATCACCATTCTACTCGTTCTGATCATCATCACCGGGGGTGGCTGGTACGCTTGGGACCAGCGCCATACTCCTCGTGCCCGGGTCTTTTCCGTCCTTGAGGAGTTTGACGAGCGACCATTCGGGCCTCCGGTGGAGAAGCTGGCCGGTCTTCCGGGCGGCCCCTATCCCTATCTGATTGAAGCTATGGAGATGACGGACGGTTCGCTGCGTAAACAGTACATCTCGCTATATGGCCACTTCCCGCAGGCCCTGCAAAGCCGGATAAACCGGCCTTTGCCAGATACCGAGCGCGCCAGAAATGCCGCTGAATTCTTCACCGCCTTTTGCGCCCAGGAAAACGATTTTTCGGACCTGTTTTCCGTGTTGCGGCAGACGAACCGCGAGGCGCACCGGCTGATCTGGCGGGCCATGCTGGAGAGGTTGGAGGCACCCAAACCCTGGCCCTACGACAGCTTGGCCCAGCAAGCGACCAATACGCTGCCGGATGTCCGGGATTTTGTGCTGGAAGCGTTTCAAGCCTTTGGCAACAAGGGCCGCTCCGCCGAGGCTCATTTTGTGCCGCTGCTGAATCAGCCGGATGAAATGGTCGTGCTCGGTGCCGCCAAAACCATCTGGCTCATAGACGGAGACATGACTCGCGTCGTCCCGGCATTGGACAGGTTATTGGACTCCAAATCACCGACGGTGCAGACCTTGGCGGCCTACCAGTTGCTGTTCATTTCACGAGAACATCCGAGGCTGCCCGCCACCTTCATGCAAGTGGCCAAAGTGACCGATTATTCCTTGCGCGCCGTGGCGCTCAATCATCTTCCCTATTGCGGACAGCGAGCTGTTCCTTTGCTGCCGGAGATCAAAACGTATCTGGGCGACGAGGATTACGGCGTCCGCTTTGCCGCCACGAATGCCGTTCAGCAAATCGAGGGCCGAATCAATGCAGAAAACGTGGCACCCTTGGGTAAGATGTACCGCTTTGCGTTTGAGAAGTCCGTGATCAACCGCCTCAAGATCGAATGGCGATAGGTTTTGGATATCTCTTTAGCCCTTGCGTTTCCCGCTCGCGTTTTCTTGTTGGTGAGTTTCAATAGTCGTCACGAAGTAAATGAGCCGCAAGCCGTCATCACAATGGGATTTTGGGGAATTGTTCCCCAAGGAGGCGGCGCGCAAGGTTTTGACGGTGGCGGAGCTGACGGGGGAGATCAAACGCACGCTCCAAAAGCAGATCGGGCAGATCTGGGTGACGGGCGAGATCACGAATCTGCGGGCGCAGGGCTCCGGGCATATCTATTTCACATTGAAGGATGCGGCGGCGCAGTTGAGCTGTGTGCTCTTTCGCGGGGAGGCGCAGGATGTGCGCGAGGCGTTGCGTGATGGGCAGAAGGTTGTGCTGAACGGTGACCTCACGGTGTATGAACCGCGCGGCCAGTATCAATTGCGTGTCACGGCGGCGGAGCTGCAAGGCATCGGCGCGCTACAAGTCGCTTTCGAGAAGCTCAAGCAGAAGCTCGCGGCGGAGGGGTTGTTCGCGCCGGAGCGCAAGCGGGCGTTGCCGCGTTTCCCTCAGCGCATCGGCATCGTGACTTCCGGCACGGGTGCAGCCATCCGGGATGTGATCCATGTCATCATGCGGCGTGATCCGGGCCTGGAACTCATGCTGGCCTCCTGCCGCGTGCAAGGCGCGGGGGCGGCGGATGAGATCGCCTGTGCCATCGAGTTGTTGAACCAATGGAGCGCGGCGCAGGAACCAGGCAAGCGGCTCGACCTCATCCTCGTCACGCGCGGTGGCGGCAGTCTGGAGGATTTGTGGGCGTTCAATGAAGAGCCCGTTGCCCGTGCCATCTTCGAGAGTTACCTCCCGGTCATCTCGGCAGTGGGACATGAGATCGATTTCACCATCAGTGATTTCGTGGCGGACTTCCGCGCGGCCACTCCCAGTGCGGCGGCGGAGATCATCACGGCAGAGGCGACGGTGGCGCGGGAGTTCGTTTTGCGCGCCCGTCAACGACTGGGCCAGCTCGCCCGTCGTCGCCTGAATGGGCAGCTTGATGAGCTGGACGCGCTGGCTGGTCGTCTGGCCCGGATGCATCCGCGCCGCAAGCTGAACGAAACCTTGCAGCGGCTGGATGATCTGCACTTCTCCCTCGTGCGCTGTGCCCGGGTCCAGTTGCGCGAGCATCAGAACCGTTTTGCCCGGCTGGCCCAGCGGCTCAATCACATCCGGCCTTCGAGCCAGATCAAACAGCAGCGGGAAGTCTTCACGCAAACGGAGCGCCGTTTTCAAGAGCTGGCGCAGCACCAATTGGAACGGCTGCAAGCGCGCCTGCGACAAGCGGAAAGCAAACTGCGTCTGCTCGGTCCGGAGAATGTGCTCCAGCGCGGCTACTCCATCACGATGGATGCAGAGTCTGACGAGATCATCCGCGATGCTGCGAAAGTGAAGCTCGGACAAAAGTTGAAGACCCGGGTGAAGAGCGGGACCATTCACAGCCAGGTGGAGTAAATCCCCTATATTAGACCAAAGCTGAATTTGCCCCCTCCATCTTCTTCCTGTACAAAAGACGGCGGCATGGCGTTTGAATTCACATTCTTAGGGTCGGGCACGTCGCAGGGCGTGCCGGTCATCGGCAAGGATTATCCGCCCGCGTACCTTGCGAATCCCAAGAATCACCGGCTGCGCTCCGCCATTTATGTGGCCACGGACAAGGTGAAGATCGCCGTGGATACGCCGCCCGACTTCCGCACGCAGGTTTTGCGGGAAGGCATCAAGTGGCTGGATGCCGTGCTGTTCACCCATTCGCATTCGGATCACGTCATGGGCCTGGATGATTGCCGGCGCTTTTGCGATCTGCGCGGTGGTGGGCTGCCGATCTACGCGAGTGAGGCGACCATGGCGGACCTGAAGCGCGTCTATTCCTACGCCTTCCATGATGGCCCGTGGTACAAGACGTATTTCATCCCGGAGCCGCACATCATCACCGGCCCCTTTGAACTGGGTGATCTGCGCATCACGGCATTTGACCTGCCGCACGGACGCATGACGACTTCCGGATTTTTGTTTGAACAAAACGGCCGGAAAAAGCTCGCATACTTCAGTGACTGCAAAGAAGTGCCCGCCGTGGCGGTTGAGGCCGTGCGCGGCGTGGATGTCGTCGTGCTGGATGCCTTGCGCAAGGAACTGCACTGGACGCACATGTGTCTGGATGAAGCGCTGACGGCCGCGCGGCGCATCCAGGCCGGTCGCACATTGCTCACGCATTTGACACATGACTATGATCATGACATCGACCAGGCAGAACTGCCTCCCGGGGTGGAGTTGGCCTATGATGGACTGAAGATCTCGATCGAAGGATAAATCCATGACCCGACGTTTGCTGAACGTGTTGCTTTTGCTGGGGACCATCCTCGGGCACGCCCGGACCGCTCGCGCCGATGAAGGTGCCGAGGTGGTGGTGGTCTATAATGATCGCTCGCCGGAATCCAAACGCGTGGCGGAGTATTACGCGGAGAAACGACAGGTGCCGAAAGAGCAGGTCATCGGCCTGCACCTTTCCAAAGAGGAGATCATCACCCGCGAGGATTATCGGAAGGAACTGGAAGAACCGTTGTGGAAAGTATTGCTTGATCGAAAGCTCTTCATCCTGCGGGCAGATGCAAGTAACTCCAAACTGACGGCTCCTTCCGTGGCCGAATCGAAGATCCGTTATGCCGTGTTGTGCTATGGCGTGCCGTTGAAGATCGCCAAAGTCACGGGTCTGAACGAACCCGGCACCGAGCAAATGCCGGCGGCCTTGCGCGAGAACTACGCGGCCGTGGACAGCGAGCTCTCGCTGCTGCCGATGAAGACCCGCAACCTGAACATCACGGGGCCGATCAACAGCCCGTTTTACGGGCTGACCAATGCGACCATGCTGTCTCCGACGAATGGCATTTTGCTGGTGAGCCGGTTGGACGGTCCCAGCGAAGGGATCGCCAAGGGATTGGTGGACAAGGCGCTGGAAGCGGAGCGTGATGGTCTGTGGGGCCGCTCATATATCGATCTGCGCAGCATCAGCGAAGGTGAATATAAACAGGGTGATGACTGGATCAAACTCGCCGGCGAAGTCACCTCCAAGCTCGGCTGGGAAACGGTGACCGATACCAAAGCGGAAACTTTCACGCGCAGTTTTCCGATGAGCCAGACGGGCTTTTATATCGGCTGGTATGATGGCAATCTCTCCGGCCCGTTTACCTGGGGTGAGCCGGAGTTCACGCCGGGCGCGTTCGCCTACCACCTCCACTCCTTCAGCGCGGATACCATCCGGGCCACGAATCGCAACTGGGTGGGCCCGCTGCTGGCACAAGGCGTCACTGCCACGATGGGCTGCGTGTATGAACCCTACCTCGGTGGCACGCCGGATATTGGCACGTTCATGGTGCGCTGGTTGCATAACCGCTTCAGTTTTGCCGAGGCGGCTTATTCGGCCTCGCCCGTGCTCTCCTGGCAAACCACCGTCATCGGCGATCCCTTGTATCGTCCCATGGTGAAAGGGCCGGAAGTGCGGCATGCCGATCTGTTCGCGAGAACTAATGCGCTCCTCGAATGGTCGCATCTCAAAATCATCAACCTGAACTTGATCCGGGGCTCCACCACCGCTGAGATGATCGGATATCTCGGCATGACTCCCGTGACGCGCACCAGCAGCGTGCTTCAGGAAAAACTGGGGGACCTCCTGGCCAAGGACAAGAAACCGGCTGAGGCGCTGAAGGCGTACACGACCGCGCTGGAGTTGAAGCCGACTCGGAAACAGCAACTGCGGCTGCTCCTCGCTCAGGCAGAGGTTTTCGCCAGCAGTGACAAGGCAGCCGACGCGATGGATGTCTATCTGAAGATCGAACGGCTCTATCCTGATTATCCCGACATGACGGCGCTTTATCAAAAAGCATTGCCGCTCGCGCAAAAGACCGGGCGCGCTGAACTGGTGGAGAAATACCAGAAGGCGTTGGAGAAACTACGGCTATAGCCTGTTCAAACAAAATGAAGGCCGAAGTCAGATTGATCTTGCAATAGCAAGATCGTTCATTTATATCTTGTGTAGATGCAGTGAAAGTTCTCTGTGAGAATAAATAGCGCATCCCTAGATTAGATTAAGCGGTTTGTGCCGGAGTGAACTAATAGTTGTTTGCCCGGAAATCTTCTAATCTTAGCGAAACCGCGAATGTTAAGTTATGACTACTGTATCCACAGACACGTCCATCCACCTCCCTATTCACCCTGACCAAGTCCGTGTTTTGGTTGACCCTATTGAACCGAAATCGAAATCCAGGGCCATCCTCTGTGTGCCTGTTGCCACTATCTTCACGAGTGGTCTTCATGATTGGCTCGAAGCCAATGTTCGAGATCAAAAAATGGGCTCAGTGATAGCTAAAGGCATCATGCATACCATTGATGAACGTCCTGACAATATGCACCCTTTGAATAGAGGGATAACCGTTTTATCAAACGGCTTCAGGTATGATTCACAAACTAAAACTTTTACAATCCTCCTTCGCGACATCAAAAAGCATGGGATCATTGATGGCGGACATACATTTCGAGCCATCATGCAAGTATTGCAAAAACGTCTAGACGCAGGTGTGGAATTTCCCAATGCCTACGTAAACGTTGAAGTACTAGCCGGGTATGACGAGATATCTTCGGATATTATTTCTGCGCGCAATTCCGTAGCGGCGGTTAGAGATTCAGCTATCTACTCGTTGGACGGTGTATTCGATGATTTGAAGAAGCACCTTAAAAAGGCGAATATAGAAAACTTAATTGCGTTCAGGCAGAATGAAAACAAGCCTGTGTCCATTGAAGAGGTGTTAGCTGTCTGCACTCTCTTCCATCCTTCGTTTTCGGACGGTTCAAACCACCCTATGAAGGCTTATACTTCCAGAGCGGGTTGCGTAGAGCTATACGCAGCTGAATGGCAAAAAGCCAATTCTAAGACAAACCCTGATGCTACTGCATGGAAAAATGGGTTCAGCAAGATCATCCACCTTGCTCCTGATATGCTTCGATTGGCTGAAGAAATTGAAGTAGAAGTAGAAGAGGCCCGTAGACGCATCGGTGGTTTTCAGGCTTTGAAAACCAATGAAGAAAACGGGCCTCGCGAAGGCAAATCCCGTGGTCGTGCCATGAAAGAACTTTCGGGTCCGAGAGAATTGCCAATTACCGGGAAAACGGTGAAATCAGGATGGCCAACCGGCTATCTTTATCCAATTGTTGCGGCGATGAGGCCTTTTGTGGATTATTCGGGCCCTGTGGCACAATGGAAAGTTGCTGACCCCATGGTGGTGTTCAAGGTAATTAGCAACGACTTGGTAAAAACGCTCTTGGCCTTTGCAGAAGAGTATGGTCGCAAGCCAAACGCAGTAGGTAAAAGCGTGCTTTGCTGGAAGAGCTTGTATGATACGGTCGAAGTAGGGTTGTTGCGTACACAAGCGAATAAATCCTGATTGAATTCCGCTGAAAGCCCCTGCCAACGTTCTGGCAGGGGCTTTTTTACGAGTGCAAACTCAGCGATTTGCGCTCCATCCCTCCCGCCTATAAGTTGCCTCCATGTCGGCGCTTGAGTTTCAGTTTCGGCGGGGTGGCATCTTTTTGCCACGGCTGAATCTTTGGCTTGATCCGCATGATCCCAAGGTGGGCCCGGAAAAAGTCTTCGTCAGTCACGCGCATTCGGATCATACGGGCGCGCATCGGGAGGTGATTCTCAGTGAGGCGACGGCGTTGCTGATGCAGGCGCGTATTGGCGGCGAACGGCTGGAGCACCGGCTGGCGTATCATCAGGAAAAAGAGTTCATCGAGGCGGAGGAGCGTTACCGGATCACTTTGTTGCCGGCCGGGCATATCTTCGGCAGTGCGATGTCGCTCATCGAATCAGAAGGTAGTTCGCTGCTATACACGGGTGATTTCAAGCTGAGGCGCGGACTCTCTGCCGAGCCGTGTGAGCCGTGCACGGCGGATACGCTGATCATGGAGACGACATACGGGCAGCCGAAGTATGAGTTCCCTCCGACTGCGGAGGTGATGCAGGGGATCGTGCGTTTCTGCCAGCAAGCGGTGGACAATGACGAGACGCCGGTGCTCTTCGGGTATTCGCTCGGCAAGAGCCAGGAAATCCTCCACGGGTTGGCGAAGGCTGGCCTGCCCATCATGCTTCATCCTCAAGTGCATAAGCTGACGAAGATCTACGAACAGCTCGGCCACACTTTTCCCGCGTATGAAAAACTGGACACGGCCACGGCACGCGGGAAGGTGCTGGTGTGTCCGCCCAATGCCAACCGGTCTGCCCTTCTGCGACAGGTGGGTCCGGTCCGCACCGCCGTGCTGACAGGCTGGGCGATCGATCCCGGTTGCCGCTATCAATCGCAGTGCGACGCGGCATTCCCGCTCAGTGATCATGCGGATTTTCCTGATCTCATTGAGTTCGTGAAACGCGTGGCTCCCCGGCGGGTTTACACGTTGCACGGTTTCGCGGCGGACTTTGCACAGACGCTTCGTGACCTTGGCTTCGATGCACGGGCTTTGAGCGAGAGTGAGCAGTTGTCCTTGCGACTGGATGTCAGCACGCCCAAGCAGCTCATCGCCCCCGCCCCGCTCGTGGCGCCAACCGTCGAGAGGGTTGCCGGAACCGCCACGGGTTTTCTGCGCTTTGCCGAAACGTGTGAAAGCATCGGGGCCACCACCAAGAAACTGGAGAAGACAGAACGGCTGGCCACTTATCTGGCGACGTTGAGCGCGGCTGATCTGGCAGCGGTGACGACGTGGTTCACGGGGCAAGCCTTTGGTCCCGGCACGGGCAAGGTGCTGCATTTGGGCTGGTCGATCATCCGTGCGGCCGTGTGCGCGACGGCGGGACTGCCCGAGACACGTTTTCGCCAAGTCTATCTAAAGCACAGTGATACCGGTGAAACGGTCTTTGAGATCTTTTCCCAGATGGCTCGACCATCGTCCATACTGTCCCTGGCGGACATCAGCCTCCTCTTCACGCAACTGCACACCGCCCGCGGACCAACTGGAAAAACTCCGTTGCTGACGCAAGCGCTGGGGCGCTGCACTCCTTTGGAAGCAAAGTTTCTGGTGAAGATATTGACGGGGGATCTGCGCATCGGTTTGAAGGACGGACTGGTAGAGGAAGCCGTGGCGAAAGCGTTCTCGGTGACATTGGATGAGGTCAAACGCGCGAATCTCTTGCTAGGTGACATCGGTGAAACGTCCTTGCTCGCACAGACGGGAACGCTGCAGTCGGCGGGTTTGATCCCGATGCGTCCGGTGAAGTGCATGCTGGCCTCACCGGAAGAGACAGCGGGAGATGTGTGGGAGCGAGTGACAGACTGGAGAGCGGTCAATGAGGAAGGGCAAAGCAAAGCCGAGCCGAATCGGAGTTCGGCGCTCCCAGCCGCTTGGGTGGAGGACAAGTATGATGGCATCCGCTGTCAGGTGCATAAAGTGGGAGCGCAAGTGGAACTGTATTCGCGGGATCTAAAAGTGATCACGGCGACGTTTCCCGAGCTGGTGGAGAAACTGAGCCGTGTGCCACGCGATTTTATTTTGGACGGTGAAGTGCTCGCGATGCGGGGTGAGCAGGTGCTGTCTTTTGGTGAACTGCAAAAGAGATTGGGACGGCGGGAAAGCGACCTGTTCATGCACGAGGAGATCCCCATCCGCTACATCGCGTTCGATCTGTTATGGCAAGATGGTGAGACGTTGCTGGATCTCTCCTTGCGTGAGCGGCGAAAATGTTTGGAACAATTGCACGCTGGCGCAACGGCGTTTCAACTGGCGCTGGTGACACCGGCGCAGAGTCATGAAGAGATCGAAGCGGCATTCGCGGCGGCCCGGGCGCGTAATAATGAAGGGCTCATCATCAAAGATCCGCTGAGCACCTACTCACCCGGCAGACGCGGGCTCTCGTGGCTGAAGCTGAAGAAGGCGCTGGCCACGCTGGATTGCGTGGTGGTCGGCGCGGAGTGGGGTCATGGCAAACGCAAGGCGGTGCTGAGCGACTACACTTTTGCGGTGCGAGATGAGCAGACGGGCGAATTGAAAACCATCGGCAAGGCCTACAGCGGCCTGACGGATGTGGAGATCGCGGAGCTCACGAAGTATTTCCTGAAGCATGTGGTCCGCCAGCGCGGGCGCTATCATGAGGTGACACCCGAGGTGGTGTTGGAGATCGCGTTTGATGCCGTGCAGGAAAGCGACCGCCATACGAGCGGACTCGCGATGCGGTTCCCGCGCATCGCCCGCATCCGAACAGACAAGACGGTGGCGGAGATCGATACGGTGGCGAGTGCGAGGAGATTGTTGCCGATGGCGAAAAGCAGCGCTTAGAAAAAGTCGGGATATTTTTCCCGGCGCTCTTCGCATTTGACCGACGTCGCACTGATGACTTATTACCTCAAGAAACCGAGGTAGTTAAAACACATGTTCAACAGTCCATTAAGCATAGAGAAAACTGACCAGATCATCGCTCTCCTTGATCTGCCGCTTGCTGCCCGTGTCGTCGATCTGGGCTGTGGCGAAGGTGAATTCCTCATCCGGGTAATGGAGCGCTATGGCGCGATCGGACATGGCATCGATCCGCAAACCAGCGCGCTGGAGAAGTGCCGGGCCAAAAGTAAAGGGCGCGTGAACCCCGAACATCTGCACCTATTCGCCAAGCACGGCGCTGATTTTGACTGGTCACAGGAACAGTTCGATCTGGCCATCTGCATCGGTGCATCCCATGCCTTCGAGGGGTTCAATCCCACGTTGCGGAAACTGAAGAAACACGTCCGCCCGAATGGCCTGATCCTGATGGCCGATATCTTCTGGAAAAAACGGCCTGCAAAAGAATACGCGGATTTTCTTGGTGAGGGCTGGCCCCCACCGGATATTGATTTTAGTGCGCGAGTGATTGCCGGAGAAAAGGAAGGATTGCTCGCCTTATACTCCGTGCCCAGCAGTCAGGAGGAATGGGATCACTTTGAAGGTGAGTTCGCCACGAAACGATTCCGCAAGGCACTGGCGATGAGCGATGAGGAGGCGAGAAACGGAGCCGTGATGAAAACGAAAATCTGGCGCGATGCGTATTTCAAGTGGGGGCGTTCCACCATGGGCTTTGGTTTTTATCTTTATCAGAATACGGACGCAACCTTCTGAGGTGGCTAGGGGTTTACCTGCCCGTTATGGTGAAGAACGGTGAGGCAAATCTCTGCGGCAGAACATAAGCTGCGGTGCAACCCATGATGATGAATAACGTCAAGAGGTTCGCCCGAACAACAGCGTGATAGAAACTGGGCGGTTCCTTAGGTTTTCGGGCCAGCAGGTGGACGATCCATTCTTCGTAGAACGTGGTGATCACCATGCTGATCATTATGGCGATGATCAGTCCTCCCGTTTTCCAAACCCAATAGCTCGCTGGTGGCGGATCAGGCCGCGACATGGCGATGCCGAAGAAAAAGTAAGAGATAAAAAGCATCAGCGTCAGAATGCCTGCGAGACTGCCGGGCGTGAGATACTGCATCCAGGGCCAATTCACTCGAGGCAGCAACTGTCGCGCTGCGTATAAAGTGACTGCGACAAGAAGCGGAACCGCAAACAAAGATGGGGCTGCCGCAAAAGCAGCGACCAATACGCCGATCATGGTGGTGACCACATTGCCCGCCAGCATGAAAAGAAAAGCTTTCGGCTTGGAGAGCGATTTTTCATAACAGGCAAAGGCCGTGCATTTGATCAGCACAGCGGCGGCAAGACCCCAGAAAGAAGCGGCAATGAAATTGGCCCCCGTGAGGGCTCGGAACAAGGGGAGGATCGGTTCGCAGGCGGAGGCTTCGTTTTGAAAGCAAAAGAAACCTCCCAAGGTCATCAGGCCGACCGGCCAGCGTTGGCTCCTCGAGTCCATGGAGCTAGAACACCATAGACCCACATGAGTTGCAATCCGCCAAAGCAGTTCACCGCGCTGCCTGTTGCTTGCTCTTGCCCACCACCGGCCTGTCGCTCGGCGTGTAATAAGCGATGTAGCCGAGCATCATCTCATCATACGTTTGCTGGCCCCAGCGCACGACCTTGTTCGGATCAGGATTCGCCGGATTGCCCGCGCTGTTATCGTAAGTCATCGTGACTTTGATCGTCGCGCCTGCGGGAATGAACATCGGTTCCGCCAGGCGATACACGAGCTGCCAGTTGAAGTCGTAGCGCGGAATATCCAGCAGCGTGCGGCTCGTTCCGTCCTGATAGATGACCTCATATTTCGCCGCCTTGCCGCGCAAGTGCATGTGCGGCATGAACTGGAACACATGCACATCGCTCGGCACCTTGATCTGCGCCGTCTCCGCGTGAGCTGCGGCACCCGCCGGGATGTTGATGAACGGATTCGAGATGCCCGCCACCTGCACGACATGTTTCGGCTCTTCCTTCGCGAACACGATGCCCACGCGGATCTGGTCGGTGGTCGGCTTGCCCGTGGGCGTGTAATGGATCTGGAAATGCAGGCGTGAACCGGCTGGCAATTTCTTCGCCATGCCCGCCGGATAAACCTGCGAGCTATTGCCCGGCACGTAAGCCGCAAAGAACCCGTCGCGTTCGGCGCGTTCATCATCAAAGGCATCGCTGCCCGTCGGTTTCTTCGGCGGACGCACGAAGACGAGCACATGATGCACCGCCTCGCGAGCCGTCGGTTGCACCTCGAAGCCTTGCACCCACTTGTCCTCCGTCAAACCTGTCTCCACGGAGATGTTCGAGTACGGCATCGTGCCCGTGGCCTTGATGGCGATGGGCTGCGGGATCTGCACCACGAGGTCCGGCTTGCCGATGATCCACTCCGCAGGATAGGTGCGGGCGATCGGTGCATCTGCGGAATTTCCCACCGGCTTGTCACGCTTAAGCCAGTTCAGCAACGTCGTTTTATCCAATTCGGTCAAAGAGCGTTCATTCGCCCACGGCGTGATCTCACCATGCGGTGCGGGTGTGGCGAACCACGGAGGCATCGCCCCGCGTTCCACTTGTTTGCTGATCATGCCCGCGTGCGCCTTCACTTCCTCATACGTCTCCAAGCCGAACGGCGCCACGCCACCCTTGCGATGGCACTCCACGCAGTTGTTCTGCATGATGCGCGAGATCTGGTGATGATAGGTCGTCCATTCGAATTTCAATCCCGACTCCTTCACTTCCAGCGCGCAACCCGGCGCACTCGTCGCTGCGATCTCCGGACCCTGTCCTTTGAGCAATGCATCCAAGGCATCGGTGAGAAAAGTGTCCCGTGCTTCTTCGCGTGAATATCCCAGTCCATACTGGTCATCAATTGCTCCGCGATAGATCAACGTGCGTGCGGCATCGATCACGAACACCTCCGTAGTCGTCTTCGCGTGCAAGGCATGAGTAAAGGCATCATCTTTGTCATGCACATATCGGCCTTTGAAACCGTGCGTCTTCACGTCATCACGAATGCTTTCCAGTGAGTCCGTTTCCGTGGGATTTACGTATAGAAGCGTCACCCCTTTCGCCGCATAATCCTTTTCCAGCTTTGCCAGCGTGGAGGCATAGCGCTTGCTCACGGGACATGACGTTGTGGTGAAGCCGATCACCAATGCTTTGCTTGATTTGAAATCACTCAGCTTGCCTGTCTTGCCATTCACATCCGTGAAAGTCACATCCGGCATCATCCGGCCGACCCCCACTTCGCTGCCCTTGAGTTGCTTCGGACCTTCACGCGGAGATTCCACGTTCGGCTTGGGAGCGGCCTTGCCTTTGGAACTGCCCCGGATGGCGTTCACATTTGCGAGGACGGATTTCGCTTCTTCGAGCGTCACCCCGCCATCGGCATTCACATCGAGCTGATCAAAGGTTTCCGGACGTGGGACCTCGTCACGGGTCAGTTTGCCGTCACCATTGCGATCCAGCATCAGGAAGAGCCCGTCACCGTTGGCCCCCACCTTGGCGATACTCTTCATCGCCTTCGTGTAGTCGCGCACCTCGGTGATCGTCACGATGCCGTCTTTGTCCTTGTCGAGCCGTCCGAACCACTCCTTGTCGGTCAGTTCCTGCGTCGTGAGCTTATCGTCCTTGTCCTTGTCCAGGTCACGGAAACGCTTCTCCAGATCGTTCAAGGATTGGCCCTTCACGGACAGGCAGGCCGCCATGGCGAACCCCGCCACTGTGGCTGTCCACAGCGCCCCGCGTATCAATTTTCCCGTCTTGCTCATCTGACTCATGCCCTTAATGACGTCGTTCGTTGAATTCGGTTTCATGAAATTATCTCTATTTATGCCTGCTCAAATCCATTCACCCGCCCCTTGCCACTCGCGAATTGGTCCGCCTCAATCCCCAGCCGTTGCAACATGCTCACAAAGATCTGTCCCGTCGCCGTATTGTTCCTCTGGTCGAAGGCCACATGCTGCCCGTGCTTGAACCCGCCCCCCGCCACGATGATCGGCATGTTCTTCGTGTCATGGCTGGACGCATTGCCGAGGTTCGACCCGTAAAGCACCGTCGTCCGATCCAGCACGGAACCGCCCGTTTCCTTGGAATCGCGCAGCTTCGCCAGGAAATCCCTCAATGCCTGCATCTCAAGTGATTCCACGATTTTAAGCTGCGCCAGCTTCTCCGGATCCTTGCCGTGATGGGAGAGATTGTGGTGATCGATCGTCACGCCTTGGATCGGTGGCACATCGTTCATGCCATCGATACTCAACGTGATGAAACGCGTGGAATCCGTCTGCAACGCCAGGTGCATCACGTCGAAGAGCAACCGCGTGCGGCCCACGATGTCCTTGCGGTCGGCAATGTCGTTGGGCACTGGGGCGGTGATCTTGGGCTTCGGCCTCTGCGACCACGCCTCCGCCTTCACGAGCCGTTGCTCCACCTCGCGCACCGCTGTGAAATATTGGTCCAGCCGTTCGCGATCCGCCGTTGTCGCCTCGCGCTCGATCTTCTTCGCCTGCGCATGGACGGTATCCATGATGCTCTGCCCATCCTTCAGCCGTTGCACCTGCTGCTTCACCTCGGCCGGAGTGCCATCCACGAAAAGCTTACGGAAAATCGCGGAAGGCTTCTTGTCCGAGGGAATCTGTACGCCCGCGCGACTGTAGCTCAGGCTCGAACGATCCGTCGCCAGCGCGAGGAACGGGATGCGCGTGTCCGGCGCGAGCTTCTCCACCGCGAACTGGTCGAGCGAGATGCTGTTGCGAAAACTGCTGCTGCCCGGATGCACCGCCGCTGTGAGAAAACTCGCCTCCGAAGAATGCCCGCCATCCACCTCCGGATGCGACACACCCGAGAAGATCGTGAAGTCATTACGGAAATCCTTCAGCACTTCCAGATACGGCGTGAGCGCGTAATCGCGTCCCGTCTTCGTTGGAAACAAATACTCACCATGCAATCCCAGCGACGTGTTCACACACACCATGCGACGCGGTGCACCGGTCGCAGCCACCGCCGCCGTGCCCAACGATTCCAGCGCAGGCAGCGCCAGCAACACCCCCGCTGCGCGGAGAAAAGAACGGCGGTTGATCGCATTCATGTTCATTTGGATTGAAAGGTTGGGCTCTGCACCAGTTCATGGACAAGACTGCGGAAGCCATACAGCTTGGGCTCCGTGCGCTTCACGATGCCTTCGATAATGGCGCGGTCCTTGAATTCCATCCCGTGCCCCGTCGCATACACCAGCAGCTTCTCCGTGGTAGCACGCGCCAGTTGCTCGCGATCCTTCAAAAGCAGCACCTTGAACTGATCGATGCCCGTGAATGCCCGGCCATCGGATAGCTTGTCCGCATTCTCCACCTTGGGCCCGTTGCCATAGGGCATGCGTTTGCCGTCTACGAACGCGCGATTGTTCCAGTCCGCTTTCTTGCGATAAGTCGCGCGATAGCCGCCGATGACATCAAAGCACTCCAGCGCATAACCCGGCGGATCAATCTTCACGTGACACGAGGCGCACGTCTCCACGTTGCGATGTTTATCGAGCTGGCTGCGGATGCTGGTCGCACCCCGGATATCCGGTTCGATGGCCGCCACATTCTTCGGCGGAGGCGGCGCCGGTTTGCCGAGCAATCGGTCCAATACCCACACCCCGCGCAACACCGGCGAAGTCGTCGTACCATTCGCGGAAACTTTGAGAATACTCGCCTGCGTCAGCACCCCGCCACGCCGCCATTCTGGTTTGAGCGCCACCTTACGGATATCCATCCCTTGCACGCCGGGGATCTCGTAATGCTTCGCGAGCCGTTCGTTCAACATCGCGAAATCGCTGTGGATGAAATTCGCCACGCTCAGGTCATTCTTCAGGATCTCGTTAAAGAACGTCTTCGTCTCCAGCACCATCGAGCGCTCCAGCAATTCATCGAATTCCGGATACAGCTCCTTGTCCGGATTTGTCGCCTTGATGTTGCGCAGGCCCAACCACTGCCCCGTGAAGTTATCCGTGAACGCCACCGCCTTTGGATCCTTCAACATCCGTTCCACTTGCGCGCGCAACACATCCGGCTTCGCGAGCTGTCCTTGATTCGCCAGCGCGAGCAATGCCTCATCCGGCATCGTGCTCCAGAGGAAATACGAGAGCCGCGACGCCAGTTGCGGATCGGTTAGCTTGCCCGGTTTCGCTTTCAGATAGAGAAAATCAGGCGACGTAAGCACCGCCTTCAAGCCCACACGCAAGGCGTCCTCAAACTTCACGCCGCTGTCCAAACGCGTCTTGATGAGTGCGGTGTAGGGAGCCAGTTCCGATTCACTGATGCTGCGGCGGAACGCCCGTGGCATGAGCCGACGCAAAATCGCGTTCGCATCATTCAACGTGCCTTGCGCGAGATTCACGTTGCCGAGCAGCGTCGCATGACTCTTCGGCGGCCATTCATCGACGAGCGGCCCCTCCACCTCCAGCCATTGCGCGGCGAGCCCGATGCCTTGGTAGCTATCCGGCTTATCTGGCCAAGGCTTCATCGGCCCCATCGTTACGATACGGATGTTGTCCCGCGTTTGCATCCGCCCTTCCCATTCAAAGACCTTCGGTTTGTCCGGTGGCGCATCAAAGGTCTGCGTCAGTTCCGTTTTGCCGGATTGGGGATTCTGACTGCCTGCGTAGATCAGGATCGGCGTCGTCTTGCCGCCGCTCTTCCATGCGTAAGCGGAGAGGCGGAAATGATACCGACCCGCTTCACGCACCGCCGCCTCGCGCATGAGCTTCGGCGGATACAGTTCGTTCATGAAAACCAGACTGCCGTCATCCAGCTTGAGAACTTGCCCGCCGATCGATTTGCCCAGCTCCCCTTTATCCTCCGCATACTGGTAACGCACCTTGCGCGTCTGCGGACGCTGCGACTTCACGATCGCCGCATCCAGGATCGCATCCGCCGCTTCCAGATACTTCTCGATATGCACCGGCGAGATATCAAGCGCGCGATCCACCGTATCGAAGCCACTGCTTGTGCCATCCTCCGGCAACATCTCCTTCACCTCGAGGTCCACGTGGAAAAGATCGCGGATCGTGTTCTGATACTCCACGCGGTTGAGCCGCCGCCACGCCGTGCGCCCATCCGCCAGTTGCTTCAGTGCATCCACCTCCGTAAGTGCCGCGGCCAGTGAACGCGTCGCCAGCTTCGTGGCCTCCTGTGGTGGACGCGCCTTCTTCGCCGGTGGCATCTCACCCTCCGCGATGCGATCATGTATCCGCGTCCACGCCTCGCTGTCCTTTGTGAAATCCGGTTTCGCCAGCAGCGCCGTCAGATCCAGCCCGCCCTTCTGCGTGTCCTTGTCGTGACACTCCACGCAATGTTGTTCCGCGAAAGGTTTGAAAGTCTGCCCCGCCAACGTGGACTGGTCCGCGCGCAACGCCACGCCACCGGATAGCAGTAAGCCGAGCGCGAGGGTGAAGATGAAGTGCGTCCGGCGCATGATGGCTTGGTGCGTGATTCCAATCATACTCACCATTCTCCCGCCTCCTGTCCATCCTCCTTTGGCGTGCTCGGCGGACCCGCGTTCATTTTTCCCAAACCATGCTCCGCCCGACGCCCCTTTACCGCGTCCACCCCCTCCTCCCTGTGGATTTCTCAATCCATTCATGCGCCCATCGTAAAGGGGGACCTAGGACATCCGCTGTCCTAGGTCCATTTTCCCTAAAATATTTTAACAACCTTTAACTAGCTGATGATAAGAAGGTTGCGAATCAACGCCCCCTTCAGGCTAAAAATTTAACCCTGTAACCACCCGCTTTTCTCCATCCAGCTAACATTTCTGACCGTTCTGAAAAACTCCCTTACAGTCCCGTCAGGGACTTCCCGAAAATAGCCCACCGTCTTCAACGGTGGGTACCAGGCACCTCTCCAGCCCAAGCCCCGACAAGGGGCGAAAGAACCGCTCAATATCCTTAAGCACACACTAACTAACATCCCCTCCCAATCTTTTTACACCTTCCCACTGGCGCAATCACCGCCGCCGGGCCAGATTCTACTCCAGCCATGGCCGGTATCGACTCCAGACGTTGTTGCCCATGAAACAGTTCACGCTCCAAGGACTCTGCACCCAATTCCTGCTCACCCTGTTGTTGCTCTACCCAGCGCAAAGCCAGTCCGCCGACACCAACAGTCTCGCCACCACCTTCGAGCAGATCGCCAAGACCAACCGCCATTTCTCCCGTGAGGTCATCATTGAGAGCAAGGCTCTGGAAATTCCACGCTTTTACGCGGGTGAACGGGACAAGGCACGGTTCCGCACCTGGGCCCTCGACCAATATCTTTTGCTCCGTCAACTCCAAGACCTCAGCAAGCATCGGGAGGAACTCTTAAAGCTGTTAAAACATAAAAATCCCAAAGTCCGCACGTTGGCCCTGGGAGCGTTATTCCAACGTGAGGAGGCTCGCGATGTTCCCTTCATTGCTTCCCTCCTCCACGATTACGCTGCGACTTTTCCCCATTTGTCAGATCACACCGACAGCAGTGGCACCGTGCCATCTGCGGAAGGTCAGGAGATCTACCAATCCGTCGAAACCGTGGCCAGTGCCATGCTTATTTTCTGGGGTGCGCCCCGTAGCGGCAATTACGAGAACAAACAGGCGCTGGTAGATAAAGCTGAGTTTGATAGTTGGGCAGAACGCAATAGCCAGGAACTCCCGAATGTGGGCAACCGGGTGAGATTTGAGCGCCGCGCCGCCGCTGCGGAGTATCTGAACCCATCAATAGCCCTCTATCAGGCGGATACAGAACGTGTGCTGGCCGATCTGAAAGATTTGCCCGCGTCCGCCCGGGCCTGGACGACTTTCTATCTCTACATGTTGAGTTATGGAAGCGGCTATGTTGATTTAATGGCGATGGAGAAAAGTGCCCTGCTAGCGTTCAAGGAGTTGGGCCCGGTTGAAGCAATCCGCATTCTCCAAAGCAAGCCGACCGGCAAACACCCCGACTTCCAACCCCTCCTCATCGAATCGATCAAAAACGACCCTGTAAAAGCCCAGTTTTGGGGCCAGCTTGAGCAACGGCAAACGGCTTTCTTTGCCTATCTGGATGCAAAGGATCTCGTTTTGCGCCACGCCTATGACCTTCTCCGGCCTGAACATGTCCCCCTGCTGCTGGCCGGTGAAAAGACCGCCAAGCCCGACAACGCTTCGGCGTGGGCGGTTGCCGCAGCCGACGTTGCCCATGGTCGCTCCCCTGCACAATCAAGGCGCATCATCAAAGACGCTATGCAGCGTTACCCGCTTGCAAATGACTCTTATGCCCAAGCCGCGCTTCAAGCCGTCCTCTGGCGTAGAGAAGGAATGAAAGCGCGACGGGAACTGATCAATTGGTTTTACACCGTGCCCGAAGCAACCCGTGCACCATCCAACTTATTAGGGTACATCCAGACAGCCGAAAGAGCGGACACGGACAAATTCCTCGCCGCCATTGTCGCCGACAAACGCTTTAATCAAACCGAATACGATGTGCTTGCTACGTTGTTGGAAATCGTCAATCAAGACCTCCCCAAACCGTTGGTCCCGATCAAAGAAATTATGCATAGCAGCAAAGTGTCAATCGTTATGGCCGAATGGCGCGAGCTCCTCCGCCAGCACTTCGCCAAAGAGAAAAAGAAACCGGCCGGCAAAAAATCCGTATGAAATGCCGATCAATAGGAATTTCCTCACGGGCCATGGCCCTGCTGGCCCTGCTGGCCCTCGCTTTGCTTGTCTTATGCCCATCGCGAAGCTGGTCCGCCGAAACCAACACCCTCGCCTCCACCTTCGAGCAGATCGCCAAGACCAACCGGCACTTCGCCCACACCGTTATTATTGAATACAGTACTTTGAGGCTGCCAATGTCCGGTTTGGGCGAAAAGGACGCGTCACGCTTCCGGTCATGGGCCATCGACCAGCTTTTCCTGTTGCAACATCTTAAAGCCGCCAGCAAGCAGCGGGATGCACTCATCGGATTGTTGGAACATGAAAACCCCAAGGTTCGCACCTTGGCGCTCGGCGCACTGTTTCAGAATCTGGACGCCCGAGACCTCCCCCTGTTTGCCTCGCTGCTGGATGATCGCGCCCCGACTTTTTTATATTTGACCGATGAAACCGACAGTTCCGGCGGCATGTCCTCTTCAGCAGACCAAGAGCGTCCACAATCCGTGGAAGGCGTAGCCAGCGCCATGCTTATGTTTTGGGGCGTACCATCCAACGACCGGAGTGAGAATCGAAAATGGCTGGTGGAGAAAAAGGATTTCAACCATTGGGCGCAACAAAATCTTGAGAAAGTCCGTAACCGCCCCAAGCCCGAACGCCGTATCTCAGCATCCAGGACGGAGCCGGAATTGGCCCTTTATCAGGCCGACACGAAACGGGTGCTGGCCGATCTGCAAACCCTGCCGCTCTTTGACCGCGCATTGACCGCCTTTCACCTCTATCAATGGCGCCATGGGCAATACTTTGACACAGACGCACTGCGGAAGGCTGCTCTCGTCAATTTCAAAGAGCTCGGCCATGCGGAGGTGGTTCGCATCCTTAGATTTAACCGAGAAGATAGACTCCCGGCAATTCTGCCACCGTTCGCAAAATCTTATGAAGATGATCCGTTAATGGGTACAGAATGGTTTTCACCTCGATATGTTCAGGGATTCATTCTGTCTTATGGCCGGGAACTTCTCCTGCCGGAAGATGTGCCGTTCCTGTTGGAAAAGGAAAAGAGTGCCGATCGTTTTGAGCGACCAAACTGGGTTATTGCAGCTGCTGACTTGGCCTATCGCCGCTCACCGGCTGAAGCGCGAGCGATCATCCAGGATGCCCTGCCCCGTTTTCCTCTGACAGACGGTTCTCACGGCCACAACCGGGCCGCCTTGTTGACCGTCCTTTGGCGTCACGAAGGGATGAAAGTTGCGGCAGACTTGGTCGAACATTTTTATGTGACCACCGCAGATGGCTTGGGCCAATACTCTTTGCTCGGATCCATCGAACGGGCAGCGCAACCAAACACGCTAGATTTGCTGGCCATTATCGTAGCGGATAAACGCTTCGAACAGCTCAAGCCTTATGTGCTCAAAGAATTGCTGGATATCGTGAACCGCAGCCTCCCCAAGCCCTTGGAGACTGACGAGGAAATTAAACCTCACCTCAACCCGAATGATGCCACCCCGGCCACACAGGCTCTATGGCGCGAACGCCTCCGGCAACACTTCGCCAACCCGCGCAAGTAATCCGACCGGTTAGCTTCTAACAATTCAAACGCTGACCACAAGGATGGTGAAACCACCTTTCTCTTGATGAGCGATTCTAAGTTTGTGTGGAGGCGTCCGAACCGCTTCCTACGTTGCCGGCATCACGCCCCGCCAAATCCTTCGCCCGATCCCTCGGCCCATTCAGCATCCGCCCGATCCATGTATAGCGCACCATGTAGTGGTAGCTCAGCAAAAGCACTCCGGTGGTGGCGACGCAGAGGAATGGGAACTTCACCACGGCGGGCAAAGGCCAGTCGCGAATCCACCATTGTGCGAAAAACATCAAAGGCAGATGCGCGAGATACAGCCAGTACGCGGAGTCTGATACGTAACGCCACCTCGGACTCTCGCCATGGAACTTCGCGCGGAACAGCCCCATGCAGGCGAAGGACATGCCCCACGCATAAACCACCTGCAAGACGTTCGCCATGGGCCGATGCCATTCTGGCGACATCAACCGGTCACGGAATCCCAACGCACCCGTGGTGAACTCCAGCCCCAATGGAAAGACAATCAGCAGCAAAAGCGGCAAGGTCCACTTCCAGCCTTTGCCCACATGATCCGCCGCGCCCTCGCGGTCATAGTAGAGTGCGCCAAATCCGAAGAAGACCGCGTAATACGCCAGCACATGCGGCATGGGCAGCAGCCCCATAGCCGTGTCCGGCCCAAATACCGTGGCCATGCCGCTCATAAACCATTGCGGCACCAAAGTCAGCGGAATCACCCACAGATAACGCAGCGGTGAAATCACTGCCCACGCGGGTGCGCCCTGCCATTGCATGCGCTCAGCCACCCACGCAACGAGAGCGAAAAACCCTACGAGCCAGCAGAGGAACCAAAGAAACCACAGATGATGAAAGACCGGCATCAACGTCAGCAGATTGAAAATTTCATTGAGACTTTTGCGCCCGCTGTCGCTGAAAAGTTTTGGACTTCCCTGCGCGACGAAATGTGCATTCGCCTTTTCGCGTCCGGTCATCACGGTTTTGCGGTCCACCCAGACTTGCCACGCGGATATGGTCACCACCGTTTTTCCCCAGTCAGTGAGCAGTATCTCCTGGGCGTTTTGCCCCTGATGGTTTTGCGTAGTCCGGTCGGCGCCTTTCTCCAGCAGCAGCTTCACGGCTTCATGCCGCCCCAACAGCGAGGCGATGTGCAGGGGGCGGTTGCCATCCCGGTTCGGCAGATTCACGTCGGCACCCTTCTGGATGAGCACTTTCATGACCTCCAGGCGATTATGCATGGTGGCCGCCGACAACGCGGAGATGCCCCACACCGGATGCATGCGGTTCACATCGGTGCCCGCAGCTAGATGACTCTGCACCCGTGATTCCTGGCCTTGGGTGACGGCGGCCCAGTAATTGCGCTCGGTGTTCGCGCTGCCGCCTTTGCCCATCGCCGCCACGAAGATCAACGCAATCCACGTCGCCGGTATAATGGTGATCAGGCCTACCAGGCACGGCTTGCCGATGCGTTTCCAGCGTTGCTTGATCAATTCGCGCAGACCGCGCTTGCGCCAGAGCATCGCCGTAAAGTAACCGCTGATGAGGAAGAACAACGGCATGCGAAACCCGTGCACCGCCGTGACTAGAAGGCCGAAGGCAGGATGGCTGCTGCTATCCTCCACCACCCACACACCCGGCAGAAAAGATAACGCCGCATGCAGCGCGATGCCCAACAACATGGCCACCCCGCGCAAGGCGTCCAAGTCATGACGCCGGGCTGTGCTTGGCTCAGGCGAGGATGTCATGCACGACGTTCCCAAACACATCCGTCAAACGATAATCCCGTCCGCCATGACGGTAAGTCAGCGCCTCATGATTGATGCCCAGCAGATGCAAAATGGTGGCGTGAAAATCATGGACGTGGACCTTGTTCTCCACCACGGTCGAGGCGAGCTCATCCGTGGCCCCATACGTGATGCCACCCTTTACTCCGCCGCCAGCCAGCCATGAACTGAAGCACGCGCTGTGATGCCCGCGCCCCTTCGTGCCGTCCACGCCCGGCGTGCGGCCGAACTCCGTGGTCCAAACCACCAACGTGTCATCGAGCATCCCGCGCGCCTTCAGGTCAGCCAGCAATCCCGCGATCGGCTGATCGATGTTTTTAGCATGGATCGCATGCTCCGCCATATCCCCGTGCTGATCCCAGTTCTTGCTGCTGCTGCCATCCACGATCTCGATGAAACGCACGCCCTTCTCCGCCAACCGTCGCGCCGCGAGACATTGCCAGCCGAAACCATCCGTCTGTCCGCGCTTCAATCCGTAGAGCGCCAGCGTGGCTTCGCTCTCCTTGTCGTAATTGAACACATCCCGCGCATCCGTCTGCATGTGGAACGCCGTCTCGAAGGTCCGGATACGCGCCGCCAGATCGCTGTCTCCGGTCCGTGCGGCAAGGTGACGGTTGTTCAACACATCCGCCAACTCCAGTTCCATTTCCTGCAAGCCCCTCTGCTGCGTGCGTCGATCAAGATTCGGGATCGGCTCCTTGCCGCCCATCACGCGCACGCCCTGATGATACGCCGGTAGGAAATCGTTGTTGAAGATCTGCGTGCCCGCATACGGCATCTGCGGCGCGAGCGCCACGAATGACGGCAAGTTGCCATTCATCGTGCCCAATCCATAGCTCACCCATGAGCCGATGCTCGGACGCGAGAAAAAGAACGATCCCGTATGAATACCAAGCGTGGCGTTATAATGCTCGTTGTCCTCACCTTTCATCGAGCGGATCACACAGATGTCATCCATGCACTGACGCAGATGCGGGAACAGATCGCTGACCATCGTGCCGCACTTGCCACCCGGCTTGAAATCCCACAGCGGCTTGAGCAGCACGCGCTGCTGATTCGAGAGACCACCACCCACACCCGTCTTCTTGCCGTCCGCCTTGAACAGCTCCGGCTTCGGATCAAACGTGTCCATCTGCGACACGCCGCCATTCGAGAAGATGAAGATCACCCGCTTGGCCGTCGCGGGAAAAGGCGAAGGCTTCGGTGCCAATGGATCGCTCGCCGCCGGAGCACCGCACAGTTCCGAAAGGATCGCGGGCATCAACAATGAGCCGCCCACCAGCGAGTGCAGAAAAGCACGGCGGGACTTGAAGGGCGTATTCATGCTCGCAGCATGCCTCGGAAGAATCTGTTTCGGCAAGTTGTTCATGCGATGGGCAGCCCGCTGAGGGCGCAGCAGAGCTGGTCATGTAATGCGGTCACCTTATCCACGTCCCGGTTCATGACTCCCTTGCCGGCTTCGCGCTCAAACCGGCAGGCGGCAAATCCCGTGGATTTTTGTTCGTAAGCTTCGATCCAGGCACGTCTTGCGGTCATGCTTTCAGGCTGGGGCGGCCAACGTCCCGAATTCGGTTTCATGTGCGTAGCCACGCCGATCCGCCAGGGCTTGGGGCTGACCCGTGCGCGAAAGCATTGCTGCCGCCGGCACATCTTCACATACACTGGATCGACCTTGAGCGAGTTGAAGAGCAAGGCCACTTCCGGAGCGTTCGGTGCGAAGGTGCGGTGGGCCGCCAACACCCGGAGCCCCGCCGGTGTCCGGTAGATTCGCAACCGCCAGTCCGGGTGCGCGGCGATGAAGGAATTGATGCGGTTGTTCGCCATGTTCTCCGCCCCACCATTAAGCTTGAGATACAGCTTGTGCAGGCCATTGGCGAGGCAGATGCCTGCGACGACACCGCCTAGGCCTAACGGTATAAACCAGAAGAGCGAGCCCAGCTTCCATGAACCCACCGCCGCGCAAATCAACAGCACCAAGGTCAATGCACAACTGACTGATTCACGGGGTTCGGTCTGGAAATCGATGTCGGCGAAAAGCACATCAGGCGTGTTCAGACATCTGGCCCCGTAACTGTTCCGTGTGATGATAGTTTCACCATGTTCCGCGACGACCTCTTCACAGATCGGAACACCCTCCGCGCCATTGTAGGGAACTCTTTTCTCCAATCGCGCCAGTTTTTCGCCGGTCAGGATGCGCTGGAGCGCCTCCTTTGCGCGCGTGTCCGCATTTGACTGCGCCTCGGCTTCGCTGCTTTGAGACCAGCCCAATCGCCGGACAGTGACCTGCCTTCCCTTCTCCTTGTGCTGCACCCGGCCTTCCGCCCAGAACTTGGAGATGATCATAACGTCTTAGTCGAGGTAAACAAATTCGTTCAACCGGAACAGCACGCGCACATACGCGCACCAGGCTTCCGTCTCGATCCCGTCCGTCATGCCATCCTCACGCAGGCGTGCTTGGGCACGTTCGATGAACGCCATCCCTCCCGCCACCTCATCGCTCACCGGCAGCCGCGCAAAGAGCAGTTCATACGCATTGCTGATTCTTTTCTTCGCATCCGCTGTCTGCGCCATCAAGCGCCCCGCCACGCGCTGTGACTGTTCGTGGACGAACGCATCATTAAGCAAGTAAAGCGCCTGCAACGGCGTCGTGCTGCTCGTGCGCACCGGCGTGCTGGTGGATGGATCGGCCCCGTCGAAGATGGAGAGATACGGATGCCTCTGGATGCGTTGCGTCATCAGAAACACGCTGCGATGATTGCTCGAATAATCCGCCTTGAACGGTTTGTGCTGCGTGAAATCCCACTGGCTTTGCGGCGGAAACGGATGCGCGCCAGCGGCGGAGAGATCGAGATTGCCACCAAGGGAAAGCAGCCCATCGCGGATGGATTCCGCATCCAATCGACGACGCGGGAAGCTCGCGAGCAGTTCATTCGCCGGGTCGCGTTCCAGGGCATCCGCGCTGCGGACGGTGGCCATTTGATAGGTGCGGGACAACAGGATCATCCGGTGCATCGCCTTGATGGACCAGCCGCCATCGCGAAACTTCGCCGCCAGAAAATCCAGCAGTTCAGGGTGACTCGCCGGTTTGCCATTCTTACCGAAATCATTCGGCGTCGGCACAATCCCGCGTCCGAAATGATTCTGCCAGATGCGGTTCACCATCACGCGCGCGGGCAAGGGATTATCCTTCGCCATGATCCACCCCGCTAATTGCTCACGTCCGCTGGTTTTGGAACCAGACGGCAGCTCCTGTCCCCCGAGCGCCTGCAAGAAACGTCGCGGCACCGTCTCACCCGGCTTGGCCGGATCACCCTTCTGCTGCACGCGCACATCGGCAATCTTGCTCGCCTCCGCGACCGCATAAGCTAGCTCTACTGAGGGCGCTTTCTTCAACTGCTCACCAGCAGCCTTCTCCGCCTTGGCGAGTTGCTCCTTCAATCCCGCCTTTTTCTCCTCCGCCGCATCCTTCAGCTCGTCCTTGAGGCGCTTGACCTCTTTATCCAGTCGCGCCTGCTCCTGCGCGTTGGCTTTGATCGCCGCCTCCGCTTCCGCGCGCTTCTGCGGCGGCACCAGCAACACCAGATCACGTTGCTTCTTGTCCAGCTCGATGCCCGGCCACGGATAACGCGTGCTGTTGAAGACACCGTAGAGCGCGTAGTAATCCTGCGTGCTGATCGGGTCGAACTTATGATCGTGGCAGCGCGCGCAATTGACCGTCAGCCCCAGAAAACTGCGCCCGAGGCTGTCGAGCGTGTCCTCAATGGTCAGATGCTGCGGATAATCATCCACGCGCGAGCCGAACCGTCGCGAGTTCGCGATGTAACCGGTGGCGATGATGCGCTGGAAGCGTTCCTCATCCGTGGCTCCGCCGCGCAGATCGCCCGCAAGTTGGTCGCGCACAAACTCATCGTACGGCAGATCGCGATTGAAAGCCTCGATCACCCAATCGCGATAACGATGCATCTGCGGAATAGGATAATCGGAATTATCCCCCGCTGTATCCGCGTAGCGCACCACGTCTAGCCAATGCCGTCCCCAGCGCTCGCCATAACGCGGCGAGGCCAGCAACCGATCCACCAGTTTGGTGACGGCACCTTTCGCATCCCGCCGCGATTCCTGCACAAACGCTTCCACTTCCTCTGGCGTCGGCGGCAGGCCGTGCAGATCATAAGTCATCCGCCGGATGAGCGCCCTCGGCTCCGCATCTGGCGCCGGCGTCAGCTTGGCCGCCTCCATTTTCGCCAGTACGAACCGGTCGATATCACTGACCGGCCAGCGGGTATTCTTCACCTTCGGCAGCGCCGGCGATTGCAATGGACGCAGCGACCACCACTCGCGGGCTTTGGACCAATCGATCGTTTCCTTCGCCTTCACCGCCGCCAGCGTACTGGTGCTTCGCGGATCGGGCGCGCCCATCCGCACCCATTCCTCCAGATCGGCGATGACATTCGCGGGCAATTTCTTCTTCGGCGGCATCTTTAGATCCTCGCTCGCGTGCCTCACCGCGTGGATCAGCATACTGGCAGTAGGATCGCCCGGCGTGATGACCGCACCCGTATCGCCACCCTTTTGCACGCCCGCTCGCGAATCCAGCACCAGCCCGCCCTTGATCTTCTCCGCACCCGCACTGTGACATTCGTAGCAATGTTCGACCAATGCGGGCCGTATCCGGCTCTCGAAGAATGCCAGTTGCTCCGGTGTCGGCGCATCGACGAATTTCGGTCGCGCGAGTTCCGGCACCGTTCCCTCCCCCACCCACAGCTCCACGCCGGAAAGATTCGCCGCCCCATGACTGGGGCATTTCGCCGTGATGGTGAGCTTGCCGTTCACCGCCTCAGCCGACCACGGCCCCATGCGCTTCCACATCCCTGCCGTGCCGCTATGAAAAGCCGCTTGCACTACCTTGTCATTCACCAGCAGGTCGAACTGCTCACTGTGATTATCTTCCCAAACATAGACGAACACTTGATAGACGCCGGACGGAAGATTGCTGAACTCTAAGACGACCTTATCGCCCCACACACTGCTGCGGATCATCTGCGTGCGTGCGGCATCGGTGGGCGGCTTGAGCGCCACATTCTGATTCTCGAACGTCTTGCCCGTCGCCTTAAAATCCTTCGCACTAGCACCTGTCTCCCAAACGTTTCCATCAATGGTCACCGCCGGACCATTCAGGTTGATACCCCGCAAAAACTTCGCATCCGCCGCCATGAGTTGCATGAGCGAAAGCAATAGCATTCCCACCCCCAGCAAACGGCCATACAACTGGCTCATGGACATGGACTGTGGACGCAACGTCATAAATCTACGGGCTAAATTAGTCGTATTAAGAACGAGCCCGCCCATTTCCTCCAGCGGAAAAGCTCCCTCGAAAGCATGGTCGATCAGACGGCCATCAGTCACCTGTTCTACTTTGAGGTTTTTTGACCTGCTAGGTGTTCCTTGAACCACTCGATTTCCAGCTTCGTCGCTTCCGCGAAACCTTCCCGATAGACCCCGTAGTGCGTGATGCCTTTGATGACATGATACTTCACCGGCACTTTCCGCTCCTGCAATTGGTCGCTGATCTTTTCCACATTCGCGTTGCTGCTCAGCTCCTCGTTCTCCGCCACAACGAGTAAAGTGGGTGCGGTGATCTTTTGCGCCGCTTCGGTCGGGCTGAAGCCGATATTCTTGGCCGGGTTCACGCGCATGTTCTCATATGTGGCCATTTTCCCGCCCAGCTTGCCTGTCTCGTAGGGGACCGGTTCCGTCTCACCACGCGCCTGGGCCGTGCTCAGCTTGTAACCTGCTGGGCCACGAACGCCGCCGCCCAGACCGGGCACCTGTGCCGCCACGCATTTCACGCGCGGATCGTTCCCCGCCATCCAGACCACCAGTCCGCCGCCATAGCTGCTGCCCAGCAGCGCGATGCGTTCTCCATCCACCGCCGGCTCACCAGCCAGAAAACTGATCGCCGCGCGGATGTCCTCCGTCTGGTCCGTGTAATTCATCTGCCAGCGCAAGGCCCGCACCTTCACGGTCAGCTCACCCTTGGCATCCGGCTTTGGTTGCGGCTCCAGCGCCATCAACTGGCTCTCACTGTCGCCCCAGCCGCGATAGTCAAACGCCAGAAACGCGAAGCCGTTCGTCGCGAGGATGTGTCCCAGCCGTTGCGGTGTTCCTTTGCGTGTCCCGCCAGTACCGGCGCAGAAGATGACGGCCGGCAGCTTATCCTCTTCCTTGCGTTCCTTGGGCAGATACAGGTCTCCCACCATCCGCGTGCCATCACTCCAGATGACCACCTCGCGCTTCTCCACCGTATCCGGCAACAATGGCCGTGCCTGTTTCGCCGTCTGTCCCGGCAGCCATGTAATGGCGCTGAAGAATAGCAGGACCACGAGATATATCAGCCGTGATGTCATCACCACTTAAGACGCTTGCATCGACGTGTAGTTACACCCACCTTCGCGTTTTGTTTGAGCCTTGCCCCGTCAGGGAAATCAGGCTTTTCGTTTGCGAGCCGCCTTCTTTGGGATAAGGCCTTTTTGCTTGGTCCAGATCAGTTCAAACGCCAATCCCGTCAGTTTGTGATGTTCGACCAACGCTTTGAACTCCCCATCGTCCGCCTCGCCCGTTCGCTCCAGGCAATACATATTACAACCCGCGTCCTCTTCAATTTTGAACAGTGTCTCATCCTCAAACCGGGACGCCAAAAAAGCTGGTCTTTCCAATCGCTGAAAATCTCCTATCGGTGAAAAAATCGACTTCTTTTTATCCACCACATTCATGCAGTTGGTGCAGTTGTAGAGGAAGTATTTCTCCTTTTTGTCGATGATTTTCACCCGGAGCAATTCTCCGGAATCAACCAGTGCCCCTCCCACCAGATCCAGGACCTGTTCTGAAAGGACGAAGGGACAACCAAACGAATAAAACGACGGAACCGGACGTTTGGGTGTCCTTACATACAGGTTCGGCACCCGCCATTTCTTTGAGTAAGGAGCCCCCAGAAATTCATCCGCATCGATCACCCATTCGTCATCAGTAGTCAGATCTGCATAATAATCATGACCACGAACCGGCGGTTTTGCGTGAGTCGATACTTTATATACCTTCATGAAACTGTCCTTTTCCACCTGAACGCGGGCCTTCCGCCTACCTCAGTATCTCCCCCTTCAACACATTCCCTTTCACATCCAGCAACTGGATCTGGTTGATCGTCTTGAACTGCGTGTGATCCTCCACCTGCCACACCACTTTCTTGTCACGCGTCACTTCCAGCACTTGCGGCTGCTTGCCGATATGACCGTGACCGAGGTAATTGCAGAACACCGTGTTCCCGTTCGGCAAGCGCTGGCAGCCCGCCATCAAGCGCAACGGATTCCCTTCCAGATCATTCTCGTTCAATTCCCACACGATGTTTCCCTTGCCATCGAACTCCAACACCTTGTGTCCATCACCGCACGTCACCAGCATCCCGCCCTTGGGCAACGGCACCGCCCCATGCGGATCACCCGGCACCTTCACCTCACGCAGAACTTTGCCCTCTTTGTCCAGTTCCACGATCTTGCCCTCTCCCTTGAAGCACACGAGGTAATGTCCGTTCGCCAGCTTGCGCGTGCCGCGATACTGGTTATGCATCTTCACCGCCGGATCCGTCGTGAGCTTGATTTCCTTCGCCACCTTGCCCGCGCGATCCACCTCTATGATGCGGCTCGTGCCTGTCTCCACTATCATCACCTTGCCATCGGGCAAAGGTTGGCACGCATGCACCTCGCACTTCACATCCGTGGGTGCCTTGTATTCCCAGACCACTTTCTTCTCCGCATCCGGCGTCATCTCCACCGCGCCCGTCACATAGCAGAAGAGATAATTCCCGTTCGGCAATAGCCACACATCCTGCGGATTCTTGCAATCATACTGCCATTCGATCTTCCCCTCCGCCGAGACGCGGCAAACCTTGTTCCCACTGTAATCACACGCCAGAAAAGGATGCGCGGCTTGAACCGCAGTCGCACAAAAAAGACAAAGCACTGCCAAAACACGAAACATGGAATTCATGGCGGAAGAGTGGCGATTCCCCTCCGCCCCGCAAGCGCAAAGCGCGGCTGCCTTACGGCTGTTCGGCTTCGGTCGCGGGCTTGGCCGGTGGCTTCAGCATCTTCATCTGCCAGTCCACGATGCCTTTGATTAGTTGCACCTCAGCGGCGGTCACGCCGGTTTTCTGCGGATCCACGCTGAAGGCGGTCAGCCAGTCGTCCTTCACGGGCCGGTAACCCAGTTCCTGTTGCAGGCGCATCTCCAGGTCCGGCATGTGCGCCGCGCCGTAGAAGATGGCGATGCTCTTGGGCGGCTGCTTCTCGGCCAGCGTCGCCCGCAGGTCTTCCATCACGATATGGTTGCGCTTGTCGATCAGCACTTTTAGCAATTCCTTTAAACCGGGCGAAGGCATCTCCATGCGGGAGAGATCGCCCTCCAGGCTGCCCAGCATCTCGATGAAGGAAAGCTTCACCAACGTCTGCAGCTTCGTGCTCGAACCGATGAACTTCACGCCCATCTGGATGACGCCGCCCATGAAACCCGATCCATCCATGGCCGACATGAGGTTCTCGAACTGCGCCGCACCTGAGTCTTCCCCAGTGTTCGCCGGTGTGCCGGTTCCGGGCGGGGCTAGTTGTCTGCCGGGGTTCAGAACCTCAGAGATCTGGGTGATCGTCATGTCACTGTTCAGGAAATGGGGGCGCTCGTAATCGATGGCGTCCAATTGGAAGGACAAGCCCAGTGACTTCGCCAGGTCCGCCTGCAAGGAGAACTCGCCCGTGGGTCGCGCGGGCATCTTGCGCGGCGGCGGTGCGGAGGCGTCATTGGGGCGAGGTTTGGCCCGTTCCTCGCTGGCGCGGACACCTTCGAACAAGACCAGGCCCGCCGATTCCAGCCGGTTCTGCATGGCCTCGTAATACGCCGCATCGCCGATATGGGAAACGCCCGCCAGATAGATCACCGGGCGATGCTTTTTCGGGGAGTGAAATTCCCGGATGACAATGCCCAGCGCTGCGGCGCCGTCGTTTGACCGCACGACGCGCATGTACGGCTGCGGCGGCGTCACGGGCGTCTGCACCCGGGACGACTGGCATGCCGTCAATGGCAGCAACAGCAGCAGCCAGAGCATTTTTGGCCGCCAATTGAACCGTGCATTTGTCATATTCCTCAAGACCATCAATGGCATGTCCGCGTTCGGACGGGGCGCATTTAATTTCTTCAGCCCCTGATTCGGCGTTGCTCCTGACACTGCCTTGCGGGTAAACTATCCGCCAGTCTGAACTGGTTGTGCCTGCAACCATCATCTTGCCCGACCATGAACCGTTTAGCTGCCTCGCTTATTCTTTGTGCTGCGACGTTGGTTCCGCAGTTCAGCCATGCTGCTTCGGTGCGTGATTTCGGCGCGAAGGGCGATGGCAAGACCGATGACACCGCCGCCATCCAGAAAGCCGTAAACGAGGCGAAGGACGGGGTGCTGGAGTTTCCGAAGGGCAATTATCTGCTCTCCAAAACCATCGAGATCAAACTCGCCGAGCGTGGGCTCACGAGCCTCACCGGTTTCGGCGGCGTGGGTCGGGTCACCATGTCCGGTGCCGGTCCGGCCTTTCGTTTCACCGGTACGCATCTGGGTTCCGCTGATCCGGCGTCCTTCAAGCCAGGCGTGTGGGAAAACGAGCGCATGCCACAGGTGGATGGCTTGGAGATCGTGGGTGCGCATGAAGAGGCGGATGGCTTGGAATTCATCAAGGTGATGCAGCCCACCGTGCGCGCGTCACTCATCCGCAATGTGCGCCACGGCATCCGCCTCGCAGAACGCAATCGCAATGTGCTCATCGACAGTTGCCACATCTACAACAACAGCGGCGTGGGCGTGTTCTTTGATCGGGTGAACGTGCATCAGGCCATCATCCACGGCAGCCACATCAGTTATTGCAAGAGCGGCGGGATCAAGATCCAGGCCAGTGAGATCCGCAATTTCCACTTTACCGGTAACGACATCGAATACAATTACGACCTGAAAGCCGAGGCCTCGGCTGACATCCTGATCGATGTCACCGAAGGCAGCGTGCGCGAGGGCACCATCGCCAGCAACACCATCCAGGCGAAGCCCAGCCCCGGCGGTGCGAACATCCGTTTCCTCGGCAATGCGGACACGAACAAGGTCGGCGTGATCAGCATCACGGGTAATATGATCAGCAGCCAGAAGGTGAACGTGCATCTGGTTCGCGCACGAGGCGTGGTGCTGAGCGGGAACACGATGTTCGTGGGCCATGAACAGGCGATGCTTTTTGAAGGTTGCCGCAATATCTCGGTGGGCACGCACATCATCGATCACAACCCGGATTACCTGGGCGATATCACCGGCGGCATCGTGCTCAAGAAATGCGCGGGCGTCACCCTGCATGGCGTTCACATGGAAGACATCCTCGCGGGCTCGGATACGGAAGGCGGGGCCATCGAGATCATCGATTCCGATGGCGTGAACATCAGCGCCTGCCAGATCTATGAACCTTCTACACGGGGCATCTACGTCACCAATTCGCACAACGTCGCCATCTCGGATACGACCATCGCCGATCGTCGCGCAGATCCGCTGATGTTGAACGCGATCATGGTGAACGGCCGCTCCAAAGGCGTGCTGGTGCGCGGCAATATCCTGATGCGCGGCAAGACGGGCGATGTGACGGCGGAGGCGTTCACGGCCAAGGTGGAGGGGAACACGCCCTACGTGAAGTGAGATTGCTTCGCGCCTTGGCCCGGTTAATCTGAAATCAGATGACGGTCTATCTTAACCATCAGTTCTTGCCGAAGTCCGAGGCGCGCATCTCGCCGGATGACCGCGGTTTTCTCTTCGGCGATGGCGTGTATGAGGTCGTGCGTTTCTACCACGGCCGTTTCTTCGAGGCCGCTGCGCACTGGCAACGTTTTGACCGCAGTCTCGCCGAGCTGCGCATGAGCCGTCCAGCCGTTTTGGATTACGAAAAGGTCTGCCACGAACTGATCGTGCGTAATCACATGGAGACGAAGGACGGCTACGTGTATCTCCAGATCACGCGCGGTGCCGCCCCGCGAAACCATTCTTACGCCGGTGACCTGGAAGCGACCGTTTACGGTTATGCCACAGAGCTGCCCCGCAATGTGGAGAAGCTCAAGCAAGGTTTTCGCGTCGTGTTCCATCCCGATCTGCGCTGGGCGCGTTGTGATATCAAAGCCGTGGCCCTGCTGGCCAATGTGCTCGCCGCCCAGCACGCCCGCGAACAAGGTGCGGAGGAAGCCATCCTGTTGCGCGGTGAACAAGTGACGGAGGCCTCGCGTTCCAATGTGGCCATCGTGAAGGATGGCGTGGTGAGAACACATCCGCTGACGGAAGGCATCTTGAACGGCATCACGCGCCAAGTCGTCGTGAAACTGTGCGAACGGCTGGGCATTGCGTTGCAGGAAGAGAGTTTTACCCGGGCAGAAATGCTCGCGGCGGATGAAGTCTTCCTCATGGGCACCACTGTTGAAGTGATGCCCGTGGTGGAAGTGGAGGGCCAGAAGGTGGCTCACGGCCAGGCCGGTCCGGTGACGCGGCGGTTACAGACTGCCTTCGAGGAGTGTGTGAACGTATGCCGGCAGAGAGCTTGAACGTTCGCCGATACCGTTGGCTGGCGGCGGTCTATCTGCTGCTCATTGTCGGCATCGTGCTGCTGGCGAATGACGGGCACTATAGTTTCATCTTCAAATGGATCCGAGCCATCCCCGGCGCGGACAAGGCCGGACATTTTGTGCTCATGGGTGGATTGGCTTTCGTGGTGAATCTGGCGTGTGGCTTGCGCACGTTCACGGCGTTGAAGCGTTCGTGGCTTTTGGGCAGCGCCATCGTCGCGGTCATCGTGTTGCTGGAGGAGATATCGCAAGCCTGGGTGCCTTCACGGACGTTTGATCTGAGAGATCTCGCGTTTGATTTCCTCGGCATCCTGTTCTTCGGCTGGCTGGTGAAGAAATGCGCCAAGCGGCAGTCCGATGCACCTGCGAGTTGCGGATAAGCCGACTCTCTTCGTGCGTGACCTGAGACCGTTTTGACCGTAACGTTCGGGCAAGCAACCCATTCCATGATCATGAAACGCATTTTTGCCTTAGCTGCTGCACTCGCCTTGGTGCTCCCCGCTTTCTCCGCGGACCTCAACACTTTGACGTCCGAAGAAAAGGCTGCGGGGTGGCAGATTTTGTTCGATGGCAAATCTTTCGATGGCTGGCGCACGTATAAGGAAGGTGGCAAGATCGGTGAGGGTTGGAAGATCGAAGACGGCACCCTGCACAAGCTGCCCAACGTGACGGCGGGTGATCTGATCACGGACAAAACTTACACTGATTTTGAATTCTCCTGGGAATGGAAGCTCGCGGAGAAGGGCAACAATGGCGTGAAATATTTTATCACGCAGGAGCGCAAATCCGCCGTCGGTCATGAATATCAGATGATCGATGACACGACGGTGAAAGATGATCTCTCCAAGACCGCTTCCTTCTACCTGGTGCTGGCACCCAAGGCGGACAAGCCCACCAAACCGATGGGCGAATGGAATCAATCACGCATCGTGGTGAAGGGCAATCATGTGGAGCACTGGCTCAACGGCGCGAAGGTGCTGGAGTATGAGTGTGGTGATGCGAAAATCTTGGAGCAGGTGGCCAAGACGAAATTCAAAGGCGTGGAGAAGTTCGGCGAGAAGGTCACCGGCCACCTCCTGCTCACGGATCACAAAGACGAGTGCTGGCTGCGGAATATCAAGGTGCGGGAACTGAAATAGGTGGCGTGCCGCCACGGGCCTTCATCGCCCTGCCCGGCTGGGAAATCCCTGCGAAAGCGCGTTGGATACGAGCAATGAGCTGTTGATTGCCTCCATGGGGTGAACCTGCGGCAAATATCCGGTCTCCCGCCCATTTCTCATTTTGGGCTTTTGGGAGTATAAGGAGACATATCCGACAAAAGGCAACGAACGGCATTAAAACAAAAAATGCGAATCTTATCCTAGCTATTAGATTAGATTTTGATTGCTTGCCGGTGGAATCGGGCGGCATAGTCGTCGCACTTAGCCCTTAAATATCAAACTAGCCATGCGCCAGAGGAATCTCCATCCCTCCGGAAGCCGTAAAAGTGTCCCACGGCAGGTAGCTGGCTTTACTCTCGTCGAGCTTTTCGTGGCGGTAGCGGTGATTTCCCTTCTGACGGCGCTGATTCTCCCCGCTTTGGCCAAGGCCCAGTCCAAGATGCGCTCCAACCGTTGTCTGAGCAATCTGCAGGATGTGGGCACGGCCGTGAGCCTTTATCTGCAGGACAGCAATGACAAGCTGCCCTACGCAGCCCTGCGCTACACCACGGGTGCCGAAGAGCATCATCTGGCCTGGGATGACCTGATGGGACCTTACTTGGGCATCGACCTCACCTTGGAGCAACGTAATCAAGACGGGGCTTCCAACGCGGGTTCGTTAAAACTGCTCTCCTGCCCGCTCGATGCGGTGTCCTTGAAGCTGGAGAAAGGGGTGGACCGGAAAGAGACCCGGCGCAGTTATGCGATGCCTGAACACAATCTGGGCCTGAACACCTTGGCAGGACGGGCAGCTACCGCAGCAGACTGGCCCCCGAATCCGGTGAATCAAACGGGCTTGGGAGTGCGCCTGGATGGACGGCCCAATCACCTGAGCGCGCGCTGGAATTCCGATGATGAACCGGGTGGCAAAACGGTGCCTCGCTGGCAGGCGGCCTTTCAGGTGAACATGATCTTAAACCCCGCCACGACGATGTTCATGACGGAGCAGTTCGATGGGGGCAATCGCGTGGGTGCCTGGGGCGGAGCGACCATCTCCGATATCTCCGCGCATCACAGCAAAGACGCCCCTCTGGTCCAGCCGCAGATCAACTACCTCATGATCGAAGGTCACGTGGAGAGTCTCGCTCCCGCGAAGACTTATGGCGCGGCCGCAAAGCCGGGCGCCGCACCCACGGGTATGTGGACGGTCTGGCAGGATGACTAGCCTCCGCAGTTCCCCGCTCTTCAATCGGTTCTAATTCCTCTCAGTCTCGCAACCCCTAGGTCAATTGCTTTGGCTTTTGACGCCCCTTCGCATTGTTTAAAAGAAGGCCTTTCCAAACCAAATTCATTAGGAAAATAGTAAAATTAGATTATCGATAACGTTATCATTTAAAAGTGCTTCTAATGCGTCATTACAGGTGAAAGTAGCCGTTTTTATGAGGAAAATCACCCAAACGGCCTATGGCACCGTTGTGGCATGTAGTACATCCTATCTACAAGCCCGTTCAGAGAGGTCACCTATGAATCAACGCCTGCATTCTACTCGTCGTGCCTTCACCTTGATTGAGTTGCTGGTTGTCATCGCCATCATTGCGATTCTTGCAGGCATGTTGTTGCCTGCGTTGGCGAGCGCGAAGCAGAAGGCGCTGCTCACGGGGTGTTTGAATAATATGAAGCAGATCGGCATCGGCATGCTGATCTATATCAATGATAACAATCAGAAGATGCCTTACGCCCGGCTGCAGCATAACAACAGCCAGATGTCGTGGGACAAAAAGGTGGGACCCTATCTGGGCTCCGCCCGGAATTCGAACGCCACTGGCACGCAGCCTTGGGAATGGGATCCGGCAGGTAGCGTACCGAACGGAACGCTAACCCCCCAACCGGAGAAATGGATCCTCTGTCCGGCCGACAAGGTGCCCGCCTTGTGCGTCGTCGAAAACGTCCCGGCATTCAATTATCGCCGCTCCTATTCCATGCCCCAGCATAACGGTGGCACGGTGGCGGCGCCGTGGAACTGGAACCCGACCGGTTACACGCGCCAATCCAGCGACGACTGGCCGCCGAACCCCTCGAGCAAGACCGCCTTGGGCTTGGTGCTGAACAGCGCCCTGCCCTTGGTGAACAATGCCAACGCGGCATTCACGATGAACAGCGACACCAATGCGGCAAACGTCGGCAGCGTGCGCAAGCAAATGGCAGTAAACTCCGCCATCATCCGCGCGCCAGACGATACCTTCATGCTCAGCGAACGCATCCTGGCCAACAACTATTTCGGCACGGTCACAGCGGCGGAACTGCCCCGACCGGACGGGCATTGGGGTGCGGGTACGGCCAATGCCCAGCAGCAACTGACGCTGGATACGATGGGGCCGGATGAAAAGACCCTGCACGGCCTGGAAACCTACGACTTCCTGTACGTGGATGGTCACGTGCAGCAGAACAATTTCAAGAAGGTCCAGAACCCGATCGCCACGAACAACCGTCAAAGCGGTCAATGGACCATCGATCCGAAGCACTAATCTGCACCGCACGAACATGAGCAGGTCGTATCTATCCCTTCTGGCGCTGTCGGCAGGTCTAGTGATGTCCACCGGTTGCGACGACTTTTCGTCAACCACTGTGACACCGGCCAATCCGGCGGCGGCGGCTTCGGCCCAACCGGAGATAGGTGTGCCCGCTCCCACGGTCGTAGTGCCACCCCCAGGCACCGTCGTCGCCCCGCCAGCAGGCGGTGGCCCGGCCGCCCAGCCACCGGCTGATCCCAAAGGCCCGCTGCGGAACTTGGTGCGCGTCGGCGACATCTATTTCTACGACAAGGACGACAACTTCATGCCCAAAGATGCGGTGGACCTGCTGCAAAGAGCAGTCCAGAGCTACATGGATACCAGAAAGTATAAAGCGGATGACTCTGCCGAATGGCCGATGATCACCGATCTCTCGATGCTGGTTCAGTATAAGGTGGTGCGTGCCCTGCCCGCTCCGCCTCCCGGTCAGAAATTTGTTTTGGACCCGGCGACACGCAAGGTGTCGCTGGCGGCCAATTGATCCGCGATCGCTGGCGTTTGCGGAAAGCTTCCAGTGGTTGTCGGTTCAAAAGGAGTGCGGTTTCGGTGCCCTTGTTCATTCCATTACGCGAACTGCTACCTTTCGCGGGCCTCTTCCCAGAGCTGGAAAATGCGCTAGGATGGAGGAAACCAAGGAATCCAATGAATCCAAAATCTTCCTCCCTGCGCCAATGGAGCATCGCAGCACTGATCATCGTCGGTCTCGTGATTGTCGGATTTCTTACTCTGCGGAAACCGCAACCGGCCGTTTCCCTGACGACGACGATAACCAACGCGCCCATGGTCATCATCGGGGCCGATGGACAGGCGAGCATTGGTGGAGTGACGATCCGCGATACGAACGTGCGCGATGCGGCTTTTCGCGTCCTCGCCACTTCGGATTCCCAGCGGGGCATAGCCATCGGCGCACATGCATTCACTAACGACCAGCAGGCCAGCAATATCATCGCCACCTTGAACGCTGCCGCGCGCACCGGCCTCCTCCCGCCCGCGCCCACCAATGCGCCGAGCCCGTTTGAGTGATTACTACCGTTATCCTGTTGACCCGCTGGCTGAATCTCGTTTCACTTTTGGCCAAGGAAACATCGCATCGTTAAGTCTCCCATGAAGAACTTGCTTCGTTCACTTTTCGGCAGATCTCCCGCGCCAGCCGCCGATTCCTTGATCAAGCCCGGCGATTGCTGGAGGTATCCTACGCGACCGGGAGAAGAGGCTTCCTACCTCGTCATCCGGAAGCTCGAAAGGCATTCGAAAATAGGGGAACTGGTTCATATCTCGGTCCTAAATGTGCACATGAAGAATCCGAACTTTCACAAAGGATTTCATGACACGATCGGCCACATGCCGGTGACGAGGGAAAGTCTGCTGCCGCAGTTGCAGGAGAAAGTTCAGCGTGAATATCCGGATGCAGATTGGGAAGGCGGTTATGCCACGTGGAAAAAGGAAAATGGCGGCGCCTTTATCATTCCCATCCGTGATCTGGTGGACATGTTTGAAGCGGCTTTTAACCAGCCCTCGGCCAACTAGCCACAAGTCCTCCCTTGCCCGCGTTCCTCCAGTCAGGCTTAATCACCAGACGCATTTTGCCCAAAGTTTGAATGGTCATCCGCCGGTGTCGTCTGAGTTGACCGACACTTGATAAAACCGGGTGTCCACATTCTCCCTTGGGGAACATTTTATCATCGCATGAAACTGACGAAAACATTCGCGGCGCTGCTGGCCTTGGGGGCCGCACTGCTGCTTGGTGCCACTACTGCCCGCGCGCAGTCCTTTGAACTCAAAGACGGGGACCGCGTGGTCTTCCTGGGTGACACGTTTATTGAGCGCGAGCAGCATTATGGCTGGATCGAGCTGATGCTGACGACGCGCTTCCCGGATCGCAACGTCACCTTCCGTAACCTCGGCTGGTCGGCGGATACTCCGGTGGGCGATTCCCGATTCGGTTTGAGCTTGTTGCAAGCGGGACTCGAACCTGCCGATGAGGGCTGGCGCTTGCTGCAAAAGCAGATCGAGGAGACTAAGCCCACGGTGGTCGTCCTTGGTTACGGCATGGCGAACTCTTTCGCCGGTGACACCGGGTTGCCGAAGTTCAAAGAGGAATACAATCGCCTGCTGGAAACGATCAAGACGCTCTCGCCTGGAGCGCGGTTTGTTTTCCTCGGTCCCATCAAGCATGAGCAACTGCCCGCGCCGTGGCCGGATGCCAAGCAGCACAACGAACAGCTCAAGACGTATTCCGCCGCCGTCGCGGAGATCGCGAAGGCGAAGCAATCGCCATTCGTGCCGCTGCTGGACATCAAGCCGACGTCCGATTCCTACTTCATCCTGCCGTCCAAGCTGACGGAGAATGGTATCGTGCTCACGGATGCCGGTTATCGCACGGCGGCGAAGGAGATCGAGAAATCGCTCTTCGGCAGCAACAGCGCATGGACGTCCAGCAAGGCCATTGACCCGCTGCGCCAGGTCATTCTCCAAAAGAACGAATGGTTCTTCCACCGTTCGCGTCCGGCGAACATGGCTTACATCTTCGGTTTCCGTAAGAAGGAGCAGGGGCGCAATGCCACGGAGATCCCGCAGTTTGATCCCTTGATCGAGACGGAAGAGAAGAAGATCGCGGCGTTGCGTAAATTGACGATGCCGAATCCCCCGGCTGATCTCCAAGCAGCCAAGCCGCGGGAAGGTGCGGCGGCGGCGAAGTTCACCCCGCAGCCACATCCGGATTTCACGCTGGCGGACAATATCGAAGTGACGTTGTGGGCGGAGAATCCGCAGATGCACAAACCCATCCAGATGAATTTCGACACGCAGGGGCGCTTGTGGGTGGTGAGCTCGGAAGTGTATCCGCAGATCGAACCGGGCCAGGCCGCGACGGACAAGGTCATTGTGCTGGAAGATACGGACAAGGACGGCAAGTCGGACAAGTCCACGGTGTTCGCTGATGGCTTGCTCATCCCCACGGGCCTGGAGCCCGGTGATGGCGGCGTGTATGTCGCGCAGAGCACGGAGCTCTTGCACTTCAAGGATACGAATGGTGACGGCAAGGCTGATGAACGGCGCATCGTGCTCTCCAGCTTCGGCACGGAGGATACGCATCACAATTTGCACACGCTGCACTGGGGGCATGATGGCCGGCTCTACATGAGCCAATCCATCTACACGCGCTCGGATGTGGAGACGCCGCATGGCGTCGTGCGCCTGAAGAGCGGTGGTGTGTTCCAGCTCGATACGCGCAACTTGCACATGGATGTGCTCTTCCGCGGCTGGATCAATACGTGGGGTCATCAATTCGATGCTTACGGCCAATCCTTCCTCACGGATGGTGCCGGTGGTCAGGGTATTAATTTCGGTGTGCCGGATGCGATGTATGTCACTTACGCACGCGCACGCCGCATCCTTGGTAGCGTGAGCCCAGGGAATTATCCGAAATTCGCCGGTCTGGAAGTGGTGCATAGCGAGCATTTCCCGGCGGACTGGCAGGGGAACATGATCACGTGCGATTTCCGCGCGCACCGCATCGTGCGGTTCAGCATCAGTGATCAAGGTGCGGGTTATGTGACCAAGGAGATGCCGGACGTGATGCGCACGACGGCGGATTCCTTCCGCCCGATCGATGTGAAGATGGGTCCGGATGGCGCGATCTACATCGCCGACTGGTCGAACCCGATCATCCAGCACGGCGAAGTGGATTTTCGTGATCCGCGCCGCGACCGCTCGCATGGCCGCATCTGGCGCGTGAGCTATAAGGGCAGCAAGCCGCTGAAGCTGCCGAACTTCGCCAAGGAGAGCAACACGGAGCTGTTTGAACAGACGCTCTCGCCGAACAATTTCAACCAGGAGCAGGCGCGTCGCGTGCTGGCGGAACGTGGTGCGGACAAGGTGACCAAAGATCTGACGGCGTGGACGAAGAAGCAGAAGGACGAGAAGGCCTTGCTGCAAGCGCTGTGGCTGCACCAGTCCTTTAACCTCAGCAACCGGGCGTTGCTGGAGCAGGTGCTCGCGGCGAAGGATGGCCGCATCCGCGCGGCCGCCACGCGCGTGCTGGTGGAATGGATCGAGTTGAAGCAATCGGGTGCTGATGACGCGAAGAACCTCGCACTGCTCGAGAAGTTGGTGGCGGATGATCACGCCCGCGTGCGCCTGGAAGCGGTGCGTGCCTTGAGCCAGTTCCCGGGTGCGCGCTCGGCCGATCTCGCGCTCAGTGTGCTCACGAAGCCGATGGATAACTTTCTGGAATACGCCCTGTGGCTCACGATCAATGATCTGGCGCAGCCGTGGCTTGCGGAAGTGAAGTCCGGCAATTGGAAGGTGGAAGGCCGTGAAGCGCAGCTTGAGTACGGCCTGAAGGCAGTAGAGCCCGCGCTCGCCACGGATGTGCTCGCGGGGCTCTTTGCGAACAAACCGCTGCCGCACAATGGCAGTGGTCCGTGGATCGAGCTCGTCGGTCAGGCGGGTGGTCCGGCGGAATTGCGTCGCATGTTCGATCAATTGCTCAAAGGTGAATTCGTGGAGCCCGCTGCCTTGCGCGTGTTCCAGTCGCTGGGTGAAGCGGCCCGGTTACGCAATATTCGTCCGTCGGGTGATCTGGCGGCGTTTGGCCCGATGCTAAAATCCACGGATAACAAAGTGCGCGCGGCGGCGATCAAGCTCGCGGGCACGTGGAAGATCGGGGCGTTCGTGCCGCAAATGCTGCAAGCGGCGGGTGATGCGAAAGCTCCGGTGGAAGTGCGCAATGCGGCGTTTGACGCCTTGCGTGACATGGGCGCGCAAGGCCCGGTGGTGAATGGTCTCAAAGAACTCACGGCCGCTTCGCAACCGGCGGAGATCCGTCGCCAGGCGGTGATCGTGTTCGCGGGATTGAATTTCAATAACGCGCAACCGGCGATCATCGAGGCTTTGAAGACCACGACGAATGATGCGGAGGCACAGGCGCTGTGGCGTTCGTTGCTCGGCATCAGGGACGCGGGCAATAAGCTCGCCGGGGCCTTGGCCAGCGTGGACTTGCCGAAGAATACAGCGCTCGTCGGTCTCCGCGTGGCGCGTGAGGGCACGCAGAACCAAGCGCTCGTGCCGGTGCTCTTGCAGAAGGCGGGCCTGACTTTCTCCGACAAGGAGCTGACCACGGCGGAGTTGCAGGCGATGGCGGCCGAGGTGTTGCAGAAGGGCGATGCGGCGCGAGGGGAACGCATCTATCGCCGGGCCGAGCTGGCTTGCGCGACGTGCCACGCCATTGGCGGTGCGGGTGGCAAGGTGGGTCCGGACATGACGAGCATCGGGGCGAGTGCGCCGGCGGATTATCTCGTGGAGTCGCTGCTGTATCCGAACCGCAAGATCAAGGAGGGCTATCACTCCATCCTCATCACGACGAAGGATGACCAGGAGTTTAGCGGCATCCTCGTGCGGGAGAATGATCGCGAGCTGATCGTTCGCAATGCGGCGAACCAGGAAGTGTCCGTGGCGAAGAACAACATCGCGCAACGGCGCAACGGCGCGTCACTGATGCCGAACGGGCTGGTGGATGGCCTGCTGCCCGATGAGCGCCTGGACCTGTTCAAGTTCCTCACGATGCTGGGCAAGCCGGGTGAATACGATGCCTCCAAAGGCAGCTCGCCGCGCTACTGGCGCATCTACACGATCACCAGCCCGAACCAGCATCTGGGCGTGGAGCCGGTGATCAAGGGTGACTTCACGTTGAAGGATTGGGTGCCGCTCTATGCCCGCGTGAGCGGGGCCTTGCCGAAGGATGATGTGCTCGGCGTGATGACAACCACGCGCAATATCCGCGGGGTCTTTGCGGCCACGCAGTTCACTTCGGCGAAGGGCGGCTCGGCCACGTTCAGTCTTAAGGGCGGGCCGATCGTGGGGGCGTGGCTCAATGGCAAGCCGGTTAAGCTGGGAGCGGATTCGAAGCTCACGCCGACGGCGGGAGTGAACACGCTGGTGTTGCAACTGGGGGATGACGGTCCGCCGGACGTGGTGCAGTTGAACTCCACGGATGTGTCGTTCATCGCGAACTGAGGAAGAGCGTTAGAATCGTTGAACCGTTGAGACGCCAAGCGTTTTAACGGTTTTTCTTTTTAGGGAAGCAACCGAGACAGGACAGGTGAGGGCACCTGTCCCTCTGCCGAGGGGCGTGCTTGCGTTGACCCCTTGCCGGGGTCTAGGCTGCGGGGGTTAATGCGTTTGCTGGATCGCTATCTCTTGCGTGAGTTGTCGTTGCCGCTCAGTTATTGCCTGAGCGCGTTTCTGGTTTTCTGGATCGCCTTTGATCTCATCAGCCATCTCTCGGATTATCGAGAGGTGGGGTTGGGCGGGGCGAATCTGCTGCTTTATTACGCCTACATGCTGCCGGATCTGTTGCTGATCATCGTGCCGGTAGGTTTGCTGCTGGGCATGCTTTATACGCTCACGAACCTGGCGCGGCATCATGAGCTGGTGGCGATGCGGGCGGCGGGCATCAGCCTGTGGCGGGTGAGTGTGCCCTATTTTGCGGTGGGGATCCTCTTCAGTGTCAGCCTGTTCGTCCTGAACGATGTGTGGTTGACGAACTGCAATGAGAAGGCGGAGGAACTGCTGACGCGCAACAAGAAGGACAGCAGCAATCCGGACAAGAAATGGCTGAAGAACTATAACTTCCGCAATTCGCGCGAGGGGCGCACGTGGAATTTCAGCGCGTATCATCTGGATACGGGCGTGTTTCGCGATGCGCAGGTGACGTGGGATTTGCCGGATGGCACGCGGCAATTGATCATCGGGAAGAGCGGGGCTTACGAGGGGAACCTCTGGGTATTCACGAATGTGGTGCAGTTGGTGTACATGAAGCCGGATGAAGCACCGGAGAAGAATGTGACGAACCGGCTGGAGATGCCGCTGTTCACCGAGACACCGGAACTGATCCGCAGCGAGGTGAAAATAAACAGCCTCAACTCCATCACGGCCTCGAAGAAGGTGTTCCTCTCCCTGCAAGAGATCAGCGGCTATCTGCGGATGCATCCGGACCTGAGCCCGGAACGGCGGGCGCTGTTGCTCACGCAGTTCCATGGTCGCCTGGCGGCACCGTGGACGTGTCTGGTGGTGATCCTGATCGCGCTGCCGTTCGGTGCGGTGAGCGGGCGGCGCAATGTCTTCGTGGGCGTGGCCAGCAGCATCGTGATCTTCTTCGCGTTTTATGTGATGCAACGGTTTGGGATGGCCTTGGGGACGAGCGGGCGAGTACCGGCGGCTTTGGCGGCGTGGGCGCCGAATGTGTTCTTTGCGGTGTTGGGCTTGTGGCTGACATGGCGGCAGCGCTAGGCCGGGCCGGGCCGGTTGCACCGGCGGGCCAGTATGGGGAGGGTCGGATTTAACCGCAGATGGGCGCAGATAGACGCAGATGAAAAAGAGGAGAGATTTAGTTGTAATGCGCGGTGATGCCGAGGGCGGCCAATACACTGACGAAAACCAGCAAGACAGCCGCCTCCACCCATAGCTTGGCCGACAAACTTTTCTTCATGACAAGAAAATGGGCGATGGTGGCGGTGATCATATAGAGAATGGACGACGCAAATCCAATCATCCCAAACATGATGAAGAAACCTGCTCCCTGCCGCCCATCCCCGGGATAAATCTCACCGAAGGTTTCGTGCGCCAGCGGCATCGCCACGGCAACCAAAACCATGCCCGCCATCCGCAGGGCAATCAACCCGAACGCCATGGCCAAGGTTTTCATAGGCGAGAGCGATGATGATGCTGGGGCGACCGGTTCCATGGTTAGACCTGCTGGCTGGGAAGAAGTTACTGCATCAGTCCTTTTTCCATAATCTCTGCTTCGATCCCGGTAATCAATGTTACGGCTTAGTCATCGGGTCTTGGCTTTTCTGCGTTCATCCCAGTTTTTCAACACCAGTTTCCTGCGCCACCAGTCCTTGTAATCGGTGAACATATCGAGCACGGAAACGAGCCCGCCGGTGCAGAAGAAGGAGACGATCAGCCGCATGAAGAAATCCCAGTCCGTAAAAAGAGACAGCAGGCCCAGCAGCACGAGAAAAGGTATCACGTAAGCCAGGACGAAGGCGCCTGCCCCGATGAGCAAGGCCAGCAGCAGTTCCTTAAATGAGCTTTTGGAGTTCTCCGGCATTTTGGCGCTTTTCAGCCAGCGGCTGGCTTATTTTGTGTTGTCCTTGCGGGGCAAAAGATATTGTGTCAGCCCCTGTTTCACAAGCTCCGCTTCGATCTCGGCGACCAACGCGCGCTGGGCTTGGCCGGGTTTGGGCAAGGGCGGTCCTTGGCCACGCTTGATGCCGGTGGGTGTATGGATGACCCAGATAAAATCACCACCTACTCCGCGGCCTACTTGGATTTCGAGGTCTTCGGGTTTTAACATGGGAACCGGTAATAAATCACCAATTGTCTTTCTCGAAGGTCCGATTGAAAACCTCGGAATCTAATTTGAGAAGTGGATAAAACAGCCGGTAAAGTAAGGTGTCTGACTGCGAATTCGTATTGAAGAAGGTGTAGTTGCCAATCTCTTCGGTGCTTTTATCAAACCATTGCTTGGTGTGCGTGATCCTGATGATTCCGTAGGCGAGAAGGTAGGAGACCACGATCAAGGCCACCGCACAGGCAATACGATCTATGGTGGGTGAATGGCGCACGGGAGGTTTATCAAATCGTGATGCTATCTATGTTGAGATGCTGTCGTCTGTGTTTCAGGCGAGCTTCACTTCACTGTGCCGCCATTCGGTGATATCGCCTTGGGCAATCAGCCGACCCTTGTCCACAAGAGCAGAAATACGATTGGCGACCAACTGGTATCCCGCCGTGCCAGTTGGAAAATCAGGACCGAGGGCATCCGGTGCGGAAACGACCACCCAGGCGACCTTCACCCAGCGACCGGCCCGATCCGCAAGCACGGCCATGATGGCGTCATCGATCTGTGAATCGGTGGTCATAGCATGGGGATAGACATTTTTGGGTGGCGCTTTACTCGGTGTTTGTGCGTGAGGCTTGGTAAACAAGAAAGTGCTGGGCATGATCTCTCACGTCGGCGTTCGCCGAGGAACTGGAAACGGCTTGCAGTGTATTGAGCCAGCGGGTTCGTTCATCGGTTGGCAGGGGAGAGTTTAGCAGGCGGTTCACCATGGTCACTGCCGGGATACTGGGATGGCGATGGAGCGAATCGGCGAGCAAGTCATGATAGCCGCCGCGAGCTTCCAGCAGGTGCACCAACGGGCCCGGGTTGCCAAAATCTCCTTCGGGAAAGCGTTCGAACAGGTCAAAGATGGCGGGGAATGCGCGGTCGATATCAGCGACAGCCTGGTCCACGCCTCCGACTGCGTCGTAAACCTGACCTTCGAAAACCATCTCATCATCATCCTCGGTGATGGCCGCGAGTGCCGCAATGAACTGCGCGACGGATTTGGGTGCGGGTGGCGGTAGGGAGTTCCACACGTTGACGTCTCCACGGTAGGAGCGGAAGCGGGGAAGCCACACGAGTTCCAGGTAGAATGCTTTGTCGCCGTGGGCATCGGTGAACTTGCCATCAAGCCGGATGCGCTGGTCCCCGCACGCACGAAGCGAACAGGTGAACTTCGTGACGGGTAAACTGATTTTGCCGGAGAGCTTGTCGCACGCGGTGTCCAAGAACCCGCCATACGGAGGGGCGGTGTCCGGCCAACAGGCCGCGAAGGCGGGTGGCGATACCTGGGACTCGATGAACTCACGCATGCTGGTCACACAGAGTGAAATGGGGGATGGATTCCTATCATTTAATCAACTTCATCAATGAACCATCTGCGGTGACAATCACACAGGCGGCAAACGAATCTGTCGGCGGTTGGGAGACATAGAGAGCGACCGCATGACCGGATGGCAAATCGTAAATCAGAAAGTTAGCGTGTCCCTTTTGTTTGGTCGCCAAATAACGCGTGGGCACGCCATGGCGAGCGATAAACTTCTGGATTGAAGGTCCATCGGTTCTTAAAGAAAACCCCTCGAATGCACTGACGTCAGAGACGGTGACTGGGACTTTCGCAGGCAGCCACGCCGCCGGTATTGAATTGGTGGTGTAATGAGGCGAAGCCCACAGTTTCCGAAGCGCAGTCTGGTCAGGATTGGCGATGGCCATGGTCACGCACAACAGAAACAAAATAAATATGCGAATGATCATACGACTAAGCCTATCAGCAGCAAATTATCCCAGCCGTTACCGGACAGCAAGGATGTGCTTAGCGGTTGACCCGATGTGATCTTGCGAAGGTGCGGGTAAGAGAATGAAGCGGGCTTTCAGCCCTTGTGCTTAATCTGGGACGTTACCTAGGCCGTTGGCCTAGGCTGGTTTGAGGCCGGGCCTTTGGCCCTCAAGGTTGGGTGTGGGCTAGACGGAGTCACCCTTTTCCCAAATCACGCCAAGCATAGCGCAGATTCCTTTTTCATCCAACATCACGCCGCAGTGCGTGCAGAAGCGCGTGATGAAGTATTCTCGACCACCACGAAGATTCGACTTTCTACATGCGATGCAACGAAAATAGGGCAAGAACGTGTCCTTTGGTTCTAACGTCTTGCTGCCGCAATCTGGACAATATTTACCATAACTCGACTGAACATCTTTGGTGCAACCCGGGCAAACAAGGCGAGGCATGCTGAGTAACGCTCCAAGGTAAGCTGCGATGCTGGCGAAATATGGAAGCGCTGCCCAAGATGCAAAAGCGGGGGCCCACCGCGGCACCAGCAACGCAAAAGCACCGGTGCCAAATCCGGACAAGAAGCAATATAGCGCGATTCGACGACGGCGGCGGTAGGTGGTGGTAAGCAGGCGGAAAGCTGCTTTCACAATTTTCCGCTCTTCCTCGGTATATTCGTGCGCTTCTTTCATGGCTGTAGAGTGCCCTGATTTGCGCCATCATCACGGAACCCTCGTTGTCTATACATTACATTCGCCCGCAAAAATTCTATGCCAGTAGCTAGCGGTTCCTTTGGTGCATGGAGGAAAGTTGGGGCTTGGGCAGGGCTTCGAGGTCGCGCTCCGAAGGTGCCCGCTAAACATGCTAAAAAACGCGAAAAAGAGGTGAAGGGATGGGTGGGTGGCGTATGGCAAAGAGCGTGTTTCGAGTGGGAAAAGGGGTGAAAAGTGACATTTTTTTGATTGGAAATTATTGAGGGAAAAGGGGTTGGGAGAAATGTCGCTGTGAGATAACTAAAATTGTTTTATTTTTGAGACGGGATATGGGAAATTGCGACTGCTGGCAGCTCGCTGCTGGTAAAGGACGGGTAGAACGGTGATTGTGCTCTTTCGGAGCGGTAGACAGCCACTGGAGAATCCCAAAGTCATCAAACATTTCGATGTGATGTATTGCATGGTTATGTCCTGCGTTGGCGGGGAGGTGACGAGTCCTTATGGAATCATTGCGGATATGTGTTGGTGTCGGGCGTATGGATCAGGGCTCGTAAGCCGGAGGGGGAAAGGGACGTTGGTTGGCGTAGGATTTTATGACCAACCGGGGAATCCTTAGTAACCACTGCGGAACCGGCCTGGCTTTGAACAGGCGCTCAATCTGAAGTCCCAATCGTAGGGACAGAGGAAACGATATCTCACAGGGGTCGGATGGTTTCATTGTTCTTTGAAATAATTCCCTAAAGGGAATGCAGAGGTCGAAGTTCGACTTCCCAGTGGGGGAAGGAGGTTTAGTGCCTCCTCTCTCCGACCCTCTCCTCCAGCTCTCGCTGGAAGAGAGGGAGATGGGGTGTTGTGCTTCGGCGGTGGTGGGGCTTGGTTATCGTAGTGCCTTGGCGAAAAAGGTCAGGGCGTCGCGGCAACGACGCCCTACCATGCTAGATTTTGGTTTCTGCATTCTTTTGTGGAGTGGCTGGCGAGGGTTTGGTCCGGTGAGGGTGGACTGGTTGCTACAGTACCGCAGGACAGGAGGCAATCGCGTAGGAAACATAAAACGGATCAGACGGGAAGGCTTACTCCAGGGAACGGTTAATAAAGTTCAAAAGGTGCGGCTGCTGGTTGGCCGGGGTCACTTCGTGCGCTCGTTAGGGGCGCGGGGTGAAACCGGTTAACCGGGGGCGCACCCTGACATTGTCGTAGGAGTCTATGCGTAAATGGCCGGTTGGTTCCTGGCGGAGAGGGAATGGGCAGCGGTTGTTTGGAAGGGCTGCGGGCCAGCGTATGACCCGCTACCCCGACATGGAATGTCGGGGCACATTGAGGGCAGTGTCAGGATGCGCCCCATAGGCGGGCATATCACGATTGACACCCGGGGGCGGGGAATTATTATCTCCCGTCTAATGGCGTGTTCGTCTATCGGTTAGGACACGGCCCTCTCAAGGCTGAAAGACGGGTTCGATTCCCGTACGCGCTACCATCCCCATTAGCCACGGAACGGGTTTTCACCCTCACGTTGCCCTTGCACTTTGGGCTTTGACATTGGAACTTATGGTCATGCGTCACTTTCAGATCATCTTTAATCCGACGAGCGCGGCGGAGCTGGCGAGGATGCCGAAGGAATTGCAGCTCGAGATATTGGGCGAATTCCGCGGCCTGCCGCAGGAGTGCATCAGCACGGAGCTGGAGACGTTCGGCAAGCTGGAGCGGGAAGGCAAGATCATGCACCGCTTCCGGATAGGGGATTACCGGGTGTATTTCGAACGGCATGATCTGGGGGTGGTGGTGCACCGCATCCTGAGCAAGAATTCGCTGAAGGATTTCCTGTTCCGGTCCAAATTGCCGACGGGCGAGGACGAGGCGCTGCAGGATAATCCGAAGTTCTGGGAGTTAATCGAGGAAGCGAAGAAGACGGTGTGAGGGCGCGAAGGCGCGGCAGAGTTTCGCTGGGCCGGGTGCCTTAGTCCTTCAATTCCACGTTCCAGTAGGCGACGTCGAGGAAGTGTTTCCAGTCGTCGTGGCAACGGGCGCTGAAATTGAACTGCACGAAGGGTCGCCACTTGGGCTTCGTGGGCTTGCGCTTGAGCTTGATGCCAGCCTCGGCCGGGGTGCGGTTCGCCTTGCGCGTATTACAGGGGATGCAGGAGCAGACGATGTTCTCCCAGGTCGTTGGGCCGCCACGGTCACGCGGGATGACGTGATCGAGATTCAGGTCCCTTCTATCCATCTGCTTGTCGCAGTATTGGCAGGTGTTGTGGTCGCGCTCGAAGATGTTGTGGCGGGTGAACTTCACCTCCTGCTTGGGCAGGCGATCGAACACCAAGAGCATGATGACCTTCGGCACGCGGATGCGGAAGGAGATGGTGTGGACGCTTTCCTCGTGGGGTTCCTGCTCGGAGAAGTCCTTCCACTGGGGGAAATTGTAGGTCTCAAAGTCGCCGTCTTGGTCGCCAAAAACGACCTGCGCCTGGCCTTGGAAGAGAAGAGCAAGGGCGCGACGCGCGCTGCAGACATTGACTGCCTGCCACAGGCGATTCAGCACGAGCACTTGCTGGTCTAGGTATGAACTCATAGGAGGAACTCACTACCCGTATTGACGGCGCGGAACGTAGCATAAGGTGAAAATGGAAGTCAACGGTCGTTACGCAATCGTTACCGTTATTGCGTTGGAGCAAGTTGCAACTTGCCAAAGGGGTGGCCGTCGCGGAATGATTATCCTCCCGACCTGCAGAAAAGCGGTTATTTCAGCACGGGTTCCAGCACTTTCCAGACGGTCTCGGCGACTACGAGATGACCTTTGGGCGTGGGGTGGATGCCATCGGGTTGGTTCAGATCGGCCTGGCCGCCGACGCCTTCGAGCAGGAAGGGGATGAGGGTGGCTTTGTTCGTCTGGGCGATGCTGGGGAAGACTTCGGCGAAAGCTTTCGTATAATCCTCACCCATGTTCGGCGGCATCTGCATGCCGGCGACGAGGATGCGGATCTGGGGATACTTCTGCTTCGCCTTGTCGATGATGCCTTGCAGGTTCTTCTTGGTCTCCGCGGGCGGGATGCCGCGCAGGCCGTCGTTACCACCCAGTTCCACGATGAGCACATCGGCGGGTTGCTTCAGCATCCAATCGATGCGACGCAGGCCACCGGCGGTGGTATCACCACTGACGCCGCCATTCACGATGCGGTAGGGGAGCTTGGCGGTCTCGATCTTCTTCTGCAAAAGGGCCGGGAACGCCTCCTCGCGCGTGATGCCGTAACCGGCGGCGAGACTGTCGCCGAGGATGAGCACGGTCTTCGGCGCGGCGGTGTCGGCGGCGGGTAAATTATCCGCCAGCATGAACAGAACCGTCATCGCCAGGGTCCATACCCCGGCGCGGATGAGATGTAAGCGTGCCATGGCACGGTAACGAACACGACGATGGCTGCGGTGTCAACGGATGGATTTGCGATGGGCGCGAACTAATTGAGCATTTGACCCGCAGGCGATCTCATGGAATGAACAGTCAGCACATGTCAGCCATTCTGGAAACCAAGCAGCTCGGGAAGCAATTTCATGGGGGCGGTCACACGCTCGCGGTGTTGCAGGACATCACGTTTGCGCTGCCCGCAGCGGCGACGTGTGCGATCGTGGGGCCTTCCGGGAGCGGCAAGACGACGTTGCTCGGTCTTTGCGCGGGGCTGGATCAACCGACGAATGGCAGTGTGCATCTGGCAGGCCACGATCTGGGCAAGCTCACCGAAGACGAACGCGCGCGAGTGCGGCGAGATCATGTGGGTTTTGTGTTCCAGAACTTCCAGCTCATCCCCACGCTCACGGCGTTGGAAAATGTGATGGTGCCTAAGGAGCTGGCGGGTGAAGGACAGGCTAAAGGACTGGCGGTGGAACTGCTCGGGCGCGTGGGCCTCGGCGATCGCTTGCATCATTACCCCACGCAACTCTCCGGTGGCGAACAGCAGCGGGTGGCTCTGGCGCGCGCCTTTATCAATCGGCCTAAAATCCTCTTCGCCGATGAGCCGACCGGCAATCTGGATGGTGAAACCAGCGAGCGCATCGTGTCGATGCTGTTTGAGCTGAATCAGGCGGCGGGTACTGCGCTGGTGTTAGTGACGCATGATCTGGAACTGGCGCGGCGGGCCCAGACGGTCATCCGCCTGCGCAATGGTAAGCGGGTGGAAAGCTGAGGGGGCTCAGTCGTCTGACCAGGGATTATCTTTCCGCAGAAAACCGCTCTCTTCCAAGGCTTGCGCCCGGTTCAGATTGAACTGCAGACGACGCACCCAAGCGGTCTTGAGGGCGACGGGGCCGAAGTTACGGTTGATGCCGGAAATGGCGTCCTGACTCCAGTGTTCGATGGTGAAGGTCACGCTGCCGCCCCCGGCAAAGACCGCGCGCACCTCGCCCGCCAACACATTGGTCGTCGGTTGACCGGGCCGCATGAAGATATCAGTGATCCGTTCCACTGGCACTTTCAGGGTGGCGAAATCCGTTTGCAGATTGGCGCGCCCTGACTCGACACCCAGCAGCTTGCCCTCGGCCTGATCATTGTTCACGAGGTAGAGCACCTGCACACCGTTCGGTTTGCTGTCTGGCTGTTGGGCGTCATCGCGCCCGTCCCACTCGGAGACCCGGATGTTGTTCACGCGCACCATCGGTCCCATGCGTTGGGAAAAGAAACAGAGGCCGGTGCCCTTCGCCACAAAGCCGCCTTGATCGCGCCATTGGGTGATGAACACGCCATCCACATGGAGCGCGATGGTCGCGGTATCCCGGTTCACGCGGAACTCCACCTTCGCACTGTTTCGCTCGCGCATGGAGGGCACCTGGGCTTGGCCGATGTGCGTGGTGCCCACACCCGATTGCACCCGCTGGATGTTCACATAACCGGACCCGATATAAAACATGTAGGACGACGCACCGAAATCAAAGCGCTCGACCGAGTCCGTATAGATCGCCATGGCCAAGCTGAGCTGCCCGGTCCACACCATGTCGAACGCGATACGCGATTTGCCGGGCAACTTCACATCGCGGCCCAAGGAACCCACCGCTGTGGAGAAGAAGGCATTGTCCTCATAACGCCACACCTCTTTGCTGGGTGAAACCCACCAACCGTCCGGACTCGACGGACCTTCATACGTGGCGGCGAAACCTTTCCACAAAAAGCGGATGGATTGCACGGATGAACGCGGGGCTCGCAAGCGTCCGGCAAAGGCGGTGTCCAGCTCCACGGTATCGGCATCCATGCTCACTAGGTTGCCGAACACTTCATCGCCATTGTCGAACGTGAGCCGGCAAGTGGTGTTGGGTGCCAAGGGCGGTTTCTCTGCCTTGCCGAAACGGATCTGGCGCAGATTGTCCGGTTTCAATTGCAGCGGCGCGAGGGCCGCCGGATGTTTCCAGTTCACCGCTTTTCCAGGCTCCAATCCGTTCAGCGCGCCATGGAGCACGGAACCATCCAGCAACTGCAACACATCATCCGCCTGTGCCATGCGAGGCGAAACCGCCAGCAAAATGAGGACCGCCAAGCAGACGCGACTAATCCGCAAAAACGTGTCACCCAAGCCTGCCTCCTTCAAAGGGGCGCAGCCTGAACGCGGCCTAAGATGAGTGCGGTCATCGCTCATAGATCGGCAGATAACGATAGTTCAACGCCAGCGACAGTAAAGAGGCTGCGGTGGTAAAGGTGTTACCAAACTGGCCGCTCCAGCTCCCATCTTCGTTCTGCGTGGCGGCCAGCGTTTTGATGTTCTTACGATTCCACACATCCCACTCCGCTGGTGACGAGTGGAAAAACGCCTGCGAGGCATAGTAGAGATAGTAGTGGTGATAGTGCGCCTCACCTGGAGCCGTTTTCAAAAACGCGTAGGCTTGCTGATAGTTCGGTGAGTTCTTCGACTTCGCCAGCGAGAACGCCAGGCAGCCGATGGCCGTGCGCGCCCCGTTCGGGCCCACTGCCGAGGTGTAACCAAAACCACCTTCCGGGGTCTGGCATTTCTTGAAATAATCGAGCGCTTTCTGGATCGCCTCTTCCGGCACCGACATGCCCGCATTGCGCGCGGCGAAGAGCGCCACCACTTGCGCGCCGCTCACCGTCGTATCGGCATCCAGGCTCTCCGGAGAATAGCGCCATGCCCCGAAGCTGTTCGCCTTTTGGGAGGAGATGATGAGGTTCACCGCCTTCTCCATGGCGGGACCGATGCGGTCATCGTCCACCATGCCGTAAGCTTCCGCGAGCGCCAGCGTGGCGAACCCGTGGTTATACATCGAGCGACCGATGTAGCCCGTGTCCTTGTTCATCTGGCTCAGGATGAAATCCAGCCCTTTGCGGATGGCCACGCTGTATGGTCCCACGTTCGGATCATCGCCGTGCGCGAGCATCGCGACAACCGCGAGACCGCAGACTCCAGGCTCGGCTCCGTAGGGTTGATCCGACCAACGGCCCTCAGGCGCTTGGTTTTTGATCAGAAACTGCAGCCCTTTCACGTACGTGGCATCCACCTCAGAGGCCGCCAGATCAGAACGCTCGATGAACAACTGCTGGGCACGCAACGACGGCGTCGCGAGGGCCAGCATCGCGAGCAACAGAAATGTATGCAGTGTCTTATTCATCCAGTTTCTCGATCGCTTTGAAATAGCTCTCCAGCGCATCGCGGAATTCCACCGGCACCGGTTGGGTCACACCGGTCGTGCTGCCGGTGGTGCGGGCGTTGTCGCGATTACCCCGGCCATCGCCCGTCGCGGCCTGATTGGCGCGAGACGTATCGCCGCCGCTCTGGTTCATGCCGGGATTGCTGCCCTGTTGCATGCCCATGGCCGGTGCGGCCGGTTGGGCGGCCATCTGCATCAGGAAGGCCATCTCCATCTCGCTGGCAGAGGCGCTGCTGCTGCTCTGGCTGTTCTTCCGTTGCTGCTCGTTCAGAAGATTGATCATGTCCGAGAGATTCTCCACCACCTTCAATTCGGAATCTTGGGCCAATGAATCCGTCTGCGGTTTGCCGAGGACGTTCTCGGTGTTCCGCATCGATTGGAAGGTGTCCTCCAGCGGCTTATCCAGTTCCGGCGTATTGTTCTCGAACTGGATATCCAGGATCTGCCGGCGCGACAGGAACTGGGCTTCCGCCAGCTTCTTCGCATTCTGGGCATACTGCGGATCCACGCTCTTGCGCTGTTCCAGCAACTTGGTGCGGTCGATCAGATTGTGCTCCGCTGCCCGCATGCGCAGGAAGCTCATCAAGAGCTTGATGTTATCGTCCTGCGGCGGCTTGCCTTCGCCCTGTCCTTGTCCCTCGCCGGATTTAGAATCGGACTTCGGTTCCAACTTGTCGGCCCAGTCATTGAACCGCTTCGTCCATGCACCCAGATTTTGCAACGATTGCAGCGAGACATTCGCCAGCATCGTGTGACGCAGCTTGTCGAGTTGGGGCACCGTCTCGGCGTCCTTCATATCCTTGCTCACTTCACCATAGATCGCCTTCTGAGTGCGCTCGAAGAACCGGCCCATCTCATCCTGAACTGTCTCAGCATCTTTGCGCGCCTTCGCCTGCGAACCCGAGAGATCATTGATGGTGTTCAAGTAACGGCTGGGCAATTCCGCAGGCAACAAGCCAACCGTTTCCGGCACGATGGTTTGCAGATGCTCGGCGATCTTCTGTTCGTCCTTGGAGATCTGCCGCAACCGTTGCGCCAAGGTCTGCGCCTGCAAGCGGTCCAATCCCTGATTCACATCCTGCTGCATCTTCTCCAGCGCACGGGTCGCTTCTTCTTCGGAAGTCTGCGCCTTGGCCAGTTCCTCCTGTCGCTCGGCGGCCTTCTGCTGGGCTTGCTGCAAAGACTGCGACGCGTCCTTCATCTCTTTTTTGGAAAGCTGCTGCATCGCTTGCAACGTCTTCGCCCAGTCACGCAGTGTCTCTTCGTTGAAGGTCGGATTGCGCAAGGCTTCCTTCAAGGTCTCAGTGCCGGAGCGCGCCACATCTTGCAACTGCCGCGCCACCTGCTCCTGCTGCTTGGCCAGTTCTTCAGCGCGTGCGGCGGCAGCTTCCGTGTTCAATTTTTCTTCCGGCTGCTGTTTTAATTCCCGCGTCGCATTTGCCAATGCCTCTTCCTTGCGCGTCACTTCTTCCAGCTTCGCGAACATCTGCTCGAACTGTTGTCGCACCATCTCCGCATGTTTCACATGGCCGATGACATGCACGCGGAATCGCGCTGTTTCCGAAGGCACGCGGTTTGGCAGATAGTCGGTCGCCAGCGCCTTTACCTCTACGGTGGTGTCTGCGGGAATGTTCAAGACGGAAGGGCTGAACACAAACGTCTCGTTGAACTGTCGCGTGACGGAATTGGTCGTCTGCCGCCGAAGTATCTGCGAGCCCGGCGAGTTCGTCACCGCTGGTCCCGCGATCTGCTCCCAAGCCAGCAGCAATTCCCGCACACCGAAATCATCACGGGCCGAGGTGTTGATGCGCAGCACCTCGTCTTCGAGGATCGCCACATCCATGGCGAGGTCCGCCAGTTCCACCATCGGGGCGGCATCCACGGTCGCTTCGATGCCCAGCAGCCACGGAGCCCGGTTCGTCAAACCCAGTTCATCCGTCCAGCCAAAGGTCGCCCGTTGCGCATCGGCCAATAACAGAGGTACGCTCAGGAACTGGCTGCCTTTCACCTCCAGCGGGATCGGCTTCTGCCGGTCCAATTGCATCCAGGCCTGCTTCAGCGGACGGCTCGCATTGCCGGCGAGCACCACTTTTGCCTCCGTAAGCACGCGCAGCTTGCCGCTCATCGCGGACTCTTCGAGAACCGGTTGTTGCAGATAGGCGGGCAGCTCCGCACGCGCCGTTAGTTGTCGCAAGGCGGGCCGATGCTCCGGCCGCACGCGCAAGGTGCTGGTGGCATCACCCACGCGGATCTTGAGTTCCGTCGCCACCGTCTGTGGTGGGAGATCAAATTTGACGAGATCAGCTTCTACCGTGGCCTTGGTCTGGTGCAGACCGATGGTAGCCATGGCCTCTTGCGGACGCCAAAAAGATTGGTAGGCCACCCGCGTCTCGAAACGGAAAGACTCACCATGCGGCACTACGATCTCTGCGGGCACATCCTGCCATTTCACGAAGGTGTAGCGCGGCGCTTCCGAAGCCGGCATGAGCCAGCGTTTCAAAGAGTTGCCTACCGCCATCGGCGCGATGATCGCCAGCAGCACGAGGATGCCCGCCACGATACCCGTGCCGATCAACAGCTTGCGCGCCGACCGGAAATCCACCGCCTCACTGAAATCCATCTTCGCCGCATCATCCGTCACCTGCCGGATGGCCGCGCGACAGAGCGCAGGCGACATGCCTTCAGGCAGTTCCGTCTGCTCGGCCAGTTCCACGATGCCCAGCAAGCGGTCGCCCAAGCGGCGATGATGCTTCTGCACGATCTTGGAGAACGCCCGCATATCCCGCCGCCGCCAATACCAGAGCGACCACCACCGCTGCACCAGCCACAGACCCAAACCTAACCCGCCCAGGGTGAGCACCATCCGCACCGCCCGGGGCGTATCCCAGAGGCGGTCCGAGATGAAGAGTGCCAGTAATGAAAGCAACAGCGCGACCACGGCAGCCGAGACCGCGACGGTCGTTTCCTTACGCCAAAGCGCCCGCTCCAACGCCGCGAACTGCGCGCGCAGGGAATCAGGCAAATTTGTCGGCTGTGATTCCATTACTAGTTATACCATGCCCGCGAGTTTACGGGCCGTCCAATAAATCCCGAGCAAGAGCAGGATGAATCCGCCCCACATCGGCTCGGCCCAGAGCCGCGTCCGCCGTTCCAACGGCTTGGGCTCCGGCAACAGCGAGATCTGCTGCACTAAAGCATCCAGTTCATTCACCGAAACATTGATGCCTTGGGTCAGGGCGGCCAGCTCGCGCAAGACGCGGGCATTCGCGGGCTGGCCCAGCTTCTCGCGTTCCGGTCGTTTGACGGCAATCGTCGTCGTCAGCTCCCGTCCATGCTCCGGTGAATTGAGCTGCAACTTGTAGTCTCCACCTTCTGTCGGACGATAGCTGCCCTTGAACACGCCCCAGCCGCCATCCACCGCCGCGAACGACAGGCGCTCACTGCGCCCCGAAGGCGTAGTGATGGTGGCGACGACGGAACCCTTCTCCGCCGGGAAACCTTCACGATTCAGGATGCTGGCTTGGAAGAAAACCGTTTCACCCACGCCAGGAGCTTCTGGACTGTAAGTGAGGCGCACGCCTTCGCGCTCAGACAGATGCCGCTGATGCGCCATCCACCGCACGACCCCGCTCCAGAAACGATAATGGTAACGATCCTCCACACCGCGCCGCCAGCGCCACGCGCTATCCGTGCCCATGAAGAGCACCTTGCCACTGCCATAAGGCCGCGTCACTACGATGGGCACGCGGCCCCATTTGTTCCGCAGAGAAGAATGCACCGCCAACACTTCGGCACCCGGGCGAGCCTTCTCAATCGCCGCGCTCCAGAAGAAGCCCGGCAGATTTTTCCAGACGAAAGCGTTGCGCGAATCATCCGATTCAAAGCGCATCAGGAAATGATCCATGCCATCGTTCGACAACTGAAACGTCGCCTCATTCTGCAATGCAATGCCGTTCGGCTTGGTGATGTCCCAGACCACCGGCATCAGATCTTCGAGCGGCGATTTCAAGAAGCTCAGTTCCCGACCGCGACGTCCCGGCAAAAAGACCAAACCGCTGGATTGCTGCTCCACCAGACCACGTAGCAATTCCAGATCCGTTTCTTTCAATTCCCCTTCACCCACACCCACATCACCGAGGAACACCACGTCATACTTGGCGAGCTGTTCCTTCGTTCCAGGAAAGGACGGCAGGTAATCGTTGCCACCTCCCATGCCGATGCCGGGATGGAAGAGCACGCAGTTCAGTTCCACACCTGGGTCACGCGCCAGGGCGTTGCGCAGGTAGCGATATTCCCAGCGCGGTTGCGAATCCACCACCAGCACCTTCAACGATTCCGAACGTACCGCGATGCGCATGGATTGCTCATTGTTCTTGGGCAGGGCCTCATCCGCTTCTACCGGCACTTGCAGCTTCAACGTAAAATCTCCCACCACGCGCGGCGACCAGATGATGCTGTCCTGCAGCTCGCCGAGCGCAGGAATCACGACTGGCCGCTTGATCTCCTCGCCATTCTCTTCCCGCAACACGATGGTGGTCTTCACCTCGCGCGGCAAATGACTCTTGATGCGGAACGGAATGGAAATCTGTTCACCGACGAGCCCATAGGCTGGCGGTTTCACCTGTTCGAGCACCAAGTCCGGCAACGGCGTATCCCGCCCCACAGTGACGGAGAAAACCGGGATGCCCTGCTCACGATAACGCGCCGCGGCCGTGAGCGGAGATTTGCCCGCATTCCAATCACCATCCGTCAGCAAAATGACGGTCTTGAGATTCTTACGCTGAGCCAAGGCCCCATCGAGTGCCGCATTCAAATCAGTTCCCGGATCAGCCGCCGCAGCATCCGTTGGCGGCGTAGCAAACGCTTCAAACGACACGCGCGCATCTTTTTCCAGCGGTCGCCAGAACTCACGTTTCTGCTGGGCTTCCAGCCAGTCGCGGCGGGTAAGCACGTTCGTGCCTTGCTGGAGATCGCGTGTCTCCATGCTCGCCGAGGCATCCGCCAGCACGACGATCTCTGGCACTTCCGTGCGTTCGATGCGCTGCACCCGCTCCGGCCGCATGAGCGTGATGAGCAGCAAAGTGATGATGATGAGCCGCAAGCTCTCCAGCCAGAGTGTGGGACCATGCCCCGGCCGTCGCCGCCAATGGATAAAGCCGAACACGGCCGCAGTTATCCAAGCCGCAATCCCAAGCAGCATCCACGTACCAGAAACTGTGAATGACCAGTCCGTCATTGGGCAACCTCCGCAGCTTCTTCCGGACGACGTTTCACGGACTTGCCAGTGAGATTATCTGTGTGCGTGACCTTCGTGGGCAGCACGAGGAAGCTTTCCACCAGCAGGAAAAGCAACATGGCCGTCACGAACAGCCGCCACACCTCGCCCTGCATGCGGTCACTGTTTTGTCCGGTCTCCTCAAACCACTGCAGGTTGATTCCACTCAAGGCCCCGTTCACTTCTTCGCGCGTGGCCACTTCCGTCGAATCTTCCCCGCTCGCCCGATTCAACGCCGCCAACCGTTCACCCGCACGGTAGATGCCTGATTCAATCTGTGGATTCGTGCCGCCACCTTCTACGGGTTGCCAAGGCAACGCCTGGTCCACCGCCGAGAGATCGCCGCATTGCATCAGGCTGGCTTGCGTGAGCCGACGGCTACCGGTCTGCAAGAGACGTTGCATGACGGGCACGAGTACCGGACCATTGCCTAAAGTGGACCACTCGCGCAAAGGCAGTGAGGCGAGGAAATAAACGTGGCCACGACCCAAAGTCTGGCGCGTGAGCAAAGCTCCGCTATCAGCAAAAGTAGCCAAGGCCGGAGCCGTGCCCGTGATCAACTGGCGTTGCGTGATGGCGGCCGTGTTCAAGGGTAGGCTGAAACCTTCCTCCGTTTTCGCCAGTGGTCCTTCCTTCTCTTCCCAGCGCGCGACGGTGTAGCTCTGATTCTCCGCTGCCTTCTCCACCGCGCCCCAACCTTGGCTGGCAAATTGACCCGCATCCGCCTTGCCCGTGGGCAGGAAAACGAGCGCACCGCCGCTTTGCACAAAGGCATCGAGCTTCGCCGCGACATCGGCGGCGGGCAAAGCCGCCTGCCACAAGATGAGCACATCGCCATCGAAAGTCTGCCCCGCAGCATCTGCGGGTGAAAGCACGCGGGCTTCACGTTGTGCGCCCGGAGACGCGGCCGAGGAAGCCGCTGCAAGCCAACGGCCCACACGTGCATCATCCGTCACCACCGTGGTGCGAAGCTTGGCAGGCGGACCATAGACGAACCATGCACGGTTATTGTGCAGGTTCGCATCCGCCGGCACTTCCACATAACCCCAACCACTGCCGCGTTGTGCACCGAGATTGAGTCGTTGGCGCCAGCGCAGATTACCTCCTTCCACCGCCACCTCGTATTGCGACGGCGTGCCGTTGAGATTCACCGTCACGGGAATCGTCGTGGGTTGATTGTTCGAACGCTGGATGTCCACGGCGAGGAGCAGTTCCGCGCGATCATCGCGATCCGTGCGCAAGGCGTCCTGCAACGTCACCGTCGTGTCCTGATCACTCTCCGCACTGATCGCCAGCACGCGCAGGCGCACGCGTTGTTGCAAAGCGGTGAGCTGTGCCTGCAAGGGTTGCCAGCGCTCGTCATCCGGCTTCCAGTTCGTGCGTTGCAAGTCGGAGGCGACCCAGAGTTCTGCGGTGCTAGTCTGGTTTTCCTCCAGCCACGTGAGCGCTGCTTGGAACAGGCCGGGAAAATCACTGCTCGTATCGGTGGCGGTCGTGGCGGGAAGTTCGCGCAGATCGGAAGCGCGGGCCAATGGTTGCGGACGGCGTAGCGCGCTATCGATCACCACGATCTGGCTGCGACCGACAAAGGGTTCCACCGCCTTCATCAAGGAACTGAGCGCCTGTTCACGACGCGTGGTCGTACTGCCGGTCAACTTACCCTCCATGCTCACGGAACGATCCAGCAGAATGACGATGGCATCCGGGGCCGAGTTCACCGACCAGCCCAGCCAGCCGCCGGACAGCGGACGGCCGAGAAACAGGATTAGCATGAGCACCGCCAGCACTCGGAAGAGAAGGATGAGCCATTGACGCAGCTTGGCCTGACTGGTGGAGCTTTGCGTGGCGGCGACCAGGAAGCGCATCGCTGCCCAAGGCTGGGGCCGGTGACGCAGCCGGTTGATCAAATGGATGATGACCGGCAGCAGCACCAGCGGCAACGCCCACAAAATCTCTGGCTGCAGGAATGTCATTCAATTCGGGATACGGACGACAGCAGACATCCAAAGCGTTGCTTAGATTCGGGAGCCCGCTCTGACTCAAATACGCAGTTCCCCCTCACCCCGGCCCTCTCCCTTGGGGAGAGGGAGAATGGATCGACAGCTTTATCGGCTATCGTGACTGTGCTTGAAAAATGTCCGCACGCTGTCCCCTCTCCCCGAGGGAGAGGGCTAGGGTGAGGGGGAAGGGAGCACCCGAATGCAAATCGGCTAACAAACTTCCATGCAGACTGTCTCCTGCATGTCGCTTTCTGACTTATGGATGTTTTTGTATCCATTATTCTATCCTCGGGAAGCAGAGGCGTTAGCGCGCTCGCTCAAGAAATCGGCGAGCAGCTTTTCGTAGCTCTCGTCCATGATCACCTGGCGGTAGTCGGCGTTGAACTGGTGGCAGCCTTGTTTCAGACGGGCGAGATGCTTGTGCAATTGCGCGAGGTATTCATCGCGGATGCTGTTCGGCTCGGTGACCAGGTTGAACGAACTTTCCAGGTCGTTGAACCGGACCGGCCGGTCAAAGCGGAATTCCATCTCCATGCGGTCCAGCAACTGGAACATCACCAGGTCATGCTTCTGAAAGCGCAGATGCTGGAAACAATTCAGCAATGCTTCGGCATCTTCAAATCCATCCGTCAGCACGATGATGAGGGCACGGCGGCGCGCCTTTTCCGCCAAGTCATGCAGGGCTTGCACGAGATTGGTCGTTCCCTTGGCTTGGACCTGTTCCAGCGAATCGTAAATCAATTGCAGGTGCGCGGGATTGCGCTTGGCCGGAATGTCGAGATTCACTTTTTCACCCACACAGACCAGTCCGGCGGCATCGCCTTGCTGGATGGTGAGGTAGGCGAGGCTGGCCGCGATCTTCTTCGCGTAATCCAAGCGGCTGCCATGCTGCCCCGTGAAGCCCATGGAGGCACTGGTATCCAGCACGACGTAGCAGCGGAGGTTCGTATCCGCCTCGAACTCCTTCATGTAGAAGCGGTCCGTGCGGCCGAACACGCGCCAGTCCAGGCGGCGCAAATCATCACCCGGTACGTAATTCCGATACTCCGCGAACTCCACGCTAGAGCCGCGATGCGGGCTCTTGTGATGGCCCGAGACCATGCCTTCCATGGGAAAACGCGTCACCAATTGCTGGCGCATGAGACGCGCCAGCACGGCGGGATCGAGGAAAGCTCTGGCGCGTTCTTCAGCCACAAGCGGAGGGGATTATGGTTTGTCGCCGCGCAGAGTTTCCACCAACCGCCCGATGATGTGCGGGCTGGTGATGCCTTCTGACTGCGCTTGGAAGTTCGTGAGGATACGATGTGTGAGCACCGGTTTCGCCACGGCCTCAATGTCTTCGGTGCGCACCAGATAGCTGCCGTGAAGGACAGCATGGGCCTTCGCGCCGCGGATGAGATATTGCACCGCGCGCGGACCAGCACCCCATGTGACCCACTTGCGGATCCAGTCCGGCACACCGGGCGCATTCGGGCGCGTCATGCGCACAAGATCCACGGCGAGATCATAAATATGATCGGGCACCGGCACGCGCTCCACGAGTTGTTGGAAGGCCAGCACCTGCTCGCCATTGATGAGCTTCGTGAGCGCACCCGGCTTGGCCCCAGTCGTCTCGCGGGCGATGCGGCGTTCCTCCAGCAACGTGGGGTAATCCACGTGGATGAAAAACATGAAGCGATCTAGCTGTGCTTCCGGCAATGAATAGGTACCTTCCTGCTCGATGGGGTTCTGCGTGGCCAAGACGAAGAACGGCGACGGCAGCGGGAACATGCGGCCAGAGGCGGTGACCTTATGCTCCTGCATAGCCTCCAGCAACGCGGACTGCGTCTTGGGCGGTGTGCGATTGATCTCATCCGCTAGCACGATGTTCGAGAAGATGGGGCCCTTTACGAACACGAACGCGCGGCGACCCGGTTGATCCGTGTCCTGCAAGATGTCCGTGCCGGTGATGTCCGAGGGCATCAGGTCCGGCGTGAATTGGATGCGGTTGAAGCTGAGCGACATCACCTCGGAGAGGGCGTTAACCATGGTGGTCTTCGCCAGTCCGGGCACGCCCATGAGCAGTGCATGACCGCGAGCGAGGATGGCGATGAGGAGTTGCTCGATGACCAGTTCCTGGCCGATGATGACCTTGCCGACCTCCCTGCCCATCTGCCGGTAGAGGTCGCGCATTTCATCGATGGCCGCGACATCCCGCTCGGAGGTGCCGGACAAGGGGGCGTGAGAGACGAAGTTACTCATGAGTTAATAAGTTTCAGACGTTCAAAACCGGTTCCCGTTCAACCTCATTTGCCGAAAACAGCCCTGTTTCAACCCCGCCAAAGCCAACGACATGCGCAACCAACCGGGCGCAATGCATGACGGGGTTTTCAACATGGGGACAACCTAACCTCACTCACGACGCAAGTAAACGAATGAACAGCGGGGAAAATGCCCCAGCCAAACCACGACGTTCCGTCCTAATTTACGGAATCTTGAAGGCCCGGTAGAAATAGTTCTTAGCCGGGTCCGCCGGCACCTCGATGGTCAAACTTGTATTCTGATCACGATCCTCAAAGGGCAGCCAATCTATGAGATCGTGGGAATACTCCACGCGGAAACGGGTGAAGATATCGGCGATGATATGTGTCTTCCGCAGACTGCCGCCGGTTCCAGCCTCAGGAAAGAGCCGGATTTGGTTCGCCTGCACCAACACGTTTCGCGTAGCTGCACGGCGACCATTGACATCCGTGACATCCCAGCGATAGAAGCCGCGCGCTTGAGGATAGTTTTCTTTGGGGAGCGTGATCGTAGATTCACTCTGGGGAACGCCACTAAAGACGCTGTAGCTCAGGGGGCCATCACCCGTCACGGTGAAAGACAGCGTCAGATCATTCGCCCCATCCCAGTTAACGACTGATGAGGGCGTGCTGACAATGGCAGGGCCAGAAGTGCTGGTTTCCAAACGATAGGACACGATGCCGATGCCGTAAAAATCACCCAGCATCGGGCGCTGCTTGCAGATCAAGCGCAACGAACCATTCGAAGCACGCAAGAGCCAGTGTTCACCGCCAAAGGTGTCGTTGTCCATGGGGCCGTAGTATTGATTAGCGAAGGGCACCAAGGGTTGGCGCCAGCGTTGATTTCCATCCGTGCGCAAACTGACCAGGGAATACTCCACGCTGGTATTATGGTTGATGTGGGCCGCCATCAGCCATCCTCCGGCCGAGTCCTTGACCGGATTGGAGGTGCGGTAGGCCAGAGTATCTGCCGACCAGACGCTGGTGCCATCCGGCTGGACCAAAAAGTGACGCTCTCCCAAGGAGTGCCCGACCAGGAATTTCCCGTCTGTCTGAACATCCAAGACCTGCAAATGCTGGCCGTGATTGAAATTCTTGTGCACCACGGAGCCCACATTATTCAGCGATGCCCAGCCGCCCAGGCCGGCCACACAAACACCGGCCGATCCGGAAAGAATGCTGGTGAGCGAGTTATGGGCGAAGGTGGTCCGCCAGAGCTGATTGCCGGAGGGATTCAGCTTCAAGACAAAGGCGGTGTATTCATCCCGGTTGGCACCATCGATCGATACCGCCGTCACGAAAACATTTCCGGCGGTATCCACGTGCATGTTTCTCTCCAGTCCACCGGGGCCGAAAACGAGCCGGGTTCCGGGCAGGGTCGTTTTCCAGAAGACGTTTCCGTCCGGGGTAAACTTGGTCACGGCCATGGTCTGGGTGAATTGGTTGGGCGTGATTTCCTGCACCAACCAGCTTAACAGGATGCTGGAGCCATCCGACTGAACATGCAGGGCGTGGTGGGGGAATCCGGAATACCCGGCCATGCAGGAGAGCACCTTGCGCCAGATCAACGTGCCGCTGGGAGAGAGCTTCAGATAGGCCAGATGGAAATTATCGCCGGGAACATCGGGCAGAGTGACATATAAGTTACCCGAGGCGTCGGTTTTGACCAACTCAGCGCCGAGCGAGTGGCGTTTACGGTCCCGATACTCCCACAACTTGCTGCCTCCGGCATTGTACTTGGCCAAGAAGACATCACGATCACCAGGATTGACGATGTTCGTGGTGACCAACCCGGCGACGATCAGGTTGTCGGAGGCATCCAGAGCGGCGTGGTTGGCCTGATATTGGGTGCCGCCCGACGTGCCCAGGGTGGTACGCCATAATTCTGTGACATGATCTCCCGCTTGTGTGTGGAGCATGCCGACCAGCCAGACCAGGAAAATGAACCCCTTGGTACGCATAACGACTTATAGGGCCACTTTCCGGGAAAATAGTGCGGATGGCAAAGGGAAAAACGGGATTAACCGATGCCTTCGACGCGGTCTAGACATGAGCAGGCGGGGAATAGCCCCAAAAACCTAATGGTTGTCGGAGAATTCCTCCATCACGTAGTCATCATAGAACCCGGTGACACCCCAAGGTATCTTGTCCTCATACGCGGGTACGTCGTAACACAGGCTGAACTCCCCGGCTTGGGTTCCGCTCAGGTAGATGGAGTCCAAGCAAAGATCTTTGGCGGTCAAAACGATCCCCATTTCTTTGACCATCTCATTGGCTGCCGCCAAACACTCGGCCAGGAAAACCGGATATCTCCGCTGAATCTCGTTGAGCGTTTCGACGTGGATTTCCAAGGGATAATCTCCGGTGATATCTCCACTTACCGTGATTGGCTTTCCCCATGCAGGCGCATTGCCGGTCGCCTCCCAACGGCTCCGATAATGGCGGATTTCACCCAAAACCGGGTGCTGGGTGGTTTTCAACAAAGCCTGCTCTCGCTTCTGGTCGCGGCTTGCCCAGACGTAAATCCCGAAAGCTATCAGCGAGCCCAAAACAACCGGTAAAAGTGTCAGCAGCCAGCCGCTCATTTGAATAACCTAATACTAGATAAAGAGGGACGGCATCTGCCGTCCCTCTCATGAAAACCAACCAGCCTAGATCCGGTTCAGCGCGCTGATGATCGCCTTGATGGAGGCCAGCTCGATGTTGGTGTCCACTCCGGCACCCCAGCGGGTTTTGCCGTTGGGCAGCTTGATCTGGATGTAGGCGATGGCGAATGCGGAATCACCGGAGCTCAGGGCGTGCTCCTTGTAGTAACCCACCTCGAACTGCGGCGCACCGGCTTGCGTGAGCGAGTTCACGAACGCGGCGATGGGGCCATTACCCTCGCCGGTCAGGGCAAGCTCTTTGCCGTCACGGAACACGGTGGCGCGGCTGCGGAAGGTGCCTTCCAAGCCATCGGCGTGGAAGTGGTTCAGCTTCCAAGGCGTGTCGCGCTCGATGTATTCCTTCCAGAACATCGCCTTCAATTCCTCAGCCTTCACTTCTCGGCCCAAGGCATCGACAAGGTCGTTGGCGATGGGACCGAACTCGCGTTGCATATCCTTCGGCAATTCGATGCCGAATTCGCTTTCCAGAAGATAGGCCACGCCGCCTTTGCCGGACTGGCTGTTCACGCGGATGACCTCGTGATATTCGCGGCTGATATCCGCGGGATCGATAGTCAGGTACGGCACGTCCCAATAAGCGGGGCCACCTTGCGCCCGCTCGGCCAATCCCTGATTGATGGCATGGGCCGGTTCCGTACGGCAAACCGCGACGTTCTTGGACCACTCGGCCAAACCCTTCTTGATGGCGTCCTGATGCGAGCCGCTGAACGCGGTGAACACGAGCTCGCCGGAGTATGGCTGGCGCGCGGGAACAGTCATGCCGGTGCAACGTTCATAGACTTCGCGAATCGCGTTCAAGTCTGTGAAATCGAGCTGCGGATGGATACCATGCATGTACAGGTTCATCGCCACGATGATGATATCGAGGTTGCCTGTGCGTTCGCCATTGCCGAAGAGCGTGCCTTCCACGCGATCCGCCCCGGCGAGCAAGCCCAACTCCGTGGCGGCTACACCCGTGCTGCGGTCATTGTGCGTGTGCAGACTGATGATGAGCGAATCGCGATTCTTGATGTTCGTGCAGATCCACTCGATCTGGTCCGCGTAAACATTCGGCATCGCGACCTCCACGGTGTCCGGGAGGTTCAGGATCATCCGGTTCTGCGGCGTGGGCTGCCAGACATCCATCACGGCCTCGGAGATTTCCTTGGCGAACTCCACTTCCGTGGCGGAGAAACTCTCGGGCGAGTATTGCAAGACCACGTCTGTGCCCTGCAAACGGTGCAAACGTTCCTTGATCCACTTGGCGCCTTGCACGGCGATGGCTTTGATCTCGTCCTTCGTCTTGCCGAAGACGACGCGGCGTTGCGCGGGCGACGTAGAATTGTAGAGGTGGATGATCACCTTCTTCGCGCCGATCAAGGATTCGACGGTGCGCTCGATCAAGTCCTCGCGCGCCTGCACGAGCACCTGGATGGCGACGTCATCAGGGATGTGGCCCTTCTCGATGAGCAGGCGGTTGAACGCGAACTCGGTATTGGAAGCAGAGGGAAAGCCGACCTCGATCTGCTTGAACCCGCACTTCACCAGCGCTTGAAAGAGCTCCAGCTTCTGCGCCACATTCATGGGCACGGCGAGGGCCTGGTTGCCATCGCGCAGATCCACGCTGCACCAGATGGGGGCTTGCGTGAGGACACGGGATGGCCACTGCCGGTTCGGTAACTGAACCGGCGGGTACGGACGGTACTTCGATGCTGGGTTCTTTAACATGTTCTCTGTTCTTTCTTCTTCTCGCCCATCACGCGCAATCCCGGCTGTGGAAATACAAAACCCCCACCGCCGAGGCGGCGGTGGGGGCGAAATCTGGTTGCGATTCTACCAAACCCCGACCACCGCGCGGCTAAGCAGCAGCGCGTTCAACGACAGTCGAAGGTTTAGTGAATAATTCACGTTAAGAGGGATAGCCTTGGATGGGCGGAGCGTCAACCGGTTTTTCAGGGGGAGTCTTAACCACAGATGGACATAGATGAACACAGATATGGAGGAGAAGGCGAAGGGATTTAACCGCAGATGGACGCGGATAGGCGCAGATCTGGGGAAACTGGGCGGATGACTTTGATGAACTCAACATGTGGGGCTGGCGGATGTTGCTGCGGGTTGGGGACAACCCGCGCCCCTTTATTTCCAGGCGGCGCGCCATTGGTCGGGCTGCCAGCGTCCCTCGTCCATCTCGATGAGATCGAAGTCGGTGATGACTTTGCCGTCATCCGGGAAGCCATATTGCTTGATCATGTCGGGGATGAAGCCATCGGTCTCGTCATCGCGCCAGCCGCGTTTGCTCATGAAGCTGTTGTAGATGAGGATCTGTTCGTCGTTCAAGCGGCGGCCATTGGCTTCACACCATTCGAGTACTTCAGCGTCTGACTTACCGGCGAGCACGAGGCTCTTCACGTCTTCGTAGCGCACTTGCAGGTAACGGCAGGTGCGGCCATCGAAGCCTTTGCCGAGCATGTCGAAATAATCCTCGGCCAGCTTGCCCGCCGCGTGCAGACGGATCTTGGAACACATGCGCGCGAAGTAGAAAATGCCGCGGGTCTTTTCGTAACAACCTTTGATGCCTTCGATTTTCATAAGGATATCCAAACAGAGTCAGTACGGAGAAATAAGCTTATCCGGCATTCTTCGACATATCGGAAAAAGAACGGTTCAAGCCGTTTTGGGGAAGCGGCCGAAGGTGATCGAGCGGATCAAGCCGGTGCCGTAGTTGTAGAAAACCAGCCGCACGGCTCCTTTGAAGGTGTAACGCCAGAAGATCTGTTGGTCATCGGCATAGGCGATGTAGCCGCGGGCCAGCATCTCGCCGAAGCGCTGCTCCCGCATGCGCCGAAATTCCTGCAGGGCACAACCGGGGTTGAAAGTGTGCCGGGGGAAATTGGCGGATTGCATCCAGGATTGATGCGACTGCCAGACGTCCTTGAAAAAGGCGTTGAAAACCAGATGGCTCATCCAGCGGCGCAAAACATCCGATTCGACGCCCGCCTGGTTGTCGGTGGTGTACCAGCATTGCACACCGTCTTGGGAAGGGGAATAGAAGGTGATACCCCGCAAATCCATGCCCATGATCTTTCCCTGAGCGATCATGCCCAGCGACTGACGGTCAGGCGACAGCAGGAAGCCGTAGTTCAGCTGGTATTTCGCTCCTTTCATATCCGGTGCCCAGCCGATGAGCATGAAGCCGGCTTCCAACGCGGCCGTCAGATTCCGGTTACAGAAGCCGGAGGGATCGGGATGCGGGAGGGAACCTTGAAGCGCGCCGTAAGGCCAGCTCAGCCTTTTCTCCCAGAGGACGACGAGAAGCTGGAACACACTCATCACGGCCGTGACAATCAGAAAGATATAAATGAACCTCATGACATTTGTCCTCTGGTTTTTCCGTCCCCAACCTCCGACAGTTTTCAAATACACCCGCCGTTTATCCAAGTTGGCTGACGGCGTTGGTAAAAAGGTAAAGAGCGAAGAGATTCAACGCAAGAGCACAGTGGAGACCCAATAAAACAGCCGCCCCGGTTGACACCAAGGCGGCTGCTCGCAAATGTTGTGAGGCTGCTTACAGCTTTGCCATCGCGTTATCCAGCGCGGTGTAGAGCGTATTCATCGTGGCTTCCGTTTCATCACCCATGTTGGAGATGCGGAACGTCGTACCCTTGATCTTGCCGTAGCCGCCGTCGATGAGGAACCCCTGTTCCTTCACCAGCTTCTGCAGCTTCGCGACGTCCACGGTGCGGCCACCCGGCTTCGCACCATTGTTGATGCACGTGAGCGTGACGGATTCGAATCCGGCATCCGGGAACAGTGTGAAGCCGTGCTTCGCCGCCCAGGCGCGCGTGGCCATATTGAGCTTCAGGTGACGGGCATAGCGCGCGTCCAGACCTTCAGCGAAGAACTCGTCGAGCTTGGAGCCGAGCGCATAGATGTGCGAGATGCTCGGGGTGCTCGGGGTCATGCTTTCCTTCGCGTTCTTGTCGAACTCCACGAAGTCGAAGTAGTAACCGCGGTCTTTCACCGTGGCGGCCTTGGCCAAAGCGGCAGGCGAGGCGGTGAACACCGTGAGGCCCGGAGGCAAAGCGAACGCTTTCTGCGTGCCGGCGAGCAGGACGTCGATGCCCAGCTTCTCGAAGTTCAGCGGCAATGCGGTCATGGAGCTGACGGCGTCCACGATGAACATCACGTCCGGATATTTCTGCTTCAGCGCGGCGATCTCATCCAGCGGGCTCATTGTGCCCGTGGAGGTTTCGTTGTGGATCAGCGTGAGCGCGTCGAACTGGCCCGTGGCGAGCTTCTCGTCGATGGCTTCGGCGCGGATGGGCGAGCCCCATTCGGATTGCAGGCCCTCGGCTTCCTTGCCGCAGCGCTTGGAGACGTCCAGCCACTTGTCGGAGAAAGCGCCCTTCATGCAGTTGAGCACCTTCTTGGTGACGAGATTGCGCAGGGAGCCTTCCATCACACCCCAGGCGGACGAGGTGGAGAGATAGACGAGCTGCTTCGTACCAAGCAGGGTCTGGAGCTGCGGTTGGATCTTGCCGTACAGGTCTTTGAAGCCTTGGGAACGATGACCGATCATGGGCGAACGGAACGCCGACCATGTCTTCTCGTTGACTTCAACCGGACCCGGGATATGCAGTTTGACGTGTGCCATAAAAAGCTCGTGAAATTTTTCACAAGCGGTCCCGGAACGCAAGCGGTGTTTTGCGAGGCCGAAGTACGGCTTCCTAAGCCACGGGAGAGAACAAAGAAATGAAGCGTCAAATCATTTAAGCGTGAATTTCGGACTAGAATGCGTCGGGTTCCCGCGCGGATGCATCAAAAATGGGCTTAACCAGCCGGAGAGAAGGCTGGCATCCCTCATGCTAAGAGGAAAAGCATAAGCGAAAGGCGGTATGAAATTGCTCCATAAAAAGCAGCGTGGGTTTACGCTGATCGAACTGCTGGTGGTCATCGCCATCGTGGCCATACTGATGACGTTGCTGCTGCCCGCGCTGGCCAAGGGCAAATTGAAAGCGAAGCAGACGGAGTGCGGCAGCAATCTGCGCCAAGTGGGGCTTTCCTTCCGCATGTTCGCCGATGAGCATGACAACCGTTTGCCTATGCAGGTATCAGTACGGCGCGGAGGCACACTGGAATATATCAACCGGGGCGAGACGTGGCGGCATTTCCAGGTGATGTCCAATCTGTTGGTGAATTCCAAGCTGGTGCTGTGCCCCGCCGACCGCGAGCGCGGCTCGACGAACTGGAATGCGCTCGGGAATTTGAACACGAGCTTTTTTGTGGGGGTGGATGCGCAGATCGGCCGGACGCATCAGATGCTGGCGGGTGATCGTAACATCCTGACGCCGGGCTATCCCACCCCGGGTGTGGTGCCGTTGCAAACGAACATGACAGCCTTCTGGACGCAGGAGATGCACCAGTATCGGGGCAACATCCTCTTCGCCGACGGGCATGTGGACTCAACGGACAGCGACGGACTGCAACTGGCCGTCACCAGACACGGCCTCAAATAAAAAATCCATGAACGAGATCTGGAAAAAACGGGCCCGGATGGCCTTGCGCGGGTTTGAGATCCTGCTCGCGGTGACACTGCTCGCGGTGTTGGTGGAACTGGTGCTCGTGATGGTGAACGCGCCCGGACCGGTGCCGGAGATCCGTTTCATGCGGAGGTCGGCACCGCCGCCGGAAACGGCAGCGCCAACACACTTGGTCGCGGTCGAACTGCCGCACGTTCCCGTGCCACCAGTTCAGGAAAAACCGGTCGTGGCAGCGCCTCCGGTGCGCCACCCAGCACCACCCGTGCTGCTGGATTTTGAAAATCTGCGGCGGTTATTGGGCGGGGCGAAAGCACCCGCGGTCAATCAAGCAGCCAGCACAGGTGGACCGTCGGCGGCGGGAGGCAATCAAGGGTCGTCCAGTCCGGCCATGCAGTTGGTGGCGGTGACGCCGATGGTGCTTTTGGGCACAAATGCACTGCCGGTAACAAATGCTCCTCCGGCAACCAATAATGTGCCACCAGCCGAACGTCCCAAGGAAACGAACCGTGTGGACAACACCTCGTCAAACACGAGCACGAACAGCGTGAGCACCAATAATAACTCACCGGTGTTCCGTATTTCGGTGCCGTGAAATCAGGGGAATTGCGTGATTTCTCCGGGGGGACGATTTGTAAATTATTCACGGTCTGCCGACTGCCAGTCGGCGACACAGCAGGTTGCCAACCTGCGCTACGATGAGACAGCGAGCGCGGTTATAGGTAGGGTGTCAGCAGGCGGGCGATGCCGTCACGCAGCTTGATGATAAGAGGGCGGTTGTCCACTTCGAACAGAGTGAGCTGATGGGCGGTGGCGAGCTTGCTTTCGATGTGGGCTTCCAGTTCGCCCGCCAGTTTCGGGCAGTAACATTCCACGTTCAACTCGAAGTTCAGCCGCAAGCTGCGCGGATCGAAGTTAGAGGAGCCGATGAAGGACCACACGCCATCCACGACCATGAGCTTGGAATGATCGAACGGGCCCTTGGTGAGCCACACGCGGCAGCCCCGGATCAGCATTTGCCAGAGTTGCGCCATCATCGCCCAATGGACGAAGGGGAGATTATTCTTCTCCGGTAAAATGATGTCCACCTGCACGCCCCGCATGGCGGCAACGTTGATCGCGCTGAGCACGGCGGGGTCGGGCAGGAAATAGGGGTTCATGATGCGGATGCGCTTTTGCGCGCAGGTGATCGCGCCCAGAATGGTCCAGCGGATCTTTTCGAAATTGTCATCGGGGCCGTCCGGCACACAGCGCGTAAGCACGGAACCGGTGGCGACGAGGGGCGGGAACCATTTCTCGCCGCGAAGTTCGATGCGGGTGCTGAACATCCAGTCGTCCGCGAAGGCTTCCTGCAAGTAGCCCACGATGGGACCGCGCAGGCGAAAATGGATGTCCTGCACGGGCCGCTTGGGGTTCAGCTTGAGCAGGTGTCCGTCCCGAATATTCATGCCGCCGGTGAAGGCGACGAGGCCATCGGCGATGAGGATCTTGCGATGGTTGCGCAAGTTGATGGCCAAGGTGCGGAAGGGAACGGACGTGGGCAAAAAGCGCACGACGGGAATGCCCGCTTTCTTCAACTTAGGCACGATGGAAGGCCAGGAGTAGCGCGCGCCTGTGTCATCGATGAGCACCCGGACTTCCACGCCGCGCTGCAAGGCCCGGGTCAACGCATCGGCGAACATGTCGCCAGCTTTGCCTTGATCGAAGATATAGGTGGCGAAGGTGACAGAACTTTTCGCGGCATCAATGGCGGCGACCATCGCCGGGTAGGCCGCATCGCCATTGACCAAAGGCTCCACCGAATTTCCCGCGAGCAAGGGTTGGGGCGTCATCTGGTTCATGAGGCGGACCAGAGGAACGAAGGAAGGCCATTCGCGCGTGACTTTGTTCATTGGCAATTCGCGCTCGGTCAAAGTACCCGCCGTGGTCTGGTAGCGCGGACAGGCGGCGCGCAATTGCGAGGCACGACGGCGCAGGCGGTTGATGCCAAAAGTGAGATAGAGCACGGGACCGGCCAGCGGCACGAGCCAGCTCAGGGCGACCCACATGACAGCCGCGCGGGTATCGCGTTTGTTCAGGATGGCGTGACCAGAGGCAACGACGGCGATGAGTACGGTGAAGAGCGCGAGCAGCACGTGCCACATCTGCGCGAGGTAATCGATCCAGTCTTTCGGTTCGCCTTCCATTATTGTCCTGGCCGCAGGAAGTTACGGCAGGGGCGGGCAATTTGCCACGGGAAGTTTACCGGTTGCACCGGCAGGCCTATATTTTCAAATACAGAAGTAGTTGAATTCTTATCGAAGTGGGAAGGAGCCGTCCCGATGTCGCTACGCCCAAGACCCCAACTTCTGGCATGGGGCAGGCATGCACGCTCCGTGTTTGCCGCTTGCTTCACGTGACGTCGTGACGGAAAAGTGGGGGTGTGAAATACAGCTTCCGATTCCATCTGCTATTACTGCCGCTTTTACTCGTCGCCAGTTCAGTGAAGGCGGCGGAAGCGCCGCTGACCAACATTGTCTTCGGCTCCTGCCTGAACAAGGTGGAGCATCCGATGCTGGACCGCACCCTCACGGTGCCGATGGACCTCTTCATCTTCATGGGTGATAACATCTACGGAGACACGACGAACATGACGGTGATGCGGGCGAAGTATGATGCGCTGAAGAACAGCCGCTTCTTCCAAGGGGTTAAGAAGAAAGCGCCCATCGTGGCCACGTGGGATGACCATGACTACGGGATGAACGATGGCGGCGGGAATTTCGTCTTCAAGAAAGAGGTGCAGGAGGAATTCTACAACTGGCTGGATGAGCCGAAGGATTCACCGCGCCGCAAGCAAGAGGGCGTTTACAATGCGCATATCTACGGTCCCGCCGGAAAGCGCGTGCAGGTTATTCTGCTGGATACGCGTTATTTTCGCAGTGTGCTGGCGCGTGGCAATCATGGGATAGAACCAAGCGGCGGTCCCTACATCCCCAGCCAGGACAAGAGCACCACGATGCTGGGCGAGACGCAATGGAAGTGGCTGACGGAGGAGTTGAAGAAACCGGCGGAGGTGAGGCTGATCGTCTCCAGCATCCAGTTCGTGCCGGAGTTCTGCGGCTGCGAGGCGTGGGTAAACCTGCCACATGAGAAAGTGCGGCTGCTGGAACTGCTGAAAACCACGAAGGCAAGCGGGGTATTCTTCCTGAGCGGCGACCGGCATTGGTGCGAGTTCTCAAAAATGGACGGGCTGGCGGGCTATCCCATTTATGAGATGACGGCGAGCTCCATGACGCAGGTGCATCCGCGTGGCACGCCCACACCGAACAAATACCGGATGCTGCCGAAAACATTTCATAACGCGAATGTCGGGCTCTTGAACATCGACTGGTCGCAGAAAGATCCACTGCTGCACGTAAAGATTCTGGACGTGGCGGGCGAAACGCAACTGGAGCACAAGTTGAAATTGAGCGAACTGCAGGCGAAGTGAGGAGTAGCGCAGGTTGGCAACCTGCTGTATCGCCGACTGGTAGTCGGCAGGCCTCTAATATTTCACGATTCGCAGATTACCAATCTGCGACGCAGCAGACTGCCAGTCTGCGCTACCATCAGGCTGAATGACGAACGTTGCTCCAGTCCTCATCCCGACGAAGGATCGCAAGCAGGCGATGGACTGGAGCCTGGCATTGGTCAGCCAAGGAATTGAGACGAGTATCGTGCAGCTCGGTGAGGAACGGTTTGCGCTGGAGGTGGCTGGAGTTGATTCCGTGCGCGCCTTTCAAACGCTCAAGCTTTATCACAAGGAGACACGCGGTTGGGACTGGTGGTTGACGCGCTCGGATGAAGGGCCGCGCTTTGAGCCGCTGGCGTTGCTATGGGTGATCGCGCTGGTCTTCTGGCATGGCTTCGCGGACAAGCTGCCGTTTTTGATTTCTGCCGGAGTGATGGATAGCGAGCGATTTGCGCTGGGCGAATGGTGGCGGCTCTTCACGACGGTGACCTTGCATCATGACCTCGCGCATCTGGCGGCGAACTGCACCATCGGCCTGGTGCTCTTCGGTCTGGCCGCGGCGCGTTATGGTTTGGGAGTGTCGCTGCTGGCGGCCTACCTCGCGGGCGTGCTGGGAAATGTGGCGGGCTGGATGATCTATGATCCGCCATACCGGAGTCTGGGCGCATCGGGCATGGTGATGGGCGCGCTGGGATTGCTGATCGCGCGTCCACCCATCGGCGAAGGATTGCCCAGCTTGAAACGCAAACGGCTCCTGATCGCGGCGAGCGCAGGGGTGATGCTCTTCATGCTGCTGGGAGCGAATCCGCAGAGCGACATGGTGGCGCATCTGGGTGGGTTCGCGGCGGGACTGCTGCTCGGCTGGATGATCCGGCGGAGTGTGTTGAAAGAAAAATCGGCCCGGAGTCAGCAGATCGCGCTCGGAGGCTTCATCCTTTTATTGCTGATGACGTGGGAACGGGCGCTTCGCTAAGCGTGCCGGCAGGAGTGGCGGGTTCGGATGGGGCCGTCAATTTCAGACCAACTATTCCAGCGATGATGAGTGCGATGCTCAGGAGGCGCAGCCAGTCCTTGGATTCGTTGAACAGAAGGATCCCCGCAATCGCTCCGCCCGCCGCGCCGATGCCGGTCCAGATGGCATAGGCAGTGCCCATGGGAATCGTTTTGATGGCGAGGGAAACGACGAACATGCTGGCGATGAGCGCGGCGACGACGATGGCGCTGGGCCAGAAATTCTTGAAGCCATTCGAGTATTTCATCGCGATGAGCCAGACAATCTCCAACGCGCCACCCAGGAAAAGATAGAACCAAGCCATGCGCGGAGTGTCGGGCTAGGGGCGGGAAAATTCAAGCAGGGGGACAAATTGACCTAGCCAACCGGCCCAATTGGCCGAAACAGCAGGCAAGCAGGCGAAGTGGAGGAAAAAGGGGATGCAATAGGCGCTGGGACGTGTATTTTCACTAAGAGGGGCGGAGAAATTGGCAAAGTAAGGGCAGGGTGAATACAATGTATTTACAATATTTTAACTAAGCGGGAGTAGGGTGTACACCCCACCCGGAGGGCGTTTGAGGGTTGGGCAGGTAGAGAGGATGAGGGGTGGGTGGGTTTGGCTTGCGGCTCATATCTATTTGTAAATAAGCCGGTTATGGTGTATGGTTGAGAAGAATGAATGGCCGCAAAAAATTGAGTAGCGCAATGTTTGTCAGGACACAAATTTGTCACCGTTTTGGAGAAAAAAAGCCGTTGACGTACGGGCAGAGGTGATGCAAAGTGACCGCGCACACTAAATCAGGAAAAGTAACTCTCAAATGAAAACAAAAGCACTTGTTCTTGCAGGACTGGTATCGCTGGCCGGGGTGGCCGCGAGCGAGGCGCAGACGGTTTACTCCGTGAATGCGGTCGGGTTTGTGAATGTGACGATCGCCCCGGGCGCGTTTCAAATCATCGCCAACCCATTGGCTCAAGCCGCGTCGGATCTGAATAGCCTTTTGCCGGGCGCTCCGGTGAATACCATTATCTATAAGTTTGATACTGGTACCGGTTCGTTCACCTCGTTCACCAAGCGTTCTTCCGGTCTCTGGACGGGTATCAACGTCAATACGACCTCTTTCAATCCGGGTGAAGGCTTCTTCGTGAAGAATCCGGACACCGTCAATCCGATCGTTTTGACGTTCACTGGTGAAGTGTTGCAAAGCAGCGGCACGCCGTTGCAGAACAGCATCCCTGCTGGTTTCTCGATTCTCGCCTCTCAGGTGCCCGTTGCTGGTGCCTTGGAATCCCAATTGGGTTTCCCGGCGGGCGTGAACGACATCGTTTACAAGTTTGTTGATGGCGCCTATGTCGCTTCGACACGCCGCGCCAACGGTTCTTGGACGGGTGTTGTGCCTGGCGATCCGCAAATCTCCGTGGCTGAAGGCTTCTTCTTCTCCAACGGCGGCGCAAGCAAGACTTGGAGCCGGACGTTCAGCGTCTCGAACTAACACGTAAACTAAGCGAACGAATTTTTGTCTTATGAAAAAATTAGTGTTTTCGATCGTGGCGGGAATCGCCCTTCTCGGTGCCCAGAATGTTCTGGCCGAAGGCGCGATTTTCTTGAGCAATTTCGGCAATGGTTCGACCATCGCTGACACCCCCATCAAGCTGGCCAACGGCACCACGGATGCCCCGTCGTTCTTCGTCCAGATCTGGGGCGGCACGTCGGCTGGTAACCTTGCACCGATCGCCGCTGTTTCTGGCGGTGCTACGACCTTCTCGCAGAATGCCGGCAACGGTTTCTTCGACTTCGGCACTGGTGTGATTCCTGGTCTGGCCGATGGCGGCACGGGATTCTTTGAAGTTCGCGCCTGGTCTGGTGGAGGTTCGTTTGATACGGCGGCCTTCCGCGGCACCTCTGGTGTCTTCTCTCAAGCCACTGGCACTGGTCCTCAGGTTGGGCCTCCGGCTTCTCCCGGAAATCCGGCTATCTTGAACATCCCCGGCAACTCGATCGTGCTGGCCGCTGTTCCGGAGCCGACCACGATTGCCCTCGCAGTGATGGGCGGTCTCGGATTGCTGGCGCGTCGCCGCCGCAACGCCTAAGAGTTACTTCCTTTAGTGTGCAAAATTAAACCCCGGCTTCGGCCGGGGTTTTTTGCTTTTAGCGATTGAGCGAAATCGGCGGAGGATGGAAGAGGCGGAGCTTCCCCACGCATGCTTGCCTCTGGCGAAGCTCCTGAAATTTATGCACCCCTGAGCAGGTTTAACCTGAGCGTCTGAGCCACTTCACCATTTCATTGGCAAAGGCAGGCAGATCCTTGGGAGTGCGACTGGAGATGAGATTGCCATCCACGACGGCCGCTTCGTCCACCCACACTGCGCCGGCATTGATCAGGTCATCTTTGATGCCCAAAGAACCGGTGGCTTTCTTGCCCTTCAAAATCTTGGCTGAAATGGGAATCCAGCCGCCGTGACAGATGAATGCCACCATATTGCCACGTTCATGGAAATCTTTCACGATGGCCAGCACCTTGGCATCGCGGCGTAGTTTGTCCGGCATGAAGCCACCCGGGATCAGCAGACCGCAATAATCCATCGTGCGCACCCGGTTGATCTCCACCTCGGCCTCCGCAGGGTAGCCGTGCTTGCCCTTGTAGATCTTCAATTCTTCCCCCGCCAGCACGGTATTGTAGCCGGCCTCTTCCAGCCGCAACTTGGGATACCACAACTCCAAGTCCTCGTAGGTATCGTCCACCAAAGCCAAGAGATTTTTTTGCATACGTGAAACCTTTGGCAAAAAAAGATGCATCAAACCATTGTCCAAGGGAAGCGAAACCCGCAGGGTAACTATCATTCGAGTCCCTTACCCTCAGCGCGGAATTGCTAAAACTGCCCCGTGTATGCGAACTTGCCATCATGTCGCGTGAGTATGTGCTGAATTCGTTTCGACCGCCGGTCAATCTGCAGATTGATTACGCGGCGGAATTGAACGAGCAGCAATACGCGGCCGTCACCGCAGCGCCCGGACCGGCACTCGTCATCGCAGGCGCTGGCTCAGGCAAGACCCGCACGCTCACCTATCGGGTCGCGTTTCTTTTGGAGCAAGGTATCCCGGCGGATCGCATCTTGTTGCTGACATTCACGAACAAGGCTTCGAAGGAGATGATGCGGCGGGTGAACGACCTGCTGGGGTCGGAACTTAGTTCGCTCTGGGGCGGCACGTTCCACTCTGTCGGTCATCGCATCTTGCGGCGTAATGCGGAGAAGCTCGGTTACCGCAAGGACTTCAGCATCATGGACGCGGAGGATGCCAAGGACCTCATCGGCACCGTCCTCGGCGAGTCGAGTATCGACGTGAAGGAGACGCGGTTTCCGAAGGCGGACAATCTAGGCTCCATGTTCTCCATGGCGGTGAATACGCGGAAGAGCATCGGGGAAACGCTGAGCCAATTTTACGATCACTTCAGCCACCTCGCGCCGCTCATCGCCGGATTGCAGGTGAAGTATCAGGAGCGCAAGCGCGCGGCCAACATGATGGATTACGACGATCTGCTTGTGCTCTGGCTAAAGCTGCTGCAGGAGCATGAGGACGTCCGTGCGCAGTATCAGCGGCAGTTCCAGTTCGTGCTGGTGGACGAGTATCAGGACACGAATCTTATCCAGGGCGAGATCATCGATGCCCTCGCTGGGCCGCATAAAAACGTGATGGCCGTGGGCGATGATTCGCAGAGCATCTACTCCTGGCGCGGGGCGAATTTCCGCAACATCCTCGATTTCCCGAAGCGTTATCCCGGCGCGAAGGTCTATAAGATCGAGACGAACTACCGCAGCACGCCGGAGATTCTCCAGCTCGCGAATGCGGCCATCAAGGCGAACACGGAGCAGTTCGAGAAGCAGCTCGAACCGGCGCGTAAATCCGGCATCAAGCCCGTGCTCGCCGTTTGCGGTGATGCCAGTGAGCAGGCGCGCTTCGTGGCCCAGCGCGCGCTGGAGCTCCGCGAGGAAGGCACGAACCTCAGTGACATGTGCGTGCTTTATCGCTCGCACTTCCACGTGATGGAACTGCAGATGGAGCTCACGCAGCGGAACATCCCTTACAGCATTACCAGCGGCATCCGCTTCTTCGAGCAGGCGCATATCAAAGATGTCGCCTGCTGGCTGCGACTCGTGGCGAATCCGCAGGATGAACTCGCCTTCAAACGGCTCGTGCTCTTTCTGCCGGGCGTCGGTGGCAAAGCAGCAGAGAAACTCTGGCGCAATTTCCAAGCGAACTATCAGGCGCAGTTGCCGGGAACGAAACTCCCGCTCGCCACGGCCTTGCAACAGACCTCCAAGGACGTGCCGAAGAAGGCCGCTGTGGAATGGGTGCAGTTCACCGCCACCATCTCCCAGATGGAGACCGAGCCCATCCGTGAACAGCCCGCGAACCTGATTCGCGTAGTTCTACAGGCTGGTTATGAAGATTACCTGAAGCGCGAGTACGCGAACTTCAAACAGCGGCTGGAAGAGGTGGAGCAATTCGCCACGTTCGCTTTGCAGTTCGAGAACACCACGGATTTTCTCTCCCAACTCTCACTCCTTACTAACGTAGAAGCCGAAAGCCACAAGGCCAAGGATGACGATGAGGACCGATTGAAACTCTCTACCATCCATCAGGCGAAGGGCCTGGAGTTCGACATCGTGTTTCTCATCATGCTCTGCGATGGCCTCTTCCCCAGCGCCCGCTCGCTGGACCGCCCGGAAGCCGAGGAAGAAGAGCGCCGTCTCTTCTACGTGGCTGTGACCCGCGCGAAGAACGAACTTTACCTGAGCTACCCGCTCATCCGCATGGCCCAAGGCTATGGCGAATCCATGCAGCAACCGTCACGGTTTTTGAATGAGTTGCCGAAGGAGTTGCGGGATGAATGGACGTTGCGGTCATATTCGAGCTACTATTGAGTATGGCCAAGCAGGAGAAATCCATCGTTCCCAAGATTACCGCAGCATTTATGCTAGTGGGTATGTTCATGTTCAGCGGTTGTTCCAGTCTGTCATCCAGCAGCTATCGCCAAGGCAAAGCAGCAGCCACTCGCGACCTCAATGATGGTATTCTCGCAGTTGAAACTTATGGCTTTACCATGGGTGGTAGTGATCTAAAAAGCCAGTTGCTGAAAGAACGTTACAATATTGAGAGAAGAATTGTTGCTGGCTGCATAGTGAGTAAAAAAATCCGCAATCACGCCAAAGGTTATAATGGTGTGTCGCTTCCGGAAATTGAACGCCGCTTCGGAAAAGATATTGGGAAGAAGGTCCATGAAGAAGCTCGCCACCTGAGCGAATCGAAAGAGCCGAGGGCACCTCAAGCAGTTTCTGGCAACTAAATTGCCGGCGTCGATTGATACAAAAAGGCCGCAGGTTCAAAACCTGCGGCCTTCGTCATTTTAAATTACCTGTAACGATTACAGATCGAGCGGTCCCGCCATGCTTTCGCCGTCCATCTCGTAGATGCCCACAAGGTAACCGTTCTCGCGGATTTCGCCGACCTTCAGTTTGCCGTAGAGCGTCACGGCCTGGTCCATGATCGGTTTCACGCCTTTGCTGGTCATCTTGACGCTCACCCATTCATTGATCTTCGGCACAGAGCCGTAGCAGCACATGGACTGGTCACGCATCACGAGCAGTTCGGTGATGAGCCCGCCCTCCACCTTGAGCGGCAGCATGAAGCCTTTTAGCGCCACGCGTTGGTTGTTCAGGGAGCGAACGGTCTTGGGAATCTGGTCCTTACTGGCATCTACCTTGGTCACCGCATTCGTGCTGCCTTCCTCCGGGATGACGTATTCAAAGCCAGAGAGGTAATCAAAGCCGACGGTGAGATACTCATGCCCTTCACCGGTTTTGACCTTCTCTAACTTGGACGGGTCCAAATTGGCCGCGTTGTTCGTGGGTGCGGTCAAGGCAGCGGGCGTAGCATCGATCGCGGTAGTGGCTGTTGCATTCGTCGGCGCAGCGGGAGCCACCGGTTCACTGATCTTGGTTCCGCGCACTTCCGTGGACGGTGCCGGAGGCGCTACTATTGCATTCAGGGAGGTCTGCTTGGTCTGGTAACCCCAGAACATAAAGCCGCCCGCAGAAACAACCACGATGAGGCAGATCAGGACAAGCAGTCCATTGCCACGCGGTTTTTGGTTCATAGATAAATGCATATCAAATCAGGCGGCTGCTCAATTGCCTTTCGGGAAACTGATGGCGACGCCGCTATATACCTTACCCTTGATGTCGAGCTGCTTCAAGGTGCCTTCGAAGGTGTCCGTGGTCTTGAGCCAGTCGGCCTCAGCCTCGAAGAACGAGCTGCTTCCGACGGTCTCGCCGGTGGCGGTGTTGGGCTGAGCTTTGAAAACCAGCGTCTTTTCCTCGCCGCCGACTTTGGCGGTGATCTCGAGCGTCTCTTGTTTCACGCGGGTGTAGCCGCTCATGTGCGGAGCGAGAATCCATGCCTTCATCTTGCCCGTAGCGGCATCGCGCAGCAGTTCGATGTGCGCTTCCTCGTCACCGAGCGTGATGCCTGTGCCACCATTGGGCGGATCGTGGTGATGATGATGCGCCTTTTCCCCATGAGCGGCGTGATCATGGTCATCTTTTTTCTCGCCACCTTTGCAGGCGCTGAGAGAGATCAAAACACAGACGCCCAGGAGCGTCGCCAGGAAATTGCAAAACGTCTTCTTCATGACAGTTAAGAATAGATTACGATACTGGAGTCAGATTGTCGGCAACATTCGTGCGGTAGGCTTTGAAGGCCGGGACCACGCCGCAGAGGGCGCTCAAGGCGATGAGGCCCAAGGGCGCGCCAAGCATCATCGGATTAAAGGCCGTGGCATCCAGCACCACGCCGGTTTGGGCGCGGATGACCTGCGCCGCAGCCATGGTGATGAGTCCATACACTACCAGGCCAGCAACCGCTCCGATGGCCCCGATGCTCGCCGCTTCCAATACCACGGCACTGAAGATGGTGCCCTTCCGGGCGCCCAAAGCGCGCAGGATGGCGATGTCACGACGGCGTTCGTTCATGGAATTGTAGATGCTGGCGAGCACGGAGCCGGCCGCGACGACGGCGACGAGCACGGCCACGGCGGCCAGCACCTTGTCAAACCATGCGATCTTGTTGAAGAGCTGCGCGACAATCATCGCGATGGGCCAGGCGAAGGTGAGCTTGTCGCCCTGCTTGTTATACATCTGCTCGAGCTGGCGGCCGATGAGCGGGCTGCCCGCTTTGAACTTGATGAGCACGGCGCTGAGTTGATCGGCGGAGGCGGCGGTGTGACCGCTCATCTTTTGCAGACCGGCGAGGGGAATCCAGATCACGCGATCGGCGGGGGTGTTGGAAGCCTCCATGATGCCGACGACCACATAGGTTTCGGCGTGCTGATCCTTCTCATTGAAGATGAGGCCGTGATAGGGCTGGAACTTGTCGCCAAACTTGAGGCCGAGGCGTTCGGCCACGTAACTGCCTACGACGGCTTCACGATATTCCTGGTCGAAGACGCGTCCGCCGCTGAGCACGGTGAACTTTTTCCCGGGTACATATTCCACATCGCTGAACAGATTCGTCGTGGTGCCGACCAAGCGGTAGCCGTGGTAATTGTCACCCACGGCGATGGGGATGGCGGCCTGGATGTTCGGGTTCTTCTTGATGGTCTCGTAATGCTCCCACGCGATGTTGCCGGGGGATTCATCCAGATGGAAAATGGAGTTCAGCACGAGCTGAAGTTTGCTGCCACGGGCACCCAGCACGGCATCGAAGCCGCAGTTCATGCTGGTGAAAGCGTTGTTCGACTGGACCTTGATGGTCCACACGGACATCAACAGACCGGTGGCCAGCGCGATGGAGAGCGCGGTGATGACGGTGGAGAGTGCGTGCTGGCGGAGGCTGCGCGAGATGATGAGCCACAGGGTCATGACACCACCTCCTGAACGGCGGCTCGATTGATCTCGGTGAGCTTGCGCACCGGCTCGAACTGCGCGAGGACGTAAGGGTCATGGCTCACGAGTAACAAGGCGGCGCTGTTTTCGCGACAGGCTTCGCGGATGAGGGCGAGGGATTCGCGGGCGTTCTTGCTGTCCAGATTGCCGGTGGGTTCATCGGCGAGGACAAGCTGGGGGCGATTCGCCAAGGCGCGGGCGACCGCGACACGTTGCTGCTGGCCGGTAGAGAGCTGGCGCGGGTAGTGGTCGAGGCGATTGCCGAGACCCACGCGTTTCAGCAATTCCGTGGCGTGCGCACGATCGGCTCCGGGGCCGAAGGACATGCCGAGGAGGACGTTCTCTAGGCAGGTGAAGCCTTGGAGCAGGTTAAAAGTCTGGAAGATGTAGCCGATGCTGGTGGCGCGCAGGCGGTCGCGAGCGCTCTCGGCGAGGGAGGACATTTCGGTGCCGGCCAGCTTGATGCTGCCGGAGTCGGGCTTGAGGATACCCGCGATGAGGTTCAGGAAGGTGGTTTTGCCGGAACCGCTTTCACCGGCGAGTGCTTCCTGCACCTTGGCCTCGAGCGCGAAGGCCGGGACATGGACGACCAGGTGCGTGCCGCCATCAGGCGTCGCGTAGGCTTTCTTCAGGTCTTTGATTTCCAGCAGGGCCATTGGTTTATGAGCGGCACATTATCCGGCAAGCGCGGTCATTTTGGCAAAACCAAAGAGCAAGTGATTGACCGGGCGTTAGTTAGACGGTGCAGGCTTGTTTTTGTTCAGACTTAGCCGTTGGTTATCGGCATGAAATCCGCCCGCAAGTCCCTAATCGTCATCGGCAGTGCGAATATGGACCTGTTGACGCGGGTGAAGGCATTTCCGCGTGCGGGTGAAACGCAGCCGGGCAAGGCGTTGGTGCACCGGCCGGGTGGCAAAGGGGCGAATCAGGCGATCGCAGCGGTGCAGGCGGGGGCGAAGGTGGAGTTCATCGGGAATATCGGGAAAGGAACTTTCGGAGAGGCGCTGGTGGCGAATCTGAAACGGGAGAAGGTCAAGCTGAGTCATCTGGAGCGCAGTGCGAAGTTGCCAGCGGGAACGGCGCTCATTCTGTTGAATGAGGAGGGCGAAAATCAAATCGTGGTGACGCAGAGTTCCAATGATCTCGTGAGCGTGGCGCAGATCCGGAAGGCGAAGGAGTTAATCCAAGGAGCGGGGTTGGTGCTCATGCAATTGGAGGTGCCACTGGCAGCGGTCACTGCGGCCATTTCGATCGCACATGCTGCGAAAGTGCCCGCGATGCTGAATCCCGCGCCAGTCACGCAGCCTTTACCCGCAGATCTCTTGCGAAGAGTGACGTGGCTGACGCCGAATGAACATGAACTGGCGGTGTTGACAGGATTGCCTGCGCAGACCAAAGCCCAGATCGAGACGGGTTCCCAGCGGCTATTGCAGCAAGGTGTGCAGAATGTGGTGGTGACGTGTGGGGCGAGGGGAGCGTGCTGGGCAAGTGCTCAAGGTGTGCAATGGTTTCCTGCGCGCAAGGTCAGGGTGACGGACACCGTAGGCGCAGGAGATTGCTTCGCGGGAACTTTGGCGGCGGGTTTGTGCGCCGGAAATTCTCCAATGGTGACCATCCGGAAAGCCGTGGCGGCGGCATCTGCGCGTGTCAGTGGCGGATAGCCGACACTCAGCGGGGCAATCGCCCGATCAAGTTCTTCGTCACCGAGGGGATAATCTCCGTATTGGACGCGTGACCATCGGTGAAGACAGCCAGCACGAAGCGTCGGCCGTCGGGTAGTTCCACGTAACAGGCATCATGCCGTGACTGGCTCGTCCAGCCAGCTTTTGACCACAGCTTCGCTCCGGCAGGCAAGGCCACACCGGTGTAAAGTGCCTGGCGGTCGGTCTTGGATTGCGGGTCACGCTTAAGGATTTCCCGCATCTGGGCGCTGCGTGAGGGAGAAATTGCCTTGTCCAGCGCGATCTCCGTCATCAAACGCGCGGTGGCGTCGGTCGTCAGCCAGTTGCGATGGTTAGGGGCGCTGACTTTGATGGACTGGGTCTCCCGGCCATAGGGACCATCGCCCCACGGTTTACGATTCACATTGATGTTCTTGTATCCCTGCGCGACGAGGTAGCGGTTCACGGCATTGCGCTTGTCCTGCCATTTCTCCAGTTCAGCGACCGGTAGTTCAGGTCCGCTGGTGGTATCCGTCAGCAGATCCAGCAGATAGCCGGTGGCGTCATTGGAGGATTCCACGATCATGTCGCGCATGGCCCGCCGCACTTCTTCCGAGTCCTGCAACTTGCCATCCTCCATCCATTGATGCGCGGCCAGCAGATAAAAAAGTTTCACCACGCTGGCGGGGTAGATGCGCTGGTCGCCGCGATAACTGGCGCTGTAAAGCTGATTGGTCGCTGTCAGAGTGATCACCGTCACCGCAAGTTGATCGGCTTTGAGTCCTTTGCCCTCGAACTCTTTCAAGGTATCACGCACCACTTGATCGACTGCGGTCTGAAGCTCTGGCGACGGAGACAGTTCTAGGGCGTGGAGCGAGTTCATAGACAGGCTAGAAAGAATTAGCAGAATACCGATCAGGAGGGTACGTGTGGTTTTCATGCGGCGGGCGGCGTGGGGACATTCTTCACCAGAAAGAGCATCTGCGAATCACCGTGCTTCATCAGCTTCTTTTCCTTCCACGCTGCGGTGATGGTGACGTTGTCCCGCTTGGTATGACCCAACACAAACAGGCCATCGGGCGCGAGCAGGCCGGGAAGCTGGTCGTGATCGAGCAGTTTTTGGGAGAAGGAAGTGGAGCGGCGGCCGACGTTTTTCTCACCAAACGGAGGATCGGCCATGATCAGGTCAAACTGTGCTCCGGCCTGGGCAAGTTGTGGAATGGCCACCAGCACATCCTGAAGGCGCAGATCATAGAGATGCGGAGGGATTCCGGTGGCTTCCAGATTCTCGCGGATCATCCGCGCATGACGCGGAGCCAGCTCGACGCAGACAGCACTGGCGGCCCCACGGCTGAGGCACTCGAGACTCAGGGCACCGGTCCCCCCAAAAAGCTCCAGCACCCGCGCACCCACCACACGATCTCCCAAGCTGTTGAAGATAGCCTGCCGCACCAGATCAGGGGTGGGCCGGACATCGTAACCTTTCGGGACCTTCAGGATGACATTCGCGGCGGTGCCGCTAATGATGCGCATGGGAGAAGTAAAGCGGGAGAAAGCCGGAACGTCGAGCCCGGGGCTGCAATGAAACTGCCTCCCGATTGTTGCGGTCGTATGTCAGCGAAGAGTTGTGCTTTCACGGGGTGTCTGTTACCTTGGACCAGTGGAGGCGAAGAACCTCCATCATCGCCATGGAGAACGATCCGCCAGTTGAATTTAAGGGGCCGGCTTTACCCCCCGCCCGTAAACGTCGTTGGCCCGCGGTGCTGGCCGTCACCTTGCTGCTATTGGGTGTCATCGGCGGCGCCATGTGGCTCGATCACAATTCCCCCGCCAAAAAGCTCGAACGAGAGGTCGATGTCCAGCTCGACCATATCCGCAAGCAACAGGCCCGATTCAATTACAATTCCAACCCGGGCGTATTGGAGAAGATGAAGGAAATGGTCGAGGAATTGATGGCACGTTTCGGCCCTCAAAACAGCGGCCAGCAAGGATACATCGGCAGCTACGAGGTGGCGGAGGCCTTGGGTAAAATGGACAAGGCGGTGGGACCCATTCTGGAGAAAAAACTAGTGACCGAACCCATGCCCGCCGTGCGCTCGGTGATCCTCGAAGCATTGGTCCATTTTGAGAATCCAGATCCCACGCCCATTTTGGAGAAAGCATTGGCCAGCGATCCTTCGCCTGAAGTGCGTTCCTCGGCGGCCACTGCCATTGCCGGACATGATCCAGTGCGCTCTGCCGCCGCAATGTTGGCTGCTTTGCGCAATGACCAGGCGGCGGCGGTGCGCCAGACAATCGCTTCTTCCCTGGGTACCCTGGACGTCCAACTCGCTTTGTCTCCCCTGTTAAAAGCATTGGAGACCGATGCCGACAATAGCGTGCGATCTGCGGCCGCACGCTCCCTCGGCACCTTGGGTGATCAACGGGCGGTTCCCGTTTTACGACCCGTGTTGGCGGTGCAGAATGAAGAGCTACAGAACAGCGTGGCCGTGGCGCTCGCCGACTTGAAGGACATCGAGGTGGTTCCGCATCTCATCAGCACGTTGCAAAAACAAGTCGCGTCCGCGAAGCAAGCGGCCACGAACCAAACTTCGTCCAGAAGCTATGCCAATCATGACATCGATACGGAACTGGTGCAGGCATTGGGAAAGTTGCAGGACGCCCGGGGCGTGCCAGTGCTGTTGGATGCTCTCACCACCAAGGCGGATGAATGGACGCTCCAGGAGGTCATCGAAGCCCTCGGTGGCATCCGCGATCGCAGCGCGGTCCCAGCATTGATGGCGAAGCTGACCGCCGGTGGCAAACTGGCGCCGCATGCGGCCAACGCCTTGGGCGAGATCGGTGGCACGGAAGTATTCGAATCGCTGCTGGCTTTTGTGAGTGAACCCACCGGTGACCGCCGTCTCCATGCGGCCAACGCGTTGGGAAAATCCGGACACAGCGCCGCCCTGCCGGTGCTGCGGGAAGGGCTCGCCAATTCCAATGATGAACAGATCCGCAAACATGCCGCCGAAGCATTGGGCTTGATCGGCGATCCGCAGGCGATCCCCGAACTGATCAATGCCTTAGGGGCAAACGAGTCAGATATAGCCCAGGAGGCGGCTTGGGCCCTGGGACATATCGGTGATAAAAAAGGCGCTGCTCCACTGGTGGGAGTATTGAAGCACAAGGAGTTTGGGGTGCGTTTCTCTGCGGCCTTCGCGCTCGCGGGCATCCAAGACCCGGCGACGATCCCGGCCTTGCGCGAAGCCTTGCAGGATAAGGAGGAGCGGATGCAACTGGCGGCCGCGTGCAGCCTGGCGTTTCACGGTTCGGCGGAGGGATATGATACGCTGGGTCGCAATCTGAAATCGCGTGAAAGCTGGCAACGCTTCGCCGCTGTGGTGGGGCTTTTCCGCTTAGGCACACCGGAAGCCCTGGCCCTGATAAAGACGAAGATGGAAGACCCGGATGTTTCCGTCCGCTTCCTCGTCAACACGGGTTTGAAGCAGGGCGCACCGGCTGCCTTGACCGAATTATTGCGCACAGGCACCGATGATTTCCGTCATTATGCCGCCCGGATGCTGCCCTTCTTCCGTGATCCTTCAGCAATTCCCGCCCTGCTCACCGCCAGCACGGATGCGAAAGCCGAAGTGCGTAATGCAGCTCGTATCGCGGCGGTGCATTTGGAAAAGTACAACCGCGCGGAGAAATGAGCGGAATGGTTGCTTCGATTTGACAATGCCGTTCGGCTCAGATCTTTTGCTTGACCAGTTTGGGCAGAGGCAATCCCCGGCCCATCCCGGCTTGATAGGCCGCTTCCGCTTCGGGCCCATGGCCAGTCATCAACTGGGACCAATAGGAACTGAGAACCGCAGTCGCATCCATCGGATCCAACTCCGCTTCCAATTGGGTTTCCAACTGGAGCAGTTCGCTGGTGAGAAAGGTTTGCCGGATATTCTCGGCCAGGGCGGCATCGAAGAACCGCAGGAGCGCCCAGCGACTCGGTGACGGATAGGCAGTGAAGCGGCGCGTGCGGTCTTTCTCGATCTCGACCGCAGCCAGCACATTGGCGTTGCGACGGACCGCCTCGGCGGCTGGACCGCCATTCTCCAACAGCAGCACGCACATCTCACGGACGGAGAGGATGCGTTTGGTCTGCTCATGCAAGGCCGCAAACTCTGGACTGCTGCGGACCAGCTCCTCACCAGCCAGTTGCAAGTGAACTCCCGCCACATGGGCCTGCGAAGCAGACGAATCGAGCACGGCATGGGCTTGTTGGGCCCGAGTGAGCAGCGCGGCCATATCCGCCTTCTCGCCGAAGACGTGAGCATTCATCACCAGCATATCCCGACGGCACTGCAGATGGGCCCGCGTAGGCGCATGCGCGTTGGTCCCTCCATCGCGGATAAACCCATCCACCATTTTGAGCTCATCTCGCAAGTCTTGGAGTATCTCGGCGTTCTTGGCCGGAGCCATGCGCTCCTGCGCTTCTTTGATCGTCTGGGTGAAATCGAGCTGGGCGGAACGGACCCGCTGATGGAGCTTCTTTAATTCCGCCAGATCATACGAGGTGACCGCCAGCGTCTTCTGTAACTGGTAGAGGTAGACGGACTTGGGCGAAAGAAGCAGTGCCCGGTCCATGTACCCCAGGCTCTTTTTCATCGCTTCCGTCGACCGCAAACGCTCCATAACCTGCTTTTGGCTGACCTCATCACGGTACAGTTCACTGAGCATTCGCAGACTGGCCCGTTCACCCATCTCTGCGTAACGGAATTTGTCGGCGGACACCTCCATCACGGCCTCGGAGAGAAGAATGGAGGTGAGATTGCGCAGAAGGATGCTATTGCCCGGATTCAAGGTGATGGACTCCTCTATCATCTGGACGCCCTTGCGGTAGTCATCCATGTTGCCCGTGGCTTCAAACAAAGTCAGTTGCGCCAGACCCCAGTTGTTCAGCGTCGCCGAAGTCTTGTTGAGCTTGGCGTAGCCGTTGATTGCTTCGCGAAGCTGGACGGCGGCTTCTTTTCGGTTGCCCATGGAGAGGGCTTTGGATGCCCGTGCGGTGCTGAGGCTGACCTTCTCGGAGAGCTCCGAGAGATCGGTTTTTTCCAACCAAACGATTTCGTCATCCAAGTCTTTCTGGACACGAGCGCGGACTGCGGCCACATGAAAGCGTAATTTGTCGGTGGTGGCGGTGCGATATGCCTCCTCCAGCAACTCGCGGGCGTTGTATTCATCTCCCACATCACGGTAAACGCTGCCCAAACTCAGCAGCAAGGGCGCTGCCCGTTGGCGCGAGACCAGCAGGGCATCAAAAAGAACCTTACCCTCATCCGCCCGGCCCAGCCAGTAATAGACCTGCCCCAAGAACATCCGGTATTCATCGCTTTCACCGGCTGAACCGCGAATGGCAAGGAACGTTTTCTCCGCCGCTTCGAGCTCCTTCTTTCGCTCGGCGGGATCGGGCAGGTTTTGGGCGCGATTCAACTGTACGATCCCGAGATCCAAGGTCACCGGAACGATACGGTTGGCCGCCTGAAATTCAGCGATGGCCCGTTTGTAGTTATTGTCACGCTTCATCCAGTCCCGGATGAAATCATCCACCATGGTCTCCTGGACGGGCTTGCTGGCCGTGTCATACTGTTTGTAAAAAGCCTGATCAGCCTTGCCATCTTTCAGGTGCTGAAACGCGGCTCTAGAGGAGGCGTCTGCTGCATTAGTATAGGTCTGCTCCGCCTTGATCAACGAGGCGAGGCGTCCTTGCACATAAGGATAGAGCAGCGTGTAAGCATCGTTATAATTGTTTTGCGCCATGAACTGCTGGCCCAGGATACGGGCGCATTCAGAGGTGCCCAGCTTGTCCTTGTGCGGTTCCAGCAAAGGGACACAGTCAGCCATCCGGTCCTCTTCTTCGTACAGGACAGCCAACGGTTCCAGATATTTGAGATTGCCCGGTTCCTTCACCGTGCCGGCCAGCAGCAAGGTTTGGCTTAACGTGGCGATCTGCTCGTTTGTCGGAGCGATTCTTCGGGCGGCTTCCAGCACCCGCAGGCCATCACCGGGGCTGGTCTTGCCCAGTTGCTCGGCCAGTTTCAGTCCACGTTCCAAAGGTTGCGGGATGATGGGCTGGGTGGACAGTAGCGGTAGCGGCAGAGTGGTGAGCAGCTGATAGCTGGAGACGGCGGCATCGCCACCGGCGTTCAGGCCTGCTTCCAAAGCTTTCTGCAATTCGACCTTGGCGGCGGCACCCTGCTGCGGTGTGTTCACCAAGGTGCGGAATACACCAGCCGCCCGGACATAAGCCCCGGCTTCCAGATGTTTTTTACCCTCCTCCATCCTCCGGGCCGCCTGATACTCCGGGCTGGAGGTGTGGACATTCCAACTGATGCCAGCAATCATCAGTACGACGAGCAGCGCGAAGATCTTGTTCCACATCTTCGCAAAACCCGACAGCGGCTCCTTTCCGATGAAATACCAGCCCTGCTCCGCATCCGCCACCCGGTAGGCTCCCAAGGCGAGGACAGGAATGAAAATGAAGCACAGGCAGTGCGTTTTGATATAGGTGCCCGTTTCGACGTCAAAGTCCCGCTTCCCGTACATGGAGACGCCAAAGCCGTTGAGCGTATAGAGTGAGGGCGTGCCCTTGATCGGCTTCATGTCTGGAAAACGCCGCATCAACTGCTGGTATTCGGGAGAGGATTCATTGGCCATATAACTCCTTTATGTCGCCCAGAAAAATGTTGATCCGCCTCCCGGGCAGGCAAAGTAAACCTGCCTTTGATTCAAATGACAAACAGGAAGATGGCGAAAACCGTTTTTCCCAAGGACAAAAAATACTACAACAACCGCGACTGGCCGCTGTTGATCGCCTTCAAGCCTAACCGCTTGTATCCCAATTCCGTGACCACGCGCCCTTGCGACGTGCGGTTCAGGTAACCTTCCATGATGAGGTAGGGCTCATACACTTCTTCCAGCGTATCCGCCTCTTCACCGACGGCCACGGCGAGGGAGTTCACACCGACGGGACCACCGCTGAATTTCACCACGATGGTTTCGAGGATGCGCTTATCCATCTCATCCAGCCCGTGCTCATCGATCTCCAGCATGGCCAGTGCGAGCTTGGCGGTGTCCATGGTGATGCGCCCATCGCCTCGCACTTGAGCGTAATCCCGCACACGGCGCAACAGATTGCCCGCGATACGTGGTGTGCCGCGACTGCGCCGGGCAATCTCCGAGGCACCCTCTTCCTCAATCGGGATGTTCAGCAGATTGGCCGCACGCACCACGATCTTCTGCAATTGCTCGGCGTTGTAATAATCCAACCGTTCCTTGATGCCAAAACGGGTGAGCAAGGGCGAGGTGAGCAGACCGCTACGAGTCGTCGCACCAATCAAGGTGAAGCGCGGCAGGTTCAGACGCACACTGCGCGCGTTCGGACCTTGGTCGATGATGATATCGAGTTTGAAATCCTCCATCGCGGGGTAGAGATATTCCTCGATGGTCTTTTGCAGGCGATGGATCTCGTCGATGAACAGCACGTCACCTTCTTCGAGATTCGTGAGCAGGCCAGCGAGGTCGGCGGCTTTCTCGATCGTCGGGCCGCTGGTCGCCTTCAGGCTGGTGCCCATGGCTTTGGCGATGATGTTCGCCAGCGTGGTCTTGCCCAGTCCGGGCGGACCGCTGAGGAGAATATGATCGATGGCCTCGCCGCGCTGCTTGGCGGCAGTGACGCCGATCTCCAGACGCTCCTTCACCTTCGCCTGCCCGGTGAAATCGGAAAAGAGCGAGGGCCGCAACGTCATTTCTAACGCTACGTCCGGCTTCGTCAACACATCCGAAATCATCCGGTCGGCCATGGGGCGAAGAATGGGGAACACGCGCAGGGCGGGCAAGTCCTTTAAGTTCCCAATTCCAACTCGCAAGCCAGGTTGGAGGCGTTCAATGCTTTGACGGGCCCGCCGGTTTGTTAGATGCTCGGGCGCAAATCACACTAGCACAAGGTTCTGTCATGAAACTGTCGCATCGGAGATTTATCGCGGGCACGCGCACCAGCATATTTTTGGCGGTCTGGTTGATGGGAGGCCTGGCGTTTCCGGCGTTCGCGGCTGAATTCCTCGCGGGCGTGGGCCGGGCGGATATCACGCCCAAGGAACCCATCTGGCTGGCGGGCTATGCGGGGCGCACCAAACCTGCGGAGGGCATTGATCAGAAACTGAACGTGAAGGCGCTGGCGCTGAAAGATGTTTCCGGGGCGACGACGGTCATGGTGACGGCGGATACCATCGGGACTTCGCGCGGATTCACCGATGCCGTGGCAATGCGCCTGAAGGCGAAGTATCAGCTACCACGGGAACGCTTTCTCTTCGCCGCTTCTCACAGCCACAACACGCCGGTGATCTTCGGCAACTTGACGGATATGTACGGCCTCTCGCCGGAGAACCTGGAAGTGGTGATGCGCTACACGAAACACTTCGAGGATCAGGCGGTGGCAGCAGCGGAACAGGCTATGGATTCCATGGAGCCCGTGCGGCTCAAGTATGCGGAGGGGAATGCGGCCTTTGCGGGAAACCGGCGTGAGTTTGGGCCAGCAGGGGTGAAGTTCGGCATCAATCCCACGGGTGCAGTGGAACATTCGGTGCCGGTGTTGCGCATCGAGCGGGAGGATGGTTCGTTGAAATCCATTTTGCTCGGCTATGCCTGCCACTGCACGACGCCGGGCACGGAATACAAGGTGTCCGGTGATTGGGCGGGTTACGCACAGGAGTATCTGGAGTGGACGTATCCGGGTACGAGCGCGCTATTCATCACCGGTTGCGGTGCGGATGCGAATCCGAATCCGCGCGGTTCCTTCCTCTTCGCCCGGCAACATGGTCTGGCACTGGCGGGTTCCGTGGCGCGGGTCTTGAATGAACCGATGCGTGAAATCAAAGGACCGATCTCCGCAAAGCTGGCGGATGTGGAGCTGCCCATCAGCGCGCCACCGGGCAAGGAGTATTACGAAGCCATGCTCACGAACAAGGCGCCGGCGGTGATCCGCTATGCGCAACGGCACATCGGCATGATCGAACGCCGCGAACCTTTCATGACATCGTATCCGTGCCCGGTGCAGGTGTTCCGTTTCGGAAAGGATCTCACGATGATCTCGCTCGGCGGCGAGGTGGTGGTGGATTACACGCACCGGTTACGGCGTGAATTGCCGCAGGAGAAATTGTGGGTATCGGCGTATTGCAACGATGTGTTCGCGTACGTGCCATCCATGCGCATCCTGACGGAAGGCGGGTATGAAGCGGATTTCAACCTGATCTATTACGGTATTCCGTATCGCTTTGCACCGACGGTGGAGGACACGCTGGTGAAGGCGATCAAAGCGATGGTGTCGGAACTGGCGAAGTGATTATCTGTCTGGCGAAAAATATCTGCCTCCATTACACACTGCTTATGCAACGTCACCTGATCGCCCTCTTGGCCCTCTGCCTAGCCGTTCCGTCCCTCAACGCAGCGAATCCCAATCCCTCGAAGGCGGGGATGGATGCCATGAAGCTGGTGGAGATTCCCCGGCGCATGCAGGGCTTCGTGGATAGCAACATCATCTCGGGAGCGGTCACTTTGGTGGCGAGGAATGGGCAACTCGCCGCGCTGGACGTGGTGGGGTATAGCGATCTGGCCACGAAGAAACCGATGCGCGCGGATGACATGTTCTGGATCGCCTCCATGACGAAACCGATGACGGCGACGGCGATCATGATATTGCAGGACGAGGGCAAGCTCTCGACGGCCGATCCGGTGGAGAAATATCTTCCGGAGTTCAAAGGACAGTGGCTGATCGATACGCAGAGCAAAGATGCGATGACGCTCAAGCGCCCGGCACGACCCATCACCTTGCACGATCTGCTCACGCACACGTCCGGTATCGGAGATGTCCCAGCTCCCCGTTACAACTGCACGCTGGCTGAGCTGGCGATGGCTTATTCGCAACAGCCCTTGCGCTTCCCGCCGGGCAGCAAGTGGCAGTATAGCAATCCGGGCATCAACACGCTCGGGCGCATCGTGGAGGTCGTATCTGGTAAGACGTATGCGGAGTTCATGCAGGAACGCATCTTTAATCCGTTGGGCATGAAGGATACGACGTTTCATCCCACGGCCGCGCAGGTGAAACGCATCGCGAAGGCTTATAAACCGGGTGCGGGCGGCAAGGGATTGGAGGAGACGACGGTGTATTTTGTGCAGGGCGGTATTTCGGACAAGGCGCGCACGGCGTTTCCTGCGGGTGGGTTGTATTCCACAGCGGAGGATGTGCTGAAGTTTTATCAGATGATGTTGAACGGCGGAGAGGTGAACGGCAAACGGTTGCTCTCGGAAGCGGCGGTGAAACAGGCGACGGCCACGCAATCCGGTGAGATCAAAACGGGTTTCGTGGATGGTATGAGTTTTGGATTTGGCTTTGCGGTGGTAAAGGAGCCGCAGGGTGTCACGGGCATGTTGTCCAAAGGCACCTATGGCCATGGGGGCGCTTATGCGACGCAGAGCTGGGCGGATCCAGAGAAGAAGTTGATTTTGATTCTGATGCTGCAACGAGCAGGGTTGCCGAATGGGGATGCTTCGGAGATGCGGAAGGCGTTTCAGGAAGCGGCGGTTAGTGCTGTTCAAAAGTAATTCCACAGTAGGCGCTCTCACTCCTCACCCCGGCCCTCTCCTCATTAGAGGAGAGGGAGAACATCTGGCCGCGTTAATACTTCTCGCTCCGGTTCGCGCTTGCTTGCGGCGGTGGTTTGGGTTCAATCACGCGTATGAAGCTTATCGCCCGTTCACTTATGGCCATGCTGTCTTTGACGGCGGCCGTCAATCTCGTAGCCGCAGACAAACCCGTCGGCACCAGCAAGGATTTCAAAGGCCCTGTCGGTCTCCAACTCTACAGCTTGCGTGCTGAGTTCACCGCCCACGGTGTGCCCGCTACGCTGAAGCAGGTAAAGAATTTCGGTTTTCAGATCGTGGAAACGGCCGGCACCTACAACATGCCGGCGGAGAAGTTCAAAGGCCTGCTGGATGAAGCGGGCTTGAAACCCGTGAGCGGCCATTTCCAGTTCGACAAGTATCGCGATGATGTGGAGAGCATCGCCAAGGAAGCCAAGGCGCTGGGTCTGGAATACGCCGGCTGTGCGTGGATTCCCCACAAGGACCAGTTCGACGAAGCCGAAGCGAAGGCCGCCATCGAAGTCTTCAACAAGGCGGGTGAAGCCTTGAAGAAGCACGGCATCAAGTTTTTCTACCACATCCATGGCTATGAATTCCATGCGCATGGCAACGGCACGCTGATGGACCTGCTGATGAAGGAGACCAATCCGGAATTCGTCGCGTTCGAGATGGACGTGTATTGGGTGGTGCATCCCGGCCAGGACCCGGTGAAATTGCTGGAGAAGTATGGCAAGCGCTGGCAGCTCATGCACATAAAGGACAAGCGCAAGGGCGCGACCGGCACGATGGACGGAAAATCTGACGTGAAGAATGATGTGACGGTGGGCCAAGGCCAGATGGACTGGCCCGCCATCCTGAAGGCCGCTCAGAAGGCGGGCGTGAAATACTATTTCATCGAGGACGAATCCCCGGTGGTGAACGACCAGATCGCCCCGAGCTTGAAGTATCTGGAGACGGTTAAGTTTTAAGCGGACATTTTAAACAGCGAAACGGCCGGACGATGATCGTCCGGCCGTTTTCGTTTTTAAGAACGTGTACTACTTCCAGCTTAGGACATTATCCCCATTCACACCTTCGTTTGCTTTCACCTTGGGGTCGGCGGCACGATCCATACTTAAGCTCCAGATCATTACACGGCTTTTTATCCCAAAGTCATTGGTGAACTGGCCGGACACGGTGAACAGATTGAAGCGACCTTCTGGTTGGTTCAGTTTGTGAAAAGAAACCCGGTTCAAGGAATAAAAGGCATCTTGAGTCCAGCCATCGCCGTTCAGGTCAAAACTGATGATATAGGGCAGCCCCCAAGGATCGCGATAAACCAAGGTGACCGGGTCCAACCCCAGCCCGTCTGTCTCAGTGACACGGTTGGACTCGAGAAAGTTTCTTTTCTCCGGATTGTAGCGATGACCGGGATTGTAAGCGGGAGAGTCCTTCGCCGAGAGAATGGCCATGATCTGGGCATTGTTGGCTTGTAGACGGTCGCCGGAATTTTCCACCTTGTAACCTGGCGGCAGATCTTTGATCCCATAAGTGCCAAAGGTGAAATCCGGATGGCCTGCGAGAAGTATCTCATCCGTTACAGGCAAAGCATTGGTATAGACCTGCTGATACTCCTGGATGGCCCTCAGTAGATATCCGATTTCTTTCCGCGCTTGGCTAACTTTCTCCCATTTGGGGTCGGGACGACGCTTGCCGACAACGGGCAGCGTAAGAAAGGCAAGCAAGCCAATGATAACCACACATACAATGAGCTCGATCAATGTTATGCCCTGAGGTCTGGTCCTGATCGGTCGGTCATTCGATGAGCAGTTCATTTGCGTAACAGTGAGTTTGACCAGTTTATCTCCAACTCAAGATGTTATCCGCATTCACTCCCTCATCCGCGCGCAGATTGGGATCGGCCTTTCCATCGGGGCCGAAGCTCCAGATCATGACCCGGCCACGAAAGCCGAAATCGTTGGTGGCCATCCCGGAAATAGAACGCAAACCTTTGAGACCATTCGTCTGACCAGCGGGAGCTTGGGAAAACGTGGTCGTGGAATAAAACGCATCCTGAACCCAACCGTCGTCATTGAGATCGAAACTGATGATGTAGGGCATGCGCCATGGGTCGCGATACACGCCGTCTCGCGGGTCGAGTCCCGGTCCCCCAGGGACTTTGGCGAATGTGGGCCTAAGGAACACGATTTTCTTCGGATTGTAGAGATGTTGAGGGTTCAAAAACGGGTCGTGCTTGGCCAACAAGATGGTGAAGGGCTCGGAGTTGTTGGCGTGATACCCCGAGCCTAGGGCATTCACGGACATCAAAGGACTGGATGAAAGGCCCACAGTACCATAAGTGAAATCTGAATTTCCGCTTCCATTGGCTCCTGTGGTCGCCGGGAGCCGTTTATACACCGTGTGATAATTCAAAACCGTCTGCTCGAAGAAGCGCGTCTCGGCCTTTGCCTGCGCGATTTTCGAGCGTTGCAAGGCAAGCCCGGCGGCTCTGATAAACAGGGCGGCAAAAACACTGACCACCACCATGAATATCAGATACTTGGAAAAGATCCTTTCGCTGACATTCTGGCGGTGGGGAGGTGTCATAGCTGTCCTTGCTTAAGGTCTCACTTCATCTGGATGTGAGAACGGTAACCCGGCCTTCGTCTGAACTCAACCGCCCAAATTGTAAGTGCCTCCCTGCCGATTCTTTTCCCACCCAGTTCAGCATGCCTCCTCCAAGCGATTAACTGATAAACAAAAACGGCCGGACGATGATCGTCCGGCCGTTTAGTTTATCAGATTCCCAGCGGAGCAGTTCTTCTGCTGGCTGGCGACGTTGTTTCTTTTAATTCACGTAGATCAGCTCGTTCGTCAGGAACAGCGCCTGCGCCAGCTTTTCCCAGCTATTGAGCGGCGTGCGTTCCTTCGTCTTGCTCGGCAGCACGAACTGCGTGCGCGCATTCCATTCGGGGCCGTCCTCCATGCGGATGACCGGTGACCAGACGAAGCGGTCCTTGTCGGCGTTCTTGCCGCAGGTCACCACGAAGTCGATCGTATCGCCGACCTTCACGTCCACGTGCTCGATGATCACATCCTGTTTGTCGTTCAGCACCGTCCAACTGCCCAACTGCCCGTTCCGGCTGGAAACGATGTGGGCCACGATGCCGTCGCCTTCCTTCACATTATGCGCGATGGGACCGGAGATGAACACGCGTCCGTCCTTCGGTGCGGTCCAGCGGCGGATGACACCGATCTTCGGATTGAGCGTCGGCAAACCGCCGACAGCAGTGATCGTCGCATCGCCCGATTTCTTGCCGCCGGAATAACCGTTCCCGGCCGTTTCCGTGAATGCCCGGAAGCGCATCTGCTTGGTCGCACCATCATAATTGCCGAAGCCATAGCTCCACGCCGTCTTGCCTTCGTCAGTCTTCACTTCTTTGCTGACCTGCGCGGCCATGTATTGTTGCGCCATGGAGATCTCGTTCGCCGTCGGATTGCGCTGATACAAGGTCTGGAAGAGGAACTTCACCTTGTCCTCGTCCGTCTTGCCCTTGAGGAAATCCGTGCGCTGCACCATCAGCTTCGCCTGCTCGATGACGAACGGACTGTTCATCATGAAGAGCGCCTGCTGCGGCACGGTTGTGGGATTGCGCACGCTCGTGGTCATGTCCGGATTCGCGAAGTCGAACGTGCGGAACATCTCCGGCAGATCGAAGCGGTCCACATAACCGTATACCGTGCGGCGGTTTGGCGACGGATTGTCCGTGATGTCCACCGGCTTGCCACCGTTGCTCAAGTCCATGTTGCCACCGTGCATCAGCACCGTGTCGCGGATGGCTTCGAAGTCCAGGCGGCGGATCGGCATCTTCCAGAGATACAGGTTCGCCGGGTCTTTTTCTTCATACTTCGCATTGTCCATCGTGCCCTGCTGATAAACACCGGAGAGCAAGATGTAGCGGTGCAGCTTCTTGATGCTCCAGCCGTTGTCCATGAAGTACGTGGCCAGGTGATCCAGCAATTCTGGATGCGTCGGCGGCTCAGCGCGCAGGCCGAAGTCGCTGACCGTCCGCACCATGCCTTCGCCGAAATGTTTTGCCCAGATGCGGTTCACGATCACGCGTGCCGTGAGCGGGTTGTTCTTGTCCGCGATGGCTTCGGCCAAGTCGATACGGCCGCTGCCCGTGTTGAGTTTCTTCGGCGCTTCCTTCGAGAGGATCTGCAGGAACTGGCGTGGGGCAGCCTCGCCACGACGACCGCGTTCACCGCGGATGAGCACCGCCGAATCGCGCGGACGCGGCGCATCTTCCATCACCATCGCCCGGGCAGGCGAGCCCGGATGCGTCGTCTCCAGCGTGTAGATCTTCGCGTAAACTCGGTTCTCGAAGCCGCGCACCTGCGCGCCACCGATCAGCGAGAACACCCGCGCATCACGCGTGGTGAGATAGAGCGGAGACTTCGGGCTGTGCAGCACCGAGCGCACCTGCTCTTCGAACTCGTCCTTCATCCCCGCGCTGCCGCTGGCCTTCTGTTCGGCCCAAGCCTTCTCGCTATCTTTGAAGAGCTTGCTGTAGACCGCCGCGACTTCCTCGATCGTCTTCGGCTGCGCCTTGGTCAAGGCACCCGCGATGATCGGATTCACACTGGAATCCTTGTTCAAGCCGGCCGTGATGGTCGCCGACTTGCTGCTGAAGTCATCCTTCGGGATGGCCGTGTAAGCGAACCACGGCTTCATCACTGCGCCGGGCTCTTTCGCCATGTCTTTCAATGCCTTGGCCAAGGCTTCGTAGCCATTCGCATTGATATTCTTTTCCCGCAGGAAGCTCCGCAACGGTGCGGCGTTCTTCGCCACGCCGAAGCGATAGCTCCCCAGCATCACATCACCCATCGTGTTGCGCAGTTGGGTCAGCGACTTCTCGTATTCGTAATTCGCCGTGCCCGCCAGTTCTTCCTGTAATTCGTTCAGCTTCTTCTTGAAGTCCAGATACTCGGCCGTTTCTTTCGGCGGCGTGAGGAACGGACCTTTTTCCGGTTCCACCGAGCTGCTGAAGACGCCATGCAGCGCGTAGTAATCCTTCGTGGGGATCGGGTCGAACTTATGGTCATGGCAACGCGCGCAGGAAACCGTCAGTCCCATGAAGCCCTGCGTGACCACGTCGATGCGGTCATCGATCACGTCTTCCTGGTTGCCCATGAAGCGCTTGCCCACCGTGAGGAAACCCATCGCGGCCAGGTCACGCTTGTCGTCACCCTTCACGACACGGTCCGCAGCAATCTGTTCCTTGATGAACTGGTCGAACGGCTTGTCTTCGTTGAAGGCCTCGATCACGTAATCACGATACGTCCACGAGAACGGGAAGTTCGGATTACCGCGATTCTGACGGTCCCCGGTGTTATCGGCGTAACGCGCCACATCCAGCCAGTGACGGCCCCAGCGTTCACCATAACGCGGCGAGGCCAGATAACGGTCCACCACCTTGGCGAACGCGTTCGGCGACTTGTCCTTCACGAAATCTTCCACCTCTTCCGGCGTCGGCGGCAGACCCGTTAGGTCATACGCGGCGCGGCGGATGAGCGCGCGCTTGTCCGTTTGCGGTGAAGGGCTCAACCCCTTCTCGTTCATCTTCGCGAGAACATAACGGTCGATGTCCGTCTTCACGAAGCCCGCTTTGTCGGCGACTTTCGGCGCTGTCGGATTCTGGACGGGCTGGAAGGCCCAGTGCTTGCGTGAATCCTCGATGCTGATCGCTTTCATCACCGGAGCCGTGCCCACACGCGGATCCGGTGCGCCCATCTGCACCCATGCCACGAGGTCGGCGATCTGTTCCTCGCTCAGCTTGTCCTCTTCCTTGGGCGGCATCTTCAGGTCTTTGTGCTGATACTGCACCGCCTCGATCATCAAACTCTTCTTCGCATTGCCCGGCACCAAGGCGGGACCGCTGTCGCCACCCTTGAGCAGACCTTCCTTGGAATCCATCACCAGCCCGCCCTTCACCTTCGCGTCGGGAGCGGTGCTGTGACATTGATAGCATGCGGTGGCCAATACGGGCCGCACGCGTTTCTCGAAGAACTCGAGCTGCTTCGGGTCCAGTTTGGCATCGGCCGCGCTGGCCTGCCATGCGGTGCCGGCAGCCAGTACGATGGCCAGCGGCAGCACTTGTGTGAAAATCGTTTTCCTCATAACGCTCAACCTTAGGCGATCAGTTCCTTCACCACGTTGCCGTACACATCCGTCAGGCGGAAATCGCGGCCGTTATAGCGATACGTCATCTTCTCATGATCGAACCCGAGCAAATTCAGAACCGTCGCGTGGAGGTCATGCACGTGTACCTTGTCTTCCACCGCGTTGTAGCCGAACTCATCGGACGCACCGTGCACATAACCCTTCTTCACGCCGCCACCCGCCATCCACGCCACAAACGAGCGGTTATGATGATCGCGACCCGGTTCACCCCGGCCACCACGATCATGCCGCGGTGTGCGCCCGAACTCACCACCCCAGATCACCAGCGTGTCTTCCAACATGCCACGCTGCTTCAAATCCTTCAGCAACGCGCCAATAGCTTGATCGCAATCCTGCGCCTTGCGCGCGATGACCGTCTGCAAGTTGGAATGATGATCCCAGCCGCCATCCCACACCTGCACGAAGCGCACGCCCTTTTCCACCAAGCGGCGGGCGACCAGCATCTGACGACCTTGCGCGTTGGAACCGTACATCTCCTTGATGTGCTCGGGTTCTTTGCTGATGTCGAAAGCATCCACTGCCTCCGTCTGCATCTGGAACGCCAGCTCGAAGGACTGGATGCGCGCTTCGAGTTCCGCCTCGCGCTTCAGGTTCTGGTTGTGCAGCTCGTTGAACTTCTGCACCAGATTGAGCTGTTCGCGCTGATCCTTCAGCGGCGTGTAGTAATTCTTGAGATTCTCGATGACGCGCTCGGCCGTCATGTTGCCCGTGCTCACCATCGTTCCTTGAAACGCCCCCGGCAGGAACGCCGAACGCCAGTTGGAGGAACCGCCCAGCACATTGCCATTCGGCGAAAGCGAGATGAAGCCCGGCAGATTCTGGTTCACCGAACCCAACCCGTAGAGAGCCCACGAACCCATCGACGGCTTCACGATACGACCCGACCCCGTGTTCATCATCAACGTCGCAAATTCATGCGCCGGAATATCCGTATACATCGAGCGGATCACCGACATCTCATCGATGTTCTCGCCGATCTTCGGGAACAGCTCGCTTACCTCGATGCCCGATTGGCCCGTCTTCTTGAACTTGAACGGCGACACCATCGGCACACCACCGATCTCCTTCACATCCTTGTCGCGATACTGCTCCAGACCCGGCTTCGGATCCCACGTGTCCAGGTGCGACGGCCCGCCCTGCGCGAAGATATGGATGACCCGCTTGGCCTTCGCCGGGAAATGCGGCTCCTTCACCATGAGCGGCGACTTGTTCGTATCCGCCAGCAGGTTGCTGCCGCTCATCATCTGCGAGCCGATCAACGACCCGAGACTCAGGGCGCCAAAGCCCATGCCGAAACGGTTCAAAAACTGGCGGCGCGTGACACACAAGTCGGCGGCTGACGGTAAGTGCTGCTTCAGGTCCATAACGTTTTAACTTTTTAACTTTTTAAACTTCGTTTCGGCTGTCCATCCCCGGTCAGCCATTCACCCGTGACCCCTTCGGATTCAACCACTTCGGCAAAATCCCCACGGGCTGGTAACAATATCAGACGAGCTGGGTTAGGGGCAGGTTACAAGGCAATTTCAACCTCCCTATCGTCCTCGTTCTCGTCGTCGTCCTTCGTCCTCGATTTCCGCCTATCTCGATCTTCATGCGAACACTGTAACTGGTGCACTAGGACATCCGCTGTCCTACACCCCCTGCGTGTGAAAATATTCCCGATCGTCCCAACTAGCTGAAAATCAATCACTTAAGATTAAAACCGTCTCCAAATCGGAAAAATTGGGGAAAAATAATTCCCGCCAAGAGTGAAAATCGCGCCCTCCGATGAGTCCCGTCAGGGACTTCCCGAAAATTGCCCACCATTTCTAATGGTGGGTAAGGCATTCCCAACACCACGAGTCCCGGCAGGGATGGAAGAACCTTTCGCTACGCCCCTACACTATCCAATCAACGCTGAAATCATCACCCCTGTTCTTTCCTCCCTGCCGGGACTTGTTCCGCCCTTTCTTCACCCCCACCATTAAAAATGGTGGGCTATTATCTTTCGCCCTCCGGGCAAAAAAAAACGCCTTCAACTCACCCCATCACCCGTTCCCAAAACCCTTTCTCCCTCGGCGGCGGCGCTTGCCACACATGCTCCCGTTCTCCCTGCATATTCGCCCACGAAACCAGCGTCAACAATCCTCCGTCCGACCATTTGAAGCTGCGCATGAATCCCGGGTTCTGGTGATGCACGATGATCCGCACCGTCCGCTCGAAATCAAAAACAACCGCTTGCGTATGCGGCCCGGCGGCATCGACCAATAATTCCGTGGCGAGAAACCGCGAATCCGGACTGAACGCCATCGCCTCGCCAAACTCCCCCTCGATCACCTCAAAACCAGAACCGAGGATTTTCAGCCGGCCAAACGCCGGACTACCCATCCGGATCTCGCCGTAATCATGCTGCACCACTTCATACTTTCCATCGGGCGATTTCATATTCTCGGGCATCAAATTGAATCTGCCGCTTTCACCAACTCCAGCTCCTCCGGCAAAAAATCCAGCACCCAAAGCGTGCGGCCGCCTTCCTCGACTGCTTCCACACTGTAGCTTTCCTGTGCTGGTCCATGCACCATGACCACAGCTCCGACCTGACCGATCCGTACTGCCACTTCGCCATCCAATTGCTCAAGGGACTTGGGTATCTGGATAACGCGGACTATGTCATAAGTTTGAAACTTCATGGCAGATTCACCACTCGCAAAGGTGTCAGTCGCTTCCCTTGTCCTCGAAAACCTGGCCCTGGCAAAACGGACACTTCCCCGTGCGCAACACCAGCTCCGCCCGCTTGGGCTTGTGCAGCCCTTGACCGCAGTGCTGACAGGCCAACCCAGATTTGTTGAGCAGGCGACCGAATGACACAAAAACCACCACGAGGGAAGTTGCGACAGCCGCCACAAACGTCAGCCCTACTTGCAGGGATGGCAGAGGATTTCGCAGCACGATCATCAACACCACCACGGCGAAGATGATACATGATCGGCTCCATCTGGAAACCGCTTTAGAATAAGCCGCGTTTCTGTCCTGGAATTCTTTTCGTGTCATGATGCATCAGCCTAGACCGGCTGGATGCCGCGCCGGGCCAGTTCACCGAGCGTCCAGTCGTATTCGCTCACGAGCTGGTCCACGACGTTCCGTTTCTTCATCGCATCCGGCATCACTTCCCAGGTGTAGGTCTCCATCTCGATGTGCGGACAGAGTGTCGGTTCCTTTGCGAGGATATCGAGCACGCCTTGGATGTGATCCGACGTGCTCTCGTAGATGGCGGTGGGCTCGCTGTGCAAGGGGATGTGGAAATGGATGCGCCATTCCAATCGGCTTTGCGCGGTGGCATCACTCGTCCACTTCGCCGCCTCATCCAGCGCCACATCCAGGTCCTTGTAGCGCCGTATCGCGCCGGCGGCATCCCGCTCGATCACCTGATGGAAATAAACCGTATCCACGAAGGAACGCAGCGCGGCGCGCACTTCGGGCGTCGGCCTTACCTTCAGCGCGGAACTGAAATGCAATTTGGAGATTTTCACGCCGTTGTCTTTGAAACGCGCGATGACGTCCGCGGGTTCCTCGTATTCGATGGCGAGATGGCAGTTGTCGTAATTCACGCCGAAATGCTCGCCGAGGCGACTATCGCTCGGGCGCTCATCACGCATCTGGTTGTAGAACTGCACCATCTCCTCGCTCGTCTCCAGATAGCAGAGCGGTTCGGGTTCCAGACCGAGGTGCAGCTTCTTCCCCGTGCGTTCGCTCACCTTCGCGATGTGCTCCACCGTGCGCCAGAGATTGCGACGCATCGCCGCCACTTGCGCCTCACTGGTGATGAATTCTTTGAACGAGCACGGGACGGTGCTGATGCTGCCCTCCACGCCTTCGGGAACGATCTGCGCGAGGAGGTCGAAAAGGCGATTCGTATAAACGACGCGCTCGTCCGTGGTCCAATCCGGCGCATACACCTGTTCCTTCACGCGCGTGCCGTGGAAGCTACCGTAGGGAAAGCCGTTGATCGTGAAGACATAGCAGTTCTCCGCATCCAGCCATTTGCGGAACTCGGTGAGGCGTGCGGACTCGCTCAATTCACGCGAGGCTTGCTCACCCAGCCGCAGGCCGATGGCGTAGGGCTTGCCGCCGGACACGCGATCCCGCACACCAAGCGTGAATTGCTTCAGCGTGCCAAAGGTTTGATCCCACGTCTCGCCCCGGTGGATGTTCGTACAATAGGCCAGATGCAGCCCATGCGTCAGTTGCATCCCGCCATTGAACAGGATTCAGGCGGTGAGGCGAAAGGGGAAAGTTTTTGGAGAGTGCCCGTCCTCGGGCACAGCAACTCTCATGAGCAAACTCGGTGTGCGTATTTCGAAACCATTCAGCAAAATATTCTCTGCCTGGCTTTTCGAACCTTGCTGCGGGCGAGGACGTCCGCGCTCCCTCAGTGATTCATCTGACGCTTCAAGCAGCCCATCACTTCTGTGATGTCGAACCACACGTCTCCGCGTTCCTCGGTGGTCAGAACGTCGTAATTTTTCCCGTCTTTCTCGATCAAAGCCTGGCCTTTGAAAGTCAGGTTATGGGCGGAGAGATAGTCGTATTCATCCGAGGTGCGGGACACAAGCATCGGTTTTTCGTGGCTGCCATCGCCGGTCAATTCCATGCCTTTCAACAGCAACGCGTAGATCATGCTCTCGAGCTCCGCGCTTTCTTCATTTCCGAGCTTGTGCGAGGCAAAGCCGAGGTAGAGATGTGTGCCGGGGTTCAAAAGATAACTGGGCATCATCACCGACTGGATCTTATCCACAGCACCTTGGAAATCTCCTGTATCCATAAGGGCATCCAGCTTGTCCAGATCCATGGAATAGGGGTTAAAGTCTTCATGGCTCATGACGGCGGTGCGCAAGGCCAGGTAGTTATCAAGATCGGGCTGTTGCAGGTAGGCGATCAGATTTTCCCTCATAGGAACTCCTTTTCCTTTTTGCCGCGGTGGTTGGTGTTGGTTGAGTTGCGGCTTGTGGCAACCTAGCGCGTCGGGTTCTGGTTTGCAAATGGGAGAAGTGGTCCGGGCGAATGCTCTTTGTAATTGAAGAAAGGGGCCTGTGCTTTGAGCGAGGAAGTGGAAGATGTCGGTCAATCGATAAGCCCACTATCGCGAAAGGCTTTGTCGAGCAAGTCGGTCAAATGCATGTCTGCCGCGAGTTCGCGCAGGTAAGGAAGGTCGAGAGTATGCTTCTGGATTTTCATCACACCCGTGATGTCACCCCATTGCCGGTCGGAAACCATGCCGCCCATGCGAAACCAATCCAGTTTTGCCAGGATAGTATCCTCTGGTGAAGCGACCCAGGCAGAATCTTTTTCGGTTGTGCCGATTTGCTTGCGCTGACGGCGACGGAATTGAGCAGCGTGGAAGGCTCCGAACTTGGCGACAAAAACATCCACTTTGAAAACAGTTTCCAGATGGATGATGTTGAAACTGGATCTCGAAGCGACAGCCGTTCGTAGGCTTTCGGCATCCACATAAAAACTGGGCTGAAGGCTGGTCATCAGTGGCTGTATCTGCTCGGGTTTGATTGCCGCTATGACATCTGCATCGGCTGTTGCGCGGTAGAAGCCATAGGCATTGCTGGCGAGTGAGCCGCCAACAAAATACTGAATGCCAAGGTCCTCAAAAATGCGGGTTACCTGAAGCAATACATCGATTTGCTCCGCATTGGGCAGGGAATCAGCCATGCGGGGGATAGGCTTTAGCTGCCAGTTCCGGTCCCAGCCACCGTTCCGCGAAATGGAAGCGCAACTCAACCGGACCGGCATCTGGATAAGCCGCACGCACGTCGCGCCAGATCATGTCCCGCATGGCTTGGCTCCAGCTTGCCGCCAAGGCCAGCTTGCGGTGGATCGGCATCTTGCGTGTGAGTTCAATCAAGACCTGTTCCGCTTCCGGACTGGTATCTGGAGATTGGGTTTTCACTCTATGCTTTAATCACATTACCCGATATCGGACTGGCAGCAAGCCTGCTACTTCCGCGCCTCCGGCGTGATGTTCAGCTCCACCTTTTTGCCTTCGCGCAGAATGATCACCTTCACCGGCACGCCGATCTTCACGGAGTCTAGCGCGTACGTATAGTCGTAGATGTTCGCGATCTTTTGACCGGCGAATTCCACGATGATGTCGCCGTTCTTGATGCCTGCCTTGTCCGCCGGGCTGCCGCCGCGCGCGCCGCTGAGCTTCACGCCCTGCACTTCAGAGGCGTAGTCGGGAATCGTGCCTAGATAAGCGCGGAGGCCATCGCGGGCGCCGCCTTTGTCGCTCTTCTCCACTTTCACATAATCCGGTCGCGCACCTTCTTTGGCCAGGTCCAGCACGATGCGCCGGGCCATCTTGGCAACGCGTTCCATGCCTTCGTAGTTCAGCGTGTCGGTGTCATCTGCCGGACGATGATACTCCTCATGGCTGCCGGTGAAGAACGCCAGCACCGGAATGTTCTTCGGATAGAAAGCCGTTGTGTCCGTGGGCAAATAGGGATCGTCCTGCAAGGTCAGGCTGAAGCCGCCCACTACGTTTGCTTTCTCGATCAAGCTTCTCCATGCGGTGGAGGAACCGATGCCTTGTAGTGTCAGCTTGTTTTCCCGCACGCGCCCGACCATGTCGAAATTCAAGTACGCGATCACGTTCGTGAGGTTGACCGTGGGATTCTCCACGAACTTGGAGGAGCCGATGAGGCCCATCTCCTCACCGGACCAGAAGGAGAAGACCACACCGCGTTTAAAGGCAGCGGGATTCTTTTCCCGCTCAGCGGCCAGGTTGGCGGCGAGTTCCAACACGGCGGAAACACCGGAGGCGTTGTCATCCGCGCCGTTGTGGATCTGGCCTTCCTCGCCCTTCACACCGAAGCCGCCAGTCTCGCCACGGCCCAAGTGATCATAGTGCGCCCCGAGCATCACATATTCATTGCCCGACTCCGGCGGGATGACGCCCACCACGTTGCGATCGGTTTTCTTCAAGTGATTCACTTTCGTCGCAACGCTCACGGTCAAGCCGGGCAACGTGAAGCGGACATCCGCCGCATGCGGGTCTTCCTGATCCAGCATGTCTTGGAGATGCTTCAAGGTCTTGCCGCTGCCGGCGAGCATGGCATCGGCGACCTTGCCGGAGATGGATGCGGCGACGATGCCGGAACCGGCGAGGCTGCTGTCATAAGTCATCGGCGCGAGTTCGCCGGGGTTTGGAGAGTTCGGCCCGGTGACGATCAGCAATGCCTTCGCGCCATGGGTGCGGGCGACGAGCGCTTTGTAGCGCAGTCCGGCGTAACGATTCAGTTCCGCGCGGCGCGCCTGATCCACACCTTCCGGCACATAGCGGAAGGCCACGACGATCTTGTTCGAGACATTCAACGAGCCGCCGTAGGAGTCGTAGCTATCACCCAGCTTGCCCGGAACGGTGAGGCCATAACCGACGAAGACCACTTCACCAGTAGCTTCGCCATTTGCGCTGAAGGAGAGCGGGCGGAAGTCTTGCTCGGGGATGAAGTTCATTTCGCGCAAGGTTTCACCAGACTTGTGCAGGACGAGTTTGCAACCGTTCGTCAGCGTCTGGACGCCGGCGGTGAATTCAAAATCTTGGAAGTAAGTGCCGGTATGGCCCAAGGGGCGGACGCCGCCGGCCTGCAATTGCTGGGCGATGTATTCAGCGGCGAGTTGCGCGCCAGCGGAACCGGTGAGGCGGCCTTCGAGCTTCTCACTGGCAAGGTAGGAGACGTGGCCGTAAAGGTCATTGGTGCGGATGGCGGCATCGGCAGACACGATGATGCTCACGGGATTTGCACCCTTGATGCCTACGAAGGACGCGCCTTTCGCTTCATTCGCTTTCAGCGCCTTCTGGGCGGCGGCGTGATCCCAATTCGCCATGAAGATCTGCGAGCCGCTGCCGCCACGGCCTGAGGTCCAAGAGAGCTTTTTGCCATCGGGCGAGAAGACCGGCAGGCTGTCGAAACCGTCCGTGTAGGTCACGCGGATGGGATCGCGCGTGCCTTGGGCATCGACGAGGTAGAGCTCGAAATTCGCGAAGCCTTCCTTGTTCGAGCCGAAGATGACGTATTCACCCGAGGGATGGAAATAAGGGGCCCAGGACATGGCCTTGAAGTCGGTGAGACGCAGGACATCGCTGCCGTCCAGCTTCATGGTGTAGATGTCCGCCGTGTCACCCTTTTCATTGAAGCGACGCCAGACGATACGTTGACCATCCGGCGTGAAGAAGGGCCCGCCATCGTAACCGGGAGTGTTCGTCAAGCGGCGCGGATTCGTGCCGTCCGCATTCATCACGTAGATCTCACCGAAGTAGGCGGCATCCAGCTCGTAACGCTGGCGACTGGCAGGGGTGAGATCTTTCAGCGGGAACGCATCGCGGGTGGAGCAGAAGACGATGAGCTTGCCATCGGGCGAGTAGGCACCTTCGGCATCGTAGCCATCGGCACCGGTCAGGCGTTTGACATTGGATCCATCGCGCTGGGCGGAAAAGATGTCGAAGGTCTCATCGTAGTCCCAGGCGTAACGGCGGGATTTGCCGGAGGCGCGGAAGTCGTTCTCCACCTTCTGCTTTGCCTTCGCCTCGGCATCGAGATGGGTGGAGGCGAAGAGCACCTCATCATGGTTCGGGCGGTAAAAGGCGCAGGTGGTCTTGCCCATGCCGGGAGAGATGCGGCGGGTATCACCGCTCTCCAGATCGAGCGTGAAGATCTGGTAAAAAGGGTTCCCGGCATCGCGCTCGCTCTGGAAGATGAGGGATTTGCCATCGGGCGAGAAATAGCCCTCACCACTGCGGCGGCCTTCGATGGTGAGCTGGCGGGTCTGGGAAATGAAGGTGGCCTCGTTGACGGCGTTCGCCACGCCGGTCGTCATAACCAAAGCCAATACCCCTATGAGCCAATGCCGATGCTGTTTCATACGTAGAATCTGACGCAGTAGAGCACAGATTTGCACAAAGGAACAGGCGGGAAAATTGCCGGTTGCACCCCGACTTCCAGCACGGGGTAAACCGGCAGGCCAACAAGATGGAAAATGTGATGTGTCAAGGGATGCAGTAGTTACGCTACTGAGCGGGTTTATCGCCGGGCTTGCCTTGGAGGGCAAATTACGACTAGTTAGGGGCCGTCGTGCGGTCAATGGATGAGTCCTTTTGAACTAACATGCTTCGGTACGGGAGACGGCTGGCCTTGTGCCGACCGCAATCACTCGTCATTCCATTTCCGTTTCGGCAAGACCTCGCTCATCGTGGATTGCGGAGAATCCGTGAGTCGTGCCTATAAGGAATCCGGGCTGAGCTACGATTCTTTTGATGCCCTGCTGCTCTCGCATCTGCACAGCGATCATATCGGCGGGTTCTTCATGTTCATGCAGGGCTTGTGGCTGGAGAAACGGCAGAAGGATCTGCCCATCCATCTGCCGGAGGACGGCATCAAGCCGATGCGCGAGCTGCTGAATGCCGCGATGATCTTCGAGGAACTGCTGGCGTTCACACCGCAGTATACCCCCTTGCACGCGGGCAAGACCTTCAAGGTGAAGGATGTGAAGGTGACGCCTTTCCCCACGACGCATCTGGAGAGCTTGCGCCAGTCCTTTCAGCGGAAATACACGTTGGATTTCTCCGCTTACAGTTTTCTGTTTGAGACGGCCAAGCTGCGGGTGGCCCACAGCGCTGATCTGGGTGCGCCGCAAGACCTGGCGCCGTTGTTGGAAAAGCCGCTGGACTTGCTGGTCTGCGAATTGGCCCACTTCGAGCCGAAAGATCTGTTCCGCTATCTGAAAGGGCGGGACATCGGGCGCATCGTGTTCATGCACATGTCCCGGCAATATCGTGAAGAGCCGGAAGCGGTGCGCAAGCTGGCCAGCCGTTATTTGGGGGAGATCCCGTTCACGTTCGCGACGGATGGGATGAAGATTCAGTTATGAATTATGAAGGATGAGGTATGAAGGGGAGCGGGAAAAACTGAACCTTCAACGTAGTTGCTAAGTTTCGAAAGAGGAGAAAGGCATCGGTCGGCTTGCGTCAGGAGGGAGATTTTTCGCGCTTCATCTCATACACACCAAAGGCAATCAGGCCCACGGAACCGAGGAAGAGCGGAACCACACCATGCCAAAAGTAAAGGGCCGCCCGCTCATCATATTGGGCCTGAGTGAGGCGCACAGTGGCTCCGGGAAATTCAAAGCGAGCCATCGGCTTCAAGAACAGATACACCACGCAGAAGAGCAGGAGACCGAACACGCCCACGCCGATGGCGATGCCGCCGAGCCAGGCGCGGAGGTGGTTGAGGTGGATGGTGAGGGGCATGGGGGCTATCATTGTCAGACGGTGCCCCATACTGCCCGTCGCATGTTTGCTTCGTACTGAGAAAGCTTACCGTAACGAACTACATAGGAAAAGTGCCACATCCGTGTCATAGAAGGACTCCGCTCAGCTACATGCTCCTTTAGTAGGCGATAAGCCAGATGTCCCAAAGCGACAATTCGGGTAGGCTGCAGAATTTCGATTTCTTCTCGGAACAAGCTCACATGATCGGCGAAATCATCAGGGAGACCCGCACGCAAGGCGCTGCACTCTCCACGTTTTTTGTAGAGATCGGTCAAGTGAGCATTGGGCACCCCGATTTTTTGAAGATGTCCATAGAAAGCTCGGCGATTCGGATGCCCCGGTGGCCATTCGCTTTTTGAGGGTTGATCACCCACAATGAAAATTGGGTCTGTTCCCATAAATCCCTGAATCGCATCTTGTTCAGGAAAGAGCCACCAATCTTCGTGAGCATGGATTCTCTCGGATAACTGACGAAGAGCATCCTTTTTTGGGTCTGTTGGTAGAACAGTCATATCGACCAGCACATTCTACGCGTGCCACCGATGGCGAGCAACAGAACAGGAGCGTGGTTCGTGCGAGAACGATCAGGAAAAATTACCAAGTGCACTTTACTTGGGTGTGGTTGGATTGGAGGACGCTGCCGCCTGCCGTCGATAACCGACGAGGTAAAATTGGGTGCCGGGCGGGGCCTTGAATTCCTTGGGGAAATCGGTGCCCGAGAGATCGTAGCAGATGCGCATGGAAACGGCGTCTTTCATCTCATAGATGGCGAGGAAGGTTTTGCCTTTGTTCGGTCCCTCGGTGCTCTTGATGGTCATGCGCTTGGGCGTGGTGGTGGTGTCGAGCGTGCATGTGCCCTTGTCCGCTTGCGGCTCTCCTTCCACGGTGACGACGTAGTTGGTGCCGGTGATGTTCAGGCTGATGGCTTTGAGGGCGGGTTCCGGCAGCCGCGCACCGCCCAGGAGAGCGGCGATGGGCTTCCAGATGCCGTCCTGGCTGTAAGTACTAGCGGCGGGCTGGGGCTGGGCAACCGCAGGCAGCGTGTGGGCCAGGAGGGTGGCGAAAACTAGCAGATGGTGTTTCATGGGTTTTAGGCGGTTACGTAAAAATAAAACTGAGCGCCACACGGCCTCCTGTCAGTCGTGCATGCATACCAGCATACAATCCTCGGTAGGACCGGTCATCTCGACCCTCCACCTTAAACGAACTTCGCCGAAGGTTTCGTCCAGCACGCCTTGGCTGGGAAACTGGCCGAGGGGCAACTGGGCCATGCGCGCGAGTTCGGCCATCATGGCGGGACGAATTTGGGAAGGAAACGGCGCCATGTCATACCACGTGCCCTCGATCAGGTGTCGGATCGCCGTGTCTCCATGCTCTGGAGAAGCTCCGATGACCAAGACCGTCGCCCGATCGCGCTGCGCCTGGAGAAGGATCAGGTGAATGAACTGGCAAACTGCATTCTTGTGTGCGTTGTCAGGTTTAATGGCACGCTTGGGGCGTTGCAGGACGTCGATCAAATCCTTGCACCCGCGCGGCAAGGAGATGCTGCGCTTCTTTGGATTGACGAAAGGGTTCATGATGCGAGTCGATCTAACAGCGTATTAGGCCGAAAAAGTAGCTTCTATAGCATATGGGCTTTACCGCGTGATGAGAAATGGGCGGCCTTGTTCATACGGTGACGGTCATCCTTTGTGCCGATCTCGTCAAATGGAAAGGGGAGCGTCGGCCGCTACGGGCGCATCCTGACCCTGCCCCCAAAAGAGCTGGAGAATGAAGCAGGGAAAGCAAGGCGGGAAGACCGGCACCCCTCACCCCTTCCCTCTCCCCTGCCGAAGTTCGGCTTCCCACAAGGGGCGAGGGTGGTGGAGCGTTGTCTTGCTATCCACAATCACTGAGCGCTCGGGGGGCAGTGTCCGGATGCACCCGTGCTACGCATCTACGGAGATGAGGCATCGCGAACGAGTTTGCGATTGTGCTCGGTCATCTTTACCCGCACCTCTTCGACCTGACCATTCTCCTGCTCCAGGCCCAAGGTCACGGTCCATTCGGGGTTGTGGCCCATGGTCGATAAAAGTTCCACGAGGTCTTCGGCGAACCGCTTTTGCGCGAGATCGCCGAACTGCAACCGGGCAAACTCCATGATGCCTTTGGCCGGGATGCCATCGATCGACACGAGCGGAGACCAACGGCCTTGCACCTGGACGATGGGCAGGTCGTTCTCCCAGCGGACGCCCGTGTACGGGGCCACCTTGGCGTAGCCACCATACTTGGTCACCGGCTGGTGGTCGCGGATAAAGGCAATCGTCCCGAGCGAGGCGATTACGAGCACGAGGAACAGCGTTTTGGCCAGCAGGTTTTTCTTGGGGGGCTCCGGTGGAGCCACGGGTCCGTCGAAATGGAGGGAAGCTTCGATCTCCTGCTTGAGGGGCACGAGATACTTTCTAACCGACCATTGATTCAGCCAATAAATGAAAGCGTACAACACCGTTACAAAAGCCGCGAAACCGAGGTTCTTGGGCAGTGAGCGTTCGAGGCCGAAAACAAACACCAGCACGCCAACCCCCAAGGGCAGCAGGTACCACCACAGCAGCGAGCGCAGCAGGCGGATCTGGACTTCCACCTTCTGCAATTCGCATTGCAGCGCCTCAGTCATGGACGCATCAGGGGCGGGCGGGGCAACGCGGCGTTTCTCGCGGATGGGATACCAGCACACAAAGATGCTGGCCAAAACGATGATGGCGCTGCCGAGCTTCGCGAGGGGTTCGGACACGGTAAAAAAGGCGCGACCAAACCAGATGATGAGAAAAATCCCGGCGAGAGTTTCCCGGCCATCCCGCCAGAAAATCGCGCGATCGAACCCTTTCATCTTCTTTTTCATCGCCGCGAGCTGCTGCTCATCGGGAAGCGTGGGCGGCGCATCGAAACGCTGCTCCTGCCACAAGCGTTTTAGATCGTCGTCTTGCATGGGGCCTCCTTGATCAAGGTTGAGAGTTTCTTTTTCGCGCGATGAAGGATCACGCCGACGTTGCTTTCGCTGATGCCCATGACCGAGGCCATCTGTTCGTAGCTGAGATCTTCGAGGAACAAGGTGATGGCCGCCTTCTCCAAACCGTCGAGTTGCGAGATCGCCCGAAACATCTGATCTAGCTGTTCGTTTTTGTGCGGATTGTGGGAGGGGAGGTTTTCCGGGACTTCGTCCAACTGGTCGCCCTCGCTGACGGTGATCCGGGCGCGGCGGGTCTTGTCTTTCCGGACAAAGCTGATGGCTGTGTTCAGGGCGATCCGATAAAGCCAGGTGTTCGCAAACTGGCCCTCGCGCAGATTGGGCAACGCCCGCCAGATCTGGAACAGGATTTCCTGATAGAGATCGTCCTGATCGGCGGCGTCCCACGCGTAAACGCGGCAGATCTTCAGGATCTTCGGCCGGTTGGCGTGGAGCAGTTCCAGGAACTTCCCGTCATTGTTCGGATCAGGATTCACTATGTCTTTATCTGATTAGTCGCGGGGAACGGGGAAAACTTACAGAAAAGTTTGTTTTTCGGAAACTGATCTCACGAAGGGTGGATGGCTTGACAGGCATTTTGAGAGGGCGGAAGGTCAGTTGAATGAAAAAGCGGCGTGAGGCCAGAGGGAGAGCAGGACAGGCTGACCGCCGCAGACAGGCGGGGTTTTGGGCGAGGGGCCGTGAGGCGAGGAAAAATACAAGGTGTGGGGATCCTTTTCGAAAGGAAAATCTGGCTGAAGGAAATCACTTTTTGTCATTGGTCGCTCACGCTAATGGGTGAGCCCTTCCAGGCTGGGTTATTCGCGGGCCTATCGAGACTTTTAACACCGAATGAAATCTAATTTAAAATGGGTTTTCGCCGTTTTGATTTTGACGGCAATAGCTTTGTTATGGTCGCGACGCTCCCCGGTCGACAAAGAGATTGGTTTAAGTTCTGAGCAAGCTCCCGATTCGCTGCCTCGTCAGAATCCGTCAATGGAAGTCACCAATGCGAAGGGTGTCAGAGCAGAGACTGGCAAAGCTGCGGAATATGAAGGAGCCGAGAGCGGTAGAATGGCCATGGCCGTTAAGCAACTTGGAGATAGGAGCTCGATGGACGGAGACATCAGTTTATTCGGAACGGTGAAAGACCAGTATGGCAAGTCTATAACGGGCGTTAAGCTAGAAATCCAGATAACCAGATTTCCTGAAGATTACAGACAAAACGTCCGTAAAATATTTGTATCCCCTCTTTCGGAGGCCGAGCAATTGAAGGCCTTGAACCTGGAGGAACAAAGTTTGGAGGTATTGTCGGGAGCGGACGGACGTTTCAGCGTCGTGGGGAAAAAAGGCCACTTGTTGACAATCACAAGGCTGAACAAGGAAGGATACACTGCCGCACTTAAGAACCGGATGGGATTTGGCTACGGCAAGAATCTGAAGGATGGGAACCACGGAGCTGCGGAATACTGGAATACAAAAAGCGATCTGGTGCTGGTCATGTGGAAGGAGGAACAGGCGGTCCGCTTGGTAGAGTATGCCAAGAATATATTCTATTTGGAGCAAACTAATACTTTGAGACGGATCAATCTGTTTCATCGAGATCATGCCAAAGAGGGGGAGTTTGCGGACCTTGTCATCAGCAGAACCGTCTTAAGTCCCGGTGCAAGCCGGAGTTCAGCTCTGTTTAGATACGTTTTTGAAGTGCCCGACGGGGGAAGCCAGTGGACATTGGATCCGGTGGCATATAAAGCGCCGGAAACTGGTTACAGCGGGCGACTGGAGTGGGAATCTCGAGGTCATCCCAGTGGCGCTGGCGAAAAACGTAAATTGTATATCCGGAGCAGAGTCGGAAGGGTTTATGCATCCTTGGAGATAACTTTCATGGACCGCGGAATGTTGATAAAAGGCTTTGTTAATGGAGACGGATCTTCGGTGCTGGCCCCCAGCGAGAGCAATCTCATCCGGGGAGGTACAGAGATCTTAGAAAAGGATGAAGGAACCAGAGGCGCAAAGCATTAATGAGAGGCAAGGTGGCCAAACTGTAAGCGGCAACCGCAGCCTTTCCATTACCCACATCTCCTTTGGCGAGGAAGTAGCCGAGGGGGTTGTCGGTGAGGTGGTCGCGCCAGAAGATTTTGTTGCCGGGTGGAGGAGATAGTGACCGAGGCAGGGCGGTGAGTCTCGGTGGGAGTGGCCAGTTCTGGCGGCCTTGCAGGCCGCGTGTAGCGGGAGCAGCGCACCCAGGGCAGACGAGCTGCCCTGGGCTGGATTCTTTTGGCCCGTTGGGCCAAACGGGGCGGCGGGGGATTAGGAATTCGTGCGGGTGGTTTTGGCGGGGGGGGGCCAGCGGTGCTTAGGGGAGTTGCTGCGCGTTGAGACAACGCGCGGCCCGCGGGCGGGGAGGCGACGCGTCAAGCCGCGTCTGGTCGGAAAGCGGAGGCAAGCCTCCGCACTCCAAAGGGGCAGCCGGGACGGACTGCCCGGACGGCAGGCCGGAGGCCCGCGCTACGAGGGGCGGGTTCGAGGACGAGAACGACGACGAGGAACCAGCGGGGTAGATTGAGGGGAATCGGTAGAATACCTCGGCACTTATGTACAAGTGCCGAGGTGAGGATGGATTACCAATCCAAAGCTTAAAGTTCAAAAACTGGTTGCACCAGTGGCCAATACGCCCACCCCTCAAACATCGAAAGTGGGACATTTTGGCGCAGTTGACGCATAGGCAATTTGAGTGAGGACAAGTGGGACAAAATGGCGCAGTGAGTGAGACATTTTGACTCACTCATTTTCGTAAGATTTTTCCGATTATTTTTGAAACTTTTTCGCGTGGACGGCGTCTATATAAGTGACAGGCAAAGGAGCGTGTCGGGAAGGCCAAAAACGGCCAGCGGAGGAAACGATGACGGAAAAGTTTCGCGGGAAGAATCATCCAAAAGGAGAAAGACCATGCCACGCAGGTGCTTGCACAGGCAGCTTACCGGCTTCATACTGCACGAAATCCCTGAAACTTAAGGCCGGGACGGACCGTCTTTCAAAGGACAACCTATGATCACGCGCAAAGTTCAAAGTTCCACGCTCCCAAGAAGTTCCGACTCTCATCCGGGTGTATCGCGCCGCAAAGCCCTGAGTTGGGGCTGGCTGCTGCTCGGCTTTGTCTTGCTCGGAAATCTGGCCACGCAGGCGGCGACTGCGGCCAAGCCGAACATCGTGTTCATCATGGCGGATGACTTGGGTTACACGGATGTGGCGTGCTACGGGAGCAAGTATTACGAGACGCCTAACATCGACAAGCTGTCCACGCAGGGGATGAAGCTGCTGAACTATCATCATTGCCAGAACTGCCAGCCGACACGGGCGGCGCTTTTGAGCGGCCAGTACGCGCCGCGCACGGGAACTTATACGGTGGGCGGCATCGATCGTTTCGAGTGGCAGACCCGGCCGTTGCGACCGGTGGACAATGTGCAGAACCTGCCGCTGGATAAGATCACGATCGCCCAGTCATTGAAGAAGGCGGGTTATGCGACGGCGATGTTCGGCAAGTGGCACGTCGGTAATGGCGAGGAGTATCATCCGGGCAAGCGGGGGTTTGATGAGGCGATCGTCTCGAACGGGCTGCATTTTGATTTCGCGACCTCGCCCAAGACGGATTATCCGAAGGGGCAGTATCTGGCGGATTTCTTGACGGACAAGGCGGTGGATTTCATCAAGCGGAAGAAGGACGAACCGTTCTTCCTCTATCTGCCGCATTTCGGCGTGCACTCGCCGTATCAGGCGAAGAAGGAGTTGATCGAGAAATTTAAGAAGAAGGAAGGTGTGGGCGGCCATAACGATCCCGTTTACGCAGCGATGATCTACAGCGTGGATGAAAGCGTGGGCCGCGTGATGGCGACATTGAAGGAGCTGAAGCTGGAGGAGAACACGGTGCTGATCTTCACGAGCGATAACGGCGGCGTGGGCGGTTATAACCGCGAGGGCATCAAGAAATCCAAGGACACGACGGACAACACGCCGCTGCGCAGCGGCAAGGGCAGTCTCTATGAAGGCGGCACGCGCGAGCCCTTCATCGTGCGCTGGCCGGGCAAGGTGAAGCCGGGTGCGACGTGCAACGTGCCGGGCATCCATGTAGACATCTATCCAACGTTCCTCGAACTCGCTGGCGCGAAGAAGCCGGAGAATTACATCCTGGATGGCGAGAGCTTGGTGCCGCTCTTCAAGGACGGGAACGCGAAGCTGAAGCGTGAGGCGATCTACCAGCATTTCCCGGGTTATCTGGGGGCGGGTGAAGATACTTGGCGCACGACGCCGGTGGGTTTGATCCAGGCAGGGGATTGGAAATTGATGGAGTTCTTCGAAGATGGGCGGTTGGAGTTGTACAATCTGAAGGATGACATCGGTGAGAAGAACAACTTGGCGACGAAGAATCCGGAGAAGGTGAAGGAGCTGCACGCGAAAATGCTGGCGTGGCGCAAAGAAGTGGGCGCGAAGATGCCGACGAAAAATGATCCGACGGCGGTGAAGGCCGAGGCGGACAAGGGCGGGAAGAAGAAAAAGAAGAAAAAGACGGACGACGATGAATAGGGCTTACTATGAATAAACTGATTTCAAGCATCGCACTGCTGCTCACGTTGATCACGGCGCACGCAGCCGATTCAAAGCCGAACATCCTGTTCATCGTGGGCGATGACATGGGGTATGCGGATGTGGGGTTTCATGGGTGCAAGGACATTCCCACGCCGAATCTGGATGCGCTGGCGAAGGAGGGCGTGCGGTTCACGAGTGGTTATGTCACGGGGCCGTATTGCTCACCGACGCGGGCAGGGTTGTTGACGGGGCGGTATCAGACGCGCTTCGGACATGAGTTCAATCCGGGCGGAACCACAAGCGGCCTGCCGGTGACGGAGCAAACCATTGCGGATCGGTTGAAGGCAGCGGGTTATGCCACAGCGCTCGTGGGCAAGTGGCACCTGGGCTCGCAGGAAGCGATGCAGCCGCAGAAACGTGGCTTCGAGGATTTTTACGGGTTTCTCGGTGGCGCGCACAGTTACTTCAATGTAAGCGGCATGCTGCGCGGGACCACGCCGTTAAAAGAACTGGATTATACGACAGATGCTTTCGGTCGCGAGGCGGTGGCGTTCGTGGAGAAGAACAAAGAGAAGCCGTGGTTTCTTTATCTCGCCTTCAATGCAGTGCACACGCCGATGCACGCGACGGAGGATCGGTTGGCGAAGTTCGCGAGCATCGAGGACAAGCAGCGGCGCACGTATGCGGCGATGATGTTCGCGATGGATGAGGCCATCGGCAAGGTACGGAAATCGCTGGCGGCCACGGGCCAGGAGAAGCGGACGTTCATCTGCTTCATCAGCGACAATGGCGGGCCGACGATGCGCGGGGTGACGGTGAACGGCTCGGTGAACACACCCTTGCGCGGGTCCAAGCGGACGACATTGGAAGGCGGCGTGCGGGTGCCGTTTGTCATCACATGGCCAGGGCAGATCAAGCCGGGCGTTTATGAGAAGCCGGTGATCCAGCTCGATCTGCACGCGACGGCCTTGAGCATCGCAGGCGTGAGCGCGAAACCGGAGTGGAAGTTGGAGGGAGTGAATTTGCTGCCGTTCCTCGCGGGCAAGGAGAAGGGCGCGCCGCATGAAGCGTTGTATTGGCGGTTCGGTGAACAGATGGCGATTCGCAAGGGGGATTACAAGCTGGTGCGCTACGATGTCACGGCGGATGGGTCGGACACCAAACGCGCCGCGCCGAGCGAGGTGAAGCTGTATAATTTGAGCAAGGACATCGGTGAAGCGAAGGACCTCGCGGCGACGATGCCGGACAAAGTCAAAGAGTTGCAGGCAGCGTGGAATGAATGGGACAAGGCGAATATCAAACCGCTCTGGGGCGGGGGCAAGGCGGATGGCGATGATGCAGCGCCTGACGCACCGGCGAAGAAAAAGAAGAAGAAACAAGAATAAGAGACGTATGACCATGAAGCACTCGTTACTGACCCTGACTTTGATCGGCATCGGCGCCTCGCTCGCCACGGCAGCAGACTGGAACCAATGGCGCGGACCCGGTCGCAACGGCGTTCTACCAGAGAGTCCGAAGCTCGCGGACACTTGGCCAGCAGAAGGACCGAAGAAGCTTTGGGAGAGCGAGATGATTCCCGGCAATGACGAGGGCGGGCACGGCAGTCCCGTGGTGATGGGCAAGCGCGCGTATCTCTCCGTGGTCTGGCATACAGATGTGCCGTCCGAGACGCGCACGATCACGGAGCTGGTGATGCGGAATCTCGGCTACCAAAACCCCGGCGGCCTCGGCAAGGATCTCGCCGCGAAGATGGAGGCGGATCGCGAGGCGCTTAGCCCGCAGATGCGCGGCAAGAAGCTGGATGACTATATCGCGGAATGGCAGGAGGCGAACCTGAACAAGCGCCAGAAGCAATTGATGGGCGGGTTTGTCGCCGGACGTTTCAAGAAGGGCAAGCTGGCCATCCCGTTGCCCGATTACGAAAAGTTGAACGCGATGCAGGACAAGCCGTTCCCGACGGATGCGGCGTTCAAGCAGTGGCTCGATGAGCAGGGCTTCGCGGAACATGTGAAGAACGAGGTAATCGAGAAGGTGCCGCCGACGCAACGGGTGGCGGAGGATGTGGTCGTGTGTCTGGATATCGAGACGGGCAAGACGATTTGGAAAGCGGCTGCGCTCGGGGAGCCCAAGGGCCGCAACTGCTCCAGCACGCCAGTGGTGGCGGATGGCAAGGTCTTCGCGATGGGCAGCACGCATCTGTACGCGGTGGATGCGGACAAGGGAAAAATCCTGTGGTCCGTTCCGTTGCCCACCAAGGCACCCGGCTCTTCACCGCTCTATGCTGATGGCGTGGTGGTGATCAACGCAGGCAAGCTCACGGCCTATGATGCCGCGAGCGGCAAGCAGCTCTGGCAACCGGACAAGATCGGTGGCGGGCAGTCTTCGCCAGTCGCGTGGAAGAAAGATGGGAAGACGCTGGTGATCTTCAACGGGCGCAATGAATTGAGCGCGCATGAATTGAAGACGGGCAAGGAAGCGTGGCGCACCACGGGTGGCGGCGATGCCACGCCGTCCATCGTGGATGATCTGCTCGCGGTGCAGACGAAGAATGCGGCGCAAGGATTGATGGCTTTTAAGCTGAAGCTCGATGGCGTGGAGGAATTGTGGAAGTTCCCGCTGGAAGCGGTGCGCACGCAATCGAGTCCGGTGATCTACAATGGCAATGTGTATCTGATGGATGACGGCTATCACTACTGCCTCTCGCTCGCGAGCGGCGAGGTGCGGTGGAAGCATCCGGTACCCTCGACGATCTCGTCACCGCTCATCGCCGATGGAAAAGTGTTCGTGATGATGAATAGCGGGAACAATCTGCAAATGCTGAAGGCCACCGCCGAGCAACGCGTTGAACTGGGTAAAGCGAATGTGCGGGCGCTGTGGTGTCCCTCACCGACGATCTCGCAGGGCAAGCTGCTGGTGCGCACGAAGGATCGCGTGGTGTGTTATGATTTGCGGGAGAGTTGAGGGAGCATGGAGAAAAGAGACAGCAGTGGAATGGATCATATTTCCCGGCGCGAGGCGTTAAAGCGCTGCGGCTTGACGTTCATCAGCGCTGGTCTGCTGCCGAATCTTCTAAAGGCTGCTCCCGCAGAAGGCGTCTGCTCACTCGGCCATTCCATGGATCGTGCGGCGAAGTGTTGCCTCGCGTGGCTGAATCCCGAGCAACAATTCCTGCCCATGGGCGGTTACGAAGTAGCGCATGATACGGGGCGTTGGTGGGATGCGATGTTGCGTTATGAAGCGGTGACCGGCACGCGCTTCCCCGAAGCGGCCGAGCAGGCGATGATGAGCAACTTGCTCACGCTCGTGAAAAATCCCGCCGGGTTGCTCACTGGTGATGTGTGCAACCCACATAATATTCGTGAAACCCTGCTGACCTACACCGCGCTGGTGAAGTATCGGAAAAGCGGATTGGCACGCCTGCTCGGCCGGACACTCATCCTGACGATCCATGATTTGCTGGAGAAGGATGGCCAGTTGAACTACGAGAAACTGGCGGAGAAGACCGGTAAGCCGCTGACGAAAGACCTGCTCATGATGCAGCGCTCGCCGGCTGGGCAATGGTTCAACGCTACCGGCAGCACCGGACGGGCGCTCGAAGCCATCGTGTGGTTTCACGAAGCCACGGGTGATGCATTGGCGAAGGATCTCGCCGTGCGCCTCGCAGAAGTGCATCAACGCCAATGTCTCTCGCCGGATGGCAAGGTGCGCGCGGAGTTGCTTGAGCCCACCTGCATTGGCCACACGCATTCCTACTGCGGCACCTTGCGCGGCCTGTTGTTGCATGGTCTCGGCACACGTGATCATAAACTGGTGGATGCGGTGGAGCTCACTTACCGAAAAGGACTGTGGGGGTCGGTCATCAGCCACTCCGGCTGGACGCCGCATGATCAGGGGAAACTCCGTTTCCCGGATAAAGAGGGCGACCCCATCGGTGAACATGCAAGCGCAGGTGATGTCGCCCAGATGGCGCTCTGGCTCGCCTTGCGTGCTGGAAAAACAGATTTGCTCGACGATGTGGAGCGGATCATCCGCGCGCGTCTGCTGCCATCACAAATCGTGGACGCCGGCAATCCGCGTCGCGATGGAGCATGGGGCGTTTACTCGCATCCCTTTGGTTATGGCGCGATCCTGGATGTTTTCGCCGCCGTGCTGCATTCATTGGCTGATTTTCAGGAGAACATCATCACCAGCGCTCCAGATAGCACTGTGTCAGTGAATCTGCATTTTGATGCGGATACACCGTTAGTAAGTATTCGCACCAAACGCGAAGAGAAGGCTACGCTGCTCGTTACGTTGAAGCAGAAGCAGGACGTGCGCATCCGCGTACCAGTGTGGGCCACCAGGGAATCGGTGCGTCTCTCGGTGGAGGGCAAGCCCGTGAAGTTGCGCTGGGATGGCCAGTATGTCGTCATCGCTAAGAAGGACACTACGAGCGGTAAGGCGATTTCATTGATCCATGATTTACCGAAGCGGGAAACGGTGGAGGAAATGCCCGTGAGTCATCGCAAGTTCCAGCTTGCGTGGAAGGGCGATGCGGTGGTGAGTTGCGACCCCAAGGTGCCGATCTACCCGGCGAAAGGTACTGCAAAATGAAGATCGCAGAGCTGAATCATGTAGCCGTGCATGTCTCGGATGTGGCCAAAAGCCGTGATTTTTACCAATACGTCTTGCGGCTGGAGACAATACCGCGACCGGCATTCACCTTTCCGGGCGAGTGGTTTCGCTTGGGGCAGACGCAGGAGCTGCATCTCATCGGCGACCGCTCACAACCGGTGGTTTCGCACAATCGCGGCACGCACTTCGCCCTGCTGGTGGATGATGTTGATGCGTGGGAAGCGCACTTGAAATCGACTGGTTATCCTTTCTTCCCGCGCAAGGTGCGGCCGGATGGCGCGTGGCAGATTTTTATCATCGATCCGGACGGACACTATATCGAACTGTGCTCGAAGCCCGGGATGGCGGCGGCGGCAGTGTAATAACGCAAAACCCCGCAACCTCTCGGCTGCGGGGTTTCCTGAATAGCTCTCAACTGCTTACTTGATCGCCCCGAATTCCGCCGCGATCAGCTCCTTCGTCTTCGCCTTCGCATCGGCCAGGCTGATCTCACCCTTGTCGATCTTCGCGATGAAGGACTTCTGCGCGAGGTAGTCCTTGTTCGCCACACCCGCCTTGCTCTGCAGCATACGCCACGCTTTGCGACGTTCCACGCCGAAGAGCACCATCTGGCGCGTCACGGCGTAATACTTCAATTTGCCACGCACCTCGGCCTTGATGTAGCAGTCGAAGTTCGGCACGAAGCTGCGATGCTCCGGATTGAACACCCGGCGATGGATCACGTCATCCTGCGTGATGAGCAGCATCATGTCATCGAAGTGGGTCATCTTCTGCGCCTCTTCTTCCGTGATGCTCTTCACATGTTTGCGGAAGCGCCCTTCCGTGAGCGCCCAGTGCGCCACGGTGTAATTGTATTCCTCGCCGTTCGTGGCGAACTTCGTGCGCCACCAGTCGCGTTCCGGCGTCGGATTGCCCTTGATATCGAGCGCTTCCTGCGTGGTCTCGCCGCGGCGCGGATTGAACACGAACTCCGGCATGCCACGCGCATCGCGCACCATCTTCGCCTGGTCGGCGGACATGTTATCGCCCACACCGTGTTCCGGCTGGCAGGTGGTGTAAGCCTGGAAGAACGCCGTGCCGCGGTATTCGAGACCGTCCAGCATCGCCTTGTACATCTTCGCCGCATTCGCCATCGAGACTTGTGCAACGAACGGCGAACCGTGCCCGCTGGTGAACGCCTCCGCGACGTTTTTCTTCTCGATCAGCTTGCCCTGCGAGGCCACGCCGAACTGGTTCATGTCATAACCGCCGAGCATCGTGGACGAGTCGGAGTTCTGACCGCCCGTGTTCGAGTAAACCTGTGTGTCGAGCATCAGCATCTTCACATTCGGCCGGTTCTGCAGGACGACCTTCGAGACGTTCTGGAAGCCGATATCACCCGTAGCACCATCGCCACCGACCACCCAAACTTTGGGCAGCTCGCGGATCTCCTGTTCTGTCATCAAGGTGTCGTCCAAGTGCGTGAGCGTGAAGTATTCCATCTCGCTCGTGACAATTGGCCTATCGAGCAACGCATCCGCCAGACGTTCAGGCACCACTGAACGGCGCGCGTGATTCACGATGACCGATTCCGCCATCAGCCACGAAATCGTCGAGCCGTCCTGGAACAGCGAGTTCATCCACGGATACGGATGCGGGTTCGATGGCGGCGTGGAGCCATACACCGTGTTACAACCGGTGCTCGCGCCCATCATCATGACGGACATGCCGTTCGCCTTACGACCATCGATGGCCTGCAATTCCTTGTGATTGAACGAATCCTGTCGGAGCACCGCCACTAGACCGTCGATAAGCTGTTTGTCCGTGATCGTGCCGTGCTTCGCTTCGTAATCGGCGATGCGCTTGTCCGTATCCTCATCGTTCTCACCGCCGAGCCCCATGATGATATGCGCGATGCTCTTGCAATAGAGCTTGTACTGCACCTCGTCATTAGCCTTCAACACCATCAGCTTCGCGGGCCCATCGGATTCCAGTCGCGTCGCCTTCGCCTTCAGGCGTTCGGCCTTCTTGTGATACATCGGACGCATATACGCTTCCGTCACGGAAGCGATTGCGCGTAAGACACTCTTCTCACCGCAACCAGCGCACGCACCATCGCCAGAAACGAGCGCCTCGTAATTGCGCCGCACCATCAAGTGATTGCGCAAAGCCGCTTCACGCGAACCCGCTGCATCCAAGTCGTTATAGAGGCCGAGGAATTTCTGCGGCGTATCCGGCAGCAGGCGCGAGAAGATTTGCGCCGTCGTGAGCTTGGCGTTCAGGTCTTCCGTCTCTGTCGTCATGCGCAGGGCATCGTGATCGCCGCACACCTGCACGCATTCGCCGCAACCTTTGCACAAGTCGCTCACGAAGATGGAGAACAGGCCGCCACCACCAGGCGTCTTCTGCTCCGGCGAACGGAAGATGGCCGGCACGTTCGAGTACGCCAGCGGCAACTGGTCGATGATGCCCATGAACTGCGCACGGGAAGCTTCCGCGATCTGCGTCAGCGCATTCACCTCGTCGCGGATGATGTTTTGGAAGGGCACGGATTCGCGCTTCTTCACCGCATCCATCATCTTCGTGCGGGCACGGTCTTCGATCCCCTTCAATTCGTTCAGCAGCTTCTTGCGCTCGGCCGTGTCCGAGATGTAATTGATCGCCGCGGCTTGCAGCACGGTGGAGACATCCTGCGCCATGTTCGGCAAGGCCGTGTCCGGACAAGCCGTGATGCACTCCATGCATTGCGTGCAATTCTCCGCGATGTAAACCGGCGTCTCGCGCCGCGCCACGTACTTGGACTGCGTGGCTCCCGTGCCCGCGCCCATCACACCCACGGATGCGAGCGCACCTGCGGGTTGGTGATAACCCATGCCGCAACGGAACTCGCTGTCGAACTTCGCCAGCGATTGCACCGGCACGCGCGTCTGGCCACCCGGCATCGGAAAGGCGCTCAGGCCATTGCCCGCCTTCACACCGGCCGTCGGCGTGAACTGATGATCGCCCAGCGGCTTCAGCGGCGCATTGCGCATGCTGGAGCGGTCTGCATCGTCGATCTCGCCATGCTTGATCTCGTGCACCTGTGTAAACCCTTGCGTCATGACTTCCATGTTGGAAGCGACGACCGCGTCACCGAAGCGGCCGAACTTCTTCTCATACTGCTTCCGCACCACCGTGAGGAACTGCTCTTCCGTGATGCCAAACGTGTTCAAGAACGGCGACACGCGGAAGAAAGCGCCGAGGAACGAATTGCCCTGCATGCGCAATTGCAACTCCGGCTGATTCGTCGCTTTGCGCGCGATCGCGAAGCCCGGCAAAATAAACACGCGGATGTTGTTTTCCTTAACGAACTTGCGGTGATGCGCCGGGATGCGCTGCCACGCCACGTCCGGGGTGTCGCTGGATTCCCACACCAGGCTGCCGCCCTTCTTCAAGCCCTCCAGCGGATTCGTATGCGTGAAGGCCTTCGGATCGCAGCACAGCACCACATCCACGTGGTTCAGTTCGCAATTCACCCGCACGCGTTGCGGCGCCACCACCAGATAGTAATTCGTCGGCGCACCCTTCTTCTCGGACCCGTACTTCGGGTTCGCCATGATGTTCAGCTTGTCCTTCAGGATGCCTTCCTCGTCATAGACGGGGTCGCGCTCCGAGACGTATTTGCCGAAGTCACCGATGATCGAGCCCAAGTTCTTGCCCGTGGTGATCATGCCCCACCCGCCGATGGAATGGAACCGCACCGCGATGGATTTGTCCGGCAGCAGTGACGGCGTGTCCTTGCTGATGACCGCATAGGGATGATCCACGCCGAGCACGAAGAACGTCTCGCCATCCGCCGAACTCTTCCCATCCTTGCGCTTCGTCTGACCCACGGCAAATTCATACGCGCCCAAAGTATGCTCGGGACGGAAGTCGCGTGAGCCGATGCCATAAGAACCACGGAACAACCGCGGCGTCTCTTCCGGCGTCAATGCGGGCAAGGTGCCGCCAAACTTCGCTACTTCATGTGCCTTGCCGAAAGCCACCCGGATATCACGCGCCAACGGATTATCACCAGCCAAACTTTCATCCGTGCGTTCGATGATGATGACGTTCTTCTTTCCGCGCAGCGCATTGATGATTGTCGCTTCCGGGAAGGGCCGGATCACATTGATATGGATGCTCCCGACCTTCGCGTTGCGCTGGTTGCGCAAGTAATCGCACGCCTCTTCGATATTCTCCGCCGCGCAACCCAGTGACACGAACACCGTATCCGCATCCTCCGTCTTGTATTCCGTGATAAGCCCATAATGACGGCCGGTCAGATGACCGAACTCCACAAAGCTTTGCTCGAGGAAACCGAGGATGTACTCGTTGAAATTGTTCCGGCGCGCCACCACACCATTCATGTGATGCTCCTGATTCTGCACCGGTCCCAGCAGGATCGGGTTCTTCAGGTCGATCATGATCGGCACCCGCCGCCGCTTCGGGCCGAAGAGTTCCTTCTGCGCGGGCGTCGGGCAGTCGATCTGGTCATCCGGCGCACCGAGATATTCGCGGAGCAATTCCGCTTCCGGCGCCAGATAGGTGCGCTCTGAATGCGTCGTGAGCATGCCATCCTGGATATTCATGCCGGGATTCAGCGCCAGCTCGTTCGCCTTGCGCAGGATGATGCCTTGATCGGCCGCCTGCTGCGCGTCCTTCGCCATCAGCATCGTCCAGCCCGTGTCCAGCGCGGCGTAAAAGTCATCATGCCCGCAATGCACGTTCAGCGCGTGCTTCGTTAGCGCGCGGGCGCCCACCTCGAGCACCATCGTGGAGAGTTTGCCCGGCGCGTGGTAATACTGCTCCATCGCGTACACGATGCCCTGGCCGGAGGTGAAATTCACCGTGCGCTTGCCCTGCACCGCGTAGGACGTCGCGCCACCTTGTGCCGCGTGCTCGCCCTCCGTCTCCACCGCGATCTTCTGCTGGCCCCAGACGTTCAGTTCGCCCTGCGCAAAGGATTGCTGGTAGATCTCGCCGCCCTCCGTGGAAGGCGTGATGGGATAGAACACGCCGCCTTCCGTGATGCGCGTCTCCACCCATTGTGTGACGAGCTGGTTGCCGTTACACGTCACCCGGATGCCGGGGTACTTGGGTTTGTTGCGCGAGCTGACGGCAGGGTTGGTGGGTACCGGTTTCTCAGGGGTTGCAGGACTGTCTATGGCCATAAAGCAAGTGCCTTTCAGTAACGCCCTCGACGGCCGTTCAGTAAATGACGGTCCCCCGCCATGTGTGGCCAGAACGAAGGTGTCCCTCAAGTTATGACGTCCGCTGGAAAGACTCAAAGGAAAAGAATGACGGATTTGGGTTTCCTCCATCGCCTTGAACCCCGGGCCGACAGGTCGGGGCGTTGCCGTTCTCCTCCTTGCTCTTTTTCCTCTGTGCAACCGCTTTATCATGGGCATGAGACTGGCTGATTTTTACCCCGTGCGTGAGGACTACATGCGTTATATGCGCTATATGGAGATAAAGTTTCAAAAAATAGCCCGTTGCAACGCCGATCTCCAGATTGGAGAGCCCGGCCCTTGGACCGCAGGATGGTGTCCGAAATGCTTCGCCGCCTGAAACACCCATCATCCGGCTTGCCCCGCTTCCCGGTTCTGCTAACCTCATTGGCAAGGAACAAGCACAGCAAAAACTTCAACTCACCTGAGTTATGTCCACCGAACCCAATCTCATCCTCGGCCGGGATCCGTTGCCGCCGCACGTGCAGGCTCTTCTCGACCTCACCCGCGAAGCCCACGCCGCACCGCCTTGGCGTCGCTGGCTCAAAGACCATCATACGGCGGTTTCGGTCAGTATTTGCTATATCCTGATGGCGTTTCTTTACCTGTGGGCTGAACCGGCTTCCTCCGCGCCCATCCTCTTTCTCGCCGCCCTTGCCGTCATCTTCTCACTGCATGCCGTTAGTGAGCGCAAAGCCCGCGAGCGTTTGCAACTGGTGCTGGAAGTCATCCGCCAGCAACCAGCCGGGCCGCAACCAAAGGAAACCGCCCCCGGGACAGCCGCATCTAAGCAATAACCGGATGCGCCTATGCCCCAATGCCTCCAATGCCAGAGTGAACGTGTGACGAAGGGAAAGATTGTTGACCCGCGGAACGGCGGCCCCACGCAATTCCATCCCGATGGCCTGCGCCTGTTCGCCTTCACCATGAGTCAGGGGACCGAGATGGCGGACCAAGCCCATGCCTGCCTGGACTGCGGCCTCGTCTGGAGCACCACCGACAAAGCCGAACTGGCCAGTTTCATGCAGAAGCATTGTGACGCGTGACGGAGTGATCGCCTCGTGAAGAAGCTCAAAGAACCTTTCGCCCTTTTGCTGGCAGCCATGTTCGCACTTTATCTGATAGGATATGGTGCGTATCGCTGTTTTGGTCCGATCGAAAAGCACTGGCCTCGCGGAGACCAACTCGGGCCGAATGAAGATTATCCCGCTTTATTAATTAGCGCGGAAACCCCAACCCGTGAATTACTCTTCCAGATATTCAGTCCCTGCATCTCACTGGAGGACAGCTACTACCGTTTGCGTTACCATGGATAGGAATGATACGGTTCGGCTTGGATAATCGCGACCTATGACTTCTGAACTTCAAATCACCTCTGCCGCTTTGGATGCCGGTAACATCGCTTCGGGATCAAAACCTGTGCTGGATGAGTAACCCATCACCCATTCCCAACAAGCCACCGCCCCTGCCAAAGGAGAGGTTCACTCCCGCTGTTTGGGTGGCCTATCTTTCGGCTACATTCGCCGTCTTGATGGAGGGCGGCTTGGTGCTGGAATGGTTGGGCTTCCTTGGAAAAGACGTGGATAATTACAGTCTGATGGTGGCCTTTTTCTACGGCTGCCCGGCCGCATTGCTGGGCCTGATTTTCGCGGTCCACGCTCTAAAACGCGGGAGCGGTCGCCATATCTGGGTTCCCTTGGTGATATGCACCCTGATACTCCTGCCGTGGCCAGTCATATTGGTGTTGGAATTGCTGTTTTGAACGACAGAAGAGAAGCGGTATGGAAATACGCTGCCAGCAAGTAGCCGGGAGCGATACCCCCGGTCAACCGCCTCCACCATGCCCATTTTTTTGCGGCCCTTGTTTTAAGAACATCCCCTTGTTCACATGGAAAGCACTGTTACACTGCCCTTCGTAAAACACGTGATCAGGCCCTTTTACCGGGTTATCTGCCCTGCGCTATGAATGTTCAAGGATTCATGACGGTCGTATTGGTGTCGCTACTCCTGTTGGGCATGGATGTTAGCTCACATGCCGCAGACCCCAACCTTCAAGGCATTTCCGCGCAAAATGAACGCCTGTTATCCCAACGGATCGAAGCCGCATCGTCCGACGCTCTGACCTATGCCGCCCAGTTGGCACAGGCATACCACGCAAAGTATCCGAACTCCCCAAGCTTGGATGACCTCACGCCCACCGCCCTCCGCATGTTGACCATCCAGAAACCCGAGGAACTTGCTCCCAAACTGCTTTTTCTCATGCAAGAGCTGGGCGATGACGCTGATTGTGATCGCTGGCTCCGCAACCTCAAAGCAGCTTACGCGATCAGCACCAACGATATGCAAAAAGCCACGTGCCTCGTTTTCGCTGTGGGCAATACCATCACCCTGGAGCGCAAACCTTTTGGCCGGAAGATGCTGGCCGAGCTTTCCATCTGGCTGAAAGAAGAACAGCGGAAAAAGCCGTCCGTCCCGTTGGATCAAAAACTCCGCCTCATGATCGTGATCACGGCCTTGGGCCTGAATGCTTATGAAGAAGTTTCCACCTTGGCGATTGATACGCCTTTCCGCACGGCTGCCCCGCTCTGGTTCATGTCAAAAGGCAAATGGGAACTCTCTCTGGCAGAGATCGATAAGTTGAGAAAACTTAAGGACCTTACGGTAAATGAGACTGGCATGCTTGATGGGCTTGAGCCGATCGTACGCGATGTCTCACAGAAAAAATCCTCCAAATAAGGCATCCTTTGTCATGGATTTGAGAAGTAAAAGAGGCGGTGCCTGCATCTGCTGGATATGACGACATGGCCCCATCCCCGTGGAGCAATCTCAAATCCGCCTAATGACTAAATGACAATGATGCGGTCAAAAACTCTACTGCGTAACCCGCATCACGAAGTGATGCCAGAAAGTAGCCGGGGGTCGAGCGACCACCGGGAGCGATACCCCCGGTAGACCGTCCTCAAAATCTCCACCCAGAAGGGGTGGCAGATTCATCCAATGGAACAAACCACGACAGACGCAGCACTTCTCAAATCGCGAGCACGCATTCTCCTCGCTTTGAGAATTGGGGCCGTGATCTGTGCCGTCTTTGCGTTTCAGACGGCCCTGTTGGTCTTGGGAATGCGTTCAATGTTTGAAGGCGATATGGTCATCGCAAACAAATATATCTCAGAATCTGAGCAGCATCAGTATCGCATCAGCTGTGAACAAGGAGGAACCCTCGACACCTCTGTTACACGTCGATTCTATGACGCTGCCAAAACGGGTGACACCATTCGTTCTCCATTCAACGGCTATCTTCAATTGGTGAGGGAGAAGAAAATCATTGCCCGAGATTTCTCTGATGAACTCATCGTTCCTGGCGTAATTTTCTTTGCCTGCATATTGCCTTTGTCGGCCTTCCTGAAATTGGAACGCACCCGCTATGCACCGTTCTGCATGGTCACTTTGACCTTCATAGAGTGTCTGATGATCGGACTGATATTATTTTTGATGTTTCAGGGATAATGACGTTGGCCCATAGTTCGATTATCAACTATGAACAAACCCCTTGCCCTCTGCCTTTTACTTTTGTTCTTTGGCAGGGCGTTACCTTCTGCCGCCCAAGAGATCGGCGAAACCCGCATCGCCCGGTGGAAGGATGACCGCACGGCCGCCTTTCTGTTGATGTTTGATGACAGTTGGCCCAGCCACGTGCAAGTGGCCGCGCCGGAACTGGTGAAGCGCGGTATGATTGCCACCTTTTACATCTGCCCCGGCAAAGGCGAACACCTCAAGTTCTCCGCCGATTGGGATAACAAGGTCTGGCAGCAAGGCATGGTCTATGGCAACCACACCATGACGCACAAGGGCGTGAAGGATTACACGAATGCTGTGGTGGAGATCGGTGACTGCGCCCGCTACATCCGCAAGGTCACCGGTGCCAAGGAAACCAAGCTCGTCTCGTACGGGCAGCCCGGCGTGGGCCCAAAAGACTGGAACATCACGCCTGCGCAATTGAACGAGTTATTGAAACAGAACAACATGATCGACCGGCCGCCCTTCGGTGATCACGGCGCGGTCTATCACTGGAAGACGAAGGAGGAGATGCTCGCGCTGGCGGACAAGGCCATCGCCAGCAAAGGCCTGGAATACCTTGTCATCCACGGCGTAGAGCGCCTCAAGCCGGACTGGGGCTATCAAGATTTCTGGGCCTTGAAACAGGATGTTTTCTTCCCCCTATTGGACGCCCTGAAAGAACGTCAGGACAAACACCAGCTCTGGATCACCGACCACATCTCCGCGCATCAGTACGAGACCGAGCGCAACACCGCCGAGGTAAAGGTGCTGGAGCGAAGCGCCACCAAGTTCCACGTGGAACTCAAATCCAAAGCCGACCCGCTCTACTACGATCACCCATTGACCCTCATCACCCGCGTACCTGCCGATTGGAAACACGCCCGCATCACCCAAGGCGGTCAAAAGACAGTGGTGCCAGTAGAGAACGGCTCCATCCGCTACGACGCCATTCCCGGAACTGTTCCCATCGTGGTGGAGAAAGCCCAAAAAGAGTAAACTTTGACCGTGGCCAGAACTCTCCGCATCGGCCTCATCCGCCATTTCGAGGTCAAGAAACCTATGCCCTCCGGCTGGTTCACCGCCCAGGAGCTGCGTGCCTGGCGTGAAGAATACGAACGCGCCGACGTGACCCTCGGCACCATCGACCTCGGCGGCATCGCGTGGCGACGCTGCTTCTCCAGCGATCTCCCCCGCGCTTACATCACCGCCAAGACAGCCTTCCCCGGTGACATCGTGCAACGCCCCGAACTGCGCGAACCGGACATTCTCCCTTCACCCACTGGCGGTCTGCGCCTGCCTTTGCTCGGCTGGCGCGTAATGCTGCAGCTCGCTTGGCTCACCTCTCATTCCTCCCAACGCCCCGCCAAGGATGAATTCCTCGCCCGCGTGAACACCCTGCGCATGGAGATACTTACTAAAGCGGAAGAAGACACCCTCATCGTGAGTCACGGCGGCATGATGATGTTTCTGCGGAAAGAACTCCTCGCCCTCGGCTTCACCGGTCCCAAGTTCGGCCTCGCGCAAAATGGCAAACTCTACGTTTTCGAGAAACGCCTAGCGCATTGAGGCAACGGCATCCGCCCACCCCGAAACCGTCGAAGCCTCATTCGCCGCCACCCACTCCGCCTGCAACTGATTGCGGAACCATGTGCGCTGACGCCGCGCGAACTGCCATGTCTTGAGCTTAACCAGCGCGATCGTCTCCGCCAGATCCCGCTCCCCGCGCAAATGCTCCACCACCTGCCGGTAACCAATCGCCTGCATCGCCGTGCGGTTCTCCTCCAGTCCCTGCGCCAGCAGATCCTTCGTCTCCGCCACCAGCCCTTGCGCGAACATCGCGTCCACTCTCTTGTCCATACGTGCACGCAAAATCTCCGCGTCCCATTCCAGCCCCACAATGCGCGTCACCCGCTCCGCGCTTATCGGCGGCGCTGCCGGAGCCACCGGTTGACCCGTCATGCGGATGATCTCCAGCGCCCGGATGACCCGCCGCGGATTACTCCGGTCCAACCGTTCGTAAGTCGCCGGGTCTTTGCTTTGCAATTCTACGAGGAGCGTCTCCAGCGGCGTTGCCTCCAGCTCCGCACGTAATTCAGCGGAAGCCTTGGGCGTCGCGTTCAGTCCACCTTGCCACGCTTGAAAATAAAATCCCGTGCCCCCGCAAAAGATCGGCACCTTGCCCCGCTTCCGGATATCTTTCACCGCCGCATCCGCCAGCGTCACGAACCGTGCCGCATCGAAGGGTTCACTGACGTCCACCACATCGATCAGGTGATGCGGCATCAACGCCTGCTCCTGACGCGAAGCTTTCGCCGTGCCGATGTCCAGCCCGCGATACACCTGCATGGAATCCACCGAGATGATCTCGCCGCCCAACCGCTGCGCCAGCTCCAGCGCGAGCGCGGATTTTCCGCTGGCCGTGCAGCCGCAAACGTAGATCGGTAAAGTAGGGGACGCAAATGACATGTCAGGTCGCGGCCTCATCAATGCCGAAAAGTGCGACTAGAGCCAAGCGGGGAATGTGAACGACGTAAACAGACCTGATACCGCCCGCCCGATAAGTAAGCAGAACTGAAACCTTCTACGTCCATTGCGTCTGTTCAAAGATTTCACCCGATTTACCGAAACTTTTCACTTCCGCTGACGTCTTATTAAGTGACATGCGAGGAGAATGTCATAGCGGTCCGGGAGGGCCATGTCGTAGCCACAACCTGCTCACCCAGGCTCGCCAAAGTATTATCCAAGCTCGTGAAAACGCTGGGCGCCATCTTCCTGTTCGCCAGAATGAAGTTGCCCGCTTGAGTTCCTCGGTTCATGCTTGGGCTTGTCCCGCCGTATCCAGAGTCGTAAGTGCTGTACCTGTCGTAAACATCAGAGAGAAAGGGTTGGTTTATGTACTTCGGAGCTGATTATTACCCGGAGCATTGGGTTTATCCTTATGATGGCACGGAAGAGGCACCAGAAGAGGCCTGGGTGCGGGACGTCGAGTTGATGGTCTCTGCGGGCATCAACGTGGTGCGTCTCGGCGAGTTCAGTTGGGGCCTCTGCGAACGCGAGGAGGGCAAATACGATTTCGGCTGGCTGCTCCGCTTCATGGAGCTGCTGCATAAGAATAATATCCAGGTCGTCCTCGGCACGCCCACGGCCGCGCCGCCCATCTGGCTGCTGCAACAACATCCGGAGATTCTCCCCGTCGATGAGAACGGCCTCATCCGCCATGAAGGCACCCGGCGTGCCTACTGCCTGAACAGCGGTGTGTACTGGGATTACTGCCAGAAGATCGTGCGCGCCATGGCCGCTGCGTTGGGCAAGCATCCCGCCCTCATCGCCTGGCAGATCGATAACGGCATCGGCCGGCACAACACTGAATACTCTTTCAACCCGGAGACCCGGCGTGACTGGCATGAATGGCTCAAGGCAAAGTACGAGACCATCGAGCACCTGAACGACGCGCTCGGGCTGCGTTTCTGGGGCCAGGTCGTTTCCGATTGGGAACAGGTGCCGCTCCCCATGCGCGCTCCGGCCGTGCACAATCCCGCGCTCGTCACCGACTGGCGCCGCTTCTCCAGTGACACCCTCGTCGCCTTCGTCCGCATGCAGGCCGATCTCTTGCGTGAACTGACCCCCGGCGTACCCGTCACCACACCCTTGCGCGCCTTCGCTGCGGAGTTCGATTACTTCGATGTGGCAAATGCCGTGGACTTCATCTCCGTGGATAGTGATGCCGCGATCAAATCCAAATCCTCCGAGATCGCCGCCAGCATTGATCTGATGCGCTCACTCAAAGGGCCGAAAGGTCACACGCCCGATGGCGATCTGGGCTTCTGGGTGATGGAACAAAAAGCCGGTGCCGTGGCGTGGGGCGATGTGAATTCCCTCGTGCGTCCCGGCGTCGTGCGGCTCTTCACCTACCAGCTCATCTCGCGCGGAGCCAGCGGTGTGCTCTATTTTTATTGGCGTCAGCCGCGATTCGGCCCAGAGAAATTCTATGGTGGCGTGCTCACGCATGATGGCACCGGCAAGAACCGGATGTATAAGGAGATCAGCCAGATCGGCGATGAATTGAAACGTATGGGCAGCCTTCTGAAAGGCACCCAAGTCGTAGCGGATGCCGCCATCCTCATCAATCACGAGAACCACTGGGCCATCGATCAGCCGCTGAAGCCGAACAAACACTTCCACCAGCGCGAACACATCCAGCTCTATTATAACGCGCTGCATGATAAGAATATTCTCGTGGATTTCGTGCGCCCCACGGATGACCTTTCGCGTTACAAGCTCGTCATCGCCCCCTCGCTCCACATGCTCTCCGGTGGGCAGGCGGATCGCCTGAAACTCTACGTGCACAACGGCGGCGTGCTCATCGGCACGTGCAACACCGGCCTGGTGGATGAACATCACCTCACGCCCATGAGCGGTTATCCTTACGAACTCACGGACCTCTTCGGCCTGGAGGTGCAGGAGTTCGATACCATGCCGCCGGGTGAGGAGAACCACATGCATTTCAAGGGCAGCTTCACCACGAGCAACCTTCATCCCGCGCGCATCTGGTGCGATCTCATCGATCCGCGACCGGGCTGCCAGGTGCTGGCGCATTACGCGCGTGATTTCTACGCCGGCAAGCCGGCCATCACCATGAACGAATTCGGCGCGGGGAAAGCGATCTATGTAGGCACGCTCAGCCACCAGAACTTCTACTTCGACCTCATCTCGTGGGTGCGCCAGCTCTGCGGCCTCTTCCCGCTCATCAAGGTGCCGGACTCCGTGGAAGTCTGCATGCGGCAGAAGGACGACATGCGCCTCTACTTCCTGCTGAACCACAATCCCACGAACGTGCGCATCCAGTTCTTCAAGCCCATGCACGACTTCCTCACCGGTCAGAAAGTCAGCGGCAACTTCGATCTGGAGCCGCACGGCGTGCTCGTGCTGGATGAAAAAGTTCGATGACTTTGGAGCGCGGCTGTGTCCCGTCAAAGGGACCAGCCGCAGCAGTTGGAAGAGGCCAAGTCAGCCGAGAAATATTTTAAAGCCTTCTAAAAGCCGCCCCGCTGCGACGGGTGCTTAACGCACACAGTCGCGGTCCAAAGAGTGGTCGCAAGTTAAAATCCCGCACATGATGCGTGAGGAGAACGCGCGCGCCCTGCACAACTCCATTACAAACCGGCCATTTGCGTCTTGGTACCGGTTATGCTTAACTTCTCTTGGCGATAGAAAGGAGAGTTTATGCAGCAACGCATTCCCATGGCGCGATTCCGTACCGGAAACACTTCCGGGCTGACTCTATTGGAGTTGATGGTGGTGGTAGCGGTCGTGGCCGTATTGCTTGCATTGTTCATGTCCGCAATAAGCCGACCACGCACAACCGCGACCAGGATCAAATGTTCCAGTAATCTCAAACAGATCGCCCTGTCCTATAAAATGTATGCAGGTGATCACGACGGCCTGATGCCCTGGCATGAACCGCCTTCAGTCACCCAAGCCACCCAAACCGTCAGCTCATTCGCCGCACCCTGGCAATATTTCCTCGCGGTTTCCAATGAACTTGGGACCACCAAGATACTGGTCTGTCCCGCAGATAGAGAGCGCCGGACAAACGTGGCCGACGCGTTCGTCGGCCTCACCAACAGCCTGCTTCTCCGCCACAAACGCAATCAGGCCGTGAGCTATTTCATCAATCCGCATGGAGATGAAACAAAAGCGAATATGCTGCTGACCGGTGACCGGCATGTCACCTCAGGTGGTAGGGCCTCACTCTACCAGAGCCCCGGCAATCAACTGACAGAGTTGAACATCAACTCAAGCCAATGGTGGAAGCCGAGGACCGATGAGTTTCACGAGTTGGGTGGCAATTATGCGCTCTACGACGGCAGCGTCCAGCAGGCCAGCACGGAACGTCTGCGCGAAGCCCTCAAACTCGCCCGTGATTCCTACGGCACCAATGCGAACCGGTTTCTTTTCCCGCAATGAAGGCAAAATCCAATCGAGCATCACAGCACGCGTTCACCTTTTGGGAACTGCTGGGTGTGATTGCGGTCATTAGCGTGCTGGTGATGCTGGCTTGGACTCATGTCAACCGTCCACGCCGTATCGGGCATCCGCCACGTTGTGATTCCAACCTCAAGCAAGTCGCCCTGTCATTCAAAATGTATGCTGCCGACCATGATCAGAAATTTCCCATGGCAGATGGAGGTGCGAAAGATTTCGTCCAGCCCGCCGTCTGGAAATACTTCTTGGCGCTCTCCAATGAATTGGGAAATCCCACCGTATTGATCTGCCCACAGGACGTTGCTCGCGTTTCGGCACGGGCTCGTGAGTTCTCGAGTTCTCCCACAGGGCTGGCCCATACCGAAAGGCAAAACGCCTCAATCAGTTATTTCATAGGCGTGTCTGCTGAAGAAACCAAACCGAACATGGTCCTGACCGGAGATCGAAATCTCGCTGCCGGTGTCCGCTCCGCTTTCTACAGCAGCACCAACGGAAATCCAGTGGAAGCATCCATCCAAAGCACTTGGCGCACTTCCCCACAACAGCCATTCCATGGCGATGCCAATCATTATGCCCTCGCCGATGGCAGCGTCCAGCAAGCCAGCACGGAACGTCTGCGTGAAGCCCTCAAACTCGCCCGTGATTCCTACGGCACGAATGCGAACCGCTTTCTTTTCCCGCAATGAAGATCACCCGTTCATTGAATCGAGCCTCCGCCTTCACGCGCGGTGAGGTCGTCATTGTCGTGGTGCTGCTTGCCATGCTCGGCTTCCTGTGGTTGGGCGGAAAGGGAGGCGATCTCAAAGCCAGGGCGATGGCGATCAAGTGCACGAATAACTTGAAGCAGATCGGGATGGCATTCGGCACGTATGCCGCCAGCAATGATGGCCGCTATCCTTATGAAAACCCGGAGTCATTGGCTTATACCAACGATTCGCAAGTCTGGCTTCATTTCCAAAGCCTGGCCAAAGAGCTGGGCCATCCCAAGGTTTTGCAATGCCCCTCGGATCAGCAGATGGCCCGTGCGCAGGATTTCAACACAGGAAGCAATGCCGGTCCGCATAGCCTCTCTACTTTGAAGAATGCGGCCGTCAGCTATTTTGTCGGGCTTGATGCCGGTAAGAATCGGGATACCTGGCTGGCGGGTGACGCTCGCGTCGAGGACTCCGGCCGGACCCGGCAAGGTCCACTGCTGTTCGCCAATGACAGTTCCAATCTCCGTTGGGTGGCACCCATTCACGATGATCGCCCCAATGTGCTGGCCGTCCGTAATAGCCAAGTCTATCCGGGCGTCAAGAATCTCACGCAAGCTCCTTGGCCAACCAACACCGCCAATCGCCTGCTGCTGCCGAAATGAAAACAAACTATCTACGACATCGGGGAAAGGCGTTCACTGCTTTGGAACTGTTAATTGTTCTGGCGGTGATATTCGTGCTGGCCGGGCTGATTATACTACCGCTGTTAAGCGGTAGAAACCGGCATGTGGGATGGTCCACCATCAAATGCAAGAGCAACCTCAAGCAAGTTGCCCTTTCGTTCAAGATGTTCGCGGGTGATAACAATGGTGAATTCCCTTTCGTCGCACCCGGCACACCGGCCTATACCAATGACACGCAAGCCTGGCTCCATTTCCTGAGCCTCTCCAATGAACTGGGCTCCGCCAGAATTCTGCTGTGTCCAGCTGATGTTCAGTCAAAGATTGACGCTCAAATTTTTGGCCAAACTGACACGAACAACAACCTGCTGGGCGTTTCCACCCTGAAGAATTCTTCCGTCAGTTATTTCGTCGGACTGAATGCCAAAGAATCCTCTCCGGATGTCTGACTCACAGGGGATGGACGGCTTGGCGCTATCAGTCCTATGCAGGCCGGTCCTTTGCTGGTCGCAGATGAACGGACCAAGCTGCGCTGGCTTGGTCCGCTGCATGAACGCGGCCCGCAAGCTCAAGCCTGTCCGAATGTGGCCTTGGCCGACGGCAGCGTGTCAGCAGGAAGTAATTTTATCAGCGCGGCCAAATGGCCGTCCAGCACTACGAATCGTCTGCTCCTGCCACAATGAAGACATGGCACGCCATAAATCAGAGTTCGACTTTTACTGCCTTAACAAATAGGACTTGAACATGCGCCCGAGGAGCCGAAATAAAGAACAAGCCTTCACCCGCAAGGAATTGCTCTGGGTTCTGATCATTCTTTCTCTTTTGAGTGTTCTGGCATTTGCAGGGATACAACGGGTCAAACAACACACCCGTCAATTCGGCTGTTTTGGGCGGCTTAGATCCTTGAGCATGGGGCTCAAAATGTTTGCCACAGACAATGGTGGCATGTCCCCTTTTGGCGCCACTAACAGCGTTGCGTATCAAGACAGCAGCAATGCTTGCAAACACTTCTTAGCACTCTCCAACGAGATCGGCAGCGCCAAAATCCTCATCTGCCCAGAAGACGTTTCCCGTCGTCAAACCATGGCTTACACCTTTGATGCCTCCACTAATAGCTTGTGGCAGCTGCAAAATCTTGCGGTCAGTTATTTTGTGAATGTGGACGCCAGCGCAACCAATGCAGGCACGGTGCTGATGGGTGACCGGAACATCCTGTTGAGCGGCAAGGCCCTCACGAACACCGCAGTGACTGTCTCTGCTTCCTCCCAACTACAATGGACGGATGCCTTGCACCGCAAGAAAGGCAATGTCGTCCTTGCCGATGACAGCATGCTAACCCTGCGTGCGTCTGTATCTATCGGAACAAATCAGACCGGGAACGTGAGGCTGTTGGTGCCTTGATATGATGACTTCAAAGCAAAGAGCCTTCTCGGTCTTGGAGCTGCTGGTGGTGTTAGCGGTCATCTTCGTGGTTGGCGTGTGTGTGGTGCTCGGCCCTCACTATTATCGCTCGCGTCAGAAGGCCAGCACCATCAAGTGCAGTTCGAATCTCAAACAGGTCGCCCTCTCCTTCAAAATGTTCGCCGGAGACAATGACCAGAATTTTCCCTACTTCGCCACCAATTCGGTCGTGTGGCAGAACGAGACGGATGCATGGAAGCATTTCTATGCGTTATCTAATGAACTCGGCAGCACCAGGATCCTGATCTGCCCCCAGGAAGATCTTCAACTAAAGACTGGCGCTCAAATTTTTGGCCAAACTGACACGAACAACAACCTCTTGGGCCTTTCCACCCTGAAGAATTCCGCCATCAGCTATTTTGTCGGTATCGATGCCAGAGAAACAGCACCGGACCTCGTTCTCGCTGGTGACCGCAATGTCTTCGCCACCAGCCAGACGGTCAACGGCCCGTTGATGGAAGTGACGGGCACAAACCTGCTACAATGGAATTTCAGACTCCACACTAAGTGGGGCAACGTGGCCCTGAGCGATGGCAGCGTGCAGCAGACGACCCGGCATCCGGCGTGGAAAGATCACACCAATCGCGTCAGGCTTTTGCTGCCCAACAACTGAGCATGAAATTCACCAGCACCAACAGACACCCTCACGCCTTCACGCGCCTGGAGCTTTTTGTGGTGATGACGATCATTGCCGTCCTGCTCAGCATGCTGGTCGCCGCATTATCGAAACCGAAGGCCAGGGCATCCGCCATCAAATGCACTTCCAATCTCAAGATGATCGTGCTGTCGGCCAAGATGTTCGCTGGAGATAACGAAGGCTATTATCCATTCGGAGCGACCAATTCCCTGGCTTACCAGGACACAAACGCCGTTTGGCGCCATTTCATGGCGATGTCCAATGAGCTGGGTTCCACTAAGATTTTGGTTTGCCGCTACGACCAGGAACGCGTCACGAACACTGTCGCCGTTTTCGGCGATTATAGAAATCCCGATTTGCCTTCGCTGGAAGAGCGGAAAAACTCTGCCGTCAGCTACTTCATCGCCCTTCGGGTAAAACAGAGCGAGACGAATGCCCAAGGAATCTTTTTCGGCGACCGGAATATTTTGATTTCCGGAAAAGCGCCTAAGGACTTCCGTCTAAGTCTGGGCAAAGGAGACCGGTTTCAATGGAATTCCCAGCTCCATAACAAGAGTGGCAACATGGCTTTCGAAGACGGGAGCGTTACCTCATTCGGATCGTCAGGTATCAATGAAGAACCCCAGCCGGTCGATCTCCTGCTTCCTCTCTTTCCCTAGCCAAAGAAAAACTCCGAAGACCTCACAGCCTTCGGAGCTTTCTGAACGTTAATTTTTAAAGTTGTTCGCCTTACGGCTCCCTCGCCACTTCGATCTTCTGCGCGATGATCGCTATGGCGCGGCGGGTCTTCTTCTCTTGCGCCGTCAGGTCGTTGGCGTTGGCCAGACGGTCCATCTGTTTGTTCATGTGGCTGAGTTTTTCCAAGGCGGCATCCAGCTTCTCCTTGATGGATTCCTTCTGGTCATACTTCTCATCCAGGAAGCCGAGGATGTCCAGTTCGATGGAAGTCATCACCACCCGCAGCTTGTCCTTGTCATTGGCCGACTGCAGCAGTTCACCGATCTGCTGCTGGTTCTGCGCCAGGTAGAGGTCCAGATGCTTGCCGAACTGCACGGAGTGATGGCTCATGTGGTCCTTCAAGGTATCCTCCACCCGGTCCTCGATCTGCTCGCGCCACTCCGGCATCTTCTCGATGACCATGTCCGGGATCTTGGCCACCATCTCAGGCACCCGTTTCTTGATATCGTTTGCGATCAGCGGTGCGCGTTCGGTCACTTGGGAGTAGATCACGTCATTGGCCGTGCTCGCCGCCCCTTGCGGCGTGAGGAAGGGCTTCAGCTTGGACGTGAGGATGAACATGTAGCCGCCTACGAAGAGCAGCAGGATGATGCCCACGATCTGAGCTTTCTTCAGGCTGCTCCGCGCCTTGACCAGTTCGCTGGCGACGAAGTCCGTGGCCAGGTGTTCAGCCGCCGGGGTTTTGGCCGGTTCGTTTTTGGTATTCTCTGGCGTGCTCATTTGGCCTCCGTTTTGGCTGAAGTTGATTTGATCACCACCGGTTTGCTCGCATCCTCCACCGGTTTCATATCCTCGCGCATGATGTCCAGCACACCCAGCGCCGTTTCCCAACTGGCCAGATCGTCATTGGGATTCAATTTCTCCGTCCGCTTGATGACATCGAGGTTGGCTGTGATGTCCGTGAGCGCCTGCAGATGCCGCCCGAACACCGTCTTGCTGAGGTGCTCCATGGAGGCGTGGGATTCATTCACCAGATTGTTCACCATGGTGGAGACTTGTTCTTCCTTCACATTCGGAAACATCGTCTTGATCTTGCCTTCGCGGGCTTTGAGTTCCTTGCCGAGGGTGTCTTCCAGCACTTTCTCGCCGCGTTTGGGCAGGCTGTGCTGAAGTTTCCCCAGCTCTTTGTTAAAGGCCGCCATGACTTCCGGCGAACGTTCGTTCACCTTCTTGAGTTCCTTTTCCACGTCGCGGCGCACATCAGTTAACGTGCTCTTGGCGATGCGGTCCAGTTCGGGCACCACCTGCTTCTTCAGGCCGCCCTGCAATTCCGCCATGAACTGGTCCTGCACCGGTCCGGGCTGGCCCAGACCCATGATGGCGTGAAGAATGGAGCCGATGCCTGCGCAAAGGATCACCACCACCAGCAATGTGGTGCCGACTTGCCATCGTCGTGCACTGGCCCGCAATTGGTTCAGTTCATTGATCTGGCGTTGGACTTCGTCCGGAGTTGGAGCAGACATAATGTATCAGCCATTAGCGGCAAAGGAATGGCCCTTGCCGGTCGTTTTCACCCTCGGAAACGACTTTGAGGATGGTGAAGTTATTGGGAACAGTTAGCCGTATAAGGCGGGCGGGCAGGTCATGTCAACTTGCAAAGTGTCCGCGTGTCAGAAACGCAACGGCACTTT
>CALRJY020000002.1:0-294006 GCA_943367715.1 Chitinophaga pinensis | reverse complement strand
CCGCCACCCGGGTGGGGGGGCGACGGCGACGGCATAGGAAAATCCTCCCGACTGAGAAATTCACGGTTGCTTTTTAGGGCCGGGGCCGAGCATCCTGCGAGCAGTTCGTTCAAGGAAAAATCAAAAAACTGTCTTAAGGAGCAAAATGAACTGGTACTACGCAGAGGGGAATCAGCAGAAGGGCCCGGTTTCGGAAGCGGAACTCGACCAACTGTTTCAACGCGGCCAACTTTTAGGCTCAACCCTCATCTGGAAAGAGGGAATGGCCAATTGGGAGGCTTATTCTTCGGTCCGGGGCGCCAATGCGGCTGCCAGTGCGGGATTGGCCGAGGGCAGCGTCGTCTGCAGCCAGTGCAACCAGTTGTTCAGCCAGAACGATGTCATCCGTTACGGCGACAAGGCGGTCTGCGCCGCTTGCAAACCGGTTTTCCTGCAAAAACTGCGGGAAGGCGGCAGCACCAGCGGAGAGCTGGACTATGCGAGTTTCGGCATCCGGTTCGGCGCCAAGTTCCTGGACAACATCATCATGCGCATCGTGGCCATGGCGGCGGGTTTTGCGGTGGGGGCAGCTTTTGGTGCTTCGGACACCCCGGAGGGGGAAGCAATCGCGGGATTTATCGCGATCGGCATCGGCTTTGTGCTGGAGATCTCTTATCGCATTTTCTTCATCGGCGCTTATGGGGCTACCCCGGGCAAGATGGCGTGCAAGATCCGGGTGGTGAATCCGGACGGGAGCAAGGTCTCTTACGCGAAGGCGACGGGCCGGGCGTTTGCCGAATATCTGAGCTTCTTCACCTGTCTGATCGGTTACATCATGGCGGGATTTGACTCGGAACGCCGCTCGCTGCATGACCGTATCTGCGCCACGCGCGTGATCCGTAATTAGTCGTAACAGTCGTGGCTATGCAAGGCGCGTTGAAGTGTCCGAAATGCAAGGTGGATTTGGGCAGTTTGAATACTGTCGGCGAGACCATCATGCTGTGCCCGCGCTGTCTTAAGGAAATCCAAGTGATCGCGTTTCCTGCGCTGTATCGCCGCATCTCGCCTGCGGCCACGAGCAGCGGGGAATCTGCGTTGGAGGGAGATTCCACCTGTTTCTATCATCCGCAAAAGAAGGCGGCGCAGGTGTGTGACAGTTGCGGCCGGTTTCTGTGTGCGCTCTGCGATGTGGAGATGGAGAAGCAGCATCTTTGTCCGAGTTGTCTGGAGTCAGGTGCCCGGAAGAAGAATATCAAAAGCCTGGAGCGCTCCCGCCAAATGAACGGGCGGACGGCCTTGCTGTTGAGTGTCATACCGTTTCTTTTCACGGGACCGGTGGCGGTATTCATGGCCATCAAGTACTGGAACGAGGCGGGGAGCCTGGTCTCTAACAATCGCTGGCACACACGAGTTGCCTTGATTTTCGGCCTGATCCAGACCGGGTTGCTGGTGCTGGCCATCATCTCCATTTTTGCCAACGCATGAGCACCGAGAACGTAAAATACGTCAAGTTGCCGGGCAGCGGCAACCGGGAGAGCAATTTTATGGTCCGCGGTGGCGGGGTGAAGCTCTGGCTGGGGCCGGATCACATCCTGGCGGTGGAAAGCGACGGGTATAACGAGAACTACAAGCGTTTTTACCTGAAGGACATCCAGGCGATAGCCATCCGCCGTACGGCCGATGGCAAGGTGATCAATCTCTTGCTGTGCCTGCCGTTATTTTTCTTCGGTCTGCTCGGTATATTTAACGACGAACCGGTGGCCAACGGAGTTTTTCTGTTCCTGGCCTTTATCGTCCTCCTCTTCCTCGTCATCAATGTGGCGCGGGGAACGACCTGCCAGGCGACGCTGTTCACGGCCGTCCAAGCGGAACCGTTGGTGACACTGAACCGGCTCAAAAACGCGAGAAAAGTCCTGGACCGGCTGAAGCCGCTGATCGCCGAGGCGCAGGGCGAGTTGAAGGCTGAGGAAATGAATTTGGATGGAGCTGCTGACGGCGGTCCGGCCGCAGCTCCGGCGGCGGTGGTATTGGAGCCAGAAGTGCCGTATCGCGGCAAGGTTCACTGGGTGCTGTCTTGGGTGGCGCTGGCGGATGTGCCGGCAACCGCTTTTGTGGCATTGATAGGTCCTGACCTGAGCCGGATACATTCATTGCTGCAGATGGGAGCGATTCTGGTCATCTCCATCATCGCCCTCAACAAGCAGAAGAACACCACGCTACCGGTCGGCTTGAAACGCGTGCCCGTAGTGCTGCTCACGGGCCTGATCGTCTGCTTTATCGCCTCCTTCGTGATGGGTATGTATATGGCCATCACCGATTCGGAGTCGGTTGCGGCAATGCGGGAGCAACCATTTGGTGCGCCTTGGCAGGTGGTGCTGACAGTGCTTTCCACGTCGATCAACGGGATCGCCGGGATGTATGGCGTGGTGAATTTCCGCCGTTATAAGCAGGCGTTGCAAGCACCGGCCCCTCCGCCCATCATCAATCCACCGTCACCGCCTTCAAGCACTGACTTGCCCATTTGAGCACGCTGCAAAAACAACGCTGCCTGAATCACTCGGTTCGCGAGGCGGTGGCCCGTTGTCCGCTGTGCACGCAGTACTTCTGCCGGGAATGCGTCACGGAACATGAAGACCGGGTGATCTGTGCGGCCTGTCTGCGTCGCATCACTTTCAAGCCTGCCGCCAAGAAGCGCAATCTCGCCGGGATCAAACGCCTGCTGGCCGGTGCCTGCGGTTTTTTGCTGGCCTGGATGATGTTCTACACCGTTGGCCGTATGCTGCTCTCGATACCGGCGGAATTTCATGATGGTTCGGTCTGGAAGCTTTCCACTTTTGACCAGTAATGAAGCGTAAAGATCAACGCATCGCAGGCCTGCCCAGCATCGATCTGCTGGAAGAGGCGACGCATCTGCTGCGAGATCTTCCGCTGGGTGCGTATCTTCCTTATCTGCTGGGCGCGTTCCCTTTCTGGGGAGCGTTGCTTTATTTCTGGGCGGACATGAGCCACGGCGCCCAGGCCCAGAATAATTGCGCGTCGGGTGCTTTGATCGTGACGGCCGCCTTCGTATGGATGAAGACGTGGCACGCGGTGTTCATCGCCAGCGTCAAGGAGCACCTCACCGGCTTGCGGGGCGATCCTTGGACGTTAAGCCGCTGGATACGCTGCTTCTGCCAGCAAGCCGCGCTGCAGCCGACGGCGTTCATTGTCCTGCCTTTCACCGCGATCATCGCGTTGCCGTTCGCCTGGGCCATCGCGTTCTATCAAAATCTTTCCTGGACCGCTGATGGCCGGGAGGAAGGGCTGCGCCAGCTTTACCACCGCAACTGGCAGGTGAGCTGTCAATGGCCCGGTCAGAATCACAAGGTGTTGCTCTGGCTGACCATCTTCGGATTTTTCGTCATCATCAATGTCATGCTGCTGTTCAACTTTATCCCCAGCATGTTAAAGACACTGCTGGGCGTGGAGACCGTGTGGACACAGGGCGGCTGGAGCATGATGAACACGACACTCTGGGCCTCCTGTGTGGCCGTCTCGTGGGTGTGCCTGGATCCGTTGATCAAAACCGTTTACGCCCTGCGTTGTTTCTATGGGGAAGCATTGAGTACAGGGGAGGATCTGAAGGCGGAGATACGTTCGTTGCGCCGGGCGCCCGCACTGGCGGTGATCTGGGCCGCCGCGCTGCTAATGTTATCACCGCTCAGTGTGAAAGCGGCTGAACCTGTCGCGGCCGCTTCGCCCGAACAGGTGGAGAAGCTGGATCACGCGATCAAAGATGTGCTCAGCCAGCGACGCTATGAATGGCGGCTGCCACCGACTGAGGACGAGGCACAGTTGGCCCAGATAAGCTGGATGCAGAAAATGCTGCAAGAGATCCAGACTGCTGTGGCGGATTCGGTCAAGGCCGTGGTCAAACAATTGGTCCGGTTTAAGAACTGGATCAGCGACCTGTTCCCGAAGCCCAAACCCAAGGCGATGGATGGCAGCAAGAGCAGCATCGATTGGATGGGCGGGCTGCGGATATTGCTGTTCGTCTTGCTCGCCTTGGTAGCGGCCGCGCTGGTGGTGTTTTTCTGGCGTTATTGGAGCCGTCAAAAGACTTCTACAGTCGTCGCCGCGCAGGCCATTCCGGCGCGGCCGGACCTGACGGACGAGAATATTTCGGCGGCTGATCTGCCGGAGAACGAATGGCTGGCGATGGCCCGGGAACAGATCGCGGCGGGCAACCTGCGGCTGGCTTTGCGGGCATTCTACCTGGCCGGGCTCGCCCATCTGGGCGAACGCGAACTGCTTAAGATCACGCGGTTCAAATCCAACCTGGAATACGTCCGTGAACTGGAACGGCGGGCGCGGAGCAAACCCGAACTCCTCACGGTGTTTGGAGATACAGTGCTGGATTTTGAGCGGGCCTGGTACGGGCTGCATGAGGTGACGCCGGAATCGATGGGCGAGTATCAGCGCAAAGTGGAAAGGATTCTCGCATGCTGAAGCGACTGCCTTTTCCACTCCTCCTGACGCTCGTGCTGGTCGGGGCTTTTCTGGCCATGGTGCTGCATCTGTTTTCCCTGCGGTTCGACGCCGGGGACATCTATCCGCCTTATTCCTCTTTGCGATCCGATCCGCTGGGTTCACGAGCACTTTATGAGAGCCTGGATGGGTTGCCGGAAATCTCTTCCCAACGTTGGCTGGAACCGGGGGCCAAGATGCCCAAGCTCAAATCGGGTGAACCCGGCGTGTTCTTCCTGCTGGGATTGCCGCATCGTGGAGTCAGCTACTTGGGGAAGGCGGACGTGGAAGTCATCGAGGAATACATCAAGGGAGGCGGTCATGTGGTGATCGCTTTTCAGCCGATCTCCGGCACCGGCTGGTATGACCGGATCAAGGATGAGACCGAAGCGGAACGGGCGAAGAAGGCCGAGCAACAGGGACGTCGCCGGGCGGTAAAGAAGGAAAAAGAGAAGCCGGATGATGAAGCTGAAGCGGAACATGAAACGAAGGCGAAGAGGAAGAAGCGCAGCTGGGAAAAGGAAGAACATGAAGGCATGGTTTCCCTGACCGAGCGCTGGGGTTTCAAGTTCGAAGAGGACAGCCTGCCGAAAGACGGTGAGGGGCAGCCCATGTTTGTCCGGGCCTTGGGACAGACGAATGCGCCAGCAGGATTGCCCGCTGAATTGCCGTGGCATTCTTCATTGCAGTTCCAGAAACTTTCTGACGAATGGAAGGTCATTTACTCGTGGGAGAAGGAGGCGGTGCTGGTGGCCCGCGATTGGGGAAAAGGGCGGCTGACGATGTGTGCGGACAGCTATCTGTTCAGCAATGAAGCCCTCAAGATGCACCGGGAACCGGCCTTTCTGGCGTGGTTGATCGGTGACGCTCAATCGATTTATTTCGATGAAAGCCATCTGGGTGTGACGCAAGACCCGGGAGTGGCCTCGCTCATCCATAAGTATCGTCTGTATGGAGTCGCGTTTGCCCTTGCCTTGCTGGCCGGCCTGTTTGTCTGGCGGAATGCCTTGAGCCTGGTGCCGCCCGAAGAGGACTCTCCGACCGCCTCGGCGCAAGTGGTCGGACGCGATGCGGGCAGCGGGTTTTTGAACCTCCTCTTCCGTTCGGTGAAGCCGAAAGAGCTTTTGTCCGTGTCCTATCAGGAATGGCGGCGGACGGTGCGATCCTCCTCCGGCAGCCGGGGTGAAAAAATGCGGGAGATGGAGACACTGGTGGCGGGTAGTGAGGAAGCGCACCCGGTCGAATTATATCGGAAAATGGTCAAGATCTGGAAGCGCAAGGCGTAAGCGGCAGCGCAAAAACAACTGGGAGATATCGAGCTTATGAATGAACAGGTAGATCAACTGAAGGAAGTTTTGACGCGGGCCCGGGCGGAGGTGGCCAAGGTGATCATCGGCCAGTCCCAAGTGGTGGACATGGCCTTGATCGTCATCTTCACCGGCCATCACGCGCTGATCGAAGGTGTTCCGGGCGTGGCCAAAACTTTGCTCGTGCGCACGTTGGGCCAGGTGCTGGGTTGTGAGTTCAACCGCATCCAGTTCACGCCGGACTTGATGCCCGCCGATATCACCGGCACGAACGTTTACAGCGTGCAACGAAGCGAGTTCACGCTGATCAAGGGACCGGTCTTCACCACTTTCCTGCTCGCGGATGAAATCAACCGTGCGCCCGCGAAAACCCAGTCCGCCCTGTTGCAGGCCATGCAGGAGCGGCAGGTGACCATCGACCGGGACACCCATACGCTCGCCCCGAATTTCACGGTGTTCGCGACGCAAAACCCGGTCGAGTATGAAGGCACCTACCCGCTGCCCGAGGCGCAGAAAGACCGTTTCATGCTCAAGGTGAACATGGGCACCCCGGAGCGGGAGGATGAAGTGCAGTTGGCCCGGCGGACCTTGGGTGTCGATGCCCCGGAAACCGTGCTCAAGCAGGGCGTGGTTCAACCGGTGATCAGTGCGCAAGACCTTGTGCGCATGCGGGAGTCGCTCACCAGCATCACCCTGCGCGAAGAACTGATCTCCTACGGGGTCGATATCGTGCGCGGGACGCGGTTGGCGGAAAGCGTGATGGTCGGCGCCGGTCCGCGTGCCACGCAGGCCTTGCTGGTCGCCAGCCGCGCGCATGCGGCCTTGCTTGGGCGTGATTTCGTGACACCGGATGATATCAAAGCGATGGCCACACCGGTGCTGGAGCATCGTATCGTCTTGCGCCCGGAATTTGAGATCGAGGGTGTGACCATCAAGGAAGTCATCGAGAAGGTGACCCAAGGAATTGCTGTGCCGCGATGATCGTTCCCCAAAACAGATTGCTCATCTGGGTCGCGGCGATCCTGCTGCCCGCCGGAGCGCTGGCTGGCTTCTCCGAAGAGGGGATGCTGGTGGCGGCCTTGGTGTTTGCCGTGCTGCTTTTGGTGGTGACGATCGATGCGTTGCGGGCGGGTAGCGCGCTGGAGGGTTTGACGGTCAGCCTGCCGCCCGTGATCCGGTTGTCCAAAGACCGGCAGGGGCTGTTAGAATTGCAGATCGCTAGGCGGGCCACGCCAGCTCAAAGGTTGCGCGTCGGATTGCCGTTTCCCAAAGAGATCGAACCGGCGGAGGAGGAATTGGTCACGGACATTCCGGCGGGAGCGGCCTTGGCCAAGGTGGCCTGGCAATGCACACCACGGCGGCGGGGTAATTTTCATCTGGATGCCTGTTATTTGGAAACGAGTTCGCCCTTTGGTTTTTGGGTGATCCGGCGCCGCTCCGAGTTGAAGAGCGAGTTGCGCGTGTTTCCGAATCTGTGGAGCGAACGTCGCAGTGTGGCCGCATTGTTTTTGAATCGCGGCAATATCGGCATCCACGCGCAGCGGCAGGTGGGCAAGGGCCGTGATTTCGAGAAGTTGCGGGATTACGTGCCCGGGGACAGTTACGACGAGATCCACTGGAAGGCCACGGCAAAGCGCGGGCATCCAGTGACCAAGGTGTTCCAACTGGAGCGGACGCAGGAAGTGTATGTCATCGTGGATGCATCACGGCTCACGGCGCGTTTGCAGAAGATGCCGCAGGACAAGCTGTCCAGCCATCGGGAAGGCGTCAGCAAGGAGGAGGCAGCCATCGAAGTGACGACGCTGGAACGGTTCGTCTCGGCGGCACTGGTGCTGGGACTGGCGGCAGAAAAACAAGGCGATCTCTTCGGCGTCCTGACTTTTAGCGACCGGGTCCATAAATTTGTCCGCGCACGCAATGGGCGGGCCCACTACTCCGCGTGCCGGGATGCGCTTTACGCCCTGCAGCCCAAGAGTGTGACGCCGGATTATGAGGAACTTTTCAGCTTCATCCGCCAGCGGTTGCGGCGGCGGGCATTGCTGGTGTTCCTGACCGCGCTGGATGATCCCATCATCGCCGAATCGTTTGCCAAGAACGTGGATCTGATCCGGCAGCAGCATCTTGTGCTCGTGAACATGATCCCGCCGGCGGGTGTGCAGCCGCTCTTCGAGGACGATCAGGTCACTGAGGTCAAAGAAGTTTACGATGCCCTGGCCGGGCACATGCGTTGGGCGGGCTTGCAGGAACTCGGGCGTTCATTGCAGCAAAAGGGCGTGCGCTTCTCGCTGCTCTCCAGCGAGAAACTGAGCGCGGAACTGGTCACGAGCTACTTGAACATCAAGCGGCGGCAAATCCTGTAGCGGACAAAAGCGTATGATCATCGATCTCCAAAGGTTTGTGCAGGCGGAACGTCCGCATTGGCAGGAATTGGAGCGCATCCTCGACCGGTTGGAAGATGACCAGGATACGGATTTCGGTTTGAAGGACGTGAAGCGCTTTCACCATCTTTACGAACGGGCGGCGGCGGATCTGGCCCGCTTGAACACGTTCGCCTCGGAACCGGAACTGCGGCAGTATCTGGAGAATCTGGTGGCGCGGGCGTATGCGGACATCCACGAGATCCGGGAAAAGAAAAAGTCCGGGCTGGCGTGGCGCAAGTGGCTGGTGGAAACCTTTCCGGGAACTTTCCGAAAACATATCCGGTCCTTCTGGCTTTCGGTGATGGTCACTATCGCGGGAATGATTTTTGGAATCGGAGCACTGGCGTTTGATCCGGAATCCAAGGAAGTGCTGATGCCGTTCTCGCACCTGTTGGGTGATCCGGCAGAACGCGTGGCCAAGGAAGAGTCAGCCGTGGTGGACCGGTATGAAGGGCGCAAATCCTCTTTTGCAGGGGAGCTGATGACGCATAACACGCGGGTCTCCATCACGGCCATGGGGCTGGGGTTGACGTGGGGCATCGGCACGATCGTGCTGCTGTTCTACAACGGCGTCAGCTTGGGCGCGGTCATTTTGGATTATGTGCGGGCGGATCAATCCGTCTTTCTCGCAGGCTGGTTGTTGCCGCATGGATCGTTTGAGATTCCGGCGATCTTGATCGCTGGACAGGCGGGATTGTTGCTGGGGGGTGCCTTGATCGGATGGGGGAAACGGAGCAATCTGCGGCAGCGGATGCGCGAGATCGGTCCTGACCTGGTGACCCTTATCGTTGGGGTGGCCTTGTTGCTGGTGTGGGCCGGCATCATCGAGGCTTTCCTCTCCCAATACCACGAACCGGCCATTCCCTATTCATTAAAGATCGCCTTCGGTATGCTCGAACTTTGTCTGCTGATCTTCTACCTGTCGCGTTCGGGACGTAACAAAGTGAAGGAGGCCAAGGCCTGATATGCGTACGGAACGTTTCCAACGCGTCATCATCCGGACGCCGGAGGGCATTGAGTTCTCGCTGCAACCGGCGGGGCCAGTGCCACGTTGTCTCGCGTGGGTGATCGATATTTTCTGCATCGGGGTCATCGGCATGGCCTTGGGCTATCTCGCCACCCTGCTCAGCGTCTTTTCGGCGGGGTTTGGATCGGCCGTGAGGATCGTTCTCTTTTTCGTGGTGCAGATCGGCTACGGGATGGTGTGCGAATGGTTTTTCAAGGGCCAGACGGTGGGCAAACGGCTGATGCGGCTGCGGGTGGTGGATGTGCAGGGGCTGCGCTTGCGACCGGACCAGGTGATCTTGAGAAACCTGTTGCGCATCGCGGACATGCTGCCCGGACCTTATATGGTCGGCGGGCTGGTGTCCTGGTTCAACCGGCGGGGCCAGCGGCTGGGGGATTTGGCGGCCAACACCATGGTCATCCGGCAGACCAAGGCGATGGAGCCGAATCTCGACCAGATGTTGGCGGGCAAGTTCAATTCGCTGAAAGAGTATCCGCATCTGGCGGCACGTTTACGGCAGCGGATCTCACCCAAGGAAGCGTCGATCGCGCTGCAGGCACTGTTGCGCCGGGCAGAGATGGAACCACAGGCACGCATCGCCCTGTTCGACGAACTGGCGGAACAATTGCAGACCTTGACGGAGTTTCCGCCGGAAGCCACGGAAGGACTGACCTCTGAGCAGTATGTCCGCAACGTGGTGGACGTCGTTTACCGCCCCTCGATCAGCTCGACGACGAAACAGGCGACGGTGAGCAGCGCCTCCTGATCAGCGTTGCAACCGCTCGCGGCGACTATTTTCCTTTGCCCTCACGGAAGCCGCCCTCGCGGATCTGGCGGGAATCCAATTGGGTGATATTGACCCAATCTCCCTTCAGCTCCGTGACGCGATCCTGATGGATGATCCAGTCCACGCCACCTTTGGCTTTCAGTAACACGACGGCGTCGCCACCTTGATAGGGCATCTCCGCAGCCGTGGCTTTGCGCCAGGTGCCTTGGGCGACCCCTCGCGGGACGTCGATGTTCCAGGTGTATTTGCCATCGGCAGAGATGATGACGGAGCCGACGTCTTTCACGCCGATCTCGCCCTGACGGTAAATGTAGCCGTCGTTGCCTTTGTAATCCACCGTCGCGCCGATCTTGCTGAGGTTCCATTTGCCCATGAGCCACGGTTCCTTGGTGGGCGGACCGTAATTGGCCTGGAGCGGGAAGATGATATCGGAGTGCGCGCCGAGTTTGCCGAGCTGGTTGCTGAAATCAGACAGGGTTTCGTAGCGGAAGTTCACGCCGCGTTGCTTGATCATCTCGGCGAGTTCTTTCTTGATCTGCTCACGCTGCGGATGCGCAAAGGGCTGGTCTCCCAGGCGCGTCTGGAGAAAGTTGAGGACCTCTTCCTTGGACATCAACGCGCCGTGGAGCGGTCGGCCGGGTATCTCTCGGATGGTCTGGTTCGGGCCAGGGGTCGAGCGTTGAGGTGGAGCGCCAGCGTTTGGCAGAGTGGGCAGGGGAGCTGGGGGTGTGACAATCATCGGCCTGACGGGAAGTTGCCTGCCTTCTGAGACAGGAGGAAGATTCGCTTTCGGCGGGGCAGGGGCGGGCGGTGTCGGTTTCACCCCGGGATTGAACGGCCGGATGCGTTCCCAACTGTAGGCCGTTTGCGCGCCGTCTTTGTAAAATTCATTCGGCTTCTTACGGATGATGGGTTGCTTGCCGTCCGGGGTGGCATACATGTAGACGCCCGGTTCCCAAAGGTCATTGAGGGGAGATTCCAAGTATTCGATCTTGTCGCCGGCTTTGTATTTGTCCGCCTGGGCAAAGGCCGTGAGGCTGGCCAGCGTGAGCGAGAGAAAGAGGGCCAACCTGGTCAACGGGTTCGTTTTCATAAGTATGCCTTGAGCGGGAAAGCGGATGAAAACTTGCTTTGAACGCCCCATGTGGAATTTAGCAGGGCGGTTCACCCTCCTTATTCCAAGCGCAGGATACATATTTTATACTGGCAGGAAAGGATGTTGTTAGGTGACGTGGACGGACGGGAAAACCGGCGGATTGAATTGCGAAGGAACCAAATGCGTCCAAGGTGTATACCATTGAAGGCGGGCGCAAGCCGGAGTTCAGCCGCCTGACATCTTCCTGAAGTGACGCTCAACGATGATGAAACCACCGCGATTAATCAGCCACGGCAGACTGCTCTGCTTCGCGCTGGCGCTGGTTGCGATCTGTCGAGTATGCGCGGACGACTGGCCGCAGTTTCGCGGCGCCAACCGGGATGCGGTCTGGAATGAGACGGGCATCAGGCAGACCTTTCCAGCGGCAGAATTGCCGGTGCGCTGGCGTACGCCGGTCGGCTGCGGTCTGGCGAGCCCAGTGGTCGCACGGGGACGGGTCTATCTCATCGATTCGGAACTGCAAAAGCCCAAGGCCCGAGAACGGATCCATTGCTGGGATGAAAAGACGGGGAAGGCACTTTGGACGCACGCCTATGACGTGAGTTATCCGGATTGGGGCTTTGACCCGGCGAGTAAAACCGGTCCCGGCTCCACCCCTATCATCGAGGCGGACAAAGTGTATGCCCTGGGTGCGACGGGGCAGCTTCTTTGCCTGAATGCGGTCAAGGGCACCGTGCGGTGGCAAAAGAAGCTGACGGCAGATTACGGACTGGAGGAGTTCTCGGGCAATACCCCCTCACTGTTGATCGAAGGAGACCTGCTGATCATGGTCATCGGTGGTAAACCGGACGCCTGCGTGGTGGCGCTGGACAAGAATTCCGGCAAGGAAATCTGGCGGGCACTGGCGGATAAATGGACCTACAGCTCGCCTATCGTCATCAGCGCCGGGGGGCAAAGGCAGTTGATCGTCTGGACTCCGACGGCGGTCACCTCCCTGAATCCCGTCAATGGCAAGACGTGGTGGCGGGAGGAACTCAGTCCGGCCGGAACTTTGGCCACCGTAGCTACGCCAGTATTCAAAGGCGACTTGCTGCTCTTTAGCGGGTTGATGTTTCAACTCGACCCCGCCAAACCCGCTGCCTCAGTGCTCTGGCCTTTGCCCATAACAGGTACGAAACGGATTCTCAGCCAGACTTCGATGCCATTGATTCTCAATGGGCATGTGTTCAGCGGGAAAGCACCGGGACAGCTCGTTTGCCTGGATGCGCGTACCGGCAAGCAGGTCTGGGAAACGGACAAGGTGACGGTGAAGAGCCCGGGGGCAGCTATTCATCTGACACCCAATGGCGATTCCGTTTTGATCTTCACGGACGAAGGCAACCTGATCCGCGCGCGGCTGTCGCCACAGGGCTATGAGGAACTGGGCCGCGTTCACATCCTCAATCCCACGGCTTCATTTTCGGGAAGAAAAGTGGTGTGGCCGCCGCCGGCCTATGCCAACCGGCATATCTTTGTCCGCAATGATGAGGAGCTGGTTTGCGTCTCGTTAGAGGAATCGTCCATGCCCCGGAAAAGTTTCCGTGCGCCTTGAGCGAAATATTTAAAACAACTCCAACTGCTTTCCCGCAGGTCGCCGGAAATGCTCGGTGCTAAGGGGGACACGTTCGCGGTTGAAACCGTATTTGTGCGTGGCGACTTTGAACAGTTGCTCGATCTGCTCCGCGAAGATGCCCTCGCCGGAAAAGCGTTTGCCCCACTCAGCATTGTTCAATTTGCCGCCCCGGATGGCGCGGATGCGGTTGAGCACTTTTTCTTTGCGATCTGGGAAGTGGCGCGTGAGCCAGTCTTCAAACAGGTCTTTTTGCTGATAAGGCAGGCGCAGGACCACATAGCCTGCTTGACGCGCACCAGCTTCCGAGGCGGCCTTCAGCAACATGGGGATTTCGTGATCGTTCAGACCGGGGATGATGGGGGCGGTCATCACGCCCACGGGAATACCGGCGCTGCTGAGTTTCTGAATGGTATCCAAGCGGTCGCGCGGTGAGGCGGTGCGCGGCTCCATCACGCGGCGCAGTTCGGCATCCAAAGTGGTGAGGGAGATGAAGACGCGGATGCAATTGTAGCGGGCGAGTTCCTGCAAGACATCGATGTCCCGGGCGACGAGCGCGTTCTTGGTAACGATGCCCACAGGGTTGCGGCATTCGGCGAGGACTTCGAGGCAGCCGCGCGTGATCTTGAGCTTGCGCTCCACGGGCTGGTAGCAATCCGTCACGCCACTCATCGCGAGGCTCTGCGGTTTCCATTTCGGTTTGCCTAGCTCCGTGCGGAGGAGTTCCGGTGCATTCACCTTCACCATGATCTTGCTCTCGAAATCGAGCCCGGAAGAGAAGCCAAGGTATTCGTGGGTTGGGCGCGCGTAGCAATATATGCAACCATGCTCGCAGCCGCGATAGGGGTTTACGCTCGCACTGAAGCCGATGTCCGGGCTGTCATTGTAGGCGATGATCGTGGCGGAATGATCCATCAAGAACTGCGTGCGCAGCAGCGTATCGTCCTCCGGATTCCATTCCTCGTTCCGCTCCAGATGGATCACCTCAAAGCGGTTCGTCGGGTTGCCAGCGGCACCGCGTGCGACTCGTTTGGCTGCATCCAACTGTGAGGGAATAGACACAGCAGAAAGTTTCGCACGCACGGCGACATTCGCAATGAGGAGATATTCACAAAAGGAACAATTTGCGCAGGCTTGACCCTGAGGGCGGAAGGCCGCAGTTTTTCCGCCTACGGCAGTCCCTATAGCTCAAATGGATAGAGCAGGCGTTTCCTAAACGTCATATCCAGGTTCAATTCCTGGTGGGGACACCATTTTCAGGCAGCCAATGGGATCTCGTGTTGGGCCGGACTGCAGATTTCTTCTCATTTCTTGAACTCACGATGTCCCAAAGAGTTGCGGCTGGCCCTCGCGGCATGGATGTGACCCTTTTTTTATTCGCAAGAAATGCTTTCTGTGCGACATTGAGGGCCGCTACATGACTTCTGCATCTGAGAATCCGGGAGAAGGCATATCTGCCACATCAACTCCCGGACAATCGGGCGCGGGGCAGAAGTCATTTCCCATCGTCGGCGTCGGCGCATCCGCTGGCGGATTGGAGGCCTTCACCAAGTTGTTGAACCATCTGCCGGAAAATACCGGCATGGCGTTTGTGCTCGTGCAGCATTTGGATCGCGACCATCCGAGCCAGTTGAGCAATCTGCTCTCCAAGGCCACCGTGATGCCGGTGCAAGAGGTGAAAGCGGGCATGCAGGTGGTGCCGAACCAGGTCTTCGTCATACCACCGAATACGAACCTGGAGTATAAAGAGGGCAAACTGAACTTGAGTCCGCGAGGTGATGTGCGGGTGCCGCATCCGGTGGATCATTTTTTCTGTTCACTGGCGGCGGAGCATCATGGCTGTTCTATCGGCGTGGTGTTGAGCGGTTCGGGATCGGATGGCGCGGCGGGAGTGCGGGAGATCAAGGGAGCGGGGGGAATCACCTTTGCACAGGACGAGGACTCGGCGGCGTTTGCGTCCATGCCGGTGGCGGCGGCAGATTCGGTGGATTTCATTTTGTCACCCGAGAAGATCGCGACCGAGCTAGCCCGGATCGGTAAAGACCCTTACCTTTCGCCGAGTCCCAAGACGGAGAGCCAGGCGGTAGAAGCGGCGAATGCCAAGAATTTCCGGCGCATACTGACGCTCCTGCGCGGCCATACGGGAGTGGATCTGAGCCAGTACCGCGATACCACGATCAAACGGCGCATTCAACGGCGGATGACCGTGCGCACCAAGCACACGACGGCCGAGTACATCGAACTATTGGAACGGGACCGGGCAGAATTGGGCTCGCTGTTTGATGATGTGCTGATCAACGTCACCAGTTTTTTCCGCGAACCGGAGATGTATGAAACGCTTAAGAGCCGCATCTTCCCGGAGATCATGAAGAATGATCCGCAGGTGATCCGGGTCTGGGTGGCGGCTTGCTCCACCGGGCAGGAAGCCTACTCGATGGCCATCACGCTGATGGAGTACCTGGATCAAAAGCCGAATCCGCCGGGCATCCAGATCTTTGCCACGGACATCAGCGAATCGATCTCCATCGAGAAAGGGCGGCGCGGCTTTTATCCGGAAAGCATCGAGGCGGAGGTATCGCCCGAGAGGTTACGCCGGTTTTTCACCAAGGAAGATGGCGGCTACCGGATCAGCAAGACGATCCGTGACCTGTGCATCTTTGCGAAACAGAATGTGACGTCCGACCCGCCGTTTTCGCGGATGGATATCGTGAGCTGCCGCAATCTGCTCATCTACCTGACGCCGGCGCTCCAGCGGCATGTCGTTTCTACATTTCACTACGCGCTCAACCCGAATGGTTATCTGGTGCTGGGCCATTCGGAGACGGTGGGAGCCAATTCTGATCTATTTGAGCTGCTGGACCAGAAGCATCGCATCTATTCCAAGAAGGGCGCGGCCATCCGGCCATTCTCCCATTTCGCGGCGCAAGATCTGAAATCCCGCACGGCGGCGGCCGGGCACATTCTGCCGGTGCATGCGTCCACGCCCGGGGATTTTCAGAAGGAGGCGGATCGAATTTTGCTGGGTCGCTATGCTCCGGCGGGTGTGCTGGTGAACAGCAATCTTGAAGTGTTGCAGTTCCGCGGGCGTACCAGCCCCTATTTGGAACCGCCCATGGGCGAGGCCAGCTTCAATCTGTTGAAAATGGCCCGTGAGAGTTTGCAGCTCGAGCTGGGAACCGCCGTCCGTGAGGCAAAAAAAACGAACGCACCGGTCCGGCGTAATGTGCGGCTGGACGATCAGGACACGGTGCGCAAGGTCAACCTGGAGGTGATCCCGGTGAAGCTTTCGGGCTCTTCGGAGAATTGCTTTTTGATCCTCTTTGACGAGGCGGGCAAGGAGGGTGGAACGGCTGGCCAGCGACAGGCCAAAAAGGAGACGGTCGCCAAACCAATCCCGGCGAACAAGAAGGACGAAGAACTGAAGCATTTGCGGGCCGAGCTGGTGGCGGCCCGGGAATACCTGCAAGCCATCGTGGAGCAGCAGGATGCCGCGAACGAGGAGCTGAAGTGCGCGAACGAGGAAGTCCTGTCCAGCAATGAAGAGCTGCAAAGCACGAACGAGCAGCTCGGCACGGCGAAGGAGGAACTGCAATCCACGAACGAAGAATTGCAGACGCTCAACGAGGAACTGCAGACGCGCAACTCGGAGCTGAACCAGCTCAACAACGACCTGAGCAACCTGCTGGGGAGCGTCCAGATCCCCATCCTGATGTTCGGCAACGATCTGCGCGTGCGCCGTTTCAATCCGGCGGCGACGGAGTTTTTTCATCTGAAACCGGCGGTGGTCGGACGGCCCATTCATTCGGTGGACCTACCATTTGTGATCCGTGATCTGGAAGACCTGCTGCTGGAGGTCATCCGCAAAGTCACGAAGAAGGAACTGGAGATACGGGACCGCGACGGCCACTGGTTCTCACTGCGGCTGCACCCGTACCGGACTGCGGATAACCGGATCGACGGCGTCATCATGACGCTGGTGGACATCAATGAACTGAAACGCGCGCAGGAGAAACTGCAGGACTACGTCACATCCATCGTGGACACGGTGCGGGCGCCTTTGCTTGTTTTGCACACCGATTTGAGGGTCAACACGGCGAACGATGCCTTCTACCATACTTTTCACGTCTCCAAAGCGGAAACGGCCGGAAAGCCGGTGTTCGAGTTGGGAAGCGGGCAGTGGAACATCCCGGAGTTACGCCAATTGCTGATGGAGATATTGTCCGGCAAACCCGGGCTGAAAGATTTCGAGGTGCGGCATGATTTTCCAGGAATCGGTCCTCGCCTCATGGTGTTGAATGCGCGGCTGTTGGAACAGAAGGAGGGGGCTTCGCCGATGATCCTGCTGTCCGTGGAGGACGTGACCGCCTGGAAGCAGATCGAACAGACCAACCGGTGGATGACGGCGATAGTGGAATCGACTGCGGACGCGATCATCAGCAAAGACCTCAACGGGATCATCATGAGTTGCAATCCGGGGGCGGCGCGGCTGTTTGGTTATAGTGCTGAAGAGATGGTGGGCAAGCCGATGACCATGCTTATTCCGCCGGATCATCATTCGGAAGAGCTGGATATCTTGAGCCGCATCCGCCGGGGAGAGCGCATCGAACATTTTGAGACAGTGCGGCAACGGAAAGATGGGAGCCTGTTCGACATCTCCATCACGGTATCGCCGGTGAAAGACTTGCACGGAAAAATCATCGGGGCCTCCAAGATCGCGCGCGACATCACGGAACGGAAACGGGCAGACGGAAGGCTGGCGGAAAGCCTGGCGCGGGAAAAAGCAGCGCGGGAAATGGCGGAAGGTGCCAACCGGGCGAAGGATGATTTTCTGGCGGCGCTCTCCCATGAGCTGCGCACGCCATTAAGCCCGGCCTTATTGATCTCCAGTGAAGCTTCAGGTGATCCGGAACTGTCCCCTTCAGTAAGGGCCAGTTTCGATACGATCCGCAAGAGCATCGAGCTGGAGGCGAGGCTGATCGATGATTTGCTGGATTTGACGCACATCACGCGCGGCAAGCTCCACTTGGAAATGCAGGTGGTGGATGCCCACGGGGTGTTGCAGGATGCGCTGGCCAATATCAAAACCGACCTGATGGACAAGAAGCAGGAACTGGTGCTGAAACTGAAAGCAACCCGGCATACGATCCCAGGCGATCCCGTCCGGTTGCAGCAGATTTTCTGGAACATCCTGAAGAACGCGGTGAAGTTCACGCCGCGGGGAGGGCGGATCCAGGTCGAAACCATTTCTAACGGAACCAATTTTAGCGTCCGGGTGACGGATAACGGACATGGCCTGACAACGGACGAATTGCAGCGTGTTTTCCAATCGTTTGCCCAGGGCGACCATGCGAAGGGCATTTCGCATCATCGCTTTGGCGGACTGGGTCTGGGACTGGCGATCTCGCGGCGACTGGCCGAGTTACATTCGGGCCAGATCCAAGCGAGCAGCGAGGGGCGCAACAAAGGCGCGACGTTTGTGGTGGAATTGCCATTGATAGCGGAGGGAGAAACCGCCGGAGGTCCGGCGAAAAAAGAAAGCCAGCCATCGACGGAGGCGGGAAAAGCGGGAACGGGGGAGAAACGCATCTTGCTGGTGGAAGATCATGAAGCGACGCGGGTGGCCTTGATGCATCTGTTGATCCGCCGTCGCTGCGTCGTTCATCTGGCGGGTTCCCTGGCGGAGGCGCGGGAGATCGCGCGGCAGGAAAAGATCGATCTGGTCATCTCCGATATCGGTCTGCCGGACGGCAGCGGGAACGAGCTGATGGCGGAATTGCGGGACCGGTATGGATTGCGCGGGATCGCCCTCACGGGATATGGAGCGGAGGAAGATGTGAAAGACAGCAAGGCGGCGGGGTTTGTGGCACATCTGACTAAGCCTATCCAGATGGAGGCTTTGGAAAAAGTTCTCAGCCTGCCGGACTTGATCAGGCAATAATAATGAGGGCCGGTCCCTTGCACAGGAGTGACATCGGATGTAGCGTAGCGAGCCAGCGCACCAAACTCTATTTCAATCATGTCATCTACACGCCTTGAGCAGCCTAGGTCTTCCCGGATGGAGCTGCGGTACAAGGCGTTGAGTCTGGCTACAGCGCAACTGGTTGTCACCGGGGAGTTGGATGGAGGTTTTGCGCCAGAGCAGGAGCAATGGGCTGATTTCACCGGACAAGCAACCACGGATGCCGAAGGGTATGGCTGGATCAGCCGGTTGCATGCGGATGAGCAAGAGCGTTTGGTGCGGCTTTGGAAGGAAGGCATTCAAAGAAAGGTGCCCTTCACCTTGGAGCAACGCATCCAGCGTCGGGACGGGTTCTATCGTCAGTTTTCCGTTCTCTGCCAGCCCGTCCTTGAAGGTGGTCTTGAAGGTGGTCTTGAAGGTGGTCTTGAAGGTGGTCTCACGTTGCTGGAATGGCTCTTTGTTTTCACGGATATCACGGACCGCAAGCAAGCCGATCACCAGACCACCGAAGCGCTCCGGGAACTGAATGATTTAAAGGCGGCGATCGACCAGCACGCCATCGTGGCTATTACGGACGCGAAGGGGAAGATCACGTACGTGAACGACAAGTTCTGCGCCATCTCCAAATACTCCCGGGAGGAGCTGCTGGGGCAGGATCACCGCATCATCAATTCTGGATATCATCCCAAGCAATTCATCCGCAGCATCTGGCAGACCATCAACACCGGTCGGGTCTGGAGCGGTGAGATCAAAAATCGCGCCAAAGACGGAACCTCTTACTGGGTGGATACGACGATTGTGCCCTATCTGGATGAAGCGGGAAAACCCATCCAATACATCGCCATCCGCGCAGACATCACAGAGCGCAAAAAAGCCGTGGAACACACGGAAGAAGCGCTGCGGGAATTGAATGACCTGAAGGCGGCGATCGATGAGCATGCGATCGTGGCCATCACCGATCCGAAAGGAAAGATCACGTATGTGAACGACAAGTTCTGCGCGATCTCCAAATATAACCGGGAGGAGCTGATCGGTCAGGATCACCGCATCATCAATTCCGGACATCATTCCAAGGAGTTCATCCGCGGCATCTGGCAGACCATCAGCAACGGGCGCGTGTGGAAGGGTGAGATCAAAAACAAGGCCAAGGACGGCTCGTTCTACTGGGTGGATACCACCATCGTCCCTTACCTCGGTCAGGATGGTAAGCCGACGCAATACATCGCGATCCGCGCGGATATCACGCAGCGCAAAGAGGCGTCGGAAAGTACGGCCAATGCCCTGCGGGATCTGAACGATTTGAAGTCGGCGATCGATGAGCATGCCATCGTGGCCATCACGGATGCGAAGGGAAAGATCACGTACGTGAACGACAAGTTCTGCGCGATCTCCAAATATCCGCGGGAAGAGCTGCTGGGCAAAGATCACCGGATCATCAATTCCGGTTTTCACTCCAAGGAATTCATCCGTTCGCTCTGGGAGACGATCAGCACGGGTTCCGTGTGGAAGGGCCAGATCAAGAACAAGGCGAAGGATGGTTCGTACTACTGGGTGGATACGACCATCATCCCGTACATGGGCGAAGACGGCAAACCGAAGCAATACATCGCCATTCGCGCCGACATCACGGATCGCAAACAGGCGCAAGACCAGACAGCGGAAGCGCTGAAGGAACTGAATAACGTAAAGTCAGCCCTGGACCAGCACGCCATCGTGGCGATCACGGATGCGAAGGGAAAGATCACGTATGTGAACGACAAGTTCTGCGCGATCTCCAAGTATTCCCGCGAAGAGCTGCTGGGCAAGGATCACCGGATCATCAACTCCGGCTACCATTCCAAGGATTTCATCCGGAACATCTGGGAAACCATCGTCGCCGGCCGGGTGTGGAAGGGCGAGATCAAGAACAAGGCCAAGGACGGCTCGTATTACTGGGTGGATACCACCATCGTCCCTTACTTGGGGTCAGACGGTAAGCCGACGCAATACATCGCGATTCGCGCCGATATCACGGACCGGAAAGACGCGGCGGAAGAGACCACGCAAGCCTTGCGGGAGCTGAATGACGTGAAGTCCGCGATCGATGAACACGCCATCGTGGCGATCACGGATGCGAAGGGGAAAATCACTTACGTTAACGACAAGTTCTGCTCCATCTCCAAGTACACCCGTGCGGAATTGATCGGGCAGGATCACCGCATCATCAATTCCGGTTACCATCCCAAGCAGTTCATCCGCAGCATCTGGCAGACGATCTCTTCCGGTCGGGTGTGGAAAGGGGAGATCAAGAACAAGGCCAAGGATGGGTCCTACTACTGGGTGGATACGACGATCGTTCCGTATCTCGGTGAGGATGGCCAGCCCAAGCAATATATCGCGATTCGCGCTGATATCACGGACCGTAAAAAAGCGGATGAGCAGACGGACCGCGCGTTGCGCGAGTTGAACGACGTGAAAGCGGCGATCGATGAGCACGCCATCGTGGCGATCACGGATCCCTCCGGCAAGATCACCTACGTGAACGACAAGTTCTGCGCCATCTCCAAGTACAGCCGCGCGGAATTGATCGGGGCGGATCACCGGATCATCAATTCTGGCTATCATCCCAAGCAGTTCATCCGGGCGATCTGGATGACGATCGGGGCTGGACGCGTGTGGAAGGGCGAGATCAAGAACAAGGCCAAGGACGGGTCCTTCTATTGGGTGGATACAACCATCGTCCCGTACCTCGGTGAGGATGGGAAGCCCAAGCAGTACATCGCGATCCGCGCGGACATCACGGAACGCAAGCTGGCAGAGAGTGCCCTGCAAAAGGCCCAGGACGAACTGCAAACGCACGCGACCACGCTGGAAGAAACGGTTTCCGAGCGCACGTCGGCCCTGCGGGAGACGATCGGCGAGCTGGAGGCGTTTTCCTACAGCGTTTCTCACGACATGCGGGCACCTTTACGCGCCATGCAGGGCTACGCCAAGATCGTCATCGAAGATTGCGGTGCCCAGGTTGATCCGAAAGGAAAAGAATATCTGAAGCGGATCAGCTCGGCCGCTGCGCGCATGGATTCCCTCATCCAGGACGTGCTTACCTACAGCCGGGTGAGCCGCACGGACCTGACGATGGAGACGGTGGCGCTGGATGAACTGGTGCATGAGATCCTGAGGACGTATCCGAGCTTCCAAGCTCCCAACGCTGAGGTCGAGGTCGTCGGACAATTACCTACGGTGATTGGCATTCCCGCGGTACTCACGCAATGCATCTCCAATCTGTTGGGCAATGCCGTGAAATTCATGCCCCCCGGGGTGACGCCGCGGATCAAAGTGTGGAGCCAAGCCTTGCCCGAAGAGAAAATGTGCCGCATATTCTTCAAAGATAACGGTCTGGGCATCGAAAAAGACGCTCATGAAACGATCTTCGGGATTTTTCAACGGGTCAGCAAATCCTATGAAGGCACGGGCATTGGCCTGTCCATTGTGAAAAAAGGTGTCGAACGAATGAATGGCCGGGTGGGTCTGGAGTCCGAGATCGGACAGGGAAGCACCTTTTGGCTGGATCTTAAAATAGCGTGAGTGGCGAGATGAACGAGTTAAAGACAGTGTTGTACGCGGAAGATGACGAGAACGATGTGTTCTTCATGGAACGTGCGTTCGGGATGGCGAAGGTGGAGCATCCGCTGCGCACCGTGCCGGACGGCAAGCAAGCCATCGCGTATCTCTCGGGGGCGGCGCCTTATGCCGATTCATCCAAGCACCCGATGCCGGGGCTGGTGCTGCTGGATTTGAACATGCCGGTGAAGGGCGGGTTGGACGTGTTGCAATGGATCCGCAGCCAGCCGTTCCTGTCGGAGTTGCCGGTGGTGGTGCTCACTTCTTCAAATCAAGAAAGCGATGTGCATCGCGCGGGTATTCTCGGAGCGAACGGTTACCTGATCAAACCAGGCGAACCGGACGAGCTGATCCGGATGGTGAAACTATTGCACAAGTATTGGCTGGTGGAGGGACATCGCCCGACGCGTTTTCTGCAAGTCGGACAAGTAGGAGATGCCAACGTGGAGCCTGCTGACAAAAGCAAGGCGTAGTGACGGGGCCGCCGTTGGCTGTTAGCGAACAAACCTTACGGGCTTCATTTTATCTTCGCGGGAAAAACTCCTGAACTGCGTGCTGGTGGAATGGTCGGCCGTGTTTGCGAGAAAAAAGAAACGCAGCGCCTGGACGCCAAGGAGGTGGGGCTGGGGGAGCCCGCTGAAGAAACGTTCCAGGCACTGCGTAAACTGTCAGAGAACGCAACCAACGCTCTCCAATTATATAGATAGCATTGGTTTCAGAATGTTCAAATCGGGGAGGCTGATTTTTAGTGAATTTTCGCAACTGCTTCGAGTTCAGACGATAGCAACGAGAGTTATTTTTATTGGCTGCCCTTCGAGGAAGAAAGTAGCCTGCGTTTATGACACCGAAGGAGCTGGAAGCAGCACTGGCGCAGACGCTTGAAGACCGGCGCTTGTCCGGTGGAGAGAAGCGTGCGCTGGGCGAAAGCGTGCGCACGAGCAATCTCAATGAACAGCAACGGGCGCTGCTGCGGGCGCAGGCGTTTGAACTGGCGCGCCGCGAATCGGCTGACCCGAAGGCAAAGGAAGTGCTCGACTGGCTCGAAGAGGTAAACAAATTGCTGCTGCCGCAAAGCGAGCCGATACGAACAGCCAGTAACGAGGCGTTTTTCAGTCCGGGAAATGATTGCGCGCATCGCATCATCGATCTGCTGGCGGCGGCGGAGCGGACGGCGGACCTGTGTGTGTTCACCATTGCGGATGACCGGTTGTCTTCGGCGATCCTCGGAGCGCATCGGCGACGGGTGAAGGTGCGCATCATCAGTGATAACGATAAATCTTATGATGCGGGTTCGGACATCGAGGAGTTTCGGCGGGCGGGGATTCCGGTCCATTTGGATTGCGGGCCGGATCACATGCATCACAAGTTCGCGGTGTTCGACAGCCGGTTACTGATGACCGGGAGCTTCAACTGGACGCGGAGTGCCTCGGCGGTGAATCAGGAGAATATCATCGTGAGCAATGACGCGCGGTTGGTGGAGCCGTTCATGAGGGAGTTTGAGGCGTTGTGGGGAAAGATGAATTGTTAAAGCGCCGAATTCAAAGTTGGAGGACGGGGAAGTTTGACTTTAGGGGCGTAACCCCGGAACTTCTCCTTTGCTGTGAGTAACGAAGCCAGAACGAAACATATTGTGCTGTATGACGGGGAGTGCTCGTTGTGCACTTTCCAGTCGCGCCTGCTGACGTGGCTGGATTGGCTGGATAAGGTGCGGTTGGTACCCATCAGTGATCCGGTGGCGAAAGAGGTGGCGCCGGGCATCACGGAGGACCAACTTTCGGAGGCCATCCACTGCATCACGCCGGAGGGGGAAATCTACCGGGGGGCGCGTTGTATCCGCTTCGTAGGCATGAGGATGCCACTTTTGGTGTTACCCTGTTTGTTGCTTTGGATACCGGGGGTGATCTGGGTGGCGGAGAAGATGTATCAGTGGGTGAGCCGGAACCGGTATCTCTTCAGTAAGTGGTTCGGCTGCAAGGAGGCCTGTTCCATCTTGCCATCCCGGCGGCGGGCGGGGGATAAGGGAGCGGTGACGGTGGAGAAGGGCTAGAGTTTGATGGGCGAGGGCGCCCATGGGAGGGGGCTATTATGGGGAGACTGGACAGGCGGTGGCGCCTGTCCCACTACGTGGGGTGGAAAATTCCCGTAAATTAGCCCTTGCCAAGCGGGTTTTCCCTGTTAGGTTTTCGCCTCTTTAATTTTTGTAATATGCAAGCTGACATTCATCCGAACTACCAGGATTGCGAGATCCGGTGCGCGTGCGGCAACACGATCCACACGCGTTCGACGAAGAAGACCGTTCTGATCGGTATTTGCAACGACTGCCATCCGTTCTACACGGGCCAGCAGAAGTTCGTGGACACCGCCGGCCGCGTGGACAAGTTCCAGCAGCGCATGGCGAAGACCCAGGCCGCGCAAGACGCCCTGGCCGCCACGGGCAAGAAAAAGAAGAAGTAGTGTTTTTCCGCACACCGCCCGCATGGTTCACAAGACCGTGCGGGCGGCGTCTTTTTCCCGGGACCGTCCCATCGCACGTCGCCCTCTCAATTGACCCGTACTCATGGATCTGCGCCCACATATCGACAGGTTCACCCGGCGGTTTGCCGAGGTGGAATCATTGCTGAGCAGCCCGGACGCCTTCAACAATCCGCAGAAGGCGCAGGAGCTGACGAAGGAGTATGCGCGCCTGAAGGATCTGGTGGCGGCGGGCAAGGCGCTGATCAAGGCGGAGAATGACCTGGCGGACAATCGCGGCATCTACGCGAACGAATTGCCGGATTCCGAGATGGCGCAGATGGCCAAGGAGGAGATCGCGCGGCTGGAGGTGGAGGTGAAGGATCTCTCGCTGCAAGTGCAGTATGGCATCCTGCCGCCGAGCCCGGTGGATTCGCGCAATACGATCTTCGAAATCCGCGCGGGTGCGGGTGGTGCGGAGTCGGCGCTGTTTGCGGCGGACCTTTACCGCATGTACACGCGGTATGCGGAGGATCAGGGCTGGAAGATGGAGCCGCTGGATTCGAGCTTCTCGGATTTGGGCGGTCTCAAAGAAGTTATCTTCAGCATCACGGGGAATGACGTTTACAAGCGCTTGAAGCATGAGTCGGGTGTGCATCGCGTGCAGCGCGTGCCAGCGACGGAGGCGCAGGGACGCATCCATACCAGCACATGCACCGTGGCGGTGCTGCCGGAAGCGCAAGAAGTGGATGTAGAGATCAAGCCGGAGGATCTGGAGATCAACGTCTGCCGTGCCTCAGGCAAGGGCGGGCAGGGCGTGAACACCACGGACTCGGCGGTGCAGCTCATCTACAAGCCCACGGGCATGATCGTCCGTTGCGCGGATGAACGCTCGCAGCAGAAGAACAAGCTGAAGGCGATGACGGTGCTGCGGTCGCGTCTGCTGGAGATCAAGGTGGCCGAGGAAGAGGCGAAGTACGCGGCCTTCCGTAAAGACCAGGTGGGTACGGGTGAGCGCAATGAACGCATCCGCACGTATAACTTCCCGCAGAACCGGGTGACGGATCATCGCATCGAGGTGACGCTGTATAACCTGACGAATTTCTTGGAAGGGGACATCGATGGACTGGTGCAACCGTTGCTGGCGAATGAGCTGAACGAGAAGCTGGCGCAGTTGAAGCTGTAATTTTTTGAACCACGAATGGACACGAATTCACACGAATGGCGTGATTTGAAGCGAAAGGAAGTTTTTGGCGGTTTTTCGTATTCGTGTTCATCAGTGCCCATTCGTGGTTAAGTTGTTTTATGGATATTCGCGGATTGATTTTTGATTGCGACGGGACGTTGGCGGATACGATGCCGTTGCATTGGAAGGCGTGGAACACGGTCGCGCGGCAGTATGGGCTGCATTTTCCGGAGGAGCGTTTCTATGCGCTCGGGGGCGTGCCTTCACGGGATATCTTCAAGATGTTGGGGGAAGAGCAGGGCATCGTGCTGGATCCGATCAAGGCGTCGCACGACAAGGAGAATGCGTATCTGCCGCTGTTGCCGCAGGTGATCGCGATCCCGGACGTCCTGGCGATCGCGCAGAGGCATCATGGGAAGCTGCCGATGGCGGTGGCCTCCGGCGGGACGAAACCGATCATCACGCAGGTGCTGGAACATCTGCGCATCGCGCACATGTTCGATGCGGTGGTGACGAGCGAGGATGTGGTGAACCAGAAGCCGGCACCGGATATCTTTCTGGAAGCGGCGCGGCGATTGGGCGTGGAGCCGCAGTATTGCCAGGGGTTCGAGGATGCGGAGCTGGGCTTGCAGGCAATCCGCGCGGCGGGGATGCACGTGGTGGATGTCAGGCCGATGTACCGGAGGTAAGGGAGCACCGGTTGGTGGACTGGGGAATCTCGCTTACGAGCGGCTTTTAGCGATTTCAGAACCGTATCTGCTCAGGGATGTCACCTTCCCCCTCACCCTAGCCCTCTCCCTTGGGGAGAGGGGATAAGTTCGGCCCGTTATCTTCGTTTTGTCGCGATTAAGATGTTCCGGTTCAAATGGTGGTGATCTCCAGATTGCATTTCACGGAGGGTGTTTTGCATTTGGGGCAGAGCAACATCTTGTCTCTGGCTTTAAAGAGATTGATGACGGCAGAGCTGTGGCAGTGGCGGCAAGATTTTGATTCATTCCAAGACGCTTTCTTTTCAAGATTCTGAGCCAAAAGCTTCATCTCTGTGTGATTCACTTCGAGTTCGGATAATTCTCCGCAGGTCAGGCAGATGACGCTGGTGACGTAGACAAGACGGTTTTCTGATTCTGCTCTTTCCCTGGTGTAACCATGCTCAGCCAATGTGCAGCCTGCGAGTAAGTCACCTAAAGCTATGGTCTTATCATCGAGAACCAGTTTGTCGAATCCATCGGGTATGTAGTCGTATTGCTTCCCATCGAAGGTATGGATTGCTGACCAATTGCAGCTTTCGCAACGGATGCGATATAAGTCTGACATCGCCTACTTCCCCTTCTTGTCGGACTTGGCTGGAGCACTTTGTTTCACCGGCTTCTTCCACACGTAGCGGAACATGAGGGTGCGGAGGGCGGCGGTGAGGGGGATGGCGAGGACGCCGCCGAGGATGCCGCCGATCAAAGTGGTGCCGACCATGACGGAGATGATAATGGTGAGGGGATGCAGGCCCACGCGGTCGCCGATGATCTTGGGGGAGATGAAGAGGCCCTCGGCCATCTGCACGAGGATGAAGAGGCCGACGATGGCGAGCGGATGCCAGATATCGCCGAACTGGATGGCCGCGAGCGCGAGCGCGGGGATGATGCTGAGCATGACGCCGAGGTAGGGCACGATGCTGAGGATGCCCGCCACGACGCCGAGCAAAATGGCGTAGTTCAAGCCGATCCCGAGGAATCCCAAGGTGAGCATCCCGCCGACGCACATGGCCACGAGCACCTGGCCGCGGAAGAAGACGATGAGGCAGTTGTTAATCTCGTTGATGACGAAGACGACTTCGTCTTTCAGGCTGGATTCCTGGAGGGGCAGGTAATTTGTCCATTTGCCCACGATGCCTTGTTTCTCAGAGAGGAAGTAGAAGACGTAAACGGGCACGAGGGCAAAGCCCGCAAGGAGGCCGCCCCAAGAGGCGACTTTGCCGAGCTGTTCCATGCTCCAGGCGGAGATGACGGGCAGGGCGGTGGTCATCCAATTCTGGGCATCGGCACCGATGCCTTCATCCCAGGCCTGCTTGGCTTGCTGGCCGAAGCGAGAGGATTCGAACCAGACGCCGAGCTTTTCTTTCAATTTCTCGGCATATTCCGGGATGAGGTCGATGAGCTGGCTGGTCTCCACGAGGAGTTGCGGGATGACGGTGGCCAGCATCATGAGGAAGAGCATGGCGGCGACGAAGAAGACGAGGATGATGGCGCGGGTGCGCGGGACCTTCTTGTGCTCCAGCCAGTCCACCACGGGGTCCAGGAGGTAGGCGAGGACGGCGGCGAAGGCCAAGGGGAGCAGGACGGAGGAAAGCGCGTTGACGAGCCAGCCAAGGCCCCAGATGACGAGGCCAAACACGGCGATGGTCACGCCGATGGCGAGGGTGGTCAGGGAAAACCAGAGGACATTCGCTTGCCTATCGCTTGGTGCTGGGAAACTCATTCGCTGCCTTTATTGATAGCCAATGGCTTCCTCGAATCCAGCCCGGATTCAAGGAAGTTGGGCTACGATGGCATAGGGAGGGCAGCGAGGGGATTACAAACAAGCGCCGGGTGTGGAGGCGGAGCGGGGGTTATTTCTGCTTGGGCTGATGATCTTTGTGGGCGTCGCCGGGTTTGGTGTCCATGCCCTTCATCATGGTGCATTGGGCCATGGATTCCTTGCCTGTCTGCATGTGTTCCATCATGTGTTTCATCATTTCTTCGTCCAGCTTGGCTTTGCGCGCATTCATGGTTTGTTGCTGCTCCACCAGCTCGGTGACCACGGCGGACATGAGTTCCAGCTTATCCTCGCGCGGGGCGCGGTTCATCGTCTCGAGTTTTGCGGCGAGGAGTTTGGCCTGGGCATCCATATCCGACTGCAGTTTTTGCTTCTGCGCCTTCATTTCACGGCACTGGGCCATCATTTTTCCGTCAGCAGGCTCGGCGGATTGGGCGGGGATGGCCAGCCAGATGCCGAGGGCGAGGCCCAGCGCGAGGCAGGGGCGGATGGTGAACTGGGGAGGGAGGACGTGGTTCATATCAGTTTTGGGAGTTGGAGGTGGCGAGGGTGGTGCGTTTTTTCAAAGCTTGGAGGCGGTTCAGCAAAGTGCCGGCAACGCGGCGGGTGAGTTGATAACCGAAGGCGTGGTCTTGCTCGCATTGATCGGCGATGCGGGTGCCGTAGAAAAAGATGGTGCGCGTGGGGACGAGGGCGCGGGCATTGGATTGCAGATAATGAGCGGGGAAGAGCCAGGACCAGCCGAGTTCATCACCGGGGCCCAAGGTTTCAAGGGGGATGAGTTCGCGGTCAGGCGTTTCGGATTCGAGGACGACCTGGCCTGCTAGGATGAGGTAAAAGCGATTGGCGGGGCTGCCTTCTTGCAGGAGGAATTGGCCGGTCTCGAACTGCATCTCCATGGCGGAGGCGGTGAGGAGTTGCAGGTGGGCGGGGATCAGTCCGCTAAAGAAGGGCTGTGCGGCGATGAGGTCATAGAGCGCGGAGGAGGATTGGTTCTCCGGGGTGAGGGCGGGAGTGGTCACAGGTCGGCCTTGGGTGTGATGGCGAAGGGGCCGGTAAGTTCCAAGATCGCTTGTTCGCGATCGAAGTCGGAGACGTCGGTCACGGAGCGGCCGTGGAGTAGAGCCAGTTCCAAGGCACGTTCGCGGACGGCGTAGAGGGTGGGCGTGCCGGGATCGTCGGTGGGGCTGGCGCAAGTGCCCGCAGGCTGGGAGTCGGTGTTCATGGCGTCAGGATTGGCGGGTGTGGGTGAAGGGGCGGGTGTTCTGGCTGGTCTTGCCCTGGCGCGTGCCGCGGTCTTCCCGGATGTCGCGGGATTTGGAGAAGGTGTTCTCGCGCTGGGTCTTGGCCGGTTTGGCGGGCTTGAGGTCGATGGGGGGAGCGGGTAGTGGGACGTGTGGTGTCGTCGTGTTGGCGTCGGCGGTTTTCTCGGGGGTGGCGGCAGTGGATTTCATGGGGGGAACTTTCATAGCGAGTAAATTTTGCGTGAGCCTGGGTGAGGGCTCATCGACACAATGCGATAGGAGGGGGCGGGGGACTATTGGGGGTATCCCTTAGGGGGCCAGCCCGTTTCACGGGACGCCAGGTTTTTAGTCTCATTCATCCAATGTCGAAAAGTGCTGGCAACTCACGATGTAGCCGGTAGTTTCGTAACAGGCTATAAACAGTAGAAGTTTGTTTTAGAACTGTTAAATCTGTGGAAATTCAAAATGGTTTGACCGTTTTTGCAGGTTCGCTCAGTTACGGAGAAAAATGCCAAAATGGCCAAGGAACCAAAAATCCTATCGTTCGATGAGTTTGCTGATGAGTTAATGGCTGAGACGCAGCCTCGTGCGCTCGTGATTTTAGCTTCAGCAAGAATTGACACTCAGCTTCGCTCTCTGCTTGAGGGTTTCTTGCTTCCATCAAATGGCGGGCTTGGTAAGTCGGATGATTTGCTCGACGGCGAGAATCCATTGGCAACCTTCAGTTCGAGAATTAAGATTTGCCGTCGAGTTGGGTTGATCGATGATGACTTTGCAAACGCTTTGGATAAATTCAGAGGAATCCGCAACCAAGCCGCTCATTGGGTTTCTTTTGAGATTGAAGAAGCACCGCTTAGGGACCAAATCAGACACTTGTATTCCTTAATGGAAAATCGACGTTCTTTTCGGTTGACGGTCGCTCGTTTTTTTGGCGAGGGCCAACTTAGTCCCTACGAACAGTTACAAGCCACTTTCCTCACTCTTTCGGTTTTGATTGAAAGTATGAAAGCCAAGCTCGATTCCAAATCAAGCCTTCGCATAGCAAAGCCAAAGAAAGTTAATTGACCTATGGCAAAGACAAAAAAAACTCCTCCCACGTCACTAAAAGTAGCGGCGGTTCGGGGGAAGGTTCTTGGGGTAAATGTATATAGAGGGTTCGCAGAGTTGTCGGATCTGTCGAGGTTATCGAGGGCAGATATCTATGATCAGAAAAGCAACCCAAAGGGCACGCAAAGGGACCTGAGTGTCTCGCATGCTCGCGAAGCGTACGAGTATGTTAAAACACATGATTTAGGGTTCTGGCCCGAGGTGTTTTTATGCGCACGGAACAAACTCGTGGTTTCGTTTACTCCTATTTCTGATGAATGGCCTGAAGTAGGCGTGCTGAATTTCGATTTGGCACAAATCCAGAAAGATCCATCGATTGCGGTTTCAAGAATTGATGGCAACCATCGATTGCACTATGCAGATGGCAAAACAGAAGGTTACGCTGAAATTGAAAAGTATGCTTCGTTTTGTCTCGCCTACGATTTGTCCCGGGACGATGAGATTCAGTTGTTCAAGGACATTAATAAAAATCAAAAGCCAATGAACACCAGCCATCTCGATGGCATTGATGTAAGGCTCACCGCCGAGGAACAGCTCAGACGAAGGCAGCCTGAGCTGTATATCGCTCAAAAGCTAGGGAAAGATAGCAAGAGCCCTTTCTTTGGTCGTGTTTATGAAGGAGGTAAAAAACCCCCAGGCGTGGATATTCCCTTGCGTGCCATCAAGACTGGCATTGAGTATATGTTAACGCGGTCCGTTCAGTTGCCGCAGTTAGAGGATGTCGACGTGCAGTATCGGGTTATCCGCAATTATTTTGAAGCTTTGAAAAAATGGTTGCCTCAAGCTTGGACTGAACCCCGTGAGTATATTGTGTTGCGAGGAGCTGGATTGTGGGCTGTTTCATTCATTGGCTCTCATGTCATTGACAGAGCGCTGATGCATGGGAAGTTCAGTTCTCCTGATATTCTGGCGATTTTGAAATCGGGAAAAGAATGGGATTGGTCGAAGAGTGGAGATTTCAAAGGGCTTAGCGGGCGTTCTGGCGCACTCGAAATAAGCAAACGAGTTACGCGTAAGCTGCAAGATGAGAGCCGAATCTCCACGAAGGAACTTTTGAGTCAAATCATGAAAGGAAAGTGATTTTGCCTGTTAGCGCGTCCTCTAAAAAGATTCCCGAGTCGTGGGTTTCTTGGCTTGGGAACCGATCGGCTACTATCTGTAATCCCTTCGGGATAGGGTTGGAAAACATCCGGGAAATGATGCCGCCCCTACAGGGCTTGAGGTTTGAAGGGGCGGTTACCTAGGGCTTCGCCCGCTTGGGGCGGGCTTCTCCCTAGGCTGGTATGAGGCCGGGCCTTTGGCCCTGAATGAAGCCGCGGCGTGAATTGGCCTTCCGGGAGCTGGTTCTGGAAGAGTTGCGAGTTGAAGTTGTTGGGAAGATTTCGAGCGCAGTGATTCCAGACGGGTTAGAGCCTCGTTACCTCGGCTGCTACGAATTTGGGAGCAGGTGGCCGATGGGGGGCATTCCGAGAGCGTGGTGCTTGCGGAAAACCGGAAAATGGATCACGATTGTTAACGTGAAAAAGAAGCTCACACCACAGGAGTGGATGGATGACATCCTTGAATACGAGCGCACGCATGAGATCGCATTCGCCTCGCCTAGCGCTTTGGCTGAAGCGCGTGTGATCGCAAAGCTGGAGGAACTTCGGCGCTCGAAACGACGGGCCAACTCAGGTGCGGCTTCTCGACGGCGGAGGGCTGTTAGTGTCCGATAGGTGAGTGTTTTTCGAGCTCGTTTTCTGACACCCGCTCCGGGGTGCTGTGGGAAAATACTGCTGACCGGTGGTGTCGCTCATGCTTCGCGAAACCGACCGGCTACAGGCTGCAATCCCTTCGGGATAGGGTTGGAAAACATCCGGGAAATGAGGCCGCCATTACAGGGCTTGAGGTTTGAAGGGGCGGTTTACCTAGGGCTTCGCCCGCTTGGGGCGGGCTTCTCCCTAGGTTGGTATGAGGCCGGGCCTTTGGCCCTCCCGCAATAATCGCACTCCTTCACCTTCCAGCGGTTTATTCTTTGGGGGATTCTTTGGCGGCGCGGAGCATTTGGTCGTGCTCGGCGTGGGCAACCCCTTCTTCGACGAGTTGTTCGTTGGTGCTGCGGCCTTCGGCATCTTCGTCTTCGCTGGGGTTGGTGCGGGCTTTGCGGCCAGCGGTGCCGGGCACGGGGTCCCAACGTTCGGATTCCGGGATGGCTTCTATCTTGGCGGTCTGGGGATCGACATCGCTTTTGCCGTTGAGTTCGCGTTTGGCCTGGGCCCAGTCGGTAGGAAAGAGCTGGAGGGCGGAGCGGCCATTGATGATGGCGAGTTCCACGGCGCGTCTCTTGATCTGCGCGGGGGTGGCGGTGCCGGTGCTGGTTCCGGTGCCGGGGGTGTTGTGGGTGAAGGCGCCGTCTTTAGGGGGATTCGTTTTCATGCCAGAGGTAACGTGCCCCGGATGCGGGGCGGGGGCTATGGGGGAAAGACCTAGGGGAAGGGAGTGACGCGAATTTCGCCAATTGGCGCGAAAGGGGCAGGGACCGAGGAAATAAAAATGAACAGAAGGACGCCAAGGGAGCGAAGGGGGAACGCAGCCAGCCTTGGCGACGCCCTACCGTGAAAAATCTTCGTTTGTAATTTCTTCTGCGGCAATCTGTTCCGTTTTGGAGGCGGTTTTGGGTGATTTTTTGATGGATAAATTGACGTTGGTTTGATACGTTTCTCAGTGCTGACAACTCGTTGTCGGTAAAGGACGGGTGAACGGTGGTTGTGCTCTTTCGGAGCGGTAGACAGCCACTGGAGAATCCCAAAGTCATCAAACATATCGATGTGATGTATTGCATTGTTATGTCCTGCGTTGGCGGGGAGGTGACGGTCCTTATGGAATCATTAGGTCGAGAGGCGGGTGGGAAGAGGGGGCACCCTCATCCTCAATCCTTCTCCCAGACGAAGTTCGTCTTCCAAGGGAGAAGGAAGAAAGAAGCGCGTCTCTTGGCTATCAGGATATGTGGGTGTATCGGGCGTATGGATCAGGGTCCGTAAGCCGGAGGGTGAAAGGGACGTCGGTCGTCATAGGTTATGACCAGACCGGGGAATCTTCAGTAGCCACTGCGGAACCGGCCGGGCTTTGGACTTACGCTGAATTTGAACTCTCAATCGTAGAGGGGGACAACACGATACAACACAGGGGTCGGATGGTTCCATTGTTCTTTGACATAGTTCCTGAGACTGGCTGAAAAGCTGTCTTGAGATCGTCTGCTGGTGCAAACTGGCGGGGACGTTGTTGCGGCTCGGTCGTGTATCTTTTTATTGATACACTCCCTCGCCACGCCTAGCCCTGACCAATCCAGACGAAGTTCGTCTTCCCACTGCGCAGCCGACCTCAAGCCATCTTTCCAGACAGTCTCCCTTCGTTGTGATGACGGAGGTTTTGAAGTGGCTGGCGAGGGTTTGGTCCGGTGAGGGTGGACTGGTTGCTACAGTACCGCAGGACAGGAGGCAATCGCGGAGGAAACATAAAACGGATCGGACGGGAAGGCGCGCTTCGGGGAAGTAATTGCATTACGGGCCTATTGGGAAAAACAGGTCTCATAGGTCCGATGGGGTTTATGGGATTAAGAGGAAGAGGTTTGGGCGGCGGAGCACCACCGCCCTACCGGGGTTTGGTGTAGTTTATGGGAGGTTTGGGGAAAGAAATGCTTTCCTTGGTGGGGGCGGGTGATTAGTTTTATCGCTCGTTACCACTAGGAATTCACGGCATTTTAATCGATATGAGCACAGCAGCAGTTATCGCGAATAATTTCCCCAAGCTTCACAACGCCATGTGGCCCGGTCTGGTGGGCAAGGGCAGTCCGGGCGCGGAACCGTTCATCGATCTGGATACGATGCTGGACTTCACGGCGAAGGCGGACGTGGGCGGCATCAAGTTCGATGGCGTGGATCTCTTCCTCTACAATCCGCATACGGATATCGACATCGACGACAGCGGCATCAAGAAGCTGGCGGACAAGATCAAGTCCAAGGGCTTGGTGGTCGGCTCGGTGGTGGCGCCGGTGTGGTTCGATGCCGCAGCGGGTGGCGATGAGAAGGCGCGGGCGAACTTCGTGACGCACGTGAAGAAGGCGGTGCGGATCGCGAGCAAGTTGCGCGACCTCGGTGTGCGGCCTTACGGTGTCGTTCGTATCGACAGTGCGACGAGCGTGACGGCTTGGGACAAGGATCCGAAAGGCACGACGAAGTTGATCGCGCAGACGTTCCGTGAGGCGGGCAAGATCGCGAAGGGCGAAGGCGAACGTCTGGCGGCCGAGGGCGAGATCTGCTGGGGCGGGATGCATTCGTGGAAGCACATGGTGAACCTGCTGGAGATGGTGGATATGCCGAAGGTGGTCGGGTTCCAGGCGGATATGTCGCACACGCACCTTTACACGCTGGGTTACAACGCGGAGGCGCATCGGATCGTGCCGAAGAAGTACAATTACGAGCCGGCGGAATTCCACAAGGCGATGACGAAGCTGACGGATGCGCTGCGGCCGTGGACGATCGACTTCCATGTGGCGCAGAACGACGGTTCGGTGTTCGGCTCGGGCGATCACGAGAAGACGGGTCGCCACTGCCTCGCGACGGATCCGAAGGGCAAGCTGAACATCACGCGTGATTCGGGTTACTGGCTGCGCGACAAGGCGGGCAAGGTGACCAAGAAGATGAAGCACATCTGCTGGGATGGTTGCATGTTCCCGAACGAGGTGCTGAACAAGCAACAGACGTGGAACGACATCCTCGCAGCGATGATCGAGGTGCGGAATAATCACGGGTGGAAGGCGTAGTTAAAAACATTGGGGTGGTCCTATGCAGGCTGCTCAACAGACATCACTCGGAGACCTAGGCGTAAGGTGGTACTATTGGCTCGGGCCAATAGTGTTCGCTGGCATGGGCTTCTTGTTGTTGCTCGCGCCGACGAGTGGTCTCTCGAGCAAGTATGAGCACCACGTGGGCGCCTCTATCTCTATCGCGATAGCCATCTCCGGATTTCTTTGGCCGTTGTTACGGCGCGGGGAAAAGATGGCTCCAAAGGTGAGGACGTTGCGATTCGCAGCGGGCGACCATACCGGGGTGTTCATCGCGACGTCCAAGATTCAAAGCGGGTTGTGGTTCGCGCTGGGAACGATGATTGGTATCTGCGGATTGGGGGCGTGGATATGGTCGGATGATCTGGCAAATCGTATTGAAGGAGCGGCTGCGTTTGTTCTCTACGTCATTTTCGCCAGCATGTGGCTGTATAAGACGTCGAAAAGCGAGCCGGGCATCATGTTGACGAAGGAGGGTGTGCTGTGGCATGAACCGCTGCTGTCGCCGCTTCTGATACCTTGGGAGAGCATTACAGCTTGGTACATTTACGAGCACAAGGACACGCCTTCGTCCATCTCGGAACCGAGTCTTGGGGTGAGGCTGACGGAAGCGGAGCTGGAAAAGATGTCCAAATCGGACCGGCATGAAGTGAAAGAGAACCTCGGGAAGTTCGAGGCGCATCTCTACTACCAGGCGGAGACATTGCTCGCGCCGCTCGCGGCACTGGAGAGGATCGGAAATTATTACCGGCTACATCCGGAAGCCCGGGAGGAACTGACGGGCGAGGCGGCGTTGGCACGGTTGAATGGCGGTGCGGTGGATAATCCGGCGATTCAACCGGTTTGAACTTGCAGCAAGGTGGTTACTTTGTTTCTTTTGACGGCGATTCTCCTATGAAAAAACAACTTCGCATCGGACTTATCGGCTACAGCTTCATGGGCCGTGCCCATAGCAACGCCTTCCATCAGGTCAACCATTTCTTCCCCTCGGGCTACGAAATCATCCCGCAAGCGGTGTGCGGTCGTGATGCGGCGAAGGTGCAGGAGTTCGCTGACAAATGGGGCTACAAGAGCATCGAGACGGACTGGAAGAAGATGATCGCGCGCGATGACATCGACGTGATCGACATCGCCACGCCGAACAACATGCACGCCGAGCAAGCCATCGCCGCCGCGAAAGCGGGCAAGATGATCCTGTGCGAGAAGCCGCTGGGGCTGAACGCGAAGGAGGCGGAGAAGATGCTTAAGGCCATCGAGAAGGCGGGCGTCGCGAACATGGTTTGGTATAACTATCGCCGTTGCCCCGCAGTGGTGCTGGCCAAGCAAATCATCGATTCCGGCAAGCTGGGTCGCGTGTTCCATTACCGCGCGAACTTCCTGCAGGACTGGACGATCAATGCGGACCTGCCCCAGGGCGGCACGGGGCTCTGGCGCTTGGATGCGAAGGTGGCTGGTTCCGGCGTGACGGGTGATTTGCTCGCGCATTGCATCGACACCGCGATGTGGTTGAACGGCGGCATCAAGGACGTCAGCGCGATGACCGAAACCTTCGTGAAGGAGCGCAAACACAACCTCACGGGCAAAGTCGAGAAGGTGAGCATCGACGACGCGTGCCTGTTCCATTGCCATTTCAACAATGGTTCGCTGGGTCTCTTCGAGTCCACGCGTTATGCGCGCGGCCACAAGGCGCTCTATACCTTCGAGATCAATGGCGAAAACATGTCCCTGAAGTGGGATCTGCATGACCTCCATCGCTTGCAAATTTTCGACTACACGGACGAAAGCCAGGAACGCGGCTGGAAGTCCGTTCACGTCTCCGATGGCGATCATCCGTACTGCGGTAACTGGTGGGTGCCGGGTCTGCAACTCGGCTACGAGCACAGCTTCATCCACGCGATGGTGGAGTTCGTGCGCGGTCTGGAAAGCGGCAAGGGCTGCAAGCCGGACTTCAAGGACGGTCTCGCGGCGGATTACGTGGTGGACGCCGTAATCGACTCCGCCAAGGCCAAGAAGTGGGTGAAGGTCAAGCAGGTCAAAGCGTAGTTCAAAGTTTAAGGTTTAAAGTTCAAAGCCCGCGTCCGAAAGGACGCGGGTCTTTTTCTTTTCTCGCGCTTGCACAAAGGGCCGTCCTCAGCTACCCGTGACGCGATGCCGGAAGATTTTTCAGATGCCACGCTGGTGATCGTGGGCCACGGTTCGACGCTCAACGCCGAATCCGCCGCCCCCACGCATCAACACGCGGATGAGTTGCGCCGCCGAGGCATCTTCGGACAGGTGCTCGTGTGTTTCTGGAAGGAAGAGCCGGCGATCTGTGCGGTGTTGCGGGGAGCTTATCTGCCGCGAGTGTTCATCGTACCGCTCTTCATCAGTGAAGGCTATTTCACGGAGCAAGTCATTCCGCGTGAACTGGGCTTCTGCGCGAACGGTGAAACGAATTTCCCTCGTGTGCAAAAGCGCGCTGAGCAAACGCTCTATTACTGCGGGCCTGTGGGCACGCACGATAGCATGACCGATGTATTGCTGGCGCGCGCGCGTGAAGTGGTGGAGAGGAATCCGGCCGCCAATCTGCCGGAACCGAAGCAGATCACGCTGTTCATCGCCGGGCATGGCACGGGGAATAATGAAAACTCGCGCAAGGCCATTGAGCATCAGGTGGCGTTGATCAAGTCGATGAATCTATATGCGGATGTACATTCCATCTTCATGGAAGAGGAGCCGCGCATCGGTGACTGCTATAAGCTGGCACAGACGCGCGATATCGTGATGGTACCATTCTTCATCAGTGATGGGCTGCATTCGTATGAAGATATCCCGATGATGTTGGGCGAGCCGGAAGCCGTTGTGCGCTCACGCATGGCTGCCGGGCAGCCGACGTGGCAAAATCCTGCGGAGAAGAATGGCAAACGGGTGTGGTATTCCGCGAGCATCGGAAATGAGCCTCATATCCCGGATGTGATTTTGGAACGGGTGCGCGAGATGGCTGGCAAGTAAAGTGAGTTCCGTCTCCTGATCCCGCATATGGGACGGCTACGGCCATAAATGCGCTTTTCACTGCGGGCCATTCCTTTATCTTCACGGCGTGCACTGGCAGAAAATAGCGCTGGTAGGCGTTGGTTTGCTGGGCGGCTCGGTAGGTTTGGCCGTCCGGCAGCGTCGTGTCGCGGCGCAAGTGGTCGGCTACGTTCGCCGTCAGGCTTCCATTGATGAATGCATGAAGGTGGGCGCGGTGGATTCTGCCACCATGGTTCTTGCGCAAGCGGTGGAGAATGCCGACCTCGTCATCCTTTGCACGCCCATCGGCCAGATGTTGGAACTCACCAAGCAGATGTTGCCCTCGTTGAAGCGCGGTGCGGTGGTGACGGATGTTGGAAGTGTGAAAGGCCAGCCTGCACAAGAATTGACTGCGTTGATCGCTGGAGCTGGCGCGTGCTTCATCGGCAGTCACCCGATGGCTGGGGCAGAGAAGACGGGGGTGAGTTTTGCCAAGGCGGATTTGTTTCAGAACGCCGTGTGCGTCGTCTCACCGACACCGAAAGCACCCGCTGCCGAGGTGAAGAAGCTCGAAGAGTTTTGGAAGGCATTGGGTGGCAAGCCGCTACGGTTGAAGCCGGATCTGCATGATGAACTGGTGAGCCGATCCAGTCACCTACCACATGTGGTCGCGGCGGAATTGGCGAGCTATGTGCTCAGCCCAGCCTTGCCGAAGCATCAGGCGCAACTCTGCGCGACGGGTTTTCGCGACATGACCCGCATCGCCTCCGGTTCACCAGAGATGTGGCGGGATATCTCCATGGCGAACAGCAAGCACCTCTCCCAAGTGCTCGGTGTGTTCATCGAGGATCTGCAGGAGTTTCAACTGGCCCTGAACAATGGTGATGTGAAAACCATCGAGGAGTTCTTCGTGAAAGCCAAGCAGCGGCGTGACGAATGGTGCGCACAAGGTGCCTCGCCTTCGCCGGAATAGTTTGTCCGTCTTAGAAAGTTTATTCGTGAGCCTACCAGATTTAATTGAAATCGTTCCTTTAGAGAAACCGGTCAAAGCTGAGATCACGGTGCCCGGCTCCAAGAGCATCACGAACCGGGCGTTGGTTCTGGCGGCGTTGGCGAATGGGACAGTGACTTTGGAAGGTGCGCTGTGGAGCGAGGATACCCAAGTGATGGTGGAGTGCTTGCACACACTGGGCTTCAAGGTGGAGGTGCAGCCTGATCCGAATGAGTTTTGCAATCGCACGATCACGGTGGAAGGGAAGGGTGGGGTGATTCCCAAGAGCGGGACGGTGGAGAAGCCTTTGGAATTGTTCGTGGGGAATGCAGGCACTGCAGCGCGGTTTTTGGCGGCAATGGTTTGTCTGGGCAAAGGTGTTTACCGATTGAGCGGTGTGCCACGGATGCATGAGCGACCGCAGGCGTCGTTGTTTCAGGCCTTGCGCCAGCTTGGTTATCAGGTGGATTCGGTAAATAACAAACTACCTGCGGTCATTCACGGTATTGGCCCCAAGGCGGGCAGTTGTGATGTCAGCGTAGATGAGAGTTCGCAGTTCGCCTCGGCGTTGATCTTGAGCGGAGCGATTGGCCAATGGCAGGTGGGTATTGTGGGAGCCAATGCCGAAGAGCTGCCATATGTAGAGATGACAAGGGAGCTGCTCAAGGCATTCCCTGCTAACGGTGGGCAATTTCAAGTGGAACCTGATGCTTCAAGTGGTAGCTATTTCTGGGCAATTGATTGGTTACTTTGGATTACGGGGATCAATCAGGAAATGGGGAGTGTAACGGTTTCTCACTGGCCCAAAACAAATTGGCAGATTGATTCAGAATACCCTAAATACCGAAACTTGTTGGAATTGAAGGGGCACATTTCCCGGAAATTGCATCTTGGTGACAGTATTATGACGGCGATTGCAAAAGCGCCTTTTAATCGGGCACCGCAATCATCGGCTTTCGTTTTTCATTCGGATGCTCAAAGCGGTTATGCCAAACCAATTGAATTCAGAGATTTGGGACGTCTTCGTGTTCAAGAATGTGAACGGGTCTATGCTCTTAAGACTGAATTAGAAAAATGCGGAGCCATGGTTTTGGAGAAAGGGGATACACTTTTGGTTTATCCCTCACAACTTCACGGAGCCGAGATTGAGACCTACAACGATCACCGCATGGCCATGTGCTTCGCGGTGGTGGGCTTGCGCGTGCCGGGCATCAAGCTGCGGAACCCTTCTTGCGTGAAGAAGACGTTTCCGAATTTCTTCCAGAAACTGGCGAAGGATTTAGGGGTGACGATTCTGGATGCCCACGGGAAGAAGCTGGGGCATGGGGATCTGTTCGCTGCGTGAGGTGAACCGCTGAAGACGCTGATAAAGTGGGAAGTCGAGGGGCATTCTGATATTGTGCGGTCTGTAAAATGGTTTAGAGTCGGCTTTGGCACAGGAAGGTATGTCCGCTCTCACTAAATATTTATTGATTCTGTTTCTGGCTCTCTGCCCCTTGGTGACGCGAGCGATGATAGTCCCCATGGAGGGATTTGTTCATGTCAGTGTGGTTCTTGCTGGGGAACAGCAAATCCTTTGGAGCCTTAAAGCGTCGGGCAGTAAATTTTATGATCTGATTTCTTTGGATGCCCATAACGGGAAAGAACAATGGCGGATTAAACTGGCAGAGATTCCGAGGTCCGCGGGCACCAATGGCCGTGATATTTTTTATTTTGTTTGCGATGACGCGCTGTCAGCGGCACGTCTTTCAAACGGCCAGATTCTTTGGCAGACGAATCTGTTTGGCGTTCCTGCGCGGACTAATGCACCTCTTCACAAGGCGGCCAGTAATACCGACGTATTTTTCCCAATGAGAACCGGATTCGGGTCGTCTCGAGTTCCGAACTGGTTTGTTTATACTCCGCTCCAAGTAAGCGGGGGAATGTTAGTGATAGGGCGGCAAGGGCTAAATGGTGGCGGCTGCTGCTGGACGACATGTTTTCAAGACTGGTTGGTAATTGACCAGCGGAATGGAGAAATCGTGGACGGTGGTGCCGGAGAAATCCTAGATTCGGGTAAAAACCTTGTGGCAGGTGATAAAGATTTTACGTTCCAGATACGAGCAGGTGAGAAGATGGCGTTACCCCAATTGGCTGAAGTCCTCAAAAAGGCTCCCCCATTTCCAAGCAGGTGGATGCATAACGAGGTAAACGACTGGATGCTGGTCGCGGAAACTCATAGCCGAAGAGGGCCAGTCACCGCGTTTAATGTATCCACTCGAACAAGTCTGCCCCTGAAACTTGGTCAGCGGGACAATTACCAGCAGGGGTGGGTAGCCTTGAAAGATGGTTTTCTCAGATATTCCGAATATTACTCCACTGGTTCAATGGAGAAAGCGGATCCCCAACAGGAGACGTTTTGGATCGAGCTGTATGATCTCCAAGGTCGCCTGCGGGCACAGCAGACCACCAAGAAGATCAAGGGATGGACATCATATATCGGAGTCAATGCGCAAGGGCGGGTGATATTGGGGATGGAAGAGTCGCTTGTGACAGTGGAAATCCCTTCACTTGAGATGAAACGATGGGGAACCAAACCTGGGGCGAGTTTTCACATGTCCTCAGGTGGCAAGCATTTGATTTGTGTCAGAGGAGATTGGTCTGCTCGCGAGATGAAAAAGACATCTGAGGAGCGAGAAGTGGTCATCACCGGCGTGGATGCGGAAACTTTTGCTCCGTTGTGGGAACATCGGGAAAAGGTGAGGGCTAAAAAAATACGGTGAAATATGTCCAGCAGGCCGCCTCTCCCGATTACTACACCTGCCCGCCATAACTGCCGAAATCATCTACATCCAACAGATCGAACCACGTATGGATGTCTTCGCGCTTCGGAGCGGCTTGGGCGTGGAGATCATTGAAATACTGGCGCGAATCGATGTCCGAGGGCACGCGCTGTTCCTGTTGGGTAGACCAAGCCATGATCTCGTGTAGGGAGCGTGCGGGGCGCAGGTTGGCGGTCACCCACTCGAGGATTTCACCGTCACCTTTGCCAGCGGCCAGTTGTTCTTTGAGGCCATCGGCGGTGAGGCCGGTGAACTCGAAGAAGCGCTGGTCCATGGGGCAGTTGTAATGATATGCGCCCTGTTTTCCGGCAAGGGCGGCGCGGCCCTTATCGAGCAAGCGCGGTAAAATGACGAAGCCCCCGAGCCGCACACGTGCGCTGCGAGGCGGACGTTGAGTGAGGTCGGGGGCGTTCATCGCGAACCGTTAGATCACAATAGGAGCGACGGACATGAAGACCGGCAGGTAATCATGCTTGCGGCCCTTGGTGCTGACCGGCTTTTCCTTCGCAGCCTTCGGCTGTTGCGGAGCGGCCGGTTGCTTCTCGGGCTTCGGTCCGGGCTTCTTGGCCGTCTCGATGATGCCATTCGCGAACTCGATCACGTGACCCTGATGGATGAGCCAGTGCAGGTCCTGCGTGATGGCGCGTTGCTCGGGCGTGAGCACGGTTTCCGCCGGAGCGGCCGGGGCAGCGGGCTTGGCTTCACCTTCGGCAGGTGCAGCGGCAGCTTCCGGAGCCGGAGCAGCGGGAGCGGCAGGCGCCACCGGAGTCGGGGCCAAGGCGTCATACACCTTGCGGCGCGTGCACTTGGGCGTCTTGTTGATGAAGTCGATGATGCTCTTGATGCTGTCCGACACGGGCGTGAGCGTCGTGTCCAAGAAATGCGGACGGGCGATGGCCACGTGCGTGACCGTCTTGTCCACCTTGAAGAACTGCAGACCTTGTCCGGCGAACTGCTGGCTCAAGGTCGTGACGAGCTTGAGCGGGAACTTCAATTGTTCTTCCAGATTGCGGCGGAACAGGGCGCGCAGCGGTCCGATCGGGATGTTCTGGCTGGCGGTGCCGAGGAGCGTGTAGTGCTCCACCGGCTGGATGATGTTCGCCAGATGCGTCTCGCGGAAATGCTTCTCCACGGCTTCCTTGTTCGGGAGCTTGACGGGCTCGGGGACGTTGAGCGGGGTGAACTCAGTCTTCCAGCTCTGGTCTTCCAGCCACTTCTTCACGATCTCCTCGTCCTTCACGATGCGCACACGGGCCTTGAAAGCCTCGAACGGCATGCGGGCGAAGCGCTCCTGATGCAGGTGGCGCAGCTTGTTCTGGTAATCGTGATAGTTCGGCGGGCCGAGGATCTCGCCGCTCATGCCGCACTGGGCCACGAAGGTGTAGACACCCTTGGGCTTGTCGGTAGCGGTCTTCTCGGTCTGGTAGAAGGTATCGAAATGCTTCGTCAGGATATGGGCCACGGCGTCCTGCTCGTTGAGCCAGAGCGTGTCATCCAGGCGGCAGACGATGAGCGGCTGCACCGGAGTGCCGTCCGAGTTCCGCTGCACATCGAAGCGCACGACGTAACGTTCCGGGCGCTTGATGATGAGGAAGCCGATGTCGAACAGCGGATAGGCGCGCCCGGTCAGCTTGATCTGACGGGCCAATGCTTCCACACCCTTTTCCTCGGGGATGATAGAAACATTCAGCGCGGGCAGGGGAGGCAAGGGCTCGCGGCGTTCTTCACGACGGTCATCGAAGCGGCCACCGCGATCATCGCGGCGCGGACCACCGGGTCCACTGCGGCGATCACCACCACGGTCACTACGAGGTCCGCCGAAGCCGCCACCACCGCCCGGACCACCGGGACGAGGACCACGGCTGGGGCCACCAAAACCGCCAGGGCCACGGCTTGGACCATCACGGCGAGGACCACCGGGACCACCCGGCCCGCGACCAGAAGGACCGTCACGACGGGGGCCACGACGGCCACCACCATGCTCTTCATCGCCGCGCACATTGGCGTAGCGGTTCGTAGATGGGGTCTCTTTGGCCCAGGCGGGCAAAAGTTGCTGCTCAAGCTGCTCGAGATTGAACTCGGATTCCAACGGATTACTCATGTTAAAAACGTAATGCCAGGCGGGGTGTGCCGCGCACAGGCGAAAAAACAGGGTGAGCATGGGCTTTCAGGAAACGGAAAGCAAGAGCGGGTTCGGGAAAGAAAAAGGGGGCTAAATCGTCGATTTATGTCTTTCACCGGCCAGCCTGCGGCCAGCTCACGGGGTGGGCACCAAATAGCCCTGCGTCCATTCGGGACTAGGCGGACGCGTGCCGCTATCCAAAACGGTTTTCCACTCATTATCGCTCAGGCGCTGCGGGAAGGGCGTCTCGAACTCGTAGTGGCTGAGGACCGGTCCGGCTACCATGATGCGGTTGGGGCCACGTTCAAAGACCATGAAGAGGAGGTTCACCTTGCCGACGCCCTGATGCAGAATGCTGCCGGGATCACCGAGCTCGGGGTGGGGTGGATCCGTGTGCACATCGGCGACCAAGGCATCATACTTCTGCGCGCCGAAATCGATCGGGAACGTATCCGTGTAACTGGCGCTGCCGAGCATGTGACGGTAGAAGAGGCTGGGATACCAACCATCATAGCGGCGCACGGGACCGTAGTTCGTGACGCCCGTCTGCATCAGTTGATGCATGAAATTAGTTTGCGTCACCGTCAAAGGTTCCTGACGGGTCTGCTGGTCGGCGATCACACGAAGCTGGGCGACTTTATCCACGAAGTTGGTGAGGAAGGAGACGTGCTTGGCTTTGACGTTCGCCATGTCCACGTTGCCGTGCTCGATATCGCTGACGGTGCCTTCATAGGGTAACGCTTGAAGCAGGGTAGCGGTGCGCGCGATCATCTGTTCGAAGCGGAGCCAGAATTCCACATTGGGTTCCACGTAAGCATCCGGGTAGCTGCACAGACCCACATCGCTATAGCTTTGTTTGGCGTACAGGATGGTGTCGTGACGCAGTTGGGTCCATGAGGCGAGCTGGGTATTGAGCAGGCGCAGTGCCCATTCCCGCGTGCGCACGGCTTGGGGATAGTAGGCATCGGTGGTGGGGACGGAGAGAGCGCGGAGGGAAGAGAGCCAGCTTAGATAGATGTTACTTTCCCACGCTTCGGTTGTCTGGCTGGCGAGGACATTGCGTGCCGCAGCGAGATTGTGCTGATACGGCAAACCATCCCGCCAATAGATCATGTGATTGGTGCTGGTTTGCGCCGCTGTGTTGGTCATGAGGGCAATGAGCTCCGGGACGATCTGGTCATTGCCCAAGGTTGAGAACGCCACATCCAGCGCGCTCGGCACGCGGCGGGGAATCTTGTTCGTCACGCCGTTCTCCACCCAGAGAATGCTGTCGGACGTGACCTTGGAGAGCGCCCAGCTATCAGGAACGAATTTTTGCCCGAAGACGGTGAAGGAGCGGGGCAGGCGTAACTGCTCCGGGCCGACGGGGGAAACGAAGGCATCGCCTCGAATGTTCTGCACACCGAGCGTGCCCAGGCCGATCTGGGTCTGCACATCGGCGAGTTGCTGCGTCGTAGTCACGGCGGCCAGAGTGCTGATTCCGGCGGAAACGGTCAGATCAGCCAGATGCGCGAACGTCATGGAATCTGTCCAGCCTACGAAGGTTTGGGTGACTTTATCGAAGTTCACCCAAGCCTGATATTTTCCAGAAAGCGCGAGCAAGCGGCCCAACGTGATGGCTGTGCCGAGTTGCCGCGTGGAGGGCGGCAATGGATTGCCATCGCAATCCTGATCACCACCGGCGATGCGGAAATCAATACGGCCTAACCACATGGTTGTGCGGAAATAACGGCGCAACCGTTCGGACTGTTCATAGTGTCCGCGCGGCTTGAACTGGGAGAAATCAGTGTTGCGCGGGTAGTCAAAGAAAGTGAAGCAGGTGAACGCTTCGGAATTGATGGCATCGAGCGTTTGCTGCACACGGGCGGCCTGTCCTAACGACGAGGCGATCTTTGAGCCTTTGAGCAGGGAACGTGCGACGGTCACATAGTAGTCTGCATCCAGCACACTCACTGCCAACGGCCCCGTGGCAGCTTCCTGCTGCGCCACCGTGATTTGCGCAGCCATGCCGTCCAGGATCTGCTCCAGCGCTTGCGAGAGCCAGAGGTGTTCGAGTTCCACCAACATGTTGTCGTAGGAGCGATGCCAGGCGTGGAGGATGGAGTCGGCAGAAACAAAAACCGGCAGGTCATCATTCCAGAGTGCGTAGAAGGATTGGGCGAAGTTGGTGGAGGCGAGCCGTTCACTCACCACGAACCCTTTGTCCTGCAGTATGGCCAGTTCGTTCGAGTTCAGCCGGAGATCATGATAGCGATAGCCGTGATTGGTCGGCTGCATGCCCACGTTGTTGGTGGCGGGATCGGTGGCGAAGAGGTTCCAATATCTTGCCGTCGTGACATCCCCATCGATGCTTGGGAGATAGACATTGGTGACGCCGTAACGCGCGGCAAATTGCTGAGGCGAGATCTGGCCGACCTGTTGCAGTTCAGCAGCAAACGCGACGTTGTAGCCGAACACTTCACTGCCACCCGTGCCCATGGGGGCTTCAGCAGTGGTGCCCCATTCGGCATTCAAGCGGTAAAACAACTTCGGCTGACCGATGCCAACAGAAAGCTGCGTGAGCGCGGTTTTTCCTTTCTGCTTCGGGCCCACATTCACCCAATCGAGCAGGTTGGAGCTTTGCTGCAGTTGATAGAGGGGATAAGCGGTAGCTCCCGAGGGCAAAGGCAAATTGCCTGGCCAGCTCAAATCAATGTGAGTGGCTTGGGGTTGGAGGTTGAGTTGTGGCCCGGCAGGTTGGGCGTGCAAAACGCATACCGAGAGGAGAGCGACGATGAAGGATACGACTGGTTTCATGAGCACAATCGAGAGACGTCTCTGTCTAACGACGACAAAGGCTGAATCTCGATTATGAGTTCTATCACTAACGATGCGAAAAGGCTTCTAGGGTCAATGCCTACTTCGAGAGGATTTCGTGGCTAAGGTGGCGGGGTGAGCTTCTCGATCATGTGGCCGATGGCATCACGATGATGGGCGGCAGGATCGAGTAATATCTGGTTCAAGGCGGCGACGGTGGTGGACGCATTTTCTGGAAACCGGCCCACGGAGCGCAAGGCCTCTTCGGCAATCACATGGTTGGTTCCTTTGATGGCTTGCAGCAGGGCGGGAATCACCACATCCGGTTTCTTGCGGGTTTCTCCCAGCAGCCGCGCAGCATTGAATGCGCTATCGGGATTGGGATTGTTCAAGGCAGTTATGGCAGCTTCGATGCCGCCAGCTTGGACAATAAAATCAGGATTCGTCGTCCGCAGGTGCTTGGCGGCGAGGTTGCGGATATTCGGGTCTTTGTCGTGAAGGGCCGCTTTAATGATCGGTGGAAGGGCGGTGGCTGTTTCAGGATAAAGCCGGAGCACGACGATGGCGTTGTTTCTCAAACCGACATGCGGGCTTTGAGCGGCTTCGAGGAACAGCGGGAGGAGCTTCGTTTTTGTTTCCTGCCCGAGTTGGTTGATTGGTGCATCTGGGCTTTCGGTCCGGCTGAAAAAGGTGAGGGCCAATTGACGCACGGACGGGTCTTCATCCTCCAGCATCTTGGTCATGATGGGCGCTGCCACCAAAGGGTCGGGATCAAGACGCGCGATGAGTTGCACCAGCGACATTCTCTGCGGCCGGGTGACATCCATCTTGGGCGATGGGAAGACGCGTCTGATTGACTGGGGAATCTTACGATAGAACCTGCGGTATCTTCGGTCCCATGGTCTTTCGGTTTTCTCCAAACCGCGGATCAGGACTTGTACGCCCTCGGGTCCGAATTCACGCCAACGCTCTTCCTGCATCTCATCCCCATACCTGATGCCGCTGATCCAGTCGCTTTCGGGGCGGCCGTGAAACAGGGGATCGGGTGCCGGGAGCCTCACCCATGAAACTGCCGTGATCATGAGGGTGACAAGGATTAGCGTGGTCCAGATAATCCTCCGTCTTTTCATGCCTTGTTGTGACGGCCAGCATAACTGCCAGGTCAGATTTGGCAAACCATCTGCAACGAAAAGCTCCAAGGTCACCCTTGGAGCTTTCACAAATCAGAATGAAGTTCAGCAGGCTTACTTCACCGTCACGCCAGCCGTCTGCATCTCGCGGAGGGAGCGGTCTTCGTCACCGGCAGCCATGTTCACGGCGCGGCAACCTTCTTTGATCACGAAGGTTTTGAAACCGGCCTTGGCGCAGTCGAGCGCCGTGTACTTCACAGTGTAGTCCGTGGCCAGACCCACGATGTAAACTTCCTCCACCTTGTTCTGCTTGAGCCAGTCGCCCAAGCCGGTCGCGCGGCGTTGATCGTTATCAAAGAGTGCGCTATAGCTGTCCACACCTGGGTCGATGCCCTTCTCGAAAACCTTGGCAAATTTATTAGTGGTCAAGCCCTTGGCGAATTCCGCACCAGGAGTGCCTTGGACGCAGTGGTCGGGCCAGACACGTTGGGTGCCGGATTCCAGCTCCACGCGGTCGCCCACCTTGGTGCCGGGATGGCGGGAGGCAAAGCTGATGTGGCCTTTGGGATGCCAGTCCTTCGTGGCGACGATCAGGTCGTATTCCGGCAGCAGCTTGTTGATGACGGGGACCACCTCGTCACCCTTCGGCACGGCCAAGGCGCCACCAGGTGTGAAATCGTTCTGGACGTCCACGACCACGAGGGCCTTGACCTTCTTCTTGTTGAATAAGCCTAACATACGCTTTGGTTACTACAGCGCGATAGCGTTTCACAACCAAGGCAAAGAATCAACAGTGGGAAACGGCACGGGACGGATAGGGATGGATGGCTCAATGAAAGTCACCTGCCCGGGCAAAGAAATCCACGGTGTCCCGTGGATCACCGGGCTCGTGGCACTTGATGCAATATCTTAAACGACGTTCCAGTTTGGCCGAAAGCTGAAAACTGGGTGGAGGAGCTTTGAAGCTGGCCAGTTCCACTTTTTGCCGGGCTAAGCGGTCACTTTCGGACTGGATTTTCTGATCAAACTGCTCTTTCCGACGTGCCAGTTCGTCATAGTGGCGTACTTCGAGAGACCGCAGATAGCGATGAACGCTTTCCATGTAGGCGTCTTGAACCACCGGTTGCTCTTTAGGTGGAGCGGGCGCAGGTTCTGGAGGCGGAATTACTAGGACTGCCGTCGGCCCGGGTGCGGGCGATGCGGGCGGGAGCGTTTCCTCCTGCAGGCGGATCTCTGCTTCCAATTGGGCTCGACGCCGGCTCAGTTCCAAGTCTGGAACCGCCGTGGGAAGAAGCAAAAGCCAAAGCAAAAGCGCCAGCAGCAACACGGCTGCGATCCTGATGTTCCGCTGGCGAGTGTCAGTTTCCATCGCCTAACGTAATTGAGGGTTCACTAATGGAGCCAGGCCTTGATGGCGGGTATCCAGGAGGATCACGGGTTGGGGATTGCGCGCCCTTTCCAGTGCGACTTCTGCCTGCATGATGGCCGCTTCAGCTTTCATGCGTTCGGTTTCCAAGGCTTGCAGGCGCAGGGCTTCTTCCTGTTCCACTTTCTTTTGCTCAGAGGCGATCCGGTTCTGAACGACGCGAACGGCTTGCATCGCTTCCTGATATTTCCGGTCAGCTACGGCCTTTGCTTCGCGGGCCTTTTGCGCGGCGTATTCGGCTTGCGCTTTTTTATCGTCGAGCGCGGATTGCTGGGCTTTCAGGTCGGCCGGTTCCAAGGAAAGATGAGCCAGCACACCGGGATGCAGTTCCGAATAATCAAAGGAACGGGCGGCAGCATTGGCTGACCGGAACATGAGCTTGCGACCAATGGAACCGCGATACTCAGCTCCGGTCATGAGGGTGCGACCATCGGTGGCAGGCAACTGGGCGAAGGTATAGACCTTTTGCTCATTACGGCTGCTGGTAAGGGTTTTTACGGCGGGAGCGGTCACTTGAGATTGATGATGCGCGGTCTCTGCTGCCGTCCAGCGGATGACGGCAGTTGGCCCCGTTTGAGGAACGGGTTCAGCCGTAGCTGCTGGCACTATCACTGCCGGTGCAGCAGGTGCTACGTCGGTGCTTGTTGCGAGACTGGCCAAGCGAGCTTCCAGCTTGCGGTTGACCTCACGGTTGACGGCCAAGGTTTCATCAGCCAGCCGGAGGGCTTCGCGCATCTGTTCCATCTCCGCGGCCTTGGCTTGCATCCGGCGTTCATGGAGTAATGAAGCCACGGCCGCGCCTAAGAGTGCTGCCAGACCAAGGGTGATGAACAGGGTGGAACTGCGCTGGCTGTCGGGCGCTGCGTTCATGGTGTGCGATGTCAGTATATTCAGACAAGGCACGGAGGATAACCTCACGCGGTTCCGCACATCCGGGTAACGTGTTCTACTGTAATTATTTCACTGTAAAAGACGCAGTCGCTCCTGGATCTCGCGGTAAAGTTCCGTGGTCCACGCGGGCAGAGGTTCCTTCTGTTCCGGCAGTTTCTGTTTACGGAAGTCCACGGGAGAGAGGATGATATCGATCTTCTCGATGCCTGTCTCAGCCGCCAACACGAAGATTTCCTCGATGGCTGGGTCGCCCATGGCGAGGCAGCCGATGGAAGCCGTCTTGCCGTGGATCATGATGTCCCCGCCGGGTTCGGTGCGGCCTTCCGCTTGGGCGTGTTTCAGGTCGAATTTATTGGGGTAGTTCACCCGCAGAGAGAGGTGGTAGAGGCTGTTCGGGTTCAGCAACTCAACTCGATAAAGTCCCTCGGGCACCTGACTGTCGCCTTCGCGGAGCTTGGGACCGAGCACACCACTGGCACCCAGAATGGGATACGTATGAAGCCGTTTGTGTTTCTTACCATCGCCGGAAACCCATACTTCCAATACGCGCTCCTGCTTCAGGCCGACGAGCACAATACTCTTCGGCGGATAGGTTTCGCCAATGGCGCTGAAATAGACCTTGAGACGCGTGCGTGCGGCCGGACCGTATTGTTCGAGCCGGTCGGCAATGGTTGCTTTGCCTTTGGTGCGTTGAGTGGTGGCAGCAAGGGCGCGGCGAAAGAAACCGCTGAAGGGAAGGAGCGCGATGGTTCCAGCAACTAAGCCTAAGGTGAGCCAAGTGCGGCGGGTTAATCTGCGGATAAACATCTTGGCTAAATTCCTTCGTCAATCCCGGTCATCAAACGGTCCAGGCGAGCATCGATTTCCCGTTTTATTTTCCATTTCAGCCACCAGAGGCGCAAACCTTTCTGCGTCGTCAACCGGTAGACATACTCGGCTTCCACTTCCGCCGCGACTTTCTGCCGGTCAGCCTCGGTGTACGTGCGAAGGAAAGGCGGGACGATGCTCAGATGGTTACCGGCATCAGCGGATTCATTGATGAAGGCTTGTCGCTTTGGAGTTTGCACGCGCTGAAATGTGAGGTATCTCAGGCGCAACCATGACACAAGGCGTATCCGTTGTCAGGTTGGAACTGGTAATAATTTGAGCGATACAGCATCCAATAAACAGGCTCGCCCGCTGAGACTTCGGCTGGCGACTTGGCTCTTTCCCCCGGCGGGTTTGGTGCTCCTCTGGCTCGAACCAGTTTCTCTCGGTCGCAAGCTTTTCGGCACCTTCGGCATCGCACTCTACAGCGTGGTGTATCTGGCGGTCATCCTCACGGTCCTGACCAAGAGCAAGCTCGTGCATGTGGAGTGGCAAGGCGGTTTCCCGCCCAAGTTGACGCGCAAGGCGACGCTGCCTGACTATGATGCGGTGGAACGCAGTCGTGCTGCACAGGCCAAGGCGGAACCGATCCCTGTCGCGGAACGCACCGGCTCTACATATTGGACGGGCTTTCGCGGCCCGAAACGGGATGGGCATTACACAGAGCAACCGATCCTGACAGAATGGCCAGCGGGCGGCCCCAAGGTCTTGTGGCGGCAGCCGATTGGTGGCGGCTATGCGTCCTTCGCCATCGCGAAGGGGATTGCGTACACCATCGAGCAACGGCGTGAGAAGGAAGTGGTGGCAGCGTATGATATGCAGACCGGGCGCGAGGTGTGGGCGCATAGTTACGCCGCGCATTTTCAGGAGAGCATGGGCGGGGAAGGGCCGCGTGCTACACCTACGTGGCATGATGGGAAGGTCTATGCCTTGGGTGGGGAAGGGGATTTTCACTGTCTCGATGCGCTGACCGGCAAGGTGCTGTGGCAACGAAATATTCTGCATGATGCGAAATCTTCCGTGCTGATGTTCGGAACAGCTTATTCGCCGCTCATCGTGGATGAAAAAGTGATTTTGTTGCCGGGCGGTCACAATGGTTGGTCTGTGGCGGCATATCACAAAGATTCCGGTGATGTGATTTGGCATGCTCAAGATGACAAAACGGCCTACACGTCGCCTGTGCTGGTGGAATTGGCAGGCCAGCAACAGATGCTCGTGGTTTCCGCCACTCGCGTTAAGGGGGTGACGTTGGATGAGGGCAAGGTGCTTTGGGAGTTTCCGTGGGCGGTCAGCTATGAAAACGCCATCGCGCAACCGGTGCTGCTGGGCAAAGACCGGTTCATGCTCTCCGGTGGCTATGGTATGGGGAGTGCCGCCATTGAGATCAAAAAGGAAGGTGAAAAGTTCGTGGCTAAGGAATTGTGGCGCAACAAGTTCCTGAAGAACAAATTCACCAGTTCCATTTTTCATGAGGGGTATATCTATGGCTTGGATGAGAATATCCTGACCTGTCTGGAGGCCGAAACCGGCAAGCGGATGTGGAAGGATGGTCGCTATGATTATGGACAGATACTCCTCGCCAACGGACACATCGTAGTCTTGGCGGGAAATGGTGACTTGGCACTGGTGAAAGCCACCCCGGAGAAATGGACTGAGGTGGCGCGGGTGCCGATGTTGAACGGAAAGACGTGGAATCACCCGGTTATTTCGGAAGGTAAACTCTTGATCCGCAATGCGGTGGAGATGGTTTGCCTGGATGTGCGCTTGCCCGGAGTCAAATAGTGGATAAAATCTTAAAATCAAGGGTTGACTCTGTGAGCCGTTATGTTTGTATCTCCGTCCTTTTTAATAGGTAACGCTATGTACGCAGTAGTTGAAACAGGCAGTAAACAATATCGGGTCGCCGCCGGTGATACGCTCGAAATCGAGCTTCTCGACATCGCCGCCGGACAACCGGTCACTTTTGATCGCATTCTGCTCGTGTCCAAAGATGGACAAGTGCAGGTGGGAGCTCCGACGGTGGCTTCGGCCACGGTTACCGCTGATGTGGTGAAACACATCCGTGGTGACAAAAAGATCGCCTTCAAGATGAAGCGCCGCAAAGGCTATCATCGCAAGGTGGGTCATCGCCAGGAACTCACGGTCGTCAAAATCAACGCAATCAACGCTTAAGAAGTTATGGCACATAAGAAAGGTCAAGGAAGTGTACGTAACGGTCGCGACAGCGTATCCAAACGCCTCGGCGTGAAGCGCTACGGTGGCCAGATGGTTCTCGCTGGCACGATCATCGTGCGCCAGCGCGGTTCCCGCTTCATCGCCGGCAAGAACGTCGGCATCGGCAAGGACTGGACGCTCTACGCCCTTGTGGACGGCCTCGTGAAGTTCGACAAGGAAAGCACCCGCGTGAACATCGTTCCCGTGGAATCTGCTGCCGCTGTCGCCGCGAACTAGCCTGTAACATCAAATTTTCACGGCGAGGTGCGTGTCACCTCGCCTTTTTTATTTTCCCGGGCGCGAGATGGCCCGTTGCACAACCAGCCATCTCCCCTTATCATCCGTTTGTTCCGTTATGTTTGTAGATCAGGTCAAAGTTTTCGCCCGCGCCGGTAAAGGCGGCAAGGGCTGCGTCGCCTTCCATCGTGAGGCCTATATCACCAAGGGCGGTCCCAGCGGTGGCAATGGCGGTCGCGGTGGCGATGTCATCATCGAGGCCGATCATGACCGGAACAACCTCATCGACCAATATTTCCGCCCCCGTCTGCTCGCCGAAAGCGGCGAAGCCGGCATGGGTAAGGGCATGGATGGTCATGCGGGTGAAGACCTGATCATCAAGGTTCCCTGCGGCACCCTCATCTGGAAATTACCGGACACCGAAACTCCCATTGATACCAAGTCCGTCCTCCCCAAAGATGAGGATGAGGACGAAGAAGCGGAAGAGGAGGAGGAAGACGAGAAACCTGGTCAACCGATGAAGCTCGCCACGTCCGCCCGCGAAACGATCCGTTATCAAGGTCGTGACCGTGCCATCGAGGTGAAGTATGAGGACGAAGAGCCCCACGAGAAAACCAGCGCGCAATCTGCTGCGGCCAGTATTGAAGGTGCGGAACTCGTGGCTGACTTGACGGAGAATGGACAGCGGTTCTTATTGTGCAAAGGGGGGCGTGGCGGTTTGGGCAATCGTAATTTCGCCACCTCCGCCCGCCAGACGCCGCGTTTCGCCCAGCCGGGTGAAGTCGGCTTGGAAGGCAATTATCTTTTCGAGCTTCGCACGATGGCAGATGTCGGGCTCGTCGGTTATCCGAATGCGGGCAAGTCCACCTTGCTCACGGCCATTTCCCGCGCCAAGCCAAAGGTCGCTCCCTATCCCTTCACCACCTTGCATCCGCAGCCGGGCATCGTGGAATACGCGGATTATAAGCGCCTCACCGTTTGTGACGTCCCTGGTATCATCGAGGGCGCGCACAATAACGTCGGCCTCGGTCATGAATTTCTCCGCCACATCAAGCGCTGCAAAGTGCTGGTGATCCTCCTGGACATGGCGGGCACCGATGGTCGCGAGCCTTGGGATGATTACAAGCAGGTGCTGAACGAACTGGCCCTGTACGATCCCGAATTGCTCGAACGCTCACGCATCGTCGTGGCGAACAAGATGGATGAAGCCGTGGCCGAAGAGAACTTGAAGAAGTTCAAGCGCAAGGTCCGCAAAGTCCCCGTGATGCCGATCTCCGCCGCCTTCGATGAAGGCATCGAGAAATTCAAACTGGCCATCCGCGAAGCCGTGGAAGAGGCCGCTGCCGCAGAGTCCAAGGAATAATTTTACCTGTTGTTATAAGCTATGTTGAAAGCTGGCATCGTCGGTCTTCCTAACGTCGGAAAATCAACCCTGTTCAACGCCGTCACCCGCACCCGCAAGGCGGAAGCGGCGAACTATCCCTTCTGCACCATCGATCCCAACGTGGGCATCGTGACCGTGCCGGACGAACGTCTCGGCGTGTTGAAAAACATCGCGAAGACGACCGTCATCATCCCCGCCGCGATCGAGTTCGTGGACATCGCCGGTCTGGTGAAGGGCGCGAGCGCCGGTGAAGGCCTCGGCAACAAATTCCTCACCCACATCCGCGAGGTCGATGCCATCGTGCAGGTCGTGCGTTGCTTCGAAGACGCCGACATCCATCACGTCGCCGGTTCTGTGGACCCCGTGCGCGACATCGAAACGATCAATACCGAGCTCATCCTCGCGGATTTGGAATCCGTGAAAAAACGTCGCGAACGCGTCGCCAAGGATGCCAAACGTGGTGACAAGGTGGCCATCGCGGAAGACGCCGTGCTCGCGAAGATCGAGCCCGTGCTGGACGGCGGCAAGCCCGCGCTGACAGTCAGCCTGACGCCCGAAGAAAAAGTCATCGCCAAGCCGTTCTTCCTGATGACGGACAAGCCGACCATCTTCGCATGCAACGTGAAGGAGAGCGACCTCGCCACGGCAGACAGCAACGCCTACGTGCTGAAAGTGCGCGAGTATGTGAAGACGCACCTCGCCTGCGAAGCTACCGTCATCAGCGCCCAGATCGAGAGCGATCTCGTCGATCTCTCCGCGGAGGAAGCCGCTGAATTTCTGAAAGAACTCGGTGTGAAAGAGTCTGGTGTCGGCGGGCTGATCCGCGCCACCTACGCGCTCTTGGGGCTGCGCACTTACTTCACTGCTGGTGAAAAAGAAGTGCGCGCCTGGACGATCCACGTGGGCAACACTGCTCCGCAAGCGGCTGGTGTCATCCATAGCGATTTCGAACGCGGCTTCATCAAGGCGGAAACCGTTGCCTATAATGATCTTGTCACGTGTGGTTCCGTGGCTGCTGCCCGCGAGAAGGGCCTCTACCGCATGGAAGGCAAGGAATACGTGGTGAAAGACGGCGACGTGCTGCTCTTCAAGTTCAACGTGTAAACACGCTCAACATTTTCAAAAACGAAAGCGCGGAATAACCTTCCGCGCTTTTGCTTTTACTGCGTCCGCCCAAACTTCTTCTCCAACTCCTTATAACTCATCTCGATGAGGGTAGGGCGGCCATGTGGGCACGTGTAAGGCATCGTGCAACGGCGTAAATCCTCAATGAGATTCTGCAACTCCGCCTCGCGCAAAGGATCGTTCGCCTTCACTGCATGACGGCACACCGTCTTCGCGATCATATCCTCGCCGAGCCGCATCGTGTTGATGCTCTGGCCGACGGATTTCATGGCATCCACCAGTTCGAGGGCGAAGCGGCGCGTGTCCCGCACCTTCACGAATGGCGGCAGGGAATCTAGCAGGAAAGTTTTGTCACCGAACTCGCTTAAGCCCACACCGAGCTTGTTCAGTGTGGTGAGCTGGTCGCGGACGAATTGCGCATCACGCGGCGGCAACTCCACTGTTTCCGGCAGCAGTAATCGTTGCGATGGTGCGGAACCAGATTCGAGCCGTTGCAGCATCTGCTCGTAAAGGATGCGTTCATGCGCCGCGTGCTGGTCCAGCAGCACAAGTCCCTTGTCCGATTCCAGCACGACGTAGAGACGGCCGATCACGCCGACAAGACGCAATGGCACGGAGAGCAGGGGGCGTGGACCGGTAGGCTGAGTTGAAGGTGCGGCAGGCTGCGGAGCTGACGCCAATGGCGTAATCAGCGGAGCAATGGGTTCAATCGGGCGAGCCGGCTCCACTGGAGTAATACCCTGTTCAGACAGCGGCACTTCCGGCTTCTGAACTCCCGCCACACTGCGCTCAATCGGCCAATCCGCAATCGGTTTGCTCGGCACGGGAACCGGCAGCTTCGGAGCCGACTGCAATTCCAGTGTCGTGGGCAAGGCGAGATGACGTTGCTCCGCTTGCGGGATGACTGCTTCAGGCTTCGTGACCGGCTTGGCTTCCGGAATTTGGCCCTTGCCCGTGTGATACCGCAGCAACGTTTCCCGGACCGCCTTGGTTACCAACTGCCTTACGTTGCGCTCACGATGAAACTTCACCTCGCGCTTCGCTGGATGAATGTTCACATCCACCTCCGCGGGGTCCACTTCCAGGAAGAGACAGCACACTGGGAAGCGTCCTTTCATCAGTGAATTGTGATAGCCTTCCATCAACGCGTGATTCAGCCCCCGATTCTCCACCGGGCGTTGGTTCACGAAAACATTCTGATCTTCCCGCGTGCTGCGCGAGACGCCGGGTGCACCAATGAAGCCCCAGAGGCGCACAGTGGAATCCACTTCCGGCTCATCGTCCATCACTTCACCAGCGGGAGCGAGATGGCCGGTGAAATCCACTTCCAGCAATTGCAAATCACCGCCATACAACGCGCGCAAGCGCTCGCCTAGGGCGTGCAACTTGGAATCGCCTGTGACGGCGGGATATTGCCAGAGCAAGCGGCCATTATGCACCAGCGTGAAGGCGACATCGGGCCGGGCCAATGCTGCGAGCGTGACGTAGTGTTGGATGTGCGCGCGTTCCGTTTCCTCAGCGCGCAAAAACTTGCGACGCGCAGGGAGATTGTAGAATAACTGGCGCACCTCGATGCTGGTTCCTGTGGCACAACCAGCTGCTTTCACTTCGAGGATTTTGCCGCCATTGACGATGATCTGGGTGCCGTCCGGCGAGTCGCCATCACGTTCACGGGTGGTCAGGGTAAAACGGCTGACGCTGGCGATGGAGGGCAGGGCCTCGCCGCGAAAGCCCATGGTGCGGATGGAGGCGAGATCTTCGGCGCGCTGGATCTTGCTGGTCGCGTGACGCTCCAGGCACATGAGCGCGTCATCCTTGCTCATGCCGATGCCGTCATCGATGATCCGGATGAGGCTGCGTCCGCCCGCTTGCACTTCCACGTGAATCGATGAAGCCCCCGCATCCAGCGCATTCTCCACCAGCTCCTTCACTACGCTGGAAGGGCGCTCCACCACTTCTCCGGCCGCGATCTGGTTCGCGACATTCTCGGGCAGGAGACGGATGCGGTTCATCGTGGATAAAAGGCGAAAAGAAGCGTTGCTTCAGTGAAACGATTAGCGGCTCAACTGGATCGTGAAGGCGAAGACGGCACCTTGGCCGGGTTCGCTGTGAGCGGTGATGTCACCGCGGTGATCCTCGATGATGCGCTTGCAGATGGACAGGCCGAGGCCAGTGCCCTTCATCTTGCCAAACGTCGCAAAGGGCTGGAAGAGCTGGCCAGCTATCTCCGGGGAGATGCCTCTGCCCGTGTCCTGCACTTCGGTAAGGATGTCTGTTTCCCGGACCTGAACGCGGATGAGGATCCGGCCGCCATTGGGCATCTCATCCACCGCGTTATTGATGAGGTTGTAGAAAACGTGGGTGAGCCGGTGTGGGTCCATGAGCGCCAGCACTCTGCCCGGGGCGGCATCCAGGACGATCTCGATCCCTTTTTCCTTCACCTCAGGCGCCACCTCATCGATCAAATGTTTGACGTAAGCGCCATAATCGGTGCCCGCCAGCACGACCGCCGCCTGGGAGCCGCGGGTGAACTCCAGCAACTCATTGATCATGTTGCTGAGGCGATCCACCTGACGGCGGATGCGATAGGCGGCATTCTTCCGCATCTCCGGCGTGGCCCCGTCCATGTTCACCATCTCGGAGGCGAGGCTGATGACGTTCAAGGGGTTTTTGAAGTCATGGACGATGGAGCGGGCGAAACGGCCGACCAAGGTGAGGCGCTCTGCCTGCAAGACTTCCTCGATGTAATGGCGGTTGAACTCCCGCATGCGCAGGCTGAACTCGCGCACGAGGCTTACGGCCAGTTTCGGAGAATGCTCCAAGACGTTCAGGAGATTGTCCCGCCGGATGAAGAAAGCGCGGGTGTCGGTCTCTGCCGTGGCGGTGGCTGAGCGGGGTTCCTCATCGAGGACCGCCATCTCGCCGAAAAAGTCGCCTTTTTCGATCCGGGAAAGCACGCGACGTTCGTTTTGTCCCACCAGCGCAGACACTTGCACCGCGCCTTCGAGGACCACATAGATGCCGTCACCGGGGTCGCCTTCTTGGAAAACGGGCTGCCCTGCCTTGTAAAAACGCACTTCGGCCGTTTGCGCCAGAGACTGAAGCTCCTCGGCCAACAAATTACTGAATTGCTTTGGACGTCTGCCGGATGCCATGTGCTGGTAGGGAGTTTAAGCCAAGATTTGGCCGGGTAAAGCTCTTAGTGCCCTCTTGACGCCCGCCCGCCATCTCCATTACTTTCACTGGCCCTGAGCGGTGGCCATAGCTCAATGGTAGAGTCCCAGATTGTGATTCTGGATGTTGCGGGTTCGAATCCCGTTGGTCACCCCATCCCTTTCGTGGCGGAATACCGGATAATAATCGGTATTCCGCCTTTTTCTTTCATTTTACCATGCTGCTGGTTCCCCGGTTTCTGAAGAGCATCGGAGATTGGCAGAATAAAAAACGCGCCGTCTCCAGAGCGGAAACGGCGCGTGTTGTCAGGGATACGGATTGTTACTCCTGTTGGACCACCCGGTAGTAACGCTTCACATTGCTGTTGGCGTTAGTGTCCTCGAACTGCAATGAGTTGGAGCTGGGCGTGACGGTGGCGATGGTGTCCCAGTTCACCAAGTCGGTGGAGGCCTGGATGACGTGCTGCTTGCCGCTGATGACGCCCAGGAACTGGAACTGGAAGGAACCGCCCGGTGTCTTCACCGGAATAGCGATCCCCACCGTGCCGACCAGGATATGACGGGCTTCCGACAGGTAGAAGCCGCCGGTGCTGTTTTCCGCGCGGGCCGTCACGTAGTATGAGCCGGCCGGAACATTCTGCCAGTTGAACTGATAGGGGGGTGCAGTCACGGTGGCCAGGACCGTGTTACCCATCATGAACTTCACGCGGACGATGTTGCCATCGGTATCGGTGACATCCGCCTGCAAGGAGATGGATGCCGGAGCCGAGTAGATGGTCTGACCAGAAGTCAGACTGACGAGGGGCAACGTGGCCGTTCTGCCCGGGGAACCGATTTCATTGGCATCGTTTGCGGCGATGGTTGCACCGCGTGTTCCCGAGACGCTGAGTTGCGAGATGGGGACGCCATTCAGACCCGCAGCGTTGTCAAAGGTGGCAAACACCGGCCCGGCGGGCGAGGTGCCGAAGGACACGCTGGCGTGCATGTTGCCGCTGGCATCGTAGAGGTTCACCGCATCGCCACCGGTGCTGAGGCCGATGCCGGAGCCCGTGTAGCTGCCGATCTGGAGCGTGGTCGGCGGATTGGCACCGAACCATGTCGTCAGGTAGGTGGCCTTGGTGGTGGCCAAATCGGCTGTCTCCATGAAGATCACCGACTCGCCGGGAGCGATGACGGTGACACCGTTCAGAGCCAAGGCCGTGCCCAAAGTGGCGGAGCTGTCATCCACTTTCCAGCCCGTAATGTTTATGGCTCGCGGGCCCGGATTCGAGATCTCGAACCAATCGGCGGCCGCCGGGCTATTGCTGCTGGCCCAAGGAGCTACTTCGGTGATGAGCAGCTTGCCGGTGGTGCCGGGTGAGCCGATCTCGGTCGCATCATTCACGGCAACGAAGGCACCGTAACGGCCGGTGGCGCTCAATTGCGAGACCGCCGCACTGTTGATGCCGATGGCGTTGTCGAACGTAGCGTATGTCGGGCCGCCCGGAGACGCGCCGAAGGTCACCTTGGCGCGTTGACGGTTCAGGTTGTCATATAAGACCACGGCATCGCCGCCCGTGCTGAGGCCGATGCCGCCACCGGTGTAATTACCGATCTGGAGACCGGCCGGAGCCGTGCCGCCAAACCAGGTATTGATGAACGCCGTGCGAGCTGTGGCCAGATTGTCCGTTTCGATGAAGATCACCGATTCACCTGGCGCAATCGTGGTGACGCCGTTCAAGGCGAGCGCAGCCGCGGGAGATTCCGAGCTGTCGTCCACTTTCCAACCGGCGATGTTCACCGGACGTGCGCCCGTGTTCGAGATCTCGAACCAATCGGCACCGATCGGGCTGTTGCCGCTGGACCAAGGCGCGATTTCGGAAACGATAAGGCGTCCAGTCGTGCCGGGCGAGCCGATCTCGCTGGCATCGTTCAGGGCGACAAAGGCTTCATAGAGATTGACCGTGCTGAGGCGCGAGATGGTGGCATTGTTCAAGCCCTCGGCATTATCAAAGGTCGCGTAGGTCGGCCCGGCAGGGGAAGAGGCAAAGGAGACGCTGGCTTGCAGGATGCCGCTGGCGTCATAGAGATTTACGCCGTCGCCACTGGTGCTCAGACCGATGCCAGAACCGGTGTAACTGCCGATCTGAAGACCAGCGGGCGGCTTGGAACCGAACCATGTATTCAGGAATTGTCCCTTGATGCTCGCCAGATTCGCCGTCTCGATGAAGATCACCGACTCGCCGGGAGCGATGCTGGTGATGCCGTTCAAGGCCAACGCGGTAGCAAACGCGGCGGAGCTGTCGTCCACCTTCCAACCGGTGATGTCTACGACGTTCGTGCCGGTGTTCGTGACTTCGAACCAGTCGGCGCCAAACGGACTGTTGCTGCTGGACCAAGGGGCGACTTCAGAGATGATCAACGTAGGAACGGGCGGGATTTCGACCGCCACATCCGTCAAGGTGAGAGTATAGGCAACACTGGTATCCGGATTGGCACCTACGGTGGTGTCGTCCACATTCACCGTGAGGCTGTAGCTGCTCTTGATCTCGAAATCCAAGACCACGGTCGTCTTTATGTAAAGGCTCGTGCCCACGATCTCGAAGGCGCTCACATCAGCACCACTGAGGCTCAGCGTGTTCGAGCCGAGGCCATCATCCGTGACGACGATATCACCCACCTTCACTCGAGAAGCGGTGCTGGTGTTTTCCGGCAGGGAAGTGACAGGGCTATTCAATACCACTGCTGTCGGTGGCTGGTTCGGTCCGGTGGCTGGAGCGTAAACCCAGAGCTGTGGGTGATCGAAGTCACCGCCACCGTTCTCGCTTACGACGTAGAGACGGCCATCGCGATCCATGGTGAGACCTTCGTGCTGCTGGGCTACGGCGGTCAACGGATTGCCGGGATCGGAAACGATATTCAACGTGCTGTAGATCGTGCCGCTGCGGTCGCTGAGGATGATACGGGCCGATTCATGGCTCAAGATCAGCATGCGGCTGTAATCCGCCTGGCCCGCGAGTGAAGGGATGTTCGACAACGCGAAGACATCCGCCACGTCACCCAGACCGGTGAGAGCGGGGTCGAAGAGATTCACGGAGTTCTCCGTGTTGGGCGAACCATTGCTCGCCGTGCCGGCGTCGAAATCAATCGTCGTCTGGAAGATGCCCATGGGAGTGATCTCCTTCAGGACGATGAAGCCGCCCGTCAGCGGATCCCAAGAGAGTCCTTCCGTGCCGGTGTTCTGAACAAAGGTGCCGATCTTGACGGTCTTCGTTTGAGCGCGGGTCAACGTGGTATTGGCCGCATAGGTGAAGAGGACGAGTTGACGATCGCGTTCTTCGCTGATGACGAACTGACCATTGCCCACGTAGGTGATACCTTCCGGGTCATAGAACTCGGTGCCTTGATCGCTGCTGCCCTCGGCAAGAGTCATGGAGCTGACCAATTGACCGGTCTTCGAGACTTCGACGATCGAGGTGCCGCCATCCGCAGTGATGAACAGCGTATCGGTATCCCAATTGTAAGCGACGCCGGAAGCTTCCTGAGCCAGCAGGCTGATGAGATTTGGAGGTGTGGTGCGGGTCGGCTCGGGAAGGTCATAGCGGCCCACGCGGACGTAGGTGGAGAGGTCGATGGATTTCGGGCCGGCATAAATCGAACCAGGTGAACCGATATCGGCAGCACTCGCAACGGAAGCGAATGCGCCAATAGCTCCGACTGTTGCGGCGGTGTAGCGACGACCTGCTGCTGAAGTGCCAAAAGCAGGATCCAACACTAAGGCAGTTGTGGCCGTGCCGCCAGCGGAAGCCCCGGCATGACCGCCGGCAGCGCCGCTGCCATTGGAGCGGGTGAAACCGTTCGCGACGTAGCTCAAGTAAAGAATCTCAGTGCCCGTATTGTCAAAAAGCGTGATCGCATCGTTCATGCCCAAGCCCGGGGCCGAGCCGGTGCTGATTACTTGCACCGAGGTTGAAATCCCCCACCAAGTGCGGAAGGCAGCAGGAGTGAGGGCGGTGAAGATGACAGACTCACCTGCGGCAATGCTGGTTCCAGCGGGGATGGTCACTGCCGAGCCGGTGGTGACGCGGGCGATGTCATTCCACTTCCAGTTGCTGAGATCGACAGCGCTCGTGCCTAGGTTCGTGAGTTCCCAGTAATCGTTAACGCCGCCCGCTGCCTGATTCGATTGGATTTCAGTGATGGCGAGGTTGACGTCAGCCGCAGTGAGAGCGGACGGCAGCAGGCCGAGGACCAGGGCGGTCAGCGCGCCATACCATCGGGAGGGGCGGGATATGCTGGATTTCATGCGTATGTGTTTTTTGATTCGGATACTCGCTTGGGATTCAGGCGATGCCGTCATCGACGCGGATGGCGCGACGCAAGAAACCAAGAGGTATAAGAATGCGGGCTGCGCTCCGCAGGACAAGGTGGGTAGTGTGAAGATGAGGTTACGGAACAGCGACGAATTGGAGGATAGCCCTTCGACACCGCTACGGTGAACGACAGATAGGAGACGTTGCTACAGTGCTGCTAGCGTTTCCGGCCTCTGATCTTCGCCGGGCTGCTGACCGGTTTGAAGGCGCTCGGCTTGGTCTTGATCCAATCGACGAATTTGGCGACTTCAGGATGCGCCTTCAGCAAGTCCAAGGTGTTATACTGTCGCTCCAAAGTTTTCTCGGTGAAGAGTGCGTGAACATGGTTGTGGCAGGGACGGCAGATTCACGCGACACGTTGCTTCACTTCCACGCGGTCGAAATCGCGCTTGTTCCGTTTATTGGCGTGGCGAGCCTGCGGGATCAGATGGTGCTTGGTCAGCACGCACTCCGCCCGTCCGCACAGTTCGCAAACTCCGACACGTCTCATGACGGTTTCCAAGGTGGAGAAATTGCAGAATCTACGCAAACCCCGAAAAACTTTTACCCTTGCTTAACAATTTCAGGCCAACTTTTCCGCGTGCCAGGCGTTTCACCATCAGGTATATGTTTATGCAACCAACCAAACCGCTTATGAATACGCTCATCCAGCCCGTGAACAGCCGCCGTCGTTTCCTCACCCAGATGGGCCTGGCCGCCTCGCTTTTCGCTGTGCCGGGCGCCTTTGCCGAGGAACTTACCCGCACACCGGCCCAGACGGAAGGGCCATTCTATCCGGACAAGCTGCCGTTGGATACGGACAACGACCTGATCATCATCAATGACGCTACGAATCCTGGCGTCGGCGAAATCACCTGGTTGAGCGGACGTCTGCTGGATTCCAAGGGCGATCCGATCCGCAATGCGACGATCGAGATCTGGCAGGCGGATAATAACGGGGCGTACCTTCACACCCGCACGGGGAACAAGGACAAGCAGGATAAAAATTTCCAGGGTTTTGGCCGCTTCATCACCGGTTCCACCGGCGAATATCTTTTCCGCACGATCAAGCCGGTGCCGTATCCAGGCCGCACACCGCACATCCATGTGGCCGTGAAGATGAAAGGGCAGAAGAAACTTGTCACCCAATGCTACATCGAAGGCCACGCGCAGAATGCGAATGACGGAGTTTTGCGCGGCATCAAGGACGCGAAGCAGCGCGCTTCGGTCATCGTGCCGTTCACGCCCGTGAAAAATTCGAAGATTGGCGAACTGGCCGCCAAGTTCGACATCGTGATGGGTTTCACCCCGGAGGCATAAAAGACACTTGGTATTTTTTCCAATCTCCCCTCCCGGGCAGGCCTGTTCTGTCCGGGAGTTTTTATTTCTCACGGAAGCCATCGCTCAACACCACCTGCTCAACGAGCGTTTTCAAACCGTTACCGCCTTTCTGAACTTCACGCTGGATGTGATCCACTTGCGAGCGGTCCAACGGCTCGATGCGACGTCCGCAAGCGTAAGCCAGTAACTTCTCGGTGAGCACGTGGGCGAACTGATCCTGTCGCGCCACGAGCACGGTTTTTAATCCGGCAACATCCTTGAAAGACTGGCCGTTCGGCAATTCTCCCGCCGCATCGATCGCCGGTCCCTGTCTCTTGCCGACGGGATAATGCGTACGCCAGGCACCGATGGGATCGAAGTTTTCGAGGGCAAAACCCAGCGGATCAATCTTCTGATGGCACTCGAAACAACCGGCGTTATCGCGATGCTTGGTAAGAATATCGCGCATGGACTTCGCGCCGCGGATATCAGGATCGATCGGTGGAACATTGTCCGGTGGCGGTGGTGGCGGCGTGCCGAGAATGTTTTCGAGCAACCAGATCCCGCGCACGACCGGAGAAGTTTCGATGCCGTTCGCGCTGACCGTGAGCACGCTGCCTTGACCGAGCAATCCCCCACGCCGGCGATCGGTCAGGCTCACTTGGCGAAATTCATGCGCTTTCTCCGGCGGACTGATGCGGCCCAGCCCGTAAAGGTCCGCGAGTGGCTGATTCACAAAAGTGTAATCTGCATCCAGAAACCGGCCGATGTTCTCATTGTTCACCAGCAGATGCCGCATGAACAACTGCGTCTCCCGCTTCATCGCCGTCTTGAGGCCGTCGTAGTAGAAGCGGTCAAAGGCGTCGCGATCGGGCGGCATGTCGCCGAGGCTGCGGAGATTGAGCCAGCTATTGAGAAAACCCTCGATGAACGCATCCGAACGCTGGCTGGTCAGCAGGCGCCGCGTCTGTGCGAGCAGCACCTCGTTCTTCAATAACTCGCCACTGTCCGCGAGGCGGCGCAACTCGGCATCCGGCGTGGTGGACCAGAGAAAATAGGAAAGCCGCGAAGCCAGCGCATGGGCCGAGAGTTTCTCCTGCTTGATGTCCGGCTCGGCCAGATAAAGAAAAGCCGGGGAGCAAAGCGCGGCTTTGAGGCCGTCCTTCATGGCGGAGAAGGGGCTGTGGCCTGCCTTCGTCCGGGCATCGACGACGCGCATCAGGCGGTCAATCTCTTCAGTGGTGGCCGGACGTCGATAAGCCCGGTCAGCAAAGTTTTTCAGGATCTCGCGCGTGCGCTGGGGCGCGAACGGCTGATCGCCCAGCACGGACTTTTGAGAGGCCGTGGGCCATTGTGTCACTAGCGGACCGCGGATCTCGATCTCGTGGATGCGGATGTGCGGCATCTGACCGTAGGTGAGCACCACGCGGCGTGCCTCGAAGATGCCGAGGTCCTTCTGCTCTTTCTCCGGCCATTGGTCCTTGTAGCGCCGGGCCACCGCCTGAAATGCGCGCCGGCTGTTCGCCATGCCGTTGGGAAAAATGAAGCGCGGCGTTTGTCCGGCGTTCAGCGGCACGGTCATCGTATGCCACTCGGGCTCGCCGTCTTTGATGGTGACTTCGGCCAGTTGCGGCTCGATCGGCTGCGGATGGTGCAGAGGACCGGCTTTCGCATCACCGGGCACGATGCCCATGCGGAAGGGTTGCGCGGTATCGCGTTTGAAGATCGTCGGATCATACGGATGCTCACGGTGCATCGCCTGCGCTTTCACGCGGATCTCATAGATGCCATCCACCGGCACGCCTTGCTGGAAACTGGAAAGGTAACCGTAACCGCCTTCGTGATTCTCCGTGTCCGGCACTTCGTAGAGGCACATGAACTTGTTGTTGTACACGCGGCTGTGCGGATAGGTGTGCTCCTGTTGCGGGCGGAAATTCCCCTCGAAGCGCCACTGTTTTTCCTGCGGGCGATTGGTCACGCTGAAAGCCTTCTCCACCACCAGATCCGCCGCCTCCAGGTATTGCGCGAGCAGATAACCCGAGGTCTGCAGCACATCGCCGAGATTATCCAGGTGATCGGACATCTGATCGCGCGGGAACTTCGTGGTCGGATCAAACAGGCGCATGTCCAGGGCGAAGAGATCGCCGACCGTATTGATATACTCACGCTTGTTCAGGCGGCGCAGAACGGTCTGTCCCCCCGTACTGCGCAAGGCCGCGCGTGCCTGTGTGACGGAAGCCGTCAACGCAGTCACCACCGCTTTTCGCTCCGCTTCGCTGGGCTGCTTGGATTTCTTCGGCGGCATGTCGCCGAGATTGAGCTGGTCGATGATGTCCTGCAGGGCGATGACGTCATCCGTGTTCTTCGCGGGCAGCTTAAGCTGGTCGAAGCGCCGGTCGCCTTTCTGCTTCTCCTCACCATGGCAGGAGTTGCAATACGTCTTCAGAAACTCCTGCGTTTTGGCGATCGGCTCCGCTGCTGTTGCGGAAAAGACCAGGGCAAGCGAGGCCGCGATCAGTGCGTGAAATCTTATGCGCATCCGTCGTTTACCCGAAGTTCGTCAACGTGCCCGTGCCGATGCCGAAGCGATTCACCTCCACGCCGAACTTCTGCAGCATCGTCACGTAGAGATTGCAGAGCGGCTGCTTGCCGAGGCCCGTTTTCGGATAAGCGCGATGCTCCCCGTGTTTGAATCCGCCACCCGCCAGGATGATCGGCAGGTTCACGTTCGTGTGCGCGTTGGCATTGGCCATGCCGCTGCCGCTGAGCACCATGGAATGATCCAGCAACGTGCCCTCGCCATCCTCGATGGATTTCAATTTGGCGATGAACCGCGCGAATTGTTCCATCTGGTATTTCTCCAGCTTCAACAGGCCGTCGATGTTTTCCTGCACCTGGCCGTGATGTGAGAGGCCGTGATAATCTTTCCGCAACCCAAACGCGGACGCCTCGAAACCGCCCGCGATCTCCAAGGTGGCGATGCGCGTGGAATCCGTTTGCAACGCCAGCGCGATCAAATCGTAGAGCACCGGCAGATCGGAGACGAAACCGGTGTTTGGCGGCTCCGGGATGCCCGGTTGCGGTTTGGGCACGTGCGACCACTTCCGGCTCAGCTCCAGTTGTTTCTCCACATCGCGGACCGAGGTGAAATACTCCTCCAGCTTTTCCTGATCCCGTTTGCCCAGATGATTCTTGAGCGACTTCGCATCGCCATTCACGGCGTCCAGGATGGACCCTTGCAGATCGATGCGATCTGAAGTCTTCGCGAGATCCGCGGCATTATCCGTGACGAAAAGTTTGCGGAACAATTCCCGCGGTCCGGGGATCGGCGGCACCCGTGTGCCGCTGCGCGTCCAGGACATCAGGCAACCACCATGGATGCCATCCTCCGAACCGATCGCGAGGGAAGGGAACCGCGTCGCTCCGCCCACCGTCTCGGCTGCGCGCTGGTCGATGGTGATATTGCCCTCCGGCATGCCCTTCGCATCCATCGTGCGCACCCCGCTGAGATAGGAGTGGATGGCGAAATGTCCGCCCTTGTGACCGTGATCGAGTCCGGAGAAAAGCGTGAAATCCTTCTGCTGCGCCGCCAGCGGTTGGAGCAGCATGGGCAGATCGTAATCGCGCCCTGTCTTCTCTGGCCAAAACGCCGGCTGATAGAACCCCAGCGCGTTACCCACGCAAACCATCCGGGTAGGGCGGGTGCCTTTGATCGCCGCGCCCGCCTGTGTGCCGACACCGAGTCCGGCTCCCAACACCTGTTGCGAGAGCGATTCCATCAAGGGCAACGCCAGCGTGACCCCGGCGGCCTTCAGGAAAAAACGCCGGTTCATGGAGATCGGTTTGGTGCTCATAGAGTGACTTTCTATTAGACGCTGGAAACCGTCAAAAAGTTTCGCGGATGCCCATTTCGTTCCGGGTTCCTCCAGCCTCCTGCTGCGTCCGAATTTTTTCATTCGCTCCTCTTATTTTTTGGTGGTCTTGGAGCGGTAGTCATTCAACTTCACCGTCTCTTAACCTCCTGCGTGGCTGGCAACGAGGTTGCCAGCAATGAAAAGTGTATCAACTTCCACTCAAGGCGCAATGGAAATTTTCAACAAAATAGCGCGTTATGTGCAACATATTGCACTTCAAGGGCTTGTGGAGTGGGTTTTTGCTGAACAAACTCGCTTAGGCTGCTGGTTATTTCCTATCACAGCCTCCACTCATAAGGCAGACTCTGAATTGCCTTAAAAATCCGTGTGCGGGCGTCCGTTACTCTCGCTCTAACTATCGCCTCGGCATTTGTACATATCTGCCGAGGTATTCTACCAAACCTCCATGCACCCTCCCGGCAGTTTCCATCCGAATACCTCTCCCTCTCCTCCATCGGCAGATGGAGGAGAGTGCAGGGGAGAGGAGGCCCTATCTTTTTTGATCCATCCATCTTTTCACCTATTCCGGAAACAGAAACCTGCTTATCACATTGTCCTTGTCGGTGAAAAGCTTCGTCAGCTCCGGACTGGTTAGTGACCACACGCTGCCGTCTGACAGTGAAATGTTTCCTACCGGTTGCCGGTCTGGACCGAGGTGCTTGCTCGTCCACTGGAAGGATCCTTCCCCCTTTGGCTCGAGCAATCCGTTCACCGCCTTGACGTCACTGGTCAACAATCGATCACCGAGCAAGACCACATTGGGTTTCACCTCACTCCCTTCCAGGTTTATGAAATAGCTCAGATTGGCATTCGTGAAGGCAGCCCACGATGGAGCGGCTTTACGGACATCCTCAGGACAGACCAGCATCTTAGGATGACGGATTCTGTTGGTGATCATCTGAAAATAACTCGCCGCCGTCACGGTGCCATACTCTTTGTATTCCAACCGATGCCCTTTCTCTTTTGATAGGTGGACGGGAAAATCATAACTGCCATCACCAGCCCACGTCTTGAAACCAAGACACAACTCTCTGAGATTATTGCGGCACTGATTTTTCAACCGGCCTGAACTGTTCGCAGCGATCATCGCTATCATCAGGGCCAGCAAAAGCGCCAACACTCCCATCGTCGCCAGCAATTCACTCCGCGTGAAAGCACTCTTTCCTCGCGAGCTATGGATGCATGTCTTCATCTCGGCAACTGAACCCGCGAGCCTATGTTTTCCTTCCTCGTGAGTTCCTTCGTCAGTTCAGCGCTGGTGAACTGCTGCACACTCCCATCGCCTCGGCTCAACGTCCCATGCCCGTTATGGATTCTTTGCTCCCAATGATAATTCTCATTAGTGGCCAGCGTCATCATGCCGTTCTTAGGCGCATCGCTGCTCACCAGCAGCCGGTCGCCAAACACCACCCGGTTTGGCATTACCTCTTCGCTGTCTACGTTTAGGAAATAACTGATATTGCTGTCGGTCAGCGTGCTCCAACTTTTCGCTGGGACACGGTTGTCGCCCGGACAAGTCAGGTACTTTGGTTCAATCATTTCATTCGTGATTGCGAGGAAATGCGGGAGGACCATCCCATTGCCGATAAAAGTCTTGGTGCCCTTGTGCTCGCGCAGCCAGGGCGGGTCTAGAGATGCATCACTAGACCACATCTTCATCGCCAGCGTCACCTGCTTGAGCTGCACTGTGCACTGCTTCGCTTTGCTGCTCTGTCGGCTCTGCTTGATGATTGCAGCACCTGCGATCGACAGCACCAACACCACGCCGATCGTCACAAGCAGTTCCCCTCGCGTGAAGGCGCTCTGGCTGCGTGTGTGATGGATGCTGATCTTCATCTCGGTAATTGAACCCTCGACCCTATGTTCTCTTCCTTGGTGAGTTCCTTCGTCAATTCGGCGCTGGTGAACTGTCTTACACTTCCGTCACCCATACTCAGCGTTCCATGTCCGTTATGTATGTTTTGTTCCCAGCCGTAAGTCCCGTTGGTGGTCAGCGTCACTATTCCGTTCTTAGGCGGATCGCTGCTCACCAGCAGCCTGTCACCGAATGCTACCCGGTTCGGTTTCCACTCATGGCTGTCCACATTCACAAAATAACTGATATTGCTGTCCGTCAGAGCGCTCCAGCTTGGGGCGGGAATCCGGTTGTCGCCCGGACAGATAAGAGTCTTCGTCTCGCCAATTTGATTCGAGAGCGTCAGAAAATGCGGCAATGCCAGCCCGTTTCCAATAAAAGCCTTAGTCCCTTGGTTATCTGTTATCCAAGGCGGGTCAAATGTCGAATCGCCGATCCACATCTTCATCGCCAGTCCGACCTGCTTAACCTGAAGCTGGCACTGCTTCATTTCACCCACTCGCCGGGTTTGCTTGATGATCGCCGAACCCACGATCGATAGCACGAGTACCGCGACGATCGTCACCATCAGTTCCCCTCGCGTGAAGGCGCTGCTTCTCTGCGAGTCATGGATGCAGATTCTCATCTTGGCAATTGGATGCGGTTTCCCACGTTGATAGGCTTTTGCAGTTCGCTCGTTAACTCTCCAGATTTGAACTGATGCACTGTGTAATCGCCGTAGCTGATTGTCCCTCGTCCGTTATGGATATTGGTTTTCCATTGGTAAGTCCCGTTGGTTGCTATAATCAGCTTTCCATTGGTTGGCTCGGTGGAGCTGATAAGGGCTCGATCTCCGATGCCAATCCTGTTCGGTTTGAACTCGGTAGAATCCAGATTGATGAAGTAACTGATGTTGGAGTCTGCGAGGCTCTGCCAATTAGTCGCCGCGCTACGATTGTCTCCCGGGCAGGTCAAAATCCGCAGATCGGAAATCCAATTGCTGACTGCTAGAAAATGGGGTGTCACCATGCCGCTATTGGTGAAACGCAAAGTCCCAGAGTAACTTTGCCATGGCGGTTCGGCGGGTCCGTGCTGAGGCCACTGTATGAGGGCCATACCGATCTGGCGGAGGTTCTGCCCGCAGGCGATTGCGGTCCGTGCCTCTTTTGATATGCGCAAACCAGCGAAAACAATCGTTCCCAATAATGCAATGACTCCAACCGTGACGACCAAATCACGACGGCTGAACGCACTGCTTCCTCGCTTGGCCAAGGCAATGAACACACCGGCAATCTACGGGGTTGAAAGCGCTAAAACAAGTGCTCTCCTATTTCGAAGCAACCGCGCGCCCATCACCCTCTCCTCCCGCGTGAGAGGAGAGGGCAAGGGAGATGAGGACGCCCCGATTAGACCCGACGCCAAGAAACAAGCCGCCAACGCCCGTTCCATTTGGGATTCCTCATCGCGTCATTGTCGATTAGGCGGTCATGACGGGACAGGGCATGTCTGCGAAGGCTTCACGGATAAAGGCTTTGAGGCGCTCCTTGTGGTCCATAAATCAGAAGGCAGTCTTTTGACCGGACTGGATCATTTTTATGCATCGCTGTGCCAAGCTTGAATGCACTTCCACTTTCTTCAGGTGAGGCAGAGCTTTGGGGCCGCAACGGAGGATGGCGTCTGCGAGGGTGAGTGAGTGTGCCGCGTCCCAGATCAGGCTATCATCTTGCAACAGCATTGCGAGCTGCTGGGCGCCATCAGGAAGCCGGGAACACCCGTAAAGGGCGTGGACTAAATTCTGTTCCATAACGGTAATGCCTTGGTCACCGTACTTTTCGAGATCCCAATCGTGCTGTTTCAACAGGGTAACCAATGCGGCGAGTTCAGCAGCAGTCAGGTCTGGCGGGATCAGTGATTTGAATTCCGCTTTTGGCTGACGGGTTGCTGCCGAGGAAACAATGGCCTGATACACGCCAGTTACATGGGATGAAGTTTTTCCAGAGGTGGCAGGTGGGTTCTTTCGGTATTTCTTGATCCAAGGCTCTGGCTTTTGGCCCAGGTCATCACGAGTGCGGGCGCGGAGGATGGCGATGATTTCTGATTGGGCACGTTCGCGTTGAGCCTCTACCAAGGTATCCAGTGCGGAGCCGCGCGTTTGTTTGGTGCCGGAGGGGTAGTAGTTCACGATGTGGGCGAGGCATTCGGCGGCTTGGGCGGGGTTGCCGGCGAGGGAGCGGTTGCTCATCTCGGTGAAATAGGCGATCTGGTCGCGGGCGGATTCAGTTTGGGATTTGAGGGTGAGATTGGACCAGGCCAGCAGGAGACAGATGGCGAAAAGAGCAAGGCAAGCGTAGAGCAGGAGTTTTTCGCGAGGGTTAAGATTATTGACGCGCATGAACGTTACGATGGTATGAATCGGCTTCGGAGATGTCGAAACGATAAGGGTGAGCAAAGCTTCGGACTGGAATCCAAACAACAGGCGCTTCGCATTAGGTAAGGGTTAATCGATAATTAGAATTATTCTAAATATTGACAGGGTTTGAGGAAGGAGGGAGAGTTTATCTATGAGTTTGGATTCAAAGGCAAGCACGAGTGGTGAGCTGATCGAGAAGCTCGCCCATAGCGGCCTGCGCCAGACGCCGCAGCGCCAATTGGTGTATCAGGTGCTCGTGGAAAACCGGGATCACCCGACGGCCGAAGAGGTCTTCATCCGGACGAAGCAGAAGACGCCGGATATCTCCATGGCCACGGTCTATAACTGTCTCGACGCGTTGGTGAAGTGTAGCGTGGTGAAGCAGGTGAATCTGGATCGCGGGGCGACGCGTTATTGTCCTAACATGATGGACCATAGTCACTTCCATTGCGAACAGTGCGGTGGGGTATTCGATATTGATTTGACGAATCCGCTGGAAGCGGCAGGGGCCCGGATGCCGCGTGGGTTTCTGGTAAAGCATCTGGACCTGACTTTGAAGGGCGTTTGCCCGGCTTGCGCGCAGAAGCACAATTAATTTTTAGATTTCCGATACGATGAGCACAGCCACAGAGACAATCGAGGGATTCGTAAAGAGCGAGTATAAGTACGGCTTCGTGACGGACGTGGAGGCGGATTCCGCACCTCCCGGCCTGAGCGAGGAGATCGTGCGCTTCATCTCCGCCAAGAAGAACGAGCCAGAGTGGATGCTGGAATGGCGTCTGAAGGCCTACCGCTACTGGGTGACGATGACGGAGCCGAAATGGCCGCATGTGCATTATCCGAAGGTGGATTTCCAGGACATCATCTATTACTCCTCGCCGAAGCAGCAGGGCAAGAACGCCCCGAAGAGTTTGGATGAAGTGGATCCGAAGCTGCTCGAGATGTATGCCAAGCTGGGCATCCCCCTGCGCGAGCGTGAACGGCTGGCGGGTGTGGCGGTGGACGTCGTCATGGACAGCGTCTCCGTGGGCACGACCTATAAGGAAACGTTGGCGGAAAAGGGCATCATCTTCTGCTCGTTCTCGGAAGCGGTGAAGGAACATCCGGAACTGGTGAAGAAGTATCTCGGGTCCGTCGTTCCTTACACAGATAATTATTACGCGGCATTGAACTCGGCGGTCTTCAGTGACGGCTCGTTCTGCTACATCCCGAAGGGCGTGCGTTGCCCGATGGAGCTCTCCACGTATTTCCGTATCAACGCAGCGAAGACGGGGCAGTTCGAGCGCACCTTGCTCATCGCGGACGAAGGTTCGCATGTGAGCTATCTGGAAGGTTGCACTGCGCCGATGCGCGATGAGAACCAGCTGCACGCGGCAGTCGTGGAATTGATCACGCATGACAATGCGGAGATCAAGTATTCCACGGTGCAGAACTGGTATCCGGGCGATGCGGAAGGTCGCGGTGGTATCTATAACTTCGTGACGAAGCGCGGCATGTGCAAGGGCCGTAACTCGAAGATTTCCTGGACGCAAGTGGAGACGGGTTCCGCCATCACATGGAAGTATCCGAGCTGCATCCTCTTGGGCGACAATTCCGTGGGTGAGTTCTATTCCGTGGCGCTGACGAACCAGCGGCAGCAGGCGGATACGGGCACGAAGATGATCCACATCGGCAAGAATACCCGCAGCACGATCATCTCGAAGGGCATCTCGGCCGGTCGCGGCCAGAACAGCTATCGCGGGCTGGTGGAGATCCGCAAGAGCGCGACGAATGCGCGTAACTTCTCCCAGTGCGATTCGCTTCTAATCGGCGACAAGTGCGGGGCGCACACGTTCCCGTATATCGAAGTGAAGAACACGACGGGCAGCGTGGAACATGAGGCGACAACCTCGAAGATCGGTGAGGACCAGATTTTTTACTGCAACCAGCGCGGCATCCCTACGCAGGACGCGGTGAACATGATCGTGAACGGCTTTTGCAAAGAAGTGTTCAAGGAACTGCCGATGGAGTTCGCAATTGAAGCGCAGAAGCTGTTGGGAGTGAGTTTGGAAGGAAGCGTTGGTTGATTTAAAAAGTTCGATGTGGTCGATACTCGGAAATCGAGGACGACGACGAGAACGAGGACGATTACGATTTTACAAAATGAGCGAAACGATTCTTGAGATCAAAGACCTCCAGGCGGGGGTGGAGACGAAACAGATTTTGAAGGGCTTGAGCCTGACCATCAAGGCGGGTGAAGTCCATGCCATCATGGGGCCAAACGGCAGCGGCAAAAGCACGCTGGCCTCGGTGCTGGCCGGTCGTGATGGCTATGATATCACGGGCGGCTCCGCCACGTATCTCGGCAAGGATCTGCTGGAGATGGACCCGGAAGTGCGCGCTCGCGAAGGCGTGTTCCTGGCGTTCCAATATCCCATCGAGATTCCCGGCGTGAACACTACGGTGTTTCTTAAGGCGGCGGTGAACGAAGTGCGCAAACATAAAGGGTTGCCAGAACTTGATGCCGCCGAATTTCTGAAATTCGTGAAGCAAAAGGCCAAGGTGCTGGAACTGCGCGAAGACTTCTTGAAGCGCGCCGTGAACGAAGGCTTCTCGGGCGGCGAGAAGAAGCGTAATGAGATCTTCCAGATGGCGTGCCTCGAGCCGCGACTCGCGATCCTCGATGAAACGGATTCCGGCCTCGACATCGATGCCTTGAAAGTCGTTTCCGAGGGCGTGAACAAGCTCAAGAACGAGGGTAACGCACAGCTCGTCATCACGCATTATCAGCGGTTGCTGGATTACATCGTGCCGGACTTCGTGCACGTGCTCTACAATGGTCGCATCGTGAAATCCGGCGGCAAAGACCTGGCGCTGGAACTCGAGGCCAAGGGCTACGACTGGGTCACCAAGGGCGACCTCCAACCCGCGTAATATTTAAGCGGCACTGACATGACCCAGACCCTTAACAAACCCGTCGCCGCCGAAGCGGACACCCGCCTCGCCGCCTTTGACCGGCTGGAAGGCTCGCTCGCGAAGCAGCAACCGGCCTGGCTCTTCCCGCTGCGCAAGGCCGGCATCTCGCAGTTCGCTGAGCTGGGCTATCCCACGCTGCACGATGAAGACTGGCGCTTCACGAACGTGGCGCACGCTTCGAAACTGCCTTTCTTGCCCGCCACGGAACCGGCTTCGGCCAGTGTCACGCTCGCGGACTTGAAGCAATTCCCTTTCGCGGATCAACCGGGCTCACGCCTGGTATTCGTGGATGGCCACTACGCGGCCGCATTGTCGAATATCACGGCTCTGCCGGAGGGTGTGAAGGTCACGAATCTCAAACAGGCGCTCGCGACGGATGCCGCGCTCATCGAGAAGCATCTGACGCGTTACTCTGGTAACGAGGCGAATGCGTTTGCGGCGTTGAATATCGCGTTCTTCACGGATGGTCTCTTCGTGCATGTGCCGAAGAACGCCGTGGTGGAGCAAGCGGTTCAAGTCATCTATCTCAGCACCGCCACGGAAACGGGCACGGCAGCGCATGTGCGCAATCTCGTGATCGTGGACGCGAACGCGAAGGTCACGCTGCTTGAAAGTTACGTGAGTCTCGCGAAGGCGCCTTACGTCACGAATGCCATCACGGAACTTGTGGTGGGTGATAACGCCTGGGTGGAGCATGTGAAGTTTCAGGATGAAGCGGCGGATGCGTTTCATTTCGCGGCATTGCATGGCGTGTTCGGTCGCACGTCGAAGGCGTGGACGCACTCCATTGCGCTCGGCGGCAAACTGGCGCGTTACAACCTGCGCACGAAGCTGGATGGCGAAGGTCTGGAAGCGATCCTTAACGGGCTTTACCTCACGCGCAACGAACAGGTGATCGACCATCACATGATCGTGGAACATGCGAAGGCGCATTGCGCGAGCCATGAGTATTTTAACGGCATCCTCGATGATAAATCGAAAGGTGTCTTCCACGGTCGCATTTTGGTGCAGCCGGACGCACAGAAGACGGATGCGAAGCAAACGAACCGCAACCTGCTCCTGAGCGACGACGCCACGGCGGATGCGAAGCCGCAGTTGGAGATTTACGCGGACGACGTGAAGTGCACGCACGGTGCGACGATCGGCCGGATGAACGAAGAGCAGATATTTTATCTCCGCGCGCGCGGTATCGGTGAAAAGACGGCGCGCCGCATGTTGATGCACGCGTTTGCGGGCGAGATCATTGATCGCGTCCAGACGGAAGCGGTCCGCGAAGAACTGGATAAAATCGTGTGGGACCGGCTGGAAACGAACCCGCACCTGCACGAGAGCTGAGCCATGTCGATCACGATCGAAGAATTGGTCGAGAACTTTGAGCTGCTGGGCGATTGGGAAGAGCGTTACGGCTACCTGATCGAACTGGGCAAGAAATTGCCCGGCCTGCCCGAAGCGGAAAAGACTGAGGCCAATCGCGTGCACGGCTGCCAGGCGATGGTGTGGATGAAGATGATGCCGAGCAATACGAAGCCGGGCGCGTTCATCATCCTGGCGGACAGTGATGCGTTCATCGTGCGTGGCTTGATCGCGGTGTTGCAGTTGATCTTCAACGACCGCACGCCGGAAGAGATATTGAAGGCGGATGCCAAGGCGCATCTGTTGAAGCTGGGACTGGACCGGCACCTGAGCCCCACGCGGAAGAATGGACTCTTTGCGATGGTGGAGCGGATCAAGTTGCTGGCGCAGGAGAAATTGGTGGCGGCGAATTGACGGTTAAGAATTTTTTGAACGAGCAGTCGGACTTTGCCTTAAAGTTGTAGCTGCACACTGAAGGGAAAGACATATGAGTTACGGAGCACAAGAGACAGTGACGTTGGCCCGCGATGTGGATGCCGCCGTGGTGCCTGTGGGCACGAAGGTGACCTTGCAGCAGGGCGAGCAGGCTTACATCACGCAGGAGCTGGGCGGCAGCTACACCGTGGTGGTGAATGGCAACATGTTCCGCATCGACGGCAAAGACGCCGACGCGCTGGGCAAGGAAGTGAAGCAGACGACCATCCGCTCCACCACCGGCCAGCCGGTGACGAAAGAGGAACTCGACAAGCACATTTGGGAACAGCTCCGCACGTGCTATGATCCGGAGATTCCCGTGAACATCGTGGACCTCGGCCTCATCTACGATTGCCACATCGACAATCTCGCAGACGGCGGCGGCTACAAAGTGGATGTGAAGATGACGCTTACCGCGCCCGGTTGCGGCATGGGCCCCGTGCTGCAGCAGGATGTGCAGAACAAGCTCATCAGCATCGAGGACGTGCAGGAAGTGAACGTGGAACTCGTGTGGGAACCGCAATGGAACCAAGGCATGATGACCGAGGCGGCGCGTTTGCAGTTAGGCCTGATGTAATCGGGTCGTTGATGGTATATTAAGAAGAGATGACTGCCGCCGTTACATCGCCAGCACCGTCGAAACCAGCCACCCCTGACTGGGCTGCGCTTCGTGCTGACTTTCCCATCCTCAACGAGGTGGTGAATGGCAATCCGCTTATCTATTTCGACAACGGTGCGACGAGCCAGAAGCCCAAGCAGGTGCTCGCCGCTATCCAACGCTACTACGAGCATGAGAATGCCAACGTGCATCGCGGTATCCATGAGTTGAGCAACCGCGCCACGGAAGCTTACGAGAATGCGCGTCAACGCACGGCGCAGTTCCTGAATGCGCGGGATAAGTCCGAGATCATCTTCACGCGTGGCACGACGGAAGGCATCAATCTCGTCGCGGCGACGTGGGCGCTGGATAATCTCAAGCCCGGTGACACGATTCTCATCAGCGAGTTGGAGCATCACAGCAATCTTGTCCCGTGGCAGATGGTCGCCAAGCGCACGGGGGCCAAGCTCGCTTACATCCCGGTGACCGGGGATGAAGGCACGCTTGATCTCAGCCGCCTCGACCGGATGGCTGCGGATGGGGTGAAGATCCTTTCCATCACGCACATCTCGAACTCGATGGGGGTGGTAAATCCTGTCGCAGAGATTTGTGCGAAGGCGCGGGCACAAGGTGTCGTCACGGTGATCGATGCGGCGCAGAGTGCTGGGCATCTGCCTATCGATGTTCAGGCGATGGGTTGCGATTTCCTCGCGTTCTCCAGCCACAAGATTTGCGGGCCTACGGGCATGGGCGTGTTGTATGGGCGCAAAGAAATCCTGAAAGACCTTTCCCCCTATCAAGGTGGCGGCGAGATGATCTCGAAGGTCGAATACTTTGATACGGTTTACAATGTGCCGCCGCACCGCTTCGAAGCAGGCACACCGCACATCGCTGGTGCCGTTGGTTTACACGCAGCGCTGGATTACCTCGATGCCATTGGCCGCGACCGAATCTTCGCGCACGATCAAGAACTGGCGGAATATGCCGTCGCCAAGTTGAGCGAGTTCAAGGGCATCCGCATCTTTGGGCCGAAGCAAGGGCGTGCAGGCTTGGTGAGCTTTGTGTTTCCGAATGCGCACGCCTTGGATATCGCCACGATGGTGGATCAGAAGGGTGTCGCCCTGCGTGCCGGGCATCATTGCAACCAGCCTTTGATGGCCAAGCTGGGTGTGCCAGCCACGTTGCGAGCGAGCTTCTACTTCTATAACACGAAGACCGAAGTGGATCGCTTCATCGAGATTCTGCACAAGGTGCAAAAGCTGTTCCTCTGAGCTATACTGATTTTATGTCTGCCGCAGTAGCCGAACAAGTTGGAGCGAACTCGCCGATGAGCGAGGTGCTGGAAGCGTATCCGGGTGCGCAACGTGCGCTCTTCCGCAAGTATCACATCGGCGGCTGCTCCAGTTGCGGATTTCAACCCACGGAGACGCTTGGCCAGGTTTGCGTCCGCAATAACAAGCTGAACGTGGATGAAGTCCTCGCGCACATCCGCACGAGTCACGATGAAGATCTGAAAGTGCTGATCTCGCCGAAGGAACTCGCCAGCCAGTTGCAGCAGAACACGGGCATCCGCCTGCTCGATATCCGTTCCCGTGAGGAATATGAGGCGGTGAAGATTGACGGGGCGTTGCTGCTCTCGCAACCGTTGATGCAGGAGATTCTTGGTAAATGGGGACAGGATGCCTCGTTCGTGGTCATCGACCACATGGGCAAGACGGCTCTCGATGGGGCTGCGTATTTCCTCGGTCACGGTTATAAGAATGTGCGGGCTTTGCGCGGGGGCATCGATGCCTGGTCGCAAGATGTGGACGCGAGTTTGCCCCGGTATCAATTGGGTTAAGGATTTTTAGATGAACGCTGATTTGGAAAAGAAGATTCGCGAGGCGCTGGCCAATCCCAAGAACGTGGGCGAAATGGCCGATGCCGACAGCATTGGCACGGTGGGTAATGCCGGTTGCGGCGAGATGTTGCGCCTGTGGGTGAAGTTCAAGGACGACAAAGGCCGGCGGGTTATCGACAAGGCCACGTTCCAGTCTTTTGGCTGCGAGACGGCCATTGCCGTCGCCAGCATGGCCACGGAACTTATCAAGGGTAAGACGGCGGAAGAAGCGCTTGCCTTGAAGACGGAAGATCTCTCTGGCGGCTTGGGACCGCTGCCGCCGATGAAGATTCACTGCGCGGAATTGGTGGAGGGCGCATTGCGTTCGGCTTTGGAACCGGCGGCGAAGGATTGCCAGCCGGCAGCAGTTGTTGCTACGCCAGCTTCATCGGGAGCAAACCTCATCGACAGCCTGAGCCAGGAGAAGAAGTCCGGCATGAAGATCACTTTTCTGCCGCCGGCGGTGAAGTGAGCTGGCGTTTTCAGCTTTTCGATTCCATTCACCCGGGCTAACACTGGGGCATGCAATCCATTTTGTCCGGTGTGAACCGCCGTTTCACTTTGTCAGCGGGGCTGCTTCTGGCCGCCTTTTCCTTTTCCGCTTTCTCCAGCGCCATGGCGGCGCAATGGGTCGTCACGGAGGAGAAGAATCCGCACGGACCGGGTAAGGTCGCGATGGTCAAGCGCGATGGCAAGCAAGTCGCCGCACTGGTCTTTGGTGAAGGCCAGTTCAAGCCATATCTGCACGTGTATGGCACGCAAGGTGAGCTGCTGACCAACAGCGGACTCGATACCGAGGGCAAGGCGGGCGGCAAGTTCCCACATCATCGTGGTATCTACATCGGCTGGAACAAAATCACCTCAGACCTCGGCAGCGCGGATTGCTGGCACATGAAGGGTGGCAGTATGGAGATCACCAAGCTGGAGCCCGCCAAGACCACGGCTGATTCCGCCACGCTGGTGGCCAAGATCGCCTGGCGCGCAGAAAAGAAGGATGCGAGCGACAGCAACCTCCTCGTGAGCGAGACGCGCACGCTCATCATCAGCCAGCCCGATGGCAAGAGCACGCAGGTGGATGCGAAGTTCGAGTTGCAAGCCGCGCGCGACCTGAATCTCGGTGGCGATCTCCAGCATGCGGGTATCCATTTCCGTGCGGCGGGTGATGTGGCCGAACGCGTCAAAGAGACCAGCTACCTCTGGGAGCCGGACTTGCCGGCGGGCAACGGCAAGATCGTGAGCGACCAGTTCAAGTGGTGCCGGTTGCTCTTTCCCGTGGGGCAGAGTTGGTACACCAGCACTGAACTGAATGCGCCGACGAATCCGATCAAAGAACTTTCCTGGCGCGATTACGGCCGGTTCGGTTTCTTCTTCGATAAGGCCATGAAGAAGGACGAAAGCCTCACGGTGAACTATCGTTTCCTTATCACGCCGGCGTCCGCGCCCGAAGCACCGGGCAAGGAATCGGCCGAGCAGAAGGCTAAATCACGCGCGGCCAGTGATGCTGCCTATGCGGCCTACGTGAAAGCATTGAAAAAGTAAGACGCTGCTCAGCGAATACTTGAAGCCTCGGCATGACGCAGGCACATTGCCATCAATGAGACAGCTTTGGTTTTTGTGCTGCTGCCTGGCTTTTTTACTGCCAGGTGTTGCGCCTGCCCAAGAGGGCAAGCTGTCTACTTTCTCCCTGAATGGCTTCAAATATGTCCAATTGGATGATTGGGCCAAATATTACAGTTTCAATCACACTTGGACCAGGGCGTCGAAAGAACTGCAGATCAGCAGCAAATGGTCGAAGTTGGAGTTCGAGGTGGAGAACCGGCGGATGCTCTTGAACGGCACGGCGGTGTGGCTTTCTGCGCCAGTAGTGTTAAGAGGCGGATCGGCATGCGTCTCCACAATCGATCTCGATAACGCGATCCACCCCGTCATGTTTCCGCCGAGGTTGAAGCCCGGGACCAAGGTGAAAACAGTCTGCATCGATCCGGGGCACGGTGGCAAAGACCCGGGGAATCAGAACAGTGGCGGGCAGGAAAAAGGTTATACCTTGCTGCTCGCCAAAGAGCTGAAATATCAATTGGAGGAGGCGGGTTTCAAAGTGGTGCTCACCCGCACCTCGGATAAGTTTGTGGAGCTGGAATCGCGCCCCATCGTCGCGCAAAAATTTGACGCCGACTTGTTCATCAGCCTGCATTTCAACGGCGTGGCCGGGGGCGGGGCCAAGGGTGCAGAAGTGTTCGCGCTCACGCCGCCGGGCGCCAGTTCCACCAATGCCCGCGGTGAAGGAGCTACGGCCGTCCGTTTTCCCGGGAACAAGAATGATGAGCAGAACAGCCTGCTGGCGTATGGTATCCAGCGGGCATTGTTGAAAGCCACCAACGCAGATGATCGCGGCGTGCGCCGGGCGCGTTTTGCGGTGTTACGTTATTCCGATATGCCTGCCGTGCTGGTCGAGGCGGGCTTCATGTCCGATCCGGGCGAGGCGAGCAAGATCCGCAGCTCGTCCCATCGGCGGACGATGGCCAAGGGTATCACCGATGGCATCAAGGAATACAAACGCATCGTGGAACGGCAATAGCGGACAGCCCGCTCAATTTTTCTGTGAAGCAGGACAGCAATCTTCCCATCGGCGTGTTTGATTCCGGTATCGGCGGGCTCACCGTGGTGCGTCAGTTGCGCCGTGTGATGCCGCGTGAGGATTTCGTTTATCTCGGCGACACTGCACGCGTGCCTTACGGCACGAAGTCGCCCGACACGGTGGTGCGCTTTGCCTGTGAGGATGCGCAATTTCTTGTGCAAGAACAGGTGAAAGCCGTGGTGGTGGCATGTAACACAGCATCCGCATGGGCGATTCCCACATTAGAACGCAGCTTCGATGTGCCGATCTTTGGGGTGATTTTGCCGGGAGCCCGGGCGGCCTTGGAAAAGACGGAGACTGGTCGCATCGGCATCATCGGCACGACCTCGACCATTCGCAGCCAGGCGTATGTGAAGGCGATTCTTTCTCGTGATGATTCGGTGAAGGTGGTGGCACGGTCCTGTCCGTTGCTGGTGCCGTTGGTGGAGGAGGGCTGGGTGCGGCATAAGGTCACGAAGTCCGTGCTCAAGGAATACCTCGCGCCCTTGCTTAAGCAGCGCGTGGATACGCTGGTGCTGGGTTGCACGCATTACCCGCTCCTGAAACCGCTCTTGAGCGAAGTGGTCAGCAAGAATGTGAAGCTCGTGGATTCCGCCGAGGCTTGCGCGGAGCATGTGGAAGAGCGGTTGAAGACGTTAGGTTTGCTGGCCAAGCGCCGTCGCCGTCCGGGTGTCATTCTGCCTTTTGTGACTGATGAGGTGGAGCGGTTCAATGAACTCTCCGAGCGGTTCCTTGGCTTTTCGGCGGAGCGGGCGGTGTTAGTAGCGCTGGCGCCTTGGGATCGGAGACGGCGCGGCGAGCATCTGAGTGATTTTCTGATGCGCTAGTCCACCGTGTGCCATCGACCGAGGAGCTGCACATCATCCACAAAACATTCTAGCGGACCGTTGCCGATGAGTTCGATGGACATAAGGTCCACTTCACCGACGCTGAGCTTGGGGAAACGGTTCAACATGAGGTCTACGGGTTGCCACTGCGTGCCGATCTCGGGTTCATCGGGGTAAAGGGAGATTGTTTGCTGTGGTGTGAAGGCGTGGGCTTGCAGGGTGCAGCGGAGCTTGGCGGTGCCACTGGCCATGCGCACCCAAAGGCGGATACCGCGAGCGAAGTTTTGTTCCAATTGCCAGCCGCGGATGCGAGTGGTGGTCACTGTGATGGAGCGCTTGCCCGCCGGGATGACGAGGCGTAGCGCGGCGTTGCCATTCTTCACGGTAGTTCCGGTTTCAACGGGGGTGAAGCGCGGTTCATCGGTGACCGTGCGCCAGCTCCAGAGTTCTTCTTCAAAACCTTCCAGGAATGGCCAGAAGATGCGGCTGGGTTCTTCGAGGCCGACGAGACGAGGACGACAGATACGCAGCGCAGTCGTCTGCTTTTGCGGGGTTTCCGTTTCCACAAAATAAACGACGGGGACATCTACGTTCTCGATGGGCACGGCAACCTCCCAGCGTTCACCGCGCTTTTCCATCGGGAGAGATTGCCAGTCGCGAGCGCGCCAGCGTCCGGGGGCATCGGCGCTCGACCAAAGGCGCGCGGTCTTCACGTCAATTCCGGCAGGCACGTGCCAATAAACCTTGAGCCGGCCGACAATGGCTTCATTGGTCAATGTGCCGGATTGGGCGGCAGTCCAGTGGTTGGTGGCGGTTAGGAAATCGGGGAAAACGCCTTCGGGTAGCCAGGTATCCTGAACGGGTTTGGGTGCGGGCTGTGCAGAGAGGTGAAGGCCAGCCAGACACAACAGGCCGAGCAGGGCGAGGGGCAGATGGCGCAAACAAAGTTTCATGGGCCGGGCAAAGGGTGGGGGAGAAAGCGGGGGGAGTCAATGTAGGGAAGGAGTGGGGAGACGGAACGCTCGGGTAGCATTGAACACCCTCTGTCACGGCGATGCTGCTGCGGCTGGTTTCGTTGGGCGAAACACAGCCGCGCTCCACGGAAGCAAAATTTGTTCGCGGTGCATCGGTGCTAGGGCTTAATCTGTCTTTATGGATTCATCGATGGAAGAACGGTTGCTGCGGGTAGAGACGAATATGGCGCATCTGGAACACTTGTGCGAGCAGTTGAACCAGGTGGTGACCGACCAGAGCAAGATCATCACGCGCCTGCAAGCCGTGCAGCAGCAGCTCTCGCAGTCGGTGGAGAGCCAGGAACTGGACCGCATCAAGGGGACGAACGCGAAGCCGCCACACTATAGTGTCTAAACGGATCGGCGATGCTGTTCGACGCTAAGAGTGATTTTGATCTGCAGAAGTTGCGGGCTTCGGTGAAGGAGCTGGCGGAGGAGGGGATTTATCTGGGGACATCGTCGTGGAAGTATCCGGGCTGGCTGGGCCAGCTCTATGACCGGGACCGGTATGAGACTCGCGGCAAGTTCTCGGAGACTAAGTTCAGGGAGCAATGCCTGGAGGAGTATGCGGCGGTATTTCGGACGGTGAGTGTGGATGCTGCGTATTACAATTTCCCCACGGAGAAGTATGCGCAGGGGCTGGCCGCCTTGGTGCCGCCGGGTTTTGAGTTTGGTTTCAAGGTCACGGATGACATCACGGTGAAGCGTTTTCCCAAACTGCCGCGCTTCGGTGAGAAGGGCGGCCAGTTGAACCCCTTCTTCTTGAGCCCGGAAGTGTTCGTGCGGGATTTCCTCAATCCACTGGAGTGCATCAAAGAGAAGGTCGGTGTGCTGATCTTTGAGTTCTCGAACTTCAAGATGGAGGATTATGTCCGCGGACGGGATTTCATCGCCCAGTTGGATCATTTTCTGGGCAGTCTGCCGGTGGGGTGGCGCTATGCGGTGGAGGTGCGGAACCGGTCTTTCCTGCATCCCGACTATTTCGCGATGCTCAGGCAATATGGCGTGGCGCATGTGTTCACGAGCTGGACGAAGATGCCAAAACTGACCGATCAATGGGCCATGCCGGAGGCGATAACTGCTGACTTCTGGGTGGCGCGGTTGCTGTTGCAGCCGGGGATGAGTTTCGAGCACGCGGGTGAATTGTATGAGCCGTTTGAGGAACTGAAAGGATCCTGCCCTGAAGCGATCGAGACCGCAGCAAGGATGCTTTTGTGGATGAAGGAACGGCCGATGCCCAAACGGTGCTTCCTGTATATGGCCAATCGATTGGAAGGGAACTCGCTGCTGAGCACGTTGAGAGTCATCGAGAGGATGAAGGGGTAGCTCACGAAAATGTCGTCATGTGATTGACGGGAAGATGGCTCACCCTAATATGGCGCGCATTCCGTTTTTCTTTTATGAGCAAATCTGAAAAGTCGACGAACTTTACGACGATCATGACCGAGGAAAGAGTTTTCCCGGCTCCGAAGGAATTTTCCGCCAAGGCGCACATCAAATCGATGGGGCATTATCGCAAGCTCTACAACGAGTCCATCAAGGCGCCGGAGAAGTTCTGGGCCAAGCAGGCGAAGGAAGAGCTGGTCTGGTTCAAGCCGTGGAGCAAGGTGCTGCAATGGAAGGCACCAAATGCGAAGTGGTTCTTGGGCGGCAAGCTGAACGTGAGCCATAACTGCCTGGACAAGTGGCTGGGCACGTCCTACGCGAACAAGGCGGCAATCATCTGGGAAGGTGAACCGGCCGGTTCCGGCAAGGTGGGCGAGGAACGGGTGATCACTTACAAACAGCTTCATCGCGAGGTCTGCATGTTCGCGAATGTGCTGAAGCGGAACGGGGTGAAGAAGGGTGACCGCGTTTTGATTTATCTGCCGATGATCCCGGAAGCCGCTGTTGCCATGCTGGCATGCACGCGTATCGGTGCCATCCACTCGGTCGTGTTCGGCGGGTTCAGCGCACAATCGGTGGCGGACCGCATCTTTGATTGCCAGGCGAAAATGGTCATCACTTCGGATGGCGGTTATCGCCGCGGTTCCGTGGTGCAGCTCAAGAAGAACGTGGATGACGCGCTGGAGATCAAGGATGCGCAGGGCGAATCGCTGACGAAGACCATCGAGAAGGTCGTCGTGGTGCGGCGCACGCAGAACGAGATCCATATCAAGGAAGGCCGCGACGTCTGGTGGCATCGCGAGTTGGAGTATGTGGACGCGAATTGCCCCGCCGCGCAGATGGATAGCGAAGCGCCGTTGTTCATCCTTTACACATCCGGTTCCACGGGCAAGCCGAAGGGCATCTTGCACACGACGGGCGGCTACCTGCTCGGGGCGAAAATGACATCCAAGTATGTTTTCGATCTGCGGGATGAGGATGTTTATTGGTGCACGGCGGATATCGGCTGGGTGACGGGCCACAGCTACGTGGTCTATGGACCGCTTGCGAATGGCGCGACGAGCCTGATGTATGAGGGTGCGCCGAACTGGCCGGAGCCGGATCGTTTCTGGCGCATCATCGAGAAATGGGGCGTGACGATTCTTTACACCGCACCGACGGCCATTCGCGCGTTCATGAAGTGGGGCGATGACTGGGTGAAGAAGCATAACCTGAAGTCGTTGCGTTTGCTGGGTTCCGTGGGTGAGCCGATCAATCCCGAAGCGTGGATGTGGTATCACAAGCTGGTGGGTGGCGGACGTTGCCCGATCGTGGATACTTGGTGGCAGACGGAGACGGGCGGGATCATGATCACGCCGTTGCCGGGTGCTACGCCGCTGAAGCCGGGCACGGCGACATTGCCGTTCTTTGGCATCCTGCCGGAAGTGGTGGATGACAAGGGCAAGGCGGTGCCGAAGAATACCAGCGGCAAGCTGGTGGTGCGCAAGCCGTGGCCGAGCATGTTGCGCGGCATCTGGGGCGACAAGAAGCGCTTCCAGGAAACCTATTGGAACGAAGTTAAGGGCAGTTACTTCACCGGCGACGGTTGCCGCTGGGACGAGGACGGGTATTTCTGGATCGTGGGCCGCATCGATGACGTGTTGAACGTGGCGGGCCATCGTATCGGTACCGCTGAGGTGGAGAGCGCGCTGGTGAGTCATCCAGCGGTCGCGGAATCCGCGGTGGTGGGCCGCCCGGATGAGTTGAAGGGCCAAGCGCTCGTGGTCTTCGTGACGCTGAAGCAGGGCTTCAAGGGCAGTCCGTCGTTGAAGGACGAACTGCGACAGCACGTGGGCAAGGAGATCGGGCCGGTGGCGAAGCCGGACGATGTGCGCTTTGCCGAAGCATTGCCAAAGACGCGCTCGGGCAAGATCATGCGCCGTGTGTTGAAGCAGATCGCCGCCGGTGAGGAAGTGAAGGGCGACGTGACGACGATGGAGGATTACAACGTCATCGCGAAGCTGATCAAGAACGAGGGCTAGTCCGGTCCGTTGCACGGACGGGCCTATCATTAAAATTACGAGCAGGCCGGTTCTTTGGAACCGGCCTGTTTTTGTTTTACAGGAGCAAACGGAGGTAACAGAGAGGTCTGAAACAGAAGGACGCTAAGGGAGAGAAGTTGCGAAAGGCAGGTTGGAATGTTTGGGCAGAATACTTATTTGGGATGTGGTGCCATGGCTGTTGGCTTGCCAGCTTTTTCCCACTGGGATTTCCAAGTTTTATACGAAATAGGAGTTCCTTCTTCGCCGAGTTGAACGCAGATACCACTAGCGGCGGTAGTGATCATGTTTTCGTAAAGTTCGATGGTGTGCATGAGGATGGATGCTTCGTAGGCGGAAGCCCCACGGAGAAAGTCATCGGGAAATTCTAAACGTGCCAACTCGTTGGCGTGTAGCTCGATGGCGTCATCAAGTCCCTTGAGTGGTTCATCGTCTGGATAGTATGCCGTGTCCAGTTTTTTCAGGATACCTTGGAGTGTTTCGATGTATTGTCTTTGTTTTTCGAAGCGTTCCGGAGTGGTGTCGCCACTTAAGCTTTCGGCGGCAAGGAGAAGCGCTGCATGCCGGATTTTAGGGAGTGCATTGAGGAGTTCGAGTTTGGCTTGCGGGGGAGAAAGGGAGTTCGTGGCTCGTGTTCCGGTTGGATGGTGAGCGCAGCCGCAAAGACATAGTGAGAGCAAAATTAGCGAGGTTAGGCGCATAATTCGTAATTCAACTGCCTTGATAGTACTCGGTGTTGAAATAGTCCTTTTCCCACTTGATAGCACCGAGTTCTCCAAACTCGCCCCACCATAAACTATTGTTGGACTTGAAACAAAATTGGGACCAGTTGCGGATGAAATTCTCAAGGTTTTGTCCGGCGATGATGCCGTTCGTTTTGGCGATTGAACCGAAGCCATCAAACCAATCGTGTTGGTCGCAGACGATTTTTTCGTTCGCTGTGTTGAGGCAAAAATGGTCGCCGCTTTCTTCGTTCCAGAGGGGAACCCACGAAAGCATTTGTTCCCAAATGGCAAACGCATCTGCGCGGAAGGGCTCCTCGACGCACTTATCGAGACTGTGCTCGTCCTCCAGGAAATCCCGGACATTTCTTTCCCAACTCAGTCGAGTTTCCGCTATGGACTCGAGGCTTGGAAGAGAGAAGATGCCGTAAACCTCATCGGTCTGCACCCAGCGAAAATCGAAGCCATCGGAAAAATCAGTGTAAAAAGATGAGAAACTTTTTGGTAGTGCCACGCCGGTTTTTTCTAAAAACAGCTCTACTTCACGAGAGGATGCTTTTTTACCTTTGGTGATTTCAATGTGAGCTCCCTTTTTCTTAAGGAAAGAGGAAGTTGAATCAAAAATGTCAGCGTAGGGATTCAAAGGTTTATAGCGTTTGCGCGAAATTCACTTCTTTTCCTGTGGAACCGTGATCGCCGAGATGGCCCCATTCTTCTCAAAGGTCTTGCCGTAGCTAAGTTCCACTTTGGCCTTCGCATCTTTGACACCGGGAACGGTGACGGTGGGCGCTGAGCTATAGCCGGAGCCGCCGTTGGTGATCTCGTAGCCGATGACGGTGCCGTCTTTCACGAGGGCATTCGCGCTGGCCGTTTTGTGCTTCCAGACTTCATCGCGGCTCTTCATGTAGCGATAGTAGTTGGAGACTTCATCGAGACGGTCGTTCGTGATGCCGTGTTTGCCCAAGGCCTTCATGAGCACTTCCTTGTTCTTTCGGGCTTCCTCACCCGTCGGTCCACGATCTGGTCCAGCGGGATGGACATTGCTGAAGGCATCTCGGAAGACTTGGGGCGCGACGCCAAGCGCACCGGCGATGAGCACAACGGGACGGCCTTTATCGCGCGGGTCGGTATCAAAGCCGCCCGTGAACGTGACGGGCACACGCTTCACGTCTTTGGGAAGCTCGGCTGCCTGGAGGGGAATTGCAGTGATGACAAGCGCGACGATCGCGAGAAGAGATTGAAGTGACTTGGTCATATCAATTGGTTTTCTTCAGGTCACGAACACCGGCTTTTTCAAAGGCTGGTGCCAGCTTGGCGTAACACTGTTTCGCCGCGACAATCGGGTCGTATTCCTTCTTGTTGAAGACCTGGCCGCTGACCTCGATGGTCACGGGATCGCGATAGCCGTGGCTCTTGAGGAGGGTGAGGTATTCCACGTAATCGGTTTTGCCCTCGCCGGGGAGGACGAATTGGAATTTCTCCGCGGTGCCGCCGTTGGTGTCCTTGATGTGGACGAAACGGGTCTGGCCGATCATGAGGGCCATGGAATCAGTGAGTTTGTAGCCGCGCAGTTCGAAGTGGCTGAAATCATAGACGACCTTGATCCACGGACTGTTCGCCTGTTTGACGAGCCAGGCGGCGTCTTCGGGTGTATGCAAGGCACCGCCGACGTGGGCTTTGATGGCGATGACAGCTTTAGCCGCTTTGCCGACTTCAGCCCATGAATTGAGTCGCTCGGCCATGGCGTCTTTGACTTCCTTCCACTGATCGGGCTTGCCAGCGAGGACGGTCTCGATGACGGGCATGCGCTTGGGAGCGAGGGTATAGGCGAGTTCAGCGGCGTCTTTCAGGCGATCCAAATTGCCGCGATGAGTGTCTGCCGGAGCCAGCAAGTTGAGATTTTCCATCATGCCGTGCAGGCGCAGGCCGAGGGAATCGATGACGGCGGCGAGGCGTTTGCGTTCGCCGGCGGAGAGATTCTTGGGTTCCGTGGACCAGCCGGCATTACAGACCCATTCCACGGAATCGTAGCCGATCTCGGCACAGGTGCGCAGGGCGACATCGATCTCCAGCGTTTTCATGCCGTAGAGGCTGAAGCCGAAGGGGATCATGGGCTGGCCTTTGGCGGCGGCGAAAATCTCCGGGGCGGTGCCAGAAAGGGCCATGGCACCGGCGGCGCAGCGGGCGAGAAAATGACGGCGGCTGAGGGCGGAAGAGGGGGAACTGGCGGCTGAAACTGGCATAAGTCGGTGTGTCACGGGTTTGAGATGATCAAATTTTGGCCTTTTGACGAACAAACGCAAGTTTTGACGTCAGAGCCTGTTTGAAAAAGGCATTGGCGCTGTCTGCTGGTCCAAACGGGTTGAGGCGTTGGCCGAAGTTCGGCTTCCCAGCGGCTTGGTCACAGATTTGTCCATCAATATGCTCCCTCGCCGCGCCTAGCCTCAACCCATTTGGACGAAGGTCGTCTTCCCACCGGCGCAGCCATCACCAAGCTCTTTTTCAAGCAGGCTCTCAGGTTTTCATTGCCGCGTAGCACGGCTCCTGCTTATTTACACGGCATCTCACAACTGTATGGCCCTAGTGGGGTTAGACCCAGTGGCCTGATGAGATTTTGGCGATGGGGATGATGAAGACAACAATGCTGGACCTGGGGGCTTACGAGCCCAAGCTGCTCTCACCCGGATTAGGGGTCTGGCGCTATCAGAAGCCATTGCCGCTCACCACGGAGTCGGGAAAACTGCGCCTGATCGCCTTGGGAGTAGGTGGCGCTTTTTCCACGAAGATGTTCCAGTCGAACTTCATCGTCGTCAAAGGCAAGACGGCGCTGTTCGTCGATCTGGGTTCCAAGGCGACTTTCAAGCTCAGTGAATTTGGCCATACAGCCCATGCGGTGAAGCATCTGCTGGTGACGCACTCGCATGCGGACCATATCGGTTCGCTGGAAGAGCTGGCCTTGAAGCGGCGGTATGAGGCCCCGTTCATCGAGATGCAGAAGGGGGCGGATGAGGAGTTCCCGGCTTATCTCGCGCGGTGCGCCAATGCCCGGGCGGAGGGGCGCTTCCGTCCCAAGCTATACATTCCGCCGCACTACGCAGACATGTTGTGGGATTGGTCCTTGCGCGGAGGGTTGGCCTTCTCGGAGGTGACAGATGTGCCGGATCCGAAGGGCGAGCTGTTGATGGAGCATTATTTTGACGCGGTGACGCCGAAGCATCTCCAGCATGAAGCCGTGGATACTTGGGAATTCACCGTGCCAGGTGAGGTGAAAGAGGATGATTTGACGGTGCGGCTCTTTGCGGCGAATCACATCCCGGATACGGCGGCGACGGTGGAGGAGAGCGTCTATACCACGGGCCTCATCGTGGATGGACGGGTGTTGATCTCGGGTGATACGAAGTTCGACCTGGGCATGCTCAAGCGGCTCGCACCGGCTTGCGAGGTGATCTTCCACGATTGCCAACATTTCCCCGGGGGCGTGCATGCGTCGTATATGCAGTTGAAGACTTTGCCGGCGGAGATGAAGGCGAAGATGATGCTCTATCATCTCTCAGATGGCATGCTGGATATCAATGTGAAGGCGGATGGGTTTGCGGGGCTGATGGAGCCGGCGCCGGTGGTGTATGATTTTTGAAGGGCAAGCAGAAGGCTTGCAAGAGAGTAGCCGGTGGTGTCGCTCGTGCCTCGCGAAACCACCGGCTACTTTCTGGCATCCTTTCGGGATGGCAGTGACTGTTCGCCTCACGGCCCACGGGGACTTAATCTCATGCAGGGAAGGCGATGGCAATTATTGTCAATTGACAGGAGTTCTTAATGAGGGCCAGTGTGCTCGCACTTGCAACCTTCCTCTGAACGTCCGTTCGGGAAATTCAGGAACCACCCCCCGAGCTTCAGACTTGCGCCTTTAGCTTACCCCGTATCGCCATGAATTCATTTTTCAACCCGTTCTTCACCCGTCTTGTTTGGGTGCCCTTGCTGTTTTTGCTTTGGGCACTGCCGGCGGCCCGGGGCGGAGAAATTCTGGTGACCGCCGTGAACCCATCCGGCGGCGGCATCGGGACATTCCAGACGTACGATCTGGATACGGGGCTGCTCAAGGAGACCATTGGCTCAGCGAATCCAGGCACTGGTGGCGGCGGTGGCTACCTGAGCCGGGACTCGGTATTCGTGACTGAAGGCGGTTCAGTGCTGTCAAAGATATGGCATTATCGCCGGTCGGGCTCCAGTTGGAATCTGGTATCGTCGCCGCACAGCCAGTTTTCCTATGGTTCGTCAGGCTACACTACTCCGATCAGCGTCGCGGTGAGTCACGAAAACAAGGTGGTGGTGGTTTTTCAAAATTCACACAAGGTGATCCGATTCAACGGGACGTTGAATCCAGCCCAGTTCAACACGCCGGAGCTTCCACCCGATCCGCCGGATGTGAATTCGCCGAACATCGAATTTCACAACCCCTCGCATCAATTTCCCCAAGGAGCCGCCTTTCATCCGCTCACGGGAGAGATGTACGTGAGTTTCTTCAGCGGGAAAATTGTCCGGGCGAGCGGGCCGTTGGTGGTGACGGAAGCGGGAGGGGCGACGGGGATCGCATTTGATACCAACGGTTTTCTGCTGGTGGCGGCCAAGAACCCGGCCCGCATCACGCGCTACGATTCGTTGACCGGGGCACCGTTTGGAGCGGGTGGAAGCACGAGTGATGCGACCTTCATCGCGGCGGGGTTGGGCGGTCTGAGCAAGCCCACGGGGCTGGCGGTCGATTCCGCAGGCCGGATCTATGTGGGCAACCAGAACACCGGCGACCCGCAGAGTGCCGGCGTGCTCCGATATCTTCCTGACGGTACCGTCTTCGGCGCGGGCGGCAATACGTCCAGTGCCGTGGTCACCGCGGCCGGGGTGGCGGTATCATGGATCGCGCTGCCGCCAGAACAGCGAATGACGAACTTCAGCGCGAGCGCGACGGTGCAAGTGGCGAGCCAGGAAAACCAGCAACGATATGAGTTGATCCTGAAGGCGCTCAACAATGCCCAGATCGTGGCCAGCACCGACCCTGAACGCGCGGTGACTTATCTCAATGGCATCGGCATTTCGGCGGACCCGGGGGCGAAGATCCAATTGACTGTACCCGCTGCTACGACGCTCACCGCACCCACGGTTGTGTTAGGCCAAGGCTCGCTCGTGGCACTGAAGGGTGGCCTCAAAGCGGATGTCACGGTGGGGACGGAAGCATCCCTAGGGAAGAATCCGGCCACGTTCCTGCCGGGCGGAATGACGGCACTGATCGGAAGTGATCTGGCGGGGGTGGTCTCGAACGATGGGGCCGGCCTGATCGGGCAAGACGGTGCCAATCTGGTTTCTGACAATGGCGGGCAAGTCCTGAGTCATAACGGCAACAGCATTGTGGCCGCTGGCGGAGGCAACCTGATCGGGAATGACGGGGCTGGGCTTATCGGAAACGACGGGGCGGGCTTCGGGCCGCAAAGTTTTGGATTGCAAGGATTGGCGGGCGCCACGCCGCCGTCATTCACGGGCTTGATGACGGTCGATGGCAACTATTCGCAATTGCCTGATGGCGGATTGTCCATCGCCATCGCTGGCACCGCGTTTAATGCCGAGGGCGACAAGTATTATGACCGTCTGCTCGTGAGCGGCACCGCAACGATCAGCGGCATCGTGGGTTTCGATCTGTATGATCCGCTGGAGGTAAATGGGGGCACACCGTTTCAGCCGGCGGTGGGAGATTACTTCGATGTGGTGGTGGCGAAGGAGATTGTGACCACGAACCTTTTGGTGCGCGGGCCGATCTGGGCGGATGGCCGGCATATGGTCTGGGGAGTCGTCACGAATTTCCCGGGTGGCCTGCAATCACTGCGCCTCTATGCGGCGAATGCCGCTCCGCCGATTGCCATAGGCCGCACGGTATATGGGCTGGACCTGTTGTATCCCACGAATTACAGCGGCTTCACGCTGGAAGGCTCCACGACGCTTGCGCCCGGTTCGTGGTCCACGTTTTCCACGGCCACGAATCGCGTCACCATTGATCCGAGCGGGCCGGGGATGTTTTTCCGACTGTATAAGCCGTAGCGAGCAGGGGTGAAGGAGGGGTTGGGATTAAGATGAGTTTGCGTGGCGTGGTGAGCAAATATGTGGAGAGGCCTGGGTGAACCCGGACCTGGGGTGCGGGGCGGGCAAGTGGTCTGGCTGGAGGAGCGGGGTGGTTTCGTCGGTCGTCGCGGGCTACCGGCTGGAAGCCGGCAGCACGGGTCGCGGGTTTCGTCGGTCCAAGCAGGGAATTGGTAGAAAACCTCGGCACTTGTGTACATGTGCCGAGGTGAGGGCGGGGTGGTTGAGGGGGAGTGGGAAACGGGTAGGCGTCGAGGTTTTACGTTTGTTTTAGCACGATGGGTTATCGTGAGTTGAAGCGGCTTAAAAGCCGCGCTCCTTGGGCGGTGGGGATTTCAAATTTGAAGATTCCCGATTTCAAAGGAAGGGTGAAAATGCGAGTTACAGAAGTTGTTTTTTCTGGAAGTTACAGAGCGGCAGCCTATTAGGTTTGTGAATAACTTTTTAAGGAAAATTGATTGATGATTGGTGAGGTGGTGGTATTCTTTCAGGTGCTGGGAACAAGGGACCAGCAGAGTGTGAGCCGGTGATTGGCCAGACTACGCACTCAGTTATTTTCCAAAAGAAATGACCTAACCCAGTGGAGCCTTGTCCACGGTGGGCGGACTTAGGATGTACGGGTAAAGGAAAGGGAGGGAGTTATGGGCGAGGAGAAGAGAGTGAAGATGGCAGGGTGCGAAGGGCGAGACGGGGAGGCGACGCGTCAAGCCGCGTTGGCGGAAAGCGGAGTCAAGCCTCCGCACTCCAAAGAGAGAGGACGTCGGCGCTGCGGGTGGAAGTTTGGCTTTCCATGGGGAGGACAAGAGGATAGGACGTCTGCACTCAACATGAACCGGCGCGATTTTCTTTTTACTACGACGGCTGCCACAGTTGGCGGGGGGATTTTTTCCACGACATCGGCACGGGCGGCGGAGGAGCGGAGGATCAGTCGTAAGGGGAAGGCGGAGCTCCACGCGGATGTGGTCATCGTCGGGGGTGGTCTGGGCGGTTGCGCGGCGGCGTTGGCGGCTTTGCGCAGCGGGCTGCGGGTCATCTTGACGGAGGAGACGGATTGGATCGGGGGGCAATTGACGCAACAGGCGGTGCCGCCGGATGAGAATCGTTGGATTGAGTCGCATGGGGCCAATCGGAGTTATCGCGAGTTGAGGACGGCGATCCGTGATTATTATCGGCGGCATTACCCGCTGACGGAGGCGGCGAAGGGGAAGGTGGATTTGAATCCGGGTGATGGCACCGTCTCGCGGTTGTGTCATGAGCCGAAGGTGGCTCTGGCGGTGCTGGAATCGTGGTTCGCGCCGTGGCAGAGCACGGGACAATTGACGTTGTTACTGGAGCATAAAGCGGTAGCGGCGGAAATGGCAGGTGATGAAGTGCGGGCGGTGGAGGTGCAGAATCTGCGTTCAGGGAACAAGTTGGTTTTGAGCGCTCCGTATTTTGTGGATGCGACGGAGCTGGGTGATTTGTTGCCGCTGACGAAGACGGAGTTTGTGATGGGCGCGGAGTCGAAAACGGAGACGGGCGAGCTGCATGCGGTGGCGAAGAATGATTCGCAGAACCAGCAGGCGTTCACGATGTGTTTCGCGCTGGAGTATGTGGCGGGTCGCGAATCGGTGATCGAGAAGCCGCGCGAGTATGAGTTCTGGCGGAACTTCGTGCCGAAGATGACGCCGGCTTGGCCGGGCCGTTTGCTGGATCTGATGTACACGCATCCGCGCACGATGTTGCCGAAGAAGCTGGGGTTCAATCCGGTGGGCGAGCATCCGGGCACGGTGACGAATCTGTGGAAGTATCGGCGCATAGCGAACAAGGCGAATTTTCAGGCGGGCACGTATCCGGGTGACATCTGCCTCGTGAACTGGCCGCAGAATGATTATCTGCTGGGGAATTTGGTGGGCGTTTCGGAGAAGGAATTCAAACATCACGTGGAGCGGGCGAAGCAGTTGAGCCTCTCGCTGGTGTATTGGTTGCAAACGGAAGTGGAGCGGCCGGATGGCAAGCAGGGCTGGCCGGGGCTGCGGTTGCGCAAAGATATCGTGGGCACGGAGGATGGGCTGGCGAAGTATCCGTATGTGCGGGAGGCGCGACGCATCAAGGCGGTGTTCACGGTGAAGGAGCAGCACGTGGGCTTGGAGATGCGCGCGAAGATCATGGGCGTGAAAGAGGCTGAGGCGAAGGCGGAGCAGTTCCAAGACACGGTGGGTATTGGGGCGTATGCGATTGATCTGCATCCCACGACGAAGGGAGATAATTATATCGATTTTCTGACGGCACCGTTTCAAGTGCCGTTGGGAGCGTTGCTGCCGCAGCGGGTGAAGAATCTCATCCCGGCGAATAAGAATATCGGGACCACGCATTTGACGAATGGGTGTTATCGGTTGCATCCGGTGGAGTGGGGCATTGGGGAGGCGGTCGGTGCCTTGGTGAGTTATTGCACGAAGCGGAAGGTGGAGCCGAAGGCGGTGAGGGAGAAGCGCGAGTTGCTGGTGGAGTTTCAGCAGGGGCTGGCTAAGGTCGGAGTGGAGATGGAGTGGAAGTGACCGGTTGCACCGGCTGGCCAATAACCGAACTCTGAACATCGAGAGGGCGAGGCTATACGAATTAAAGAAGATGCGTTTGGTGGGCATATTCATCGGGCTGGCGATTTTGTTTCTGATCCCTTTTTTGATCTGGGGGGAGGAGATGACGCATTCGTTTTCGGTGGAGGGGGCGGTGGAATGGCTGCGGCAGCAGGGGAAATATGCGTGGCTGGCCGGTCTGATCCTTTTGGCGAGCGATCTGTTCCTGCCGATTCCGGCTACGGCTGTGATGGTGGCCTTGGGCCTGATCTATGGGCCGATCATCGGTGGTTTGATTGGGTCGGTCGGATCGTTTCTCTCGGGGTTCATCGCGTATGGGATGTGCCGTCTGCTGGGGCGCAAGGCGGCCTTGAAGCTGGTGGGTGAGAAAGATTTGAAACGAGGTGAAGATCTGTTCGTCCGGTTGGGCGGCTGGCTGGTGGTGGTCTCGCGCTGGTTGCCGCTTTTCCCCGAAATCATCGCTTGTATGGCGGGGTTGACGCGGATGCCGGCCAGGTTGTTTGTGGTGGCGCTGATGTGCGGTTCGGTGCCGATGGCGTTCACCTACGCAGCCATCGGGCATGCTGGGGTGGAGCATCCGGGTCTGGCGCTGGCGTTGAGTGCTTTGGTGCCGCCGTTGCTGTGGTTGATGATCCAAGGGTGGATAAAGAAGCGTTCGGGCAAGGCAGCGGATAATCCGTGAAGGGAAGGTTCTAATTTCTCAACGAGTGAGTAATTGATTTGGAGGGCGGACGGTCATTATCCTCCAGGTGTGTCAAATGCGGCGGTGATCATTCCTTTGATCGGGGCGACTCTCGGCATCGTCTTTCTGGGGTTCTCCTTGCGTGCGGGGCGGCGGCGACGGTTGCTAGATGACACGCCCACGTGCAAGACGACGGGTGTGTTCATCGGCATGGTGGAGCTCAAGGGCACGGCGGAGGTGGAACAGCCCTTGAGGAGTTTTTTGTCCGAGGAGCCTTGTGTTCATTACACGTGGAGTGTGGATGAGCATTGGTCACGCACCGTCACGGAGAATTACACGGACAGCGAGGGCCGGAGCCAGACGCGGACACGTCACGAGAGCGGTTGGACGACGGTGGCCCATGGTGGGGAGATGATGCCGTTTTATCTGCAAGATGATTGCGGGGTGGTGCTGATCCGTCCCCAAGGGGCAGAAATGGAACTGGCAGGTATGTTTGACGAAACCTGCGGGCCGACCACACCCTTGTATTACGCGAAGGGTCCGGCCTTTGCGGTATCTGATTCCGATCATCGGCGCCGTTTTGTGGAGAAGGGCATACCGGTTCATCGCGGCGTGTACGTGATGGGACAGGCGCGGGAACGAAGCGACATCGTGGCAGCGGAGATCACCCAGAGTGATAAAGCGACTTTGTTCATGATCTCAACCAGGAACGAAGAGACCATCAGCAAGGGGATGGCGTCCGGTTTCTGGTGGTGGGGCATCGGCGGTTTGATCTTTGCCATGGGCGGAGTTGCCATCGCCTGTGCTCAGAAAGACGCGCCTTTGCCGCTGCCACTCATCGGCACCGGTTTCCTATATGGCCTGGTTTGGTTTTTAGGTTGGGCGTGGATGGTCTTTAATAGCGTGGTGGGCTTGCGGCAGCGAGTGAAGCAGGCTTGGTCACAGGTGGATGTGCAGTTGAAACGGCGGCAGGACCTGATTCCCAACCTGGTGACAACGGTCAAGGGACTGAAAGACTACGAGTCCAAGTTGCAGACCGAAGTGGCCACGATGCGGGCGCAGATGACGGCGACGCCACCGGGCGAGGCAGGCGCAGACTTTTCAGGCGTCGCACCTTTGCTGGTGGCGATCGAGGAGCGATATCCGGAATTGAAGGCGGAAGAATCTTTCCTGAACCTGCAGAAGAACCTCATCGATACCGAGCAGAGAATCGCGCTTGCGAGGGGGTATTTCAATGAGATCGCTTCGTTCTACAACACGCGGTTGGAGGTGATACCGGACCGTTTTCTGGCTGCCTTGTCCGGGATGAAACCACAGCCCTTGCTACTAGCCGATAGTTTTGAACGACAGCCGGTAGAGGTCACCTTTGCGAAGTGAAGAGCTGAGCGGGGAGCGGTAACTGGATGTGCTTTATAAACTTAGGGGTTTACGGGCGGGCTTAAGGAGGGTAGTAAGGTTTTACCTTTCCTTAACAATTTTTAGCAAATTCTGGAGAACTATTCACCTTTGACCGGCGTTATATAGGCAGACATGAAGAAGACCAATGCAACCGGGACCGTAAGAATGCTCGCCGCAGGTGTCATGTTGTTTGCCCTCGGCGCGCAGGCGGAGTGGACTCAGTTCCGCGGACCCAATGGCAGTGGCACAGTAGCGGGAGCCAAGCCGCCGGTGGAATGGGCGGATGGCAAGAATGTGCAATGGAAGGCGGCGTTGCCGGGACCGGGGACGTCCAGTCCCATTCTGGTGGGCGAAAAGATTTTCATCACCTCATGGTCGGGTAATGGTGCCAATGGACAGGCCGGAGCATTGAAGCGGCATTTGATCTGTCTGGACCGTAAGACGGGCAAGGTGATCTGGGACAAACCGGTGGCGGGCGAAGCGAATGTGGACCGGTATGACCAGATGTTGCAGGAGCATGGTTATGCGAGCCATACGCCGGTCAGCGATGGCGAGCGGGTGTATGTCTATTTCGGCAAGGCTGGGGCATTGGCTTTTGATCTGGAGGGCAAACAACTTTGGCAGACGAATCTAGGAACGGGAGCCAACCAGAAGAACTGGGGTTCGGCCTCCAGTCCGGTGCTCTACAAAGACACCGTCATCATCAATGCCTCTGAGGAAAGCCATGCCATCTATGCCCTGGACAAGAAGACGGGCAAGCAGATGTGGAAAGCGGAGGGCGGAGGGCTTGAGCTGGTGTTCGGCACGCCGGTGCTGATGGAGACGGAAGGGCGAGCGGAACTGATCCTCGCCCTGCCGAATGAGTTGTGGGCGTTGAACCCGGATACGGGCAAGCTGCGCTGGTTCGCGGATACGGGCATGACCGGCAATGTGGCTCCGAGCGTCGTTCCCGGCAAAAGCGTGGTGTATGCGTTTGGTGGCTTCCCGCAATTGATGGCCGTGGCGGTGAAGACAGGCGGGAAGGGCGATGTCTCGCAGAGTCATGTGCTCTGGCGGAACAACAACAGCTCGTATATCCCGACGCCGGTGTTGCATGAGGAGCGCTTGTATTTCGCGAGTGATGCAGGTTTCGCGGTGTGTCTGGATGCCAAGACTGGTTCGCTGGTTTACAAGGAACGCTTGCCAGGAGCCAGTGCGAGCGGACGTGGCGGCAAGCCGTTCTATGCTTCCGCCGTGCTGGCCAATGGACAGGTGTATGCGGTGAGCAGGCGTAATGGGACGTTCGTATTTCCAGCGACGCCGGAGTTCAAAGTGCTCGCCCAGAACAAGCTGACGGATGACACACAGTTCAACGCGACCCCGGCCCTCGATGGCCAGACAATTTTCCTCCGCTCGGACCGTTACCTCTATTGCATCACCTCTGGTGCAGGCGGCAGCGCGGGTGAATGATCCAATACAGCAACCCAAAACCAAAACGACACAATGAAAAAGACAGCCATTTTGACAGCACTGGCACTGAGCGCCACGGTGTGGAGCACAGCCGCACAAGACCAGGGCGGTAAGAGTCCGGAACGTCCGGGCGGTCCGCGTCCGGAAGGCGGCCAGCAGGGACAACGTCCTGAAGGGCAGCGTCCCCCAGGTGGACCGGGAGGTCCGGGCGGGCAAGGTCAGGGACAGCAGGGCGGCTTCCGTCCGATGCCCAATCCGGTGGTCACGGCGTTGGATGCGAACAGCGACGGCGCGATCGATGAATCGGAAATGAAGAATGCGACCGTGGCGCTCAAGAAGCTGGACAAGGATAACGATGGCAAGCTTTCCGCAGAGGAACTGCGTCCCGCGGGCGGTGGTCGTGGAAGTTTCGGTGGTGGCGGTGCACCCGGAGCTCCTGGACAAGGTCAACCAGGCCAAGGTGGCGGCGATTTTACCGCCCGCATGATGGAAAGCGACAAGAACGGTGACGGCAAGCTGGCGAAGGACGAGGTCGGTGAACGTTTCCAAGGATTGTTCACGCGCCTGGACACGAACAGCGATGGCTTCCTGGACAAAGCGGAACTGGCGGCGATGAGCTCGCAGATGCGCCAAGGTGGCGGTCAGGGCGGCCAACGTCCTCCGGGAGAGGGTGGGGCCCGTCCGGAAGGCGGCAATCGCCCGCAACGTCCGCCGGCGGAATAGTTTTACAGCACAGTTGCTGAGCACAAAGGGCAGCGTTCGCGCTGCCCTTTTCTTTTTGGTGCATTTGACCAAGGCGCGGGCGGAAAATGAGGATGGCTGACCGTTCCACATTCTGGCACAAGTAAGTTCATGAAACCCCTGAGTGTGCTGTGCGCCCTATGGTTGGGTCTGCTTGCTTCCATCAGTGGGGCAGAAGCACCGCGTCCGAACATCATCTTCATCATGGTGGATGACATGGGGTGGCGGGAACTCGGCTGTTACGGCAACACGTTCAATGAGACGCCCCATCTGGACCGGGTGGCCAAGGAGGGGATGAAGTTCACGCAAGCGTATGCTTCAGCTCCGGTCTGTTCACCGACGCGCGCGGCGTTGATAACAGGACAATGGCCGGCGCGGTTGCGCATCACGGATTACCTGGGGCCACAGGAGAAGGAGAAGTTCCTCAAGCCCGGCACGCCGGTGCTGAATCAATTGCTGAAGACTCAAGGTTACGTGAGCGGGTTGATCGGCAAGTGGCATCTGACGGGGGATTACTCGCTCAAGCGGGGAGAGCCGCAGAAGCATGGTTGGGATGAGGTGATCTGCTCGGAGACCACTTACATTGGGCCCGGATATTATTTTCCTCCTTACAAGCACATGCCGGACGAGAAGGTGTTGCCGGGCAAGGAATATCTGACGGACCGGTTGAATCATGAGGCGGTGGAATTCATCAAACGCAACCAGCGAAAACCATTCTTCCTCTATCTTTCGCATTACGCGCCACATACGCGCTTGGTGGGGAAACCCGAGCTGGTGGAGAAGTATCGGCAGAAGCCTGATGCCGGGACGGAGCGCAACAATCCGCAACTGGCCGCGATGATGGAGAGCATCGATCAAGGCGTGGGTGACATCCTGCGCACGTTGAAGGAACTGAAGCTGGAGGAGAACACGCTGATCGTCTTCACTTCGGACAATGGGGGTGAAGCTACGCGAGCCCAAGGGAAAGGCATCACATCTGTGGAGCCGTTGCGCGGGGGCAAGTCACAGCTTTATGAAGGTGGTATCCGGGTGTCGCTGCTGGCGCGTTGGCCCAAAGGGATCCGGCCGGGCAGCGAGTGTGCGGTGCCGGTAAGCACCTTGGACTTCTTCCCTACGTTGGTGGAGCTGGCTGGAGCCAAGGTGCCGGAGGCGAAGTCGCAAGATGGAGTGAGTCTGGCGGGATTGTTGCTGGGAGAAGCTAAACTGACGCGACCGACGCTTTACTGGCATTACCCGTTGGCGCAGCCGCATTTTTTAGGAGGTCGCTCGGCGGGAGCGATCCGGGAGGGAGATTTTAAATTGATCGAGTTCTACGATACGAAGCAAGTGGAGATGTATGACCTGAGCAAGGACATTGGCGAACAGAATAACTTGGCGCCAGCGCAACCCGAGAAAGCGACGCAATTGCAGAGCAAGCTGACCGCCTGGCGCGAGTCGGTAAATGCCGAGATGATCGCTCCATTGCCGCCATCGGAAACCGCCAAAGGCAAAAAAGCTGCAGAATAATCCGAGAACCTAAGCTGCTGGAGCGTAGTGGCAGTAGATGGAGCGGAGCAGGGCGGGGTCTTTCAAGGCCTGTTCCACTTCCTGTTTTTCCTTGAGCAAGTGCCAGAGTGGTTGTTTCAGCTTGGGAATCTGGAAGAAGGCTTCGGACACTTGTTTGTCCCAATGAGGGGCAAAACGCTCCAGATCATCCGGGCGAATTTCTTTTCGGCATTCCGAATGACTGCACAGGCAGCCAAAGTTCTCGCGGAGATTCAGGGTGCCGTAATCATCCGTCAATTCCTCTCCCGCCTGGATATCCCGCACGGCGATCTCGAAATCATAACCAGCGGACATGCAGTTGGCGTTGCACGCGTGATTAAAGAAGCGGGAATGGTCCCAACAAAGGATGATATCCCCCCGAGAGTCCACGAAAGAGTACTTCTCAAGTATCTCCTGATAGATGGGTGCCATGGCGGCCGCCTCAGCAGGAGTGAAGACCTGGTCAAGGTCGTCGCGCACCCACACGATGGTGCCTTTGGGGATGAAGTGAGTAGCAAAGACGCCGTGTCCTATCTCTTCGCTAACGAGTTTTAGTTGGGTGTCCGGGTGGACCACGGACGCGGATTTAAGGAAAAGACCCCCATCCACGCAATAAATTTATCGATTTTCCCTAAAGATATAAGCGCCGCTAATTATTTCCGGCTGCGTCCAAAGCTGTAGCCACCGGAAATCCGGGATTGGCGGAAGCGGGGGGCGTTACCGCCCGTGGGCTTGCCGTCATCGAAGAGGGAGGTGTATTTATACTCGAATTTCTCGATCTTCTCGCGGGGGATGGTCTTGCCGATGAAGCGCTCGATGGAAGCGATATGATCACGGTCCTCGGCCAGCATCAAAGTGAGGGCGTCGCCAGTGGCTTGAGCGCGACCGGTACGGCCGATACGATGGACGTAATCTTCGGGATGCTGCGGCACATCGTAATTGATGACGTGGCTGACGCCTTCGATATCCAAACCGCGTGCGGCGATATCTGTGGCGACGAGCACCTCGTATTTGCCATCGCGGAAGCCCTTCAGGGCGTCTTCGCGTTCGCGCTGGGTGCGGTTGGAGTGCAGGACAGTAACCGCATGATTCTTGCGTTCCAGCATGCTGCCGACCTGATCGGCATTCTGCTTGGTGCGGCAGAAGATGATGACGGAATCGTAGTGCGTGCGTTCCAGCAGTTCGATCAGCAGATCAGTCTTCTGCGCGGAGTTCACCGGGTAGAGCGCGTGCTTAACGGTTTCCGCCGGACTGCGGCGCGCACCGATCTCGATGGTCTCGGGCTTGTTCATCGCCCACTGGATGAGAGTCTCGATCTGCGGCGGGACGGTGGCGGAGAAAAGGGAGCTTTGGCGCCCCTTCGGGCAACTCTCCACAATACGACGCACGTCGGGGAGGAAACCCATGTCCAGCATACGGTCCGCTTCATCCAGCACGAGGTGTTGGATGCCATTCAGGCGGCACGCGCCTTCCTGCATGTGATCCAGGAGACGGCCGGGCGTGGCCACCAGGATATCCACGCCGGTAGAAAGAGCTTCGCGCTGTTTGCCGTAGCCCACGCCGCCGTAGATGACGGCGACTGTAAGATCGGTGAACCGGCAATAATCGCGCACGGCGGTCTCTACTTGGGAGGCGAGTTCGCGGGTGGGCTCAAGGATAAGAACACGAGGAGTTTTCTCGTGCTTGCCCAGCTTGGAGAGGATGGGCAGGGCGAAAGCAGCGGTCTTGCCGGTGCCGGTCTGGGCGCTACCGATGACGTCACGGCCTTCAAGGATCAAAGGGATGGCGCGGAGCTGGATGGGGGTGGGTGTGGTGTAGCCCATCGCCTTGACGCCTTCCAAAACGGCGTCGGACAGACCAAGTTGTGCAAATGACATGACAGTAATCTCTCTATTAAAACCGGAAGGCATAAAGCCCTATCCAGCAAGGGGATTGTTCCAAATATGTGGTAGTAAAGGGAAGTCTTTAGTTTAGCGGGTGAATAAATGGATTATTAGGCCATTGGCCATGGTTGGTCCATGGGGTGAGCGCCCCGATTTCCGGTTGCCAGCGGATAAGCGTCGAACCTAAGCTCAGAAGCATGCATTTGTCGCGTGTTTATCTGGCTCTTTCGCTGGGCATATTGCTGGCGTTCAACTCTTTAGCGGCTGAGGCCACGCCTGAACTTGTGGATATCTTGGGTAAGCGGCATACGCCCTTGGCCGTGGGTGAAAAGAAGGGGGCTGTCCTGATATTTGTCTCACCTTTTTGCCCGACCTCCAATGCCTTTATGCCGGAGGCCAACCGGATTGCGGCGGCTTACAGTGACCGTTTTTCCTTCTACTTTATCGAAGCAGAGGCGGGGATTTCTCTCACGGACGCACAAAAGCATGCGGAAGTGATGGAGTTCAAGGCACCTGTAATCTTGGACCCGAAGCAACAACTCGCCCGGTTGACGCAAGCGAAGATGACGCCGGAGGCGGTGGTGCTCAATGGCAAGGGAGAGACGCTGTATCAAGGGCGTATCAACGACTTGTATCTCACCCAGACCAAGAAGCAGGCGGAACCGAAGGTGCATGACCTGAAGGATGCCTTGGAAGCCATCACGATGGGAAAACCGGTGACCAATGCCAAGGTGAAAGCGATCGGGTGTTCGATCACCTTGGAAAAGTGACGGGAGCAAGGGGGCGATGTTTTTCTTTGAAAGAGGTGATTTACCAGTTGCGTCGGAGGGCTGAGGTGTGAATTATACGCGTCCGATTGTGTCGGAGCGTAGCTCAGCCCGGTAGAGCACTTGCTTTGGGAGCAAGACGTCGCAGGTTCAACTCCTGTCGCTCCGACCATCTCTCTCTTCTCCATGATTCTCAAAGACATCCGCACTATGCTGCATCAGCATGCCTATCCGGCGAGGGCGGCATTGATGCAAGGCTTCTTCAAGACCGGTCCGGGTGAGTATGGGGAGGGGGACCAATTCATCGGACTAACGGTGCCGCAGGTGCGCGGTGTGGTGAAGCTGGCGTCTGGAGCATCGCTTAAAGTGGTGGCGGCGTTGCTGAAATCTCCGATTCATGAGGAGCGTCTGACGGCCTTGCTCATCTGGGTAAAGCAATTCGCCAAGGGGGATGAAACACAGCGTGAGTCCATTTATCAGAGCTATCTGGAGCACACGCGCTGGATCAATAATTGGGATCTAGTGGATACTTCAGCGCGGGATATCGTGGGTGCCTGGCTGGCGGATAAGGACCGGAGTGTGCTTTATTCTTTAGCCAAGTCGAAAAGCTTGTGGGAGCGGCGCATTGCCATCATTGCCACGTTTCATTTCCTCAAGCAAAAGGAATTTCGGGATACTCTGGCCATCAGTGAGCTGTTGCTGGAGGACAAGGAAGACCTGATGCACAAGGCCACCGGCTGGATGTTGCGCGAAATGGGTAAACGGGACGTGGCAGTGCTGGAGGGCTTTCTACTGAAATATCAGCAAAAGATGCCTCGGACAATGCTGAGGTACGCCATCGAAAAGTTCCCGGAGAAACGGCGGCGGGAGTATCTGCGGGGGTAGGCGAGGTAAGGGCCGGTTTGGAAAAGCGCTAACGAAAAAAGCGCCCGGAGATCATCCGGGCGCTGGTAAATACAAAGGGCTAGCTTACTTGGCGGCCGCAGCGGCGGTGGCCTTCTTGAGCTGGATGGACAGGCGGGACTTCTTACGGTCCACGGTGGACTTCTTGAGCACACCGGCCTTGGCGGCCTTGTCGAGGGCGGAGATCGCCACTTTCAGGGCCGCGGCGGATTCGTCCTTCTTGCCTTCAACGAGGACCTTCTGGTAGCTGCGTTCCAAGGTCTTGACCCGGGACTTCACAGAGTTGTTGCGGGACTGCTTGCGGGCATTGCTGCGCGTGCGGCGCTCGGCTGACTTCGTATTCGGCATAGCTTCTAAAAATCGTTTTCTTGCAAACTAAGAGCCGCGAACTCTAACGGAACCGGGGGAGATGTCAACGGCTTGTTCAGGGGTGTTTTTATGACGGGGTTCAGGTCTTGGGCCGCTGATCGCCGTCCGGGCGGCAGGATTCGCAAACAAAGACGGGATTTGCCTGCCTCTAATCTTGCAATCCAAAGTGTGATTCACCATGAATGGATTGAAACCCAAGCCAGTCGGTAATTTGTCCCTTTAAAAGCCGTAATGACTGCCCCGACCAAACCTGTTGAATCGCCGCTAGATAGCGCTACACGCAAGGCTTACTGGCGGCTCCTGCCCCTGCTTTTCATCTGCTACGTCATCGCCTATGTGGACCGGGCGAATGTATCCATCGCCAAGCTGACGATGACGAAGGATCTGCCGGGATTCGACAATGCGGTGATCGGTTTCGGAGCGGGAGTATTTTTCATCGGTTACTTTCTGCTGGAGATACCGGGATCGTTGATCGTGGAGCGGTGGAGTGCGCGCAAGTGGATCTGCCGGATCATGGTCACTTGGGGGATCATGGCGGCGATGACGGCGTTTGTGCAGCATGACGTGCCGGTGATCAGTGACATAGCACGTGCATGTCTGAAGTTGACGGTAGTGATCTTGAATCCGATCGCGAATGCCGGACTGGGCTGGTTTTCCAAAATGGCCGCGGATTTCGTCCATTCCTTTGAGGGGCCGAACGGACTTTCCATCTTTCAATTTTACAGTGTCCGGTTTTTGTTGGGACTGGCCGAGGCGGGATTCTTCCCGGGTGTGATCATCTATCTGACGCATTGGTTCCCAAAAAAAGACCGGGCGAGGGCGCTGGCGTATTTTCTGGTGGCGACGCCTATGGCACTGATTGTCAGCCCCAAGATCTCGAGCTGGCTCTTGAAGATCGGCACCGACGAAGTGGTGAACGGTGTGGCAGTGCATCATCCGGAGGTGCTGGGGTTGGAAGGCTGGCAATGGGTTTATATCGCTTGGGGAATTCCTTCCGTGGTGTTGGGCATCATCGTGCTGTATATGCTCACCGACCGGCCCAAGCAGGCGATGTGGTTGACTCCGGAGGAACGTGACGCGCTGGAGAATCAACTGGAGAAAGAAAGGGAGACGAGCCGGAAAGGCAAACGCATGACGGTGGCCCAGGCGTTGCGTCATCCTAAAGTGCTGCTCCTGGCCGGCGCCTACTTCTGCATCGTGACCGGAAGCATCGGCATCGAGTTTTTCCTGCCGAGCATTTTGAAGGATTGGTATGCGTTGGACCTGAAAAAACTTACATGGCTGGTGATCCTGCCCCCTATGCTGGCATTGGCAGGACAGTTGTTTGTAGGTTGGAACTCCGACCGCATGAGAGAGCGGCGCTACCATGCAGTGATACCCATCGTCATCGGCGCGTTTGCCCTGTCTTTGGCCCCGCTAACGCAAGGCAATCTGTATCTGACAGTGATGTGTTTCATGGTGGCCGCGGCGGGTTTCAAATCTTACATGCCCGCGTTTTGGGCGTTGCCGAGCCTGCTGATGACCGAAGCGGCGGCGGCCAGCAGCATCGGATTGATCAATTCGGTGGGTAACCTAGGCGGATTCTTGGGGCCATTTATGCTGGGCTACGTGGAAAAAGAGACGGGGTCATTCGTTGGGGGATTGAGTGTTCTGGCCGGGATGATGATGATGTCTGCGACGATCATTTTCTTCCTTGGGTTGGGACATAAGGAGAAGCCTGACGAGTCTGTAACCGTGCCCTCCAAGCCGGGCGATGCCAAAACTTAGCGGGCGGGCAATATCGCCTGCACCTGCGACCAGATAGACTTGCTCACGGTCTCGATGGGTTGCGTGGCATCAATCACTTTGATGCGATGGGGCTCTTGGCGCGCGAGGGTTTCGAAGCCTTTTTCCACCCGCTCGAAGAAGGAGCGGTCCGCTTCTTCCATCCGATCACGGACGGGGCCGGTGGCCTGTTGACGTGATTGGCGGCGGGCTTCACTGACGGCCAAGGGGACGGCCAGCAACAGAGTAAGATCGGGATGCACGGGGCCGACGGCGAAATCCACGACTCCCTGGACCTGCCCTAAATCCAAGCCGCGACCATACCCTTGATAGGCGATGGTGGAATCGTAAAAACGATCACAGAGAACAATCTCACCCGCGGTGAGCGCGGGTTGAATGACTTCGCGGACGATTTGGGCGCGGCTGGCGTTCATGAGCAGCAGTTCGGTCTCACTGGTCATGCCGTGATTGGCGTCGCTGTGTTTGAGGAGGTGACGGATCTCTTCGCCGATGGGCGTGCCACCAGGTTCGCGCAAGGTGCGGACGGTGTGGCCCAAGCTGCGCAACTTCTCGGTGAGTAACTGGATCTGGGTGCTCTTACCGCCGCCTTCCGTACCCTCAAAGGTGATGAACAGTCCGCTCATGGTTTGGGTGTGGCAGCGTCGGCAGGAATGTTGACGTTGGAGGGAAAATTTTTGCTCTCGCTGATGAATTCAATCAGCGATTTGATCTGGTCGTTGGAGAGCGGGCCGCCTTGCTTTTGCTCAAAGGCGGGCATGAGAGAGTTCGGTTTGCCATGGCGCGTCCAGTGCTCCCAATACGCCTTGGGCGTGCCGTATTTTAAGGTCTTGAGATCGGGCACCATGCTGGCGCGATGCTCGGCATCGTGGCAGATGCCGCAGGCCGTCATGTAAAGTTCCTTGCCGTGTTTGCCGATGGTGGGCGTGACGTGGCAGGTGACGCACTTGCCTTGGAAGATTGCCTGCCGGTTCTTGGAGGCTTCCATCAGGTTGGTCACGCGTTCGGCGTTGTCACGCGCTTGACCTGGAGCAGCGACGGGCAGATGGACTTTTACCATCAAAGTCTTGGGGCCGACGCTGGTGTAAACCAACAAGGTTTTGGTGAGGGTGCCGGATTTATTGCGGGCATCGAACTCGACCTTGAGCAGGCCTCCCTGACCGGGGTCCAGCGGCCAAGGTTCACTGGGTATCTCCGCCACGGTGCAGCCACAGGAGGCTTCAACGCGCTCGATGGTGATGCGGTTCGTGCCTTTGTTGGTGACGGCAAAGGTGAAGGGGATGTCCATTTCGCCGGCTTTGGGAGTCGCTTCCTTGAGGATGGCGTCCCATACCAGACCGGTAGCGGGTGCGGGCGCGGCGGACGTGGCCGGGACAGGCGCTGGGACTGTGCCTGCGACAGGTGCAGGAGGTTGCGCACCGAGGTGGCAACCTACGGTTAAAAACCATACCAATGCCCAAATACTACGATTCATCAACGGTGAACATTATAACGCATCTGCGGTTTTGGGCAAAGCCGATTCACCCTTTCAGTTCACCGAGCGATTTTTTGAGAATGGCCATCGTGGCTTTTTGGCGTTGCTGCACGAACTCCCGCGCTTTGGCGGCTTTGGCTTTCGCTGCGGCGGGGTCTTTTGCTATGGCCAAAACCGTGGAAGCCACGCGGCGGAGTTCGTCTTCTTTATCCAGATCGAAGAGCCAATCGCCGAGACCGATGTCGCGCCACATGAAACCTTTGGTGGTCTGCTCGACGAAGCGGCAGACGACGGCGGGGACGCCATTACCCACGCACATGATGGGGCTGTGCATCTCGCTGCCAAAGAGGCCCGCACTGCGGACGTAGGTGCTGATGGCTTCATCGGTCAGCCAGAATTTCTCGCGCCAGACGACTTTGGCTTTCACATCAGAGGGCAGGGGATCGACGAGCAGTTCTTTGCCCGTCTCCATCTGCGTGGAGTCTTCCGGGCAGACCATGACCTTCATGCCGGTCTCGCGCGTGACGGCGATGATGGCTTCGCGCAGGGGAGCGTGATCGTGCTCCTTCATCTCCTCGTTGCGCTTGTGCTTGTTCTCATCGAAGGCGTAGCCGGGCTTCACTTTCCAATACGGGGCGTTGCGCAGATTGGGGATGCAGCAGAGGTAGCGACCTTCTTCTAGATTGTTCGCTTTGAGGAAGGCGAGGGCGGCTTCGTCATTTCGGACATCGGCGGCAAAGGCGCCGTCCGGGCCGAACTCAATGATGGGGCTGGTGACGCCGGCATTCTTGACGACTTGGAGGGAGATGCTGTCGCGGAGGAAGACGAAGCTGGCGGTATTGAGGAGATCACGCGTGTTATCATCCAGGCCGTTATTGCGCATGATCTTCATGCCGGGATCACCGGCGGCGGCCATGCTGATGCCGTAGACGCCGTAGGGCTTGCCGGTCTCTTTCTTCCACGCGGCGACATCGCGCCAGGCGGTGAGGTAAGGGCCGGAACCGTGCAGCAGGAAATCATGCGTGAACGCTTCTTCCTTGGTTTTGACGAGGCGCAGTTTTGGGAAACGACGCAGCAACATCTCTTCTACGCCATTGCGGACGTCCATGGGCCAGAGGCTGATCTCTGCGCCGGGGATGTGTTCGTAGAGCAGTCGCAGCACGCCGGGTGTGTGGCCGATGTCGCCGATGTTCACGGTCTGCCACGAAGAGCGCAGGACGATGCGGGGAGCACGCTTCTCGGCGGCGAAGGTGGAGAGGCTGGACAAGGTTCCGGCGAGAGTCGTTCCAAGAAAAGTGCGGCGATTCATGGTGTGAGATTATTTGGCTGCCGGTTGAGTAGTGGCGGCGGCGGTCTTGCCGGTCAGAACCGAGAACGCGTATTCCGCGAGCAATTTGTGGCCCTGCGTGGTGGGATGCAGGCCATCGGCGGAGAACAGGTGCTTGCTGTCGTTGCCCGCAGTGGCATCGATGAAGCCGTATTTCGCAGGATTTTTGACCATGTCCTCCAGTTTGGCGAAGAGGTCGAGCTTGATGATCTTCAACGACGGATGAGCTTTCTCCAGGCGTTGGATGGCGGCTTCCATTTCACGGTTGTGCGCGATGGTGGCCTTGGTGACGGCGGCCATGGCGATGCTTGCTTGCGCTTCACCAATGATCTGGGAGCGGTTCTTGAAGGAGGGTGTCTGCGCGACATCGAAGAGATTGCCCCACAGCACATGTTTGACGCCAGCCTTGGCCAAGGCCTCGATCTGGGTTTCTGCGCTCTTCGCGATGGCCACGCCAGCTTGATCCAGCTCAGCCCATTGCGAGGCGATCTGGGGCAAGGAGACGGAAGCGAGCATGAGGTCATTCGCGCCCATGACGACGATGTGCAGGGCGTTGGTGTTCACGCCATTGGTGTTGAAGGCGGCGTTGAGGTAGCGCTTGGAGACTTGTTGCGTGAGGTTGTGGCTCTTGTTGCGATCACTGCCGATCTTGGCGGCGTATTCCGTGGAGGCACCGCCGACGGCGTAGTTGCCGCCACCATAAAAATTAGTCATGCCGGAGGGTTTGAAGCCGGTGAGGTTCAGCATCGTGGGACCAGCGAGTTGCTTGACCCAGGTATCGCGAAATTTTTGATCGGGCTTGCTGGGATTGAGACCGCGATTGCCCATATCGGAGAGGCTGTCGCCGAAGACGACGATGGCGGGGTAGGTGGCCGCATTGGCTACCAAAGCGAGGCACAGAAACAGAAAGGCCAGAATGGGTCTCATGCGTGGAGGAATGGTATCCTCGGGCGCATGGGCGGAGGCAAGGGGAATCAGTGGGGGCGCGGGTTGTCTCAACCCGCAGAAACTCCCGATGGCTGAGCGGGTGGGAATTTCTTTGCGACAAGCACAGATGTCGCTACGGGATTCTGGTGCCAATTGGCTATTGGACGTTGCTGCGGGTTGAAACAACCCGCGCTCCACCTAAAGCTTCTTCAGGCGGGGGCCTTTGGGGGTGTCTTCGATCACCCAGCCTTTGGCTTTGAGTTCGTCGCGGATGGCGTCGGAGCGTTTGAAGTCTTTGGCTTTGCGGGCGGCTTGACGTTCTTCTAGGAGGGCGAGCAGTTCAGCGGGGACTTCGTCCGTGGCTTTAGCGCCGATGCCGAGGACTTGGTCGATGGTATCCCACGCTTTCAATTCAGTCGCGGCTTGCGCGGCGGTGAGTTCGTTGGCGGCGAGTTTGCGATTGGTTTCAGATACCCACTCAAACACGACTCCCCAGGCAGCGGAAATGTTCAGATCTTCATCCAAGGCTTCGGAGAAGTGTTTAGCGAGATCGGATTCGCCCACGGCAGCGGTCTGGCCGGCAATCTCGCGCAATTTCAACAAGCATTCGTCGATACGGGCGAGCGCGGTGCGGGCACTGTCCAATCCTCCGAGTGTGAAATTAAACTGCGCGCGGTAGTGCGCGCTGATCATCAGGTAGCGGATCTCGCGGCCGTTGAAACCCTTGCCCAGCAGATCGCGCAGGGTGAAGAAGTTGCCGAGCGATTTGCTCATCTTCTTGCCTTCGACGAGGAGGTGGGAGCCGTGCAGCCAATACTTCACGAACTTCTGGCCCGGAGCTTGCACGCCGGCGCCTTCGCTCTGGGCGATCTCGTCCTCGTGATGCGGGAACATCAGGTCCTCGCCACCGGCGTGGATATCGAAGCTGGTTCCGAGCACGTCCATGCTCATGGCGCTGCACTCGATGTGCCAGCCGGGGCGGCCTTGACCCCAAGGGCTGTCCCAGAACACTTCGCCGTCATCGGGCACGCGGGATTTCCAAAGGGCGAAATCGGCGAGCGATTCTTTTTCGTATTCGTCACTGGCGACGCGTTCGCCGATGCGCATGCCATCGAAATTCAGGTTCACAAGCTGGCCGTACTTGCAGCCGCAACCGCGATACTTATCGATGCTGAAATAGACGGAGCCATCGGCGGCCTGATAGGCGATGCCGCGCGCGATTAGCTTTTCGATAAGCGCGACGATCTGGGGGATGTATTCCGTGGCGCGCGGCATGACGGAGGGGGACTTGCAGCCAAGCGTCTTCAGGTCTTCGAGGAAGGCGGTCTCATATTTGCTCGTGTAGTCGCGCAGGGTGGTCTTGGCCTCGCGGACGCGCTTGATGATCTTGTCTTCCACGTCCGTGATGTTCATCACGTGCTTCACGCCATAGCCGCGGAACTCGAGGTAACGGCGCAGCAGGTCGGTAAAGACGAAGGTGCGGAAGTTCCCGATATGGGCGAAGTCGTGGATGGTGGGCCCGCAGCAATACATGCCCACGTGCTTGCCAGTGGGGTCAAGGGGAACGAACTCCTCGAGGGAGCGCGACAAGGTGTTGTAGAACTTCACGGCCATTTCAGTGCGGCAGAGGTTACGGAAGGCGGGAAAAGTTCAAAGTGCAAATTTCAGGGCCAGCCGGGAGAGTGGAGGCTACTGCTTCCCTTGTTTCTTGAGGAGGATCTTGGTGGTGAAGAGGCCGGTGACTTCTTCGCCTTGGTTGAAGACCCAGTCGTTCAGTTCTTTCAAGGGGATGGTGACGGTGTCGCCGGACTTGAGAGTGCCGAGGTTGACGGGGTCGTTGTCGAGGCGGCCATGGATCTGGTCTTTCTCAAGGCGGTCGACGCTGATCCAGATGAACTCGGTGTTGCCCCGGCGGGTGATCGGAGCCTTGATAGCGAAGCTCTGTTCGGGCTGGCGTCCGGCAAAGGCGGTGACGAACTCGGGCCAGCGGCGGCGGGCTTCGGCCACAGCGGCGATCATCTCGGGGTCTTCATCGGCCACTTCGATGACGGGGAGCTGGGTGATTTTCTGAAAAACCTCAAGAGGGTTCTCGCTGCGGAGTTCATCCACAAGGCTGAGATCAAACATGTTCAAATGACCGCTCTCGGGGCAGAAGACGGCGAGGCAATCATCTCCGGCCAGTTCGGCCACGAGGTGAGAGATCTGGCGGTAGGCTGTGGTGCGGTCGGGCAGTTTGCCGACGCGGAGGAGGTCCACGGAAAGCCAGGCGCGATGTTCGCGGATGACCTTTTTCAGACGCTGATCGGGGCAGTCTTCGGCGGCTTTGTCGGGTTCTTCGAAGTAGGGGCGATCGAAATTATTGACGAGATAGAAGCCGCCCGCGTGGCCGATCATGAAGATGGGGCTGTCACCGACGACATACGTCTTGTTAGCCACGTTCGCTTCTTTGGAGACGTCCTTTTCCTTCGCGGTTTCCACGGGGACACCCCAGGCGATGCCGAGGCGTTGGGAGAGGGAATGGGCGTCCATGTTGCGGCTCTCGCGCAGCAGCAGGACCAAAGAGATAAGGGGGCGGTCGTCCTTCGCTCGGCGGGGGCGCTCCATGAAGAGGGCCACGGTGAACCAGGCGAAGCAGAGGCAGAAGATGAGGCGCGACCAGTCGAAGGGTTCGCGGACAAGCAGCACGATCAAAAAAATCGAGACAAAGGCCGTAGCCAGCAGACCGAACCAGTAGCCCCAGGAACGGTTTCGCCACACTCCGACGCCGGACAGCAGCAGCCAGAGACCAAAAATGAAGGAGGCGATGGGGGAGCGGACGTCACCGAGTGCGACCATGATGATGGAAACCAAGCCGCCGAGGAGCAAAGCCACGGCAGACCAAGTTTTCTCACCGCCAGGCGGACGGAACAATGACTGCATTAACTAGTGTATAGGCCAATTATGGGGGATTGGCTAGTGGAAGGTTGGTGCCAATCCGCAAAAAAATCGGACGAAACGGACGTAAAGCCGTCAGATTTCCAGCAACAGGCGGGTTGGATCCTCGATGATGTCCTTCACGCGGACGAGGAATTGGACGGCTTCACGGCCATCGACGATGCGGTGATCGTAGCTGAGCGCCACATACATCATGGGGCGGATGACGACCTGGCCATCACGGGCGACAGGGCGTTCCTGGATGGTGTGCAGGCCGAGGATGCCGCTCTGGGGCGGATTGATGATGGGGGTGGAGAGCAGGGAGCCATACACGCCGCCATTACTGATGGTGAAGGTGCCGCCCTCCATCTCTTGCGGTTTGAGCTTGTTGTCCTTCGCACGAGTGGCGAGGTCGGCGATGGTCTTCTCGATCTCCGCGAAGGTGAGTTTCTCGGCATTACGGATGGGAGGCACGACAAGGCCTTTGCCGGCACCGACGGCGACACCGATGTCGAAGTACTTGTGATAAACGATGTTGTTGCCGCGGATCTCGCCGTTGAGCTGAGGCACTTGCTTGAGGGCTTCGATGACGGCCTTCACGAAGAAAGACATGAAGCCGAGCTTCACGCCGGACTTGGCGACGAAGGGTTCCTGATATTGTTTGCGCAGGGCGATGACGGCGGACATGTCGATCTCGTTGAACGTGGTGAGGATCGCCATGGTTTGCTGGGCATCGACGAGGCGCTTGGCCACGGTGCGACGCAAGGGGCTCATGGGCCTGATCTCGTCACCACGGGAATCGTCTTTCTTGGTGGGAGTCGAAGCGGCGGGTGAAGTTTCTTTTTCGTCCGTCATCTCCGCTTCGCTATCTACGACCTCGGACGAAGGTTCATTCTTCTCCGCATTGTCTTCGGAAGACTCAGAGGCTGCCGGTTCGGGTGCCGCCTTTTCTTTGGCTGGTTCGGTCTTGGCGGGAGTCTCCTTTACCGGCTCGCTCTTTTCCGCGGTTTCCTTTTTGGGAGCTTTCTTTTCGGCGGGTTTCTCGGTCGACTTCGCTGGTTTCTTTTCTGCCTCTTCGGCTTTGGGTGCTTCCGCTTCCTTCTTGGTGTCGGTGGGTGCGGCCTTGGCTTCTTTGGCAGGAGCAGCTTTTTCCTCTTTGGCCGGCGCGGTTTTTTCGCCCCCTGCTTCAATGCTGCCGATGACATCGCCGACGTTCACGGTGGTGCCATCCGGTTGCAGGATTTTGCCCATCACGCCAGCTTCGGGCGCGGGTATCTCCACCGTGGCCTTCTCGCTCTCGATGCTGACCAAGTTTTGGTCCTTCATGACGGCGTCGCCTTCTTTCACGAGCCACGAGGCGATCTGGACTTCGGTGATGGATTCGCCCAGTTCGGGGACTTTGATTTCAATGGCCATAAGATTAGTTGGTTAAGATAGCATCACTTCTGCCCGAAGGCGGTTTCCAAGATGCGTTGCTGCTCCAGTTTGTGGGCGCTGGCGGAACCGCTGGCGGGGCTGGCGGACTCGGCGCGCGCCACGACGGAGAACGGCAAGTGGGTGAAGTCGCTCAATTGCATGTGCAGATAACTGTAAGCGCCCATGTTGACCGGCTCTTCCTGCACCCAGATGAACGGAGTGCCTTTCGGGAATTTCTCCAACTCCTTATCGAGCAGATCGCGTTTGAGAGGGTAGTATTGTTCCAGTCGCAGGATGGCGACGTCCTCGCGCTGGTTCTCCGTGCGATATTTGTTCAGTTCGTGGAAGAGCTTGCCGCTGCACATGAGGACACGCGTAGCTTTCTCAGCAGTTGTGTCGGGGATGATGCGCTGGAACGTTCCTTCGGCCAGTTCAGCTAGAGTCGAGCGCGCTTCGGGCAGGCGTAACATGCTCTTGGGTGTGAGGACCACGAGCGGCTTGCGCCACAAGCTGAGCGCCTGACGACGGAGCAGATGGAAAAATTGCGCAGGTGTAGAAGGATTGGCGACTTGGATGTTGTCCTCTGCGCATTGTCCGAGGAAACGTTCGAGGCGCGCGCTGGAGTGCTCGGGGCCCATGCCTTCGTAGCCGTGAGGCAAAAGCATCACGATGCCGGAGAGGCGTTTCCATTTGTCTTCAGCGCTGGTGATGAACTGATCGATGATGACTTGAGCGCCGTTCACGAAATCGCCGAACTGCGCTTCCCAGATGACGAGGCCATCAGGGCAATCGAGGCTGAAGCCGTAATCGAAACCGAGCACACCGGCTTCGGAGAGCGGGCTGTTGAACAGCTCCACGATAGCCTGATCGGGGGCGAGATGCTGGAGCGGCGTGTAGATGCCTTTGCCGTTATAATCATGCAGGACGGCGTGACGATGACTGAACGTGCCGCGACGGGAGTCTTGGCCGGAAAAGCGGATGCGCACACCTTCGGTAGCGAGGGAGGCGTAGGCCAAGGCTTCGGCGGCAGCCCAATCCAAGGGTTCCTCGCCCGCGGCCATTTTGAGCCAGGTCTCGCGAATCTTTTCGAGCTTGGGATGCGGCGTGAATTGCGCGGGGCGTTCGGTGAGCTTCTTCAGCAACTCAACCAGACGAGCTTCATCCACGCCGGTCTTTACTTCCTTGGCGCTGCCTTCTTTACCGCCGTGAAAGGTCTTTTGCGACCAGATTCCGCGCGTTTTTTCGCCGGGGCGTTGGTAATCTTTACTGCGGGATTCGTTCAGCTCCTGCTCCAGCTTCTCGCGGCGTTCGGCGGCGATCTGGTCACCTTCTTCCTGCGTGATGCCGCCGAGTTTTAGTAGCTGTTCCAGATAGGCCTCGCGCACCGGCTTGCGTTTCGCGATGGCCTGATAGAGGACGGGCTGGGTGAAGGAAGGTTCATCGGTCTCGTTATGGCCGAGCTTGCGGTAGCCATACATATCGATGAACACATCGCGTTTGAATTTCTTGCGGAAATCCATCGCGACTTGGAGCGATTGCGCGACGGCTTCAGGGTCCTCGCCATTCACATGGAAGATGGGTACCTGCAACATGCGGGCGACGTCCGTGGCGTAGAGGCATGAGCGGGCATCAATCGGCGAGGTCGTGAAACCGATCTGGTTGTTCACGATGATGTGCAAGGTGCCGCCCGTGGTGTAACCGGCCAACTGGCTGAGATTGAGAGTCTCCTGCACCACTCCTTCACCCGCGAACGCCGCATCACCGTGGATAAGCAGCCCCATGCACGTGGTGCGGTCCTTGTCGCCCACGCGATCTTGTTTGGCCCGCACGCGCCCCAGCGCGACGGGGTTAACGAACTCAAGATGGCTGGGGTTGAAGCAAAGCGAGAGATGAACGGTATCTCCAGCGGCAGTCTGCCAATCATTACTATGACCGAGGTGATACTTCACATCACCGCCGCCCGCGTAGTGTTGGGGATCGGTATCGGCAAACTCGCGGAAGATCTGGCGCGGATGCTTGCCCATGATGTTCGCGAGAACGTTCAGGCGACCACGATGGGCCATGCCCATGACGATTTCCTTTACGCCTTGGCCACCGGCTTTTTCGATGGCGAGATCGAGCAAGGGCAGGAGGCTCTCGCTGCCTTCGAGCGAAAAGCTTTTCGCGCCGAGAAATTTCTTACGGATGAACTCTTCAAAAATGGTGGCATCGGTGAGACGGGAGAAGATGCGGCGCTGAATCTCGGGGGAGAGGGCGATGCGATTCTGCGTAGGCTCCATCTGCCGTTGCAACCAGCGGCGCACTTCCAGGTCGTCGATGTGCATGTATTGCACACCGATGGAACGGCAGTAAGTGTTCCGCAGGATCTCGAGGATTTGGCGGAGCGTGAGCGGGTTTTCGTCCACCAAGGTTTCGCAAGAGAACTTGCGCTCGAAATCGCCTTCGGAAAAACCGTAGTAGGACGGGTCGAGTTCCGCCGGGATGCGAGGTGTTTCGCCGATGGGATGGACTTGAGCGATGATGTGCCCCCGGACGCGATAAGCGCGGATGAGCTGGTTTATACGGTCATGCCAGATGCCGGAATCAGAATTGGCCGGCGGGGCCGGTTTTTTAGGCGGTTCCGAAAGCGGCTTGGCCACCAGGGTGGTGCCCGAAACTGGCGACCATTTTTCGTCATTGGAGGAGGATTGGAAATATTCCTGCCACTCGGGGGGCACCGAATTGGGCTCGCGGGTGTAAGCCGCGTGCAATTCCTCAATATAGCCGAGGTTCAGCACGTGTGACGGGGCGCGATTCTGGCTCATACCTTGTCCCCACTATACGGAGAAAAACGATTTTGTCATATTATATGGCGGAGTTTTGGCCGCGACCGCTGTGATTTTCTGAGCTAATCTTTTTTGTTCGGTTTCGGGGTAGGGCGGGGTTTTACTTTCAAAGAACATGAGCGAAACGCAACAGTTGTTGGCAGCGTATGTAGATAATGGTTCGGAAACCGCCTTTCGCGAGCTGGTTTCCCGGCACTTGAACTTGGTTTATGCCACGGCGCTCAGGCTGGTGGGCGGGGATGCGCATCGGGCTCAGGAGGTGGCGCAGACTGTCTTTGTCCAGTTGGCCCAGAATGCGCACAAACTTTCCCGCGAAAGCACCTTGGGCGGTTGGCTGCACCGCACGACATGCAATGTGGCCAGCAAGGCGTTGCGGACGGAGCGCAGGCGGATTGATCGGGAAACCCAGGCGATGCTTATGAGTGCCCAATCACACGAAGGCGAGGCAAGGATGGAGATGGTCGCACCCATCCTCGATGAAGCGATCAATCAATTGGGGGAAGAAGACCGGGCGGCCATCCTGTTACGGTTTTTCGAGCAACAGGATTTTCGTGCCGTGGGGCTGGCTTTGGGCAGCAATGAAGATGCAGCACGGATGCGTGTGAATCGCGCCTTGGAAAAACTCCAGGGCATGCTCAAGCGAAAAGGGGTGGCGCTTTCGGCAACAGCGTTGGGAACGATGCTGACGGCGGGTGCGGTCAGTGCGGCTCCCGCGGGTCTGAGTGTGAGCATAGCAGGTGCGGCATTCACGGTGGCAGCGGCCAAGGGAGGTGGAACAACGTTGGGAATCATCAATCTTATGAGTCAATTCAAGGCAGGCATAGCGGGGGCCATCCTGGTGACAGGTCTGGCCGGAACATTGGTTATCCAGTACCGGTCGGGGGAGGCGATGCGTGCGGAAAACGAGGCGTTGCGGAAACAGGTTGCGGAAGCGGCCGCAGCAAGAGATCTGGCCGGGAAAACGGCGCGTCCCGCCCCGCTGCAAGGTCTTTCCGACGAAGAGCGGACCGAACTGCTCCGCTTGCGCGGCGAGGTGGGCTTATTACGTCAGGATCTGGCAGAAGGGAAGCGACGGCAGAATGAGCTTCAGGAGACGACCCAGCGTTATGCAGCGGAATTGGGCGAGGAAAAGGTGCGGGAGAAGGAACATAAGGCTGCCATGATCCATGCCGGGCATGCCAAACACTGGTTGCTCGCATTCTACATGTATTCGGCTGAAAACCATGGGCGTTATCCAGCGACTTTCAATCAAGCGACCCCTTTTCTGTCGGCAGGATTTGACGCCGCCTTTATGATGGCCACCAATGACTTTGAGATATTTCCGATCGAGGATCGGAACGCCATCGATCGTGGTAAAACCATAGCTCTTCGGGGCAAAGCCCGGCCGCTCGCCTCCGGAGCATGGCAAAGAGCGTATGGGATGGCCGATGGAAGCGTGACGACCGTGGGTGCGCCGGATGGCAACTTCGCGGCCGCCGAGGGTCGATTGGGATTCGTTTATCCTCCTAAGCCCACGCAGTGATCCATCAAAGAGAAAAGGGGCTGCGTTCTTCAACGCAGCCCCTGGCTTAGTTTTTGATTGAATGAGGTCCTATTCCACCACGCGCATCTGGATCGCATCCACGATGCGTTCTTCAGCGGAGATGGAGCTGACCACGACCACGGTGTGGCCCTTGGTGACCTGGCCATTCTTTTTCAACACTTCGATCGCCGGGTTGATCGTCTTTTCCGGCGAAGCATGGTTGAAGGGCATGACCAATGGCGTGATGCCGTAGAGCAGCGTCAGTTGATCAGCCATTTCCTGCGTTTCGCAGACGGCGTAAATCTTCGAGTGGCGCGGGCGCATCCAGGAAGTGTAACGGGCCATGGTGCCGCGGATGGTAAAGATGATGATGGCTTCGGCCTTCAATTCATCTGCCATGACGACAGCACTCTTCACGAGCTTCTGGCGCGGGCTGGTGAATTCAGCGCGTTCCTGGAAGTTCGCGCCGCCAGAGCGTTCGATACGGCGCGAGACACGGTCCATGACCTCCAGACATTTGAGCGGGTATTTGCCCACGGTGGTTTCACCGCTGAGCATGATGGCGTCCGCCTGTTCATACACGGCATTGGCCACGTCGGTGATCTCAGCGCGCGTCGGATGCGGGGTGGAGATCATGCTCTCCAGCATGTGCGTGGCCACGATGACGGGGCGGCCCACGCGCAAGCAGGTCTTCACGATCTTGCGCTGGATGATGGGCAGTTCCTCGTAGGGGCATTCGATGCCCAAATCACCACGGGCGACCATGATGGCGTCGGCCTCGGCGATGATGCTGTTGATATTCTTGATGGCTTCCTGGTCCTCGATCTTCGCGACGATCTGCGGGCGGGGATTGGCTTTTTCCACCACGGCTCGAAGCTGCTGGATATCCTTGGCTTCACGCACGAAGGAGAGGGCGATGTAATCAACACCCAGTTCCAGGCCCACGGCGATGTCCGCAAGATCCTTGCTGGTCATGGCGGGGAGGCTGACCTTCACGCCCGGTAGATTGATGTGGCGGCGGCTGCCGAGCTTGCCGGGGGTCAGCACTTCGCACTTCACATGGTTCTTATTCTTGGCCAGCACTTTCATGTGGATGGCGCCGTTATCCACGAGCACGGTATCGCCGACGCTGATGTCGTTGATGAAGTTCTCGTAGTTCACGTCCACCGAGCGATGTTCTTCACTCAATTCACCGCGGACGGTGAAGTTGAAGATTTCGCCGGGCTGCAGGTCCAGAGGCACGGGCAGATCGCCAGTACGGATGGCTGGGCCCTGGGTATCCATGAGGATACCGACGCTGACACCGCGTTCCTTCGCGGCGGCACGGATGTCTTTCACGACCCGCCGGACCCAGTCATGGGGGGCATGGGACATGTTCAGACGGGCAATGTTCATTCCCGCATCGATCATCCGGCCTAACATTTCCGGAGAATCAGTAGCGGGACCAAGTGTCGCAATGATCTTAGTCTTGCGGGCGCTGTTTGCACTCACGGGGCGGGAAGATAGGGAAACGGGGCGTCATGGGAAGCTTTTATGCAGAGAAGTAGCAAACGTTTTAGTCATCCTAATCATGAGTGGAATGCCTCCATAAGTAGGAGAATTGAAGGCGACTCGGGGCTGTGATATCGTGTAAACATGGTTCTTAAGCGTTCGGGCAGCCAGTGGTGTCGAAAATGGGCCACGAATGGGCTTGCCAAGCGGGCGGGGGAACCGCATATCTAGCAAAGTTTTGAATTTAAGAACCTGATTTTTATGGCTGACCTAGAAAATAGCTACACGCAGAATGTGACGGGCAAGTACTACGTGGACAATCAATGCATTGACTGCGATCTGTGCCGCGAAACCGCCCCGCAGAACTTCACGCGTAACGATGACGGTGGTCATTCTTACGTCTACAAACAGCCAGGCTCCCCGGAAGAGGAAGCCCAGTGCAAGGAAGCCATGGAAGGCTGCCCGGTGGAAGCGATCGGTAACAACGGCAAGTAAGCGCTGCCGCTTAAAGCATTTGAAAACCCCGCAGGTTTCGGCCTGCGGGGTTTTCGTTTTTCGGAGTTAGGAGAAAATCGAGGACGACGACGAGAACGTGGACGATTACGAGTCGAGGCTGAGCAAGCGACGACGAAGTAACTCCAGTGCCTGCTGGGACGTGATGTATTTGAACGTCTCGCGGTCGAAGGCGTTGATGGGATTGATGACCTTCGTGCGATCGCCGTCGGTGAGGGCGATGAAAACGGTGCCGACGGGTTTCTCAGGAGTGCCGCCGGTGGGACCGGCGATGCCGGTTACGGCGATGCCGGTTACGGCGATGGCATAATCAGCCCCCGTGCGAGTGCGGGCACCTTCTACCATCGCGCGGGCGGTGGCTTCGCTGACCGCACCATGGGTGGCGAGGGTTTCAGCGGGAACGCCAAGGAATTGTTGCTTGGCTGCGTTGCTGTAAGTGACCAGGCCGGCGAGGAGCACGGCGGAGGCACCGGAGACATTGGTTAAACGATGGGCGATGAAGCCGCCGGTGCAGGATTCGGCGAGGGCGAGGGTTTTCTTCCGTTCGGTGAGGAGCTTCACGATGGTGTTTTCCAGATTGTCATCGTTCTCGGCGAAGATGTGCGCGCCAATCTTTTGGTAAACGATCTCGGTGGCTTCTTGCACGGTTTCTTCCGCACCACAGCCTTCGAAGACGAGGCGGACATCGACTTCACCCACGCGGGCGCAGTAACCGATTTGCAGACCGGCTTTCGTGAGGTGAGCTAGGGCAGGGGCGATTTGCTCTTCCACCCGGGATTCGCCGAGGCCGACGCTGCGGAGGGTGCGGCAAGCGAAGACGGTCTCCAGCGGGAACTCGCGATTGAGGAAGGGGACGGCTTCTTCGAGGAAGACGGGGCGTAATTCGCGTGGCGGTCCGGGGAGCATGACGATCCACGTGGGTTTGCCATCAGCGCGATAGGGATTCGGGTCTAGCTTCATGGCGAGGCCAGGAGCGGTGCCGTAACGGTTCTCCAAGACGAGAGCGCCTTCGGGAACACGGGCTTGCACCAAGGTGCTAGGCGGCATGGGGCGTTTGCGCTTGAGGAAAAAGCTTTCGATGTGCGCGGCGATGCGTGGGTCGTTGTGCAACGGTTTTCCGAGGAGTTCGGCAATCAAGTCGCGCGTGATGTCATCGGAGGTGGGGCCAAGGCCGCCGGTGCAGATGATGAGGTCGGCGTGACCGGCGGCTTCCCGGACGGCGTTCTGGATGGCGCGGCCTTCATCGGCAATGGCGACCTGGCGCTGGACGAGATAGCCGCGATCGGTGAGCTGGCGGCAGAGCCATTGCTGGTGGGTGTTCAGGACGCGGCCGAGCATCAGCTCGGAGCCAGTGTTGATGATTTCGATGTTCACGATCTGTCTCTGCCGTAGCAGATGGAGCGCACTATAGGGGGATTTGCACGACATGCCAGTTTTCCGGCAGGCCAGACTCCTGCCCGACGAGGACAGCCGCGCACTGCACAGAGAGGGACCGACGCTCGTTGACTTAGGCGTGGGGCAAAATATAGTAGCAGCATGTCGGTAATCGATAAAACTGAGGCGAAGCGTCGCTTCATGGATTTTCTGGCGAAGAAGAATCTGCGCATCACGTCGCAGCGCCAGGCGATTGTCGATACGGTTTTCAGCACGGACAAGCACTTCACGGCGGAGGAGTTACTGGAATGGTCCCGCAAGAAGGACAAATCCGTTTCCCGCGCCACGGTGTATCGCACGCTGCCTTTATTGACGGAGAGCGGGTTGGTGCATGAGATGGATTTCGGCAAGGACTACAAATTCTATGATCCCAATTACGCGGATCATCCGAATCACAACCATCTGATCTGCCAGGATTGCGAGAAGATCGTGGAGTTCGAGAGTGACAAGATCGAGGAGATTGAGAGCCAGATCAGTCATAAGCTGGGGTTTTCGATGAAATCGCAGCGGTTGCAGATTTCGGCTTCATGCGATGAACTGAAACGGCTGGGCGCCTGCAAAAACAAAGGCTGCTAGGCCGGTTGCACCGGCGGGCCTATGTGGGGAAGAGTTTTATTCCGGAGGAGAATCGCTGACGGTCATTACGCTGATTGACCAAACAATCATTCAAAAAGAAAAAGCCCCGCGTTTGGCGGGGCTTTTGCGTGAAAATATGGTAAAATCAGCCTATTTGCTCAGGAAGTAGAACAGGAGGAAAATGACGATGGCAACGCCACCCAGAATCAAGGCCAACTTCATGTTGTTGTTGCCAGCGGGCGCCGAAGCAGGAGCCGGAGTCTGCGCAGCCGGTTGGGGCTGGCGAACTGAGGGAGCCGTGCGCGGCGCAGTGACCGAGGGCTTGGGCGCGTTGGACGTGGACCAAGCGGGTGTGGGCGTAGGTGTGACGTTGAGATTGGACTTGGCTGCCGGTGCGGCCGCGGGCTTAGGTGCGGGCGTCGGAGCAGGCCGTGAACCGGTAGTGGGCGCAGGCTGTGCCGGACGGGAGCCAGTTGCGGGACGACTACCGAGAGGTTCGGCGTCTGGAGGCGTGCCACCAGCCCACCAGCCACCGTCTGCGCCTCCGGCGGGTGCACCACCAGCCGCAGCAGGGGCACCGGCGGCGATGCCGCTGATGAGCGTATCCATGGTGCCGTTATCCAAGGCGACCATGACATCTTCGTAAACGGGCACCTTGGAGACGTCCGCCAAACAGACGCGCTCAAGCAAGGCACCGAGTTTCTTGACCTTGTCGTCCGTGTTCTCTTTGAAGCGCTTGATGATCTTGGATGAACCTGGATTTTTATAATCTCCAGAGAGCATCAGGAGGTTGTCACCCGTATAGAAATCTTTGAACAGGGCCGGATCAGTCGCCAAGCCGAGGAACGAGGTATGGATGACGATGGCGGCGAAGTTATCCAGTTCTTCGTTGTAAAAATCCGAGGTGCGGCGCGGGTGCTGGAAGTTCGCATGGCCCAATTCCGGGGCTTTACCGCGAAAGGCCGGGGTGTACATACCGTCATAGTCGACGAGGCGGATCTCGTTCTTGGGCGTGACCATGATGTTACCGTGCTGGAGATCGCCGTGGGCGAGCTGGTTGTCACGGAGACCTTTCATGACGACGCGCAATTTCTTGGCGAGGTCGTTGAGGAGGTCGGGCTTGTCGAAAATCTCTTCGAGATACTGGTTGAGCGGCAATCCCTCGACCCATTGCATCTTCACGATAGGATACCACTCATTGCGGACCTTGATGCCGCGCAGGATGTATTCGAAGCCGACGAGGGAATCCAAGCCGAGACCGAGGAGCTGCTGGCTCATGCGGGCGTAGCGACCCTGCTGGCCGAGCACCTGCCGGACGAAACAGCGGATGGCGTAGCGGTTGGTGCCGGCGGTGACGGAGTAAACGCTGGCGAAGTTACCGGACATCACCCGGGGCAGCCCCAGCATGTCGCATTTTACTTCGCTCTCCTTGAGCTCGGCATCCTCGAAGCAGATGTGTGGGTTCTGGATCGAGTCTTGATAGTCTGTGTGAGAAGGCCAGTTCATGGTGTCTGCGAGTTGGCGATGGCGTGTCTCAAGGCTGCGATTTGGGCGCAGACCATTTGAAAAGAATGATGGTTGTGTCGTCGTTGCGCATGCCGAAGTCCTTGCGCAGCTTGGTGACAAATTTGGCGTAATCGGCTTCGTCCTTGAGTTCCTGCAAAGACTGCCACGGCTTGGTACCGGCTTCGTAGCGCTGCAGGAACCACTTGGCGATGGCGTCCGTAGCGAGGATGAAAACGTCGTTCTCCTGATAATCCCCCTGCAAATACTGGACTTGGGCCCAGACAGGCTGGTTGCGGTTGGGATTGCTGGAGAGGAGGCAGGGGCGGCTGTCAAACTCGGCGGCCTTCTGGATGGGCCAAGTCTTGATCAGCGTGTTGTTCCGGATATGAAAGAGATTGCTGTCCCCCACCGTGATGGCATGCCACTGGGGCAGTAAGGGACCCTTGTCGCCGCCACCGAAGAGGCGTTTGAAAAACGAGGGTTTTTCCGGGGCTTTGGGCGGTTCGAAGCGGATGCCCAAGAGGGTGGCAAAGGCGCCAGTGCGGGCTTTTTCCTCAGCGTACCAAGGCAAACGGTCCCAAGCGATGCTGGAGTGCCATTCCTTTTGCAAGGGGCTCAGCCATTGGATGAGCGTATTGGAATCCGGCGGGTTGCCTGACGGGGGCGAAGCAGTGAAACGCTGCACGAGACACTGAGCCCACAAATCGGCGAAAGAAGATTCAGTGGCTCCATCCGCGATGGCAAAGTAGCCTTTCTCGGGGGCACAACTGAAAGCGTCTTCGTATTCGTCCTGAGTATAGCCCTCCTTGGGCACCCAGAATACTTTCTCAGTGGCTTCCACGGGCTTTTTTTGATTAACGCAGGTTGCTGGCGCGCGTGCCGATGTCCAGGAACCGGATCAATTCCACCAAGTCAGCGTTGAACGCGAAGCCGCGTGCGTTCTCACCCAACATGATGCTCTCGTTGCGGGCCAGATTGCGCATGCTGGCCGGGAGCACGCTGGACACCTGGAAGAGGGTCCGGGCGAATTCATCGGGCAGGTCGTTGTCGGTCTCGGGGAAAATGATGGGCTGGACGGGCTGGCTGGAGATATGGCAGTTCAGCAACATCACGTTACCATCCACCGTGGCCAGACTGGTCAGGGCCTCAGCTTGAGGGACGGGACCGAAATCCGTGGCTTCACCGTCAGAAATATTGATGACGATGGGCGGATAGGAGTATTGGTGGTTGGATACCCAGCTCGAAAGGATGTGGTGGGCCAGGTCCAAAGCGGCCCCCATTGGAGTGGTGCCTTTGGCCTGGGGCTCGAACCAGACGGGGAACTTCACCTTTTGGGTGATGACGCCGCCAGCTCCATCATCGATCTGTTTGACCCGCTCTTCCACCCGGGCGGGCGAATTGGCCACCTCGCTGAGGGGGACAATGTCGCGACCGGCGAGCGGTCCGCTGAAGGCGGGGCCCACGTGGGAGCCGTAGCCGATCACGCAGACTTCGTAGAAGTTGCGGATGCCCTCGCCACGGGCGCATTTGATGATGAGGTTGTGCAGCAGGCGGTTGATGGCGTCCGCCACGCTGTCGCATTTGCGTTTGCCATCGCTGCCCGCGATGGGCTCCACCATTGAGCCCGACTGGTCAACAAGAAAGACAAACGCACTAGGGTTTGTTCGGCTGATCTCCGCTGTGTAAGCCATATAAAACTCGTTTCTGATACACCCGGGAAGGGGTGCTGACTCCGGGTGCTAAATGGAGTGCTGGCACCGCACACGCGATTTCTTACTAAGTGTTTCGTGGTAAATCAATGTTATTTCTGAACTAAGAATGGACCGGGGGGTTATGTGTGGTAAGGTATCTTTTTTGGATTCAGCAGATTGTGACTTGCATTTCAAAATGCGACCCGTTACAAAACGCTCGTCATGGCGCTACCATTTCTAAGTAACTCTGGCAAGCGGCGGGACCAAGCGGTGGTGGTTGATTTGGGGACGCGAGTAACCAAGGCTGCTGCTATTCAACGCAAGGGCGAAGCCTTTTCAATCACGGGATTCGCCATGGTTGACGCTCCGGTCTACGACCGCGGAATCTCACCCGACATCCTGTCTGAGCACCTTAAAACGGTGATGCAGCAACTGGGGGCGCGGACCAAGCACATTGTAGTGGTGCTGGGGGTGAGTGACAGCATTCTCCGAACGGCCGAGCTGCCGATGGTAGGGATGAATGACTTGCGGCTGATGCTGCGGATGAATCCCAAGAATTTCCTGCAGCAAGATTTTCCTGATTACCTTTTCGACTGTCATCTGCATCCGATCAATCTGGACGCTTTAAAGACAGCGGATGGCGGGATCAAGACACAGGCCAAGTGCAAGGCACTGGTGGGCGGGGGCAAGCGGCAATTGACGGAAGATATCAAATTGGCGGCCAAAAACGCAGGTCTGGTGGCGGATGTGATCACCTCCGGTTTGATTGGTCCGGCAAATGCTTTCGAGATGGCGATGCCGGATGTTTACTCGAAGGAAGTGGTGGCGCTGGTGGATTTTGGTTACAAGAACTCGGCGATCAGCATCTTGATGATGGGTGAATTGATGCTGACGCGTGTGGTTGGCTTTGGTGCCGCCAAGTTGACGACGGGTATCGCGGAATCTTTGGGTATTAGCAATGCGGAAGCTGAGGGGATCAAAGTGGGGATGCCGCAAGAAGTGGAATCCACCATCCAACCGTTGCTGACGCCGCTGGGGCGTGAGCTGCGTGCTTCGATTGATTTCTTTGAGCATCAGCAGGATAAGACCGTGAGCCAGGTGTTTTTCTCGGGTGGTTCTGCGCGGTCGGAATACATCATCAGTGCGCTGCAATCAGAGCTGATGGTTCCGTGCAAGGCTTGGAATCCGACGGCTTTCATGTCGCCAGCGTTGCCGCCGGCGCAATTGGGTGAACTGGAGCAGGTCGCACCGCAGTTGGTAGTCGCGATCGGTGGAGCCATGGCTGCATTCTAGATAGAGTATGCCAATCAAAATCAATTTGCTGGCCGAGGAGCAGGCCACGGAAGAGTTACGCAGGAAAGATCCTGTCAAGCGTGCGATCATCGTGGCGGTGGCCTTGATGGTGCTTATGCTAATTTGGGTGGGAGTGAACTGGATCAGCCTCCGGGGGGTGAACCAGAAGTTCGCTGACGTGAATGCCGCCGTTGATGGCCTTAAAAAGGCGAAGGAGGACGCGGAAGGCAACCAGAAGAAGATCCGGGACAACCAGTACAAGATAGACATGCTCAAGAAGATGTCGGTCGCCCGTCCGCTCTGGGCACCGGTATTTGATACCTTGCAGCGCTCTACGCTGGATGAAGTGCAGGTCTTGCGGATCAAGGCAGACCAGATCTATCAGGTGACGCCCGCCTTTGTGCCGCCGCGCGGTTCTACGCTGAAGCCCAAGCCGGCTGTCTCCAAGCAGATCATCACGATGACGATCGAGGCGCAGGATAATAGTGAAAAGCTGGACAGCTACAACCGCCTGCGTGAGACGCTCGCGGTAGCCTTGAAAGATCATCTGGGGACCAATGGAACGGTCTCGCTCAAAACCTTGAACCAGGCCCGTGAGAATGAGCAGGGGAAGAAATATCTGACTTTCTCCCTGGAGTGCGGCTTCACGGAGGTTGTGCGCTAACATGAACAAGCTTTCCAAAGATAAACAGCATCAGCTCATCGCCGTGGCCTTTGGTACGGTGGTGGTGCTGGGCCTGCTCTACTTTTTAGTCATCCGGTCGCAGAACAAGTCGCGCGACGGGAAGCTGGCGGAGATTGACACGATTCAGCAGGCCGTGGACAAGGCGGAGCAGCTGAAGAAGGATTCTCCGAAAATCCAGGCGGAGTTGGATGAGATCAAGGGACGTTTGGACGGGATGGAAAAGGGTATGGCCTCCGGCGACCTTTATTCTTGGGTGATCTTGACGATGAACGACTTCAAGAGCAAGAACGGTCATCGTGTGGATATCCAGGATATCGGCCGCGAAGAACGGGTGGGTATCGGTATGTATGGCGACTTTCCGTACGATGCGGTGAGATACACGGTGAAAGTAACTGCATATTATCATGACTTCGGCAAGTTTCTTGCTGAACTCGAAAATGCGTTTCCGTTCACACGGGTGCAAAATCTGTTGCTGACACCCGAAGGTGGCATCACGACAGGACCAGAAGCGGAGAAGTTGGCGTTCAGATTTGAACTGGTGGTGCCAGTCAAACCGAAGGAAAAATAGGCAAATGAAAAAAGTGCATTCACAAGCTGGTTGGTTGCTGGCCATTGCCTTGACGGTTGCCCTCGTGCCCGTCCGCACGCAAGCGGCGGCGGCTGATCCGGCGAAACCTGCTGATGCGAAAGCGGCAGCGGCTGCGCCGAAAGAGGTCGTGGCGCCAAAATCCGTTTTTGCGACTGACCCGAAGAAGGGTAAGGATCCGTTTTTTCCTAAGTCTGAGCGTTGGGACCCGAAGCCGATAGTGACAAATGTTGCCACCAATGCGGGACCCGGTGTCATTGTGACGCCTCCGCCGCCGGTTAAAAAGAATTACATCCAGCACTTCGATCTGAAGGGGTATGTGGGATCCGGCAACAATCGCGTGGTAACGATTTCTTCGGGGGTGAAGAATTACATTGTGATGCTGGGCGAAAGCAAAGCTGCGGTCACCCCAGATGGCCCGGCCCGGTTCAAGATTCTCCGTTATACTGATACTGGTGTGGTGATTCAGGTAGAAGGGGACAAAGCGGATAAAGCGGAGCAGGAATTGAAGATTCAGGCTCCATGATGACGGCAGGGTGTACTAATCCAGCAATTTTTCTAAAAACTAGCAGGCAATGAAAATCAAAGCGTTGACGATTCTAACGGCGGGGCTGATCGCCATCTGTACGGGGGTGTCTGCCCAGAACACCACCACCGCCAACACGGCAGAGGCACAGCCCTCCCGCGGTGAGGTGGTGCCATTGATCACCTTTGATGACACGCCGCTGACGGACGTCATCACCACGCTGGCGCGCCAGGCCGGCATCAATTTCCAGTTCGACCCGCGCGTCGGTGCGGTGCAACTGGGGCCGAACGGCGCTCCGTTGCCGCCCGCCACGATTTCCATCCGCTTCGAGAACGTGACGGCGCTCGACGCCTTCGAAGCCGTGCTGGACAACCACAGCCTGCAATTCATCCCGAACGAGAAGACGAAGATCGGTCGCGTGGCGCCGAAAGATCCCAAGGCTTTGGAACCGTTGACCAGCCAGATCTTCCAGCTCCGCTATACGAGCCCCACGAACATCGTGCCGGCCATCCAATCGACCTTCAGCGACACCCGCGCGAAAGTGCTGGCTGACACCCGCTCCAGCAAGGTGCTGGTGAACGCGGTGGAACGCGACATGAAGAATGTCGAGAAGATCATCCTGGAGCTGGATACGCCTACGAAACAGGTCTTGATCGAGGCCCGCATCGTGGAAACGGCCCGTAACCCAAGCACGGTCAAGGGTATCGACTGGGGTGGTACGCTCCGCGCCCAGAACTTCGCTTTCGGCAACGGCATAACCTCGGGCACGACGACGACGTCCATCCCGGGTGCGACCACGACGACGACGACTCCGCTGCCTTCCGGTGGCCAGATCGTGTCCGTCAGTTCGGCAGCTTCTTCTTCCACGACGTCGTTGAACACGACGGTGGGTGGTGGTGGTTTTACGGCTAACACGAAGAATGGCGTGTTCCCGGGCATCGGTTTCCTGAATGCCGACGGCGTCTCCGGTGTGCTCTCGTTCTTCAATGAAGACACGGACAGCGAAGTGGTGGCCACGCCGCGCACGGTGACGATGGACAACCAGCTCGCCACACTCTCTGTGACGCGCGCCTTCCCGATCTTCGAAGTGACGCCCGGTTCGGCCAATACGCCGGCCGCCGCGGAAGTGACCTACACGAACGTGGGTACCATCCTGCAAGTGACGCCTCGCATCACGGCGGACAGTAATGTCTTCCTGCATGTGGTGCCGGAAGTCTCGAACATCGACGGCAAGGACGTCCAGACGATCAATGATGCGACCTTTGAGGCGAACATCTATGCGCTGCGCAAGATGGAAACGCACGTGCTGATCCCCAGCGGCAACACGCTGGTGATGGGCGGTCTGGTGAGCGACAACACGACCAAGCAATATGCCAAGATCCCGGTTTTGGGTGATGCGCCGGTGTTCAGCCGCCTGTTCCGCCGGGACTCCAAGTCCCGCATCAAGGTGAACCTGATCATCTTCGTGACGCCGACGATTGTCCAAGAGTACGATTACCACTACACGCCGACGGATTACTTGCGCAACAATGTGCAGGACCAGAATGTGCCGAAGACGCACGTGGCACCGGGTGACGAAGACTGGTCCGCATGGGACTCCGGCAAGCCCCATGACTGGAAGAAGGACAAGAAGTCCACGAAATAAGTTGGCGTCAATATTGCTAACTTCAAGTCGTTGAAAAAATGAATATCTTAACCAGCTTGCAAAAGTTGGCAGGCCGGGTGAGGCAGCAACGCTTCAGCCGTCTGGCAACTGGAATTGTGTCGGCGCTAGCCGTATGTTCGGCCACTTCGGTGCTGGGGCAGGTGAACGTAACCACCTTGGGTGGCGGTCCGGGTTCTACGGATGTGGGGACGACGCCCGGCAGCTCAGTCATCACCTTCTCTGGCGGATCTAGTGGTGCCCAAGGCATCAAGCTTGATAATCCGTTGGGCTTGGCGTTCGACAGCGCGGGCAATCTGTACATCGCGGAGAATGCCCAAGGCAACGTCTTGCGGGTGACTAATCCTGGCAACCGGAACACGAGCTTTACCTACATGTTTGCTACCGGGCTGACCCAGCCCGTGGCCGTAACCGTGGCTCCCAACGGGGATGTGTATGTGCTGACCTCGCCGACCGGCGGCGGGTCCATCCGTCGTTACACCTCAGATGGTACTTTTGTCTCCGCCATCACTACTGCTCTTGTGTCTCCGACGTCTTTTCTGTTGACGGACACGGGCAATTTTATTGTCACTGAAATCGGTGGAACGGTGAAGCAAGTTACCCCTGTCGGAGTGGTCACCACGCTGACCGCAGCTTTTACCAGCCCGACGGGTATCGCGCAGTATTCTGCTGGCCAAGTGGCGATCGCCGATGCAGGTGATAATTCAATCCGCCAACTAAACCTTCTGGATCCCACCACGATCACGTTGCTGGCGGGTGGTAATGGCGCTGGTTTCACCAATGGATCTGCGTTGAGCGCACAGTTCAACATGCCCCGCCACATCAGCTATTCACCGAACGGTTCGCTGATCATTGCTGATCAAATGAATCACCGGGTGCGCATTCTGACACCAGATGGACGTGTCGAGACGGTTTACGGTGTCTCGACGAACAACTGGCCCGACAATCCTTTCTTTGCGACGTATCCGGGGTGGAAAGACGGAACGAACGCCCATGCCAACCAGCCTTTCGGTGTGGTAGTAGGACCGGGAGCGACCAACATCTACGTGACGGAAATCGGGCATACGCTTGATCTTTTGCGCGTGGCGAGCGGTTTCAGTTTGGCTTTGCCTACTGGAACGAACACCACGGTCACCAACATCTTCGCTGATACCACGGCTACGAATGTGGTGATTTCACTGGGCTTCGGCAACGGTGAGGCGTCCAGCGATTACCTGGCCAGTGCTGGTCAATATTTCCAAGTGCCCATCACCCTGACTTTGCCAACTACGAAACAGATCTACTCCCTTGGTTTTGCGGTGGCGGTGACCAATGTGGGCGGCAGTCCAGCGACGGCTCCGACGGCGGTGGGTTTCGTCTCGAAACTCAAGTATCCGGTGGAGACGGACAACGGCAAAATCTATCTGACCATTCCCAATTCAAGTTTCCTTGGATTTGTGACCAACATAGTCGTCAATCCGACGACTTTGGAAGCCACGACGAATCTGGTGCCAGTCTATACCAACGTGCTGATCACCAATCTGGCGGCAAAATTGATGGATGTAGCCTGGTTGGAAATGCCGCGAGCTGGTGTCTTGTATCCCAAGAACCAAGATTTGATCGCCTTCTCCCAGCCGCACTTCAACATCTTTGAAGCGCATAGTGCCGGGCGCGTGGTGCTCGGATCATTCGGTTTCCAGATTCCGGCAGGAGCGCCGATTGGTTCCGAATACCGCGTGCAGGTTTATAACGCCTCGGGCACGGAAGAACTGAACATCGGTGTGGATATCGTCGCTGCCAAGAACACCAACGCGGTGGCTCTGGGTGCCGGTAGTGCCAATTCCCTGAAACGTATCATGGTGGGCAACCCCCGCACTTACGTGGTGGGTGATATCGAAGGCTTCCGCTGGTATAACGCCGGTGAGTTCGGCAACGGCAAGCTGGAAATGGTCGATGTGCAAGAAGCCTTCATCATGACGACGTTCGGACTTAACCGTCCGACGCCGGTGACGAGTGACTTCTTCAACACGGTGGATTCTTACGATGTTGGTTCCGGCGTCAATCCTTACACGGGTGACATCGACACGGTGACGACGGGTGACGGAATCCTGACGGTGGACGACATCATCACGACCTTGCGCCGGACGCTGGACTACACGGTCCGCTATGTGCACCGGTCACCGGGTGGTGTTTTCGCCAGCAACAGCGTGGGCGTGGTTCCGCCGGATTTCGGCCTCTCCAGCTTCCGGGCAGCGGAACTGGCATCGGTGCCAGCCACCAAAACGATCATCGCTGTTCAAGCGGCTGACGTGATCCAATCGGGCGGCACAATCCAAGTGCCGATCAGAGCAACGGTCACCGGTTCCGAGCGCGCCAAGCGCATGATGCTTTCAGTCTTGGTGGAACCTATCGGGGGCGCACCTGATTTGTCGGAAGCAGTCGGCTTTACGTTGGGATCGACGAGCTACTTGGGCCTGCCTGATCCGAGCTTCATCGCCCGTCAAGGCAGCACGGCGGTATCGCTGGCATGGTTGGGTAACAGCGGTTTCTCTGAGCCGCCGGGCCTGCCCGCGGGTCAGCACACCCTGATCAATCTGTCCCTGAAGCCGAAACGGCCTTTGGTGGCTGGTGAATATTACCGCATCAAGGTGGCCCACTATTCGCCTTCTCCAGGATATGCCTTTGAGACGACGACGCGTGATGGCATTGTCTCTCCGATCAACATGTCGAGCATCTCGACGGTCGGCGATGGGATTCCGGACAGCTGGCGCTATCGTTTCTTCGGCCGGATTTTCGACCTGACGACCTTGCCGGACGCTGACTCGGACGGTGATGGAGTTCCTAACTCGCAAGAATATCGTGCGGGAACGAATCCGGCGGATGGCAAATCAGCCTTCCGCGTGACGGAATCCTCCAAGAGCGAATCGAACAGTGTCACTATCCGTTTCCATACGGTATTGGGCCGCCAGTATGTGGTTGAGTCCTGCGCCTCGTTTGGCACGGGCTGGACCCAAGTCGGCACGACGGTCAATGGCACTGATGCAGAAGTGACTGTGACGGACAACAGCCCGGGGGCCAACGTCAAATTCTACCGCATCCGCATGGTGGACGGGGCGTTTCAATAACCGACCGATATTTTAAAAGCAGAAAAGGCGCATCGTAAGATGCGCCTTTTTCGTTTTACCGGGAAAGAGTCCCAGCTCAGTTGATGGTCAACTGCTGCTTGATCTTAAACTTCTCGATACGTTTCCGCAGAGTGGCGCGGGTGATGCCGAGGAGTTTGGAAGCACGGACCTGGTTGCCGCCCGTTTCCGCCAAGGCGTGGATGATCAGTTCGCGTTCTACTGTAGGAATCAGTTTCTGATCGGAACGTGTCCGGGCCCAATCGAACAGGCGGCGGATCAGCGCCGTGGTTTCATCCACCGTTTGGGGAGCAGCCGCAGGTGCTGCGGGTGCGCCAGCAGGGGTGGAAGCCGTGACGGGAGCCGAGGCGGATTCGACAGCAGCTACCGGGCTGGCTTTGGCCGAGAGAATCTCGCCGGGCAGATCGGTTTCTAGAATGGCATCGCTTTTGGCCACGACCATGGCGCGCTGGATGGAGTTCTCCAGTTCACGGACGTTGCCAGGCCAGTGATACGCCTGCATGGCCGTCAGGGCATCGTTCGTGATGGCCTTTTGCGAGCCTTTCTGCTGTTGACCATATTTCTTGAGAAAATAGTTCACCAGCAGGGGGACATCGCTCGGACGCTCGCGGAGGGCGGGCATCTTGATGCGCACCACGTTCAAGCGGTAAAAAAGGTCTTCGCGGAACTGTTTGGCGGCCACGGCCTCTTCCAAGTTCTTGTTCGTGGCGGCGATGACACGGACATTTACCTTGATGGACTGGTTGCCACCCACCCGTTCAAAAATGCCGGACTGCAGCACGCGCAGAATCTTCGTCTGCGTAGGCAGGCTCATGTCCCCGATTTCGTCCAAGAATATCGTGCCGTTATTGCATTGCTCGAACTTGCCGATGCGTTGCACGGCCGCACCCGTGAAGGAGCCCTTCTCATGGCCGAACAGTTCGCTTTCCAAGAGGTTTTCTGGGATGGCGGCGCAATTGATGGCTAGGAAGGGCTGGCTGCTGCGCTGGCTATGGTGATAGACGGCGCGGGCCACGAGTTCCTTGCCGGTACCGCTCTCGCCCGTGATGAGCGCGGTGGCGTCCGACATGGCAAGCTGGCCGATGAGCTTGAAAACGTTCTGCATCGGCTCGCTGCGGCCGATGATGCCCATCTCATAATCTTCCGTCTCCAGCGCCGGCTGGTAGCTCACGACCTGCTTCATGTCTCGTGAAGCCTTGAGGGCGGCAGTGACGATGACTTTGAGCTTCGGTACGTCGAAAGGCTTGAGCAGGTAATCGAAGGCGCCCAGTTTCATGGCCTCAATGGCCGTTTGGGTGGTGCCGTAGGCCGTCATCATGATGACCGGCAGCTTGGCATCGATCTGGCGCAGGCGGCGGAGCGCCTCCAGCCCGGTGATACCGCCCATGCGGACGTCCATGATGACGAGGTCAGGCTTGAGCTTGGGCAGCAGTTTAAGGCCTTCCTCGCCACTGTTGGCAGTGGTGAGTTCGATTTCTGGAGAGTCGAAGATTCGGCGGAAGGAGTACTGAACATCCGCTTCGTCGTCGATGAGCAGGAGTTTGTCCATCGTTACATAGCCGCGGGGGTCGCGACGGTCAAAAAGTAACACCCCCAAGACTATTTGCACGACATTCCGTCAAATCATCATGAAAAATACTGTGCCTTCGGTAGTTATGTCGCTCATTCTGTTTCTACCAAGCGGTGTTCATTGCGGAAAGAGAGATAAACGGCCCCCCCAATGAGGCTCCATATTAGGCTGCCAGCGTAGGTCAGGAGGGAAAGGGTCAAGGCCTGGGTATTCGGCACGCCAAACTGCGGAGCGGCCAGCAGGAGCACGAAGAGGTTCTCGCGCACACCCAGTCCGGAGGGGGTGATGGGGATAGCCGAGAGGCAGATGATGGAGGGCACGATGAACATCAAGGCCCACAGGTCGATCTCTAAGGACAGGCCCTGAGCCACGGCGTAGACCTGGAACACACAGAATGCATTCAGGGCCATGGAGTAAACGAGGGCGATCAGCAAATCCCGGGGCCGTTCGCCAAAACGGCGACAGGAATTGAGGGAGCGCTCCAAGATCTCCGCTTTGGGCAGTTTCTTGAGCAAATCACGTACTTGGGGGAAGCGTTTCGAGACACCGCCGAAAAAAGCCAGGAAACAGAACAAAGCCGCCCCGACGAACAGGGCAGAGATCAACCCGCCAAAGCTGACGAGTGTGGAATTCTCCAGCCACGAACCGATGCTCAGCAGGAGCATGATGACCGCGAAAAGCAGCATGGAAAAAAGGCCGATGAGCCGGTCGGCGAAGACCGTGGTGACAGCCTCCGTCTTTTGATGATGCGTTTCCCGGGCGGCGTAGTAGGCCTTGAAAAGATCGCCGCCCGTGGAGCCCAGGAGGAAAGAATTGAAGAAATGGGAGACCAGGGAGATCTCCAACGTGCGGCCCAGCGGGAGTTCAATGCCTTGTGTGTGCAGGAGCCGTTGCCAGCGCAAGGTGCCGAGCAAGAGGGTGGCCCCCATAAAAATCAACGAGATACCGAAGGCGAGGGGAGAAACGACGCGCACAGCCCCCCAAAGCTCCTGCGGGCCATGCTGCCAGGCGGCCTGCCATTTTTCTGAGCGGGTGAGGGATTCCCAATTGCCGCCGCCGGCGGCCACGGTCTGGCGGCCTTCCTGCATGAAGATGCCGTGAAAAATCCACAGCATCAGGGCGGCGCAGATCAGCAGCCGCCACCAGAGTTGACGCCATTTGCTGCTGCCGTTGTTCACTGCGGTCCCCACACTGATTTCAAAAACTCAAACCCGTTCTTCACTTCATCCACCGTGACGGACGGATTCAGCTCCATCACTTTGATCTTGTCCGGACCAGCGTAACCGGCCAATCCCTTAAAGTCGATGCTGCCGGTGCCGGGTGCCCGGTGGTCCTGGTCAGGGAACACCACATCGTGGATGTGGAACCCGATCAGGCGCGGAGAGACGGTCTCCAAGTGCGCCCGATGATGGATCAGCCCCAAATTCGCCTTGATCTGGGCATGGCCGATGTCATGCCAGTAACCGACTGTTTCCGGGGGGAACCCGTTCAAAATGGCGGGGTAATCTCCCTCCAAGGGGATTTCTTCCACGGCTTCACGGATCTCAAGGCCGAGCTGGATGTCCAGCTCCCCGGCCTTTACCGCCAGTTCCTTGACCAGCTTGATGGCGCGGCTCTGCGGGGCATCCTTGACCCGTTCCCGCTCCAGCATGAGGGCTTCCATGACAGCGGCATGCTTCGCCTTATCGTCCGCTTTGACGGCTTCGCTCAGCATATCCGTCACGTCATCGCCCAGGGGCAGGCGGCCAAAATGCAGGACCACGGCTTTGGCTTTAACCCGCACGGCCGTTTCCAAGGTCTTGATGGAGTAACGCAAGGCATTGGCCCATTCGCGCTCTTTATCCGCCGTGAACTTGAAGATGTTCGGATTGGGCTGGTTGTAACCGAGGGGCAGGGGGCAGAAGTTATGCAGGCTGGAGATCTTGATCTCCCCGGCATCTACGGCCTCAAAGATACCCGGCAGCAGGCTGATGCGGATGCCGTGGCTCAGTTCGGCATACTCGAAGCCCAGCTCGCGGATCTCGGCGAGCATGGCGCGTCCGTCCGTATGACGGTTCGAGTTCCAGCAGGTGGACAGGGAGTACATAAAAAAGCCGGGGCTGCGAATTATTCACAGCACCCGGCTGGTGGAAAGCCTAAATCTCTTTACAGATCGGCATAGCGAGCACTCAGCATCGCCGAGAAGCGCGCGACCTTCATCTTGCGACGACGGCGTTCGCTGGGCTTCTCATAGTGACGGTGATTGCGCACCTCTTTGAGCGTCCCTTCGCGGTCGATCTTCTTTTTCAAACGGCGGAGCGCCTTTTCGACGGACTCGCCTTTCTTGAGCTTAATCTCAGTCAACTTAACTCACATCCTCTCTAGCAGGCGCACCCTTTTAAACTGCTTGCGGGCGCGCCAAAAAATTGGAGCCGAACTTTAGGTTTCAGGGAGGGGGGTGTCAAACGGCAAAATCTCGCGGCTTGCTCGCCTGGTTCGTATCTGGTTGATATTTAGCTAGTTAGGGGGTTAAAATGTATTATTTTCCGGCGTATATTTCTTGCCGGTAACCGCTTGATTTACCGGCGAAGTCTGTAATTATCGCCGCATGGGGTTGCCGTCTGAACCACAAACGCTTACGCCGGAGCAGGTTGCTGAACTCAACAGCAAGCTGGCGGAGATGCGTCATAACATCAATAACTACCTCTCGATGATCATTGCGGCGACCGAACTGGTCAAACGCAAGCCCGAGTCGGCGGAACGCTTTTTGGACATGATCGCCCTGCAGCCGCCGCGCATCACGACGGATATGCAGGCGTTTTCGACGGCCTTTGAGAAGGCCCTTAAAATTGACCGGGAATAGGAATCGTCTCCTCGGCCCGTCCGGTAGCCGCACCCACCCGGCGGCGAAACTCCTCCACTGAGACGTTGATCGGTTTGGCACGGCACAGCTGTTCTGCCCCCGGATAATTCCACAGATTCGGAAAATCGCGGCACTGCTGAGGCTTCACTGGCTGCACCGCGCAGTTCCCGCCATCGAGGAAAATGCATTCACCGTTCGGCTTGTCCATCAGCACCAACGCCTGGCGATCACCGCGCAAACGGGTGTAGCGCTGGATGAAGCTGTGCTCGTCCATGCCGAGATGCACCGCCATGCGGCTGATCTCGGCATCCGTGATGCGCACCTGGCCCGGCCAACGGCAACAAGCGGTGCAGCGCTGGCATTCGTAAAACACCGGCATGGGTGGGGAGAGTAAGGATATTTTTTTGGCGGGCAAGTGCGATGGGGCGCGGGTTGTCCTCCACCCGCAGCAACTGCCGCACATCCGTCGGGGTGAAATACAATTTAACCGCCCTCCTTTTAAGAAATCCCTACCTGTCGGTTTGCCATTGTCCCTCGACCATTCGGAAGCCAGCTTTGCTTGTGCACGTTGCTGCGGGTTGGGACAACCCGCGCCCCTCTGAATAATCACCTTGCGGGGATTCGTCCAAGCGTGGGATTCTTAGCTGAACACAAAAGGCGGTTATAAGTATGCAGGTTTGCAATCAATGCGGACAGGAACATGACGCCGAGGTGACGAACTGCGTTGGGAGTAGTGGTGCTGTGCCGTCTGGCCGTCGGAGCGTAGTGAAGCGGGTGCTGCTTTTATTGGCCAGTGTCTGTTGGTTGGTGATCGGTTTGGGCTTTGGGCTGTTCCTCATCGAGTATCTGTTTCAAGGTGCCGGAATACATATTTTTGGCATTCCTATTTCCTCGACCAGTGTGTTGCTGGGCGTGATACATGTGAGCGGACTGGCGCTGGCGACGTTGTTTAGTTTGGCGCTGGGGATTTGGCTGGGGGCGCGTGGAGTTACTTCTTCCTGACGCGCGAACCTTTGTAACCATTGCCCGGTTGAGACGTCATTGATTCCAAGCAATCATGAAGTTTATGAAACGAGTTTTGTTGGCGGTATTGAGCGGTGGCGTGGTGATGACCTCGGCGTTGATGGCGCAGGAAGCGCCGCAGAAGCCGCGGGAAGAAGCCGCTAAAACGGCGAAGTCCGAGGCCGCTCCTGCGCGCGAGCAGATGCGCGAGCGCATGAAGAACAGTCCGGAGATGCAGAAGCTGCGCGAGGAGATCATGGCTCTGCCACCCGAGCAGCGGGAGGCCAAGATGAAGGAGATCCGTGAGAAATTTACCAAGGAAGGTGTGCCCGCACCGGAGGAGCTGAAGCAGCGGGAAGAGTTCAACAAGCTGACGCCCGAGCAACGCGAAGCGAAAATGAAAGAAATGAAGGAGCGCGAGGCCAAGGCGCCCGTAGCAGGTGATTTCGAGAAGCGGCGTGAGGAATTCAAGAACCTGCCGCCGGAACAGCGGGAGGCGAAGATGAAGGAGTTTCGCGAGCAATTCATGGCCCGCCGCACCGAACTGGAGAAGAAAAAGACGGCGGGCACCCTCACGCCTGAGGAAGAAAAAGCCCTTGAGCGCATGAATGAGATGGCCAAGCGCGGCGGCAAGGATGGACAGACGCGTCGCCCGAAAGCCGAATGAGATTTGCCCGTTGTTTTCCCAGGCCGCCCTTACGCCGGGCGGCCTTTTTGTTATTGTGCGCAGGCGCATCCTGCTCCAAGGATGGCGCATGCATTGGCGGGCTTTTCTTGAATCCGCCACCTGTGCGTACGCGTCTGTAAGGCAGTTTGCAGCCGTGATTTTGAGCTGACCAAGCTAACCGTGGCCCCGAACGAACCCACTGATTCGCAGTTGATCGCCGCAGTATTGCGCGGCGAGACGGCGTGCTTTGAGCAGTTGATCGTGAAGTATCAGCCGCGGGTCTTCGCCACCGCGCGCCGTTATGCTCGGCGGGATGATGAGGTGGAAGACATTGTGCAAGAGGTCTTCCTGAAAGCCTTCCAAAAGCTCTCCAGTTTTCGCGGAGAAGCGCCGTTTGAGCACTGGCTGATGCGTCTGGCGGTGCGGACGTGTTACGATTTTTTGCGCGGACATCAACGGAACCGGGAGACTAATTTCACCGAAATTTCCGATGCCGAGGACGATTGGCTGGAACGGCATTCCGAAGATCCGGATAATTCGGATGAAAAGGCTGGCGAAGCAAAAGAGCTCGTGGACAAGGTGTTGGAGCAGCTTTCGCCGGCGGCGCGATTGGTGATCACGCTGCTGGAGATCGAGGACCGGTCAGTGAAAGAGATCGCGGACCTGACCGGTTGGTCGGTGCCGCTCGTCAAAGTGCGAGCCTTCCGGGCGCGTGCGGAGATGAAAAAGTTGCTGACAAAACTGATGAAGGACAAGAAATTGTAACCACGGAGGCACTCCGGTGCGTCTGACTAGTTGGCAAGCTTATGGATACGGCCAAATTGAACAAAAAGTTGATCGCCGCCGCCCGGCATCACGGGACGTCGGAGCAGGTTCCTTACGCTTTCGAGAAGCGTATCATGGCCCATATCAAGGACTTGCGTCCGGTGGATGTGTGGGCCTTGTGGGGGCATGCGCTCTGGCGGGCAGCCGCGCCGTGCGTGGCGGTCATGCTGGTGATCGGGGTGTGGTCGTTCCAGACGCATGAGGCGGAAGTGGCGCAACTGCAATCTTCAGACTTGGAAGTGACGGTGCTGGCACCGATGGATAACTTGGGAGATGTTTGGTGAACATTTGGAAGGTCATTCTGGCGACGCTGGTGATTTTCGGGGCCGGAGTCATCACGGGTGGCCTCTTCGTGAACCGCATGCATACGGCGGCACCGGTCGCCGCCGCGGCACCGGATGATTCCAACCGGCATCCCTTAAGCTCGTGGATCCCGCCGCAGGTCAGCACGAATAACCCTCCCCCAGTGGCCGCCGGCAAGGCGAAGGACTTTGTGGCCCGCTTCGGCCAGCAACTGGAACTGAACACCGAGCAGCGTAATCGCATCGGTCAAATCCTGGGCGACAGCCAGAAGCGCACGAAGGAAATTTCCGACAGCGTCGCACCTTATCTGCGTGAGGAAGTGCGGCATACACGTGAACTGATCCGCAATGAACTGACTTCCCAGCAGTTGCAGAAATACGACGAGATCTTCCGACCCAAGAAGAAATTGGATGCGCCGAAGAAGAATGCCCGGATGGCTCCCGAAGGGGAATAAGGCGTCCCAATTTCCTGTTAATTTTCACTTCCCGCCGGATGCCTCCCGTACTAGTCTCCCGGCCCATGACTTTACAGACATTCAAGATTGCGGCTTTGGCGGGTGACGGGATCGGTTCGGAAGTGATGCGGGAGGCCATCAAGGTGCTCCGCGCCGTCGAAAAGAAATTTCCCATCGCGTTCCAGATCACGGAAGCCCCGGTGGGCTGGGCGGGCATTGATGCGGCAGGCAAAGCTCTGCCGGATGCCACGCTCGCATTGTGCAAAGAATCTGACTGTATCCTCTTCGGCTCCGTCGGTCTGCCGGATCGTGATCCGACGATTCCGAAGGAAGAACGTCCCGAGCGCGCGGCGTTGCTGCGGTTGCGCAAGGAGTTCGGTCTCTTCGCGAACCTGCGTCCGGTGAAATTGCCCAAGGAACTTTCTCACGCGTGCCCGTTGAGCAAAGAACGTCAGGGTGATGGACTCGACATCATGGTGGTTCGGGAGCTTACGGGCGGCATGTATTTCGGTCAGCCGAAGAAGACGGAAGACCTCGGTAATGGCCAGATGCGCGCGACTGATACGATGGTTTATACGACGTCTGAGATCGAGCGCATCGCCCATGTGGCGTTCCGTACGGCGGCGTTGCGTCGCAAGAAGGTGACGAGCATCGACAAGGCGAACGTGTTGGAAAACGGCGTGCTCTGGCGCGATGTGGTGACGAAGGTGAGCAAGAATTATCCGGATGTGGCCCTCGAACACATGTTCGTGGATAACGGCGCAATGCAGCTCATGCTGAAGCCCACGCAGTTCGACGTGATGCTGTGCGAGAACATGTTTGGCGACATCTTGAGCGATGAAGCCGCAGCACTGGCCGGTTCCCTCGGCATGTTGCCGAGCGCGAGCCTCGGTGCGACGAGCGGGGAGAAGACCTTTGGTTTCTACGAGCCAGCGGGTGGCACGGCCCCGGACATCGCGGGCAAGAATCTCGCGAATCCAATCGCGCAAATCCTCTCCACGGCGCTGATGCTGCGGCACTCGTTCAAGCAGAACGAGGCGGCGGCGGCGATCGAGAATGCGGTGGGCAAGGCGATTGCGGCCGGGTATCGCACAGGCGACATCTATACGGCGGCGGATCCGAACGCGAAGAAGGTCGGCACCACTCAGATGGGTGATGCGATTGCGGCGAACATCTAATCTTAGAACATCAATTTTATGGCTACGAAACAAATCATCAAACCGGCCAAGTCCGCTCCGGCGGTGGGCCCTTACAACCATGCTGTCCGTGTCGGCGATCTGCTGTTCTGCGCGGGCCAAATCCCGATCGATCCGGCCACGAGCAATCTCGTGGAAGGTGACATCAAGGTGCAGACGGAGCGCGTGCTGCAAAACGTGAAGGCGATCTTGGACGACCAAAAGCTGACTTTCGCGAATGTCGTGAAAAGCACGGTGTTCCTGACGAACCTCGTGGACTTCGGTGGCATGAACGAGATCTACGCGAAGTATTTCACGGGCGATTTCCCGGCACGTTCGACCATCCAGGTGGCGGCACTGCCGAAGGGTGCGATCGTGGAGATCGAAGTGATCGCGCACTTCTAAAAATCGCAAGACTATGTCTGGGCCGATGCTGAATCTGATGGTGTTAAGGACCACGGATCTGGCATCGGCCCGTTCCTTTTACGAGGCGCTGGGATTGAGTTTTGTGCAGGAACAGCACGGAACCGGGCCGGTTCACTTCAGCTGCGAGCGCGGTGGCACGGTCATGGAATTGTATCCAGGCAAACCGGGACAGGCTCCGGAACGGTTGAATGCCGGAGCGACGATGCTGGGATTCAGCGTGGAATCGGTGGATGCGGCGCTGGAGAAATTGAAGGTGTTGGACGTCAAGGTGGTGACGGAACCGAAAGATTCGCCATGGGGCAGGCGCATGGTAGTGTTGGACCCGGATGGTCGGGCCATTGAAGTTTCAGAGCCCGCCCGTAAAGCGTAATTCTAAAATCGTAAATCAATTGATGGAGCCGTTTCTTTATATCCTGTTAGGTGTGGTGCTGGGTGGTGTCATCGGATGGCTGCTGGGCGCGAGCAAGGTAGTCGCGGCGCCGGCAGTGGATAACCGGCTGGAGGGGGAATTGCGCCAGCAGCTTTCACAGCGGGAGGTGGAACTGATCCAGTTACGTAACCAGCAAACACAATCTGCCAGTGCGCTGGCGGGGGCGGAGGCGAAGCATCAGGCGGCGGAGCGGTTGCTGGCGGAGCAGAAGGATCTGCACGCGAAGGCGCTCTTGGAAGCAAAGGCGGGACAAGACAAGGCGTTGCTCGATCTGCGCGAGGCGTTCAAGGCCTTGAGCGCGGATGCGTTGAAGGCGACGCAGCCGGAGTTCTTACGGCTGGCGAATGAGACGCTGGCCAAATTTCAAGAGACGGCGAAGGGCGATCTGGCGCAACGGCAGGAGTCTATCAAGACCTTGGTGGAGCCACTGAAGCAGCAACTGGATGTCTATCAGCAGCGCTTGCAACAGAGCGAGACGAGCCAGTCGCAAGCGCTGGGCGAGGTGAAGAAACATCTGGAACATCTGGCGCAGCAGAGCCAGTCGCTGTCCTCGGAGACGTTGCAGTTGCGGCGGGTGCTGAGTTCCAACCAGGCGCGTGGGCGCTGGGGCGAGGAGACGTTGCGACGCGTGGTGGAGGCGGCGGGGATGAGCGCGCATTGTGATTTCACGGAGCAAACGCAATCAGGCGACAGCAAGCCGGACATGATCGTGCGGTTACCGGGCGAGCGGGTGATCATCGTGGATGCGAAGGTGCCGGACTTGGAGTTTTTGAATGCCTCGGATGAGGTGGATGTGATGAAGCGGGCGGAGGCGCTGGCGATCCATGCGAAGAAGCTGAAGGATACGATCAAGCAACTCGCGGAAAGGGATTATCCCGGAAAATTCGAGAACTCGCTGGATTACGTGGTGCTGTTCATCCCGGCGGAATCGTTATTCAGCGCGGCGCTGGAGGGGGATCACGAACTGATCGTGTGGGCGGCGCAGAAGAAGATTCTTTTGGCGACACCGACATCGCTCATCGCGTTATTGCGGTCCGTCTCCGTGAGCTGGCAGCAGCATGCGCAGACGCAGAACGCGAAGGATATCAATGAGGCGGCGCAGGAATTGTTCGTGCGCGTGGTGAAGTTCACGGAGCATTTCGAGCGGATCCGTGGCGGGCTGGAGCGGGCGAACAATGCTTACAATGACGCGGTGGGCAGCTATGAACGCATGGTGCGGCCAAGCGGAGAGCGCTTGCAAAAACTGACGGGAACGGAGAGCAGCAAGCCTCTGGCGGAGGCGGGACCGCTGGATGCGACGCTGAGGTTGCCGCCGAGTTAGGGGAGAGGAGAAGGGGAAAGCCGCCTGAAGGCGGAACTCTTACGAGGGAGCTGCTTTCGGGTTCCGCTTCCTCATTCCGCATGCGGGATGGCTACGGCGTCACTTCCCGTTTTTCTTTTTGATCACCGGTTCGGGCGGGAGGGGCTCGTTGGCTTGTTGTTCTTCGAGCCACTTTTTGTGCGTGCGTTCGCGCTGGCGGTATTCGCTGGGGGAAACCTGCGTCATGCGTTTGAAGTCGCGGCTGAAATAGAACTGGTCGTAGTAGCCGGTCTCGTCGGCGATCTGGGCGATGGAGAGATTGGTTTCCAGGAGGCGTTTCTTGGCCTGGTTGATGCGCTCGCGCTTGAGCCAATCAATGGGGCTGGTGCCGGTGGCCGCTTTAAAATTCCGGAAGAAATTGGAGACGCTCATGTGCGCCATGGCCGCGAGCTCATGGACGCGTAACGGCTTGTTGTAATACAAGCGCATGGCCTCGATGGGCTTGTGGAGCGATTGCGGGATCTCGTTCTCCTTCTTGGGCGAAGGATTCGCGGAGTAACGGGTCTTGAACAGCTCGCGGATGAGCTGGCCGACCTCGGCATGGATGGTGACTTCCATGGCGATGGGGCGGGTCTCGAGGACGCGGAAGATGCGCTGAAAAATGGCGGCAGAGGTGCGGGCATTGATGCCGGAGAACACGGGCGACCCAGCGGAGGTGAGCATCTGATACATGCGCTCCATGTGCGGGCCGTCCACGCGGATCCAGAGCATTTCCCAAGGGGAACCTTCCTCGGGCCAGTGAGAATTGGCGTAATGATTGTAGATCCAGGCGATCTCGCCTTCATTCACCGGCCAGATGCGGTCGTTGACCTTCACGTGGCCTTTCCCCTTCAGGCAGAGGAGCAGCTTGTGGCCAGGGTAGTTGGGATGGACCTTGGCGTAGTCCAGGCCGGCGATGAGATGGCCGGCGCGGAGGACGCAGTAAAAGATGTCGCGACTCGCCTCGGTAGGCGTGTGGAACAGCGAAATCAGGACCTTCGTCTGCTTGGGAGCGGTGCGCATCGTTCGGAGGATATTACATGGAATGGGGTTGGCTGTCTATGGGTAGCATCGTGGGATTGGACGGTGGAAGGGGGCGGGAATGTTCAAAGAAAATGACCAATGACGAAATCCTAATAACGAAGGAATGAGCAATGACGAATGACCAGAGGGAGCGGACATCCTGAAATTTTGTGTGAACGGATTGGAACGTAGTGGAACGCAAGGGTGATGAGGAAATGGTAATCGGAACATGATGAGGGCGTGAAAGGGTGAATTTTGTCTCCATGGAGCGCACCGGCCGCACTGAAGGCTAACGGAGGGGATGAAAATCTGGCAGATTGGAGACGTGAGAAAGAAATGAAAAATGGTGAAAGCAGAAGGAAGAACAGCAGGAAGAGAACATTTTCCCCGAGAATAATGAGGAATAACGAGGCTAGTGCTAACGGCCCTGCTGGAGATATGGCAAGGTGCATGGTGAGAGGGGCGGCTGGGTGGCTGCTCCGAGGTGGCAGGAAGTGCCATATCGTTGAGTGAATATTGCATGGCAAATGAAGGTGGGAATGGTAAATAGTAAGGAGAAGCCCGGAACTGATTTTTAAACCACAGATGGACACAGATAGACATAGATGGGGAAAGGCAAACCGTGCGCTTAAGGGCGGTCTAGGTGCGTGGCTGCTTCTGGTATCGGCATTGTGTCTCGAATTGAAGGGGGCAGAAGTTGATTTCGCGCGCGAGGTGCAACCTATCTTGGCTTCCAAGTGCTATGAATGCCATGGGGCGGATGTGCGGAAAGGCGGGTTGCGGCTGGATCTGAAGCGGGATGCGCTGATGGGCGGGGATGATGGCGCGATCATCGTGTCGGGGAAGAGTGTGGAGAGTTTGATCTTCAAGAAGGTGTCGGCCACGGATTCGGCGAAGCGGATGCCGCCGAAGGGTGAGCCGTTAACAGCACAACAAGTTGCGACACTTCAGAAATGGATTGATGGCGGGGCGGTGTGGCCGGATGACGCGGCTACGGTGGCAGGGAAGGCGCAGAGCCAGCATTGGGCTTTTCAACCGGTGAAACGTTTGGTGCCGCCGAAGGTGAAGGGTTCGAAATGGGTGGCGAATCCGATCGATGCTTTTGTGCTGGCGCGGTTGGAGCAGGAGAAGATCAAGCCATCACCGGAAGCGGATCGTTATACTTTGGCGCGGCGATTGAGTTTGGACCTTTTAGGGTTGCCGCCGACGGTGGCGGAGGTGGAGGCGTTTGTGAATGATAAGTCGCCAGATGCTTATGAGAAAGTGGTGGAGCGCGTTTTGGCCTCGCCGCATTTCGGAGAACGTTGGGGGCGGCATTGGCTGGACATGGCGCGGTATGCGGACAGTGATGGTTATGAGAAGGATCGCACGCGGCCTTTCGCTTACGTCTATCGCGACTGGGTCATCAAAGCGATCAATGAGGATATGCCGTTCGACCGGTTCAGCATCGAGCAGCTCGCTGGTGATCTGCTGCCGAAGCCGACGCATGAGCAGATCGTGGCGACGGGTTTTCACCGGCAGACGCTGACGAATACGGAAGGTGGCGTGGATCAGGAGGAGTTTCGCACGAAAGCGGTGGTGGACCGGGTGAGCACGACGAGCAGTGTGTGGCTGGGGCTGACGATGGCGTGCGCGGAGTGTCACACACATAAGTTTGATCCCATCACGCAGCGGGAGTTCTACCAATTCTACGCATTCTTCAATAATGCTTCGGAGAAGAATGTGCCCTCGCCACAGACGGATGAACTGGCGAAGTATAATGAAGCGAAAGCGCAATGGGACATCGAAGAACGCAAGCTGAAGGGGCAACTGGATGCGTATGTGAAGAATGATCTGCTGGCGAAGCAGGTGTCCTGGGAGAAGACGGCGCAGGTGAAAATGACGCCGTGGACGGCGTTGAAACCGGCCAAGGTGACTTCTCTTAATGGTGCGACGCTCAAGGTGCAAAAGAATGATGTGGTGGTGAGCGAGGGAACATTACCCGATACGGATACTTATACGGTGGAGGTGACGGTGGAAGTGAATCGCATTACGGGATTCCGGCTGGAGGCGGTGGATGACAAGAGCGCGAAGAAAGGGCCAGGTCGCGCTAAGGACGGTAATTTTGTGCTGACGAAGTTTAGTGTGAAAGCGGTGTTGCCAAACGGAGAAGAGCGCGCGGTGAAGCTGGGTAATCCGCAGGCGACCTTTTCGCAGAATCAGTTTCCGGTGGCGAATGCGCTGGCGGGACAGGCGACGAGCGGGTGGGCGGTGGCACCGAAGTTCAATGAATCGCACGCGGCGGTCTTTGAGACGGAGGATGACTTGGTGCTGCCGGAGGGAGCGAAGCTGGTGTTCACGCTGGAGCATAATTACAAGACGACGTATCTGTTGGGGCAGTTCCGTCTGTCAGCGACGGAGGCTCAGAGACCCTTGAAGGCGGACTTTAATCCAGCGGGTGTGGCCTCGGCACTGGCGAAGTCGGCAGAGCAGCGCACGAAAAAGGAGAGCGAGGCACTGGCGAAGTATTATCGCGAAGAGGTGGATGTGGAGGCGCGGAAGCTGCAGGCGTTCATCGATGCGCATGTGAAGAAAGCGCCGACGTATCCGGCCACGACGGCGGCGGTGATCGAAGAGGAAAAAGGCGGGCGCAAGACGCAGGTGCATGTGCGCGGGAACTTCATGGACCGAGGCGCGGAAGTGCAACCGGGTGTGCCCTCCGTGTTGCCGATCATCCATACGCGCAGTGAGAAGGCGGACCGACTGGATATGGCGCAGTGGCTCTTTGATCCGGCGAATCCGCTCACGGGTCGCGTGACGGTGAATCATATCTGGAAGAATCTGTTCGGGCGCGGGTTGGTGAATACGGTGGATGACTTCGGCACGCGCGGCGACAAGCCGTCGCATCCGGAGCTGCTCGATTGGCTGGCGAGCGAGTTGCCGCGGCTCAAGTGGAGTCGCAAGGAGATGATCAAGCTGATCGTGATGTCGAACACGTATCGACAAGGTTCAGCGATACGGCCGGAGCTGATGACGCGTGATCCGCTGAACACATTGTTGGCGCGGCAGAACCGATTACGCCTCGAAGCGGAGAGTGTGCGGGATGCGTATCTGGCGGCGAGCGGGTTGCTGGCGCGCAAGGTGGGTGGGCCGAGCATCAAGCCGGCGTTGCCGGATGATATTGCGGCGCTCGGTTACGCGAACTCGGTCAAGTGGCAGGAGAGCAAGGGCGAGGACAAGTATCGTCGCGGGCTTTACATCTTCTTCCAGCGCACGGTGCCGTATCCGATGTTGATGACGTTTGATGCGCCGGACTCGAACGTGGCGTGCATGCGGCGGGAGCGGTCGAACACGCCCTTACAAGCGCTGACGTTGCTGAACGATCCGGTGTTCTTCGAGTGCGCGCAGGCGTTGGGCTTGCGCATGGCGGATGTGCCGACGAGTGATGTGGGCGAGAAGATCCGTGAAGGATTTCAGTACTGTTTCGGGCGGCCACCGTCGAAGGCGGAAGCGAAGCGGTTGGAGGAACTTTACACCGAGCAGGTGAAGTTGCTCGAGGTGAGACCGGAGAATGCGAAGAAGCTGGTGGGGGCGAAGGCCGCCGAGGCGGATGCGCCAGCGAAGGCGGCACTGGTGGCGATGGCGAGGGTGCTGTTGAACCTGGATGAGTTTATCACGCGGGAATGAGGATTTTGATATGAACTTGCGCAAATATCTTTCGCCGCAGGAACTGGTGCAGTTGACGCGCCGGGACTTTTTGACGACGAGTGCGACGGGCATCGGCACGCTCGCGCTGGCCTCGTTGCTCGGGCGGGATAATCTGCTGGCGGCAGAATCGCAGACGCGTGATCCGCTGGCGGTGCGGCAGCCGCATTACACGCCCAAGGCGAAGAATTGCATTCTCATCTATTTCGAGGGCGCGCCCAGCCAGATGGATCTCTTCGATCCGAAACCGAAGCTCAACGAGCTGGACGGGCAGAAGTTGCCGGATTCGATGCTGGAGAAGGTGCGGTTCGCATTCATCAAGAAGGAGACGGTGCGGCTGATGGGCAGTCCGCGTACGTTCAAGCCGCACGGGCAATGCGGGATGGAGCTGAGCGATCTGCTGCCGCACATCGGGGGCATCGCGGATGACATCTGCCTCATCCGCTCGATGCACACGACGCAGTTTAATCATCATCCGGGACAGTTGATGATGAATTGCGGGTCGCCGTTGTTCGGAAGGCCGACGATGGGGGCGTGGTTGAATTACGGTTTGGGCAATGAATCACAGAATTTGCCGGGCTATGTGGTGCTGACGGCGGGACGTGGTTCCAGTGCGGGTGCGAGTGCGTGGTCGAGCGGTTTTTTGCCGAGCAGTTACGCAGGTGTGCTGTTCCGCAATCAGGGCGATCCGGTGCTGAATCTCTCGAATCCGGAGGGCATCACGCCGGAGATGCAGCATCTGGGGCTGGATGCGATCGGCGACTTGAATCGGCTGCGGCACAAGTATGTGGCGGACCCGGAGATCGCGTCGCGCATCAATGCGTATGAACTGGCAGGGCGGATGCAATCGGCCACGCCGGAGCTGATGGATTTGAGCAGGGAAACACCGGCGACCTTGAATGCATATGGCTTGGATCGACGCGAACCGGATATCAAAGCCGCGCGTGGTGGTGGGCCGGGACAGTTCCGGACGTTCGCGCGGAATTGTCTGCTGGCGCGAAGGATGATCGAGCGAGGAGTGCGGTTTGTGACGGTGTTGCACGCGTCGTGGGATCATCACAGCAACTTGAACAGTGAGCTGAGTTTTAACGCGCAGATGGCGGATCAACCGATCGCGGCGCTGGTGAAGGATCTGAAGCAGCGCGGGTTGTTGGAGGATACGATGGTGATCTGGGCGTCGGAGTTCGGACGCACACCGCTGGGGGAAAATCGTGGCGGGTCCACGGTTGTGACGGGGCGGGATCATCATCCGTTCGCGTTCAGCCTGTGGCTCGCGGGCGGCGGGATCAAGGGCGGGCAGGTCATCGGCAAGACGGATGAGATCGGCTGGGGGGTGACGGAAGACCCGGTCTCGGTGCATGATTTGCACGCGACGATTTTGAATCAGTTCGGATTCAATCATGAGAAGCTGACGTATCGGTTCCAAGGGCGGGATTTCCGGTTGACGGATGTGGAGGGGCGGCTGGTGCCGAAGATGTTGGGGTAGGAAATAATGCGTAAGGCGTGATGCGTAACAGGGGATGAGGCAGCGGACGCCTTAACCGGATTGTAACGTTGGTGAGGTCTGGGCGTAACGAAGAGGGGTTAGATAGAGGGCGTGCTGGCAGTCGTATCGCTGGCATCATTTAAGACGTATCCTCTATGAAATTGAAATTGAACCGGTCTTTTCGGCCCGTTGAACTCCTCTCGGTGACACTCTGCGTCGGTCTTTTGACTGGTTGCAGTTCGGAAGAATCACTCGATATAGCGACTCCGGTGGCGCAACCGGCGGCAGTAACGTTTAACACGGCTGCCGTGGCTACGGTCACGGCACCGGAAATGATAGCGCCACCGCTGGCTTCAGCTCCTGCAGAAGCGGCAGCCCAGCCCGCTCCGACCATCGCTCAAGCGGCGGTGGGTGAGACGCCGCTCTATAACATCGAGCCGGAAGCGCTCACGAAGCATCCGAAGTGGGGGCCGGTGCTGCAGCAGCTTTCGCAATCGTGTGTGGCGTTTTTTGCGGCGGAGAAGCGAGTGCCGGGCTCAGTGGCGGAGATGCAGTCGAAAGGTTTTGTGAAGGATGTGCCGGAATTGCCCGGTGGCATGATGTTCCAGATTGATGCGGAGAATTATCGGGTGAGATTGGTGTCGATGTGATGGCTTAGGAAAAAAGTTGAACATCCGAGAGGCGGGAAGCACCCCTCACCCCGACCCTCTCCCCTCCGCGGGGCGAGGGCGGTGGGGCTTAGCTGGCGTCAATGAGGCCTGCTCAGATTTGGATGAGCAGATACTTCGGCGCGGCTGGCTGAGGACCCCGACTCCGAATCGGGGGAACCAGCGGGCCCTACCAGCCTTACGTCTTCGGTAGCGGCTGTTTCTGGCCGGTGGCGTCGATGTGGACGAAGGTGGCGGTGGTGGAGAAGATGACGGTGTCGGATGGGGTGATGCCGCCGGATTTGCGGACGGTCACGTCGTAGTCCACCGAAGTGTTGCCGATGCGGGCGCGGAGGACTTCAAATTTCAGGATGCTGCCGAGTTCCACGCGCTGCTTGAACATCACTTGGTTCATGGCCACGGTGACGAACTCGCACGCCGGATAGTCCAGTCGCGCGGCCATGTAGGCGGTCTCATCCACCCACTTCAGCAGGTTGCCGCCGAAGAGAAAGCCCGCGTGGTTCAGGTGTTCGGGGAGGACGAGTTTGAAGGTTTGCATGGTATTGATAAAAACACTGTGAATCAAGAAGCTGGCGGTTTGAATCCGTTGTAGAATCCGGTCCACATCAAATCAGGATCGGTTGGTTCCGGGAATTTAAGGCGGTAACGTTCTTGAGCCTCCGAACTCAAAGCAGCGAACCAGCGATGCCAGGTGCTGGCGTACTGTTCACCGTTGCTTTGCTTCCAGCAGCCACTCACCGAATTGACACCAGGGTAGGCAGCCCAAAGAGGAAGCATTTCACTATTTTGGTCAGCGGGATAATATTCCAAACGGTATAACTTGGCTCCCCAAATATGCGCGATAATCCGGCCTTGGCCGGAGACGATCTCAAATACATGGTCATGGGCTAAGATCTGCCACCATGAATAAGTGTGTATAACCCGCAATTCTCCTTCCCAGAGAAGCCCCCATTTCACTGCCTGCGCTTGAGCCAGGCGAATAGCGGTTTGCAAGTTCATGTGATTTCAAGCTGGCGAGACGATCGCGGAACCCGAACGATGCCTAGAGAGATAGCACAGGAACAAATGGAGTAAACAGAGGTTTTTGCCGGCCAATTGTGAACAAACCATGCCGGAGGCAATTTTATTCTGTCGGATTGGGCGGTGGGCGGCTTCCTAGGGATAGAAGACGACCATGAATGACGTAAATCAATTGCTGCGGGAGTATGCCACGAACAGCTCGGAAGCCGCGTTCCGGGAGCTGGTCACGCGCTATGTGGACCTCGTGTATTCGGCGGCGTTGCGCCGGATGCGCGGAGATACGCATCGCGCGGAAGAGGTGACACAGACGGTGTTCACCGATCTGGCGCGGAAGGCGGAGACCTTACCGGAGCGCGTGATGCTGGGTGGTTGGTTGCACCGGCACACGGGTTTTGTGGCGAGCAATCTGGTGCGCGGGGAGATACGTCGTCAGGCGCGGGAAAAGGAGGCGGCCGCCATGATGCTGAATGAATCCGAGGAAACTAGCTGGCAAGAGATGGCTCCGTATCTGGACGAGGCTATCGACCAACTCGAAGCGGCAGACCGCGAGGCGATTCTTCTGCGTTTCTTTGAGCGACGCGATTTGAAAAGCCTGGGAGCGGTGTTTGGGGTGAGCGAGGACGCGGCGCAGAAGCGTGTGAGCCGCGCGGTGGATAAGCTACGGGTGATGTTAGCGGAGCGCGGAGTGACGATAGCCGCTGCAGGATTGGGAGTGATGCTGTTGGAGCAATCGGTCTCAGCGGGGCCAGCAGGGCTTGCTGTCTCTGTGGGAAGCAAAGCCTTGCAGGAAGCGGTGTTGTCGGGGGCTTCTGGCGGAGCGACAGGATTGACGTTCTGGGGCGTGTTGAAGCCTATGCTAGTGTTGTTGGTGCTGGCGGCGGTGGTAGGAGGCTTAATGTGGCGACAAACAGCGAGCCAAGCTGTAACAGCAAATCAACGCACATCTTCTGCCGATACACCAGAGAAGGCAAAGCCGGTCAACCAATCCAATGCCGTTGCGTCCGTTGCTAAAGTTGAAATCGCGATGGGTGAAGGCAGTGCGGATTTCCTGCGCTTGAAGCTGGTGTCGGCTGAGACCGGCGAGCCGGTGACGGGGGCGATGATTATGGTGGAGCGGACTGATGGAAAGAAAGTCACGAAAGCCGAACTTATGGTGAATGAAGCAGGCGAAGTGGATTTGGCTATCAATAAAGCCGCGCTTACGAGCTTGGAATTAAAAACGGTGCGGGATGGTTTTGGTGGCAAGCGCTTGCAGTGGTCGTCGGAACTGGGCGATGTGTTGCCGGAAGCCTACACGGTGAAATTGGAACGGGCAGTAACGATTGGTGGCCGGGTGCTGGATGCTGATGGTCAACCGGTGAAGGAGGCCAGTGTGGGCTTTTATCACCGAAGCAATCCGCAACTGAAGCGGGTGATGGAAACCCATGGGTTTGATTACTACGAGGTCAAGACGGATGCGGAAGGGTTGTGGAGGACGGACCGCATCGCGCAGGAGACGCTTCTTGAAATCGATGTAAGGGCTGAACATGACCTGTGGATCAAGTCGGGCTCCGAGATTGTGGCGCTAAAGACAGGTATGGAGGAGCAGTTGCGACAGGGAACGTATGTGATCCACCTCGGGCGTCCCATGACGGTGAGAGGTGTGGTGGTGGATCCAGAAGGGAAACCGGTGGCAGGTGCGGAGGTCTTTGCCGGAATCAAAGGCTTTAGCCGCAAAGTGACCACGGATACGGAGGGTCAGTTCGTATTAGGAGGTTGCCCGCTGGGGGGAAATCTGCTGACTGCCGAAGCGAAGGGATATGCGACGGTGACGGAGGAGATTGTGGTACGAGAAGTGGCCAATTCCATCCGACTGAAACTGCAAGAGGGCAAGAGCTTTATCCTCCGGGTGCTGGATACAGAGGGGAAGCCAGTGACCAATGCGAACGTGTGGTTGGATTACATGAATTCTGGCGGGCCGGGCCTGCATCCCATCCAAGTGGAATTCGACAAGAAAACAGATGCTGAAGGAAGAGTTCTCTGGCAGGGAGCCCCGGATCGAGAGCTTAAATTTTTGGTATCGGCGCCCAAGTTCATGGAATCGTGGGTCGTGGTGCGACCGGATGACAACGAGCACGGCGTCACGATGAAGCCGGCGCTGGTGATCGAGGGGACGGTGAAAGATGCGAAGACGGGCGAGCCGGTGCCGGAGTTTCGCATCCTCACGGGTTCTCCCTTAAAAAGTGCAGGCAATGAAGGCAACCGGATCGAATGGAGCACTATGGAGCGTTTTTGGCTGCATTTTTCCGGGGGTAAATTTAAACGTTCCTTGGAAGAGGCGGTATCTGGAGATGATGCAAATCCCGGTTACTTCTTCAGGTTCGAAGCGACGGGATATGTTCCGCATGTGACAGGTTTTGTGTCGCCGGATGCGGGGGTGGTAAGGTTGGAAGTGGCGTTGAAACCGGCACGAAGCCATGCGGTGATGGTCAAACTGCCGGATGGTCGCCCGGCCGGCGATGTGGAAGTGGGGCTGGTTTCAGCAACAAGCAACTTACGTATCGGTCCGATGGGGTTTGGTTTTGACCCCGATTACTCAGCAATCTTGCGGGCGGACAAGGCGGGGATCTTCAAGGTGTCGGTGGATGAAACTATTCAGCGCATTGTGGTGACGCACCCGAGCGGTTATGGGGAAGAAACGATGGCCAGTCTTCTGGACAACCCGACCTTGCAGATCCGCCCCTGGGGAAAGGTGGAGGGGATTGCCTATCAAGACGGTCACCCGGTGAGCCGCGTGCTGGTGGTGTTGGACTTCAAGGATGGAAAACAAAATGGTCTGAGCCTGTATAATATGCCGTATCTGATGCGGACCGACAAACAGGGACGCTTCGCTTTCGATCAAGTGCCATTTGGTCAATTGACTGCAAGGCTGACGTTATCAAACGGCGTGCCCGCCAAGAGATATTACGTGACGCAGGAACTGGTGGTGCGCCCAGGTGAGACGACGCAGGTGAAGGTGGGGGAGGAAGAGAGCACGACTTTGCCGTAGTGCTAAACCCGGTCGAACCCAGAAAGTAGCATTAACGACGTAGCTTTTTTGTGCTAGGTGGCTGTTTCGTGAGGAGACTTCATTCAGTAATAAAGATTTTCAAAATATTTTCACCCCTGTGACTATGGATGTCACACCCCTCCCATTATGTTAAGGGCATGATTTATGCGACATGGGCGGGTGAGAAAATGAAAACATCATCTGTGACGGAGGCAAGCGGGGTTCGCGAAACGGCTGGGAACAAGGCGGGACTTGAGGGTTTGCTTTGTAAAGGGGGCGTGGCAGAATGGCGGCACGTTATGACTCACCTTGTTCTTCGCCGGTTGGCTTGCTGGGTTTTGCTCCTGTGTGGTTTGGCCTCGTCAGCGCGGGCGCAGGAGGTGCGGATGGATGTGGTGGTTTATGGCGCCACACCGGCGGGGATCGCGGCCGCCATCGGAGCCGCGAAGAGCGGTTACTCTGTGATCTTGGTGGAGCCATCGGACCGGCTCGGGGGCATGGTGACGAGCGGGCTTTCCTGGACGGATGTGCGGACACTGGCGTCCATTTCGGGGACATACCAGGAGTTCTGCATGCGGGTGGAGCGGTATTATATCGCCGAGCGGGGGGTCGGCGCACCGAATCATGAGGCGTCGTTTCGCGGTTTGCACGGGGAGCCGATGGTGAACTTGAAGGCATTTTCCCAGATGTTGAACGAGGTGCCGACGGTGCGGTTTCTGCGAAAGTACCGGCTGGGCGAGGTGGAGGTGGGCATGCCGGCTGCGCGGCCGATGATCCGCACGGCGCAGTTCATCGGCGCCAATGGTAGTGTGATGGTGGTGCGGGCCAAGGTGTTCATCGATGCCACTTACGAGGGTGATTTGATGGCGAGGGCGGGCGTGAGCTACACGGTGGGGCGGGAAGGGCCGGAGGCGTATAACGAGAGTCTCGCCGCCGATGTGCCGAAGGGCGGGGACCGGCAGGTGCAGGGCTACAATTTCCGCCTGATGATGACGGATAACCCGGATAATCGCGTGATGGTCCAGGCACCGCCGGGATATAAGCGGGATGATTTCATCGGTGTGCTGGAGCATTTTGCCTCGGGCAAACTCAAGAAGGTTTTCTCCGGTGACCTCGATGGCATCTACCGGACGCATCTGCCGCTGTTGCCGAATCGCAAGGCGGATGTGAACGATACGCCGCATGCGCCAGTGCGCCTGAGCATGCCGGATATCAACGGCGGTTATCCCGATGGGGTGCCGGTGGTGCGCCAGCGCATCTGGGACCAGCATTATTACTACAACATCGGACTGTTGTATTTCCTGCAGAATGATTCGGCGGTGCCGAAGAATATCCAGGGGCCCGCGCGGGAGTGGGGTTTGTGCAAGGATGAGTTCGTGGACAGCGGTTATGTGCCGCCCTTGCTCTATGTGCGTGAGGCCCGGCGGATGATCGGCCAATACGTTTTCACGGAGAATGATGTGGCCCAGGGCTCGAATGATGTGCGGGCGAAGTTTTTCGCGGACGCCATCGCCGTGGGGGATTACTCGCTGAATTGCCATGGGACGGGCCGGACGGGTACGCGGTTTGATGGCAAGCATACGGGGGAATTCTATAAGGGTATCCCGCCTTTTCAGGTGCCTTATGGCGTGATCGTGCCGAAGGATGTGGGCAATCTGCTGGTGCCGGTGGCGGTCTCGGCGAGTCATGTGGGTTTCTCCTGCCTGCGCATGGAGCCGACGTGGACGGCGCTGGGCCAGGCGGCGGGGCATGCGGCGGGGTTGGCGATATTGCAGGACAAGCCGGTGCAGGAGATCTCGGTGCCGATGCTGCAAGACCAGTTGCACAAGCACAAGCTGGCCACGATCTACCTCACGGATGTCCGACCGGGCTCGACGCTATTTCGCGCGGCCCAATGGTTCGGTGCGCGCGGGGCGTTTCACGGATTGGTGGATCCATCGGTCACGACCTTGGTGAAACCGGAGCCGATCTTCGGGCAGTATACCAGTGAGATGCCCGGGCATGAGGTGAGCCCGAAAACCAAGATCGATGAGGCCACGCTGAACCGGTGGATCGCCATTGCGCAGGCGGAGGGCGTGGATATCAAGAAGGCGGGAAGCATCAAGGGCAAGCTGCGAGGCGAGGTGCTGGAGAAACTGTATGCGCAGAAGTTTCCGGAGCCGAAAAAGAAGAAGTAGAAGGAGGGTGTTAAAAGGTGAAATCGTGAAGCGTGGCGGGTAGGACGTTTTTACGTTCAACGGTTTCGACGGAGCCCGGGTTTGGGAAATGATACGTATTCGTATTATTTTCGCTTGCGCGGGATGGAGGGCTTAGTTTTGATACATCCTCATGAGCACCTCGGAACCCAAGATGAAACTGTCCACAACGCAGTGGCTGGTGTGCGTCATCGCCGCCATCGGTTTTGCCTTCGACATCTATGAGCTGCTGATGCTGCCGCTCATCATCAAGCCCGCGATGGCGGCCTTGAGCGCGCCCCTGATCGAGCAGATGGTGGCCGCCGGGACGGCGAGACCCGACGCGATAGCCGCTTGGGTGCCCGGCGGTACCAAGTATGTGGAGTGGGCGCGGACGTTGTTCTTTGTGCCAGCCTTGGTGGGCGGTGTGTTCGGCCTTTTGGGTGGTTATCTTACGGATATTTTCGGCCGTCGGCGGGTGTTGACGTTCAGCATTTTGCTTTATGCATTTTCGGCGTTTGCGGCGGGTTTTGCCACGACACTGGAGCAGTTGCTGATCTGCCGCTGTCTGGTATTCATCGGTGTGTGTGTGGAGTTTGTGGCGGCGGTGGCGTGGCTGGCTGAACTTTTCCCCATTCCCCAACAGCGGGAAAAGGTGCTGGGATACACGCAGGCGTTTTCCTCTTTCGGCGGGTTTCTGGTGGCGTGGATGAATGGCGTGGCGGCGGATCATGCGGGAGCGTTTCCGGCCATCAATGGTGCGCATGAGGCGTGGCGGTATACCCTGATCTCGGGCGTTATACCGGCACTGCCGCTGATCTTGATCCGCCCATTCCTGCCGGAATCACCCGCCTGGGCGGCCAAGAAGGCACAAGGGACATTGAAGCGGCCTAGCATTGCCGAACTGTTCAGCCCGGAACTGCGGCGGACGACGATTCTTACCACGCTGCTGTTCGCGGCGAGCTATGGCATCGCGTTCGGTGCGATCCAGCAGTTGCCGCAGATCTTGGGAGCTCCCGGAAAAGGCCATGCTGCGGTGTTGGCGACAGCCAAGGCGGCGCAAGACAAGGCAGTGGCCGATGCCAAAGCGGAAGGCAAGGAAGTGCCGGATGCGAAAAAACTCAAACAGATCGGCGCCAATGCCACGGACAGTGAAGTGGCTACCGTGACGAAGATACAAGAGGCAGGCGGATTGATAGGCCGGTTCCTGCTCGCCATCCTGGCGCTGAAGATTGCCAGCCGGCGCAACTTGTTCCGGATCTTCCAGATACCTTCTTTGATTTTCGTGCCTTTGCTTTTCTATTGGATTGGCGGATCGCTGACCAACGCGGATTCCCTGACGAACATCAAGATCGGCATCTTCATCGCCGGTCTGCTGACGGTGGCCCAGTTCAGCTTCTGGGGTAACTACATCCCCTTGGTGTTTCCGGTGCATCTGCGCGGCACGGGTGAAAGTTTCGCCGCGAACATCGGCGGGCGTGTGATCGGCACGGCGGCGGCGTGGATCACACTGACGCTGTCGGCAGCCAAACCACCGGATCCGACGAAGATCGCACTCATGGCGGCACTGGTAGCAGGGGGATATGCGCTTATGGGAGCGCTGTTGACACACTGGTTGCCTGAGCCGAAGGAAGAGGATTTGAAGCACTGAGCTGTCTTGCTTGCTGATTTAACATATGAAACCGGCCAGGAGTCTGGCCGGTTTCTTTTTTTTGAAAAGTGTCGCTGACTTGCGCGCGGGCTTCTGGCATAAGGCGGGGATGAAGCCACGTTTTCTTGCTCTGCTGACGCTTGCTTGCGTCCTGTTGTCTGCCCGTGCCCAAGCGGTCACTCATTCGTTTCTGGCGACGGGGGCGGAGACTTACATTTTATCGGGTGAGGGCAAGGTCACGTGGAGTTATCCGGCGAATACACGGGATGGGTGGGTGTTGCCGAGTGGGAATGTGCTGCTGGCCCTGTCCAAGAACAAGGAGTATCCGGGCGGGGCGGTTGTGGAGGTGAAACGGGATGGGACGAAGGTGTTTGAGTTCAAGGGCACGCAGGCGGAGGTGAATACGGCGCAGGTGGTGGACGGTGGGAACATCATGCTGACGGAGGCGGGGCCGAAGCCGCGGTTGCTGGAGGTGAATCGGGAGGGGAAAATACTGGTGGAGTTTCCGATCCAGTGCCAGTTGACGAATTTTCATATGCAGAGCCGCATGGCGCGCAAGTTGCCTAATGGCAATTACCTTATCCCGCAACTGCATGACAAGGTGGTTCGCGAGTATGACAAGACGGGGAAGATCGTGTGGGAGGTGCAGACGCCGAACTGGCCGTTCACGGCAATCCGGCTGGCGAACGGGAACACGCTCATCAACTGCACGTATGGGCACACGAGCATCGAGGTGGATGCGAAGGGGAAGACGGTGTGGCAGTTGAGCAATACGGACCTGCCGTCGCCGCTGATCAAGGATGCGTGCGGAGCGCAGCGGTTGCCGAACGGGAACACGGTGATCACGAGCTATGGGAACAGCAGTCCGGGCGTGAAGCTCATCGAGGTGGACCGGGACAAGAAGATCGTGTGGACGCATGAGAATGAGAAGAAGCATGGGATACATCATTTTCAAATCCTGGATACGGATGGGAAGAGTTTGGAAGGGGAAGCGATGAGGTAGGGGCTGGAAGTATGAATTATGAGGTATGAAATGCGGGCGCAAGCTGGTCATGGCCTTGATGGGGCACATTTGAAGAAGTAGAATTTTGAGATAGCTGGAATGAGGTTTTGGAAGAGAGCGGCTGTCGTAACCACCATTGTGGGATGGGGGATGGGGATTTCTTTGTCTGCGGCGGAGTTTTCGGCGGAGCAGTTGGATTTTTTTGAGAAGAAGGTGCGGCCCTTGCTGGTGGAAAATTGTTTTGAATGTCACAGCGCTGGAGCGAAGAAGGTTAAGGGCGGGTTGTATCTGGATTCGCGGGAGGCGGTCTTACGCGGGGGTGAGGCCGGAGCTGTGGTAGTGACGGGGAGTCCGGAGAAGAGCTTGCTGATCAAGGCGGTGGAGTATGGTGATCCGGAATTGCAGATGCCGCCGAAGACGAAGCTCACTTCGGCGCAGGTGGACGTACTTAAGCAATGGGTAAAGCTGGGTTTGCCGTGGCCGCAGGAAGCAGCTCCGAAGGCGGCGGGCAAGGTGGAGGTGTTCGATCTGGAGAAGCGGCGAGGGGAGCATTGGGCCTGGCAACCAATTAAGAAACCAGTATTGCCGGCGGTGAAGGATAAGAGCTGGGGGCAGTTGCCGATCGATCGGTTCATTTTCGCGAAGCTGGAGACGGAAGGATTGAAGCCGGAACCGGCAGCGGAGAAGCGGACGCTGGTGCGGCGCTTGTATTTTGATCTGCTGGGTTTGCCACCGACGCCGGAGCAGGTGGAGGCGTTTGTGAAGGACACTTCACCGAAAGCGGCGGAGAAGCTGGTGGATGAATTACTGGCGTCGCCGCACTTTGGCGAGCGTTGGGGGCGTCACTGGCTGGACCTGATGCGGTATGCGGAGACGATGGGGCACGAGTTCGATTACACCATCCACAATGCGTGGCGGTATCGGGATTATGTCGTCCGCGCGTTCAATGCGGATGTGCCGTATAACCAGTTCGTGAAGGAGCATCTGGCGGGCGACCTGCTGAAGCAGCCGCGCACTAATCCGGTGGATGGGTTCAATGAATCGGTCATTGGTACGACGTCATTCTGGCTACCGCAGCAGATCCATTCGCCGGTGGATGTGCGGTTGAACCAGGCGGAGCTGATCGACAACCAGATCGATGTCATCTCCAAGACGTTCCTCGGCATGACGGTGGCGTGTGCGCGATGCCATGACCATAAGTTCGATGCGATCTCCACAAAGGATTTTTACTCGCTGTATGGGATCATCGAGAGTTCGCGGTATCGGTTGGCGGAAGTGGAACCTTTGACGGCGACACTGGAACAGGCGAAGAAGCTGCAAGCCATCAAGCAGCAGATCAAGGAACGCTTGCACGCAACGACAGTTCCGGCGGATTGGAAGTTGAAGGATTATCTGCTGGCGGTGCGGGAGGTGTTAAGCGGCCAAGCTCCGGCAGATGCGAAGAAGGCAGGTGATGTAATGCTGGCGGATTTTGAAGGGAATATTTTCGCGGGCTGGAAGGCAACTGGCGATGTATTTGGCGAAGGGCCGGTGGGACAAAATGAAATCGGGACGTATCAAGGAGATGTGGGAGCAGTGGGCAAGGGGTTCATCAATTCCCATAATGCGCGGCGTGATGGGAAGGTAGTCCAAAGTGACGGATTCACCGGTAAACTGGAAGGCCCCGGATTCACGATCAGTCGGAAGTATATCCATTTCCTGGTGGGTGGCGGAGCGCATATAGGCAAGACGTGCGTGAATCTGTTGGTGGATGGCAAGGTGGTTCGCAGCGAGACAGGTAAGAACAACAATCACATGGGGCCTGCAAAGTTTGAGGTGAATGAGTTTCAGGGTAAACAGGCGAAGCTTGAGGTGGTGGATGAGGTGAAGGGAAGCTGGGGGAACATCGGGATGGATCATGTGGTGATGTCTGACCGCACAGAGTTCTTTGGGGCGAACAACCAGCCGTTGCCGCAGGCGGATCTGATACAAGTGGTGGCGAAGGCGCGAGGGTTGGAAGTGGAGGTGCTGAAGCGGTGGATCGCGATGCAGACGGGTGAGGACAAAGAGACGATAGGTTGGACCACTTCCCCAGATGATGTCCGGTTCATGTCTGCACAAGGCCAGTTGCCTAAAGGTTGGTCGGCAAATGGAGCAGCATTCGAGATCGCATCCACGCCACGTAGTGATTTCCGGGCAGGAAATACGGAGCAGCCGGTGAAGTTTGTGGAAGCACGCAATGCCTTGGCGAGCGGGCAGGTGTCACCACGGTTGGAAGGGACGTTGCAATCGCCTTCCTTCACCGTTGAGAAGGATTATATCCACCTGCTCATCGCCGGTACGGGAAGCCGGGTGAGTCTGGTGGTGGATGGGTTCACGCTGATCCGTAATCCCATCTACGGTAATCTGCGGCAGACGCTGAATAGCGAGACGCCGAAGTGGTATCGAATGGATGTGCGGATGTGGAAGGGGCATCGGGCGCATCTGGAGTTCGTGGACCGGACGCCGCCAGATCCATCGTCGGGAGGCGGTCAAGGGAATGACTGGTTTGCAGTGGAGCACGTGCTGTTCAGCAATCGCGCGGATGTCCCTGTGCCAATACTGCCGGTGAAGCTGGTCAGAGAGTCGACGGATAATGCAGACGAGTTGGCCAAAGCAACGAGTGACCTAGTGCTGCGCTGGCTAGAGGGGAAGAGCATGGGCGTAAACGGGCTACGGAAGGTCAATCAGTTGTTGGCGAATCAACTGGTCACGTTGGGCAAGCGGGATGATGTGGAGTTGAAAGCGTTGCTGGAGGAGTATGCGAAGGTTGAGTCGGGTATTCGTGAATTGGTCACGGTTCCGGCGCTGACGGACGGGACGCCATATAATGAAAAAGTATTTCTGCGCGGGAGTCCAAGGCGCTTGGGCGACGTAGTGCTTCGGCGGAATCTGGAGGCTTTGGGTGGAGGAGAGAGCGCGATTTTCGATGAAGGAAGCGGGCGGTTACGACTCGCGGAGGAGTGGACTTCACCCGCCAATCCGTTGCTCGCGCGGGTGATGGTGAACAAGGTTTGGCATCATCTGATGGGGCGGGGAATCGTGCCGACGGTGGATAATTTTGGCGTGTTGGGGCAGGTGCCGTCGCACCCCGAATTGCTGGATTGGCTGGCGGAGGATTTTCGCACGACGGGTGAGTGGTCGGTGAAGAAATTAATCAAAGGCATCGTGCTCTCGCGCACGTATCAGATGGCGAGCCAACCGGATGATGCGGTGGCGGAGGCGAAGGATCCGAACAATGTTTGGTGGCATCGCATGAATGTGAAGCGGCTGGAGGGCGAGGCGATCCGGGATGCGGTGCTGGCGGTGTCGGGAAGATTGGATGCGAAGATGTTTGGTCCATCGGTGGCGATTCATCTGACGGAGTTCATGGATGGACGAGGTCGGCCGGGCAAGAGCGGGCCGCTGGATGGGGATGGGAGGCGGAGCATCTATGTGGAGGTACGGCGGAATTTTCTCTCGCCGATGATGCAGGCGTTTGATGCGCCAGCAGCGGCGACGACGGTGGGCAGGCGGACGGTGTCTAATGTGCCCGCGCAGGCGCTGATCATGATGAACGATCCGCTGGTGGTGCAGCAGGCGAAGTTGTGGGCGGAGCGGTTATTGAAGGAAGATGTGACGGTTGAGCAGCGGATCGAGAAGATTTATCGGACGGCGTTTGGACGGAGTGCTTCGGCAGAGGAACAAGGGAGAGCACAGGAGTTCTTAAGGATTCAGGCGGGTGAGTATGGGGTGAGTGGCGAGGCGTGGCAGAAGGATGGGCGGGTGTGGGCGGATTTCTGTCATGTGGTGTTCAATGTGAAGGAGTTTGTTTTTGTCAATTAAGCCGGTTGCACCGGCGGGCCAATGAGGGGACAGAGATGGTTAACCGCGAAATACTCGGAATACACGAAAAGGGAATTTTAACAGAAGGCGCGAAGGAAGCGAAGATGGGGAGTGGCGAACGGCAGACATTGTTTTTTTGAGATTTTGTCTCCAAGCAGCGCATATAGCGCATGTAGTGCTAACGGTGGCGGGGAAAAGATGGCAGGGTGAGGGCGTGAGAGTTGGAGAGACTGGACAGGCGAGGGCGCCTGTCCCACTACGGTGAGCGGGGCGAGGGCGCCCCGGATGGAGACGGGCGAGAACGAAGGACGAAGTATTATGGCGCATTGTGGAAGATATTCGACGAAGCCGATGACGCGGCGCGAGATGCTGGCGCGTTGTGCGAATGGCTTTGGCGCGGTGGCGCTGACGGCGTTGCTGGGGGACAAGGCGTTTGGTGCTGGAGCGAATTCAGGCACGGCGGGAGGGGCGTTGGCGCCGCATTTCAAGGCGCGGGCGAAGAATGTCATTTTTCTCTATATGGATGGCGGGCCGTCGCAGGTGGATACGTTTGATCCGAAGCCGCGGTTGCAGGCGGAGAGCGGGCAGCCGTTCAAGATGAAGATGGAGCCCACGCAGTTCAACGACAACGGGAACACGCTGGGCAGTCTGTGGGAGTTCAAGCGATACGGGCGCAGCGGTCTGCCGGTGAGTTCGCTGTTTCCTCATGTGGCGCAGCACATGGATGACATCTGCGTGATTCGGTCGCTGACATCGGAGTTCTCGGAGCATACGAATGCGAATTATTTTCTGCACACGGGCTTGGGATTGGCGGGGCGGCCGAGTATGGGGGCGTGGGTGAATTATGGGTTGGGGACGGAGAACCAGAATCTGCCGGGATTTGTGGTGTTGAATGGCGGGCTGATCCCGCCGGGTGGGCTGGATAATTTTGCGAATGGTTTTCTGCCGGCCACGTATCAGGGGTCGGTCTTTCGTGCAGCAGACAAGCCGGTGGCGAATATTTTGCCGACGGAGGCGACGCCGAAGCTGCAACAGAACAAGCTGGCGCTGCTGAAGCAATTGGACGGTGGCGTGGTGGAGCGGATGGGCAAGCTGGACCCGATCGAGTCGGCGATCGCGAATTACGAATTGGCGTTCCGCATGCAATCGGCGGTGCCGGAGTTGATGGAGTTGAACCACGAGAGTGAGACCTTGAAGAAATTATATGGGTTTGATCATCCGTTTGAGCAGACACGGATCTTTGCGCGGCAATGCCTGACGGCACGGCGGTTGATCGAGCGCGGAGTGCGGTTCATCGAACTGACGTGCCCGAAGGTGGCAGGAGATCGGTGGGATCAGCACGGGAATTTGAAGGAGGGGCATGAGAATAATTCACGCGCGGTGGATCAGCCGATCGGAGCGTTGCTGCATGATTTAAAGGCGCGGGGGTTGCTGGAGGAGACGTTGGTGATCTGGGCGGGTGAATTTGGGCGGACGCCGTTTGCGCAGGGGACGAATGGGCGGGATCATAATCCGTTCGGATTCACGGTGTGGATGGCGGGCGGTGGGGTGAAGGGTGGCATGAGCTACGGTGCGACGGATGAGTACGGCTACAAGGCGGTGGAGAACAAATTGGAGATGTATGATCTGCACGCGACGATGCTGCATCTGCTAGGGCTGGATCACACGCGGGTGACGTATCGGTTTGGCGGACGCGATATGCGTCTGACGGATGTGCATGGGAATGTGGTGAGGGAGATACTGGCTTAAAGAGGAAAGACACGAATTTCACGAATTAGCACGAATTCAAAAAGGGGAAATATGAGCAAAGGATTTGATCTGACTGGGCGGGTGGCTTTGGTGACGGGGAGCACGACGGGGCTGGGGAAGGCCATGGCGATTGCCTTGGGCCAGGCGGGGGCGAAGGTGGCTTTGAATTATGCGAATAACCAGGCGCGGGCGGAGCAGGCGTTCGCGGAGTTTCAGGCGGCGGGTGGTGAAGGGGCTTTGTTTCGCGGGAGTGTGGTGGATGAGGCGGAGGTGAAGCGGTTGGTGGAGGAGGTGGCGAAGACGTTGGGGGCGATCGATATTTTGGTTTTTAATGCGACGCCAGCGCAGCCGCAGAAGCCGATCGAGGAGTATGATTGGGCGTTTTATCAATCGATGCTGGATTTCTTCATCAAGAGTCCGTTCTTGCTGACGCGGGCGTGTTTGCCGCATCTGAAACAGCAGAAGTGGGGGCGAATCATCAATATCGGGTCCGAAGTGGTGGCGCGTGGGGTGCCGAACTTCAGTGCGTATGTGGCGGCGAAGGGCGGGCAGAACGGATGGACGCGGAGCATGTCGGGCGAACTGGCGCCGAATGGCATCACGGTGAACATGATTGCGCCCGGTTGGATTCCGGTGGAGCGGCATGAGAACGACCCGCAGGAATTGAAGGACGGGTATCGCGCCCTGATCCCGGCGAATCGCTGGGGCGTGCCGCAGGATGTGGCAGGGGCAGTGGTGTTCCTGGCGAGTGATGCGGCGGGGTTCATCACGGGGCAGAACCTGCATGTGAATGGGGGGATGACGGTGGCGTAATGCGTAACAAGAATCGTTTCTTGGTCGCCAAATGAGATTTGAATCGTTAATTAAATATTTATGAATTCACCGAAGGTTTTTGCACAGGCGATGGCTTTGTTCTGCGTGTTGACTTTGAGCGCTTGCAAACCGAGCCAACCGGCACCGCAGCAGGGTGGCACTCCGAGCGGGAGCGGCAGTTCAGCGGCACCGACGCCTTCTGGGAAGAAGCATAAGATCGCGTTTGTCAGCAATGGGGTGGCGTCGTTCTGGACGATTTGCGAGGCGGGGGTGAAGGCGGCGGGGAAAGATTTGGGCGTGGACAGTTCCATGTATATGCCGGCGGAGGGGATTGGCGATCAGAAGCGGATCATTGAGGATTTGCTCACGCGTGGGGTCGATGGCATCTCGATCAGCCCGATCGATGCGGACAACCAGACGGAGATGATCAGCAAGGCGGCAGAGCACGTGAAGATCATCACGGCGGATTCGGATGCGCCGAAGGCGAATCGCCTGCTGTACCTTGGCATGGATAATTACAAGGCGGGGCGTTTGTGCGGGGCGCTGGTGAAGGAGGCGTTGCCGAAGGGCGGCAAGATCATGATCTACATCGGGCGCATGGAGCAGGACAATGCAAAGCGCCGTCGGCAGGGGATGATCGACGAGGTCCTTGGTCGACCGGAGAACCCGAACAATTTCGATGCGCCGGACAAACAATTGACGGGGAATGGGTTCACGATTCTGGGCACGTTGACGGACCAGTTCGATCGCGCGAAGGGCAAGAACAACGTAGAAGACACGCTGGCGCGGTATTCGGACATTGACGGCATGGTAGGGCTTTTCGCTTACAATCCGCCGCTGATACTCGAAGCGCTCGATCGCGCGGGCAAGCTGGGCAAGGTGAAGGTGATCGCGTTCGACGAGGCGGATGAGACGCTGGCGGGCATCCAGAAGGGCACGGTGCATGGGACAGTGGTGCAGAATCCGTATATGTATGGCTACAAGTCCGTGGAGGTGCTGAAAGACATCCTCGATGGCAAGACGGGCGTGATTCCGGCGAACAAATTTATCGATATTCCGGCGCGGCAGATCCGCAAGGATACGGTGGATGAGTTTTGGGCGGATCTGAAGAAGAAGACGGGGTTGTGAGTGATTCGGTCGTTTCAATTCGTAATGAATGTTCATGTCATTGATGGTGATTTGTTGGACCAGCAGGTGGAGGTCATCGTCAATGCATGGAATCGGAACATCATTCCGTGGTGGCTGTTGTTGCCGCAGGGAGTTTCGGGAGCGATCAAGAAAAGAGGCGGGTATGGGCCATTCAAAGAGTTAGGTAAGATGGGGCCGATTCGGGCGGGTGGAGCGGCGGTGACGGGGCCGGGAAAGTTGCCGTTCAAGGCGATCATCCATGTGGCGGGGATCAATATGTTGTGGCGGTCCTCGGAAAAGATCATCCGGGATTGCGTGGTGAACGCGATGAGGATTGCGCACGATAAGGGATACAATTCCGTGGCGTTTCCGTTTATCGGGGCGGGGACGGGCGGGTTTGATCAAGAGGCGGCGTTGCGGATCATGCAGGAGAGTCTTGAGCAATGTGAGTTTATGGGTGAAGTGCGGATTGTCCGCTTCAAACAAACTTGAAGATGTCGGTGAATCATTTCGTCTAAGCTGAGCGTGGAGAAAAAGGCCATCATAGCGGGATTGATAACGGGCATAGTGCTCGTGGCAGGCGCCATTTCTGCAGCGGACATCAAGCCGCTGGGGAAGGGGAAGACCATTGATATGGAGCAGGGGCGGAAGCACTGGTCGTATCAACCGGTGCAGAATTCAGCGCCTGCTACAGTGAAGAACAAGCGGTGGTTGCAGACAGAGCTGGATAATTTTGTTTTGGCGAAGCTGGAGAAAGAAGGTTTGAAGCCGAGTTTGCCAGCGGATAAACGGGTGCTGATACGCCGTGCGTATTTCGATCTCATCGGCCTGCCGCCGACGTATGAGGAGGTGGAAGCGTTCATGGCTGACAAATCTCCGAAGGCGTTTGAGCAGTTGGTGGATAAACTGCTGGCACGGCCGGAGTATGGACAGCGCTGGGGGCGGCACTGGTTGGATGTGGCGCGGTATGCGGATACCATCGAGCAATCCGTGGATGGTGAGCGGCGCATTCCGTTCGCTCATACGTATCGGGATTACGTCATCGATGCGCTGAATGAGGACAAGCCCTTCGATCAATTCATTTTGGAGCAAATCGCTGCCGACCGTTTGCCGGAGAAGGACAAGGCGGACTTGCGGGCTTTGGGTTTTCTCACGGTGGGGCGGCAGTTTCGGGCGAATGAGGATGGGCCGAATCTGGTGATCGATGATCGCATCGATACCATCACGCGCGGTTTTCTGGGCATGACGGTTTCCTGCGCGCGTTGCCATGATCATAAGTTCGATCCGGTGCCGACGGCGGACTATTACTCGCTGTATGGCATTCTCGGCAGTGTGCAGGAGCCGATGGATTTGCCGGAACTGAAGCGTTCGGGTGACGCGGCGGCGTTGGAGAAATACCAAGCCGAGCGGACGAAGATATTGAAGGAGTATGAGGCGCATGTGGACGTGTGCATGGCCAGATCAAACCAGCACTTCCGCGACCTCGTGACGGAGTATCTGCAAGTCATCGTACGGAGTTCGCCGAATCACCGGACAACAGAGGGGTATGTGCCGCTGGATACGCCGCGCGGACTGCTCTACTACAAGGCCCCGGCGCGCTGGGAGGCTTTGCTGGCGCAGAGCAAGGCGAGCGGAGAACCCTTCTTCAAACTGTGGCATGAGCTGATGGCGTTACCGAAGGAAGGATTTGGCACGAAGGCGCAAGCCGTTCTAGCTGAAATGGGGAAGCAACCGCAGAGCTATCATCCGTCTGTGGTAGCAGCGTTTCGTGAACAGAAGCTGGAGACGATGCTGGATGTGGCGGGGCTTTACGGGAAGGTGATTCAGGAGGCGTTGAAGTCCACGTCGCAAGAAGCGCATTACATCGTCAACTTCGTTTACGGACCGAAGTCGCCGGTGCCGCCGCATGACCGGCAGGAGATGATTGATGACATCCATCGGTTTCTGACGGAGAAGGAACTGGTGAATCGTGCTGATGGCGAGCGAGGGGATGGTTTGCGCACGCAGTTAGCCGTGTTGGAAGCGACCGCGCCCGTAGAACGCCCTATGGCAGTGCGGGCGACGCCGAAACCGGTGGACCCGCATATCTTGATCCGGGGTGAAGCAAAGAACGTAGGTGCTTCAGTGCCACGCCGCTTCTTGCAAGTGCTGGCGAAGGTGGATGGGCGCACATATGGCGACGACGGGCGATTGCAACTGGCGCAGGCCATCGTGAGCAAAGAGAATCCGCTGGTGGCGCGAGTGATCGTGAACCGTGTGTGGCAGCAGCACTTCGGACAGGGATTGGTGCCGACGGCGGATGATTTCGGGGTGATGGGTCAGGAGCCATCGCATCCGCTGTTGTTGGATCATCTGGCGAGCTGGTTCATGGAGCACGGGTGGTCGTTGAAAGCGCTGCACCGCTACGTCTTGAGTTCGGCGACGTGGCAACAAAGCAGCTTGGCGAGTGAACGGGCGATGTTGAAAGATCCCGGCAATAAACTGCTCTGGCGTATGTCGCCGCGGCGGTTGGAATTTGAACCGTTGCGAGATTCGCTGCTGCAAGTGGCTGGCCGATTGGATGTGAAGATGGGTGGGCGTAGTGCGCCTTTGGAGGATAAGAATTTAAGGCGGGCGGTGTATGGTTATACGGATCGGTTTCGCATTCCGGCGCTGTTGCGGAACTTTGATGTGGCGAATCCGGATACATCTATCGCGCGGCGGAGTGAGACGACGGTCCCCTTACAGGCGCTTTATCTGATGAACAGCGGGTTCGCACGACAGCAGGCGGAAGCGGTGCTGAAACGACCAGAGATGGTGAAGGCCGTGAGTGCGGAGGAGCGGATCAAGACGGCTTTCAAATTGGTCTATTCACGGCAACCGACGAAAGAAGAACTGAACCTAGCACAGGCGTACGCCGGACCAATGCCAACGGATGAAGCGGGCAACAAGCGGTGGGCGAGCCTGGTGCAGGGACTGCTGATCGCGAATGAATTTGTCTTTGTAGATTGAGTTATGAAGCGCGCACAAAATCCTTTGCTGAATCCGCAGGCGTTCATGACGCGGCGGGAGATGTTGCGCCGGTGCGGTGCGGGCTTTGGCCTGGTCGGGTTGGCGGCGATGTGGGGGAAGGATTTGCTGGCTGGTGAAGCGGGCGGGGCGCATCCGCTGGCCGTGAAGCCATCGCACTTTCCGGCGAAGGCGAAGTATGTGATCCAAATTTTGGCCAATGGCGGGCCGTCGCAGATGGATACGTTCGATCCGAAGCCGATGCTGAACAAGTATCATGGGCAACGGTTGCCGTTGCACTTCGCCACGGAGCGCCCGACGGGAGCGGCTTTGGGTTCGCCGTTCAAATTCAAGAAGTATGGGCAGAGCGGGATGGAGGTGAGCGAGATCTTTGCGCCTTTGGCGGAACAGCACGCAGACAAGTTGTGTGTCATCCGCTCCATGCATACGGATGTTCCCATCCATGAGAGTTCGTTGCGGCTGATGAATTGCGGGGCGAGCATCATGGCGCGGCCGAGCATCGGGGCCTGGGTCACGTATGGGCTGGGCACAGAGAACCAGAACCTGCCGGGCTTTGTGGTGCTGGTGCCGAAAGGCATGCCGGTGGCGGGGGCGGATAATTGGCAATCCTCATTTCTGCCCGGGACATATCAAGGCACCTATATCGAGACGCAGGACAAGAAGCCGCAGGAGTTGATCGATAATCTTAAGAATCCATTTTTATCCGCAGACGAGCAACGGGCGCAGTTGTCGTTTGTGGAGCAGCTGAATCGCAAGCATCAGAGCGTGCGAAATGAGGCGGCATTGGAGGCACGGATTCATTCATTCGAGATGGCGTTCCGCATGCAGAATGCGGCGACGGATGCGTTTGATATCGGGCGTGAGCCGGAGCATATCCGCACGATGTATGGTAATACGCCGCAGGCGAAGCAGATGCTGGTGGCACGGCGATTGGTAGAGCGTGGCGTAAGATTTGTGCAAGTGTGGCATGGGACGCTGCAACCTTGGGACAGCCATAGCAATATTGCGGGCGATCACCGGAAACTGGCGAATGAATGCTGCCAGGGGATCACGGCATTGCTGACGGATCTGGAGGCGAGAGGTTTGTTGGACGAGACATTGGTGATCTGGGGTGGGGAGTTTGGTCGCACACCGACGGTTGAGTTGACGCAAGATGCGGCGCTCAAGCCGACGGCAGGCCGGGATCATAACAATCACGGGTTCACGATGTGGCTGGCGGGCGGCGGCGCGAAGGGCGGAGTAATCCATGGGGCCACGGATGATTTTGGATTTGGGGCGGTGAAGGACAAGGTGCACGTGCATGATTTGCAGGCGACGGTTTTGCACCTATTGGGCATGGACCATGAGAAGCTGGTGTATCGCCACTCAGGTCGCGATTTCCGGCTGACGGATGTGCATGGACATGTGGTGAAGGAGTTGCTGGCGTGAAGTGCGTGAGCTCAAGCTGGTTGAGGATAGCGTTGGTGCTTGGGTATTTACTGTTTAGCTTCAATGGCAACGCCGCAGAGCTTAGGGCGGGCGCGGCCAAGGTGGATATCACGGACCGCACGGGACTGGTGAATGATCCGCTGTATGCCAAGGCGTTGGTGATCCAAAGCGACAGTGCGACGGTAGTGCTGATCACCATCGATGCGGTGGCCATCGGGGAGTTGGGGCGGATCAAGAATGATTTTCTACCGAATGTGCGCGCGCAGTTGCAGCGGGAGTTGGGTATCGCTCCGGCGGGGGTGGTGATCAATGCGAGTCATTGTCATGGTATCGTGCGGACCAATACGGAGCAGCTCACGGTGGAGGCGGTGAAGACGGCGATGAGGAATCTGGTGCCGGTCAAAGTAGGGGCGGGAACAGGGCAGGAGAACCGGATCAGCGAGAACCGGCGGTTGAAATTGAAGGACGGGAGTGAAGTGGACATGCGCCGGGCTTATGCGATGCCGCGTGATGAAGAGGTGGCGAGCGTGGGGCCGATTGATCCGCAAATCGGATTGCTGCGGTTGGACCGGCTGGATGGCACTCCCTTGGCGGTGCTCTACAACTTTGCCTGTCATCCCATCATGAATCCGCCCAGCACGGGCAATTCGGCGGATTACCCAGGCTACGCGTCCAAGGTTATCGAGGAACAACTGGGAGGCAGAGCGGTCGCATTTTTCGTGCAAGGCTGCGGCGGAGACATCAATCCGGTGCGCTACAAGGACGTTCAAAATCCACCGAGCGCTGAGCCGTTGGGCAATCTGCTGGGCTTGAGCGTGCTGGACAGCGTGCGGAAGATCGAAACGAAGGCTGGTGGCGAGCTGAAGGTGTTCAACGAGAAAATACAATTGCCGCGTGGAGCTGATCTGGAGAAACGCATCAGTGTCATCCAAGCGGAACAGATGAAGCTGCTGCAATCGCTCAAACCGACGGACATCAATTTCAAAACATTCCTCCCGCTCTACATCCAGCATAAGGTTTCGCCGGAGTTTCCCTCCTATTATTCCCAAGGTTATCTGCATGACAAAGCCATCGGGAAAGATGATCTGCTGAAGCTGGATGCGACGAACCGGAAGCTAGTGGAGGCTTATGAAGAGAATATCAAAGTGATGGAACGGTTGACGCGATTGAACGTGAACCTGGCGTTGCTGAAGATGCATCTGGCGCAGAACCAAGCGGCGGCCACGCCGGTGATCGAGGTGGAGATGTCGGCCTTGCGCATCGGAGATTTCCGGCTGGTGACCTTTCCGGGAGAACTGACGGTGGAGATCGGGCTCAGCATCAAACAGCAAGCGCCGGGGCCGTTCACGTTTGTGGCGGGTTACAGCAATGGCTACATCTACTACCTGCCGACGGTGCAGCAACGGGGCAATCGCGGTTATGCACAGGAAGATTGTGACTGCATCGTGGCACCGGAATGGCAGAAGGCGTTTGAAGGGAAGGCGCTGGGGTTGCTGAAGAAGTTGTAATTTGGTTTGTTTGCAGGGTTGCGCAGGGAGTCAGGTGAGGTTAGAAAGAGAAGAACCCCGAACGCAAAAACGTTGTGCGCATGAATAAGCCATCTCGTACCCTCGTCACGTCACGTCGTCATTTTCTCCAATCCACTGCCATTGCCGCTGCTGCGCTGGCCATGCCGCGAGTGCTGACGGCGCAGAAATCGGACAACAAGCATCCGACAGTGGGCAGCGGTGAGCATACGTATGAGGTGATCCATAATTACGTGCAGTTGCCGGACAAATACACCTGGCAGACGACGCATAACGTGGCGGTGGACAAGGATGGGAACATTTACGTGATCCATGAGGGACGTGAGGACCAGAAGGATCATCCGTCCATCTTTGTGTTCGACGACAAGGGGAAGTTCATCCGGGCATTCGGCAAACAGTTCCAGGGCGGCGGGCATGGCTTGGAGATCATCACGGAAGGCAAAGAGCAGTTCGTGTATGTGACGGCGTATCAGCAGGTGAAGAGTTTCGCCAAGCTGACGCTGAAAGGTGAAACGGTGTGGGAGAAGCGTGCGCCGATGGCATCGGGCGTTTACCTGAAGGATGAGGACACGAATCCACAGAAGCGATGGGGCGCGGATGCTTTCATGCCGACGAATTTTGCCTTCATGCCGGATGGCAGCTTTTATCTGGCGGACGGGTATGGCTCATATCGCATCCACCGTTACGATAAGAACGCGAACTACCAGAGCACCTTCGGCGAACGGGGCAAGGCGGACGGGCAGTTCAACCTGCCGCATGGCATTTGCCTGGATGACCGGGCAGGGCGGGAGAAATCATTGGTCATTTGCGATCGTTCAAATGCTCGCCTGCAATGGATGACGCTGGAGGGGAAGCACATCAAGACGCTCACGGGTTCTTACATGCCCGCGAACGTGGACATCTACAAGGATGTGCTGATGGTGCCGGACTTGAGCGCGCGGATCACGTTGCTGGACAACAAGGACAATGTGATCGTGCATCTGGGTGAAGATCCCGAATGGCGCAAGCAGGTGATGGCGAATAACCGGGCCATGCGTGCCGAGGCGGATGGCAAGAGCTGGGTGTCCGGGAAATTCCTGCATCCGCACGATGCGTGTTTCGATGCGAAGGGTAATATTCTTGTGGCCGAATGGGTGAACACCGGGCGCATCTCGAAGCTGCGCAAGGTGGGGTGAAGTGTTTTCACTTCATTGAGTTGACTATCCTGTCCTTGGCAGTCTCTACCAGAGTTTATGACAGGCTCTGATCAGAGGTCAGTTTTTATGCCGCTGGGTTCGGTGTGGGCTGAACATCTGACGTGGTTTTGATTTCGGGATAGGCGAGGCGCACGAGCAGGGGTGCGCCGCGGAGCAACCACCAGGCGAGGAACAAGGGCCAGGCGAGCATGATCAAGGTGAAGAGTGCCTGCGGGACATTTCGATTGGCGAATGCGCTGATGATCTGAACCACAGTCATCGGCAGGGGGAGCAGACCGTGATAGAGGAATACGAGGCCGAGCAGGCGGAGAGCGATTTTGAAAATCTCAGGAGGTTTCATTTGAGTGAAGTGATGGTGGCTGCGGCCGGGTGCGTTGGGAAGAAAGAATGGCGGGATGCATCCAAACGCTAGGGCGGCTTATGAAATGCTCGGGGAGAGGATCTGCCAGATTGGGAGATCACTTCACCTGTGCCAGCCGGTTTGCCAGCTTACCTACAGGTTATGAATGGAAAGGGTTTCCGGTTCCGTCCGTCAGGGAATTAAGGGAGGGATGCGGGCTGTTCATTTCCCGGCGGCTTTCTTGATCTGCTGCGAAAGGATCTGCAATTCCTCATCAGTGATCTTGGGTGTGGCTTTCTTCAGTGCGGCGACGTAATGCGCCGTCTCGGCCGGTGCCAACGGGTAGCCGACGTTTCCAGCGGAAGCATAGGAATCCACCAGCACTTTCTTTTCCGAGGAAACAATCACCCAGGAAGGAGCACCGGGCTTGGCATACTTGGTGAAAATGGCCTGTCCGTCCGGCATGTAGCTGGTATCAATGGCGACCACCACGTAATACTTGCCGATGATCTGCTGCACTTCCGGAGTGCTGTGGTAACGGTCGAAGACTTTACACCAGCCACATTCCGGAAAACCGGATTTCACGAAGACGGCTTTTGATTCCGTGGCGGCCTGCTTGAAGGCGGCTTCCATGGCATCTTGGGCTGCCGTGGGAGGGTAGGAGGGTTTGGCTTCCCCGGCGCTGTGACTTGGGGTAATGGCCAGAAGCAGGACCAGTGACGCCAGCAATAGGGAGCTAATTTTTGCATTCATAGGCGAAGCGGTTCTAGGAGTATGGTAAATACCTTGGGCACATAAGTAATAAGCCAGCAGCAGGGAGTTTCGTCAAATGGGAACGAGGATGATTTGCAGTAGAGACGGTATTTTTGGATAATGGAGGATAAGAAAACGTCTTTTTTAGTATGCAGAAAGTGAAGTTACGCAGATTTTGATTTTTGTAATTTGGACAGGGAGAAGGAGTTGGCAACAATCGTTCTGATGGAGTGATTATTTTTTGACGAACTGAGCGGTTTGAGAGATACTTTTGGTGCTGGGACAAGGAGTCGGCAGACAGTTCAGACGAGGTCGCTGCAGTCGGATTCCCCCAACGTAGAAACGAAATGGCAAGGCTGTGCCGATGTGGCGCGGCGTTTAGCGGAACAAGGGAGGGTGTATGTGGTGGAAGACAGGAACACGAGTGAGCAGTGGCGGGCTTGACGGTGGGCTCCGAGTGCCTAGTCTCGACGTCTTAATCATGAAATTTGCCGCTACGCCTATAGCCGCCTTCTTGCTGGCGACCACTTGCTTGACCCAAGCCGCCGAACCTTTCAATCCCGCCGGGCCGTTTCCGCTCCTCTCGCCTGCTGAGGTAATCAAGTCCATGCAGATGGCGGAGGGTTACAAGATGGAGCTGGTTTTATCCGAGCCGGATATCAAGGAACCGGCGGTGGCGGCCTTCGATGGTAATGGGCGGATGTTCGTGGCGGAGATGCGGTCCTACATGCAGGACATCGATGCCACGGGCAAAGATAATCCGGTGAGCCAGATATCGCTGCATTGGTCGAGCAAAGGAGACGGGAAATTCGACAAGCACACGGTCTTCGCCGACAAGCTTTTGTTGCCGCGCATGATCTTGCCGCTCGGTCCGGGCGAACTGCTGGTGAATGAGACGCATACGCAGGATATCTATCTGTATCGCGATACGAATGGGGACGGCGTATCCGACGAAAAGAAGCTCTGGTATGCGGGTGGTGCGCGCGGGGGCAACATGGAGCATCAGCAGAGTGGGCTGATCTGGGGCCTGGATAACTGGATGTACATGGCGGTGAACAACTGGCGCCTGCGCTGGCAGGGCTACGACAAACCTCCTTTGAAGGAGTCCACTCCGGGCAATGGTGGTCAGTGGGGTTTGACGCAGGATGATCAGGGCAAGCCTTGGTTTGTGAACGCGGGTGGTGAGCGTGGGCCGTTGAACTTTCAGACGCATGTCTTGTATGGCACGTATGAAGTGAAAAACCAGTTCGTGGACGATTACGCGGCGGTGTGGCCGCTGGTGGGATTGGCGGATGTGCAGGGTGGGAAGGGGCGGTTCCGGATCGAGGACAATACGCTCAACCATTTCTCCGCCACGTGCGGGCAGGAGATTTTTCGAGGTGACCGTTTACCAGCAGAGATCCGGGGGAACCTGATTTTCGGCGAGCCGGTGGGACGTCTCGTTCGCAGCACGAAGATTGAAGTGAAGGATGGGCTGACGTATCTGAGCAATCCGTATCCGAAGGGTGAGTTCATGCGCTCGACGGACCCGAACTTCCGCGTGATCAATGCGAACACGGCGCCGGATGGCACGCTGTATCTGGTGGATATGTATCGCGGCATCATCCAAGAGGGGGATTGGACGAAGGAGGGAAGCTATCTGCGCGGGGCAATCCTCAAGCATGGGTTGGAGAAAAACATCGGCAAGGGGCGCGTGTGGCGGATCACGCACAAGGATTTCAAGCCGGGTCCGCAGCCGAAGATGTATCAGGAGACGACGGCGCAGTTAGTGGCGCATCTGTCGCATCCGAACGGCTGGTGGCGGGATACGGCACAGAAGTTAGTCATCTTGAAGGAAGATAAATCGGTGGTGCCGGCACTCATCAAGCTGACGAAGGATAATGCGAATCCGCTGGCGCGTATGCATGCGCTGTGGACGTTGGAGGGTTTGAATTCGCTGACACCAGAATTGGTGCGGGAGAAATTGAAGGATACAAATCCCCAAGTGCGTGCGGCGGCGATCCGTGCGAGCGAGACGCTATACAAAGCGGGGGAGAAGTCCCTGGAAAAGGATGTGGCGGCATTGTTGCGCGATGCGGATACGACGGTGGCCATCCAGGCGCTGGGCACGGCCAAGCTGCTGAATTATCCGGAGGCCAAGGCGATGATCCAGTCAACGGCGATGAGCACGAATGCGACGCCGGGCTTGCGGGAGATCGCCATCCAGATGCTCGCGCCCGCGCGGCATTGGGGCAATGAATACACGGGTGCGCAGAAGAAACTGCTGGAGCGCGGGGATGAGATATTCAAGGAATTGTGCTTCGCGTGTCACAATCCGGATGGCAAGGGCACGCCCATCGAAGGCAAGCAAGGACTCACGCTGGCACCGCCGCTGTCGGGTTCGCGTACGGTCACGGGACACAAAGACGGGTTGATCCTGGTGTTGCTCAAGGGCCTCGCTGGTCCAGTGAATGGCAAGACGTACGATTCGCAGATGGTGCCGATGGAGAGCAATGATGACGAGTGGATCGCGGCGATCGCCTCCTACGTGCGGAACAGTTTCGGCAATCGCTCCAGCACGATCACGCCGCAGGAAGTGGCGAAGGTGCGCGTCGCCTCCAAAGTGCGCACGGAGCCGTGGACGATCGAGGAATTGATAGCGGTGTTGCCACAAGCGCCGCTCGGTGGTCGCAACAAGTGGAAGCTGACGGCGAGCCATAATGAGAAGAATCTGGAGAAGTCGCTGGATGGAAATCCGACGTCGCGGTGGGATACGTCGGCGTTCCAGGTGCCCGGGATGTGGCTTCAGATCGAATTGCCAAAAGAGACGGAAATCGCCGGGTTGATGTTGGATACGGCGGGTTCAGCGGGGGATTATCCGCGCGGTTATGAAGTGCATGTCTCGCTGGATGGCAAGGAGTGGGGCAAGGCGGTAGCCACGGGCAAAGGGACGACGGCGATGACGGAGATCCAGTTCAAGCCCACGAAGGCGAAATTCATCCGCATCGGCCAGACAGGCGAGGTGAAGGGCCTTTTCTGGAGCATCCATGAACTGGATATCCTGGAGCCGCCGAGCCAGAAGACGATCAAGGCGAGCGCGAAGAAGGCGGATGGAGGATTCGAGTGAGAGATCAAATAATGGCGAGATGACTGGTGGTTTCGCGACGGCGGAATTCGCGGGGAGTGACGCCGGTGAGTTGCTTGAAGTCCTTGCTGAAGAAAAAGCGGTCGGAGTAGCCGACCTGTTCAGCAATCTCCTTAACGGCATCGGAGGTCTCGACGAGGCGGCGCTTGGCCTGGTTGATGCGCTCGCGGCGGAGCCAGTCGATGGGGCTGGTGCCAAAGGCGGCCTTGAACACGCGGCTGAAATGCGAGGCGCTCATGCCGGCGAGCTGGGCGAGTTCAGCGACGCGATGGCGCTGGAAGTAGAAGAGTTTCATGCGCTCGACGGGAGCGCGTAGAACGGGTGGTAAGTTAGGCGTTTGCGGTGCGGGATCGCGCAGTCGGGCGCAGAAGGCGAGCGCGAGCAACTGGCCGACGGCGGCGTGAATGAGGGCCGGGGATTCCGGCGCATCGCTGGTCATGAGACGGAAGATTTCACGGTAAAGAGGGGAGGCGGTGGTATGAGCAAAGTCAGTGAAAACGGGAGAATCGGTAACGGAGAGGATGTCACACATCTGGGCCAGACGCGGGCCTTCAATGCGCACCCAATAAACTTCCCATGGATCGCTCTTCATCGCGCCATGCTCATGCGGATGATGGCAATTGATCCACACGAATTGACCGGGAGCCACATCATGCACTACACCGGCGATGCGGGCATAACCGCGTCCCTGCAAACAAAGGATGAGCTCGTGCCCGGGGAAGTGATTGCGCTGTATGCGGTGGTCCGCCGCTCCAATAAGATGGCCAGCGCGAGGGACGGTATAGAACACATCCTGATGCACGGGATTCGGTGTGGCGAAGAGCGACACGGGAAAGCGGCTTTTCTGAGGCGGCTTGCGCATGGTTGGATACTACAACTTTATCGCCAGAGCACTCCATTTATTTTTACGGGTCAAAGCTGCAGGATGTTCAGGATGAATTCACGTGCCGCCATCTATGCCTGCGCTGTAGCCGCCATTGTTTTGACGGCGATCCGGAGCGGGGCGGCGGAGGCGGTGAACTTCAGCCGGGATGTGGTGCCCATTTTGTCGGACAAATGCTTCGCCTGCCACGGACCGGATGCGGCGCAGGCGAAGGGAGGGTTACGGCTGGACCAACGCGACAGTGTGACGAAGCCGGCCAAGTCGGGTGCAATCGCCATCGCGCCGGGCAAGGTGAAGGAGAGCGAATTGATGGCGCGCATCCTCACGACGGATGAGGATGATCTGATGCCGCCGCCGAGTTCGCATAAGGCACGGCTTACCACCCAGCAGGTGGAGATTTTAAAACGGTGGATCGAGCAAGGAGCGGTGTGGGGCAAACATTGGGCTTTCGAGAAACCGGAGAAATCGTCGGTGCCAAAGGCGGCGACACATCCGGTGGATGTGTTTGTGCGGCAGAAATTGGCGACAGAGAAACTCAAACCAGCAGCGGAAGCGGCGAAGCATACTTTGATTCGCCGGGTATCTTTCGATCTTACGGGTTTGCCGCCTTCACCGGAAGAAGTGGATGCCTTCCTGAAAGACCGTTCGCCCGATGGGTTTCAAAAGGTGGTCAAGCGCTTGCTCGCATCAGAACATTTTGGGGAGCGCATGGCGATGTGGTGGCTGGATGCGGCGCGTTACTCAGATACAGATGGGTTTCAAGCGGACGATACGCGCACGAACTGGCCGTGGCGCGACTGGGTGGTGGGCGCGTTCAATAAGAACATGCCCTTCGACCAGTTCACCAAGGAACAATTCGCGGGAGACTTATTGCCGGATGCGAAGCCGGAACAAATTCTCGCCACCGCGTTTCATCGCAATCACATGACGAACGGTGAAGGCGGGCGTGATCCTGAGGAATCACGGGTGGATTATGTGCTGGATCGGGTGAACACCACCGGCACGGTCTGGCTCGGATTGACGCTGGGTTGCACGCAATGTCACTCGCACAAATACGACCCCATCTCGCACGCGGATTATTATCAGATGACCGCCTTCTTCAACAGCATCGACGAGGATGGCAAGGCGGGCAAAGGGGCGAAACCGTATCTTTCCTATCAATCACCCATGGCCGAGCGCGCGGTGAAGGAAGCGCAGCAATTGGTGGATGAACGCAAACCACGCGAGGCAAAGGCGCGCAAAGTGGCGGAGGAACCTTTTGCGCAGTGGCTGACGAAGCAAGCGGCGGCGGTGAAGGACGGTTTCACGGCGTGGCATCCCCTCAAGATATCGGAGCTGGAATCGATCGAAGGAACCAAGCTCGCGCAAGAATCGAACTATGCAGTGCTCGCGAGCGGACCGAATCCGAATCATGACGATTATCGCATCATGGCTCCGGTGAAGCTGGCTCGAGTGACGGGTATCAAGCTGGAGGTGCTGCCGCACGCATCGAATACTGGTGGCGGCATTTCACGCGGGCAATCCGGTGAGTTCATTCTGACGGATATCAAGGTGCAGGTGCGGCGCCTGGGGAGTTCGCAGATTCGGGATATTCAAGTGACCGAAGCGGTGGCGGATGCGGCTCTGGACCAGAAGGCGGCGCGCGAGTATGGCGATATCAAGGGCGTGCTGGATGATGATCCGCGCAATGGCTGGACGACGAAGGGCCACGACCAGAAGGAAGCGCGCATGGCGGTTTTCGCGCTGGCCGAACCGCTGGTGCTGGATGCGGATGAGGAGATTGTGTTCGAACTGCGACATCGTTCGACGCTCGGTGATGCGAACATCGGTTACTTTCGAGTTTCGGTGACTGATCAGGCGGGTTCGGCGGTGCGTAGTGTGGAGACGGCACCTTTAGAACAACTTGCGAAAGCCAAGCTGACGGACTTGACCAAATTGGATGAGAAACTGCGTGGCAAACTGTTCGAGCAATTTCTGGCGGACCATGCGCCGTATCAGGTGGAGAAGAAATTGCTGGAGCGGGCGAACAAGCAGTTGAGCGAAGTTAAGAATGCGGCTGGCAAACTGAACGTTATGGTGTTGGGAGAGAAAAAGGAGGCGCGGGATACGCATGTGCTCATCCGCGGCGTGTGGGATAACAAAGGTGAGAAGGTGTCACGCGGTGTGCCAGCGGCTGTGTTGCCCTGGTCGGAGAAGGAGGAGAAGACGCGGTTGGGTTTGGCGAACTGGCTGGTATCACGCGACAACCCGCTAACGGCGCGAGTGATGGTGAATAATCTTTGGCAAATGCTCTTCGGCGTCGGGCTGGTGCGTACGCCAGAGGATTTCGGTTTGCAGGGAGAGCGGCCGACGCATCCGGAATTACTGGATTGGCTGGCAGTGGAATTCATGGAGAGCGGCTGGGATGTGAAGCACATGCTGGAACTGATGGCGACCAGTGCGACGTATCGGCAAAGCTCCGTGGTGAACGAGGAAATGCTGGCGCGTGATCCGGAGAACCGGTTGCTGGCGCGGGGAGCGCGCTTCCGTCTACCGAGCTGGATGCTGCGGGATGCGGCCTTGTGCGAAAGCGGCCTGATGAATGAAGCCTTGGGCGGGCCACCGGTGCGGCCGTATCAGCCGGATGGCGTGTGGGAGGAGATTTTCATGGGACGCTTCCGTTATGAGGCGAGCGAAGGCGCCGCGCAGTATCGGCGCACGCTGTATGCGTTCTGGCGACGGTCCATCGCGCCGACGTTCCTCTTTGATTCAGCCCAACGCCGTGTGTGCGAAGTGCGCACGCCACGCACGAATACACCGCTACAAGCGCTGACGCTGCTGAACGATCAGAGTTACCTGGAAGCCGCGCGGGCCCTGGCGATGAAGGCATTGCAAGGGACAGGTAAACCGGATGAGCGTATCACCGAAATTTCTCGCCGCGTCATTGCCCGACCACCGACCAACAAGGAGGCAATTGTGTTGCGACGCGAGCTGGACCGGGCGTTGGCGCATTACAGCGCGCATCCGGACGATGCGAAGAAGTTTCTCGCGAGCGGGCAATTGAAACCGGAAGCAAGTCTCGCGGCGGCAGATGTTGCGGCTTACGCCGTGGTTGCCAGCATGATTTTGAATCTCGATGAAGCTATCACCCATGAATAAGCACGAACAAGCCACGGCCGCGCTGCAAACGACGCGGCGATATTTTCTCGGCCAATGCACAGGCTTGGGGCTGGGCGCGATGGCGTTGGGGCAGATGATCCAGCAGGCGACGGCATCAGAGCCTACGCGTAATAGCATCGGCGGGCTAAATGACTTGCCACACTTTGCGCCGAAGGCCAAGCGGGTGATTTTCCTGACACAATCGGGCGGGCCTTCGCAGATCGAGCTGTTCGATGACAAGCCGGGATTGAAGAAGTGGGCGGGCATCGAGTTGCCGGACACGATTCGAAATGGCCAGCGGCTGACTACGATGACGTCGAATCAAAAACAGCTCGTGATGCCGGCGCGTACGGAGTTCAAGCGGTGTGGGCGCAGTGGTGCGAGCATCGGCGAGTGGCTGCCGCATTTGCGCGAGGTAGCGGATGAATTGTGCTTCATCAAGTCCATGCACACTGACCAGATCAATCACGCGCCCGCGATGACGCAATTCCTCACGGGCAATCAACTGGCGGGACGACCGAGCATGGGCGCGTGGGTGAGCTATGGGCTGGGTAGTGAGAATCGCAACATGCCGGATTATCTGGTGATGATCTCGAAGATGCAGCGGCCCAGCGATCAGCCGCTCTATGATCATTACTGGGGCAGCGGATTTTTGCCTTCACGGTTTCAAGGTGTAAAACTGCGGAATTCGAAGGATCCAGTGCTGTATCTGCGTGACCCGGATGGTCTGCCGCGAGAAGTGCGGCGTGGGATGCTGGATGGCTTGAGCGAGTTGAACCAGATGCGCCTGAAAGAAACGGGTGACCCGGAGATCGCGACGCGCATCCGCCAATATGAGATGGCGTATCGCATGCAGACGAGCATTCCGGAACTCACGGATTTGAGTGATGAACCGGAATCAACGTTTGAGTTGTACGGACCGGATTCGCGACGCGCGGGCAGCTATGCGGCGAATTGCATCCAGGCACGGCGGTTGGCGGAGCGCGGCGTGCGGTTCATCCAGCTATTTCATCCCGACTGGGATCATCACAGCCGCTTGCCGTCCTGGTGCCTGGCGCGGTGCCGGGATACGGATCAAGCGAGCGCGGCGCTGGTGAAGGATTTGAAGCAACGCGGGTTGCTGGATGACACGCTGGTGATCTGGGGTGGCGAGTTTGGTCGCGGTGTGGCGGGGCAGGGGAAATGGGATAGTATCGAGGCCGGGCGCGACCATCATCCACGCTGCTTCACGATGTGGCTGGCGGGCGGTGGCGTAAAGCCCGGCATGACCTACGGCGCCACGGATGATTTCAGCTACAACGTGGCGGACAAACCGGTGCATGTGCATGACCTGCATGCCACGGTGCTTAAGCTGCTGGGCATCGATCACGAACGGTTGACGTATCGCCATCAAGGGTTGGACTTCAAGTTGACGGGAGTGGAACCGGCAAAAGTGGTGAAGGATATTTTAGTCTGAGGAGATTGATTATGAAACGACTACTGCTGTTAACTTTGTTGCTGACGGTGGTTATTCAATGCCCGGCGGCGGAGCGGCGTGAGATCAAGCTCTGGCCGCAAGGGATGCCGGAGCCAGTGGTGCCAGCGGACCCGCCGGAGAAAGTGGAGAAGGGGACCGATGGCATATCGCGTCGCTCGAATGTCTCCCAGCCGCGGCTCTTTGTTCACGAGCCACCAGCGGGCGTGAAGCGAAGTGGCGCAGGTGTGATCGTCGTTCCGGGTGGTGGCTTCGGGCGGTTGGCGGATGAGCATGAAGGCTCCGATGCGTGCGAGTGGCTGGCAAAGAATGGGATTGTGGCCTTTCAACTGGCGTATCGCACACCGACCAACAAACACACGGAACCGAATGCCGGTCCGGTGCAAGATACGCAACGGGCGATGATGGAAGTTCGGCGTTTGGCGGCGGAGTTTGGTCTGGATGCCAAGAAAATCGGCGTGCTCGGGTTTTCCGCAGGTGGACAGGTAGCGCTCATCGGGGCGACGAATGAGCCTAAGTTTCCGACTGAAGGAAATAGAGAGTCAGTCAAACCGGACTTTCTGGTGTTGGTGTATCCCTACCAGATCTACGACAAGACCACGAAAGCTTTGCGCTCTGAGATCAAGCTGGAAGCCGTCCTGCCGCCGACCTTCATCGCACAGTCGGGAGATGATACGGGTTCGTTGCCGCAGGGCAGCACCTTGCTCTATCTGGATCTGATCAACCGCAAGATTCCGGCGGAGATCCATATCTACGAGAAGGGCGGACACGGTTTCGGGATGCGTCCGCGCGACGGGGCGACAGGGCCGACGGACTGGCCGGTGCGGGCGGCGGATTGGTTGCGGTTGCACAGCTACATGGCTGCGGCAGCGAAGTAACGTATGGGATTGAAAGACACTAATGGCTTTGCATTTGCGAGGTGGTCGCTAAAGTCTTCCACCATGAAATCCGCACTGCTTGCCTTAGGTTTAGTCCTTGGCGTGTCTTCCGTTTCTGCAGCGAACTGGCCGCAATTCCGCGGGCCTGACTTCAACGGCTCCTCTTCGGAAAAGAATCTGCCTGCGCAATGGTCCAAGACCGAGAAGATCGCGTGGGCAGTGGACATGCCGGGCACAGGCGCGGCCACACCGGTGATCTGGGGCGATCATGTATTTGTCTCCACCATCGACGCGCGCACGAAGTCCACCATGGCGATGGCGCTCGACCGGAAGACTGGCAAAGTGCTCTGGCAGCATACGATCGCGCCGGGAGATGCACGGGATAAACAGTCCAACTATGCCGCACCGTCACCCGCTACGGACGGCAAGCTTGTGATCTTCTTTTACGGCAATGGCGAACTGCTGGCCTATGACTTCGCGGGCAAGAAACTGTGGCAGCGCAACCTGCAGAAGGAATACGGTGACTTCGCGTTTCAGTGGACCTTTTCGACCAGCCCCGTGCTATTTGAAGGCAAACTCTACATGCAAGTTTTGCAGCGGGATGTGCCGGTGAATGGGCGCGGTGTCAAGCCGAGTGGCATCGAATCCTACCTCTTGGCCATCAATCCGCAGAACGGGGAGAATATTTGGAAGCATATCCGCCCGGCAGATGCGGCGGCAGAATCTTTGGAGGCTTTCAGTACGCCGACCCCCTTTGTGTTCAACGGCCGGAAAGAGTTGCTGGTATCTGGTGGTGATTGTCTGACTGGCCATGACTTGGCAACTGGGAAGGAATTGTGGCGTTCGGGTTCATGGAATCCTACGAAGATCGGACATTGGCGTCTGGTGCCTTCGCCGGTGGCGGGCGATGGAGTCATTCTCGGATGTGCGCCTAAGAAGAGCCCGGTCTATGCCGTGAAAGCTGGGGGCAGCGGTGCCGTTGGCTGGTTGTGGACGAGTGAAGTCCGCGAGGTGACGTCGGATGTTCCGACCCCGCTTTTCTATGATGGAGATTTTTTCATCCTGAGCGATTTGACCTCTTCCATCTCCCGTGTGGAACCGAAAACAGGCAAGGTGAAATGGACTGTGCCTACTCCTGGTCGTGCGAAGCATGAAGCTTCGCCTACGGGTGCTGACGGCAAGATTTATATCATCAACTTTCTCGGTGACGTGACGGTGATAAATGCGGCCGATGGTAAAGTCCTCAATACGATTGCGATGGGTGAACCCGGTGATAACAACACCCGTTCCGTGGTCGCGGTTTCGCAAGGGCAGCTGTTCATCCGCACGAACACGAAGCTTTATTGCGTCGATGGTTCATTGAAGAAGTGAAGTAATTGTGAGGGAAATTGATATGAAGCGCTTTCTTTTGATCGTTCTAGCAGGATGGTTCACCGTTGTATCTGTGAATGCGGATGACGCCGCCATTGCTCAACAACTTCAGGCCCTCGGTGGAAAAGTGACTATCAAAGATGGCGTCGCCACCCAGGTCACGTTCAACGAATGCTCGAAGCTTGGCGCGGCTGAGTTCAAGGCCATCGGGCAGCTCGCGAAACTCAAGAGCCTGACGCTCTACAACAACTGCACCAACCTGAATGACGCCTCGCTCCTGCACATCGCCGCCCTCACTGAGTTGGAATCTCTCGGCACGGATCGCATCAATGTGACGGATGAAGGCTTGAAGCCGCTCGCGAAGCTGAAGAATCTCCGCAGTGCCTCGTTCTTTCACACTTCTTTCGGCAAGAAGGGATTTACCGGTGTGGGTTTCGGATACCTGAAGGATTGTCCGAAGCTGGAGAAGATGACGGTCGCAGGCATCTCCATGGGCGATGAAGGTTTTGCGGCGATCGCCACCATCACGCAGCTCAAAGAGTTCTCTACCTGGCACACCTACCAGACCGAAGCTGGCAACGCGCACATCGCCAAACTCAGCAACGTGAAATCACTCCGCCTCGGTCAGCGGCTGCCTCACGGTGGGGTCACGCCTGTGAGTCTCAGCAATGCATCTCTGCCTACGTTTGCGAAGATGACCTCGCTCGAAATCCTGAGTATCGGTGAAGCCCGCTTCACGGCGGAGGGGGTAAAGGTTTTGAAGGCGTTGCCGAAGCTTAAGCAATTGACCATCTACGAGAGCGATATCGCGGAGGCTGATGTGGAAAAAGTCCGCAAAGAACTGACAGGCGTGCAGGTTAAATTTGAGCCGTTGACGGATGAACAACGCAAGAAACTGGTGAACTATTGGAAAGAGTGAATCGGTGTGCAGATCGGCCCTAATGGCGATACCAGAAAACGGATGCGATAGCGACGGCCATCATCCCGCCACAAGCGACCAGTACTATCAGACAGCTTTTGCCCGAAGCCTTGGCAGTGAACCGTTCCGGCGATTTCTGTCGCAGCTCCGTTTCCAGTTTCTCTACGGCTTCCTTGGATTCTTTCAGGCCGAGATTCGTGCCTTCGCGATAGAGTTTGATGGCTTCTATCTTGTCGCCTTTGAACAAAGCCTCCTGAATCCATGCCGCTCGTTCGGGCACAATGATGGCGGGCATACCGCTAAGCGGAACGGACTCCAATGGTTGGCCTGCTTCAATCTTTTCCACCGCTTCCTTCGCCTCGGCCAGTCCGGCGCCGGTGTATTCGCGATAGAGTTTGATTGCGCCGATCTTGTTGCCGCTGCGGACGGTATCGCGCACAGCAGCGAGTTGGGTGGAGTTCAAAGGCGCATTCATAGAAACAGCCTGTTTTTTAAGCTAATTTCAGCCTATCAAGCGGTCAAACCTAAGCACTTACAATTTCCCACCGTATTTGTGCTGTCCACCTATCCAGCTAAACGGGCTTGCCCGGTCCCATGCCCGTGACGATGCGAGATCCGCGTTTGTAGGTGAAGTAGGAGTAGCCCCACTGGAATAGCACCGCGATTTTGTTGCGGAAGCCCACGAGAAAAACTAGGTGGATGAACAGCCACATGAGCCACGCGGGAAAACCCGTCATCTCCAAGTTGCCCGTTTTGGCCACTGCTGCCGAACGTCCGATAGTGGCCATGGAACCTTTATCCCAGTATTTGAAGGCCGGACGTTTTTCGGGCGGCAGGGCATGGTCGCGTAATTCATCTTCAATGATGTTCGCCACATGGCCGGCCATCTGCATCGCCGCCGGGCTGACCCCGGGCACCACGACACCATTGGCATCCACAAGAGAAGCCATGTCACCGATCACGAACGCCTCTGGGTAGCCAGGCACGCTGCAATCCGGCAGCACCTTCACGCGGCCCGCGCGATCCAGTTCCACCCCCAGCTTCTTGGTCAAAGGGCTGGCACCTACGCCCGCCGCCCAGATAATGTTCTCCGCTTCAATGCGGCCATCCTCCAGTTCCACTACGCCCTTGGTGATGTTTTTCACCTTGGTATTCAGCCGCACTTCCACGCCCATCTTGACGAGTGTTTGCCTGGCATTCTCGCCCAACTCTGGCGGAAATTGCGTCAGCAAACGCGGACCGGCTTCGATGAGCACTACCCGGGCTTCGGTGGGGTCGATATGGCGGAAGTCATCACGCAAAACATGATTCGCCAGTTCAGCAAAAGCGCCGGCCAGCTCCACTCCCGTAGGCCCGCCACCGACGACGACAGCCGTGAGCAGGCGATCATGCTCGGTTTTGTCCGGTTCGTTCTCTGCCTGTTCGAAAGCAAGCAAGGCTTCCCGCCGGATACGTAGCGCGTCGTCCAGAGATTTTAGTCCCGGTGCATGCTCTTCCCATTCGGGATGACCGAAGTAGCTGGTGACGCCGCCGAGGCCGAGCACCAAGTAATCGTAATCCAGCGTCTTATTCTCCAGCACGATCTGCCGGTGCTTGAGATTGATGTCCTTCACGGAATCCAGCAGCACGGTGATATTCTCTTTATCGGATAAAATGGAGCGGATCGGCTGGGCGATCTCCGGGGCGGACAAGCCCGCCGTAGCCACCTGATAGAGCAGAGGCTGGAAGAGATGATGATTCTGCCGGTCAACGAGGGTGATCCGGGCATCAGGCCAGGCGAAGTTCTGGCAGAAGGTGAGCCCGCCAAACCCAGCACCCAAAACCACGACATGCGGACGTTTGATCTCCATAACACTCAAACTGTCTGATGCCCTGCAAAATAAAGCAAATTCGATGTTTTCATGGGCTCATAAGGTGGGGTTTTCCAGGGTTGAAGGATTTTCCTATGCCAGTGGAACAGAGCTTTAATAGCAACAACGTGTTGACACGTTAGGATTTGAAGCGATACCTGTTCCTACTCCTTTTTTATGACGGGCCACATGTCTTGCCGACGGTCCTTCGTGTCCAGGTCGTTCGCTGGCACCTGCTTTTCTTTCCTCACGATGCTTTTGCTCGTCACGTTGTACCGTGGCTCAGCTGTGGGGGCTGAAGTGGCCCTTCCTATCACATCCGCGCAATCCGTGCGCGACCTGTTGCCGGAGGAGGCTGATCGCGCTTATCCCGTGCGCCTGAAAGGGGTAGTCCTCTACTTCAATACCAAGACCGGTTCCGAGTTGATGATTTACGACGGCACCGCTGCCCTCTACATCGGTGGGACCGCAGGTCGTGGCTATGATTTCAAAGCAGGCGATCTTGTGCTTATCGATGGTGTAACGAATGGCGGCGATTTTGCCCCTGTGGTCATCGCCTCAAAGGTGGCAGTGGTAGGACGAGGGGAACTGCCTGCTCCGCGGGAACGGATCTACAGCGAACTGACCACCGGTGCCGAGGACGGCCAGTGGGTAAAGGTGTCCGGCATCATCCGTTCTGCCATTGTGGATATGGTGGATGGTGATTCCCGGCTTTCTATTGATCTCGCGCTGGATGACAAACGCCTGACCGTTCGTGTCCCGAGTGTGGGGCCGCTGGATTGTGCTGCTCTTATTGATGCAGAAGCAACCGTTACCGGCATCTGCTTCCCGGTTTTCAACAGCCGACGGCAGTTGCTCGGCATTCGTCTGCGAGCACCGGCCCTTTCTCATGTGCAGGTCACCATGCCGGTTAAGCCCGCGATGTTTGATGCGCCTGCGCAATCGATCAATAGCCTGTTAAAGTTCCGACCCGGTGGCTCGCATCGTCATCGCGTCAAGGTGCAAGGCGTGGTGACGTTGCAACGTCCGGGCGAGCTCTTTGTGATTCGTGACGCCACGCAGGCACTATGGGTGAGATCAGCGCAAGCAACCTTGTTGGAGCCCGGCGATGTTGTGGATGTGCTTGGTTTCCCCGCATTCGGCGAGTTCAACCCGGTGCTGGAGGATGCAGTTTTTCTCAAGCGCTCGCACGTCAGCCCGCTTAAGCCGCTGACCTCCGTGAAGGGGGCAGCGGTAATGGGAGAACGGGACGCAGAATTGATGGAGATTGAAGGAACGGTAATAGATTCTGCGATGGCCGGGACCGAATACATCCTGATGCTGCGGCAAGGCGATCAGATGTTCCGTGCCCGCCTGCCGCTCCAAAGCAAAGAGCCCAAAGCGATCGCTTGGGCTGCTGATACACACCTGCGATTAACGGGCGTTTGCCGTGTGGAACTCGTAGGTGGGCCACCGGGAACTTTTCAACTGCTTTTACGTTCTCCGGCTGACGTCGAGATTCTCGCCTTGCCACCTTGGTGGACGTTGCGCCGGGTGGCATTCACCCTGGGCATCACGATGCTGATCGCATTAGTGTCCATTGGCTGGGTGGTTACGTTGCGACGGCGCGTGGGTATGCAAACGTCCGAGATCCAGCGCAAGGCTGAACGGGAAGCGGTCTTGGAAGAGCGCTCGCGGATTGCCCGGGAATTCCATGACACCATCGAGCAGGAATTGGGCGGAGTGCTCTTGCAGGTGCAGGCAGCGCGGCAACGCATCGTTCCTGCGCCGGAGTCTGCCTCCAATGTCCTAGAAGTCGCCGAGTCGATGCTGCGCCACACCCAGTCCGAAGCGCGCAGTTCGATTTGGGACCTGCGTGCGCGGGCATTGGAGAATGGTTCATTGGAATCAGCGTTGCGCACCATGGCCGGATACCTGGGTGATGGTCACCCGGTGACCATCACCGTCACTGTTGAGGGTGAGGCTCGCCCCTTGTCAAATCGTCTGCAGCATAATCTTCTTCGTATCGGCCAGGAAGCTTCAGCGAATGCCATTAAACACGGCACTGCGCTCCACGTCCGCATCGCCTTGCACTATCACGAGGATTCGGTCGGACTCACTGTTGAAGATGACGGGCGCGGTTTTGAAGTCGCTGATACGCCGTCGCGACCAGGCCACTTCGGTTTCTTGGGCATGCGTGAACGGGCAGAAAAAATGGGCGGCAGTTTTAATGTCAGCAGTACGGCCGGTTCGGGCACGCGTGTCGAGGTGGCAGTTCCGTTGGAGCAGGAAGCATTGGTAAAATCGTTATGAAAAAGATCTCCATCCTGATCGTGGACGACCATGTCATCATGCGCATGGGAATGGTCACCGCGCTGAATTTCGAGCCGGATATGAAAGTCGTGGCGGAAGCCAGCAACGGTAGGCAGGCGCTCGACCTTTACGCGAAACACACGCCTGATCTCGTACTCATGGACCTGCGTTTGCCCGATATGAGCGGCGACCAGGTCACGGCCCAGCTCTGCGCGGCGTATCCCAGCATCCGCGTGCTGGCTTTCACCAGTTACGATACTCAGGAGGATATCTTCCGTTGTGTTCACGCCGGGGCACGGTCGTTTTTGCCCAAGAATGCGCCACTGGCTGAACTGCTTACGGCAGTCCGGGCAGTTTATGCCGGGCAGAACTATTTACCACCGGCGATCGCTTCACGTTTGATGGACCGTATGCGAAGTCCGGAGCTGAGCTCGCGTGAACGGTCAGTGCTAGAGCTGCTCGTCAAAGGCCGTACGAACAAAGAGATCGCGCAAGCGCTTGCCATCGCGGAGACCACCGCGCGCGATCACGTGAGCAGCATCTTCACCAAGCTGCAGGCGACCGATCGTACACAAGCGAGCACCATCGCCATCCAGCGCGGCCTGGTGCGCTTGGAGTAGCGCTTCCAGACCGCACCCTACAAATGAAGGGGTGGGGCATCCTGCATCTGCTGAGATGACAAGCTCGGGATGAGGGCTATCTTCAAACCGTAATCCCGACCAGTGAACGAAGGCTCCGACTTTCCATGGGGTGTGCCGTCCCGGGATGCGTAGAGAAAATCCAAAACTCGATCCCTAACTTATGATAAAACCACCCACACTCTCCTCGGCAATCCGCCCGGTCTCACGCCGGATCGGTCTGGTTCTGACCGGTCTGGCGCTTGTCTTGGGCACTCACTTCACCCATGCGAACGAGATCCAAGTCGTTTGTAACAACAACAGCGGTGATGCAGCGCTCATCAATGCTGCCATCGCCGGTAGTGCCAGCGGTGATGAAATCGTCATTGTGGGGACGGGTCTGATCAATCAGCCGATCCGCCTGCTTGGTTCCCGCTCTTATCGGGGAACAAGCCTTACGGGGACGGTGCTGAAGCAGGCGAACGGGGCCAATCTTATTGCGGTGATGGCATCTACGGGCTTTTTGGATAACAGCGCTTTCACCGGAAATCCGATGTCTGTTCGTAACCTCACCATTGATGGCAACAAGGCGAACAATACCGCGACCAATACGGTGGGCATTGTGATTCGCTCGTGGGAAACCGTTGTGGAGAACATCGAAGTCAGGCAGATGCGCGGTGACGGTATCCAAGTGGTCAGTCCCAGTGCAAATGGAACAGGGCTGAGCAACACCCAGGTCAATGGCCGAGTCGCTGGCTGCATCGTCAAAGATTGCTCCGGAAGCGGGATCAAAGTCAGGGACACCGGTAACTCCTGCACGGACTGGTCGCTGCTGGCGAACAGCGTCTCGAATTCCGGTTCCCACGGCATTCACCTCGAAAACTCGGCTGGCTGGTATGTGGTGCAAAACACGGTGACCAATTCCAACGGACACGGCATCTACGCCGACCGGTGCTTTGCCACCTCCGTCTCGGATAATCATGTGCAAGGGTTCGGGCGTTCATCCACTTCTGGCACCTACTACGGCATTGGCGTCACGCTGCAAGGCGGTGTCGGCTCGGTTATCTCGCATAATGTGGTGGAAAATATCAGCCAGGCGGGGCATGCCTCCTCCATTCACCGCTACATCTCCATCATCCGCGTGAACTACGATTCCGGGTATGCCACAGTCACGGATAATACGCTTACTCATTCCATGACTACTGGAGGTAGCGCTGGTTTGTATTACAGCAAAGGCTCCGCTACGGCATTGACAGTTGCTTCGTCCGGGAACACAGCGACTGGAGTCGCCACTCCAAAGTTTGTTGGTTCTGGCGTTACGGATAACTACGGCCTGTGAGCAAACCCATTCAAAAACTTAATCATTTAATCGTATAATCTCATGAAAATGCTCAACTTAATCGCGCTGCTCGGCCTCTCGGCGCTGTGCTTTGTCCAGGCCGCCGCCGGTGCAACGATCCGGGTCAACTGCAACAACAACAGCGGCGATGCCGCTCTCATCAATGCAGCGATCACCGGCAGTGCGGCCGGAGATGAAATTGTCATCAATGGACCGGCGCTCATCAACGCGCCCATCAGTCTGCTGGGGGACCGGACGTATCGTGGCGAGAGCCGCACCGGGACTGTTTTAAAACAGGCGAACAATGCCAATCTGGTTGCGGTGCTGGCCTCGGCCAGTTACCTGAGCAATTCCACCACAACCGGAAATCCCATCACCGTGTGGCAGCTCACCGTGGATGGAAACAAGGCCAATAACACTAATTCCACCACCATCGGTGTCATCCTGCGCAATCGGGACAGCGTCGCGGAGGATCTGTTCATCACGAACATGGGTGGAGATGGCATCCGGGTGACCAATCCCAGCGCGAACGGCACTGCACTGACCGGGAACCAGAGTTACGGTCTGATCCAGAACTGTTTCATCAACTCCAGTGGCGGGCACGGCGTCTATGCGAAGGACACGGGCAACAAAATGATCGGTTGGGATATCATCGACAACTGGATCGCCGGCTCCGGAGATACCAGTGATTCCATCAATGTGGAGAATGCTAACAACTGGATCATCGAGCGCAACCATCTCTATGGCGTGCATCGCCACGGGATCTATGCGGACCGTGCTTACAACGCCTCCATCAGCGACAACTATGTGGAAGGCTTCGGTGAAACGACCAACGTTGGAACGTATTATGGTGTCGCTGTGGGGTTGAACGGAGGTGCCACCAGCTACATTTACAACAACCACGTTTATAACTTTGGTGGTGAACAGAGTGCCACCTCAACGTATCACTATGTCTCGGTGGTCAAGGTCAACTATGGGACGGGCACGGCTGAGGTGGTCGGCAATCTGGTCCGTGGCACCTCGACGACTTCGGCCAGCTACGGATTGTACTATGCCAAAGGGGCCGGGACGGCCCTCACAGTGAACTACAAGGGCAATCAAATCTCCAACGTGACCACGCCCAGGTTTAGTGGGACTGGAGTGACTATCGTGTCGCAGAACTCAGGCCTGTAAGAATAGTTTTTGGCCCCAAGGGTCAAAAGGAACATAACCCAGGGCAGCTTTGCTGCCTTGGGTTTATTGCTGTTGGAATTTGTGTGCCCTTGAAGGGGACGTAAAGAATTTCGCCACCCTACAGCATCACACACAACGTCAATTCACATTGCAGGGCTAGCGATAACACTCCCGTGGCATGCTTGACCGACGTCCTCATACGTGCCAGCAATCCTGTCTGATTTGTTTCGCGCTCACTGCCGGGTTGAAGTTCCAGCACTTTGCGACGGTAGTGCGTGGGGGTTTCCCCCATCGCGCTCTTGAATTGTGAAGTGAAGAAGGAACTGCTGGAGAAACCGGTCTCGTACGCGATGCTGGTGATATCTTGGTTTGGGTCTTTCAACATTTCGCAGGCTTTATAGAGGCGCACTTGCCGGATGAACTTCTGCGGTGTGGTGCCGTAGGTGCGTTTGAAGGTGCGCTGGAACTGGCTGGGGGAGAGGTGTGCAATGCGCGCCAGTTCCTCGATGCGCAACGGCTCGTGAAAGTTCTTCTGCACGTGGCTGATGACATTGGCCAGCCGCATGGAAGGCAGCACGGAGTCTTGGGACTGACGCGAATGGACCCGGGACAGGTACGTGATCAGCAGCAGGAACACGCCTTCAATGATCACTTCGTGGCCTTCCGTGTGCCCGTCAAATTCACTTTTCAAGGTCGCCAGCAGAGAAACGGCATAAGCGAGCTGTTCGGGAGCAAGTTGCAGCCTTTCATTGAAATGATCGCCAGGAGCGGCATCCGGTTCGCAATCGAATAGCGCATGATAGCCCAGCATCTTGTCCAAAGCGGGCCTGCCGCGCAAAAACTGGTCCGGGTCATACTGGATATTGCAGAGCTTTAACCCCCGTGCGTCCTTGAAACCATGCCGGGTGTTGCCGGAGATGACGAAGACATCACCAGTCGTCAAAGGATAAGTCTCCTGCTCGGTGATGTGCTGCCCATTGCCGTCCAAAACCAGTACGAGTTCGCAATACTCATGCGAGTGCATCTTGAAATCGCCTTCATGGGTGACGAAGAGGATGTTGAAGCGAAAAGGAGGGTGCGGCATGTCTTCATCGAAGGTGCCGTAACAACGCTGTTCCTTGGGCTGTCCCGTGTGGGTTTCCCAAGCTATGCCGATAAGTTCCGGTTGATTCATGGCCGTGACATGATGCCAGCACTTGGCCTGTGCCTGTGTTGCCTGTGCAAATCCACGAGGTTGCACGAAAGGGTCTTTGGTTATACGGCTGACCCGAGCAGCAGGTGAGGCTTTTCTACAAGTGAGTGATGGAGATTATTTCACACCTTTCGGCCGAATGCAACTTCGCTTGGTCATCGATAAGCGACACATGCTGCTAAACTGCAAAAACTCAGCAGTATCCTGATAGCGGTTCCTCCTCCATCTCTGCCATTCTGAGGACACTACCAATCCGTTTTTCGGGCTGCACCGTGTATCCATGGTGAGCCCGGCGAAAGAGTCCGTATGCCTGTGGTGCAACATATTACGAGCCGATGCTGTCTATGCCTGGCATTGGTTTATGGAGGCTCTGTCGTCGTGCTGGCCGAGGATGCTCCTCCTCCCGCTGAATACCGCGCCATCTTGGAACGGAACGCGTTTGGATTGCAGCCCATCCAGCCGGAGCCAACTGTGCAGACCACGCCGGCCCATGATCTGCCCCACCTTAAACTCACGGGCATGTATGCGCAGGGTGAGCGTATGCGCATCTTCTTCACCAAGGAAAAGCGTGGTCAGCCTGTGGAGTATCACACTGCGTGGATGGGGGAGACGGTCGGCGGAGTTGAATGTCGCGAAGTCAATACGGCCACTGGTTCCGTGCATGTCCGCGTCGAAGGCACCGACCTGTTCCTCTCGTTCTACGGCCAGAAAGCCGCCGAAGTTGCCGAAGTAAAGTTCGTGGACGATCACGCACGCGCCCACGAGATACGGCTGCTCAAAGAACAGGAACGCGAAGCCGCGGAAGCCAATGCTGCAGCGGCTGCGGCGAAATGACCGGCAATCCCCATTTCACTACTATGAAAGCCAAACTGTCTCTGCTGGTCATCGGTGTGATTGCGTTTTCTACGGGGCATTGGGCGCAAGCTGAAGTCCGCTCGTTGACCTTGGGCATCAATGTCAATTGCCCGCCCGGATTGGGAGAATGTTGGAACGTAGGCATCGGCGAAGGCGTGGCGAGGATGCCTGCGATAGCTTCCATCGATGAGATCGCCGATGGCATCACCCAGACTGCCGTCGTGCGCACTAAAGGTGGTCGGTTGGTGAACCTGGAAGCGCTTTCGCAGCACATCATCGACATCCAACTAGGTGCACGGCTTCGTAGCGCCGAGGCCGTGGTGGATGGGTGGCTGGAACGGCGCGATGGCGATGTGGTTCTGCGCATCACAGGTACGGATGAAGTCGTGATGCTAGCGTCACTGACCAAGAAAACGCAATGGGACCGCAAACAGAGCAGCGAGTTTCCCGCCACGGAGAAAGAGCAAAAGGCTTACGATAACCTCCTCGCCAACTGGCCGGGCGGCAAACAGGCAGTGCGGATCACCGGTCCTTTGCGCAGTGTGAAATACGGTGGTGAGATGCTGCTGGAGGTACGCGAGGCCTATTGCTTCGGCGAGGAGGCCCCGAAGTTTGCGGATATCAATCTGGGCATGCGTGTGAGCAGTCCTTATGGCTTGGGCGAACCTTGGTCAGAAGCCCGGACCAGCTTGCAGAAATTTCGTGGCATTAGCGGCGTCGCCGAGTTGCCGGATAGTGTTAACTCTTTTGCCCGTATCCAGACGGCCAATGGTAGAGTCCCCGATTTCGCGGCACTGAATGCTTATGTCGCAGGTATCGGCATCGGCGCCGAGATTCGCGGGGCTGAGATTGCTTTGGATGGCCATATCGTTCAGCAGAACGGCCAGCTCGCATTGAAGCTGGCAGGGGTATCGCAGAATCTTCCTTTGGCTCCGATGACCCATAAAATCCAATGGGATCTCCGCCAGCAACGCGACGCTGAACCAACCACTCAAGAGAGGGAAGCGTATGAACGACTTGCCGCCTTATCCACGCGACCCAATACACCCGTGCGCATCACCGGGCCGGTAGTTCAAACTGCCGATGGCTGGACCTTGCTCGAAGTGCGGGTGTTTGAAGTGAATCCGCCCACAGCGGAGATGATCGCTGCCGGCAAGGTGAAAGACGAAGCCCCTCCGGCGACGCTCGGCAGCCCACGCGCCATCATCCGCGCCAAAGGAATTGTCTTTCTCGACTGGGACAACAGCGCGGATGTCGATTTGGCAGGCTATAATATCTATCGCAGCACCAAGGCCGATGGCCGGTTTGTGAAGGTGAATCGGAAACCGCTTGTTGCGAGCGAATTGGTGCTAAGCAGCCAACGCACACCGCAAAAATATTTCTACGCCGTCACGGCAGTGGATCAGGCGGGAAATGAATCCGTCCGTTCCGCCGCCATTGATGCCCGTCCACCGGCTGCACCCAAGTACTTGTTTGGGCGAGCAGGGAACAACGCCGTATCTCTCGAATGGCGCAAAGCGGTGGCGAAGGATGTGGATACCTATAGTGTCCGCCGCTCCGAAAGTCCCGGTGGCCCCTATGCCGTCATCGGCGTGGGCATCACTGCGTGTGCTTACATCGATCACGGGGCGGAGAATGGGCGCACGTATCATTACATCGTGACGGCGGTGGACAGTTCCTCGAACGAGTCCGTCTATTCCAATGAGATTTCCCTGACCCTTGAACGGAAACAGGCGGCGGACAGCATCGTCGCCCGTTAGTATTGCCTAATTTTTCCAACCGCTTTTCCAGGCACAAACGTGCCGTGTCTGGGGGCCGGTCTGTGCGACGGCGTTGTGCAAGGCGCGCGAACAAATACAGAGAACCAACACTACCGCATGAACCAAACACACCTAACACCTCCGAAGTCTGGGACACGGACGTTGCGGCGGGCACTGGCCCGGCTCAACGTTTGTGGCTTGATGGCGCTGGGAGCAGGTTTCCTTGCTGCCCCAAGCTCCGTGGAAGCGAACTCAACCAACGGCGCCTGGACGGCCTCCACCAACTGGCCGATTGTCTCGGTCCATTCCACGTTGCTTCGCAACGGGAAGATCATGTTCTACCCCTATAATGATGATCCGCGTCTTTGGGATCCGGCCACGAATGGTTTCACCACGTTGCCGAAAGCCACGTATAACATCTTCTGCACTGGTCATTCCGCCTTGAGCGATGGCCGGTTGCTCGTCACCGGTGGCCATGTGCAGAACGGCTGGGGCTTGAATGACACCAGTTATTATGACCCGATCGCGAACACATGGACACGGCTGGCGGACATGAACAATGGCCGCTGGTATCCCTCCAGCACGACCATGGCGAATGGCGATGTGCTCATCACCTCGGGCAGTTACGATACGAACTACGCGAACAATAATCTGCCGCAAGTCTGGCAGGTAGGCAGCAGTTCCTGGCGGAATCTTACGAATGCCATCTTGGGTCTGCCGCTGTATCCGCATACGTTCCTCGCTCCGAACGGTCGTGTGTTCTTCGCGACAACCACCTCCCGCTATCTTGATACTGCAGGTGGAGGCGCATGGTCCACAGTGGCGACGAACAAAGCGTCTGGCCGTGACAATTACGGCTCCTCCGTGATGTATGACAGCGGTGAAGTCATGCGCGCCGGTGGCGGTGATCCGCCGTTGGCGAGCGCGGAAGTTATCGATCTGCATGCCTCCACACCTCTGTGGCGTCTGGTCGGTTCGATGGCTTCGGCACGTCGGCAGAACAACCTCACGCTTCTGCCGGATGGCAAGGTGCTGGGGACAGGTGGTTCGAGCATGGCGGGCTTCAATAACACGACGGGGGCCGTGCTTTTCGCCGAGATGTGGAATCCGGCCACGGAAACGTGGACCACCATGGCCAGCTATACGAAGTATCGCGGCTATCACTCCACGGCGATCCTGCTGCCGGATGGCCGCGTCATCTCCTCAGGTGGTGATGGTCAGCCGAATGGCGAAGTCTATTCGCCGCCGTATCTGTTCCTGGGCGCGCGTCCCGTGATCTCATCGGCACCGACCGACATCAACCATGGCCGCACGTTTTTCGTGGGCACGACCAACACCATCAGTCGGATCACGATGACCCGTTTAGGCTCGGCAACGCACGCCCAGAATTGGGATCAACGAATCAACGAGCTGACGTTCAAAGCTGGGACGGGTGGTTACAATGTGGTGGCGCCGGTCCGCTCGCAGGATTGCCCGCCCGGCTATTACATGCTGTGGATCTTGAACAGCGCAGGTGTGCCGTCCGTCTCCAAGATGGTGCGCATCACCACTTCCGGCACGCCATCGTATCAGCAAATCAACGATACGAACGGGCTCGTCTCCATCGAAGTGGAGAACTACGACACCCGTGTGGTGCAAGGCGGCAGAGCCTGGCAGGATAACAAAACCGCAGGCTTCACCGGCACGCGTGCCTTCCAAGCGCTTACGAACACGGGCACTTCCTATGACACGAACTACGTGAGCAACGCGCCGCGACTGGACTTCCGCGTCAACTTCGTCAAGACGGGAACGCATTATGTCTGGGTGCGCGGCATTGGTGCCACGGGCAACGATGATTCTGTGCACGTGGGTTTGAACAACGCCGCCAATACCACGGCGGATCGCATATCGAATCTAAGCACAAACTGGACTTGGACAAAGGCGACCATGGACGGGCCAGTGGCGACGATCAACGTGCCGAGCACGGGTGTTCACAATGTAAACCTGTGGATGCGTGAGGACGGTGTGATCGTAGACAAGCTCGTGATCACCAGCAACTCCGGCTATACGCCAACGGGCAATGGTCCGGCGGAGAATACAAGAAATTAGGCGAAGTGTGGTTAGTTGGTGCAGGCTCACCACGTCTGGCGGAAACGCTGGGCGTGGTGAGTTTTTTCAGGAGTTGTTTCCGCAGCAAGTGAGGTCTAGATTTTGCTTATGTTTCCCACCAACCGCCGAACGTTTTTATCCTCGCTCGCCGGAGTTGCTGCTTATGGGGCGTTGCCTCCGCTCGTGCAGGCGGCGTCTGTAGACAAACCATACGAACTGCAACTGGATGTGCTGAGTTCGGGTTTCGACAAGCAGACGTGCTGGGTGCATCCACGAGCGGGAGCGATTCCGGGCAAAACCCCCAAGGTCGTCCTCACCATGCAAAAGCTGGTGCTGACGGGGAGTGATGTGTTTCTGCCTTTGAATGACATCCGCACGGATGATCTGGGTAAAACTTGGTCCAAGCCGGTGGAGCATGTGGATACGTTAGGGCGACATGCGGAAGCCGACGGGACCATTGTGGGCGTGTGTGATTTTACACCCAAGTGGCATGCGAAATCGAAAACGCTTTTGGGCATCGGCCATACCGTGCGGTATCAGAATGACAAGGTGGTGGCGAATCGGAAGCGGGAGACGCCATATTCCATCTATGACGAGAAGACACGAACGTGGACACCGTGGGTGACGATGCCCATGCCTCATGGCGGTAAGTTTTACAACTCCGGCGCAGGCTGTGTGCAACGGGTGGACTTGGAGAATGGGGATATCCTGTTGCCGATCTACTTCAAATCGGAGGAGGCCAAGGCGTATTCCACCACAGTGCTGCGTTGCCGATTCGATGGCAAGGCCATGACTTACGCGGAGCACGGGAGTGAACTGACGGTGCCGGTTGATCGTGGCCTCTATGAGCCTTCGCTTACAAAATTTCAGGGACGCTATTATCTGACGATGCGGAATGATCAGGCGGGTTACGTGGCGGTGAGCAAGGATGGGCAGAACTTTAGCGGGCCGGAGAAATGGACGTGGGATGACGGTTCGGACTTGGGCAACTACAACACGCAGCAGCATTGGGTGACGCATAGTGACGCACTCTACCTTGTCTATACACGGCGAGGGGCGAACAATGACCATGTGTTCCGGCATCGGGCACCTCTGTTCATTGCGCAGGTGGATACGGAGAAGCTACGCGTCATCCGGGCGACGGAGCAGGTGCTTGTGCCGGAAAAGGGAGCACGGCTGGGAAACTTCGGCGTGGTGGAGGTGAACGAGCATGAGGCGTGGGTGACGGTGGCAGAGTGGATGCAGACCAAGGGGCCGAATCCTTCGGATTATACCATTCCCATGAAGTATGGTTCGGATAACCGGGTCTATGCAGCGCGGATCAAATGGAAGAAGCCGAACAAGGATTGGAACCGCATTTAGCCGGGCGACTGTTTGGTGGGGAATAAACATCGGCTGGAAACCTCATATCCAGCGATGAATGCCAAATACATCGGTAAACTCAAACGTTCTTCGCTCATCTTTACGATGGCGCTGACGGCGTTTTCGCTAAGTGCGGCTGAGCCGGTCAAAGATTTCACACTCAAGCCGGCGACGGGTGGCGCGGATTTCAAGTTGAGCGAGCAAAAGGGGAAGTTCGTTGTTCTGCATTTTCTGCTGAAGACGGAATGCCCGATCTGTCTGAAGCATACCCGCGAATACATTTCCCAGAGCAAGGAACTGCCAAACACGGTGCAGGTCTTCGTCAAGCCGGATGCCGAGGGGGAGATACAGCAATGGTCCACCAAGATCTCGAAAGAGCTGCTGGAAGGGCATCCGATCTATCGTGATCCGGAGGCGGCACTCGCGAAAATGATGGGCATTCCGGACGGTTATAAATTTCACGGGCAGGTGGTTCACTTCCCGGCGTTGGTGTTGATCAATCCCGAGGGCAAAGAAGTGTTCCGTTACGTCGGCAAGAATAACGGGGACCGTTATCCAGTAAGTGAGCTGAAAGCCAAGATAGCAGCGGCGGCGAAATAGTGCGTTGCGGTGACGATTCTTTGATTGGAAAGGTGACGGCAATCGTCTATCGAAGCATTGCCATGCTCACGAACGAAAGCCGCCGTCGGGATTTTCCGGGACTTAGTTCCCTCACGTATCTTAACACCGCAGCCGAGAGCATCCCGCCCTTGTGCGTGGGTGAAGCCATCCAGCAATACTGGCAGGACAAGCTGCGAGGGATGAAGGGGCGTGACCAGCATTTCGCGCAGGTGGAAGCCTGTCGTGAGATCAGTGCGCGCATGACCGGGCTGAAGACCACCGAGGTCTCTTTCTGCTCGTGCAGCTCTGAGGCGTATAACCTTCTCGCCTCCGCGCTCAATCTGCAGGCGGCGGATGAAGTGGTGGTGACGGATATCGATTTCCCTACTGGCACAACGCCGTGGTTACGGGCAACCCAACCACCTGCGGTCCGGTTATGGCAATCGGTGGAAGGGGAATTGCGGATAAGCGATTTGCTACCTCTGTTGAATGAACGCACACGACTGGTGCAGGTGTCGTTGATCAGTTTCTACAATGGCTTTCGCGTCGCCTTTGGTCCGTTGCGTGATGCGGTTCGCAAGCAGGCGCCTAATGCGCTGATCTCGGTGGATATCACCCAAGCGCTGGGCCGGGTGGTGTTGGATTGTGCGGAGGCAGATATCCTTATCTCCAGCACGCATAAGTGGACGCTGGGTATCCATGGCGGTTGTGTCATCGGGATTCCGCAGCATCGAGCGGCGCGACTGACCACGAATGCAGGCGGGTGGTTCCATCTCACGAATGCTTTTGATGCGGACCGTTTTCAGCGGGCGGTTCCGAAGGAAGGCGCGGCCAGTTACTCGGTGGGCATGCCGAACTTTGTCTCGCTCTATGCCTTGAATGCTTCGTTGCGTTACCTGGAGAAAATCGGTGTGGAAGCCATCTCGCGGCATGCCGATCCGTTGGCGGCACAGGCGTATCGGGGTTTGGTGGAATTGGGGTTGAAGCCGATGGCGCCGCATCAAGCTGATCTGCCTACGGGCATCTTGGCGTTTCGCCATCCGCAAACAGCAGCTTTGAATGCAGCTCTCGAGAAAGAGCAGATTCACGCGATGCATCATGCCGGACGTATTCGCATCGCGTTGCATGGCTATAACACGACGGATGACGTGAATAAGTTGCTGGCGGTGCTGGGTGAGGCGTTAAAGAGTCTTTAGTGGAAGAAGACTTTTTCGGCGGTCTTGCTGAGCATCCAAGCGCGGTCGTCTTGCGTGAGGAAGTCCAGGCGATCGCGGATGAGGGCGATGGAATCAGGGTAGTTATGGCCGGGGTCCACTTGGTAGGGACAATCGCTGGCCCACATGAGGCGTTGCGCACCGTAAGCATTCCGCACGCGCTGGATCATAGGCCCCAAGTCGGTATAAGGAGGCTGCTTCTTGCCAAGGGCATAGAACGCGGAGGTCTTCACGTAGGTATGCGGGAATTTGGCGAGACGGCATAAGGCATCCACCTGTTCATCGCGGATCAGACCGTCCACGCCGATGCGGGCGAAGTGATCGATCACGACGCGCGTTTTCGGAAAACGTCCGCACATCTTCTCGATGGCTGGCAGGGCTTCGGGGTTGACGAGCGGGCAGATGGCCAGGCCTTGATCGGCGGCAGCCTGCCACATCGTCACCATGCCGGGGGAGCCCAGCCAGGTATCCACCGGTTGCTTACCCGCGTGGATGCGGAAGCCGCGCACGCCGCGTGCGGCCAGGATACGCATCGTCTGGTCCGGCTTGGAGGCGTTTTCATCGATGACGGCCACGCCGGAGAACACGCTCGGAAATTGTAGCATGGCGCTCAGCATGTAGCGGTTGTCGAAACGATAAAAACTCATCTGGATGAGCACCACACGCGTGACGCCGTTGGGCTTCGTGTGCGTGAACAATTGCTCAGGCGTGAAACTGGCCGGGACCATGTCCGCCACCTTAAAGCTGTCGTGGATGGGATAGCGGGCCACATCAGGCGTCCACACGTGGACATGGGCATCGATGCAGTTGCGGTGCTTGATCTCGGTGGTGGACGTGCTGGTGCAACCAGTGGCGACACCGGCGGCAGCGATGGCCGAGGTGCGCAAGAAATCCCGGCGGGTGAGGTTCTGTGAGGCAGCGTGGTTCGTGTTCATAGATGGGCGCTGATTTGTGATGTCACTCGAAACGACGGATAAAAGCACGATAGAATTCAAAGGCTTGGATCACTTGATCGATCTCCACATATTCCACGGCAGCGTGGGCGCGATCTATGCTGCCGGGACCGAAGACGAGACTGGGGAGTCCTTGGCGCGAGAGCTTGCTGGCATCGCTGCCGAAGGGCACGCCGCACGGTTCACCATTGAGGCCAAGCTCTTTCAGGATTTCACCGGCGAGGAGAGCCGGAGGAGCATTCAATGGGGTATCGAGGGCTTCATCGGTGAGCATGGGCGATTCCATGGTGGCAACGAAACCGGGATGTTTGACTGCCAGTTCATCGAGCAGACGCTGGTAATGCGCAAGGACGGCCTCTACTTTTTGGCCGGGCAATAAGCGGCGATCGATCTCGATGGCGCAGGTGTCGGGCACGAAGTTGACCTGTACGCCGCCGTGGATGACGCCGACATTGCAGGTGGCGGGGCCGAGCAGAGGATGTGTCTGCGAAGCGAGGCGCTGGTGATCTTCTTCCAAGGCGAGGACGAGCCGGGCCATGTGGGTGATGGCGTTCACGCCGAGATGCGGCTTGGAACTGTGGGCGGCGCGACCTTGCACACGGATACGCCAGCGCAAGACGCCTTTGCTGGCGACGACGAGACGCATCTCGGTGGGTTCGGCGACAATGGCGGCGTGACCGGTCAAGCCTTCGCAGAGTTTGACCACGCCACGATACGAGTATTCTTCATCCACGGCGGCGGCGAGCCAGACTTCGCAAGGCGGCGTGAAGCCTTCGGCTTTGAGAGAGGCCACAGCGTGCATCATGCCGGCGAGGCCGGCTTTGGTATCGCAGGCGCCGCGGCCATACATTTTTCCACCGGCGATGACCGGATCAAAGGGCGGGATGGTCATGCCCACGACGGAGACGGTGTCTGTGTGAGCTTCGAGGACGATGCGGCGGGAAGAGTCTTTGCCGGGCAGCTTGGCAATGAGGTTAGGGCGACCGGGAAAGACTTCCTGTTCCCACGTATCGAGACCGCGTTGACGGAAAAAGTTGCCGATGTAATGGGCCATCGCCGCTTCCGAGACGCCGCCTTCATAGGCAGGATTGATGCTCTTGATGCGCACCAGATCAGCGAGCGTGACGATGACGGGGTGAGTGCTCATATGCTCAAGATTTCGCAGGCTCGGGGGAAGGAGTGGCGGGCCACGCCAGTGGAGCGACGCGGCCGACGAGGAAGATGTATGCTCCCACTCCCACTACCAACACGGCGGAAGAAAATGCAAAGGCCAGTTTGAATGAACCCGTTTCTGTAACCAGCCAGCCGGTGAGAGCGGGAGAAACCACACCTCCAAGGTTGCCAATGCAGTTTTGGATTCCAGTCCATTTGCCGGCCGCAGCCGGTCCCGCCAAGGTTTGTGTCACCGCCCAGACATTGGAGGTGTAGAAGCCCAAAGCGGCACAGGCAGCCGTAAGAAATACGACGCATAGAGTGGCATCTTTTACCATCACAGCGGGCACCATGAAAGCGGCGCACAGAAGAAAGCCGGCCACGATGAAGGTCATGCGCACACGGGTGGGGGTAGCGCCACTTTGAATCCAACGATCCGAAAACCAGCCGCCCATGAGCGACGTCACCGCCATGGCCCAGAAGGGCAAGGAACCGAAAATAGCCATCTCCGGTTTGGAGAAGCCGCGGTCTTCTTCCAGGTAAGCGGGCAGCCATGACACCAAGAAATACCAAGCGTAGCCGAGGCAGAACATGCCCAAGGAAGTGCCCCAGACTTCGCGCCGCACGAGCAATTGACCCCAACCAACGGTGACTTCCTTTGGTTTTGTCGCTTGAGATTCCACGGCCATGCTTTTTTCGGAAGGAACCAGCCACAACCAGGGTATCAACCAGAGCAAGCTGCCCAAGCCAACCACGATGAAGAGCGCCCGCCAGCCGAATTCGGCCACGAACAGCCCACCGAATAACATGCTCAACGCGGGACCGATCTTGGAACCGGCATCGATCAGGGCGTTGGCAAAACCGCGTTGTTCTTCCGGATAGTTTGCGGCCAAAATCCTGGAGGTGGCTGGATAAGCGACGCTTTCGCCGATACCTAGTATCAGACGCAGTCCGAAGAACACGGCGAACCCGGAGAAGAAACCCATCGCTGCCGTGGACAAGGACCAGATGAGAAAGCCGATGGCGTAAACCCATTTCACGTCATAGCGGTCCACCAGCCAGCCAGCTACGAGCTGAAACAGGGCGTAACTCCAAAAGAAGGCGGAGAAAAGAAAGCCCATCTGCGTGGAGTTCAGGGCGAATTCGGCCGAGATATTGGACTTTGAGACGGAGAGCGTGCCGCGGTCGATATAGTTAATCCCTACGGCCAGAACGAGCAGCACGAGGATGGTGATATTGGCAGATCGGCGCACGTTACTTTTTGGTTTGAACAGCAAGCCGCAGTGATAGGGACGGGCGCAAACTAGGGGAGCTTTAAGGGAAGGAGCAACCCCTTTTTCGCGTTTGAATGATTTATCTGATTAAGTGAAAATATTTCGGTAAGTTGGACCCAGTTCCATACAATACCTCCTGAATGGCAGACCTAAACCAACCGGTGCCGGCGACGGAGCCCAGCGAGCGCTTCATCACGCTGCTGAATGCGACGCATGGCCGGTTGCTGGGGTTTCTGCAAGCGATGCTGGGTAACAGTGCGGATGCGGAGGATGTGTTGCAGCGGGCCAGTCTGACGATGTGGCGGAAGTTCGGAGAGTTCGACCAGACCTTGGATTTCTTCGCCTGGGCCAGCAGCTTTGCGTTTTACGAGGCCAAAAATTTTCAACGGGTGGCGGCGCGGTCGAAGTTGCATTTCGATGATGAGCTGATGGCGCGGCTGGCCGAAGAGCGGATGGTGGATCTAGAACATAAGGATGCGCGCTTTGAGGCGATGGAGCGGTGTGTGGAGGAGCTGGATGCGACGTCGCGTGAGCTGGTGCGTGAGTTTTACCTGAACGACATGCAGGTGGAGGCCTTGGCGCAGCGGTCGGGACGTGCACCGCAGACGCTTTACAACAAGTTGAGCATACTGCGCCGTTTGCTGGGGGAATGTGTCCGGCGCAAGCTGGGGCAGGAGGCGCAGGCATGAGTGCGGCACTAGATCAAAAAGAACTGCACCGGCTGTTCGTGGCCAAGGCGGATGGGACGATCACGTCGGAGGAGCATGAGCAGTTGAGTGCGCTACTCAAGGGTTCGGCGGAGGTGAGGCGGTTGTGGTTTGTGTTTCAGGATACAGAGGCGGGTTTGTTGACGTGGGCGCAGAAGGAATCGCAGCGGCGGGAGCAACCGTCAGTTATCAGCATGGCGGGAACGAGCAAGTTAGAAGCCCAGTCAAATCGTGGGGGATGGTTGAGAAGTGTGAGTGCCATGGCTGCTGGTATCATCATCGGTGCGGTGGCTTGGGGTATGTGGCCGAAGTCGCTGCAGGTTGAGCAATACACAAGTCGTAATGCTTCAGTGGCAGCGAACAACTCTGCGGAGGTGGCCCGCGCGGAAGCGACCACGGCAAGCGTGGCGGTGCTGACGCGTGGGGCTAATATCGTGTGGGACAAAACAGGGATGGCACCGGCCATGAATGCGCCGTTAGCACCGGGGGTGCTGAAGTTGCGGAGTGGCGTGGCGGAGATCGAGTTTTTCCAAGGGGCGCGGTTGTGTATCGAGGGGCCGGCGGAGATACGCCTGGTGTCGGCGGGTGAGGCGTTCTGCCAATCGGGCCGTTTCAGCGCGCATGTGCCGCCGCAGGCGAGGGGTTTCAAAATCGGCACGCCGAAAGGTGATATCGTGGATTTGGGGACGGATTTTGGGCTGGATCTTAATGGGAGTTCGCCAGAATTGCATGTTTTCAACGGAGAAGTGGAGCTGTATCAGCCGCAGACACAGATGCGGAAGCTCACCACCGGAGCGGCGGCGGATTTGGGGCAACCGGGGACGACGAAAGTATTGGCAGCCAATGAGAAGGCGTTTGCGTTCAGTCGCGAGCTGGAGGCCCGGGTGACGCAATCGAATCGGCAAGCGTTGGATCGTTGGCAGGCGGACGGTGTGCGGTGGAAGCAGGATGCGGAGGCGCGGTTGTGGCTGGATTTTCAGGATGAGGGCGGTTCGCGTTCGTTGCGCAATACGGCCGCCCAAGGAAAGGATATCGGGTCGGGGAGCATTGTGGGATGCAGTTGGACGGAGGGGCGGTGGCCGGGCAAGCGGGCGTTGCAATTTCGCAGTTTGAGCGATCGCGTGCGGTTCAATGTGCCGGGCGTGTATAAGCAACTGACGCTCTCCGCCAGCGTGCAGCTTCATGGGCTCAATGTCCGGCAGAGTTCCCTCTGCATGAGCGAGGGGATCGGGGCTGGGTATCTGCACTGGCAGATATTGCATGATGGCTCGTTGTGTCTGGGAGTGGGTGATGGGTCACGTCGTGTAGGCACGAATGCGGAGCCGGTGGTGTGGCAGGATTATATCAGTCCGGTGATCTTTACACCGGAGCGTTTTGGGCAATGGGTTCATCTGGCTGTGGTCTATGACTTGGAAAGCAGTGAAGTGCGGTTCTATCTCAATGGTGAACGCATCTCGCGGCATCCGATCTCGAAGCCGGTTTCCCTTACGCCGGGACTTGTGGAGCTGGGTAATTGGATTCCGGCTCCGGAGAAGCAGCAGCAGCCGGTGCGCAATTTTGCGGGCTGCATGGATGAATTTGGACTTATCGCGCGGGCGTTGACGGATGATGAGGTCCGTCAGCTGGCGGAGTGAAGGATTTATCACTGAACGACTGTTAAACATGGTTCCAATCTGGAAACGAATGCTGCTGGCCGCGGTGGTGGTCCTGCTGGCTTCTGCTGGCGTTTCGCAAGCGGCGGAGCTTACGTCAGCGGAGCGGGACTTTTTTGAGAAGAAGATACGGCCCATCTTCATCGAACAATGTTACAAGTGCCACAGCAGCACGGAGAAGGTCAAAGGCAGCCTGAGCCTGGAGTCACGGGAGGATTTGCTGAAAGGTGGGGATACGGGACCGGCCATTGTTGTGGGAGAGCCGGACAAGAGCCGGTTGATCGAGGCGGTACGGTATAAGAACCGGGACCTGCAGATGCCGCCCAAGAATCCGCTGAGTGCAGAGCAGATACGCGATCTGGAAACGTGGGTGAAGATGGGCGCGCCTGATCCGCGCACCAAGACGACCAAGGCCGCGCCGGTGAAGCATGGCATGGACCTCGTGGAAGGGCGCAAGTTCTGGTCGTTTCAGCCGATGGCGAAGCCAGTGCCGCCCATCGTGAAGAAGACGGCTTGGGTGCAGTCGCCGATTGATGCGTTCATTCTGGCGAAGCTGGAGGAGAAAAAGCTTAAACCGGCGGTCCCTGCGGATAAGCGGGCATTGATCCGGCGGGCGACGTTTGACCTGACAGGGTTGCCGCCAAAACCAGCGGAGATTGAGGCGTTCCTTGCAGACAAGTCGTCGGATGCTTTTGCGAAGGTCGTGGATCGTTTGCTGGCTTCGCCGCAATACGGTGAGCGGTGGGGGCGGCATTGGCTGGATGTGGCGCGGTATGCGGATTCCAACGGGCTGGATGAGAACGTCGCCTTTGGCAATGCGTGGCGGTATCGCGATTACGTGATCAATGCTTTCAATCGCGACAAGCCTTACGATCAATTTGTGACGGAGCAACTGGCGGGTGATCTGTTGCCCAAGACGGACGATGTCGCTGTGAAGCACGAGCGGTTGACGGCTTTGGGCTTCCTCAGCATGGGACCGAAGCTGCTGGCGGAGGCGGATAAGGTGAAGCTGGAGATGGACATGATCGACGAGCAGATCGAGACGATGGGGCGGGCTTTTATGGGTTCCACGCTGGGTTGCGCGCGTTGTCACGATCACAAGTTCGATCCGGTGCCGACGGATGATTACTATGCACTGGCGGCGATCTTCAAGAGCACGCACACGATGGACGATTGGAAGACGCTAGCGAAATGGCATGAGCCGGTGGTGGCGTTGCCGGAGGATTATCGCGCGAAGGAAGCTTACGAACAGAAGATCGCGGCGCATAAGCTCTCGATCACCAATTTCATCGCGGAGGCCAACAAGGTGCTGCTGGTGACGCTCAACACAAATACGCTGCCGAAGACGCCGGAGAAATTATATCCGACGAACACGGTGGCGGAACTGACGAAGCTGCGGGCGGACTTGAAGAAGCTGGAAGAAGATATGCCGGAGCTGCCCAGTACGATGGGCGTGATGGAGGGAACGAATATCTTGAAGACGTTGCCGGTGCATATCCGCGGCAGTCATTTGGCGCTGGGCAAACCCATTCCACGCGGAGTGCCGCAGGTGATGACGATTTCCACGCGGCCACAGTTCAGTGAACGGCAGAGCGGGCGACTCGAGCTGGCGCGTTGGCTGACGGAGCCGGAGCATCCGCTGACCGCACGGGTAATGGTGAACCGCATCTGGCGCTGGCATTTCGGTCAGGGATTGGTGACGAGCACGGATAATTTCGGGGTGTTGGGAGATCGGCCTTCGCATCCGGAACTGCTCGACTGGCTGGCGCAGCGATTCATTGCAGAGGGATGGAGTGTGAAGGCGATGCACCGGGTGATGATGCTCTCGAGCACCTACCAGATGGAGGCTAACGTGAGTGGTGGGCCGAGTCATGTGGATTCGGAGAACCGGTTGCTCGCGCATTTCCCATTGCGACGGCTGGAGGCGGAAGAGATCCGGGATGCATTGCTGGCGGTGGCGGGATCACTGGACCTGACGATGGGTGGCAAAACCATTCCGTTGAAGAATCGCGAGTTTGTTTTCAATCACACTTCGAAGGATGCCACGACGTATGACAGTCCGCGCCGGGCGGTGTATATGCCGATCATCCGCAATCATCTTTACGATCTGTTCGAGCAGTTCGATTACCCGGACCCAGCGGTGCCGAATGGGAATCGCAGTGCCACGGTGGTGGCACCGCAAGCGTTGCTGATGATGAACAGCGAGCTGGTGAGCAAAGCGGCGACGCAGTTCGCGGAGCAGTTGCTGGCGGATGGGAATGCGTCGGAGGCGAAGCGGCTGGATATGGCTTACGTGAAGGCGTATGGGCGGTTGCCTTCAGCGGCGGAGCGGAGGCGGGCGGAACGTTTCTTGGGCGAGTTTTTAGTCGGGGACGCTAAAGACAAAGCGGCGGCTCGGCGAGAAGCGTGGACGACGCTGTGCCAGACCTTACTGGCGGCGAATGAATTCATTTACCTGAACTGAACCCATGAACATGCCTGATCTTTTTTCCGGCCAGCCCATGTCACGGCGGAAGATGTTGCAGCGGTCAGCGGCAGGCTTCGGCTGGCTGGCGGCATCGGCTTTCATGGCGCAGGCGGGTGAGGGCGGCGCGGCCGCCGATCCGTTATCGCCGAAGCAGCCGCATTACCGGCCGCGAGCCAAGCGGGTGATTTTTCTCTTCATGAAGGGCGGTCCTTCGCACGTGGATACGTTTGATCCCAAGCCACTATTGGATCGCGATGATGGGAAGCCGTTTCCGGGGGAGAAGCCGCGGGTGCAGTTCGCGCCGACGAGTGAATTGCTCAAGTCGCCGTGGAAGTTCAAGAACTATGGCAAGAGCGGGTTGCCGGTGAGCGATCTGTTTCCACATGTGGCGCGCTGTGTGGATGACCTGTGCATCATCCGCTCGCTGCACGGGACTAACGCGGCGCATGGTGGGGCGCTGCTGAAGCTGCATACGGGGAGCGATAATTTCATCCGGCCGAGCATGGGCTCATGGGTGACGTATGGGTTGGGTTCAGAGAATCAGAACTTGCCGGGGTTCATCACGATTTGTCCGACGTTTGCGCATGGAGGGGTGAATAATTGGGGCGCGGCGTTTTTGCCCGCTGCTTATCAGGGCACACCGTTGGGCAATGCGACGGTGCCGGCGGGTGAAGCGGCGGTGCGGCATATCCGTAATTCCCGGCTGACACCGGCACAGCAACGGGCGCAGATCGATTTGATCGGACAGATGAATCGCGATCACTTGAAACAGACGGGGCCGAACCTGGCGTTGGAAGGGCGGTTGAATTCCTTTGAGCTGGCGTTCCGTATGCAGATGGCGATGCCGGAGGCGCAGGATATCTCCGGTGAATCGGAAGCGACGAAGAAGCTTTACGGCCTGGATGACAAGGTGACGGAGAATTTTGGGCGGCAATGCCTGCTGGCGCGGCGTTTTGCGGAGCGAGGGGTACGATTCATACAAGTCACACACAGTGATGGGGAGGTGCAGTGGGATCAGCATGGGAACTTGCGCAAGGGGCATGCGAAGAATGCGATGGAGGTGGATAAACCGATAGCGGGGCTGCTGGCGGATCTGAAAGCGACGGGTTTGCTGGAGGATACGCTGGTGATTTGGGGCGGGGAATTTGGCAGAACACCGACGGCGCAGGGCGGGCCGGATGGGCGGGATCATAATCCCGAAGGATTTACGATGTGGCTGGCGGGTGCGGGGGTGAAGGCGGGCACGGCTTATGGGGCGACGGATGATTACGGCTGGTTCGCGCAGGAGAACAAGGTGCATCTGCATGACCTGCACGCAACGATCCTGGCGTTGTTAGGATTGGATCACGAGAAGCTGACTTATCAATATGCGGGACGGAATTTCCGGCTGACGGATGTGAGCGGGCATGTGGTGACGGATATTTTTGCTTAACTAATGCGCCAAACATACCTCAAACAGATTAAAAGAGTACGGGCATGGAGCAAGCTAAAGGGTGAAGTGTTTGCCTGCCAAAGACTTGGAGATGATATTGCGCCTCGGTGTTTGATGCGGGTTCAGATCCTGTCAGTTTCACCGAAATAAGAGGGGAATTTCCCGAGACTGCGAGCTTTTGCAGAAAGGAAAACGGCCGGTCAACCGGGTAGCGTAGAATCTTACATGAGTCTGGGCAGATTCGTCTATTCCATGTCTTTCAGGTTAGGCGCATTATCTTGGAAAATCCCGGGCTGTAGGTTCTGACACGACATCAATGATTGTCGCGTTTAGCAGTCTTTGTCGGTCAGCCATTCCCGGAACATGAAGCCTTATGCGTGTTTCGTTTCATCGAGTTTTGACGGTCTGGCTGGCGGCAGTTGCCATGGTGGCCTCTGCGCAAGCTGCGGAGAAAAAAGCCGATAAGCCGGTCAGCTATTACAAGCAGGTCCGGCCCATCTTGCAGGCGCAATGCCAAGGCTGCCATCAACCCGCCAAGCCCAAGGGCGGTTATGTGATGACGGATTACGTGAAGCTCCTGGCCGGTGGCGACAGCGAAGGCAAGGCCATCGTGCCCAAGAGCGTGACGGAAAGCGCCCTCATCCGGCAGATCACCCCCAAGGACGGGAAAGCGGAGATGCCCAAGGGTTCCAAGCCTTTGCACGAGGTGGAGATCGAACTCATCAGCAAGTGGATCGCGGAAGGCGCGATTGATGACACGCCGGAGAATGCCAAGGCGCGTTATGACATGGAGAATCCTCCCGTCTATACCCGCTCACCGGTGGTGACCGCATTGGATTTTTCTTCCGATGGGCAATACCTCGCGGTGGCCGGTTTTCATGAAGTGTTGCTGCACAAGGCTGATGGTTCCGGTCTCGTCGCGCGGTTGGTCGGTTTGTCTGAACGCATTGAAGCCGTGCGGTTTTCTCCCGATGGCAAGAAGCTGGCGGTGACGGGCGGATTGCCGGGACGCATGGGTGAAGTGCAGGTCTGGGATGTGGAGAAGCGCAAGCTGGACGTTTCCGTTCCCGTGACGTTTGACACTGTGTATGGCGCGGCCTGGTCGCCCGATGGCAAACTCATCTCCTTCGGTTGCACGGATAAATCAGTGCGTGCCATCGAAGCTGCGACGGGCAAGCAAGTGCTTTTTCAAGGTTCACACGATGACTGGATCGAAGACACGGTGTTCTCGCTCAAGGGCGATCATGTCATCTCGGTCGGTCGCGATCGCACGGCAAAGCTGACCGAACTGGCCACGCAACGGTTCATCGACAACATCACCTCCATCACTCCAGGCGCATTGCGTGGTGGTATCTCGGCGGTGGCGCGGCATCCGTCGAAAGATGAGATCCTCATGGGTGGTGCGGATGGCGTGCCGCAGATCTTCCGCGTGTTCCGCGAGACGAAGCGCGTCATCGGTGACAACTCGAACCTCATCCGCAAGTTCCCGGCCATGGAAGGCCGCATCTTCGCGGTGGATTACAACAGCGACGGCAAGCGCATCGTGGCCTCCAGCAGCATGGACGGCTCCGGTGAGGTCAATGTATATGCGGCGGATATCGACGGCACGCTGAATAACGATTTGAAGACGATCTTCGAGAAAGTCGCGAGCAGCCGCAGCGCAGAAGAGAATAAGAAGGTGGAGGAATTCCAAACGAAGGACGTAAAGCTTATCGCCAGCACGAAGTTGAAAGGCGGCATCTATGCCGTGGTGTTCAGTCCGAATGATAAAGTCATCGCGGCGGCGGGCACGGATGGCGATATCCATCTGCTCGACGCTCAGACACTTTCGCCGGTGAAGACGTTTGAGCCAGCCCCGCTCGAAGGAGCCAAGCTCGCATCCGGCCGCAAGGGCAAGTCGGCTCCTCGCAAGGAACCCGACTACATCGTGGACGTCACGCCGGTGCTTTCCAAGATGGGTTGCAACATGGGCACCTGCCACGGCGCGAAGGACGGCAAGAACGGTTTCAAGCTGTCCTTGCGCGGTTACGATCCGGTGTTCGATCTGCGCGCGTTCGCGGACGACCTGGCCTCACGCCGTGTGAATCTCGCCTCGCCGGATGACAGTCTCATCCTGCTGAAGGCCACGGGGGCCGTGCCGCACGAAGGCGGTCAGCGCACGAAACAGGGTGACAAGTATTACCAGATCGTCCGCGACTGGATCGCCGCCGGGGCAAAAGTGAACTTCGATAGCCCCAAGGTTGCACGTATTGAACTGACGCCGAAGAATCCGGTCGTGAACAAGGTGGGCGATACGGAGAAGATGAAAGTGATCGCGTTTTACACGGATGGCTCGAAGCGTGATGTGAGCAATGAGGCGTTCATCGAGAGCGGCAACGTGGATATCATCAAGGCAGACGAGAAGGGTGTGGTGACGACGTTGCGCCGTGGTGAGGCCCCAGTGCTGGCTCGCTATGAAGGTGCCTACGCCGCCACGACGATCACGGTGATGGGTGACCGTTCCGGCTTCAAATGGAAGAACCAGCCGACTTACAGCGAAGTGGATGAACTGGTGGAGGCCAAGTGGAAGCGGATGAAGATACTGCCCTCGGAACTCTGCACGGATGATGAATTTGTCCGTCGCGTGCATCTGGACCTCACCGGCTTGCCGCCCACGGCGGATGACATCCGCAAGTTTACGGCTGACAATCGTGACCCCCAATTGAAACGGGAAGAGCTGGTGGACCAGCTCATCAGCAGTGCGGACTTCATCGAGCATTGGTCGAACAAATGGGCAGATCTACTGCAGGTGAACAGCAAGTTCCTCGGGGCTGAAGGGGCCAAGGGCTTCCGCGACTGGATCCGCAAAGAAGTGGCCGCGAACACGCCTTATGACCAGTTCGTGAACAAGATTCTGACCGCCTCCGGTTCCAACAAAGAGAATCCGCCCGCTTCCTATTACAAGATTCTGCGGACTCCGGCGGAAACGATGGAGAACACCACGCATCTCTTCCTCGCCACCCGGTTCAACTGCAACAAGTGCCACGATCATCCGTTCGAGCGCTGGACGCAGGACCAATATTACCAGATGACCGCCTACTTCGCGCAGGTGGACTTGAAGAACGACCCGGCTGCCGGTGATAAAAAGATCGGCGGCACCGCCGTGGAAGGTGCCAAGCCGCTGTATGAGATCGTCTATGACAAGAAGGAAGGCGAGATCAAGCATGACCGCACGGGCAAGGTCACGGCCCCGCAGTTCCCTTATACGGCCACGGCGACAGTGAAGCCCGACGCCACTCGCCGCGAGCAACTGGCGGCCTGGATCACCGCGAAGGACAATCGCTATTTCGCCATGAGTTACGTGAACCGCATGTGGGGTTACCTGACTGGCACTGGCATCATTGAACCCATCGATGACATCCGTGCGGGCAATCCGCCGACGAATCCTGAGTTGCTGGATTATCTGACGAAGGAATTCATCGCGAAGGGTTTCGATACGCAATATCTGATGCGGACCATCTGCAAGAGTCGCACGTATCAACTCTCCGTGCGTTCGCAAAAGTGGAACAATGACGACACCATCAATTATTCCCACGCCAAGGCGCGCCGTCTCCCGGCCGAAGTGTTGTTCGACAGCATTTACCTGGTGACCGGTTCGCAATCCAAGATTCCTGGTGCTCCTGTCGGCGCCCGTGCCGCTTCCTTGACTGATTCAGCCCTGGCCACCACGGATGGTTTCTTGGCGAACTTGGGCAAGCCTTCGCGTGAAAGCTCCTGCGAATGCGAACGCTCTGGCGAACTGCAACTGGGGCCCATCATGGCCTTGGTCAGCGGGCCGACGGTGGGCAACGCCTTGAACGATCCACAGAACGCCATCACGAAACTGATCGAGACCGAGAAGGACAATCACAAGGTGGTGAACGAATTGTTCATGCGCATCCTGAACCGCCCGGCTTCTGAGAAAGAAACGGCCCGGGCCGATGAGGCCTTCCAGATCGTGGAGCCGCAGCACAAACAGCTGGTGGCGGAACTGGCCGCCTATGAGATTCAGTTGAAGCCCATCACCGAGAAACGCGAGCAAGACCGCGTGAGGGCCGTCGCTGACGCCAAGACGGAGCTGGCTGCCTATCAAAAAGAGATCGCCCCGCGCGAAGCCGAGGCCGATCAGAAGCAGAAGGACCTCATCGCCCAGCGCGAGAAAGAATTGAAGGAGCACGAAGTGAAGCTCGTGGAAAAACAGGCGGAATGGGAAAAGGATCCGAAAGCGGAAACGGCTTGGGTGGCGTTGAAAGCAAAAACGCTCAAAGCCTCGGTGAACGGCATCAAACTGGTGCAACAGGATGATCTGTCGATCCTTTCTTCGGGCAATGATGGCAAAGGTAACTACGTCATCACGGCGGAGACGGACCTTAAGGGTATCACTGCTTTCAAGCTGGAAGCATTGGTGGACTCGCGCCTGCCCAAGAGCGGCCCCGGCCGTTCCGCTGATGGCAATTTCGTGCTGACGGAGTTTGAAGTGAAGGCGGGGCCCACGGCGAAACCGGCCGAAGCCAAGGCCGTGGTCTTGGCCAATGCCAAGGCGGATTTCAGCCAGGCGAGCTATGACGTGAAAACGGCCATCGACGGCAAGCGCCCGGCGGCAGACAACGGTTGGGCCATTGCCGCCCAGCAGGGGCAGAACCACGTGGCGACCTTTGAAGTGAAAGAAACAGTTGGTGCCGAAGGCGGCACGATCCTGACGTTCACTTTGGACCAGCAGTACAACAGCGGCCAGCACAACTTGGGCCGGTTCCGCCTGTCCGCCACCACTTCCAAGAAGCCCGTCAGTTTTGGCGTGTCTGAGGACATACAAAAGATTCTGGAGGTCGTGGCCGAGCAGCGCACCGAAGAGCAGAAGAAGAAGCTGACCGCTCACTATCGCAGCCTGGATGCCGAGCTCCAGAAACGCACGGCGGCCTTGGCCGAGGCGAAGAAGCCGCGCCCGATTGATCCCAAGCTGAAGGATTTGCAGGACGTGCTGGCGCGCGCGGAGCAACCGCTCCTGATCGATCCGAAGCTGGCTGATTTGAAGCGTGCCGTGGAGTTGAGCACCAAGCAGGTGCAGCAACTGCGCTTGGTGGCGGCACAGGATATCGCTTGGGCGCTGATCAATAACCCGGCGTTCTTGTTCAACCGGTAAGACAGACAGGGCAGGGCGGTTAATCGCCTTGCATGAAGATGAAATTTAACGGCTATATAGTAACGTAGATTACCCGAAAGGTCTGAATTATGATCCGCATACCTGGTGGCACCAACGGCGACTTGTGCGACGCGAACATGAAGATGAGCCGGCGCGATTTATTGCGCATCGGCGGCTCAGGCATCCTCGGTCTTTCGCTCGGCTCCATGTTCCAATTGCAGGCCCGCGCCAGCACGGGCAACCAGGGCGGTCCTGGTTGGGGCAAGGCCAAGAGCATCATCATGGTCTATCTCCAAGGTGGGCCGAGCCATCTTGACCTGTGGGACCCGAAGGAAAATGTGCCGGACAATGTGCGGTCCATCTTCACGCCCATCTCCACGAAGGTTCCTGGCACGATGTTCACCGAGTTGCTGCCGCAGTTGGCCAAGGTGAATGACAAGATGACGATGATGCGGGCGTTGAGCTACACGCCCAACGGTCTCTTCAATCATACCGCCGCCATCTACCAGATGATGACGGGTTACACGACGGACAAGGTGAGCCCCTCCGGCCAGCTTGAGCCGCCGAACGCCAAAGATTTCCCTAACTTCGGTTCGAACATCATCCGCCTCAAGCCGCCGACGGAACCGATGCTGCCCTTCGTGATGCTCCCGCGTCCCTTGCAGGAGAGCAATGTGGTGGGCAAAGCGGGCACCGCTGGTTTTCTCGGCAAAGCGTACGATCCGTACACGCTTTATCCGGATGGCGACGATCTGGATATGGCCAAGATGGAGAAGATCCGCGCGGAAGATCTCAAGATGCAGCCGGACGTGTTCTCCCTGCGCCTCGAACGCCGGGCCAGTCTGCGCGATGCGTTCAGCAATGCTGCCCCGGAGATCGAGAAGGCGGTGGAGAATTACCAGTTGGATGAGTATTACACCCGTGCTTTGAGCCTCGTCATCTCCGGTCGGGCGCGGAATGCCTTCGATCTCAGTCAGGAAGCGGCGAAGGTACGTGACCGTTATGGTCGCAACACCTTTGGTCAAAGCTGCTTGCTGGCCCGCCGCCTGGTGGAAGCGGGTACGCGTGTGGTGGAAGTAATCTGGCCGAAGGTGGCGAACTCCGACAATCATTCATGGGACGTGCATAATGGTCTGCCAGACCGTATGAAACGGCAATCCGCACCGATGCTGGACATCGGCCTCTCGGCCCTGATCGAAGACCTCGATCAACGTGGTCTGTTGGCGGAAACTATGGTCGTGGCTGTGGGTGAGTTCGGTCGCAGTCCGGTGAAGGGCGTGAGCACCTCCGGCAACGGCAACAGCGCGGATGGCCGCGATCACTGGCCATATTGCTATACGGGTGTCATCGCGGGCGCGGGCATCAAGCGCGGTTATGTCCATGGCAAATCCGACAAGACCGGCTCGGCTCCGGCGGAAGACCCGGTGCATCCGAGCGAACTGCTGGCGACGATCTATCACGCCTTCGGCATCGACCCGGAGACGATCGTTTACAACCACTTGAACCAGCCGCGTGAACTGGTGAAGGCGAAGTCGGTGGGCAAACTGTTTGCGTAACCGAAACAGAAGAGAATTACGAAACACCCGGTCTGAAAATCAGGCCGGGTGTTTTATTGTCTTGGTCTTACTGGTTAGGAACGCTTACCAGTTGAGTTTGATTGTGAGTTTTTAGAAAAAGTCCATTTTGCTCCTACCCGTATGAAAGCATTTGCCCTCACATTTCTGTCCTTTGTCCTGCTCTCGGGACTGGCTACCACCACTTTGTCCGCCGCTGAACCGTTGCTGGAGAAGGTCGATATTTTTGAGGCCGGCAAGGATGGCTACGCACTGTATCGAATCCCCGGCATGGTGGTGACGAAGAAGGGGACGGTGCTGGCGTATTGCGAAGCGCGGCGCACGGGGAAGAGTGACTGGGACACCATTGACATCATGCTGCGTCGCAGCACCGATGGTGGAAAGACTTGGGATGCCATGCGGAAGATTGCCGATGTGCCCGGACCCAAGACGAAGAATCCAGTGGCGCTCGCGCAGAAGTTGGCAAACACGAACGACGTCACCTACAACAATGCCACCGCCATCGCGGATAAAGATGGCACGGTGCATTTCCTCTTCTGCCTGGAGTACTGCCGGGCCTTCTACATGCAGAGCAAGGACGAGGGCGCGACCTGGTCGGCACCGGTGGAGATCACGGCGGCTTTTGACAAGTTCCGGCCCGAGTATGACTGGAAGGTCATCGCCACGGGGCCGGCTCATGGCATCCAGTTGAAGAACGGGCGATTGGTGGTGCCGGTGTGGCTGTCCACGGGCACCGGCGGGCATGCGCACCGGCCCTCGGCTGTGTCCGTAGTCTACAGTGATGACAAGGGCAAGACGTGGCATCGTGGCGACATGGTGGTGAAAGACCCCGAGTTGAAGAATCCTAGTGAGACCATCGTGGTGGAACTCGCCGATGGGCGGACGATGCTGAACATCCGCAGTGAGTCTAAAGAACATCGCCGGGCAGTGTCCTATAGTCAGGACGGGGCGACCAAATGGTCCAAAATCCAGTTTGAAGAGGCATTGCTGGAACCAGTCTGCATGGCCAGCATCATCCGGGTTTCTGATGAGAAGACGGGCGGCAAGAACCGTATAGTGTTTGCGAATCCGGATAACTTGACCCGCAAGGATGGCAAAGAGAAGCCGGAGATGTCTCGCGACCGTATCAATCTTTCGGTGAAACTGACCTACGATGACGGCAAGACTTGGCCGGTAAACCGGCTGTTGGAAGAGGGTTTCAGCGGTTACAGCGACTTGGCAATGGCCAAGGACGGCACGATTTTGTGCTTCTACGAACGCGGTTCCACGGATGCCAAAACCGGCACCAAAACCGGGAAATTGTCGGTGGCGCGGTTCAATCTGGAGTGGCTGACGGGTGGTAAAGACAGCGGAAAGCGGTAAAAGACAGGGGAATCGGCATAAATGAGGGTTATCAATAAATTGCAGGTTCCTGATTTTTCTGCGTGCGTTGTGGCCCGCCGCTTTTTATTGTCAAGGGAATGACCATCTGGATTCTTGTCATCTTGTGTCTTGGACTTGGGGCCTCCGGCGGCCATACGGGCGGAGCGATACGCATGACAGTCGGGGTATTGGGCACCTGGCTGGCTTTTCTGGCGGCCTACCCTTTGGGAGCGAAGCTGCGCCCGTCGTTGATGACCTATTTCGAGACGCCCACCACGCTGATCATCATGCCCTCGCTGCTGATCTTCATAGCGCTGGTGGCGGTGACCTATTCCATAGCCCAAGGGGTGCATCTGAAGGTTTTTCTCTACTACAAATACAAAACGGACGATGAGAAGTATTCGCTCTGGGAACGGATGAACACGCGAGTGGGACTGAGCCTGGGGATAGTGAACGGCGTTTTGTGGCTGGGGATCGTCCTGGCATTCGTCTATTCGGTCGGGTATCCCATCATGCTTAGCGAGCCGAACGACAAGGCGCCGTTCTTGTATCGCACCATGGGCAAATTGCGGGATGATCTGAAGGAGTCTGGTTTTGAGAAGTTCGCCGCGGCGATGGACCGGACTCCCCCAGCGTTCTATCAAGGATCGGATGTGATCGGTTATATGTATCAAAATCCGCAACTGCAGGGCCGGATGATGCATTATCCGCTTTTCCTCAGCCTCTCGGGCACACCCGAATTCGTGAAGATGCTCGCCGGGCCGGAGACGCGGCAGATTTTGGAATCCAAGACGCCGATCCCCCGGTGGCTGAACACCAACTCGATGAAATTGCTGAACAACACTTTCATCCGCTCCCAGCTCAAGCAGGTGGATACGGCGGATCTGCTGGAGTTCGCCAAGACGGGCAAATCACCGAAGTATGATCCCGAACTGGTGATCGGTGTGTGGGTGATAAATTTGCCGCCGACCCTTAACACGGTGAAACAGAATCACCCTCAAGTGACACCGGTGCAGTTGCTGCAGCTTAAGGGTTTGATGGGTAAAAATATGGACGACATCGTGCTGGTCAACACGCCTGATGGCCAGATGTTCCTCCGTGGCACCAAGCTGGAGTTCCCGCAAGTGCGTGGACTTTTGCAAGCCCGCGTGGTGGCCAAGCCGGCTGCCCCCGTGGTAGAGGGATGGCAACCGCCGGCGCCCGCTGCACCTGACACTGGGCCGTCCGCGGCTCCGTCCATGACAGACATCACCCAGACAACCTTGATCGCCAGCGGCCGCTGGACCAAGGGCGACGGTGGGGTGAATGTTTCGCTCAAGCAGGGGGATAATGAGGCCACGGGTACATTGACCGTACTTAACGAGGACAATATCACGATAAAGATCAACGAAGGCACGCTGGTGTTTTCGCGTTACCGTTGAGCAGAGTTGCTCCGGCACCATCTTGAAAACAAAAAGGACCGGGATGTGAATCCCGGTCCTTTTGATTTAAAAAGCAGCGATTATTTCGGCTGTTCAAAGTTCACCCGGTCCACCTGAAGGCTGGGCGAGAACAAATTGGCCGGAGCCGGTTCCTGATTGGTTGAGGCCACCTTGTTCACCAAGGGATTTTCCTCCGTGGTGGCCAGTTCAGGCGAGACCGGCATGGTGCTGATGGCTGGATTCGCCATCGGCCCGCCATCCTGCATCTTACCGGCCATCATGACGCCGGTGATGAGCAACCCGCACACCAGCGCGCTATAAGCCATGACCATGGCGGGCTTCAACTGGAAGCGTGCCCACAAAGTGTCAAACCACGAAGCCGAGGAGGAGGACTGTTCCGCCTCGATGCGATTACGCACCTGCTGGCTGAAACGGTCGAAATAGCCCGGCGGGGGCTGTTCGTGCTTCTTGAGGGCGATCAGCTTGCGGAGCTGGGCGAAATCGTTGTCGTTGGCCGGTTCCATGTTATTTCAAATAGTCTGAGAGGTTGGCTTGCAACTGTTGCCGGGCGTAGAACAACCGGGACCGGACAGTGCCTGTGTTGCAATCCATGATCTTTCCGATCTCTTCATGCGACAGGCCTTGAACATCGTGCAAGGTAACTACCATTCTATGATCCTCTGACAGCTTCTGCATGGCCTCGTTCAATTTTTCCTGCAGCTCGGCCAGACCGGCAGCCCGGCGGGGAGTTTGCTCGGAAACCAGCTCCACCAGCTCCTGATCGTGTTCCACCTGCTGGTCCAAATCGTTGAGGCTGAGGAAACTGCGATTCTTCCTCGTCTTGAGGAAGTTGATCGTCTTGTTCACCGCGATGCGATAGACCCAGGTGAAGAAACTGGAATCACCCTTAAAATTTTTCAGCGCGCTGTAGGCTTTGACGAAGGTTTCCTGCGCCAGATCGTTGGCGTCCTCGTGATTGGACGTCATGTGGTAAACGGTGGCGTAGATGCGCTCCTGATATTTGCGCATGAGCTGGTCGTAGGCGTCCATGTCGCCCGTCTGCGCCTTGCGGACCAATTCACGATCTTCCGCCGCTGCCTCGGCCTTTACGGTCGCGGCATCTTTCGTCGTGGCGGGTAAATCCATGGCTTCTAAAGTTACTGTTCCCGTCATAGGTTGTTACGCTTCTCTAAGCCGTAACACCCAGTCCGTTCGTTTGTTGCGCCAAAAAATCCGTCAGGGCCTGGAGCGCTTGACGGCCGGGTGTTGGCGGCAATGTCTTCAACTGCTGACGGGCTTCGAAGAGATGCTGTTCAATCACCTGTTGGGAAACGGACAAAGAATCATACCGTTCGAGCAAGGTCCCGACACCCGACTGGTATTCGGGCTGCCACGCTTGCAACCACCGTTCCAACTGGCTGCGCTCGGCAGGGGTACAACGTTCCAGCACCACCAGGAGCGGAAGAGTGACCTTGCCGCTGGCGAGATCCGTGCCGAGCGATTTGCCGGCGCGATCTTCGGACTCGAACAGGTCCACGCAATCATCGTAGATCTGATAAGCGGTGCCCAAGGCCATGCCATAATCGCGCAGGGCTTTGCGTTGCGCGGGATTGGCCCCGGTCAGATGCGCGCTTAGATCGCAGGAGAGGGCGAAGAGTTCCCCCGTCTTCATGGACAAAATCTTGAAATACTCGCTGCGTGCCATGTCCAGCTTGCCACGACGATGCGTTTGCAGGATCTCGCCGCTGCATACCGTATTGGTGGCGGAGGAGACCGCACGGCAGACTTCCGTGGTCGGAAAACTGGCGGCGAGCTTCAAGGCGTGGGCGAAGAGGCAATCGCCCAAGAGTACGGAAATCTGGTTGCCCCAGTTAGCAGCGAGGGTAGGACGCTGACGGCGCATCTCGGCCATATCCATGATGTCGTCATGGACCAAGGTGGCCAAGTGGATCATCTCGATGATGACGGCGACCGTCACCAGGTCATCCTTATGGCCTTCCGGCTGGATGCAGCCGCCACTGAGGGCGACCAAGGCCGGGCGCAAGTGCTTGCCTTGATTGGTCAGGGCATACTTGGCGTAAGGGGCGATCTCGGGATCGAACGCATCCACCTGTTCGCCCAAGCGGACGGTGACGGCGTCCAGAAACGGCTGCACGGGCGCGACAATCTGCCGCCAGCCCACCGGAGACTTCGGCGGGGGCAGTATCGCAGCCAATGTATTCGTCACGTTCGCGTCAGGTGCGAGCATTTGGCCCTCAATCTAAGTTTCCCTAAAATCCAAGTCAAACTGATAGCCGATGGGACTTATGAGGTCTGAAGGGGAGCGAATGATGCGGTGGAACAGCCAATAGTGGCACAAACAGGCCGGATACGTTACTTTTCACCCGTGCAACTGGACTTAGTACAAAGCGCGGCCCAAGAACAGTTTGGAAAACAAAGTCATCGTTACGGCAAAGGACACATCCTGCAGAACGTGGAGGATGTCATCGCTGCCGCCAGCCAGATGACCCTGCCAGTGGTGGCAGATGTCTTGGATGTGGCCACGGGAGCGGGGCATACCGGACTCTATTTTGCTGGATTAGGCCATCGGGTCACCTTGGCGGATATCGCCCAGCCGATGCTGGACCGGGTGAGTGAGACGGCGGCGGAGCGGGGTTTGCAGGTAACTACCCGCCAGCACGCGGCGGAGCAGTTTCCGTATGCGGATGCCAGTTTTGATCTCGTCACCTGCCGGGTGGCGCCACATCACTTCAGTTCGCCGCCGGATTTCATCGCGGAAGTGGCGCGGGTGCTGCGTCCGGGCGGTTACTTTCTCCTCATCGACGGTTCCGTTTTCGATGATGAACCAGAAGCGGAAGCGTGGTTGCATCAAGTGGAGAAGCTGCGTGATCCGAGCCACAACCGCCTGCTCTCACCACGTACGTGGACACAACTCTGCGAGCGGGCTGGCTTGAGCGTGAATTCGGCCGAGTTGAAAGAATTCAAACAACCGGATTTGGAATGGTATTTCGAGACGGCGAATACGCCACCCGACAATCGCGTGGCGGTGAGGCGGCTCATCGAGACGGCCACGGATGGAGTAAGGCGTTGTTACAAGGTGGGCGTTGAAGAAGGCAAGACTGTGTGGTGGTGGCCGCGATTGACCTTAATCGCGCGGCGTTGATCGCAACGCAGTTTCACTATTTGGATCGCTTTCGGTTTTCCCAGTTTCGCTTTTGCCGGGGTGCGGTATCTTGCGTGCGTGCAGACGTTGTCTGAAAGACTGGCTGAAGCGGCCGCGTCGCCGCTTAACCAAGTGACGGTTCCTGATCTCTGGCAGCAGGAGGCGGTGACTGCTTTGCGTGAAGGGAAGGATGTCGTCGTGCATGCGCCGACCGGCGCAGGGAAGACGCTCATCTTCGAACTGTGGTCCAATCAAGGGAAGAATCGTAACCAAGCCATATACACGGTGCCAACGCGGGCCTTGGCAAATGACAAAATGGCTGAATGGCGGGCGCGTGGATGGAACGTAGGTATCGCAACGGGCGATCTTTCAGAGAATCTGAGTGCGCCCATCATCGTAGCTACTCTGGAGACGCAGAAGAACCGGCTTATCCAAGGCGATGGACCGGCACTGTTGGTGGTGGATGAATATCAGATGATCGCCGACCCGGATCGCGGGTTGAATTACGAACTGGCCATCGCCCTCGCACCACCGAAGACGCAATTACTTTTGCTGAGCGGCAGCGTGGGGAATCCGCAGGATGTGGTGAAGTGGCTGCGTCGCATCGGGCGAGACGCCGTGCAGGTGCGGTATGAGAAACGTCCCGTGCCGTTGGAGGAAGTTTACGCAAACAATCTCAACTATCATGTCCCTTCTGAAGTGAAGGGATACTGGCCGCGTTTTGTGGCGAAGGCGTTAGCGGAAGATTTGGGGCCGGTGCTGGTCTTCGCGCCACGGCGTCAAGCTACTGAAACCTTGGCGGCGGATCTGGCTCGGTATCTGCCCAATCCAAATCCGCTGGAGCTGACGCAGGAGCAGAAGCTGCTCGTGGGGGAACACTTGGCGAAGATGCTCAAGGCGCGGGTAGCATATCATCATAGCGGGTTGAGCTATGGTGCACGGGCGGGTGTGATCGAGCCGCTGGCGAAGGCGGGACAGTTGCGCTGTGTGGTAGCGACGATGGGGTTGGCGGCCGGGATCAATTTTTCCCTCCGCAGTGTGACGTTGGCGGGGGAGTCGTATCGGCGTGATCAGGTGGAGCAACCTTTGCGACCCGATGAGATTTTGCAGATGTTTGGACGAGCGGGACGGCGGGGAATCGATGAGGTGGGTTATGTGCTGGTGAGCAACAATAACATCCGCCTGAATGAAGGTTATGCCGCACATCTTGCGCGCAGCGGCATGGTGGATTGGGGTGCGTTGCTGGGCATCATGGCGGCGGCCGCCGATCAGGGGCGGGAACCATTCCTTGATGCAGTTCGCGTGCAGGAACGTCTATTCACGACGAAGCCTATCTTCCTTGGCGTAGAAGAATCGTTGAAACATCCGGTGACACCGTGCGGGTTGAAGACGGATGCGGAACGGGCGCGGCATGTGGGCCAGCGGTATCGCGAAATGCGGAACAGCAAAGGCGAATGGGAAGCGCTGGCGAAACCGCAGATACGAAGCATCGGAGAAATCCGAATCGCGGAGATCAAAGTAGAAGAAGGGCAGGCGGTGCCGCAGTTACGTCCCATGCTGACGGAGCCGGCTGCCTTGGACAAAGTAGGGGCGGGACAGCTTTGCGAACTGGGCACTCAAGATGGGCGCAAGATTTATGGGCGCGCGGTGACGGTGGCAGACACAATGATGGGCGGGCGCGTATTCCTAGCGAAGTGGGTACGGCGGATGACGGGCTGGAATGGGCGCGAGCTGCCGATGCCGACATGGCAGGAGAAGGTGAAGAACATCGTCGCGGCGAAGATGGCGGAGCAGGGCACGGCGGTGATCCGTTTTGAACCGGTGGAGAACCGCATCGTGGCGCAAGTCAGTTTGGAAAACCTCACGATGGCGGTGCCGGTGGACCAGCATGGCGTGGCCCTGTGGAATCCGGTGATCCGCGACATTCTGCCACCGGATTGCGCGGTGTGTGATCAGGTGGAGAAATGTCGGCGAATTCCTTCAGCCACGGGGACAGCTTTGTTGTGGCGCCGACTAGGTTTGGTGGAGGCCAGTGGGAAGCCGACCTTGCGCGGACGCATCGTCAGCTTTTTCCAGCAGGGCTACGGGCTGGCCGTTGCGGCGGCGTTAGAGGATACGAGCTATCCGTTGAATGAGCTGATCTATGACATCGCGAATCTGGATGCTGGTTTCCGTTTTTGCAATGAGGAGAGCCGCTGGGGCGGGCGGTTGCCGATGATCTGCCATGAGAAGTATGGCAACCAAAACATTCCGGGCTATCTGGAGAATGGGTTGCCGCCTAAGTATGGTTCCGGGGCGGAAACGGTCGTGGCAGGCGTGCATAAAAACCCGGCGAGCAAGGCGGTGTGGATCACGGACTTTTTGGGCGTAGGCGATATTGACCGGGTGATCATCGAGTGGCGGAGTTTGTTGAGGCAAATCGCACACTCGCCGAAGCTGGAATGGCCGCGTTACGTGGAGTTGCAGAAGATGGCGAAGGAGATCTTGAACGAAACCGAATCACCGACGCTGACGGAGTTGCCGCCGCTGGAGTATCACCAAACGAAGCGGATCGAGCATAAGCTGCACTTTAGGCGGTGAGGGGAATCCAGACGCGGGTGAGGAGGGTGTGACTAATTGTGACTAAATGAGACAATTTATCTCAGGTTGTTTGCATTATGGCAAAAAAAGCGTAGAGTCTTTCTTCAAAGGTCAACCAGAGGTTTTTAGTCCTGAGGATACATGAAGTACGAGTATTGGCGGTCGACAAAAGATCAGAGATGGTATTGGCAGCTTAAGACGGATGAAGGTGAGCGGATTGCTTATGGGGAAAGTCACGGGAGCAAAGAAGCTTGTTTGAAATCCATGGCGGCCTGCAAGGCTTCCGCAAAGGCTGAGGAAATCGATATCTCATTGAATGACAACGCTCAACAGAGCTTGTTTAAGACTTCGTCTTTGTCCCATCGCAGGCCTGATTGAGGCGTTTTTTGGAGGTGGTTTTTGCGTTTTGCACTGCTTGAACGGCAACTTCCTTTCCTGTCTTTCTGTCACGTGATTGTAACTTTAACCATTGGCGGGGCGGGGTATCCTTGGCAGATTGGTTTGGCTATAAGTCACTGGCTATGAGCGGGAAATACGGTCCAACACATTTTATCAACCGGGAACTGAGCTGGCTGGAATTCAACCAGCGCGTGCTCGATGAGGCGCTGAATCCTGCCAATCCGCTGCTGGAGCGGGTGAAGTTTTTCTGCATCACGAGCTCCAACCTGGACGAGTTCTTTGAGGTGCGCGTGGCGGGGTTGAAACAGCAGATCGAATCCAGCGTGGTGGAGCGGAGCATTGATGGGCGCACCGCATCCGAGACTTTTCGCGAGGTGACCAAGCGCGTGCGGAAGATGGTGCAGCAGCAATACGCCTGCTGGCGGGATCAGTTGCTACCCGCACTGGCCAACGAGGCCAAGATCCGTTTCCTTGATATCAAGAAGATGGACAAGGCGGATGTCGAGTGGATCGAGGATTACTATCATACCAAGGTCCGACCGGTGCTCACGCCTTTGGGACTGGACCCGGCACATCCATTTCCCCAGTTGCTGAACAAGTCATTGAACATCATGGTGCAACTGGAGGAGACGAAACATGGCGACCGGCGCACCCGCATGGCCATCGTACAGGTGCCGCGCATCTTGCCCCGCCTCGTCCGCCTGCCGCGAAGGGATGCACGACAGGACTATCTTTTTCTCGGCAAGCTCATCTGCCATTACTTGCGCGATCTGTTTCCGGGCAATCATATCCTCGGTTACTGGCTCTTCCGGGTGACGCGCAATAGCGAGCTGTATATCGACGAGGAAGATTCCGCGAGCCTCCTGAAGGCGGTGGAGAATGAACTGCACAACCGGCGCAAAGGTTCGGCGGTGCGTTTGGAAGTGGAGAAGGATTGTCCGCTGGAGATCCGGCGTTTTCTTACGGACGTAGTGAGCCTGGAAGAGGAAGACGTCTATGTGATCGATGGACCGCTAAACCCCACGCGGTTGATGACGATCTACGAGGGCGATCACTCGCCGGAATTGCGCGATGTGCCGTTCGTCGCGACGATATCGCCGCTGGTGAAGGACAAGGATGATGTTTTCGAAGCCATCCGCACGCGGGATATCTTGCTGCATCATCCCTACGAGAGCTTCGATACCACGGTGGATTTTCTGCAACAGGCGGCGCAGGACCCGAAGGTGCTGGCCATCAAGATGACGTTGTATCGCACGGGTGGTGATCGCCGGGTCGTCGGCCCGTTGATGGATGCGGTGCGCAACGGCAAGCAGGTGACGGCGGTAGTGGAACTCAAGGCGCGCTTCGACGAAGCCAACAACATCGAGTGGTCACGGCGGCTGGAAGAAGCGGGCGTGCATGTGGTGTATGGTCTGGTGGGATACAAGATCCACTGCAAGACCTGCCTGGTGGTGCGGGCTGATGATGATGGCATCCGCCGGTACGTGCATCTTTCCACGGGCAACTACAACGCGAGCACTTCGCGTTTTTATACGGACATCGGCTTGCTCACCTGTCATCCGGACTTTGGCGAGGATGCGACGAATCTGTTCAATTTGCTCACGGGTGTGTGCCAATTCCCGGGCATGAGGAAATTTCTCATGGCCCCGTTCGAATTGCACGACACGATCCTGAAGCTCATCCAGCGCGAGGCGGAGAATGCGCGGAAGGGATTGCCGGCACGGATCATCGCGAAGATGAATTCACTGGTGGATTCCGAGGTGATCGAGGCGATGTATGATGCGTCCCAAGCGGGCGTGCAGATCGATTTGATTGTGCGGGGGATCTGCTGTTTGCGTCCGCAGTTGAAGGGTGTCAGTGAGAACATCCGCGTGCGGAGCATCGTGGACCGGTTCCTGGAGCACAGCCGCATTTTCTACTTTGAGAACGCGTGTCAGCCCGAGGTGTTTGTGGGCAGTGCGGACTGGATGCCGCGTAATTTCTTCAGCCGCATCGAAGTGGTGTTCCCGATCGATGACGGACGTCTGCGGGCGCGCATCATGGATGAAATGCTGGCGCTGGCGCTGGCGGATAATGTGAAAGCGCGGCAGTTGCATACGGATGGGACGTATCGTATCGCGCCGTTATTGAAGGGGGAAACCGCGCACCGCAGCCAGGTGGAATTCATCGAGTTGTCCAAAGGTATGCTGAGCAAATCACGTAAGCCGGCGAAGACGGCGTCGAAGTATCCGCAGGTGAAGGTTAAGCAGAGTCCGCATAGGAAGCAGACATAGGGAATTAACGCGCCGAGCTGGAACCAGCGTTCCGGATTAGGCGAGGAGTACGCCTTCGATCTGCAACAACCGGTTTTTCCAGCCGGGTCCGCCGCTGAAGCCGCCCAGCTTGCCGTTCGCGGCCAGGACCCGGTGGCAGGGAACGATGACGGGAATGGGATTGGCTCCGCAGGCTGCACCCACTGCCCGTGAACCACCTGGATTTCCCAGTCTGATCGCCAGTTCACCGTAAGTGCGTGTGTGTCCCAAGGGGATGGCCAAAAGCTCCTGCCAGACGGCTTGTTGAAATTCAGAACCGCGTGAAAGATCGAGCGGTGGAAGGCGTTTCGGCACTTGACCAGAAACCATCGCGAGCAAGGCTTCTGCCGTCAGTGAATGCCACTGATCAAGATGGGTGGCGGATGGTTCGGCCAGCTGGGGAGGACTCGCATGTGATTGGCCGGGAAAATCGACGGCAGCCAGACCATGGACGGAATAGATGGCCTTAAAATCTCCCAAAGGAGTGGCGATGTAGAAATATGGAATCATCAATCACGACCGCCCATGATCAGATAGGCGAGCACCACCAGAACCAGCAGCACGACCAGGATAACAGTGATGGACATGTGGTCAGCGGCGGGAAATCAGAGCAAAGAGACCCCAAAGAATGAGCAGAAAACAGACCGAATAGAAAACGAAACGGTTGCGGGCCACCCGGGATTCATAGCGGAGGGGGCGAAGGCCGTGGATACTGCCAGCGGCGAGATAATTGATAAGTTTCGGATTGTGCGTGGGGCCGTAAAAGTGATTGCGAATGCGCCGGAACAGGGCGGGCAGATCGTATTTGCGCACGCCCAGGTCATTGTAGTGGGCGCTGGTGTTTTCCAGTTCGGCAGCCGCCGCCAGTTTGTGGGAGTTCACGTTCTCAAAGACCGGGTCGTGAACGGTTTTTGCAGGAAGGCGCGCGGGCACGGGCCCGGTATCGCCCGGCAGGGTGGTGGAGCGAACTGCGGGACGAGGCTCTTCCTTGAGGGCGCTCATCTTCTGGATCTCGGCCTCCAATTGCGCAATCTCACGCGAAAGTTCTTTCGCGCGATCAGTGAGCGGGTCCGGCTTTTTCTTCAACCACTGCATGGCAATTCACTATTTACGTAACAAGAGCACCAAGACCCCGAGCAGCACAACCAGTGCTATCGGCCAGGTGAGGGCAAAACCCAAGCGGCAAAGCTGGCCAAAATTCTGCGTGGGGAACATGGAGTTGGGCACCTTGGCTGCGCCACCGATCCCGGAACCGTCATCCGCAGTTTGCAGCGCCTTGTCGAGCACGGTCCATTTCAGGCGGGCGGTGTTCCATTCCATGCGGGCATTCTCCAGGGTGGTCAGGGCACGCGTGAGTTCGATGTTCTCCGTCTCCTTGGTCCAGCTCTCATCATTCAACATCATGACTTTGGCATGGGCGTCACGCAACTCAGCGAGGCTTTTCGCCATCTGTTCCGCTTCCCGGCGGGTGGCGAATTCAGCTTCTTCCAAAAGAGCGACGCCACGGGTGAGGTTATGGGTCATCTCTTCGCGGCCGGTCTGATACTCGATCTTGCGGCGGCGAATCTCTTCCAGTTGGGCGCGTTGACGCTCGAGCTCTTCCTGTTTCCGTTTGAGTTCGTTGATCTTTTGCTGGTTGTCGGACAACGTGCCGTCCAGTTCCTCCCGCGTGGACGGGCGATTGGCCCCGGTGGGTGCGGGATGGCCGGCTTTCTGCGACGATTGAAAGTCGGTATCTACAAAGTCTGAGCCGTCGAATTCTGCTGCCATGAAGGGGAACTTAATCACGCGCCGCGCCGCTGTAAAGCGGGACGCGCAATTTGCTGGCAAGAAGGTGCAAGTGAGGCTAGTTTGGCCGGGTTCAATCAACCCCATTGCCTTAAACGCATGAAACGTGTCGCCGCCTTGCTTCTCGGTGTTTCCCTGCTAGCTGGAGCCTTGCCTTCAACCACTTGGGCCCAAAATGACTGGCCACAATGGCGCGGTCCGAACCGGGATGACCTCTCCAAAGAGACCGGTTTGCTGAAACAATGGCCGGTGGAAGGGCCCAAAAAAGTTTGGATGAGTGAGGCGGGCGGTTTGGGGTATGCCGGCTTTTCGGTGGTGAAGGGCAAGTTGTTCACTTTGGGCGCCCGGGACCAAGCGGAGTTCATTCTGGCTTTCGATGCCAATACCGGCAAGGAACTGTGGAGTGCTCCTCTGGGCAAGCGGTTGGCCAATGATTGGGGTGATGGTCCGCGGGGCACGCCGACGGTGGACGGTGACCGCATCTATGCCTTGGGTGGTGATGGAACGCTCGTTTGTGTCAATCTGGCTGATGGCAAGCCGGTCTGGAAAAAGACGATGCAGGAATTGGGCGGTGCCGTTCCCAAATGGGGTTATACCGAATCAGTGCTGGTTGATGGCAATAAAGTTCTCTGCACGCCGGGCGGGGGCAAAGGCACCGTGGCGGCACTGGACAAGCTGACCGGCAAGGTCATCTGGCAGAGCACCGATTGGACCGAAGGCGCCCATTACTCCTCGATCATAGCAGCGGATCATAATGGCAAACGCCAGTATATCCAGTTGGTGATGAGTTCCGTGGCGGGATTGGATGCCGCGACGGGCAAGGTGTTGTGGAAAGCCCCTTGGATAGGCAAGGTAGCGGTCATACCGACGGCAATCTACAAGGATGGCTTTGTCTATATCACCTCGGGTTACGGGGCGGGTTGCAAGCAGATCAAGATCGGTGCGAACAACGAAGTCACCGATGTGTATGAGAACAAGGTGATGAAGAACCATCATGGCGGCGTGATCCTGATCGGCGACCATATCTACGGGCACTCGGATGGCTATGCCTGGGTTTGCCAGAATTTCAAGACCGGCGAGGAAGTCTGGGCGAGCAAGAGCCTAACCAAGGGGGCGGTGGGTTATGCCGACGGAATGCTCTACTGCCTGGAGGAAAACTCAGGCAATGTGGCGTTAGTGGAGGCAACTCCCAAGGGATGGAGCGAGAAAGGCCGGTTCAAGCTCGACCCGCAGACAACGCAACGCAGCAAGCAGGGCAGGATCTGGACTCACCCCGTCATCTCCAACGGCAAGCTCTACTTGCGTGACCAGGAACTGATCTTCTGCTTCGACGTGAAGAAGTAAGCGGTTCGTTTAATTTCGTAAACCGGCCAGACGCGAAAGTGTCCGGCCGGTTTTTCTTTTCAGGAGGCCGTCATTTTCAGGAATTCCGGTTCATCGATGATTTTAACTCCAAGTTTCTGCGCCTTCTCGAGCTTGGAACCGGCTTCTTCACCAGCCAGCACGTAATCCGTCTTTTTGCTGACACTACCGCTGACCTTGCCGCCCAAGGCTTCGATCTTGGCGGAGGCAGCTTCGCGGGAAAGGGTGGGCAGAGTGCCGGTGAGGACAAAGGTTTTGCCGCTGAACGGGCCGCTAGGTGGGGCGGCCTGGTAGAGCTCGGACTTGAAGTTGAGTCCGGCGGCGCGCAGGCGTTCGATGAGCTCGCGGTTTTTGGGTTCGTTGCGCCATTGGACGATGCTCTTCACGATGACTTCACCCACGTCCTTGGCCTCGACGAGCTGCTCTTCGGTGGCGTTCAGGATATCATCCAAGGAGGCGAAACTGCGGCCTAGAGATTTCGCGCTGCCCGTGCCCACGTGTAAAATACCGAGGCCGAACAGGAGGCGCCAGAGATCGCGGGATTTGCTGGCGGTGAGGCCATCGATGAAATTGCGCGCGGACTTCTCGCCCATCCGCTCCAGTCCGGCGACTTGTTCCAGCGTGAGGCTGTAGAGATCGGCCACATTGCCAGCGAGCCGGTTCTTCACGAGTTGATTCACCAACACTTCGCCGCCGCCCTCGATATCCATGGCACCGCGCGTGCACCAGTGCTCCAGACGGCCACGGACTTGGGCGGGGCAATCGAGATTCACGCAGCGCCAGACGACCATTTCTTCACCACCGAGGGAATCGCGGGAGACTTTGGAGCCGCATTCGGGGCACGTTTTAGGAAACTCGAAGACTTGTTCCTTGCCGGTGCGTTGCTCCTGCACCACGCCAACGACCGCGGGAATGACCTCACCGGCTTTTTCGATGATCACGGTGTCGCCCACGCGGATGTCTTTGCGGCGCAGTTCTTCTTCATTGTGCAGAGTGGCGCGGCTGATGGTGCTGCCGGCGAGGAAGACGGGTTCCAGTTCCGCCACGGGCGTCAAGGCACCGGTGCGGCCGACTTGGATGGTGACGGCCTTCAATTTCGTGGCCGCCTGTTCCGCCTGATATTTGTAGGCCATGGCCCAGCGAGGGGCTTTGGATGTATAACCGACACGGTCGCGTTGGGCGTAGCTGTTCAGCTTGATGACGGCGCCATCGGTGTCGTAGTTGAAATTGCGGCGGATCTGGTCGAGTTCGGTGATGGCGACGAGGAGTTCCTCGGTGGAACGGCAGACCCAATGACGTTCGGCGATCTTGAAGCCGAAGGTTTGCAGCAGTTTCAACATATCCGCATGGGTGGCGGGCATCTGCTGTTCCGAGGCGGTGATGGCACCGGTCCCGTAGAGGACGATGTCCAAGGGGCGCTTGGCGACGAGTTTGGAATCGAGCTGCTTCAAGCTGCCTGCGGTGGTGTTGCGCGGGTTGGCGTAAAGTTCTTCACCGGCAGCGGCTTTCTCGGCGTTCAATTTTGCGAAACCATCGCGGGTCATGTAAACCTCGCCGCGGGCTTCAAACACAGGTGGAGTGGCATCTTTCTTCACCGCTAATTTCAGGGGAATGCTGCGGATGGTTTTGAGATTGTTGGTGATATCGTCACCGGTGGTACCATCGCCGCGCGTGGCGCCGGTGGTGAAGACACCGTTTTCATAGCGGAGGCTGATAGCGATGCCGTCCACCTTGGGCTCCACGACCCATTCGAGCGGTTCATTGGGCAAGAGTTTTTGCACGCGGTTCACGAAGTCGCGCACTTCCTCCTGCGAGTAGGTGTTGTCTAGGCTGAGCATGGATTGAGCGTGCTTCACCTGGGCGAAGCTGCTGGCTACGTGACCGCCGACGCGTTGGCTGGGGGAATCGGCGGTGGCCAGATCGGGGTGTGCCTGCTCCAAGTCCAACAATTCACGATAAAGGAGATCGTAGTCGCGGTCGGAAATGGAGGGCTTGGCCTGAACGTAATAGGCGTGATCGTGCTGGCGGATTTCCTCGGCCAGTTTGGTGTGACGTTGCCGTGCCTCGTCTGGTGTCATGCGCGACCAGTATTCCGAGACGGCGGTTAAAATCCACTTTTTATTGGCCGCAAAACTGCTTCGGTTGTATTTAGCAGAGATGAGTTTGCCGGTGCATACGGTCCGCCGGGCCACGATCAACGATCTGGCCGCGCTACGTTCCATGTGGAGCGTAGAACGCTTTGCCGTGGGGGAATTGGAACGGCGCTTCACGGAGTTTCAGGTGGTGGAAGCGGTGGAGGGGAAGGTGATCGGGGCGCTGGCGCTGCAGATCCAAGGAAACCAAGGCATGATCCATAGCGAAGCGATCGGTGTGCCGGAGCATACGGAGGGATTGCGCGCGATACTTTGGGAGCGGATCAAGAAAGTGGCCATCAACCATGGGCTGGCGCGTTTATGGACGCCGGCGGTGCATACTCATTTTACGCAGGCGGAGTTTCGGGCGCCCACGGAAGCGGAATCGGGGAAAAGGCCGTCGCAATTCGGAGAAAGTGCGGAAGGGTGGCTGGTGCTGCAATTGAAGGAAGAAACCGCCCAGACCGTTTCGATGGAACAGGAGCTGGCACTCTTCCGGGAGGCGCAGAAGGCGGAAGCGGAGGCGTTCCAGCAGCACGCCAAGAAATGGAAGGTGATGATTACGGTAGCGGCGTTCTTGTTTTTGATCTTGGTGTTCAGCGGAGCCTACTACTACTGGTACCAGTATCTGCGCAATCCGGATAAATTCAAAACGCCGGAGGATGTTCCGGCCGCCAGCCAGCCCGCAGCACCGGCAGCTCCCGTCGCGCCGACCAATGCACCGGTGCCCAAGCTTTTGCCGCCACCGCCTACGAATCCGCCGGTGGCAGAACCGAAGGTCGTTAATTAGGGGAACGGGTCAGGAAGCTTTCGGGGGAGTGATGGTGAATTCGTCCGCGTGGTAGGAGCTGCGGACCATGGGGCCGCTGGCGACGTGGGTGAAGCCCAGGCCTTCGGCGATCACCTTGTATTCGGCGAACTTGTCCGGATGCACGAACTCTACCACTGGCAGATGCTTCAGCGTGGGCTGGAGATACTGGCCGAGAGTGAGGATGTCGCAATCGGATGCGCGCAGGTCGCGCATGGCTTGGAGCAATTCTGCTTCCGTCTCACCCAAGCCGAGCATGATGCCGGACTTGGTGTAGATGGAGCCGCCACGTTTTTCCTTCACCTTTTTCAAGACGCTCAGGGAGCGGTCATACGTGGCGCGGAAGCGCACGGTAGGGGTGAGGCGGCGGACGGTTTCGAGATTGTGATTGTAGATGTGCGGCTCGGCGCGGAGGACATTTTCAATGGCGTCATCCTTGTCCAAGAAGTCCGGCACGAGCACTTCAATGACGATGCTGGGATTGGCGGCGCGCACGGCTTCGATGGTCTGGCGGAAATGTTCGGCGCCACCATCTGCGAGGTCGTCGCGGGCGACGGCGGTGATGACGACGTGCTTGAGGCCCATGCGGCGGGTGGCTTCGGCGACACGGGTGGGTTCATCGGCTTCCAAGGCCAGCGGCTTGGCGGTGCTCACGGCGCAGAAACCGCAGGCGCGCGTGCAGCGGTCACCGGCGATCATGAAGGTCGCGGTGCCCTTGCTCCAGCATTCCCAATGGTTGGGGCACTTGGCGCTCTCGCAGACGGTGTGCAGCTTCAGGCCATCCAGCAGGTTACGGGTTTTGGCGAAACCGCTTTGGGTGGGCAGATCCAGCCGCAGCCACGCGGGAAGGCGTGGGCGGGCCAGCTTGGGCGCATTTTCAACGACAGCACTCATCACAACAGGCAGGGAGTGAACCACGCTTTGCCCGGCTGTGCAACTGGAGTTCCGCTAGCCTGATCCCGTACGGTAAGCGATACAGATGGCGATGATCAGGGGGATGATGCCAAGGAGGCCGGTGGTGACGACGACGAGCAGGGCGGTCCCAATGCGGGTGATCCAAGTCTCCGTTACCCGGTCATTTTGCAGCTCTTTCTCATATTCGGCGCGGGAAGGTTTGCCATTGGCGAAATCCTGAAAACCCTTCAAATCGGAGTCCTTGAACTCCTTGACCTCTTCGTTGGTGACGCCTTCGGGTTCATACTTCTCACCTTTTCCGGCGTATTTCTCGAATTCCCGGCGGTTTTGGTTTTGGATGAAATTGCGGATCTGGTCATCAGTCTGGGCGGCTACGGCCTCCTTCGCTTCGGCCATACGCTCGTCATAAGAGGGGGAGTGAAATGCGGTGGAATCTTCCGGCCCGGTCTTGCGGCCGATTTCGTGGGTAAGCACGGCGTAGCGCACGCTGAAGATGGCCAGGACGGTGAAGATGGCAGCTGCGACACCAATCCAGTGATTGTCTTCGCGGGCCATCTTGCGACCCAGCATGCCGGACGTCACGGCCGGGATAAAGGCGAGCCAGCCGAAATCAATCTCGCCGAAGTAATAGATGGCAAACCAGATCAGCGCGCCGACAACGGTGCCGATGAACGCGCCCAACAAGCCGCGCGGGAAGCTGGGCGTGGGCCCGTCCTTCGGCATGTAGCTCATGTGGACGTGCGGATCCGCAAGTTTCTTTTCGGCCACAGGTTCCGGCTCAAGGGGTTTGAAGCCGGGAGTTGCCACGGGTGTCTCGGTGGTATGGGAGGAAGGAACCACGCCTTTTACTTGCAAGCCGGGGGATGCAGGCTCGGCACTGGCTGAGCCGAGGGATGCCGGGAGCGAAGGTGGTGCGGTGTGTGCTTCCGGCGCGCGTCGTTTGACGCTCAGGCCACTAACTGGTGCCGGGGGAGATGGTGGCGCAGCCGCGACCGCCGGAGGCGGCGTGATGGCGACCGCGGGAGACGGTGTCGCTACTGCCGGAGAGGATACGGGAGCCGCGAAATTTATCGGCAAGCCGGTGATGGGTGACAAGGCGACGGCGGGCGGACGAGATGGTGGCAGCGGGACAGCCGCAGGTGGTGGCGGGGGCAGCGCAATGGTGGGGTAGGATGAAGCCGGTTCCGGGTCGGCGGGGAGCGGAATACCGGCCAGCACGCCTGGTGTGACCGCGGGCACATTCACTTTTTTTGGGGTCGCGAGGGCGATCAGGGAATCCGCCTTGAAGGTGCCATCCAAACCGCATTTGGGACAGTTCACGCCCACGGGCATGAGGCCATTGACGGGCACCACATCGAAACCGTAACGGCAACCGCAGGCACAGGCGACCTTGATATACATGGCCCAGTTTTATTGATGTACGTTTTTGATGATTACAACGCACCCTCCTTTAGGGGACATCATCGTGTTCGTGAGAACGCTCCTTTCTTTGCCGAATCTCCCGCAGCTCGACAAGCGGAAAACTCGGGTTCGACTGATATTATTGAGAGACAAGGCTGTTCAGCCCTGATGCTGCTTGGCCAAGCGGTTCCAGAATTTTTCCAACTGGCCGACGTCGAAGTCGGCCAGGATCTCGCCATCAATATCAATGCACGGAGCCTTGGTCTGGCCGGTCAATGCCACCATCTCCTTTTGGGCTTTGCCGTCGCTGGTGACGTCGAGTTGTTCGAACTCGATATGGCGTTCCTCCAGCCATTCGATGGCTTCATCACACCAGCCGCACCAGGGTTTGATGAAGAGACGGACTTTGGTTGGTTTCCACATAAGCAGGTGATGAAGGTGAACTAAATGAACTCAGTGATGATGGTGTCCTCGTGCTCGTAGGGCGGAGCGCAGCAGCAGAGAAGATGGAGGGTAGTGTTCCCGGTGTTCCAAATCTTGTGTTTCAAGCCGGGCGGAATCGCGATGGCATCACCCGGATTCACTTCGCGAGTCTCGTTTTCGATGCGCATCCCGCCGGTGCCGGCGGTGATGTAATAGATCTCCTCGGTCTTGAGATGGTAGTGTTCCTGGGTGCTGGCGTTCACCGGAAGGCGGGCCTCGGCGAGACTTTGCAGACGGATGGCGCTGTTGCGGTGGGCCAGCAACTCGCGTATTTCCGAGCCGTCCTTCGTGATGAAGGCGGGCACTTCGTCCAGATTCTTTACATCCATAACGTAAAGAAACGTAGCTCCGGTTTGCGTTTCTGCCAGATGAAAAAGGAAGGGATGGTTTTGTGCTGCGACGTACGTCTCAAACTGCCGGCTGGAATCCGGCAGCACGGGGTTTGTGTTTCGTCGATCTCTGGAAAAGAAAAAGGACGCCCGAGGTGGGGCGTCCTTCCTGATGGATTGAAATCAGCTTATTTCTTCACCGGGGTCACGGCGGCGGTCTTCGCCGGAGCGGCGGCTTCGGCCACTTTCTTTTCCGGAGCGGCAATGCGGAGGCTGCCACGGGCGCCGAAGTTATGGGTGATGGGTTCGCCATCCTTCTCGATGATCAGCGAGCAGTAGAGGTTGCGGTGCATGCCAACGGGGCTTTGCGCGTCCACCTTGATGGGGAAGACAGCCTCGCTCATGTCCTTGGTGATCTCGATATCCACGGTCGTCACCTTGTTGGGCAGGCCCATCAGCTTGAGCTTGGCCTTGCCTTCGAAAGGCAGTTTTTGCTCGAGCTTGCAAACGACTTTGGAATCCTGACCGAGTTCAGCGGTGGCCAGATCGAATTTCAAGCCGACCATGGGCATCCCGATCTCGAGCTTCGCCATCTGGGAGGAGGTCCAGAGGGGAGCGCCTTTGACTGTGGCCGAAGCCAACACGGGAAAGCGCCAGACTTTGGTTTCCGCGCCGCCATTGGCATTGATAGTGTAGGTGACGCTGTTCGAGCCCTTCGCGATCGTAGCGCTGGAATCCGCACCCATGCCGGGCGGGCGGAAGGGCATGTAGATAGTGATCGGGTCATCGAAGCCTTCCTTGCGCGTGGCCACGATCTTCAACTGCATGCTGCCTTCGCGCACCAGCGGCACTTTGGGTTCGATGATATCGATCTTGAACGGGGCTTCTTCAGCGACGGACACCACCAGCTTGTCGGCGTAGGTGGAGTAATAGATGGTGTTGTTCGGACGGCCCAGCACGAGATTCAACTTCTGGTCCAGACCACCGGGAATGGTGCGGTCCGTCTGCTTGCCGTCCTTGTCCTTCTCGATGAGGCGTCCTTGCAAGTCTACGAACGTAGAACCCACAGCCGCATCCGGCGCGGCTTCAAACACTACTGGAACGCTGGTGAGGTTGCCGGGGATGTTATCCGCATCCACCTTCACGCCGGCAGGCAATCCCTTCGGATCGAACTGCACTTCGCCACCGAAATTATTGCGCTTGATGCTCATCATGGTCATGAAGCGGTTGCCGCGTGGCACGACCATGGACTGGCGGCCTTGCGAGTCATCACGGTTCACTTCCGGGATGCTGTAGGCCAGGGTCTGTTCCACTGGCGCGATCTCCGCGCGATAGACAAAGTTCGGACCGCCGCGACCCAGATGATCCGTCACGCGCACGAAGAATTCGCCATCGGCAGGAACGGTGAAGCGCAAGTAGCTGTCCGCACTGCCGGAGTCGTCATTGTTCGCGAGGCTGCGGCTGTCCTTGTCATAAACATTCAGCACGGCATCCAAGGGGGAACGAATGCCCAGCGCGTACACGTTGATCTCCCAGATCTGGCCTTTCTTGCCCGTGAAGCGGAACCAATCCTGATCGCCATTTTTCTCGATGATGCCGTTCATGGCCAAGGGAGCTTCTTGGGCGGTGCCGGAAGCGGTTGCCCGTTCATTGTTCGGCTCGGACTCCAGCACGTTCGGGAAATCCGAGACGCGCAACCAGTTCGGTGAAGGCGCATTCAAACCGTTCTGCAAGGCGAGCGCGGGGAACTTCGGATCCTTCGCGCCTGGCAGGGTCACTTCCTGGGTGAAATCACCAGCGGCATCGCCGATGAATTTCACGGCGAGCTTTTCACCGGCCTTGCCACCAGCGGGGTAAACCGCGATGGGGCGGGGGAAATTGCCGACGTGCAGGCGATACATGGCATCGCGATTGCGCTCATACGGAGCTTCCTGGATGTGGATGTAATACGTGCCGTCTTCCGGAGCGATGACCGTCAGGGCGGGATCTTGCAGGAGCAGAGCGGTATCATCTGCGGCCCCCAGCTTGGAGCCGTCCGCTTTCGTGATGGTGATGATCGGGTCGAACAGATCGCGTCCGAGGCGAATGCCTTCCACTTCCACGCCGATGCGCTGACCTTTCTTGGCTTCCAGAGCGAACCAGTCTTCATCCTCGCGGCTGACGGTGCCATTGATCGTCACATTGGCCGTGATCTTCTGGGCGGTTTCCTTGGTGTCGTTCGCGGGCTTGTCCACTTCCTGAACCTGGGTGAAAGGGCTGACATAGAAGGTGCGCAACTCAGAGATGCCGGAAGCGGTGCGCACACGCATCTGATGCTCACCGGGCATCACGGTGGGGGCGACCTTCACCATGGCTTTCACCACACCGGCGTTGGTGGAGTTGACCTTGGTGACCTCGAACCCGGGGGAGTAGAACAGCACCTGCTGGAAATCCTCCAGTCGCTGGCCGCGGAACTCCACCTCCAGTTCGGTGCCGCGCTGGCCACCGGCGGGATACGTGCCGTTCAGTACCGGGGATACGGCGAAAAGCGAACCGGCACCGGCGAGGGTGCTGAGAGAAATTGCCAACGACTTCTTCATAATATTTCGTCTGCTACGTGGTGCTGCCAAGGGCTATCCGCCATTTTTCCCGCCCGAGCCTCCGGCTGGCAAGCCATTTTTCCAATTACAAGCGAGACATTAGACGTCCCATCAGCCCCGTTGCTTCAAAAGAAAAGAGATTCCTTTCATATTCTGCATCTCCTTGATGTGGAGTGTGATAGGTGTGATTTAACGGTTTTTTCGGGGGATTTCCGACAAAGGGAGGCGAACACCCCACGGGATCCCTTTGGCACGGTCTGAGCTGATTAAGGTGGAAACCGGCTGGTAAGTGTCTTTCCGGCCTTGGCGGGTTGCAATTCAACCAGCCTAAGCCGGGGCCTCATGCAGAATGCAGAGTAGACACATAACCAGCCAATAAAACGAAAGTAACAGGCTTATGAAATCCCCAGCTACCAAAGTGTTCAGTGTGCTTGCGGGCGGACTGGCGCTGCTCGCGGTCTCTTGCGCGAGTGACAATCGTGGTTACGAGGCGCGAAATGCGCCGCGAGAAAAGTTCTACTGCCATTCGTGCGAGGAGTACCACCCGTACCAGCATGAACATTACCGCTATTACGAAGATGCACGTTATCAGCGCGCCCATCCGGCCGCGTTCTCAAGAATCAAAGTGATCACGCAGCCGGGTCGTTCCACGCAGATGGGGCCGCCGGCGGAAGATATCCGTCCCCGGCAGGCTGATTAACGCCACCGGCTGCGGATGAACGGGACCGGTGGTTCCCTCGGAACTGCCAGTCGCGCCCGTAAAACATCAACGTCCTGTTCGTGACAGCAGGCAGCCGGATTTCTCCGGCAAAAAGAAAGAAAATCGACTTATGAAAACACCGATAAAATTGCTCAGTATGCTCGGTGGCGTCCTGGCACTGCTCACCGTGGGCTGCGCCAGTCACGCCCATCATGAAGTGAGAACTGCGCCCCGTGACCAGTTCTATTGCCATCACTGCACCGGCTATCATCCTTACAGTCACTCTCATTACCGAGTGTACTACAGTGATCGCTACCAGCCGCGGCATAATCATCAGCCAGCCCGGACCACGGTGGTAGTAGAGCCGACGATCAGGGTGCCAGTGCCCCCGCCACCGCCCCGGCCGCCGCATCCTTTCCGGAAGTTTGACTAACATGAGTCATCCATCCGCGGAACGCTCTAACCGGCGTTTGAATACAGTCCCGGCAATCTGAAATTGCCGGGATTTTTTTTCAATCAGCGGGCTGCCTCAATTTCAAGGGTGCTGAAGGCAGCCGGGAATTTGGGTCACTTCGATTTCAGGCCGACGGTGTTCACGGCGATAATGCGATATTTATGCTTCACGCCAGGCTGGGCCTGCGTGTCGGTATAGCGCATAAGGACGAGTGGTTGGGAGGGGGTATCGCTGTATTGGAGATTTTGAAAGATGGGACGGCCGAAGGGGTTTTTGCCTTTCTCAGGGACGTTGGCGAGGAACTGACCGTCGCGTTCGATGATGAAGCTGGCGAGGCCGCTTTCGAGATCGGCAGCGGATTCCCAGGACAGTTCGTTGCCGTTCACCTTGAGATTGGTGGGGGCAGGAGGCGGGGTGTCATCGGTCACGGCGGTGTCTTTCACGTATTGGGCCCACGCTTTGGCGACGGCTTGATTCGGCAGCCACACGGATTTTTCCACGGCACCGGAGAACTTCGATGCGACCACGGGGGCGATGATGTCCTTCTCGCCCGTGTGGAGGGGAGCGAGCCAGGCATCCGCAGCGGGCATGGGCTTGAGCGGGTCGCCGGCCTTGGCGGGCAGGCGGGCGGTGAGACAAGCATCGAGCCAGGGGATGGCGAGATAGCGTTGATTGCCGCACTCATGTGAGGTCAGGGGATCGGCAGAGACGCCGATGAGTGCGCCTTTGGCACGGAGGGCGAGGAAGAAGGGTTCCACGCCTTTCCACACGCCAGCGAAGCGTCCTTCTTTCACGGTGACACCTTCCTGGGTGCCGAGATTGCACATCACGGGCACCTGGCATACGGCATCGGTGATGGCGTAATCCGGTTTGGGTGTTGCCGGAGTCAAGGGAGGCACGCCGGAGCGGAGCCAAGCAGCGGCGACGCGATCGGGATGGAGCAGCACCATGCCGCCGGACCAATGGCCGCCGCCGCTATGGCCCCACAGAGCCCAAGGGACCTTCGCGAGTTCGGGGTGACCGGATTGCGCGCCCAGATCGACCAGAGATTTTTGGAAGGCGGCAGCGGAGCCGTTGCGCGGGTCGCACCACATCTGGCAGTTGGCTTTGTCGGGCTGCTCATAGGTGGGTGACAGGAGGGCGCAACCATGTTTCTGGGCCAAGGCCTGCCAGTGCAGATCGAACGCGCCGGTCTGGCCGGATTTGCACGAGCCTTCACCGCAGCCATGCTGATGGACGACCACGCCGCGCAAGGTCTTGAGGCCGGGCGGCACCCACAGCGTGTAATTCACCGGATACACGAGTTCGCCTGGATTGGTGGAGGCTTCATAGCGCACGCGATAGTAAGGCGGCGCGACGGGCAGCGGTTGGTCGTAAGGGGCAACCTGAGCGGTCGCCGAAATGGCGAGGGCGAGAAAGAGCAGAATAAAATGACGCATGGGTAAGGGTGCTATAGCGCGAATCAGTCAATCAGGCAAGGATGACAACGCTGGCGAAGTGCTGGATTCGTCGGACGCGCTCAACTGCCGGCTGGAATCCGGCAGCACGGGTCACGTGCTGCGTCACAGCTCCCAGGCCTCACCGAAACGGGCATGAGGGAAGCTCCAATGATCATGGCTTTAGCGGCTTCCGATCAAATCCTGAATAGAGAAGCCAGATGCCGCCGGCGGCGAATATGAGGGGAAGGAGAATGATGACGGTGCCAACAAGCCGACCGGGAATCTGCGTTTGCTGGCCGTCGTGTTCAAAGAAAAATGGGGCCCCGTCAATCAGCATCAACCGGAGAAATTCAAAAGCCTCGACACAGGTGACAAGGCCGCCGATGGCAAGGAGGAGGAGCAGGATGCCGCTGATTATGGAGAAGGCCTTCATGGACTCGATACTCCTCGAGGGGGACCTGCGGTTATAGAGCGGTCAAGCATAGCAATCACTTGCGTTCTTCGGGCCTTCGGGTAATAGCGAAACAGGTCATATAGAACCAGGAAAACATTACAGCGAGCATATTAGGGGAGGTTTTTGCCATGTTAAGAGTTCCACTTCACCTCGTTCTTTTGACCACATGAGGGGCATACGCCTCCACCGGCTGCTTCGCAATGCTTTCGTGCGCCTGGTACGGCAGCCAAAGAAAACAACGCGCCGGCCAAGCACGAGAAACCCAGGGTGAACATGATACGGCGCAGAGCGAAGATCCCTATCCCTAATAACAATAGCCCAACGATGCTGAAAAGGACGGCGTAAGCCACGTGTTCGCCGGGGGAATCAACATGACCAGGGTATCCTTGGTTGTGATCGGCCCTGAACTCCGCTTTGCATTTCTCACAGGTTATCATCTGGCTATCGATTATTAGCTCACTTGACGGTATGGGCCGTTGGAGAGGCAGCTTGGGCGAATAGGTAGGCCTTCATGCGCTGAGTGGTGCTAAAGGCGTTGATATATTTTGTAGGCTGCATCCATCTGTTTCTCGGTGGTGGTGATGCGCTTGGTGGAGCGGGGAGAGCCGGCAGATTTTTTAAGCCACTTCAGGCCTTTTTCCGGCGAGGAGAAAAAGCCGCCGCGACTATTCCTAATCCGTTTCCGAGAAATCAGGTGTTCCGGGACCAGCAAGAGAATCAGAAAAATGGGCGAGAGTTTTTTAAGATGATCTGTCATGACAACCTTGTCTATGAAGTGAGCTTAATTGCGGCGGGGGAATTTCGTCAAATTAGAAGGCGTGATGAGGGAGGGGTGTGATTGAAAGGGCGGTGGTTGGTTCCGGTGGACGTTGGCTGGCTGCTTTGGTCCAAAGGAGGGAAAGGGTAGAATACCTCGGCACTTATGTACAAGTGCCGAGGTAAATTCAAAGAGGTGAGGAAGCTTGCACGCGGGTCCTGACCATAACGCCGGGGTTAAATGCGGGCGCTACGAGGGTGAGACAAAATGGCACAGTTCGCGCGGGTGCGTTTCGGGTGATGCCGGGAGAGACATTTTGGCACAGCAAGTGAGTCATTTTGGTGCAGTCAGTTTGATGAATATTTTTTAGATTTTTCTGAAACTTTTTTCGAGCTGTGGCGTCTATATAAGTGGCATGATTTGGAGCGTGTCAGAGGGGCCGAACGAGGCCGGAGGGAGGAACGGGTGTGACAGCTGGGTTTCGCGGGAAAATATTTTCTGAAATTTACCAAGGGAGGACGAGTGTGAACGGATTGGCCATCAAGAGCATGGGGATTATTGCGGTCTGGAAGGCTTGCTTGGGGAGGGGTTTTGCTTCAGACTGGTTCAAATCCCTGAAACTTATCGGTGGCGTGGTGGCGCCTGTGAAGGAAAGCATTCTATGAAGTTCAAAGCGCAAAGTTCAAAGTTCAAAGTTAAGGTTCAATCAATGAGTGGTTTTGGCGCTACGGGTTATCGAGAGATTCCTTCCCCCTCACCCCAGCCCTCTCCCTTGGGGAGAGGGAGAGCATTCGGGCGCTGGTTTACCTTGCTTAAGCTTTCGGCGGGCGGTCAGTCGAATACATCGGAGAAACATAGAACACCGGTTGCACCGGCTGGCCAATACATCGAACTCCCAACATTGACAGGGGGGGCGAGGACGAGGACGAGAACGATGGGTTGGTTCACGGCAGCCGTATGTTTGTTTTTATTCGCCGGGATGGTAGCGCAGGCGGCGGAAGGGGGGAAGAAACGGGCGAATATTGTGTTCATGTTCGCGGATGATTGGGGGCGGGTGGCGAGTGCTTACTCGAAAGTGGATGGGGCGGGTTCGTTCAATGATGTGGTGAAGACGCCGAATGTGGATCGCGTGGCGAAGGAGGGCGTTTTGTTTCGACGGGCGTTTGTTTCGGCACCGAGTTGCACGCCGTGCCGAAGTGCGTTGCTTTCGGGTCAGCATTTCTGGAGGACGGGACGAGGAGCGATTTTGCGCGGGGCGGTGTGGGATGAGAAGATTCCGGCGTATCCGCTGCTGTTGAAGGATGCGGGGTATCACATTGGGGAGACTTACAAGGTGTGGGGGCCGGGGACGCCGAATGATGCGCCCTATGGAGCGGGGAAGTATGCGTATGAGAAGGCGGGGGGAAGATTTAACAATACATCCGAGAATGTGACGGCGATGGTGGCGAGCGGCAAGGCGGTGGAGGCGGCGAAGCAGGAGCTTTATGGCGAGGTGGCGGGTAATTTCGATGCGTTCATCGCGGCGCGTCAGGCGGGGCAACCGTTCTGTTATTGGTTCGGACCGACGGTGACGCATCGCAAATGGATCAAGGGTTCGGGCAAGAAGTTGTGGGGCATCGAGCCGGATTCGCTGAAGGGCAAACTGCCGCCGTTCATTCCGGATGTGCCGGAGGTGCGGGAGGATTTCGCGGATTATCTGGGCGAAGTGCAGGCGTTTGACGCGGCGGTGGGTGTGCTGCTGAAGAAGCTCGAAGCTTTGGGTGAATTGGAGAATACGCTGGTGGTCTTGAGCGGCGATCATGGGCCGCCCGGTTTTCCACATGGGAAGTGCAATCTGTATGACTTTGGCTCCAGTGTGACGTTGGCGATTCGTGGGCCCGGGGTGAAGGGCGGTCGGGTGATCGATGATCTGACGACGTTGCCCGACTTGGCACCGACGTTCCTGGAAGTGGGCGGTGTGAAAGCGCCGGAGACGATGACGGCGCGGAGTTTGATGCCGTTGCTGACGAGTGCGAAGTCGGGGCAAATCGATGCGAAGCGGGATGCGGTGTTCATCGGACGTGAGCGGCATGTGGAGAATGCGCGTGCGGAGTATCTGCCGTATCCGCAACGGGCCATCCGCACGGGAGACTATCTGTATATCGTGAACTTCCGGCCGGACCGGTATCCCTTGGGCGACCCGTATCGGCTGGACGGGACGAATGTGCCGACAGCGGAAGAGATCACAGAGGAGACGCGGGTGACGTTGCCGGATGAAGACTCGGGTCCGGCGAAGGCGTGGCTGGTGGGCGTACGGAATGATCCGAAGTGGAAGGCGTATTATGATCAGGCTTATGGCAAGCGGCCGCGTGAGGAGTTGTATGATCTCAAGAAAGATCCGCAGCAGATCAAGAATGTGGCGGCGGATCCGGCTTATACGGGGGCAAAAGCATTATTGGAAACGCGCTTGATGGAGGAGCTGAAACGCACGGGTGATCCGCGGATGGTGGAGGATGGGAAGTATTTTGAGACGCCGCCATTGGCGGGGCCGGTGAATGAAGGGCCGGCGGGTGGGAAGAAAGGGAAGAAGGCGAAGGAATAAGAAATACCGAGCATCCAACCTCGAGCGGGGAAATCCCCCTCACCCCGGCCCTCTCCCCCAAGGGGGCGAGGGGATGGAAGCGATAGGCAATTGAATGCGTGCAGGCGAAGGACATCTGACAGGACGAAATATGAAACGAGTTATCATAATGATTTGCTGGTTGGTAGTGCTGATTTTTTTGCCGGTCACTGCACGAGCGGCGGAGCGGAAGCCGAACGTGGTGGTGATGCTGGCGGATGATGCGGGGTGGGGGGATTACAGCGGCAATGGCAACAAGATGGTGCGGACGCCGAATATTGATTCCATCGCGAAGGAGGGGGTCACGCTGGATCGCTTCTATGTCTGTCCGGTGTGTGCGCCGACGCGCGCGGAATATCTCACGGGACGGTACCATCCGCGGGGTGGCGTGAAGGGAGTATCCACGGGGCAGGAACGGTTGGACCTGACGGAGAAGACGGTGGCGGATGCGTTCAAAGCGGCGGGTTACGCGACGGGGGCGTTCGGCAAATGGCATAATGGCAGCCAGTGGCCGTATCATCCGATGGCGCGCGGGTTTGATGAGTATTACGGTCACACGTCGGGACATTGGGGCGAATATTTCGATCCGCCGTTGGAGCAAAACGGAAAGATGGTGCGTGACAAGGGTTACATCGTGGACATTTGCACGGACAAGGCGTTGAACTTCATCGAGCGGAACAAGAGCAAGCCGTTCCTGTGCTATGTGCCGTTCACTACGCCGCATTCGCCGTGGGCCGCACCGGCGAAGGATTGGGAGCATTTCAAGAATATGCCGATCACGCAAACGGCCACGGACCCGACCAAGGAAGGGGCGAATGAAACGCGGTGCGCGCTGGCGATGGTCGAGAACCAGGATATGAACGTGGGGCGCATCCTGAGCAAGCTGAAGGAGCTGGGGCTGAGCGAGAACACCATCGTGCTCTATTTTTCCGATAATGGGCCGAACAGCTTCCGCTGGAACGGCGGGATGAAAGGGCGCAAGGCGAGCACGGATGAGGGTGGGGTGCGCTCAATCTTTTATATGCGCTGGCCGGCGAAATTGCCCAAGGGCCATACGGTGAAGGAGATCACGGGAGCGATTGATCTGCTGCCGACGTTGACGTCGCTGGCGGGCATCTCACGCGTGGGGGATTTGCCGCTGGATGGGCGGGATTTGAGTCCGCTGCTGATGAAGAAAAGTGTGGCTTGGTCTGACCGCATGATTTTCTCGACGTGGGCGGGACGCGCGAGTGTGCGCACGCAGCAATATCGTCTGGATGACAATGGCAAGTTGTTTGACATGCTGGCGGATCCGGGGCAGACGACGGCGATCAATGACAAGGAGCCGGCGAAGGCGGCGGAACTGGCAGAAGCGGTGAAGGCGTGGCGCGCGGATGTGTACGGCAAACCGCAAGGAGCGGCTGCACCAGTGAAGACGAAGGGCCGTGTGAATACGGTGGATCAACGGCCATTGACGGTGGGCTATAAGGAGTTTCCCATCACGATGCTGCCCGCGCGCGATGGTGAGCCACGGGGCGAGGTGAAGCGCAGCAGCAATGCGCCGAACTGTTCTTACTTCGTGAACTGGAAGACCAAGGAGGACAGCATGGTGTGGCTGCTGGATGTGCACACGACGGGCAAGTATGAGGTGACGATCGATTACACGTGTCCGGTGCCGGATGCGGGGTCGCTGGTGGAGTTGAGTTTTCTGGAGAGCAAGTTGACGGGGAAGGTGGCGCAAGGTTGGGATCCGCCGCTGTATACGAATCAGGATACGTTGCCGCGGCCGGATGGGGAGTCGACGATGAAGGAGTTTCGCACGTTGAAGCTGGGTGAAGTGAAACTGACGAAGGGTATTGGGCCGATGACGTTGCGGGCGCTGGAGATCCCAGGGAAGTCGGTGATGGATGTGCGGCGGGTGACGTTGACGTTGGTGGATTAATGAGATTGTTTTGGAAAATGTTCTTTCGTCCCTCCGGGACTTATGTGCATAGGGCATTCAAACCCACCGTTGAAAACGGTGGGCTATTATCGGATGTCCCTGACGGGACAAAAACATGTGATCATGAAAAATCATTTGAAGCTGATGTTGCTGATAGTGGCGGCGTTTTGTTGGCAAAATGTTTCCCATGCAGCCGAGGCGAAGCGGACGAATGTCCTGTTCATGATCTCTGATGATCTGAATACGTATCTCGGCTGTTACGGTGATCCGCGGGCGAAGACACCGAACATCGACAAGTTGGCAGCGAGGGGCGTGAAGTTCGAGAAGGCTTACTGCACGTTTCCTTTGTGTGGGCCGAGCCGGAATTCGTTTCTCACGGGATTGTATCCGAACAGCAGCGGCATCGTGGCGAATTCACAGGTGTTTCGGCAAACGGTGCCGAAGCAGGTGAGTCTGCCGCAAGCGTTTCGTCAGCAGGGTTACTTCGCGGCACGTATCGGCAAGCTGTATCACTACAATGTGCCGAACTCGATCGGCACGGATGGACATGATGACCCGGGTTCGTGGGAGATGGAGATCAATCCGGCGGGTGTGGACCGGTTGGAGGAGATGCCGAAGATATTCTCGCTGGTATCCAATCAGTTTGGTGGCGTGCTGAGCTGGTATGCCTCGCCGAAGAGCGAGGAGCATCATACGGACAGCATGATCGCGACCGAAGCGGAGTGGGTGCTGGAACGGTGTGCGAAACAAAAGGACCGGCCGTTCTTCCTGGCGGTGGGATTCTTCCGTCCACACACGCCGTATGTGTCTCCGAAGACGCCTTACTTCGACATGTATCCGGAAGACAAGATGCCGGTGGTGAAGGGCGTGGCCGAAGATCAGGCGGATCTACCACCTGCGGCACTGACAAATCGGAGGAAGGAGCAGGACGCCATGACAGATGCCCAGCGGCGGCAGGCGTTGCAGGCGTATTATGCGAGCATCAGCTTCATGGATGCGCAGGTGGGTAAGGTGGTGAATGCGCTGGATCGCTTGGGGTTGACGGAGAACACGGTGATCGTGTTCACGAGCGATCACGGCTACCTGATGGGTGAGCATGGGTTGTGGCAGAAGCTGAGCCTTTTTGAAGGCAGCGTACATGTGCCTTTGCTAATGGTGGCACCGGGAGTGTCGAAGAAAGGCGCGGTGGTGAAGACGCCGGTGAGTCAAATCGACCTGTATCCCACGTTGACGGAACTGGCGGGAGTGAAGGCGCCAGCGAATATCCAAGGGGAAAGCCTGGTGCCGCTGTTGAAGGATGCGAATGCGAAGAGCCGGGGCTGGGCGCTGACGCAGGTGATGCGCGGTAATGTGGCGAGGCCGGGAGTGATCGCGCCGACGGAAGGCGTGAACCGCGGATTCTTCGGCTACAGCTTGCGCACGTCGCGCTGGCGTTATACGGAATGGGACGAGGGCAACAAGGGCAAGGAGCTTTACGATCATGAAAAGGATCCGAAGGAATTGACGAATCTCGCGAACGTGTCGGAACACGCAGCAACAGTGGCGGAGCTTTCGAAGCAATTGCAGGTGGCGGTGAAGGCGTCGCTGCCTGCTGATGGGAAGATGCCGGAGTTCTTGGGCAGCGCGCCGATGTGGGCGCCGAATCTGACGGATCCATGAAGATGACGAACAGATTCAGTTTGCTCGTATGCGTGCTGGTTGGTCTGTGTGGAGCAGTGACCTCAACACAGGCGGCAGCGGCGCAGCCTAATATCATCATCATTCTGGCGGACGATCTCGGTTGGCGTGATCTGGGCTGTTACGGCAATACGTTCAACGAGACGCCGAACATTGACAGGCTAGCGAAACAGGGGATGCGCTTCACGCAGTTCTATGCGGGGCCGGTGTGCTCACCGACACGGGCGAATCTGATGTCGGGTCAGGATCAGGCGCGGTTTGGCATCACACAACATATCCCGGGGCATAAGCGTCCGTTTGCGAAGCTAATTGACCCGGTGGTGCCGTTGCAATTGCCGTTGGCGGTGGAGACGTTTGCGGAGCGCTTGCGCGAGGCGGGTTATCAGACGGGCTATATGGGCAAGTGGCACTTGGGCGGCGCGGGGTTCAGTCCAGCCGAGCAGGGCTGGAGTACGGTGCAGGAAACGCAAGGGCATACGGTCACGGCGAAAGTCGATGCCAAATCTGTGGGCAAGCGCACGGCGGAATTTCTAACGGACAAGGCGGTGGAGTTCATCGGACAGAATAAAGGAAAGCCCTTTCTGTTGCAGGTTTCGCATCACGCGGTGCACATCCCTTTGACCACGACGCCGGAGTTGCTTGCGAAGTATCAGGCCAAGAAAGCGATGGCAGGGTATCCCAGCCGACCAGAATACGCCGGGCTCTTGGAGGAACTGGACCAGAGCGTGGGGCGCATCGTAGGGGCGGTGGACAAACAGGGAATCGCCGAGAACACATTGATCCTGTTTCTTTCGGATAATGGCGGGCTGGAGCATGAGCAAGGTGGTCGCATTGTGACATCCAACCAGCCTTTGCGCGGGGAGAAGGGCACTTTGTATGAGGGTGGCATCCGCATCCCGGCAATCGCGCGATGGACGGGCAAAGTGCCAGCGGGGACGCAGTGCGAGACGCCGGGCATCACGATGGATGTGTATCCGACATTGCTGGAATTATCCAAGGCACCAGCGGCGGAGAAACAGCCGCAGGATGGTGTGGGCCTGGTGGGTGTGCTGAAAGATCCGATGGCGAAGCTGAAGCGCGATGTGCTTTGCTGGCATCTGCCGCATTACCATCACAGCACACCGGCGAGCGCTATTCGCAAGGGAGATTGGAAGCTGATCGAGTTTTATGAGACGGGTGCGGTGGAGTTGTACAATTTGAAAGAGGATTTGGGAGAGAAGAACAACCTGACGGCGAAGGAGCCGGAGCGGGCGAAAGAACTCAAGACGACGCTGGCCGAATGGCGCAAAACGGTGAACGCGCAAATACCGGTGCCGAATCCCAATCATGATCTGAAGCGGGCGGATGAACTGGCGAAGGGCAAAGGGCGGAAGGTAGACGAATGAGTGAAGTGCTTTTGACGGTACGGAACGTATGCAAACGTTTTCCCGGTGTGAGGGCATTGCACAATGTGAATCTGTCGCTGGCGAAGGGTGAAGTGCTGGCGGTGTTGGGCGAGAATGGTGCGGGGAAGAGCACGCTGATGAAAATCCTCGCGGGAGTGCAGCGGCCGGATACGGGAGAGATTTTGCTGGAGGGGCAAGCGATGGAGATCAAGTCGGTGCATGTGGCGTTGAAGCTGGGGATCGCGCTGATTCATCAGGAGTTGAATCTCGCGGATAATCTGGATGTGGCGGCGAATATTTTTCTGGGGCGTGAACCACGCAGGCTGGGGATGATCGACAAGGCACGGCAGTGTGCGGAGGCGAAGCAGTTTCTCGCGATGGTGGGTTTGGATATCGCACCCACGACTCTCGTGCGGGATTTGACGATCGGGCATCAGCAGATGGTGGAGATCGCGAAAGCACTCTCGGTGAATGCGCGGGTGCTGATCATGGATGAGCCGACGTCCAGCCTGACGCACAAGGAAGCGGAGCAACTTTTTACGGTCATCAAGGACCTGAGCGCGCGCGGGGTGAGCATCGTGTATATCTCGCACCGGTTGAGCGAGGTGCGGGCGGTGGCGCATCGCGTGGTGGTGTTGCGGGATGGTGAGAATGCGGGCGAGTTGGCGACGGGCAGTATCACGCATGAAGCGATGGTGAAGTTGATGGTGGGGCGGGAGCTGTCTCAATTTTATCCGCATGCGCCGCACGCACCAGGAGAGGTGGTGCTGGCGGTGAAGGGCTTGCGCACGCCGGTGCATCCTACGAAAGAGATCGAACTGACATTGCACGCGGGAGAGATCGTGGGCATGGCGGGTTTGGTGGGGGCGGGACGGACGGAGTTGTTACTGACGTTGTTTGGGGTGACACCAGCATTGGGCGGGATGATCGAGGTGGCGGGGAAACAAATGAAAATTGGTTCGCCGATTGAAGCGATTGCGGCGGGGTTAGCGCTGGTGCCGGAGGATCGGAAACAACAGGGAGTGATTTTGGAGATGTCGGTGAGGGAGAACCTGAGTCTGGCGAGTTTGTTGCGCGATCAGAAGAATGGGTTCTTGAATCGCACAAAGGAAGGTGAGATCAGTCGTGCGATGATCGAGCAGATGAAGGTGAAGACGCCGAACGAGGGGCAACTGGTGCAGTTCCTCTCAGGCGGCAACCAGCAAAAGGTGGTGTTGGGCAAGTGGCTGGCGATGAACCCGAAGGTGCTGCTGCTGGATGAGCCGACGCGAGGCATCGACGTGGGAGCGAAGTCGGAGATCTATGGATTGATGGAGGAGTTGGCAGGGAGGGGGATGGCGATCTTGTTTGTTTCGAGTGATATGGAGGAGGTGCTGGGGATGTCGGATCGGGCGCTGGTGATGCATGAGGGACGCATCACGGGCGAGCTCACGCGCGAGGAGTTGAGCGAGGAGGCGGTGATGCAGCTGGCGACGGGTGGTGAGGTGGCCGGTTTGGCGGGTGTTTAACCAGCGAGCAGTTCCGTCATCTGATTCAGCCGTTGCAGGCTCTTCTTGTCCTTGAACTTTTTTTTCTGCTTCTCCAGTTTCACGCGATACTCGATCTGAAAGTCGCGAGGCAGGATGGGTTTGAATCTGGGGAGGGTCTCGGAAACGACCAGCAAAAGGTCCTCACGATTTCTTTTTGAGTAGTAATTTTCGTTCAGGGTCATCTCTGCACCCACCAGCATATCGATGATCCCTTTGCGGATTTTCTTCAGGCTCTCGATGCGGGCTTCGTATTTGTCGTCCTGGGGGATGGTAGCCATGAACTCATCGGTCAGGCCGATGCCGCTGGCGGCGGCTTTCAGCATGAAACCGTAGAAGGCGATGAGTTCATCAGGCAGTGAAACCTTCCCCTGATTGGCGATCGTCACGTAGTGGCCGAGCAAGGCGCTCAGGCTGGTCTGCATGAGCATGAAGTTGTCGAAACGGGTGGCGACGGACAGTTCTTTGTTTTGGATGAAAGCGAGATTTTCCTCGGATACGATACGTTTCAGCACCTCTTTGCCCTTGGAATCGCTGAAGGTAGGCAGCGGAATTTTCTCGGTGATGATGGCCTGGGTGGCGCGTTCGTAATCTACGCCCAGCCATTTTTGGTCCAGGCTGGCGACACCGGCGTTCAGGTAGGAAATGCGCCATGCCGTGGCCGCAAGCAACTGGCCGTCCCATACCACGGCAAGCAGCAGAACGGCCAAGGTCAGCAATCTGGAAAAGCCTCTAATCATGCGGTCTGGAAAATAAGTTCGGTACCCTCAAAAGTCGAATGCTATCGAGTGAAACACCGCCAAGGCAGAAATGGTGCGGCGGTAAAGAGAACGCGACGTGATTTTATTTTCCAGCTTTTATGACGCCAGCGCTTGCGACTGGACGGGCGGCAGGGGCGGGGGCGGCCGGTGGCGGTTCATGGACGCGATCACTTTGGAGCCCCATTCATTCTTCTGGGCGACACTGCCGGCGATCTCGGTCTTGGAGCCGATGTAGGCGCAGGAGATGGCGATGTCCACGGGTTGGTCACTTCCGGCTGGCTGGAAACGGAGGCGGATGGCTTTGGCTTCACCTTTCTGGATGATCAGCTCCTGGTGGAAATTCTCAAAGGGCACGTAATATTCATGCTGCAGGGTGATGAGGCGGTAACCGCGGGTGTCCGCACTGATGAAGCCGCCGTCCTCGGAAAAAAGCTTCAGCTTGTTCATGGTGGCGGGATCTTCCGCAGAGAAGAGCAGGTAATCCTTGCCGGCGGTTCCTGGCAGTGGCTCCGGCAAGCCTGTCCGGGCCAGCCGGTATTCGATGTCCGGCAGCCAACTGGCGAGCACGCCGCCCCCGAAGATCAGACCGCACACCCAAGCAATCGTTCCGGGGCGGCCCCAGAAAGCGATCCCGATGCCGATGGCCGTGATCCAGATGATGAAGGGGGCGAAGGCTACCGGAAGCATGAGGTGCCGGTAGTCCCAATTGAGCAGCGACTTTTTAAGGGCCATAGCAGGGCAGCGGTAACGGGAGCCAAAACCTTTAAGACGGCCCCAATGTAGAGAAGCCGGGGAGGATGGAAAGGATTCTGTGGCGGAAGTCGGCGGCTCAAATGGTTCTAGCATCCGGATTTCGGGCGTAGTCGTAGGCGGCTTTGAGCCAGCGCTGGATGTCCGGAGTGGGGCGGTCAAATGGTTTGAATGTGGTCCAGCCGAGTCCGGCGGCATCACAGGGGCAGCCACCGTCTTCGCCAGCGGCGTTCCACAAGACAGGCGGGAGGCGCACACCAATGCTGTCCATGCCGATGGCGAAGGCAAAGACGGTGTCATGAGTGTACGCCAGCACGTAAAGGTAACTGTGCCAGTCGGGGCAGTAGAGACGGGTGTCGGGTAATTCCTTGCGGGCCCAGTTCAAAGGCTCGCAGATGTCGGAGTGAGCGGATTTGTCGGCCAGATAACGCAGCACGGCGACGTTGGTTTCATTGACCAATTGAACAGGAATTTCCGCAGGGGATCTAATTTTATCAGGTTTAGACATTAATACGGCGCTCGTCATTGCTGAGAGGCGATTTGTGGCTCGGCATTAAGTTCGGCGATGACCGCTTGAGTAACATCGGTGACTGAGCCGGTGATGAACAAATGAGGTCTTGAATTTAGCTCGGCCATGGAACCTTCAAGGATAAGGAAAAAATCATTGGCTTGGCCGACTTTTTCCGTGGCCGCTTTGATCTTCGGCAAAAAAGCTTTGTAATCTTCTTTTGAATTGATGGGGTGGGTTTGGTTTTTATGAAAGTAATCCAGCACCTTGATAATATTCACCGTTCCTATTTTTCCTGAGGCCGTGGCGGAAGCGCTTGGAGGGCAGACGAAATCAATCGAAGGAGTTTGTTCCTTAAAATCAGATAGTGTCATCTGAAGCGGCATTTCATCGGGTATTTCTTCAGGCGTTGGCCTGCCTGCCGGATTCCGCAACCACCAGTAGCGAAAATATGGCGACTCTGAACCGGAAACTTCTATTTTTGGTGAAGGCTGGGGAACCGTCCGTGATCGCCGTGAAGCATGCATCTGGGCGTCCGGTTCTTGGGCGGCAGAGCCTGGAAATGAATACTTCGCGACACCGAGGAACAGAAGGGCGCAAACAACCAGCAGAAGCAAAAGCTGGATGATGCGATAACCTTTATGCAACGGCTCATTGGCTGTGCGCATATCCATCAAGCGTCTATACTCTCACCGGCAATGCCGGGCAACAGCCAAAGCATACAGGCCTGAAGGGGGAGTCAGGATACGCCGGTTGGTGGCGCCGACAGCGGGCAGGGGAGTCAATGCTTCTGGTAGGAAGTGACGAGGTAGAGCAAAACGAGAAAGGTTAAGCCAGCACGGAGGCGTTGACGGGCTGTTTCAGTTCAGCCGGGATGGCGAGGGGCTTTTTCAAGCATTCACTTTTTGTGCTGTCCCAGAAATGTCTTCCCGTCATGCAAGGCTTTCTGGTCCGAGTCACTCAGCTCCAGCAGCCGCCCCAAGTTTTCCAGCGAGGAGATGTGGCTTTTGACATCGAGTTGCAGAATCTCTTTCGCCCTGACCACATCGTTGCTGTTGAGCAGGGCGAGTACGCGCATGGAGTGCAAGGCGGAAAGAGCATGCTGGGTGGGATACAACTTGACGATTTCAGCGGTATCGGCAGCGGTCAAGGGTGCTCGGGATTTTTCAGCCTTGGCCTCAGTACGGCCATCAACGGCCCAGCCGAGGCAAAAGCCGATTGCCAACAAGAGAATGATAGAAGCTTTTTTCATAAAAAATCGGGTTTGGAACAGCTTGGGTGTGGCTTCGAATAAGCCACCGAAAGGACATTAGGTCAAACTAAATGGGGTCCATGAGAGGGCGCAGCGTCATGTGCTGGCCGGTATTTTAGTGATGAACCATTCGATGGAAGCGGAGAGAGTGTGGGCGCCGGATTCATCGTGCAGTTCGACGGTCACGCTGATGAGTGCGCGGCCTTTGGCAGCGAGATCGGCGCGCAAAGCATCGAGGGCTTCCGGAGTTGTGGTGACGGTAGAGGTGAGCATGCCATTGGCGGGCTTGCGGAACTTGGCTTCCAAACGGCGCACGACGGGAATGACGCCTGCAGTGGAGCCCAATGAGCGCAGGAGGAATTCGCCGCTCGACGCTTCAGCGAGGGCGAGTTGGGCGCTGGCGTGGACGGTGCCCAGGTGATTCAGATATTGGGCGCCGGCGGGAAGTTGCAAAAGCCGGTCAGGTGCAGTTGCCGATTGGAGGCCGAGGAAACGGTTGAAAGGAAGTTCGGTGACGGAGGAGGTCATGGTTGCATTTTTATCACTGGTTTAGAATGAGCGTGTATTCATCCACTTCGGTGCCGCGGGCATTGGCGAAGCCTTTGTTCTCACCGCTGATGATGAAGCCGCATTTTTCCAAAACGCGCAGAGAGCGATGATTGTCTTTCACGGCGCGGGCGTAGATGGGCCGCGCCAGATGGCAATGCGCCAAGAATTCCGTGAGGGCGCGGGTGGCGATGCCCTGGCCCCAATGCTCCTTGCCTATCCAGTAACTGATCTGGGGCAGGGTGGCTTCTTCATAGCTCAGGACGCTGCCGACGATCTGGCCATCGAGGACGATAGTCTTGAAGATGACGGTGGGATCCGTGAGCACTTTTTTCCAGCGGGCGATGATGGCGTCGCGATCGGTCGGGTCTTTCGCGGTGAAGGCGGCCATGTAGTTGGCTTCGCGGTCGAGTTGCTGGCCGAAGAAGATGGAGAGATCGGTTTCGAGGACGTCGCGGAGTTGGAGCAGGTTTTTCATCGGCATTACCAGTTCGCGAAGCTTCGCATTACTTCCCTGAAGTGCCGAGGGTTTTCAGCGGTCGATCGGTGATGAGCCAGATGAGGCCGTGTTCGTGCGCGAGTTTTTTGGTGAGGGACTGGCGCTCGGGGGATTTGGAGTATTCGATGAGGAGGACGGGCTTTTGTTTAGCGGTCATTTTCTGCAAGTAGCCGAGAATATAATCCGAGCCGCTTTTGGGCTGGAGCTTGTCGCCGTTGGTGAAGAGGTCTTCGATGCCGATGGCGCTGATGGTCTCGAGGAAGTCAGTGTGGGCGAGGAGCTGTGAGCCGTTCTGGGGGATGACGAGAGCGTCGGGATTCTTAGCACGGGCGCGGGCGGCGATGTTTTTTACCCAGTCGATCATGTCGCGGCGGTAGCTTTGTCTGGTCTCGGGATTCACGCGATCATCGATGAAGTTCTTATCGTCGCGCTCGAAGGTCTCGAAGCCGTCCACGATATCGAGATAGACCCCGTCGAAGCCGCGGGCCATGACGTCATCAACGGCGGTGAGCATGAGCTGTTGCCATTCGGGGTGCCAATAGTGGACGCGGTAGTTGCCTTTCCAATCGGGGTTCTCCTGGCCCAGCCATTTGGGTGCGGCGGCGGTGAGTTTCTTTCCGGTGCCCCATTCTTTGCGCCAGTAGGGGCGGTAGTCTTCGGCCTCGCCGATGGAAAGGTAGGCGATGGTTTTACGGCCGGGTTGACCACGGCGGATGGCATCGAGGTCGGCGCGTTCCCAAGGGGTGTCGATGTTGAAGGCGGCGTCGAGGATGATCCAATCGCGGTTGCAGGCGGCGAGTTTCTCAATGGTGGCGGATTTGGTTTTGGCGAGGGAATCGGCCTGGAGGACGTAGGCGAAGGAGGATTGGGCAGAGGCGCTAGTTGAGCAGAAAAGAGTAACTAGGAATGTGATGAAATGGAAGAGCTTCATGTGGACTGCTCTCACGGATCAAAGCTGGAAGCCAATTTTAAATTCATATTAGGAAAGTTTTCTGTCAAAGCGTTTTGAAGTGCTTTGGCATATGGTTCGTCTTCAGGTTCATAGAAAATGATTGCTTGGTGTAGGTGGAGCTCGTCATGCCTTGCGGTAATCCGCATGCGTTTGTCACCGTTCAATGCCATTAATAGAGTCGTTTCGGATTCGAGCTGACCTAAGAAATCGAAGGAATGACCGGTGAGCCTGAGTAAGGTTGATTGCACTCGTATTTTGAGCGGTTGATTTAACAGGTGGGGGTTGTATGTGCGTATATCGATTTCGGAAAAACCAGACTTGACGATGTGAGCATGTAGTCGCTGATCGAAAACCTGGTAATCTACGATAGTGTTGGACGATGACGACAACTTCCAAAGCACGAGCGCAACTGATAAGCCAGCGATGAAGCAGGCAATGTGTCTTTTGCTCAATACTCTGAGGCTGGCAGTGTTCACTTCATTTGTTCTTCAGCGCATCCGGCGTCTCGTTGGTGACTTTGAAGGCGGAGGCGCGTTCGAGTTCGAGGGGGCGGATCTCGTAGAAGAGGCCGCATTGCATGCAGGGGTTTTGGGCGGCAAGGGCGGCGGCTTCGTCCAGGGTGTTTGCCACGATGAACCAGTAGCCGCCGATGATCTCTTTGGTCTCGCCGTAGGGGCCATCGGTGATGTTTTTCTTGGCGACGGTCTTGCCGGTGTTCGCGAGGCGGGTGCCGGATTTCATCTTGCCCTCATCGATCATTTTGGTGATCCAGACGTAGAAGTCATCGATGGCGGTCTGGATGCGCTCGGGCGGGAGGTCTTTGTCCCATTGGCCACGGGAGATGACGAGGTATTCGGAGGAGGGAGGGTTCATGTGTTTTATAAACTGGGGAGACAACTCATCGACAGTACGGCAGCCGCAATCATCCACACAAAGCTGAACAAGCCGCCCATTCGGTCGCCCCGCTTTAGCTGAATCCAAGAGATGAGGGCGAGGGCGAAAATGGAAAACAGGTAGCCATACCACAAGTATCCGGGCAGATCGGAGCCCGGATGCCGTCCAGTCATACGGAAGGATAATTCAGCAACATACCAGGCGGTGGCTACGTAGGTCTTTATAGACAAGGCGACCATGCGAGTCCAATCAACTGGAGCAGGGTGGAGGGCCTTGTGCATGGGATTACCTTAGCGTCTGGAAGGCGGCTTCGTCAAAGGGAACCAGAGTGTGATGTATGTTAAGGAGCGAGCCACTATTGCCAAACGCACGACGTTCAGAGAGGAAACACTCACGCTTCGAAATCAAGGCGATGTAACAGGCATGGTTGTTTGGATGGCTTGCCATTGCGGGGTGCCAGCACGGCGGGCGGGTTCGATCTTGCGCAGGGCGGACAGGGCCAGATGCTGGTTGTTGGCGTTGACGTCGTTCAGGGCCTGTTCGAGGGCGGGGACGGCGGCTTTGGCCTCTGCGCCGTAGGTGCTGAGGGCATACATGCTGTTGCCTCGCACGGTTGCGACCGGATCGCCAAGACAGCGGATGAGGGCGGGGATGACGAGGTCGGGCTTGCCGCTGATGTGGCCGAGGGTCAGTGCGGCGCTGGAACGCATCTCAGCGTCTTTATCCGTCAGGCCACGCACGAGGGAGGGAACGGCACCTGCGGCTATCGGTCCTAATTCGCGCAGAATCCGGAAGGCGAGGAAGCGCTTTTGGCGGACGGCAGGAGTTTGATTCTCCGTCCAACTGATGAGGATGGGGACGACGGGGGCGGCATTGGTGTCGAGGGCGAGCAGGGCATTGAGTGCGCGATCATGCCGGCGGTATTCCGGAAGCGGGGCGATCGGGGCGGCGCGTTGTTTACGGAGGAAGTGGAAGAATTTCTTTTCGAGAGGGGAGTCGCGGTTCTCCAGTATGGCGATCAGGTAGGGGATGATGTCTGGACCCATGTGGCGCACGGCTTCCTCCGCTTTCAGGGCTTTGGAGGGGTGGACGTATCCGTCGAGTTCGGTGAGCCACTCGCTCAGGGTGCGGCCTTGATACGCGGGCTCGCGGGGAAGGGACAGGTAAAGCGCGCCACCGGCGATGAGGCAGGTGCAGAGCAGGCCCAACAAGAGGCGGCGCTTGTGTTTCATGGGAGGACCTTTGTGCAGGGAGAGTAGGGATGGGAAACGGGGGCGTCAAAGGGAACGACCACAATTATGAGGTATGAAAAGGCCAGGGAAACGTCCAACTCCCAACACTCAACGTCCAACGTTCAGAGGGGAAAGGTCGGCACCGATCGCGGTTGGAGGAGACTCAACCTCACTCTGATTTTGTAGAAAGCGTTTTGAGCACGTTAATGGCTACTTCCCTGATTTTTTTGTCAGGGTCTGATCTTAGTTTCGCAACTTTATCTGTGGCGCTAAGGATTTTCCGGTTTGCAATTGCCAGTAACGTGTCATATCTGACCTCCTCGTCAGGATCGTCAAGCAGGGCTCCTAACTCGTCTAATTCGGGAAAAGTAGCGATTCTTTCCAGAGCATTAACTGCGACATGACGATGGACGGGGTTGTATGACTTCAAAAATGGCATCACCAGTTTTACATCTCCCGCGTCTCCAAATCCAATTATGTGGTAAATCGCCGTCGCGAGTGGGTCCAAATACGTGGTTCCTCGAAAATGTGTGACGATCATACCACCTGCATCTAACAACTCTTCTCCTTCTGCAGGAGCAATATCTTTTCGATGATGTCCTCCCGTTTTCTGCAAATAATTCTCCAATACCGACCGGACTTTTTGCATGTCTACCCCATAAGCACTAGCGGGTGATAAGGGTGGTCCCAACGGTCGTAGAAGAACAATATCCTGTGCGACAGGGCGCGATGCACAGGAACAAACCAGCACAATCAAAGAAACAAAGACGACTGCTTTGAGCATGAGATGCAATCTCGTTGGATTTTTATGAATGGTGAACCTGACAGGCAAAAGAAGCAAGATAGGGGTGGATATGTGATAGCCGCCTGTTTTATGCAGGACGCCAGTCGGCGCGTTCCAGACGGTAAACGTGGCAATGATCGGCGCCGAAGTGGCGAGGCTCCACAAAGCGGAAGCCGAGGCGTTCGTAGAAGCGGTGGGAGCGGGTGTTGCTGGCGAGGGGATCGAGGAGGATAGCGGTAACTTCCGGAACGGCGAAGCAACGGGTGATGGCGAGCTGCATCATGCTGGTGCCATAGCCCTGACCGAGGTCGGCAGCATCGCCGATCCAGATATCGATGGCGCGAAGATTCGGAGGCGCATCGCCCCAGTAGTGGGAGTCTTCGAGAGCGGGATCGATGATCTGGAGGAAGCCGATGGGGCGGCCTTCTTCCTCGGCGATGAGTTGCTCGCGCCAGTCTGGGTTGCGAGCGAGTTCGGTTTCCCAGTGCCAATCGTCGTTCGGATCGGAGTCGATGACATGGGGTTGTTCATCCCAGCGGCGGAGGCGGTCGAGGTCAGCGAGAGTGGCGTGGCGGAGGAGCATGGGGCTAATTAATGAGGGATGAATTATGATTTATGAAGAATGGGAAACATCGAATGTCGAACGGGGGCACCCTCATCCTCAATCCTTCTCCCGTGAGGGAGAAGGAGGAAGGTGTCGCTCGTCCGGTGGTGAGGGGTTGCTATGGCTGGTGATTGGAGCGGATGACTTTGGTGTCAGTTGTTTACGGGAACGCAGGGCGATCAGGGCGCCCAGTCCGATGCTGAACATTTCGCCGAGAATGAAGAGGATGAGGAACTGGAGGAGACCATTGGGAAGCGGCCAGTAATAGTGCCAGGCAAGTCCGGTGTAGCCGAAAAAGAGCACGGAGAATGTGGCGGCCAAACATGGAATCCAGATGAAGAACGGCGAGAGCCAGGCAAAGCGGGTGAAGCGCAAGGCGAAGCCGACGATAAGGCTTAAACCGACAAGCAGGCAGAGCGCGGTGACCGTGGCGAAGGCCAAGGCAAGCAGGGCGAACGCTAGGAAAACGAAGGCGAGGGTGGCGAGGAGCATGCGATGGTGACTTAGCGGCGAAATGGTCGCGCTGGGGAAGGAGCCTTGTTCATGGGGACAGGATAACGATTTTAAAGCGCTCTCGTCAAAGGGAAGGTGGGCACAAGGGCTGAGGTGTCAACCCGCCTCGGGCGGACCCCGACCAATAGGTGCGGTGTAAAAAGCGGAGGCAAGCCTCCGCACTCCAAAGAGGGCCGATTCGTGGGGCGGCGCTCCGATTATTGAAATTTTGTCTCCATGGAGCACACCGGGCACACCGGCGGTTGGCGTGAGTCGGTGAAAGAAGGCAAGGTAGGGGCATGGAAATGACATTTTGTCTCCATATAGCGCATATAGCGCACGTAGTGTTAACGGTGGACGAAGAATTGTGAGAAGGTGAGGGCGTGATGAACGAGACACAGACAGTCTTGCGGGGGACGGAGAGGCGGAGCAACATGGGGCTGAAGCCCAACATGTGGAAACATCCAACATCGAAGCCGGTTGCGCCGGCAGGCCAATGCATCGGACGTCCAACATCGAGAGAATGCCGGCGACCAAGGGCTAGTGAAAGTGGCGCAACCTCCGATGCCGGTGGGGGTGCGGCGGTGAAGACCATGGCAAGGGACGGCGGTCGAAGTTCGACATCCCAAGCCATCCTTACCAAGCTATTGGTGTGCTTGACGTTTATGATGGCGTGCGTGAATGCCACGGCTATCGGCCAAGGGACGGTGCAGCCGGTGCCGGAGTGGGTGGGGAGCGGTGGGAATGAGGAGCAGGTTTATTTGCGGAAGGTGGTGCAGACGCCGGAGGATTTGTTGCGGGGGATTTTGTTGGTGGCGGTGGAGGGAGAGGTGACGTTTTATGTGAATGGACAGAAGGCGGGAGCGACATCTCAGCGGGAGAGGGCGGAGAGTTTTGAGGTGACGCGGTTCTTGCGCACGGGGCCCAACGCGTTGGGTTTTATCATGAAGGCAGACGGGAAGATACCGAAGATAGCAGTGTTGTTTGAGACGACATCGCACAAAGGGGTGCAATCGTGGGTGATCTCGGAGGGGTCGTGGAAGGTGAGCGGGAATGCGGCAGCGAAGTGGAATGAGGTGGGATTCAGTGATGCGGCGTGGAGTGTAGTGAAGGGTTTCGGGCCGATGGAGGCGAAGGATAATCCGTTTGATCCGGCGAAGGCGTTTGATGCTTACAACAGTTGGAAGCTGGCGAGCGGGGCGAAGTTGGCGACTGATCCGGCGACGTTTCATGTGCCACCAGGTTTTCGCGTGGAGTTGTTGCGGTCGGCGTTGCCGGAGGAGGGCTCGTGGGTGTCGATGGCGTTTGATCCGCAGGGGCGATTGACGGTGGCGAGGGAGAAGCGCGGGCTCTTACGCATGACGATCGGGGCGACAGCGGTGGAGCGGGTGGAGGTGATCGAGGACACCTTGCTGGAGTGTCGCGGACTGCTCTACGCGCACGGCGCGCTGTATGTGAATGCGAACAACAGCAAGGCGTTCGTGCGGTTACGCGATACGGATGGCGACGGGAAATTCGATGAGACGAAGGAGCTTTTGCGCACGGAAGGTCGCGTGGGGCATGGGCGGAATCACGCGGTGCTGGGGCCGGATGGGGCGATCTATCTGGTGCACGGGAACGATGTGACGGTGGCGACGAATCACTTGAAGTGGCCGCAGCCGTATCAGCATTACAAGGTGGATCAGCTCATCGAGTGTCCGTGGGATCCGTATATGTTCGATGCGCAGAATACGCCGCCGGGCGGGCATATCCTGAAGACGGATGCGGAGGGGAAGGAGTGGACGCTGGTGGCGGGAGGGATGCGGAATCCATTTGATGTGGCGTTCAATGAGGCGGGGGAGATGTTCACGTTTGATGCGGATAATGAGGGGGATCTGGGTTGCCCGTGGTATCGGCCGACGCGGGTGTTACACGTGATTCCGGGAGCGGAGTTTGGGTGGCGGCGAGGGACGGGGATGTGGCCGGAGTATTCGCCGGATGCGTTGCCGGCGGTGGTGAACATCGGGGTGAGTTCGCCGACGGGGATTGAGTTCGGCACGAAGAGCAAGTTTCCGGAGAAGTATCGGCAGGCATTGTTCATAAGTGATTGGTCTTACGGGCGGGTGCTGGCGGTGCATCTGACGGAGAAGGGGGCGAGCTACACCGGGGCGACGGAGGAATTTCTGGCGGGGCGTCCGCTGAATGTGACGGATGTGAAGTTCGGACCGGATGGGGCGATGTATGTGCTGACGGGAGGGCGGGGGACACAGTCGGGGCTCTACAGAGTGAAGTATGAAGGAGATAAGGGGAGATGGAGTGAGGTGGGTGGTTTATTACGAGAGGAGCGCCGGAAACTGGAAGGGTATTACTCGAAGACAAATACGATAGTGCCGGAGGAAGTGGTGAAGCGGGCTTGGGCGTATATGGGGCATGAGGATGCTTATATGAGGTTTGCGGCGCGGGCGGCAGTGGAGCATCAGGCGGTGGCATTATGGGCGGACAAGGTGTTGAGTGAAGGAAGTGTTGAGGGTGGATTGAATGGGGCGATGGCACTGGCGCGATTTGGGAACAAGACGCATTTGCTGCCGTTGATGCGGAAGTTGGAGGGATTTGAGTGGGTGAAATTGAGTGCGGAGCAGCAGTTGGTTTTGTTGCGCACGTATGCGGTGGCGTTCAGTCGCATGGGGGTGCCGGATGCGAATAGTGGCGGGCGCTTGATGGCGATGATGGAGGAGCGATATCCGGTGAAGGATTGGCGCGTGAATAACAAGCTGTGCGAACTGCTGGTGTATCTGGGCGCGCCGGAAACGGTGAGTCGCACGATGCCTTTGCTCAGCGCGGCGACGGAGCCGAATGATCGGCTCAACTATTTATTCTACCTGCGCAATGTGACGAGTGGTTGGAAAGTGGCGCAACGGCGGGCGTATTTCGAGGCGTTGAACAAGGCAGAGGAGTTTTCCGGCGGCAGGTATTATGGATTCTCGCTGCAGACGATCCGCGCGGAGGTGATGGAGCAGTTGACGCTGACGGAACGAACGGCGTTGGCGGATGTGTTGGTGGCGCCGGTGAAGGAGAAGTTGCCGGAGCTGCCGCCGGCGCAGTTTGTGAAGGAGTGGAGGATGGAGGAGTTGTTGAACGCGTTGCCGGAGGTGGGCAAGGGGCGGTCGTTTGAGAATGGGCGGGTGGCGTTTCGGCAGGCACAGTGTGTGGTGTGTCATCGGTTCTCGCCAGATCGCGTGGTGGGCGGGGGTGTGACGGGGCCGGACCTGGCGGGGGTGAGCGGGAGATTTCCGCGGGCGGATTTGCTGGATCATATCATGAATCCCTCGAAGGTGATCGATGAAAAGTTTCGGCTGACGCGATTCAAACTGCGCGATGGCGACGTAGTGGAGGGCACTCTGGAACGTGAGGAGGCGGGGACGATGTATGTGCGCGGGAATCCGTTGGTGAAGGAATTGACGCCGGTGAAGCGGGCGCAGGTGGTGAGCGTGGCGGAGTCCCCGATGTCGCCGATGCCGGAGGGGTTGCTGAATGTTCTGAAGCGCGAGGATGTGTTGGATTTGATCGCGTATTTTGAGGCGGAGGGAAATTCGAAGCATGCGGTGTATCGGAAATGAATGAAGGAAATTGCATTGCTGATTTGTGAGAAAAGAGTGAAAAGGACGGCGAACCACTTATGAAAACGAATTTGCTGACATTGCTGGCGCTCACGGCGCTCACGGGTTTTGTTCATGGGCAGACGAATGCGCCCGTGGCGGAGCGGAAACCGGCGGACGGACCTTTCCAGCCGCAGATGATCAAGCCGGGCGGCACGATCATCCCGCTCTACAAACCGGATTCACCGTTGCTGAAGAAGGAGCGAGTCCATGAGGCGGAGAAGTATAATTCGCAGGGCAACAGTAAAAGCATCATCAATGTCATCAACATCCACAACCCGTCTATTGAGGTGCATCTGGCGAAGGATCGCTCGCTGAATGGTGCGGCGATGATCGTGGCCCCAGGTGGCGGGCATAAGATTTTGTGGGTGGGGCCGGAAGGCGCGGATTACGTGGAGACGAATGACAAGCTCGGCGTCTCGACGATCATCTTGCGCAATCGGTTGCGCGTCGATGGTTATGAGCCGACGACGGATGCGGTGAATGATGCGCTGCAGGCGATACGCATCGTAAGGTCGAAAGCGAAGGAGTGGAATTTGGACCCGAACAAGATCGGGATCGTGGGGTTCTCGGCAGGGGCGGAATTGTCGGCACCCGCGGCGCTGTTCTTTGAAGAGTTCGAGAAGAAGAATAATGACCCGAGCGATCCGCTTTCAAAGTTTTCCGCACGCCCCGATTTCGTAGGCGTGATTTACCCGGGGCCGACGCCGTTCACGAAAGCGCCGGAGACGGCGATCCCGGCGACGGTGCCGCCGAGCTTCCTCGCGTGCGCAGGCACGGGCGATAAGGGGCACACGATTTGGGCGGTGGATTATTTCAATGCGATGCTGAAGGCGAATGTGCCGAATCTGGAGATGCACATTTACGGACGCGGCGTGCATGCGGTGAAGCGGAGCAATGCGCCGGATGCCATTCCGTATGCGAAGTGGTTTGACCGTTACGTGGAGTGGTTCACGGACCTGGGTTTCCTCGGCAAGCCGGGTGAGGAAACGAAAGCCGCCAAGGAAGTGGCGGCTTATGCGAAGAAGGTGAAGAAATAAGACAGGCGAGGGCGTCTGCCTTACTAAGTTCCTTACGGTTTGTCGTCCACGAGACTGAACTGGCCGCTGCGTTCGCTCATGGCCCAGCGTTTGCCCGCAGGGGCTTTGGGCCATTCGGGCAGGCCGAGAGGATAGTTGGGGTCTTTCCAGGCCTTGAGTTCTTCGAGCGTCGGGATGCGGTTTTTTTGGGAGATGTAATTTTCCGCAAACCAGTCGAGATGCTCGATGATCTTGGCGATGTCTTTGGCTGAATAACCCGTGGGATCGGTGGTGGAGATGACGTCCGGTTGGACGAAGACGGCCTTCGTGGTGCCTGCTGCGGGTGCCACTACCGGTGCGGGTGTGGAGGAGGCCGGCATCAGCGAGACGGCCTCAGCGGAAGCCGCGGTGGAGGCAGGCGGAATGGCGATGTCCTCGGTTTCGGAATTGCAGGCAGTCAGGACCAGAAAACATCCTGCGCTACCGATTGACAGGATTCGTTTGACTAGGGAAGGACTGGACATATAGGCAATGGGCAGAGGTTGGAAAACTCAGTCTTTCGGATTAATGGTCCAAGCGCCGGATTGCTTGGCCAAGTCAGTGGTGCTGATGGTTTTTCCCTGGAACTGGAACTCCGCATGGGCGTCGGCGTAGAGGTAGTTGTAGCCGGCGTTGTGGTAGAGCTGGATGCCGATGGAGCCGTTCTGCTGGTTCGGGTGGTCAGTGGTGGCGCCGCTTTCGTTGCCAGCATATTGCACATGGCTGCCGGTGCTGACGCGTTCGACGATGAGGATGGTTTCCGGCTGGTTCTGTAGCAAGGCGCCCCGCACGGCAGCCTGACGGCGAGGCCAGGGTTTGGTGTTCGCGGTGGCATCTCCACCATACCAGGTATCAGCGGTGTTCCACGAGGAATGTTCGGGCGTGGTCTGCCGCCAGAAAAGGCCGACACCGCATTTGTTGGCGGGGTTGGGCGGCCAAGTTTCTGCGGCGGTTGCCGCGTAAGTCCAGGTGACGGTATCGCCGCGTTGATGGGTGGGCATGGAGTAGCTGCGATACGCGCGGATGGGCGTGGAGACGCCGCCATTGGCGAAGATGCGTTCCACCTTGTCAGACGGGCAGGTGATGGCCTTTACCTGGGTGATTTTTTGCTGAGTGCTGGAGAGAACCTGCGCGGACGTTTCATAGCTGCCGAGGTAAGGAGCCAGCAGATCATCCCAGGTGACGTCGTAATTATTATGCTGGCGCAAAACCGCGTAAGGTATTTTGTCGCTGCTATCGGTGGTGTACATGCCCAGAGCCACGCCTTGCTGTTTCATGTTGCTGAGGCATTGGGTGATCTGGGCCCGGGCCTTCGCCTTGGCCAGCGCGGGTAACAGCATGCCGGCCAGAATGGCGATGATGGCGATGACCACGAGCAGTTCGATCAAGGTAAAGCCCGCGACTGCCCGTGACGACAGGTGTCTTTTATTCGTCATAAAAATGATTTCGTATTTATGACAAATGCAATCGAAGCGGATTTTCTTAGCAAAGCGATGGATAGGCACTTTGGGTGATGCGCTCTGTTTGAGGCTGTCCCATAGGATGACATGTCATTATTTCAACATGCCGGAAAATGAAAAACGGACGGCTGTAAAGCCGTCCGTTGTCTTGTGCGCAAAGATATAAGCGAGGGATCTTAGAAGTATTTGTTCACGCCGGGTGAAGCCATCGGCGGCACATCGAGCTTCATATCCCACGCCAGATCTTTCGGGAACAGGTCCTCCTGCGAGTTCACGGCCATGTCCCAGGTAATCTCCTGACCGGTGTAGGCGGCCATGCGGCCCATGATGGCCATGGTGACGCTCTTCGTCATCCAGTCGCCGTCGTTGCAGACATTACCGGAGCGGATGGAGGCGAAGAGTTCGTCGTGCTCGTTCTGGTACATGTTGCCTTTCTCACCAGTGTAGCGCCAAACGGGTTTGCCGCTCGCATCGTAGATCTCCGGCGTGGGCTTGGCCCCGATGATGCAGCGGCCTTTGTCCCCCTGAATGTAGTCCGCGTGCTGTTTGTAAGAGTGATCCTGATACTTCGTTTTAAGCATCGTGCGACGGCCATCGGCATATTCCCAAGTGACGTCGAAGTGATCGTAGATGTTGCCGAAGGAAGGCACTTGGCGTCCGCCCGAGGCGACGCACTTGATCGGAGCCTCGTCCTTCATGATCCAGTTGATCTTGTCCACGCTGTGCACCGCCACCTCCATCATCCAGTCGCCGGAGAGCCAGAGGAAATTGGACCAGTTGTTGAGCTGCCATTGCAGGTCGGTCCATTCCGGTTTGCGCGTGCCGGGGAATTTCGTAGAGAGCGTGCCGCCCATGCGGGTGGAGTAAACGGAGAGCACATTGCCGATGGTGCCGTCATGAACGCGTTTGACTGTCTCGCGCAAGGTGTTGTCGAAGCGGAAACAAAAGCCCGCACGCAACGCGAGCTTCTTCTGCTTGGCCAACTCAACCGACTTGAGCACGGAACGGATGCCAGGTCCATCGATAGCCATGGGCTTTTCGCAGAAGACGTGTTTGCCAGCGGCGATGGCGGCGGCGAGGTGGCGCGAGCGGAAGCCACCGGGAGCAGCGAGGAGGACCACATCCACACCGCTATCGATGACCTTTTGATAAGCGTCCAGGCCCGTGAATTTCTTGTCCGCCTTCACCTTTACTTTCTCGCCATGCTGTTTGGCCAGCCCTTGGAGGGATTGCTCCAACTTGTCGGCATAGATGTCGCCCATGGCCACGAGCTCTACGTTGCTGTCCGCGGTCAAGGCCTGGTCCGCAGCGCCACTGCCGCGACCGCCGCAGCCGACGAGGCCGATGCGCAGTTTGTCGCTGTTCGAGGCGGCGCTGATGATGGACGGAAACGCGAGGGCGGTCGCACCGAGAGCGGCGGAGGTTTTCAGGAAATCCCGCCGGGAGGTGTCAGAAGGGTTATTCATGCTTAATTAGGGTCGGTTGTTCCGTCCATGCTTGGACGTGTTACTTCTTGAGCAGCTTCAACATCTTTGCGTCATTGTCGAATTTTAACGGGATGCGGTATTCCCGCTGGACATCCTTGGAACCAAAAACCGGACTGACAAAGCCCAAGTTGCCCCAAGCGCACCACTACCTCGTATTTGCCGGGTTTCTGGAGTTCAGCGAGGCTGAAAACCCCATCATCTTCACCGAACTGAACCACGGGAGTGGTTTGCTCGGTTGGTTTATACTTCTCGACCTCATCTTTGGAGATGCCGAGCATCTTGACGATCTCTTCGGTGGATTTTCCGGACGCGTACTGGGTCTTGATGAACTGCCCCTGCTGCTCCGGGGGCATGTGGACGAAGGTTGCCTTCATGATGGTGTCGGCCTGCTGCTGCATGGCTTCCATCATCTTGGTCATCTGGTGATTAAGGACCACCATGTTGAATGGGTCCTTGCCCTTGTAGGTGGGGATTTCCGAGACGGTGGGCACCCGGACACCGTCCCGCAACAGGATGACCTTGTGGCGACCGTCGAATTGGGCATTCACGACAAAACCGACATTCGGGCATTCTATGCGGGTGAACTTGAAGGACTCCAGATACTTCAGAAAGTCTGCGTCCGGTTCGCGATAATCCTGCGCCTGCTTCTTGGCATGCTTGGCCGCCATGAACAAGGGGCTCTTGATGACGATGTTGATCTCCTTCTTCTCCGTGATGTAGGCGAATTCAAGCCGCGAGGTCTCTTTATTCTGGACGCCAATTTTGGTGGCCAGAGCAATATTTTCCGTGGTGGGTTCCAGCAACTGCGCTTGCGCCTGGAATGCACAGCAGAGCAGGACGGGCAGGATGTATTTAAGCATAGCGTGTCTTCTTGGTCGTCCACGGCCTCTATGGGGTGCCGAGGCAGATGAAAGAGTTAAACCTTCTTCCAAAGTTGATTCAAGCCTATCCGGGGATGATATCAGAGGAGGAGGGGGATGAATTCATCGGTGAGTTGAAAATTTTCCTGTCCAGTTTATGCCGAAATGGAACTATAGTCCTCTGCAACCCGTGTTGGCGTTGATGGCCCAAGCAGGACCGTCTTTGCCTCCGGTGATCAAATTTATGCACGATACGAAAACGATAACGTTGAAATTCAAGGCGCTGCTGTCGGCTTTGATGCTGTTAGGGATGGGCGCATCGGTCCAGGCGGCGGACACCGTGCTGGTGGAGGCGGAATCCTTCAAGGACCAGGGCGGCTGGGCGGTGGATACGCAATTCATCGAGATCATGGGCTCCCCCTATCTGCTGGCTCACGGCATGGGCACGCCGGTGAAGGATGCGGTGACGACCGTGAAGTTCCCCAGCACGGGCAAGTATCGCGTGCTGGTGCGCACGAAGGACTGGGTGGCGCGCTGGAAGGCCACGGGAACGCCGGGCAAGTTTCAGGTGCTGGTGGATGGCGAAGCGGTGAAGGAAACCTTCGGCACGAAGGGTGAGAACTGGTTCTGGCATGACGGCGGCACGGTGGAGATCAAGAAGACGGAGGCGCAAGTGGCGCTCCGCGACCTGACCGGCTTTGAAGGCCGTTGCGATGCCATCATCTTCACCAAGGATGCTGGTTACACGCCGCCAGAGACAAAAGAAACGTTGCCGAAGTGGCGGCGGGAGCTGATGGGCCTGCCGGGTAGTCCGGTGGAGTCCGGTCCGTATGACCTGGTGATCGTGGGTGGCGGCTATGGCGGCATGGGCGCGGCCATCGCGGCGGCGCGCATGGGCATCAAGGTGGCGCTGATCCAGAATCGGCCGGTGCTGGGTGGCAACGGTAGCTCCGAGATCCGCGTGTGGGCGATGGGTGGCACGCGTCGTGGTTTGTATCCGAAGCTCGGCGGCATCGTGGAAGAGTTCATGGACAAGGCGAAGTCTTCGCCCGGCACCTTTGAAGAATTTGGTGATGAGAAGAAGGAAGCACTCGTGCGGGCGGAAAAGAACATCTCGTTGTTTTTGAACAATCACGTTTTCGCCGTGGAAACGAATGGTAACAAGCTGGTGGCGGTGATCGGTCTGGATACGCGCACCAGCCAGGTGACGCGCTTTGCGGGCAAGCTCTTCGTGGACAGCACGGGGCATGCGGGTGTCGGTGCGCTGGCGGGTGCGGATCATACGGTGCAGGAAGAAGGCCACCTGGGCATGAGCAACATGTGGCGCTGGGAAGAGGGCAAGGAACCGGCGAAGTTCCCGGAGACGCCTTGGGCTCTGGACCTGACCATGGATGATTTCCCGTATCCGAAGAAGGGCCATGCCGAATGGTTCTGGGAATCCGGCTTCGACAAGCATCCGCTGCATGATCTGGAATACACACGCGACTGGAATTTCCGCGCCATCTACGGTGCCTTCAACACGATGAAGAACAAGGATGGCGCGAAGGAGCATCCGAACGCCAAGATGACGTGGGTGGCTTACGTGGGCGGCACGCGTGAATCGCGCCAGTTATTGGGCGATGTGATCCTCACGCGTGAAGATATCACCAGCAAGAAGATGTTCCCGGATGGTTGTGTGCCTACGACGTGGGACATCGACCTCCATTATCCGCGTGAGCAGTACATGAAGAAGTTCCCGAACGATCCCTTCATTTCGAAGGCGGTGTTCGACAAGGCGGTGGACCGTAACCACGGCTACCCGGTGCCTTACCGCAGCTTCTATTCGCGCAACATCGAGAACCTGTTCATGGCTGGTCGCAACGTCAGCGTGACGCATGAGGCGCTCGGCACGGTGCGTGTGATGAAGACGGGCGGCATGATGGGCGAGGTTGTGGGCAAGGCGGCCTCCATCTGCATCAAGCAGAACTGCCTGCCGCGTGATGTGTATCACTCCTACCTTGAGCAATTGAAGGAGCTGATGAATCTGGACCACTTCATGCGTCGGGATACGGTGAACGCGCAGTTCTACAAGCCGCAAGGCGCGACGGAACTGACCGCGCCGCAAGTGTTCGAGACGGGCGTGGACCCGAAGAAGCTGCCAGGCATCGTGGTGGATGACCCGCAAGCGGTGAAGAAGGGCAAGTGGACCGCGGGCGAGGGCCTGAAGGGTTTCGTGGGCGAGCACTACCTGTATGGCCGCGAGGCGGGAGCCTCGGTGCGCTATGAATTCTCGGTGCCGCAATCGGGCAAGTATGAGGTGCGTGTGGCTTATGGCATGCATGAGAATCGTGCCACCAACGTGCCGATCACGGTGACGGACACGGCCGGTTCACAGACTGTCCGGATCAATCAAAAGGTGCAGGCACCTTTGACGAACGGGTTTATCTCCGTGGGCACTTACACCTTCGATGCTTCGAAGAAGGGTGTGGTGGAGATCGGCACGGACAAGGTGGATGGCAACGTCCATGCGGACGCCATCCAGGTGTTGCCGGCCAAATAGTTAGTGGGGAATTCCAACCGCCTGTCATGAGATATCATGTCAGGCGGTTTTTCTTTTTCAGCGTTCGCCAGGAATGAAATCATCGTAAACGCAGACTGTTTCGTTTAGAACATCACGGAACAAACTAAGAAGCTTAACTGTGTCCGATCTGCCGCCAATTCAGAAACCCGCCTCACGATGGCTCCCCATCGCGCTGCGGGTTTATCGGCTGGCGGTGATTTTACTCATCGTGTGGATCGTCCGGGAACATCATTACCGGATTCGCGTTTTGGGAGATACACCGGTCACGGCGGATGAGGTCACGAAGTTTTTGCCGGAGGCCAAGGAGTTGCGGCCGGATCATTCCGAGTTCCGCGGGTTGGAGGTGTTGAATGCTGCTGGGGAAAAGATCGGTTACGTGGTGCGGACATCGCCGGATGCGGATCATATCATGGGGTATGTGGGCATGACGGATACGCTGGTGGCGTTGGACAAGGATCTGAAAGTGCTGGGCATCAAGATCCGGCGCAGCGAGGACACCCGGAAGCATGTGGAGGACGTGGCCACGGACCGCCAGTTCCTGAAGATCTGGAACGGCAAAACCTGGGAGGAAGTCGGCGAGATGACGCCGAAGGCATTACGGATGGAGGGCGTGGCGGGTTCGTCCATGACGAGCCTCGCGATGGCAGAGGGCATCGCGTTGCGGTTCCGTCGCACCGACACAGATGCATCCAATCAGCCTGCCTTTCGCGCTTCGGCGGGAGACATTGGTTTGGCGGTGGTGGTGATCATGGCGTTGCTGCTGACGTTCTCGAACATCGAGAAGCGCAAGTGGGTGCGGCGGGTATTTCAGGTGGTGGTCATCGTGTATGTGGGGCTGATCAGCGGTGATCTGGTGGCGCAATCTTTGTTGATGGGCTGGGCGAAATCGGGACTGCCCTGGCGGATGGCTCCGGGAATCGTGTTGCTGGGTGTGGTGGCGCTGGTGGTGCCGTGGACGACGCGCAAACCGGTCTATTGCTTGCATCTCTGTCCGCATGGGGCGGCGCAGGAACTGGTGGGACGGCTGACGCCGAAAAAGTGGCGGGTTTCGGTGCCGGATGAGGTGGCGAAGCGTCTGCGTTATCTGCCCGGCGTGCTGCTCTTCATGGTGATCGCCATTGTGATGCTGGGGTTGCCAATCGATCTGGCGAGCGTGGAACCGTTTGATGCCTACATCATCGGGGTAGCGGGGTTGGCGACGATATTGATCGCGGTGGGTGGGTTGATCGCGGCGTTCTTTGTGCCGCAGGCGTATTGCAAATTTGGTTGTCCCACGGGGGCGGTGCTGGAGTTTGTGCGTTCACGCGGGCCGCAGGACAAGTTCACGGCGCGGGATGCGTTCGCCGGATTGCTGGTGATCGTGGCGGCGTTGTTTTACTGGAAGTACTACGTGCTTCAGCAATGGATCGTGGGGCCGTTATGATTCGCATGCGACGAGCATTGTTCCTGTGCTTGATGCTTGGATTTGTATCGTCGTTGTTTTCAGGGGAACCTGTGCATCACGTCACCGGCACGGCGATGGGGATGAAGTGGTCGGTGAAGTGGATCGGCGGGCAGGAGGAAGCGGTCATTAAACAGGATATTTCGGCGCTGCTCATGGATATTGAGAAGGAGATGTCCACGTATCGCGCGGATTCGGAGATCTCACGGTTCAGCGTCTCGCGCAGCACGAACTGGTATCCGATCTCGACGAACTTGATGAGGGCGGTCGAAGCCAGTCTGGACCTTGCTGCGAAGAGCGGGGGAGCGCTGGACCCGACGGTGTATCCGTTGGTGCAGGCGTGGGGCTTCGGGCCGATCCGACGCGTGGGGCAGATGCCGACGGTCACGGAAATAGCCATCGCGCGGACGAAGGTGGGCCATACCAATGTGCAGGTGAGGGCTTCGCCACCAGCGGTGCGCAAGCTGCGTCCGTTCGTCTCGCTGGATGTGAGCGCCGTGGCGATGGGACTGGCAGCGGATCTGGCGAAGGCACAGTTGAAGCAGCTTGGCTGTGGGAATTTTCTCGTCGATATGGGCGGGGAGTTTGCGGCGGTGGGTGATGGGCCTGAAGGGAAGGGATGGCCGGTGGGTATCGAACAGCCAGGTTCCAATGGTGAGCGCATCCAGCGCATCATCCACTTGCGCGACCAGTGTCTGGCCACTTCGGGCGATGACCGGAATTTCCGTGAGATCAACGGCAAGCGGTATCATCACATCATCGATCCGCACACTGGCTGGCCGGCGGAGAGGCAGGTTGCATCGGCGACGGTCATCCATGAAAGCTGCCTGCTGGCGGATGGCTGGGCGACGGCGATGGTGGTGATGGGAGGCGAGCGGGGATTGGAGGCAGCAAGGGAGAACGGTGTGCGGGTGATTCTGTTTCAACGTGAGGGTGCGAACCTTCGTGAGCTGGTGTATCCACTGAAGCATTGACCGTCATCAAGCAAGCGATTGATTAATAAGGCGGCCATCGCCGCTGGGGAATTCTCTTTTGATGGCTGTGGAGTGTGCTAATATCCCGGAAGATGAAGCCACGCCTGATATTTGCGGTCCTCGCATTGACCGTGCTGCTTTTTCTCGGGGCAGGCCAACCGCCTGCGCAGCCGGTGGTGAAGGGTATCGTTATCGAGGGGGATTCAGTGGTCCTTACCGTGGATTTGCCCGCTGAGCTGACGCGCGCTTTTTTGCAGACCAGAGCCACGCTGGAAGCCGACTGGGAAAACAGCTTCGGCTTTCCGGTGCCGGTTGGCGGCGGAACATTGAATCTGAGTTTTCCCCGGCAGGAGAGCATGCTGTTCATGCGGGTGATGGCTTACACGGGAGAAGTTCAAACGGCTTCCGTGGAGACGGTGTCGCGGGAGTTCAAATATGTGACCCTGTCTTCGGGCACTTCCTCTGCAGCGGTCAGAAAGAAAAGTGGAAGCACGACGGCCAATTCGCCACCTGTGGCGACGTTGCATTTCAAAGCATTCGTGGACGGGCTGGATACCATACGTATCGGACGGGAGGGAGTTTTGTGGAAGCATCTGCAATACAAACCGGTACACGAAGTCACGCTGAACGGACGAAGCTGGAATCCGTCCGAGATGGACTTCATCGATCTGGGCAAAAGCTCCCTTCCCGGTGACATATCATGGGCGCACTGCGAGATCGAGGTCATTGCCGGGAGGGACATCGTAGCGTTGGAGAAATTGAACGATGGAGCGGTGGTTCACATCTACGACACGCCGTGGGGCGCGGATGAGTATGAGTTCAAAGTGAACTTCTTCGCGGCGCCTGCTGCCGGCTTCAAGAAAACTGGGACGGCGCGATTGCATATCAGTGCTGATATCGATGGTAGCGACGAGCTGGTGGTGAATGGAAAAGGGGTGCAATGGGTCCATAAGCAATGGAGTCCGCCTTCCAATGTGGCGATCAATCAGGAGGGTTGGGATGTGGTGGGCTCACCGGTTTGGAGCAAAGAGCTGTTTCCGGCGGGAGTTGATTTTCGCACGGCCAGGATTGTCTCAAAAGCAGGCCGTGGGTTCGTCAATATGCAGACGCGGAAGGACGACATACTTGTGAGTTTCGCCGATGATATGGTGGGAGCGGCCAAGTATGAGATCGAGATTGTGTTCGGTGAGAACGTAAGTGCTGCCCGATGACATGGCGTAGCGATGTTTTACCACGCTGAAGCTCAGCGCGTTCGCCAATAGGTCTTCCAGCCTTGATTACGGACGGTGGCATGGGCGGGAATTTGGAACCAGATCATGCCGGTACCGAGGATATCCCCACAGGCGAGCAGGGCGTTGAAGCTGGAGATGAAAGCGAGCCAGCCAGAGGCCGTCTGCGTGACGGCCAGGATTACCAAGGGCAAAACACTCATGACGAGCAACGGCATGAGCATGATGGCGATGAAGCGGTTGCGCGACATCTCGCCATCGTAGTGGGCGTAGAAAAGTATCTTCGAGGGCCAGAGACCAAGGATGGAGGCATGATGGCGACCATTGCCCGGATGGATGAGCGCATGCAGAAGTTCATGCACCACCACGATGCCGGCGAAATTCAACAGGAAGAGGCCGAGCGACCCCTCCGACGCGACCTCGTTCAAGGGCGTGAGGCGTGCCCAAAGAAAAAGAAAGAGCAGGCCAGTGCCGATGCCGATGGGAAGGGCGAGGAGTTGAAACATCCACGGCGAGGGTTCACGCAAGGCTTTCCACGAATCATCGGGAATGAAGTCCGGTGATTCGGGAATGGGGCCGACGTGCAGTCGCATACTATTCTCCGCTCGTGGGCAGGGTGAATTTGGCCTGCTTGGGCAGACCGGCTTCGTCGCGGTAGCCCATGGTGATCTGGTCGCCGGGATTGAATTTCATGCGAAACCACACAAGAAAGGCGCGGCCATCAAGGTCCGGACTCATGCCGTTGACGGAAGTGACGACGTGGCTGGAACGCAGGCCGGCCTGATAGGCCACGCGATCGGTGTTGGTGCCCATGTACGGCTGGATGGCCATGGTCTTGGGATGGATGCCGAGCTGGGTGCGTTTGTTATCCGGCACTTTCAGCGGGAAGAAGGACGGGCCGATGCTGATGACGCCCTGGGAGATGGACATGCGCCAGTCGAGCGCGGTGCGACGCCAGCCGTCGGTGACTTCCACAGTGCCGGTCATGGCCTTGCCGTTGCGCTGCCAGACGAGTTCGAATTCACCCGCGCCTTTCGGGCCGCGATGGAGCACGCCGCGGAAATCTGCCTGACTGAAGAGCAGGTGTTTGTTCGCCGCGCCGAGGATGTCACCTTTTTGCAGGCCGGCTTTCGCAGCGGGGCTGTTGGGTGTGACTTGCTTCACGAGGAGACCGTGATCGCGCTCGATGACGATGCCGACGTTCTCGGGCAACGGCCAGACTTGGGTGTCTTTAATCTTGTCGAAGGTCTTCGCGGCGACGGCTGGCGTGCGCAGGATGTCGGCGACTTGGTGGCAATGGATGCAGTTGGAGTTCAGGCTTTCCTTGGCCGGACGCAGCTTCTGCCAGGTGGCGTAGCCGGGCAGGTTGGTGGGATCGGCTTTGGGTTTGGTCAAGTCGGGTGCGGGCAGGTCGAGATTCCATTTCTCACGGCGCGGATCGGCGTGCCAGGCGAGGGTGGATTGCAGGGTGCGGATGAGCGAAGGCTTCGAGATGCGGGTGGCATCGGAGACGTTATCGCGACCGCCGTAGACGCTGAGGACGCGGCCTTCGGGCGAGAGGATCCAGCCCCACCAGGAGAGGTCGAGGTCCTGATAGCCTTCCATGGGGAAGATGCGGAAATCGATCATCTTGGCGTCCGTGAGGCGCACGGTGACGAACTGGAGCAGGAGGGGATCGAGATCCGTGCCGCCTTCGAGGACTTCCTTGTCAAAGGCGGAGCATTGCTTGCAGGGCAGGCAGCGGAAGGTGACGAAGAGGGGGCGGTTCTCTTTCTTGGCCTCGGCCATGGCGGCAGTGAGATCGCTGCGCCACTGGACCTTGTAGCCGGAGGGTGCGGGTGGCTTGCCTTGACGCGGGCCGAGGACCTCGTCCCAGTTGGGTGTTTGGGCAAATGCGGAATTAGCTCCGGGCAAGAGTGTCGCCAGGAGCAAAGCGATAAGGCAACGCGCTGTGTTCATAGGGCTGAGGCAGGAGACTACGGGGTTAGGGAAGGGTGTCAATCCGGGCCAATATGAAGTCATGTCTGGTTATTGGGGTGCGTGAAAAACTCGATGACCGGACGATGATGGAAAAAATATAGGTACGCCAAGCCTGTCACTAAGAAGGTGCTAACCAGCAGGTGGAGCTGATCTGCCGTGGTGGGTGCCCAAAGCGCTTCCATCGCGGAAAGCAGGAACAGGATGAAGACCAGCAAGGGCCGCACCCAACGTCGTGCGCCTAAGAATCCATAGGCCAGCAAAGCGCCAAGCAGACCCATAGAGATGAAGGCTGGTCCGCCGCCCCGCCGCCAGAATTCTGTAAAGTCAACGGTAGTGTCATCGATATGGTATTGACCGCCCGGGATCAATGCGACCGGGACGAAAACGATGAGCATGCCGCAGAGGAAAGTCGTGAGGCGGAGACCCCAGGGCATGCGACGAAAGACAGTGGCGATGGCGAGGAGGTTCATCATGTTAGATGGGTAATCCATTGTTTTGATGGAACTGATGTTTCACGTGGTTCAGAGCACGTTGGGTACACCAGGCTTGGTAGGGAAGGGTGGCTATGTGTTTGCCGAGGCGGGAGGTCCAGTGGCCAGGTTCGGAATGGGTGTGGATTGTGAAATTGAGCGAGCCGTTTTGTTCCTCGAAGTAAAATTCGGAGATGCCGCGCTCGGCGTGGCCGGTGAGGGTTTCGTAGGCGAAGCCGAGGCGCTTTTCTTCATCGATCAGGCGGGAGATGCGTACGGCGAATTCGAGGCAGAGGCCGATGCCAATCAGGGGCGGTATCATGGCGCGCTGGATGATGATGTCGCCGACGCGCATCGGGCGGCCGGCGGTTATCCATTCGGCTTCATAGCGGATGATGGAGGTGGGAAAGATATCGTAGTTGAAGAGGAAATCGGTGCGCCACTTGTTGATGGGGCCGGGGACACCGAGGGCGATGGAGCTGGTCTTCTCGGGGAGGGATTGAGCGTCGGTAAAGTTGGGCGTGAGTGCCCGGGACTTGGGAAAGGTCATCGCGGGACTGGCGAAAGAAGGGCGGAGTTTCATGAGTGGTTAAACGTCTTCTTCCTCTTCATTATCTACCAGCCAGCCGCTGATGTTGAAAGCGACCTTCCGGCCCTTGCTGCGTAGCACTTCTATGCTGGTATCACTGCGCTTTAGGCTGATGATGTGGGAGTAATCTTCTCCGTCAACGGGGCTAAACTCTTCCAGCCCGTTATCGTGCAGTTCCTTGAGGGAGACTTCTGAGCGCTGTTCACCGAGGAAGACAAAGTAAGCACGGACGACAATGCGTTTTAGATTTTGGCGGATATCGTCCTCGATCTGGTCGTATTCGACCCGTTGGCCAGCGGGAGTTTCCACCCAGATCCGGGTGGTTGAGGGCGTGATGAAAATGGTGGAATAGTCTTCGCCAACGACCGATTCGATCTTTTTACCGTCCAATTCCTCCTGGATGGCGGAGAACACGACGGCTTCAATCTCGGGGTCGAAAAGGAGGAACTGGGCGGCACCGAAAATCGTCCCCAGGTTTCGGTAGATTTTACGGGTGGAAGCGGATTCGGTGGTCATGTGGTTTTGCCTGACGGGCTGAGTTTCTAAAAATGCAGCGGCTGCTGGTTAACTTTGTCAGGGTAATAGGGTGACGGCATTGGTTCTCTGGTAAAATTTGATTCCTCGAATGCGGTTCGTTAGCTGGAAAGGCCAATCGGGGCTGAGAAGTGCGGTCGAACCATCGGCAAGGTCGTACTCGTAAGACAAGATGCCGCTGCCAATCGCACGGTCATACTTGCCAAATTTATCCATGACCTGCTGCAGGGTCATATTCGTGGTGATATTGCCAAAGTTGGCGATGGTGCGGGGCATGGGACGGGGAGCGGATGGGGGCTGCCCCGAGGGCTGGCCGCAACCCAAGCCCAAGGCGGCCAACACAAGGAGAGCAATGAAAATTTTCATGGTGGGTGAGGCAGCCTTGCAGCAAATGCTGGCGGTCACTTTGAAACCGCCGGGAATGGCTTGAAGTTGTTAACCGCTCCGCTGATTCGTTGGGACTGTTTTTTCTGCGGGCTTACGGCGGGGCAGAGCCAGGCGAAAGCTATCGCTCCGAGGCAGGCAACGGTGATCCCTAGTTTAGTTTTTGGTTTCATGATCAGGTCTCGTCCAAGGCACCGGAAGAATAGGTGATCTCGGTGTCGTCGGTGAAGCCGCAGCCGCGATGCAACAGGGCGATCACGGCCGTCGTGTTATGAGCGGCGTTAAGAGGGGTGCGAAAGGTCAGCAACCAGTTCTGCTGGACCTCGGCGTCCTGAAAGGGGTGAAAGCCAAACTCGGCGGCGATACTCCGGATGGCGGGGAGACGCTGCCGCCATTCCGCGCTGCGTAGGGTGAAGCAAATCATTTCGGGGGCGATACCCATTCCGTCATCCCCGGTGAAATCGATAACAAGCAAGTGATGGTCCTGTGGCGCGGGCAAGTTGAGGAAGTCTGCCACGATGGGGGCGAAGGTGGCGAGGGGCGTGCTGCGCCTGGTTAGCAGCGGGCCTTGCGGGCTGAAGAAAACGCAGCCATCGGAGGTGGGCAGGTGGAACATGTAAAGCGCGTTAGGGGCGGAGACGCGGTAGGGCTTGTAGGTGACGGAGTGGGAGGTGAGGAACGAAAGGTCGTCGGGGGAGAGGACGCCTTCGCGTGCCAATTCGTCCAGTTCCACGGCGCGTCCGTCTGGCAGCGTGCTCTGATAGATCATGACTTGCGTGAGTATCTGTTGCAGGCGTTGCACCTCAGGGGGCTCGTCGATGTCTTCCGGTTCTGGCATGGGGTGGAAGTGTTAGGGGGCAAAATGTTTCAGCCAAACTTTCGGGTCATCCCCCAAGTCATTGGTAGATGTCCGGCGGAATAGCGCAACCGCGTTCGTCAGGGTGCGCTGATAATCCCGCTCAACGTCTGCCGCCAAGGGCGACCCATCTAAAACCCGACTGCGATACTCGTAAGCGGTGATAAGGAAATCGAGACGCGATGCGAGTAATTGGGGGTGAGGCTCGTCGATGTAATGCTTTTGGGCAAACCAGCAGTGATGGGTCAGAAAAGCTGCTGTTTGGATCTGTCGGTGCTGTTGAAAATGACGCCACCCCAACAGGACCAGCACGGTCGAAAGGACCGCAACAGCAATGGCTAAGGTGCGAGTTTTCACTTGGATCATCCGTCTGACAAATAGAACTCAGGGGATCGTTTGCGCCAAGAGCAAACGGCTCGATTCGGTGCTCGATGGCCGTTCGATTCCGTGCGTGGTTGGCTCACGTAGTAATCGCTGAACTCTCAGCGTGGAAAGGGGAACTCGGGCTCCTGTTGCGATTGCGGTGCGGGCAGCTCCCGTTTTGGGGTGACTTCACCGAGGGCGAAGGTGCTGCGTTGCCGGTTCAATGAGGCCCGCCAGGTGCCATTCTCAGTGATGGTGATGACATCGGTATTGGGGTCGTGTTTCATGGTGACGTTGCGCCACCGCATGGCTTCGTGGTCAATATAACACCAGCCCCACGACCCGCCGGGAGAACGCATGTAGAACGCGACGGTGTAAGGTTCGGGACTCCAATTGCAGCGCTGGGTGACCATGTACTCGGAACCATCCGGCAGGCGTAGCGAAGCGAGGACGCCACTGCCGCCGGGCTGGATAAGGAGAATGAGGGCGCCCATGACCAAGAGCACCAAAACAGCGGCAAGGATGATGAGTCTCCGGATGATGTGCATAACGGGCTGAGGGATAAAGTTCAGCAACGGGGGCCCAGGATGTCAATGGTGATAAACGATGGTGGGACTTGGGGGTGATCAAAAGCGGGTGAGACAAGGGGCGGAGCAAGTCCCGGAGGGACGAAAGAAATGAGGCGGTGATTTCAGCGGTCGATGGGAGCATAGGTGCGTAGCGAAAGTTTCTTTCGTCCCTGCCGGGACTCGTGGTAATGGCCTCACCCGGATTTAATCACACCATGACTCGGGAAATCGCCGAGGGACGCTTCCAGGCATTGGTTTCAGCGATGGCTTTAGGGGGCGGTGAGGATTAACTAGGGGATAACGAGCGGGCCCACAATTACGGTGGTGCCGTAGCCGCGCCAGCGGGTCTCGTCTTTCGTGATCTGGAAGCGGTTGGTGACCGCGCCCTCGGTCTGAAGGACGCGGTAACGATCTGCGGAGTTGCCCATGCCGCGACGAATTACGAAGTAGTCATATCCACCATCACTGCCCACGTAATATGTCTTATCGGGAAAAGTGAAACCAGCATGCTGGGCTGCTTTGGCATCAAGACCGGCCTTGGTGACGGTGACTGGGTCGATGCAGCCACAGAGCAGCAGCAGGAGCAGTAGTGGTGTGAAATGTTTCATGCTGTGCAGGGGCTAACGGATGTTAGACCGCAGGATGGTGGTTGGGTTCAAGGGTTAGACGCATGAATTGCGCTTACAGCGCTGCGTCTTTTTGAGGCTATTTCATGGGGCGGTGCCCCATGCTGGTATGAGGCCGGGCCTTTGGCCCTCGGAAAGTTTCAATTTGGTGGGGTTAGTAGCCAAGTCCTCAGGTTCAATCGCGGTTTTCATTGATCAATTTCTCCACTAGCTCTGCGTCGCCAACGATGTCTTCGCTGCCGGGAAAGCGCGAGACTTCCATGTGGCCGTCCTCAAAGACATCGATCTCCACCCGCTCGCCTACCAGCGTGAGGGTGACGAGCACGGTGTCTTCACGATGGCGGGCGAGGGTGAAGTGAATCTTGGCATCCTCCAGTCGGCGCAAAAGTTGATATAGCGGGTGTGACATTGGAGTGGGTCAATAGATGTCAGGTTGATTAAGCATTTGTTAATCTCCATTTTAGGTAAGCGGCTATGATGATGGCGAGCAAGTGCGCGCCGAGCAAGGCACGAGCAAGGTGCTTTTTATGCCGCCAGCCAGACCCGAGGGCCAGCACCACGCCATAAAGTGGGAATTGACCGAAGGCGTACCACAATCCCACATCGCCACCACCGACGAGGCAGTGCCAAATCGCCCAGAACGGAATAACCGCATACATGAAGGCGTCGATAAAGGGCTTTTCACCAACACCGCCGGGAACCGTGCATAGGAGCAAGACGACCAGCGTGCTGCCAGCTACAAACCATCCTATATTACGAGGGTTCATGAGCGGGTGCGCTTAACAGACATCAGGCTGTGGGGATTTCATTCTGAACAAAGTCTTTCCAACGACTGACGGCCTCTCCCAGATCGGATAGGGGTATGACGCATTTGAGGTCTGGGAGGTAATCGTGCTCGATGCGGGCTTGGTCGTGAATCAGGGTGAGCGTGCAGGCGTTGCCAATGCGTTCCCATCGATCCTGCGAGTGGGAACCGACTGCGGCGACGTGGTGTAACACTTCATCGCACGAAGGTACCGAACCTTGCAGGTCCGACTCCAAGAACTCAGACAAGGGGAGCAAATGCGGGGCGACCCGGGCGCGCCGCCTTCCATTCGGGTCTCGCTCAAGGTGTAGTTCGAGTGGCATGGAGGGTTGGTGTGTATGGCGGTCTCATCACCGGAAGCCGTCAAAGATCGCTCCCTGACAAACAATAGCCGGGGCGGGGTGTAGGGTTGGGCGTTCTGGGCATAGTCACAAAACTCTAAAGCCTCGGCACTCGTTACAAAACTGAGCAAATTTCGTCAACCACTCGCGCGTTGCATGGTAGTTTTTATCGGAGTCCGCATCACGATGCAGCGTGCCGTCATCAGCATCGGAAGTGGTGGAGAGGTCGAGACGCACCCGGTCGCCAGCCTCCAGTCCCGCCAACACGCCTTGTTGCAATCCCCGGGCAATCTGGCGGGCCTCGGCTTCGGTAATGATCACACCCAGGCACTGCTCATGCATTAACTCAATGCGCTCGGCATCCACTACACCGAGGGTCCTTACGAGTTCAACTGTGGGGCGCCAGTTCCAGAAATTGACGGACAGGCCCTTCTGCTGGTCTTCGAGGTCTATGATGGTGAATCCCATAGGGGTGAATGATCAACCCGACAAGCAATTGCCGGGGCAGGGCGTATGGTTAGCCCACTGGTTTGTGCAATGCCTCATAATCTCTCCATGCCAGCCGGATGCCGTGAGGAAATTCGGAGCGCAACAGCAACTCGTCTTCAACGGACTCATCCATGTAACTCCGGCCACCCCAAATCTCAACCTCAGTGTCATACTCCCAAGGTCCGGGAAAATGACCGAGACGGGAAAGTTCCTCGATAATGGCGTACAGACGTTGCTGGAAATCGGGAAGCTCGCGGTGAGATTGAAGCTCCCGATTCAATAAGGCCTCCAACTGGCGCAAGCGACGGTCCCGCTCTGACTCTAAGAGTGCGGCCAGAGTATCGCGTGAGAACTGGTCTGGTGGAAGGTGCATAGTGCCTGATAGTTCAACTTCAGTGACACAGCTCACGAGATGTGGAGCGTGATGTCCGTCCCCCCAGTCGATGGATGGCTCCCCGACAGGAAATTGTCGGGGTAAGGTGCAGGATTAGGTGTTTTCATCGATGGGTGAGTTGACTGGCCAACGCACGAGGGTGCGGGCGATCGCCGTCGCGATTGCTCGTGAGTGACAGCATCGTTGGCGACCTCAAAATAGCTGACAAACCCTATACGGAGCTGCTCGATCTGCTCTGAGCGGAAACTGGCAAGAAGCGCGGGAGAAAGGCGGGCTCGCGATACGGCGCTAACGACGGAGTAAACATCCGCACCGGAAACGTCGGCCGAAACAGACTGGAGAACATCGGCAAACTCATCGCCCATCGCCGAAACGAAATCGAGGCAGTCATTGTCATTCATGACAGTGCGTGAGCAAGGCCTAAGATGCGTTAGACCGCAGGTTGCGGTTAAGCTCGGCGGTTGTTCGGGTTGGGAGGTTCATCTTGGTGGAGGGAATTTAATCAGGTTTGGTTGGCTGTCGAGCCGGATTTCCCAGGGGGAACGGGAGGGAAGTGAAGGCGAGCGTCCGTATGCCGAAACAGGAGGCGATGGGCGGGTGCCTATGGCTCGCAGGTTGCCAACCTGCGACACAGCAGACTGCCAGTCTGCGCTACGATGAATAAGGCGCAACCCCGACCTAGCGGCATGGGGCGCGGTGTCAATCACTGCGAATCTTCGGTTGTAATTTATTGTGGTTCAATTTGTTGCGAGAAGGGGGCGGTTTGTGGTGTTTTTTTGTTTGTAATTTGACGGTGGTTTCGTATGGTTTTCATTGCTGGCAGCTCGCTGCTGGTAAAGGACGGGTAGAACGGTGGTTGTGCTCTTTCGGAGCGGTAGCCACTGGCGAATCCCAAGTCATCAAACATATTGATGTGATGTAATGCATTGTTATGTCCTGCGTTGGCGGGGAGGTGACGGTCCTTATGGAACCATTATGGAGATGTGAGTGGGTGAGAACCTATCACGGTGCCTTGACGGAAAAGGTCAGGGCATCGCGGCAGCGATGCCCCACCAGATCTTGCAGGATATGTGGGTGTATCGGGCGTATGGATCAGGGTCCGTAAGCCGGAGAGGGGAACGGGACGTCGGTCAGTCTAGGTTAGACGAGACCGGGGAATCTCCAGTAGCCACTGCGGAACCGGCCGGGTTTTGGACTTACGCTGAATTTGAACTCTCAATCGTAGGGAGGGAGGAAACGATACTTCACAGGGGTCGGATGGTTTCATTGTTCTTTGAAATAGTTCCTAGAGACGATCTGAAAAGATGTCTTGAGGCGTCTGCTGGTGGAAACCGGCTGGGGCGTCGTTGCGGTTCGATCACGTATCTTTATTTGATACGCTCTCTCGCCGCGCCTAGCCCCATCCGGTTTCTCCTGCGCAGCCACCCCAAGCCCTCTTTTCAGAGCGTCTCCCTTCGTTGTAATGACGGAGGTTTTGGAGTGGCTGGCGAGGGTTTGGTCCG
>CALRJY020000001.1:0-313007 GCA_943367715.1 Chitinophaga pinensis | reverse complement strand
TCATCCGCGTCGTACGTGCTCTCTCCTTGGGCCATCACGAAAACCGGACCCTGTACGAAACCCTCGTCCGTTATTGTTGCTACGACCGGCGCACGCGACAGAATTACTCCCAAACTTGGGAGGCCTTGGCTTAACTTGACGCATATGCCTGTAGGGGCGGGACATTTCCACGCAATAAAAGCGGCTGCTGAATTCACGATTCACCTCGCGTAATTGTCCATTACCAGCACTCTACTCCCATGCTTCGCCCGCTCGCCATCGTTTGCTTATTGGCTTTCGCCATATCGATCCTGCCTGTGAACGGTGCTGAACAAACCAAACTCGGCCCACCCGAAACCGTCCTTGCCGATCAAGCCCTCGGCCTTCGCGCCTTTCCCGATGGCGCCCTCGCCGTCCTGCAAACGAAACCCCAAGCCCGCGTCATCCTCGCTGCCGGCATCTCCTCCGTCCTCCTCGAAGGCCCCGATATTTCCAAGCTGAACAAATCCACCACCGTCCTTCAGCCCGGCAAAACGAACGAATTCGATAACGGCTACGCCGGCATCAGCTCCATCGTGCCCACCAAGACCGGTGAACTCCTCGCCTTCTACCACGCCGAAGATCAAACCGGTATGCCCACCATCGGCGGTGGCATCCCCGGCTTCTACTGCCACATCGGCATGGCCATCTCACGCGATGACGGCCTCACCTTCGAGAAACGCGGCCCCATCCTCTCCGGCCACGCACCCAAAAACCTCAAAGGCTTGAGCGACCAAGGCGTCGGCGAACCATGGGTCATGCCCGAGCCCACCGGGGAATATCTCTACGCCTACTACACCGCCCACGAACGACTCGACGGTCGTGGCGTCGATATCGCCCTCGCCCGCTGCCCCGTGAAAGACGCCCTCACTCCCGGCAAATGGCAGAAGCTCCAAGCAGGCAAATTCACCGAACCCGGCCTCGGTGGCCAAGACACTCCCATTCTCACTGGCGGCCTCGATGCCGACGCCATCTTCCCCCAAGTCTTCTACCTCCCCCAGACCCGCCAGTTCGCCATGACCTTCTGTATCAATGCCTGGAAGGAAGGCGGTGCCGCCGAACGCAGCGGCCTCTACCTCGCCTTCTCCACCGATGGCATCAATTGGCCCCGCGAACGCATCCAACAGATCTGGAAAGTCCCCGTCGTCGCCCGTGAAGGCAAGGAAGTCGCCTGGCATCCCACCTTCCTCCCCGATGAACCCGGCGGCACCCACGGCTGGCTCTACTACAGCTACAGCCAGAACTGGGGCTGGACCCCGCCCGCCAAACCTCATTACCTAGCCCGCCGCCGCATGGAATTTACCACTCCCCCTCAAAAATAACGCTCCTGCCTTATCAGTTTCATCTGTGTGAATCTGTGTCCATTTCACCCCGGCTCTGTCGGGGCTGTTTTTGAACTCTCCCCGAAAACAAAAAAGCCGGACGATCTCTCGTCCGGCCTTTCTCGTAATTCTTTTGTTTAGCTCAGATACTGCATCCGCCCCGTGCTATCACCCAGGCGCGAAACCCCTGTCACGCCCATGCGGTCGAGCATCGAGAGATACAGGTTCGTCATCGGCACGCCTTCCGGCAGCTTCAGGTGGCGGCCCGTCTTGATCGTCCCGCCGCCCTTGCCCGCGATGATCACCGGCAGGTCATGGTGCGTATGGCGGTTGCCATCGCCGATGCCGCTGCCCAGCACGATCATCGTGTTATCCAGCAAGGACGAGCCATCCGCTTCCTTCGTGTCCTTCATCTTCTGGATGAAGTAGGCGAAGTTCTGCATGTGGAAATAATCGATCTTCTTCAGCTTCTCCACCATCACCTTGTCGTTCTGGTGATGCGAGAGGTTATGATGACCGTCCGGGATGCCGATCTCCGGGAACGGGCTGTTGCTGCCGTCATGCGCCATCAAGAACGTCGAGATGCGCGTCGTATCCGTCTTGAACGCCAGCACCATCAGATCATACATCAGGCGGAAGTGCCCCGACTTCTCCTTCGGGATGCCCGTGGGCTTCTTGTAATCCAGCTCCTTCGCGTTGAACTTTTCCGACGCCGCGATCTGCAATTCCAGCTCGCGCACACCCGCCAGATACTCGTCCACCTTGCGCTGGTCATTCACGCCCAGTTGTTTCTGCAGGCGCTTCGCGTCATCCAGCACGAAATCCAGGATGCTCTTGTCATACTGCTTGCGCAGCGCAAGGCTCTGCGCGTTCTCATTGACGTTGCCGCCGCCGAACAGGCGCTCGAACACCCGGCGCGGATCGTTCTCCGGCGCCATCGGCATCGTCTCCGTCTTCCACGAAAGATTGTACTGATACGCGCAGCTATAACCGGAATCGCACGAACCCGCCTGACGCGCCTTGTCACAGCTCAGTTCCAACGAAGGGAACCGCGTCTGCCGCCCGACCTTCGCCGCCGCGATCTGATCCACCGAGGCACCCACACGGATGTCCGCACCGGCCGTCTTGCGCGCCTGCACGCCCGTCAGGAACGTCGCATTCGCCCGCGCATGATCGCCCGCCCCGTCGCCATTCGCCCGCGCCTTGTCGTGTTTCAGGCCGGACACCACCAGGATGTCATCTTTGACCGGCTTAAGCGGCATCAAAGTCGGCGACAACAGGTAATTCGGTCCCGTCGCTTGCGGAAACCAGTTCTCCCCGATCACCCCGTTCGGGATATACGCGAAGGCCATGCGCCGTGGCATCGCCCCCGCTGCTCCGCCAGCAACGGCTTCAGCCGCCGTGGTGATGGAGGGCAGCATCGCTTCCAAGGCCGGCAGTGCCAGCATGGTGCCCATGCCCTTTAAGAACGTGCGCCGCGGTAGTTGCCAGGGTTTGTTCATGTTAAAATTCAGTTAGGTATTACGACTCTTACTCTACCAGTATTTGACCGTGCCAACAACGTCTCAATTCATTCTTTTCACCGTTCCCCATCACCGCGCCGCAACTGGAACGGCACACTCTTCACCACCGACATGATCAAGGACGAGAACTTGTAATTACCCGCCTTCACTTCCGCCGCGATCTGTTCCTGCGTCGGCTTGTCATACCACTCCATGCCCCGGCCCAGCGCGTAGATCAGCATCTTCTCCGCCATGCAGTGCAGGAACTCCTCCCGCTTCTGGCTGGCCAGGATCTTGTTCAACTCATTGGGCCCGGCGAACGTTTCCCCGCTCACCAGCTTGCCCGCTGGATCGATCTTGAACCCTTCATCCTTCTCGCGCCAGCCGCCGATGCCGTCAAAGTTCTCCAGACCAAAACCCAATGGATCCATACGCGCATGGCACGAGGCGCACCCGGCATCCGCCCGGTGCTTCTCCAAGCGCACCCGCAAGCTGCCCTTCACCGCCTCCTTGCTCGGATCATCCAGCGCCGGCACATCCGGCGGTGCCGGTGGCGGCGGTGTCGCCAGCAAATTCTCCAGCACCCACAAACCGCGCTTCACCGGTGAGGTCCGGGTGGGATTGGACGTGATCGTCAAAATGCTGCCATGCGTGAGGATGCCCGAGCGCTGCGTCCCCGCCAGCGACACCTTCTGGAACTTGTCCCCCACCACGCCGCCCAGGTTGTAATGCTCCGCCAGCCGCTCGTTGACGAACGTGTAATCCGCCGTCAGGAATTCCAGGATCGAACGGTCCTCGCGCATGATGTTCTCGAAGAACATCTCCGTCTCCTTGCGCATCAATCCCTTCAGGCTCTCATCCCATTCCGGATAAGTCTTCGGGTCGGGCGAAACCACGTCCAGATTGCGTAACATCAGCCATTGCCCGGCGAAATTCTCCACCAGCGCCTTCGCCTTGTTATCCCGCAACATCCGTTGCACCTGAAAGCCCAGGTTGCGCCGCAACTCCCCCCGTCGCGCGTAATCGAGCAATTCCGTATCCGGCATGCTGCTCCACAGGAAGTAGGACAGCCGCGAGGCCAGCGCATACTCATTGATCGGATGCGCCTTCTTCGGATTATCCGGCTCTGGCTGGATCTCACCGCGGAAAAGGAAGTTCGGCGATACCAGCACCGCTTGCAGCGCCAGCTTCACGGAGGCTTCAAACGGCTCCTTGTTCTTCTCCGCCAGACCGTAAATGGCCATCAACCGCGTCAGCTCATCATCCGTCACCGGCCGCCGGAATGCGCGGGCGGCGAAGGACTTCACCAGTTCGCGCCCCACCGCGTCACGGTCATCCGTGCCGGTCGGCTTCTTGAAGAAGATCGTGTTGTGCGTGTCCGGATAAACCGGGTTCACCGTATTGATCGGCCCCGCCACATCCACGTAATTGATGATCAGGTTCGTATCAATCGTCCGCTTCTTCTTGTCCTTCGCCGGAGGAGCCAGAAAGTAATCGTTCAGGAATGCCACCGCGATTCTTCCATCGCCCGCTTTCGCCGTGAACTTGACTTCAAACGTAGCGGGATTGTCCTCCACCTCCCGCACATCGAACTGCTTCAAATCCTTGCCCGCATACCGCACCGCCATCTTCACCGGCTGCGGACCGCCCTGATGACCATAGGCTCTCACATAGATGAAGTACTCGCCATCCGCCGGGAACTTATAGTTGAAGAACATCTCCCCGTTGGAAACCAGAATGCGCCCCTCACCTTGCGGTGTGCCACCCGCCAGCCGTGTCGCTCCGAACCGTGTCGAGGGCGGCTTGGGCAGCCCCACCACGATGGCCTTGTCCAAGATGTTCTGCGCCGCCTTCATGTACTTCTCCATCATGATAGGCGAGAGCGAGAGCACATCCCCGATGTTATCGAAACCGTAGCCGGAATCGTCCGCCGGAAAGTCATCAGCTGGATCGAAGTCCACCCCCACCAGGTCACGGATGGTGTTGTTATACTCCACCCGGTTCAGACGCCGGATGGTCACGCGACCGGGATCAGGATTCTTGGGATCGGCCTTGAAGATCTCTTTCTTCACCCACTCCGAGATCAGGTCCCGCTGCTCCTGCGTCGGCTGGGCTTTCTTCTCCGGCGGCATCAACCGTTGCTCCGTATTCTTGGCCACGTCCGCCCACAATTTCCGTTCCTTCAACAGCAGCGCCAGATCCTTTTGCTCGTCCAGGGCCACGCCACCCTTCTTTGTCCCGTCCGCATGGCAGTCATAGCAGAACTCCACGAGGATGGGTTTAATATCCTTCTCGTAGGAGATCGGCCCCTGCGCCGTCTTGGTCGCGGCCTTGGCCGGAGTTGCCGCCGCCATCAGGACCGGCTCCTTCTTGAAGGAGTCAAATAGTCCTGCGACAGCCACCCCTGCTGAGGTGCCTACCAGCAACAACGCCATGATCTTACGGTTTAACTTCATGCTGTCTGACTCTAAACTATTAACCGGCTGACACGCTTGTCCAAACAATATTTACCGTACACGTATCAATTCAGTACGCCCCCGGAGAGATGCTGCAGGAGTGAAGTAAGTTACACCAGAACGTCCGCCGGAAGAATTTCGGCATCGTAATCCATAGAAAGCCCCTTCCGGGCCAGCTTGCGGGCGGCCAATATCCCTACCATCCCCGCATTGTCCGTGCAGAGCTGCCGCTCGGCCAAACGCAGCGTCAGCCCGCGTTTGGCGCACTCGGCCGTCAGCTTAGCCCGCAACCCGCTGTTGCAGGTGACTCCCCCGGATGCTGTGACGCACCGATAACCCAAACGCTTCGTCGCCCGCAGAGTTTTCGTGATAAGTACCTCCACGATGGCCGCCTGCACACTGGCGCATAAGTCCGCCACCAGCGCCTCACTCGCCGTGACACCCGGATTATCCCGCAAGAAATACCGGACCGACGTCTTCAACCCGCTGAAACTGAAATCATCATGCGCCTCATGCAGCATGGGCCGGGGAAACTTGTAGGCCTCCGGATTCCCCTTCGCCGCCAACCGGTCCAATTGCGGCCCGCCCGGATACGGCAACCCGATCAGCTTTGCCACCTTGTCAAAACACTCCCCCGCCGCATCATCCACCGTCCCGCCCAAAACTTTATGCTCCAGCTCCCCCCGCACATCCACCAGCATCGTATGCCCCCCACTGACGATCAGTGAGATATTCGGCTGAAACAAATCAAACCGCGCCCTTTCGTAATCGTTCTCGTCGTCGTCCTCGTCCTCGATTTTTTCCGTTTTCCCATCTGGGAAGTCGAACTTCGACTCGGCCTCGATCCACGGAGAATACAGATGCGCCTCATGATGATTCACCCCGAGGAACGGCACCCCCAAAGACCACGCCATAGCCTCCGCCGCCCGAAACCCGATCATCAACGCATTCGGTAAACCCGGCCCCTGCGTCGCCGCCACCGCCGTCAATTCCTTCGCGGTCACCCCCGCCTTAGCCAATGTCTCCGCCACCACCGGCGTCAGGTTCCTGAGATGCTCCCGCGTCGCTAGTTCCGGCACCACCCCGCCATACTCCTCATGCAACTTGATCTGCGACGAAACGACCGTGGACAAGATGACATCATCCCGCACCACCGCCGCACTCGTCTCATCACAAGACGTCTCTATCGCCAAAATCAGCATGATAATAATCTCCCCGCAAGATGCCCGTTCGGAAAGGACTTCGGCAAGCCCACACGTCAAATCATCTATTACCACTGACTGGGCTAAAGTGAGTGATTGCCCGTCGAAAAGTCATGTCCACGGTTGCAACTGGCATAGCCGAACAATCATTTCTTGGCATCAATTGATTGCATGATCGTTTCCAACGGGATGTTAAAAGGCTCGCTTGGTGGTATCTCCGCTATCTCATCCTTCAAAGATTCCGAGTCAACGAGATGCTGAATGTAACCTCTCCCATAAAGCACTGCTGAACCTCCTGCAGGTTGAACAATTTCATAAAGCTGCTGGAGTATTTTTCTATCCTTTGTCCGTGCATACAAAATCTCCCCAGCAACAACCCTCTTCTCTGCAGGCATTGAACTGTCATTCCAGACTTTCTCTAGCTTGCCTTTAGCAGTCTCCCAATGACTCGTATAAAGCAAAATCTGAGCACTCGCCCCACCCGTCAACCCTCCATGAACATCAACATCATCAACCGCCCACCCCACCACCATTTTACTGCCTTTTAGATAGTCTGTTAACGCCTTTTCATAAGGAGAGTTTATCTCAGCCGCATCCAGAAAAATGATCAGAAAGAAAACCAAGATAGACCGTATTGCGATCAACATCAAAACCAGAGCAACCCCAATCAAAGCAAATATTCGCTTTCTTTTCATCATCGGAAACTCAGCGCCCGCCCTATCTCCCTATCCAGCTCAGAAGATTTTTCATACTCAAAAACACCGCCTTGATCACGCACCACAACTTCCGTTTGCACAATCATTTCAGTTACTTGGGAAATCTTCACGGACACGTTACTCGTTCCGATCGTCCCCTTCACCAATCCAGTGCCCGTGTCGTCCTGCGTGACATCCCCCTTCTCCTCAATCCCTTGTCTTACCGCCCGTCGCACATCTTCGATAGGCTTCTCGTAACTGCTACTGATCTTTTGAAGTGGCCCTCTAGCCCTCGGAGCATCTTTCTGGGGACAAACACATCCCTGCCAAACGAGAACACCCGTCACCAATAGCAGCGCCAGTTTCATAGATGGAGTTAATCCAGCCATACGACCCGCCTCACAAACTGTCTCATGACACCAAACACCCCCTTTTCTCGATGTTCGGAGTTCGATGTTGGATATTCGATGTTTCCCCAATATAGGCCTGCAGGTGCAACCAGCCCGGCTCACCCCTTCTTCGTCGCCTTCTTCGCATCCTGCCCAGTGTAGAGCAGAATTCCCTTCAACAGATCCGTGGCGCGTTCCAACTGCACATCCTTCGTGCCCAGCACCTTTTCCTTGTCCGCATCTTCCAACATTTCCGCTCCACCCGGGGAACGCAACCGCGCCAAGTTCATTTCATCCTCCAGCGACATCGGCACGATGCTGTCCGGCGTGATGCCGTGCTCATGGATCGTCTTGTGGCTCGGGGTGTAATACTTCGCCGTCGTCAGGCGCAGCGCCGAATCATCCGGCAATGGCAGAATGCTCTGCACCGACCCTTTGCCGAAACTCTGCTCGCCCATGATGTGCGCCCGCTTCACATCCTGCAGACAGCCCGCGACGATCTCCGACGCGCTCGCACTGCCGCCATTCACCAGCACCACCATCGGGATATCCTTGTAATAACCCGGCCCCTTCGCGGAGTAAGAAGATTTCTGCGCCTCATTGCGCCCTTCCGTGGTCACAATCAGTTGCCCACGCGGCAGGAACAGCTCGCAGACCTTCACCGCCTGATCCAGCAACCCGCCCGGATTCGCGCGCAAGTCCAGCACCAGCGCCTTCATGCCCGCCTTCTGCTGCTTCTCCAGCGCCGTCTTGAGTTCGTCCGCCGATTTCTCACCGAACTGCGTCAGGCGCACATACCCGATGTTATCATCCAGCAGCTTGAACTCGCGTTTACCGCTCAAATCCTTCACCGTATCCACCTTGATCTCGGCCCGCACCAGTTTGAATTCCTTCGGCTCCACCCAACCCTCACGCGCCACCTTGATGGTCACCTCCGTGCCCGGCACCCCGCGCAACCGCTTCACCGCTTCTGATATCGGCAGCCGCTCCGCATTCTTGCCGCCGATCTCCACGATGCGATCGCCCGAAAGTATACCCGCCGCAAAACCCGGCGTATCCTCGATGGGCGCCACGACCGTCAAAAAACCGTTCTTCGACTGGATGACGATGCCCACGCCGCCGAATTGTCCCTCCGTGTCATCCTGCAATTCCTTGAACTTCGAGGAATCCATGAACTCGCTGTGCGGGTCCAGGGTGGAAACCATCCCGCGCAAGGCCCCGTGCATCAGGTCTTGATAGGTCACCTTCTCGCCGTCCACGTAATCCTTCCGGATCATCTCCATCACCCTCGCCAGCAACGCATAATGAGTGTAGGCATCATCCTTGCCCGCCGCCTGGACGCTCTGATGATAGATCTGCGCACCGAGGAACAGGTTCACCCCGAGCACCACGGTCAATGCGCTGAAGAGGATTCGTTTCTTCATAAATCGCTAAGTTCGGCCACTACTAGGCGCAAAGTAAAACTCAGGTGACAAAATAGCAAGCGGCAGGAAAAGGAGCGCGGACTTTAGTCCGCCTCAATATCCAAACGTCCGAGGTTCATGGAAACCATTGAGGACTCACGATGACCGATATCCGGGCCCGAATGTGAAAGCCTTGGAGCGCCGATCTCCGAATCGGCGAGTTTCGTCTGACCAACAATTCTCCGCATCCCCTTGCCTTTCTCCTTCCAGCATTTTACCTTTGCCCCCAAGGAAATCATGCGACGGCTCCAATTCTTAATCGTCTGGCTCACCGTAGTGTTCATCCTGTGGAATGTCTGGTACTACCTGTGGTTTAACCACGGCTGGCCCGTCGCAACCCGCACCTTGATCCACCTCAGAAATGCCGACGGCGAAGCCGCTTACGACGCCATGAGCGATGAAATGCTGCTGATCGTCACCATAGCCTGCGGATTGGTTTACTCCTGGCTCCGCTATGGTCGGAGCACCCTGCAAGCAGTCGCTTTTTCCCCTGCTGGCAAATAAGACAATGCAACCTCCGATAGCCCCAACCCCTTAAAACTATGTTCAGAGCACCTGACAGCCGGCTCTCAGCCTCCAACGCCGCAATTCTCTCTTCCCAGAGTTTTTTGATCCCCGTCACCCTTCGCAGTGAGTCGCGCACCTCACAAGAGGCCTTGAATGCCTTGCATAACGCGTATCAGGAAGTAACCGGCTTTGTCGGCCGAATGACCGCGCTTGCTCCCGGCCTTAGTGCCGTGGCCTTTGACGAAGCCGTGTCCGCCCGTCTTTCGCGCGTAGAAATGGTTTTGGACGGCAAAGACTCCCGGGTTGAACTCAACTTTGCTTTGAAATGCCCCATCCCTGCCGGCGATGATTTCTGGGCCCGGATCAAATTGATTTCCTCCGTATATGATCGCCTCGCCGAACTGGCGGCCGCGTTCCACGAGCGCAAAGGCATCGATCTCCTGTTGGATCAAGCCCGTCTGGACCAGCAGAAAGAAGAAACGGAACGAGCCGCCATCTTCCGCAAGTAGGCAAATCTGGCCGCTTACTTTTCAGATGACAAAGCTGCCCGACAGGCGGATACATAAACTATGGGATTCATCGGCCCTTTGTTCACTGTCTTCCTGCTGACCACGCTCGCCAATTATCTGCATTGGAGGCGATGCAAACACTTGAAGCTTCTGCAAATCGCCACCTCTGGTTGGCCGCAGGTGATCTTTACGGTCTGGATCATCGTCATGTTTGTCGCTTTGCCCTTGAGGTTTCTGGAACTCATACCCGCAAGTCTCCTTACGTTCATCATCATAGGCTTTGTTGCCACCAAGCAAATTTACAGCATTTTCGCCCGCGAACGCCGAATTAAGCAGAATTCAAAGCCAATCGATCAACCGGTTTAGCAATTGAAGGTTGAAGCTTCCCTGGAGCTTGGGGCGTGGGAATTGGGAATTGGAGCTTCCCTCATTCCTTTGTCATTCGGACTTGGTCATTCGTCATTGCTTCAGCAATATTTCCAACCAAGGAATATCCGAAGGCGCCGTAGCCTTCACATTCGGCGTCGCACATTCCACCAACCTCACCGGCTGCCCGATCAATTCACAAGCCGCCGTATCATCCGTCACCAACAGCCCTCGCTCCTTCACCAGTGAAAGCGCTTTGCGGATGACCGGCACCTGAAACGTCTGCGGCGTCTGCACCGCCCACAGACGGCTGCGATCCAAATGTCCGCTGATGGTCTTGCCATCACTCGATTCCTTCATCGTATCCACGACTCGTTGAGCCGCCACAGCTGCTCCGGTTTCTCTCGCCGCCTGAATAGTCGCTGCGATCAACTCATGTGTGACACACGGCCGCGCCCCGTCATGGATCGCCACAATCTCCGTTTTCTCAGCCACCGCCACGATGCCATTCCACACCGAGTCCTGCCGCTCCTTGCCGCCCGGCACCAGACGATACGGTTTCTTAAATCCCTCACCCACCGCCAGCTCCTCAAACGCAGATTGCATCCCCTCCCGCACCACGAGGATGATCTCATCCACCGCCGCACACGTCTCGAACTGCCGCCACGTGTGCACGATGATCGGCTTGCCCCCCACTTCGAGGAAGAGCTTATCCACATCCGGCCCCATGCGCGTCCCACGCCCCGCCGCCACTATGACTGCTGATACCATAAAATTCTTTTGCGTTAATATGTCAGACGCTTCCATCTCCCTCGCCCTCGGAGGGGAGAGGGCCAGGGTGAGGGGTGCCCTTCCCCCTCATCTGCGTTTATCTGCGCCCATCTGCGGTTACCCCTTCCCTGCCCTCCAATCCAGCAACTTCAACTGGATCGTCGCCCGCCCATTATACTCATTTCGCTGCGGCACGAAGGCCAGATCGAACACGCCCGAAGGCAGCTTCGCCTCGCCCACGCCCCACCACACCACTTCCCGCACGGACACGCCATCCGTCACTTGCAGTTTCAGATGCTGCCCTTCCTTGCCCATTCGACGCGGCTCGCCCGTCAGCCGCAGATTCCGCGCTGCCAGTTGGACGGAAGCATTACCCTGCCCCATTGGCTCCAGCTTCTGCATCGCATCCAAAAAAATCATATCCACCTGACCCAGCGTCACCTCCGCATCCAGCGAGAGCCGCGGTTGCAGATATTCCGGCGCGATGGATTTCTGCGCCAGCTCATTCAAGCGCAGGCGAAACGGCTCCACCTGCTTCGGATCAATCGTCAATCCCGCCGCCATCGCGTGCCCGCCGTGCTTCACCAAAATGTCCTCGCATGAGCGCAGAGCCGACGCGAGATCGAACCCCTCAATGCTTCGACCCGAACCCCGCCACTCATCGCCCGAGCCGCCCATGATGATGGTCGGCCGGTAAAACTCCCGCAACACGCGCGAGGCCACGATGCCCACCACGCCAATGTGCCAAAGCATCTCGCCCAGCACGATCACATAGTCACGTTCCGGCACGAACTGGCTGCGGATGGTCGCAATGGCCGATTCCGCCATCCCGCGCTCGATCTCTTGTCGCTCGCGATTCCTCGCATCTAGCTCCCGCGCCAGCGGCAAGGCGTCCGAAACTGATTTCGCCCGCAAAAGGTCCAACGCCTGCGAAGCATTCTCCAACCGTCCCGCTGCATTGAGCCGCGGTCCCAGTTGGTAACCCACCTCATACACGCCCACGTTCGGTCCCGTCTGGCTCACTTCCTTCAACGCGATAAGCCCCGGCCGCTTCGTCTCGCCCAAAGCCTTTAACCCATGAGAAACCAACACTCGATTCTCACCACGCAACGGCACCAGATCCGCCACCGTGCCCAAGGCCACCAGATCCAGATATTGCCGGATGTCATACGTGGCCATCTCGGCGAGATTCAATTCACGCCCCCGCTTCACCAACGCATGCAGAAGTTTGAAGGCGAGCCCCACGGAGCAAAGCATCTGGCTGTTCTTATCATCACTCCGCTGCGGATTCACCAGCGCATGGGCCGCAGGTTCCGGCGTGGAAACCTGATGATGATCCAGCACCAGCACATCCACCGCCCGTTCGTTCAACCACTGGATCGTATCAACCGCCGTAGAACCGCAATCCACCGCTAGCAGCAGTTTCGCCGGAAAACGATTCAAGCAATTCTCCACGCCATCCCGGCTCAAGCCATAACCCTCATCCATGCGATGCGGCAAATACGCCTCCACCCGCCACCCCAACGCACTCAAAGCCTCGCTGAGCAACGTCGTGGAAGTCACCCCGTCCACATCGTAATCCCCGAAGATGACCACCAGTTCGCCGCGCTCGCGGGCCAAGTAGAGCCGGGCTACCGCCTTGGCCATGTCCGGCAGCAGGAATGGATCACGCAAGTTCTTCAGCTTGGGCTCCAGGAATTCAGTAGCGGAAACGGGTTCAGAAAGCTCGCGGTTGAGCAGGCATTGGGCGAGCAAAGGAGAAACGCGCAGGTTCTGGCTCAAGACACGGGCCAGTTCCAACTGGATCGGCGCAAATGACCAACGGTACGATTTCACTAGATTCCCAAAAATTGCCGGATCGTTTCCGAGTAACGCTCAAAGAGTGCGATGATGATCTTGGAAAGTGCCAGCAGATAAATCACCGAACCGGCCGCAAAAACGTAGCCCACCCAGATCAGCAGCGCATCCTCCTCCATCATGCTCACACAGATGAAGATCACTGCCAGCCCCGGCAATGAATTCGTGAACACGATGGGCAGAGGCAGGGTCAGCAGAAAGCCCATGAAAGCGATCAGCAACCCGTGCGCCCGGCGCGACGCCTCGTTGGCAATCCAGTCACGACCACGTGGTTTGACCATCCGCTCGATCCATTTTACCAATCGGACACTCGCCGCAAGGATTTTGCGCTGCCGCTCTACCGAAATGGATTTTTTCCCGATGAAGAGCGGTAACTTGGGCGGCAGGCCCAGCGCCATGCGCAGGCCGGAGAGGAGAATGATCAAACCCACGATCAAACTAAAACCCGGCAATGGTATGGGCACGATGAACGGCAGACTGACCATCGTGAGAAAAAGGTAGATGCCACGTCCGCCCGTGCGTTCGACGAGCTGGTTGAGCGTGAGGGCCGTCTGGTTGTCCGCTGCCCCCAGTAACGCTTCCAAACTCTGGGATAACGGTTGCTGGTGCATACCAGTCGTTACGACTTCGGCCCGCTCTTGTCCTTGCCACTCGCTTCGTCGGTCTCAGGCGAAGGTTGCACACCCGGCTTGGTATCGTCCGGCGGCAGCTTGCCTTCCTTCTTCGCCACCGCGACGGAGATCAAGATGGAACCCAAGATGATACCGGCGATGATGACCAGTGAAAGCGTCGTGGGTATCTCCAGTTGATACCATTTCACCGGTGTCTTCCCATGCGGATCGATGAGCATCTTCACCCCGATGAAGACCAACACAATGGAGAGGCCCACCTTCAGATAGCGGAACATGCCGATGGCATCCGCCAGCACAAAGTAAAGTGACCGCAAACCGAGGATGGCGAAGACGTTGGAGGTGAAGACAATGAACGGCTTGTCCGTGATGGCGAAGATGGCTGGGATGGAATCCACCGCAAAGATCAGATCCGTCGTCTCCACCATGACCAGCACCAGTGCGAGCGGTGTCAGGATCTTCTTGCCATCAATCTCAGTCGTGAACTTCTGCCCGTCGAACTCCTTGGATACCGGATAGAATTTCCGCACCAGCTTGATCACCGGATTCTTCTCCGGCTCCACCCCTTCATCATCCCCGAACATCATCTTGATGCCCGTGAAGACCAGGAAGGCACCGAACACGTACAGCATCCAGGAAAACGTTTGGATCAAGGCCGCCCCCACCCCGATCATGACACCGCGCATGACCAATGCCCCCATGATACCCCAGAACAGCACCCGGTGCTGGTAGGTCAACGGCACGCGGAAATACGCGAAGATCAGCGCGATCACGAAGACGTTATCCATCGAGAGGGATAACTCGATGATATAGCCCGTGATGTACTCCACCGCTTCATCTTTGCCCCGCATCTGATATACGAGGCCGGAAAAACAGAGGGAAAGCGTACACCAGAGCGCGGTCCAGCCGAGCGCTTCCTTGAAACGGACGACCCTCGCCTCGCGATGAAACACGCCGAGGTCGAGGGCAAGGAAGAACAAAATTACCAGGATGAACCCGGCGTAGTGCCAGCCCGTGATTTCCGTGATCGCAAGCATCAGTCTTTAGCGAACCTCGACCGTCTCGGTGGCCCTGTCCATCACCACCGTGGAACCACTGGTCTTCGGCTTCTCGCCCTTATGATACCACAGTACGATCGCCGCGGCGATGTAGATACTGGAGTAGCAACCCGTGATGATACCCACCAGGAAGGTGAACGCGAAGTCATTGATGACGCCGCCGCCGAAGAAATACAGCGCGCCCGTGGAGAGCAGTACCGTACCGGAGGTGATGATCGTGCGGCTCAACGTCTCGTTGAGCGCGATGTTCATGATCTCCTTGAACGAACCGCGAGTGCCCAGTTTCAGGTGCTCGCGGATACGGTCAAAGATGACGATGGTATCATTGATCGAGAAACCGATGATCGTCAGGATCGCCGCCACCATCGTGGCGCTCAATTGGCGGTCTGTCAGAAAGAACCAGCCCATCGTCATGAACACGTCGTGAACGACAGCCACGACCGCGCCCAAGGCGAAGGAGAACTCATAGCGCAAGGCGACATACACCAAGATGCCCAGCAGCGACAGGAACGTGGCAACGATTGCGGACCTGATGATCTCCGCACCCACCGACGCTCCGACCTTGTCCATACCGACTTGCTTGAAACCCGCATTCGCGAAGGACTTCTGCAGGATGCCTTCCACTTGGGCACCTTTGTCGAATTGCGTCACGACACTCAGGCGTTCTTTGCCGCCGGTTTGATACTGCAGGGTGAATTCGCCGATCTTGGCCTCATCCAACACCTTGCGAAGTTCGCTGGCGTCCACTTTTTGGGTAAATTCCAGCATGGCGTTGTCACCACCCTTGAAATCCACACCCAAGGCATTCGAGCCGCGATACAGGCCGTAAGCCGACCCCACGATCACGAGCGCCCACGACACCGCGAAAGCGGGCTTGGCCAGCTTGAGGAAGTCGAAGTTCGTCTTGCCGATCACTTTCATCATCTTCAGCGACTTGATCATGTTCTTCGCGATCAGCCAGTCGAAGATCAACCGGGTGACCACCAACGCCGTGAACATGCTCACCGCCACACCGATGGACAGCGTCACACCGAAGCCCTGCACCGGACCCGTGCCGAAATAGATCAGCAACACGGAGGAGATCAGCGTCGTGATGTTCGCATCCAAAATCGTACCAAAGGCCTTGTCGTAACCCGCAGTCAACGCGCCGCGCAACGACTTGCCTGCCTCCAGTTCTTCGCGCATACGCTCGAAGATCAGCACGTTCGCATCCACGGCCATGCCGATGGTCAGCACGATACCGGCGATGCCCGGCAGCGTGAAGGTCGCATCGATATTGCACATCACCCCGATGAGGATCAAAACGTTCAGTACGAGAGCCAAGTTGGCGATCAAACCGGAGAGCCGGTAATAAATGAGCATGAAGCCCGCTACGAGCGCGATGCCGATCAGAGAAGCGTTGATACCGCTCGTGATGGAGTCTTTGCCCAGTGATGGATCGACGGAACGCTCTTCCATGATGCTGACCGGCGCTTCCAGCGGATTCTCCAGCGCATTTGCGAGGCGATGGGCTTCCTTCATGTCATAATCGCCCGTGATCTCGCAGTTACCGCCGAGAATGGCCGACTTGATGACCGGGGCAGAATAGAGTTCTCCATCCAGTACGATCGCCATCTGTACGCCGATGTTTGCGCTAGTGATTCGCCCAAACTTGGCTGCACCTTCGTCGTCAAAGGAGAGATGGATCTCCGGCTTGGAGTTGATCGGATTCAGCGCTACCCCCGCCCGTTGCACATACTTGCCGGTCAATCCGTCTTCTGCCTTCTTGTTGACGACATAAGAACGCACTCCTTTGCTGCCATCCGGTGCTGTGGCTTCTTCCTTCAAGAGTTCATAACCCGGGGGGACTACGCCACGCTGGATGAAATCAGCACTTTGACGATGAACCATGCGGAACTCCAGATGAGCCACCTGTTGAAGGGTGTTCCGGACGGATTCACGATCAGATTCCGAAAGACCGGGCATCTGGATCAGGATACGGTTGTCGCCTTGCGGCACGATGACTGGTTCGGAGACACCGAAACGATCCACGCGTTTGCGGAGCACTTCCACCGCTTGGGAAAGCGCCTGGTCTTTACGGTTGGCGCGCTCCACTTCGCTAAAGGTGACTTTGTTCGTTCCCTGTACTTGGGCATCATTGACCACCTTGTCCACATCCACGCCCACGAGGAATGCCGTGCCGCCCTGCAAGTCCAATCCCAAGCGGATCTGGCCGGAGGCCTCACGTTGGATCTTGTTCAAGATGACGCGCTTCGCATTGGTCGTCTGGCCTTTGGCGTAGCTGGGGAAATATTCGGAGATGTCGTTCGTGCCGATGGCGTCCCAAAGGCTGCCATACACACGGTCAGGCTTTTCCGCCTCGAGTTTCTTGGCCGTTGCGACGATGGCCTGGAAATTCGTGCTGGAGCTGTTCACCGCCTTTTCCTCAAACACCTGGATGAGGTTGCGGTTCGTCGGCGGGGTCATTTCGTTGACCGACCACGCGACGACGAAAATGATCAGGATTAACTTCCAAAGATGACTGGAATTCATGCGAGCTTTCTAAATGCTAAAAAATTAGGCTTCCTTGACTTCTGGACCAGAGGTGTTGCCGCGTTCGGTGATCTCCGCCACAGCGGTGCGCAGCATCTCAAATTTCGAATCCTCGGAACGCACGGTGACATACTTGTCCTTCACCGAGATGATCACGCCCACGATTCCGCCGTTGGTGACCACTTTGTCACCGCGCTTCAAGGTCTTGAGCTGCTCGGCGAGTTCCTTGGCCTTCTTCTGCTGCGGACGGATAAGCAAAAAGTAGAAGATCACGAACATCAGGATCATCGGCACCAACGGAGTGTCGACGAGTCCGGGGCGGCCGGACGGTTGCGCCGTCGCGGCTTGTGCCAATAAAAATGTCAAACCTGTATCAATCATATACGCAAAATAAGAGCGATAACTCTATGTATCAAAGTCGTGAACGCAAGTCATTTGGCGCACGTTTTTCCCCGTCCGGTGCATCCCCCATTGAGACCGGGAAGGACCGCAAAGGACTCAAAATTTGAATTTAAGATGCTTTGTCCTCCTGCCAATTAGAAAACTTCACCCATTTTCGAATCGTCGTCCTTAATCTCCCCGGTTGACGGTTTCGTCCTTGCGGAGATGCTCTTCCCGCGCCGCCAGCACTCTCTCTGAAGGCACGTAATTCTTGATGAACTCCTCGCGAAATGCCCCAAACGTCCCGGCTGCGATATGCGTCCGGATGTCAGACATAACCCGTTGGAACATGAACGTGTTATGCACGCTGAGCATGCGCAAACCAAGGATTTCCTCTACGTTCAACAAGTGCCGCAGGTAAGCCCGCGTGAAATTCTTGCAGGCGTAACAGGTGCAGCCCTCTTCAATTGGCCCAAAGTCCGCCTTGTTGAAGCCGCCTTTGATGCTAACTGTGCCCTTATAAGTAAAAGCCGTGCCATTCCGCGCCACCCGGGTCGGCAACACGCAATCAAACATATCCACTCCGCGCGCCACCAGTTCCACCAATTGCGCCGGCGTGCCCAAACCCATCGCGTAACGCGGTTTGTTGGCCGGGAGATGCGGTTCCGTGTATTCCACGGCCTTCATCATCTCCGGTTCCGGCTCGCCCACACTCACGCCGCCGATGGCGTAACCGTCGAAATCCATGCCCACAATCGCCTTCGCGCACTTCTCCCGCAGTTCAGCGTGCCCTGCCCCTTGGGCGATGCCAAAGTAGAACTGCCCTGGTGCCCGAGGCTGCTGACGGCAGACCTCTGCCCAACGGATGGTCCGCTCCACCGCCGCACGGATCTCAGCGTAAGGTTTGTCATGCGGCGGGCATTCATCGAAGACCATCGCGATGTCGGAGCCTAAATCCCGCTGGATCGCCATCGATTCCTTAGGCCCCATGAATATCGGTGAGCCATCCAGATGCGAACGGAACTCCACCCCGTCTTCCCGCACCGTGCGGATCTTGCCGAGGCTGAACACCTGAAACCCGCCGGAATCCGTAAGGATGGGCAGGTTCCAGTTCATGAACTTATGCAAGCCCCCCGCCTGCTTCATGATGTCCATGCCCGGACGGATGGAGAGATGATACGTGTTCCCCAGAATGATCTGGGTGTTCATCTCCAGCAGCTCACGCGGGTCCAGCGCCTTCACGCTCGCTTGCGTGCCCACTGACATGAACACGGGTGTATCGATCACCCCGCGCGTCGTCGTCAAACGCCCCAAGCGTGCCTTCGACGTCGTATCCGTTTTTAAAAGCTCAAACATTCAGACTAAAAGTAAACCACCGCCCTGAAAGGTTTCCGGGCGGTGGTTGAAATAAATTACTTACCCACCAACTTCAACACCTCGGCCAGCGCGTCTTCTTTTTTCAACGGCGTCAGCACGCCACCTCGCAGCTTGAGTTCCACTTCGCCCTTGGCCAGCGACTTCTCGCCGATGCCAATGCGGATCGGGAAACCCACGAGTTCCGAGTCTTTGAACTTCACACCCGGACGGTCATCGCGGTCATCGAGGATGACATCGACGCCCTTGACCGTAAGTTGCGCATAAAGCTCTTCTGCGACCACCATGGTCGGGCTACCTGCGACCACGCCCAGTGGGGTGATGCAGACCTGGTATGGCGCAACGGAGATCGGCCAGATGATGCCATCCTTGTCGTTGCGTTGCTCGATGATCGCCTGCATCGTGCGCGTCACGCCGATGCCGTAGCAACCCATCACGCAAGGCTTCGCCACACCGTTCTCGTCGAGATACGTCGCGTCCAACGCTTCGCTGTATTTCGTACCGAGTTTGAATACGTGACCTACTTCAATGGCGCGGCGTATCTTCAACGGCAAACCAGATTTGCCGCACAGTTCGCCCACCTTCACCGTGCGCAAATCCGTCCAGTGATTCACTTCGATGTCGCGCTCGATCTCGATATGGCGGAAATGGAATCCATCTTCATTCGCGCCCGTGGTCATGCCCTTGGAGCCACGCAAGACTTCGTCGGCATACACCGGGATGGCCGACTTCATGGCCGCTTTCACAGCGCCCAAGCTGCCTGGACGTGCGCCCATGGCTTCGAAGATTTCATCCGCGGAAGCCGGACGATACTCGTTCGTGCCGATCTGGCCCGCGAACTTTGCTTCGTTCAACTGGTCATCACCGCGCAAGAGCACGATAACCAATTTGCCCTGCACCAAATAGATGAGCGTCTTGATCTGCTGATGGCCAGCCACGTTGTAGGGAGCTTGCGCCAACGCATCAATCGTCACGACACCGGGCGTGGCGAACTTCTCGGGCGCCGCACCAGTGGATTCCGTCGGCGTCGCGGCCAAAGGTCCACGGCTCGAGGCCTTCTCGATGTTCGCCGCGTATTGGCCGGATTCGCAATAGACCACGTCGTTCTCGCCCGTCTCAGCAGGCACCATGAACTCATGAGAGAATTTGCCACCGATGACGCCGGTATCCGCTTCAACGGGGAAAGATTGGATGCCGCAACGCTCGAAGATGCGCGTATAGGCATCATACATCTTCTGGTAGCTCACCTGCGCGGCTTCATCCGTCGTGTCGAAGCTGTACGCGTCCTTCATGATGAACTCCTTCGCGCGCATCAGGCCGAAGCGCGGGCGGATCTCATCACGGAACTTCAATTGGATCTGGTAGAAATTCTTCGGCATCTGGCGGTAAGAATTGATCTCACCGGCCGCGAGGGTCGTGATGACTTCCTCATGCGTCGGACCCAGCACCCATTCTTTCTTGGCGCGATCACGCACTTTGAAGAGCACATCCCGCGCGGTCTCATAGCGACCCGTCTTCTGCCAGATTTCCGGCGGTTGCAGCGCAGGCATCAAGACTTCGAGGGCTCCGGCGCGATCCATCTCTTCGCGTACGATCTGTTCCACCTTGCGCAGCACGCGCAGACCGAGCGGCAGGAAGGTGTAAAGACCACCCGCCAGCTTGCGGATCAGGCCCGCCCGCAGCAGCAGTTTATGAGACGTGATCTCCGCATCAGCCGGAGACTCTTTCAAAGTCGGTATTAAAGCATTAGTCCAACGCATGGGGGCAAAAGGTGTGTGTTACAACGAAACGGGTCGAGCGGAAAATGAAAAAGCCGGAGCAGCACTGAGTCCGCTCCGGCTAAAATGACAGGTTACTTCACTGTATTCACGAGCGGCGCGAGCCCTTGGATCCGCACTTCCAAGCGGTCTCCCGACTCAATCGGCCCCACCCCGCTCGGCGTGCCGGTCAGGATCACGTCACCTGGCAGCAAGGTCATGTTCGTGGAGATGAAGCTCACCAGCTCGAAGCAGTTGAAGATCATCTGGCTCGTGTTCGAGTTCTGGCGCAACTGGCCGTTCTGGAACAGTTGGATGGTCAGATCATGTGGGTCGATCTTCGTTTCCACGTATGGCCCCAGTGGCGTAAACGTGTCGAAGGACTTGGCGCGGGTGCGTTCACCTTCCGCGTTCTGGATAGTGCGATCACTGATGTCCTGCGCGGCGGTGTAACCAAAGATGTAACGTGCGGCGGCAGCAGCAGTTACGTTACGGACCCGGCGTCCGATGACGATGGCCAGTTCAGATTCAAAGTCGGTGCGATGGTTGGCGAAAGGGACTTCCACCTTGGCTCCGTCAGGAATCAGCGATGTCGGAGCCTTCAGCCAGAAAAGCGGTTCTTTGGGCAGCGGTTTGTTCGATTCCCGGGCGTGATCGGCGTAGTTCAGCCCCACCGCGATGATCTTGGAAGGCGCTACGGGCGTGAGGGTTTTGACGCCCTTGAACGGCATGGGCTTCTTGGAGTAGGAGGGTGAACCAAAGACATCACCCTTGAGACGGAAGAGTTCGCCGTCCACTACTTTGGCGTAAAAGATTTCGTCGCCCTTTTGAAATCGGCCGATGGCTGCCATATAATTGTCCCCGGTTCGTAACATTTTTTGTTGACAAATCGCAAGCTGAAAGTCAGACACACCACCCCCATCAAATCGCCCCACATCCAAGCAACATGTTAAAAGTCAATGGCTTACACCTTAAAACCTCCTCCCCAGATTATCCGTGATCAAGTTAAAATCTGCTTCCAGCCGCGCAACCTTTTGATGGCAAAGGGGTTTAGTCTAGAGTAGTTTTAAACCTGTTATGCGGCATTTGATCATCTTGCTCCTGCTTTCGGCGATGTTCGCTCCGGCCTTGAATGCCGCCGAAAGCAAACCTGCGCCGCCCTTGGTCTGGAATGAGGCTGAAAACAAGGTCAGCGCGTCGGTTGATGATTGGAAACTCGACCGTTTGATGAAGGAGATCGCTAAGGTGACCAAATGGGATATCCTCGTCGAACCAGGCACGGATGTCGTCGTCTCGGCCAAATTCAAGGATCAGACCTCCCGCGAGGCGCTTAGTCGGCTGTTGAAGACCGTAAACTACGCCGTCGTCCGCGAGCCGGATGCCAAGCCCAAGCTGCTCGTTTTCCGCACCCACGCAGGCAACGCCACGCAAGCCGTCAAGCCGATCAGTGATGAAGAAGCGGCCATCGAGATCGCCAGGATAGCCAACGAACTGGTCATCTCCGTGAAGCCGGGAACCAATGTGGAAGGACTTGCCGCGCGTTACGGGGCCAAGGTGGTCGGCTCCATACCCGAACTGGGGCTCTATCGCTTGCGTTTCGAGGATGGCGACAAGGCCGATTTCGCCAAATCACAACTAACCAATTTCCCTGAGGTGAAGGGTGTGGAATACAACTACATCGTGGCCAAGCCTGATTCTCCGATCATTGCGGGCAGCGCCTCGGCCTCACCCCTCCCTTTCTCCCTCAACCCGACAGCCGCGACCACGGGTAATGGGGTAGTCATCGGTTTGATTGATACCGCCGTGCAACCTCTCAGCGGAAACATGAACGACTTCCTCTTGAAGGCGATCTACGCTGCGGGAGATCCCAATACCGACACCAAGTCTCCCCTGCACGGAACGAGCATGGCGGAAACCATTCTGCGTGCGATGGCCTTGGTGGCCGAAGGCAGTAATTCCACGAAGATACTTCCCGTGGACGTCTTCGGCACCCGGGACAACAGCTCCACCTTCGACCTGGCGAACGGGATTTATCTGGCCGTCAAGAACGGAGCCAATGTGATCAACATGAGTTTGGGCAGCCCGGTCACCGCCGGTTATCTGGAAACTTTGATTTCCAACAGTTCCGCCCAAGGCGTGCTGTTCCTCGGCGCGGCTGGCAACGAGCCTACCTTTACGCCCACCTACCCCGCTGCATACAGTCAGGTCATCGCCGTGACCGCCGCGAATCGCAATGGGGATATCGCTTCCTACGCGAACTTCGGGGATTTCGTGGATATCGTGGCTCCCGGTTCATCCATCGTCGTTTTCAACGGCAAGAGCTACCTGGTGGGCGGCACCTCAGCCGCGACCGCCACCTCCACCGGGGTGGCCTCCCAAATGAAAGCCGCCAAAGCGACCACCGAACAGATCAAACAGAAATTGAGCCAGCTTTGGCCGCGAAACAAATGACCGGCAGTTACGCCTGCGTGCGCCGGGTTTTTACCGAGACATAACGGGTTTCGGGCAGAACAAACTTCTTCACCTCCACCGTCACCGCCTTGATCGGATATTCCCGCAGGAGCGATTCCGCCATCTCCACGGCCAGCGCTTCGATCAGCTTCCAGTTACGCCCCTCGCCCATCTTCAACAGGCGGCGGGATACAGAATAATAATCCACCGTTTTTTCGATATCGTCCGAGACGGCGCTCGCGGAAAAGTCGGTCTCCATTTCCACGGTAAGCAACAAGCGCTGCGCTTTGGCCCGCTCGTCTTCGGGAACGCCCACGTGATAAAACACGACCAAATCCGAAATAGTAATGATGTCCATGTGCTAAACCTCAGCGATAAAGGACGGTACAAGGGATTATATGCCCAGTGGTGCAAACACTGCCATGAATCAAAAGTTTTGCACTTTTTTCAAAAAAGTTACCGTGGGCTGGTTCAAGGAGAGTTTCATGGCCTCAGCTAATGTTACCCACCGGTATTCCTCCGCCTCTTCATTGAGCTTCACTGTCTGTCCGCCCCGGCTCCGGCATGTGTAGTTCAGCAGCACAAAATGGGCATCCCGGTAGAATTCATCGGAATGAATACAATCCTGCACCAGCACGAACCGGATGTCTTCCACCGTCAGATTGGTCTCCTCCAGCAACTCCCGTCGCAAGGCATCCTCGGAAGTCTCCCCCCATTTGATTTTACCGCCGGGGATACCCCAAAGGCCGGACCACTTATGCGTTCGCACCATCAGCACTTCGTCCCGCTCATTGAAAATCAAGGCACCGACAGTAGCGATCGGCATGGCACCACTCATTTTCTGCTCTGCCCCTCCGGCAAACGCCAGAGCTTTGCGTCGCAGCAAGCCTTGCAATTCGCCCAGATGCTCCACGATCAGGTCTGGCTTGCTCTCGCGTAATTGGCCCAGCCGATTGAACCCGGTCAGCACCGCGCAGGACCACACCCCGCCATGCCGCGCGGTCTCCACATCATGCTGCATGTCCCCGATGAACAGCGTCTCCAGCGGATTCAGTCCATGCTCGGCGATGATCTCTTTGATCCTCGTGCGCTTGTCCCAGATGCCCACGTAGGGATGGTTCAGATACTGGTCGAACCCGTTCTTCTTGGTCTGCTCCCGGAAATGATCTGGATGAATGGTGCTCAGCGCGAACGTGCGGATTTCTTCCTCCCGGCAATACTCTAGGAAGTCGCGCGCATGCGGCAATTCCTCCACCGAGTCCTGCACCTCATTGAACCGCGCATGATACCACGCCTCCAATTGCGCGATGGAGATATGCGGCACGTACCGGTCGTAAAACCCCTTGAAGGGCAGCACGAATTCCGCCCGGAAAGTATCCAGGGAAATCTCCGCCACCCCGGCCTGCCGGAACACATGATTCGTCGCCTGCCATACCGCCGGCAGGTCATTCACCAGCGTTCCCGACCAGTCAAAGATGATGTTACGGATCACAGCAAAGCCGGGAGGAAATGAAGTTCACCCGAAATGAATCGTCATGCTTTCGTGGCACTCGCGGGCTCTGCACTCGGCAGCACGATGCCGTGAAGACGTTGCCAGGCCAGCAACCCTGAAAGCAGCGCTACACCCGCACAGGATATGTATGGGATCAGCGGGCTTTTGTAGAAAAGGCCGATCGCAAAAATCGGACCGAAAATCCGCGCCAAACTGCCAAAGCTCTGCGCCACGCCTAAGGTCACGCCCTGCTCATTTGCGGAAGTGAGGCGTGAGATCAAACCGAAGATGGGCGCCCTGGCCATGCTGGAACCGATGGCCAGCAAGGCCAAAGCCAAAAGCAAGAAGGTCCAGCTTTTTGAGATCGGCAGCAGCACCAGACTGATCGCCGTCAGGACCATGCTTACGGATACCAGCATCGGCTCGCCCAGTTTTTTCACGGCGCGCCCGATCAAACCGCCCTGCACCAAGGCACCAATGATGCCGCAATAGGCGAAAAGATAGGTGATCGTTTTTACATCGTGAGGATTCTTCAGGTCCAAGTTGAAGGTCTGACAGACCAACAGTCCCAACGTCGATTCAAAGCAACTGAAAGCAAACGTTGCCAGGAAAAACACCCCGATCAAAAGACCGATCTTAGGCTGGCCCAACGTATGCAACCACTGGGTCCACCGGGGACGGTCCACTGCCTTTTCACTGCTTGGCTTGAGGCTTTCCGGCAAGCGGGCAAAAGCCATGCACAAGTTCAGCAAACAGAGCGCCGCCGCCACCCACCCCGGACCAGAGAGACCAAAACTCGCCAGACTTACCGCCGCGACTACCGGTCCCAAAACAAAGCCCAATCCGAAAGCCATCCCGATCAGCCCCATCCGGCGGGAGCGGTCTTCAGGCGGCGTGATATCAGCGATGTATGCCTGGGCCACCGAAATGTTCGCTCCGCTAAAACCGGCGAAGATGCGCGATCCCAAGATCATCCAGAGCGCGGTGCTGCCTTCCATATTGGAGGCCAGCGCAAAAACAGAATAAGAAATCACGGAACCAAACGTGCTCACGAGGAGAACGGGACGACGGCCAATCCGGTCTGACAACCGCCCCCACCAAGGCGCAAAGATGAATTGCATCGCCGAGTAGGAGGCGATGATGAACCCGTTCATCAACCCGTGAGCCCCGAACTTGTCACTATATAAGGGCAACAGCGGGAAAACTATCCCGAACCCGATGAGATCAATAAAGACGGTCAAAAAGATGACCAAAATCGACGGTTTTTTCATGTACAGCTCAAACTGATAGCCCGGCACCATAGGGAATCAGTCCGCTGCATGAAACAATAAAAAGATACGTCTGCGGACCTTTTGGCCACAGTTTGTCCGTCCTCCATCCTGCCAGCTATCGGCTGACCTCAAACACGCGCCGGGAACCCGTTTCCTTGCTCAGGCACAAACGTTCCAGTGTGGAAAGGTCCTGCAGCACCAGTCTCTGCGCCAATCCGCGGGTGTAGGTGGGATTGTAAAAATCGTCGATGGATTTCTTGAGCTGTGGCATCAGTCCTACTCCTTGCGCCGGTAGCTGGCCACCCTCCACAATCTCTTCCAGGAGGGCCACTGCTTTTTCCCGGTGTTCCTCGAACAGGGTGGCATTTACACCGCTGTCCTTCTCGATCTGCTGGATCACCAAGCGAATCTTGGAACTGCAATCAGAGACAGTCATAACACGCTTATTGATACGCATCCGCAAGGATTCCGGAAAGTGGGTGGTCACCTACTCAAGACCTATAAAAAAACTTCCCCGGCACGAAATAGTAGGTTTCGGCCGGTGCTGCCTCTGCTTTTTCGACAGCCTCCATTGACCGTCTTCAAATGCCCAGATTGGAAAGAGTATTGGTGATGGACTGTGCGGCTTGGAACAATCGGGGATGGGATGTCTCAAATTCCGCTGCCGATTCGGTCAATTCGTCTATCGAGTGCTGCAACGGTTCTGGGTTGCCATCATCCGGTGCTGACCGAGTGGCTACGACCCCCGTTCCGCTGTCGGTCAATTGATTGGCCTCCGCCTTCAAAGTCTCCAGCAACTGCGCCAGCTCCTCCCGCTTCTCCGGCGTCAGAGACGGTGAGTTCTGTATCTGGGCCTCAAGTTTGGCGATCGTATCTTTTATCATAAGCACCTCGGTTTTCCCCGCTTATCATGGCTGCATGTCGTGACGGCCATCTTCATGGCCTTCCATTCCGCTGTGACGACGCCTTCAATCTCGTTTCACTATCGTCCGCTGTCCACCTAATTTCTCGCCGCCCCCAACGCGTGGATGGTGTGGTAGACCTCCTGCCGGACCACCGCCCCCGCTGTCGTTTCCAGATTATACTTCAACTGCACCTGCATCGCGGGCAGCAGATCTGGCACTTCCAGGAACACTGTCTTGCCGTCGGCGGAGAGCTTGGCTGATTTGACGGTCAGCGCGTCCCGCTGCTTGATCACCATCTGATCCTTCGTCCATTCCGTGCCGCCTTTGTCGCCCGGTTTCAGGTCCGTTTTGTCTTTCACTGAAATCTCCGGCGAACCATACGCTGCCGACCAGATATAGTTCCACTCCGCCAACGAATAGTTCTGCACATCCGTGGCCAATTCCTTATCCAACGGCTCACTGAATTCCAGGCTCAACCCGCCCTTCACCGCGTGCAATTGTCGCGGCAGATTGAGCGGTTTGCCCGTGTAACGCACTCGCTGAAAACATCCGTTCTTCGCCGCACTCGTCTGCCAACCTTTCAAGCCTGCGAGATAAAGTTGCCCATCCTTGGGATTGAATCGCGCGCGCATGATGCCGCTCTCGAAGCTCAACGGCAGCTTCACCACGCCGCCCTGCATCAGTCCATTCACCTCTTCCTTGAGCACCAGATACAACGAGCACGTACCATAAGCGGTGTGCAACAGCTCTCCTTTCAGCGGTCCCCATTTGTCACTCGTCACCCATACCTGCCCGCCGCCGGAGTTGTCCACTTCCTTGGGCAACCAGCACAACGGCCGATCATAATCCGTGGGCAACGGCGTCCTGTGCGCCAAGTCCACCACGCCATAAAAACCACCTTCTTTCACCCAATTGATCCGGCAGCGTGGCGTCCAAGTGCCTTCGTTCTCGCCGGTGGTTAGCTCGCCTTTGGGTCCCACCCCGATACCATTCGGCGCACGAAAGCCCGTTGCGATCACGTCCAGTTTGCTGCCGTCCTTCGAGATTCGCATCAAAGTCCCATGATTCTTGAGGATCGTCATGAAACCGCGCCCGCCATTGTTCACCGGCCCCGCTTTCGCGAAGTAGAAATTTCCCTGCGGATCCGTTTGCAGATCGAACGCGAATTCATGGAATCCTTCCGTGATCCACACGTCGTTGTTGAAGTTCTCGTAGAAATCCGCCTCACCGTCTTTGTTCAAATCATGCAGCCGTGTGATCTGGTCGCGCCCCATCACATAGACCACATCGTTCACGATCTTCAAGCCAAGCGCGTGATACAAGCCTGCTGCATAACGCTTCCAAGTGACCTTCTGCAACTTGTCATCAATGCCCGACACCACCCACACATCTCCGTGAAACGTGCAGACGGCTGCCCGCCCGTCACTGAAGAAATCCATCCCACCCAGATACATCTCTGCCTTGTAAGGATTCTCCAACGGCACTGGGATCGTATCTACCGTGTAAGCGCTGGTATTCAGGCCAAGCGAACCTTTTACCGTCACTGTTTCCGGCCATAATACCGGACCACCTTTCGTCAATTTGTTTAATTCCGGCACAGTGATTTTCTCACTCACTTTTCCACCGGCGGACCCAATGGAGAGCGTGAAACGTCGCGCCATTTTGGACACATGGAAATACAAGTGATCCCCTCTCGTCACCCAAGACACAGAACCCTCGCCTTGCACGTTGAGTTCCAGCCCCATAGCTTCAATGGAGCGTTCCACCGCTTTGCCTTCCACCTTTCCTCCTTTCAACTCCATCACGAATAGATCCCAGTCTTCGTCACGCGGGCCGATCTCAAAGGAACGACGGAACACTCCATTAGAAAACGCGGTGTGTTCCAGCACTTCCACGCCCTCCAAAGTGTAGGCGATCACGGGGCCTTTTTCACTCAGATACAGGCCGCGATACTTGCCCGCTTCCCTCGGCAAGGGTCCGACTTTGTCTTGCCTCGGGTCAGTAAACCTTCCATCGGTGACCCAACCCGGCGCCACTGCAGTGGAGAATAGTATCTTCCCGATATTCGTCGGATATTGTCCGCGCGACATCAGGTTCACACCCTGCACAAACCCGCCCGTCCAACCCGCCGAAACCCGCAGCAGTTCCGTATCAAAACAGATCGCCGCCGGTTCATTCGTCGTACCGACTTTAATGGCCAATCCTTTCAACGTGGTGGTGTCTGATGAAATCGTGGCCGAAAGAAAAGGGATTTGATCACGATACTCCGCCTTGGGCAGCGCTGGGGCGGCTCCCACTTTTAATCCCAGCAAACAAATCAAGGTAACGAACCCGCCTTGCCACATCTGTTTCACCGTCCGGCTGTCTCTTGCTGTGTACATCTGCTTTGATCCTATTCTGAATAAAATATATCCCCCGCCTTCACCACCTGCCCCGCTGAAAACTCCGCCGCCGTCATGCGCCGCCCGCCTTCACGTTGCAGCGATGTGATGCGCAACGCCCCTTCACCACACGCCACCACAATACCTGTCTTGTCCGCTTGCAAAACTTTTCCCGGTTGACCGCCGGCATCCGTTACCAATTCCGTCTGCCAGATCTTCAGCAAACGCAGCTTCTGCTCGGAGGCCAGAAACGTAAACGCGCCCGGCCACGGGGTCAGTCCGCGAATACGATTGAACAAAGTTCGCGCCGGTTGCGACCAATCCATGCGTCCATCGTCCTTCGTGATCTTGCGAGCATAGGTGCTTCCGGTCGCCGGTTGTGGTTGTGGTATGATCTCACCATTCACATACTTTGGAATCGTCGTGATAAGCGCTTCCGCCCCGATCACCGCCAACCGGTCGTGTAATGTGGCGGCGTTATCCTCGGACGCGATCGGTGTTTTGTGAATGGTCAGGATATCTCCGGTATCGAGGCCTGCATCCATCTTCATGATGGTCACGCCCGTTTCCGCTTCACCATCGATGATCGACCATTGGATGGGGGCGGCTCCGCGGTACTTCGGCAGGATGGACGTGTGGACATTGAGGCAACCGTACTTCGGCAAATCGAGCAAGCTCTGCGGCAGCAATTGCCCATACGCCGCCACCACGATAAGATCGGCGTTGAACGTGCGCAGGTGTTCGATGAACTCCGCCGCGCGCGCCTTCAGCGGTTGCTCCACCGGCAAGCCTAGTTCCAACGCGGCGGCTTTTACTGCCGTCGGTTGCAGCTTCAGATCGCGTCCCTTCGGCTTGTCGGGTTGCGTGATCACCAGCACGACCTCGAACAACGGTGAGGCATGCAACGCCCGCAAGCTGGCGCTGGCCAGCTCCGCCGTGCCCATGAAGATGACGCGATATCGCTTGCTCATTCAAAAATAACGCCCGGCATTCAAGCCGGGCGTATAAAACCGACCGTGCGCCAAGCGCACCTCAAAGTTTCACCAGGATATCCAGGATGGACCGCATGACCTGCACGGGAGGATTCGTGGAGTCGATATGATGCACCAGTTGCGGACCGTAATAATCCAGCACCGGCTTGGTTTCCTTGTCGTACGTCGAAAGCCGCGTGCGGATGACGTCCAAGTTGGCATCATCCAGCCGGTTCTCGCGCAAGGCCCGCCGTTGCAAGCGTTGCACCATTTTTTCCATGTCCTGGCAGGTGAGATAGAGGATGGCCTTCACGTCCAGCGTATCCTTCAGCATCTCCGCCTGGTTCGCATTGCGCGGGATACCGTCCAGCACCAGCGTATCCGTGGCGGGCTCGAAATAACCAAGCTGCCGGCTGCCTTCGATGTTCCGCCGCCAGAGACTCACCGTATGTTCATCCGGCACCAGCAAACCCTTGCTGGAATATTCGATGAAGATCCGGCCCAGCTCACTGCTCACCGTCAGATTGCGGAACACATCACCGCACGCGCAATGATAGTAATTCGGGATCGTGCCCAGGATCTTGCCTTGCGTGCCCTTGCCTGCGCCCGGTGCGCCGAAGAGCAATATCGTCTTGTACTTCATACACAGTTGGAATCCACCGCTTACTGCTCGGGCGCATCCTTATGCCGGATTTGGATCTCGAAGATGTCCGCTATCGGGAAGGTTTCTTCGATCGAGGCTCCGCTCTCATTCGTGATCTGCAGGCTCATGTCCGTCTGCGTCACCTTGCTCACCCGGTTGCCCACAAACTCGCCCTTGGAAGATTTGATTACCAGTCGCAGATCTTTCTCGTTGTCACCGATGATGACCCGGAAGAACGGCGCGAACTTGGTCTCGATGAAACGGCGGTTGATGGCCACTTCACCGCGCTTGAACACCTGCGTGGCCGGGATCTGCGCCACCACCGGCATGGGCGCCACTTCTACCACGGCTTCCTCCTCCTCGTCCTCCTCGTTCATCACATCAGCGGTATCACCGGGCTGGGGTCCAGCATCCACGACTGGGGCATGCTTGCTTCTCGTCGGCAGGCACAAGAACACCAGCGGCCCGATCACCGGCACTACGGCGGCCGTCCCGCACACAACGGCGAAATGATAATTGCGGAAGTAGGCGACCTCGTACGCGGCGAACAAATTGGCCCCGTAGATCAGCAACAGAAGGATCAGGCCCGAACCCGAAAAAAGTGCTCCAAACACCGTGGCATCAGCAAATTCACGCGTGGCCTTGGACACAGGTTTCACTTCCACTGGCGGCCGCGGTTTGCGTTCCGGCAAAGTCTCATCCTGCACCGTGCCAAAATCCGTGGTCTTGATCTCGATCAGCAGTTCCACATACCGTTTCACCCGGTTATCCTGCTTGAAATCAGCCAGCGTTTCCTGGGAAAACTCCTCCCACTTATAACGTTTGGTGAACTTGCCGGCATTGTCCCCTTCCGTATATCGGAAAAGGACACCCACTTGATTGGGGCCGCTCACGTCCCCGGAGATCTCCGTACCGTCTTTGAGCTTGAACTTGCCTCGTTTCACTTGGCCATTCTCCACCACCACCTGCGCACTGAGTGAAGACACCATCACCACCACCGCCAGCAGGACGGTTAAAAATGGACTAAGGATATTACGCATGATTTTGTGAAAGTTAGCGGACCTCACCGCCGATTGAAACCCTAAAATTCCCTCCCTCTCACTTAAATTGTCCCCAGCCAAAGTAACACCTCCTCAATGCTCCAGACCTTCCTCTGCCTCTCCAGCGCATCCGCCGCCGCCCCATGCTGCCAAATTCCATAAGCGATTGTTTTACACACGTCACCCTGCAACCTCGGCTGCGCCAATAACCCGCCCAAATAACCCGCCAGAATATCCCCGCTTCCGCCTTGGGCCAGCCCGGGATTTCCGGAGGAATTCACGGTCACCTTCCCCGCCAGCCGCCCGGTCAAAGTATGCCGCCCTTTTAGCACCACCCAAGTCCGCCCCCAACGGGTCGATAACTCTTTGAGCGCCTCCGGGCGCTTGCCTTGCACCTGGCCTGTCGTCCGGTTCAACATCCGGGCCGCTTCCCCGGGATGCGGCGTGATTACCCGCACCGCCTCCCCATCTACCGGCCCCTCCGGCAACCAGCTCAAGGCGCTCGCATCTACCACCACCGGCATCGGCGCACTCCGCCACAGCTCGATCGCGAACTGTCTCAAACCCGTCGGGACACCCTCCGTCACCATCCCCGGGCCGATCACCACAGCGCTCGCGCTCGGCGGAAGATTCCATCCCGTCTGCCACGGATGCACCATCACGCTCTGCAATTGTGAAGCCACCGGCACATACACCGTCTCCGGCACGCACAAGGTCACCAAACCCGGCATCGCCCGCTGAGCCGCCCGCGCCGCCAGCACCGCCGCTCCGTGATATCCCATGCTCCCGCCCAAGATCACCACGTGACCGAACGTGCCCTTGTGTCCATTAACCGGTCGTAATGGGGGAAAATCTTTGAAATCTTCTGCCGCAACCCACTCCAGCCCCCCTTCCCCTGCGTAGTCCACCAGTCCAATCTCCGACACCACCTCCAGCCGTCCGACATGATCCGCTGCCTTACCCTCGATCAAGCCCACCTTCGGCCCACCGAGCGTCATCGTCCAAGTCGCTTTAATCGCCGCGCCACGTACCTCACCCGTTTCTGCATCCAATCCCGAAGGCGTATCCACCGCCAATGCCCGGCAGCCCGATTCATTCACGGCATCGATCACCGCACACCAATCCGGCGTCAGGTCGCGATTTAGGCCGATACCAAACAGCCCATCGATGACCAATGCCGGCTTGCGCGCTAACAACTCCTTGATCTTCCCCAAGGCGCGCAACGGCTCCACCACCTTCATCACCCACACCCGCCGTTCCGTCAGATGCGGCTCCACCGCCCGTGCATCCGCGCCATTGTTCCCCTTGCCCGCCAAAATAAAAATCGCATCCCCGGGTTTGGTTAGTTCCAGCACGCGTTGCGCCAGCAACTTCCCCACCTGCGCGATGACCTCCTCCTCGCGACGTCCCGCTGCCCAGGACGCCGCCTCCCACCGCCGCATCTGCTCCACCGTTATCACCGGTATACCCATAATCCCCAGTTCTCGTAATCGTCGTCGTCCTTCGTCCTCGTTCTCGATTCAACCCCGTCGTCTTTTCGGTTCTCCCCATTTCCCCCGTTCCCTCGATGTTGGACGTTGGATGTTCGATGTTTTCCTCACCCCTTCCCATACATCTTCCCCACCTGCTCCCCATACCCGTTATACTTCTGCGTCCGTATCCGCAGTCCCGTATCGATCACCTGTTCCGTCGCCTGCGACCAACGTGGATGCGGCACCGCCGGGTCCACGTTCGATTCAAACGGATACTCCGTCGGCGAGAGCGTCTCCCAAAGCGTCTTCGGCTGCGTCGCCACAAACTCGATCCGCTCGATCGACTTCCCGCCCTTGTAACCATACTTCCACGGCACGATCATCCGTATCGGCGCACCGAACTGTTTCGCGAGCGGCTTGCCGTAAACACCCGTCGTCACCAACGTCAGCGGGTTCATCGCCTCATCCATCCGCAAACCCTCCGTGTACGGCCACGGATAATTTCGCAACATGCCCGGGGCCTGATCCGGCCGGTTGAACGTAGTGAACTTCACGAACTTCGCCTCCGCCTTCGGTTGCACTTTCTCGATGAGTTTGCTCATCTGAAAGCCCGTCCACGGCACCACCATCGACCATCCCTCCACACACCGGAAGCGATACACCCGCTCCTCCAACGGAAACATCTCGATCAATTCCCGCACATCCAGCTTCAGAGGCTTCTCCACCAACCCGCCGATCTCCACCTGCCACGGCGAGATCACGAACTTGTCCACCATCGTATGCACCCGCTTCTTGTCCGTGGTGAACTCGTAGAAATTGTTGAACTTGCTCGTCACATTCTCGTCCGACAAAGCCCAGCCCGGATCATACTCCTTGCTGCGCGGATATGGATACCCCTTCTTCGCCTCCGCCGCGTTCAGAGCCGACGCACCACTCATCGCCAGCAACGCGCTCGCGCCGCCGTAACCAAGCTGCTTCATGAACTCGCGCCGCCGGGTGTAAACCTTCTCCAGCGTCACGGCCTTCTCGGGGATATGCCAATCCGGTTTGATGATGATGTGTGCCATACCTCTATGATGCTCCAAAACCCATTTGATTCCACCCCATTTTTAAACCACCAATCCTACTCGTCCTCGCCGCCTTCATTCTAACTTTTCTATTCTTCATGCCCACATCTTAACAGGGGGTGTAGGACATCCGCTGTCCTAGGTCCATTTGGGTGATACGATTTTTAGAACCACTTAACTAGCTGCCTTCAAGCAACTTCCACCGAACACTCGCTTTATACCGCTAAATTCAATGAAAATATTTCCGCCTAACCGCTCATTTTTTCCACTTTTTTGATGTGGGCCCGCCGGCACCACCAACCTCACTCGTAATTCCTCTCGATCCTCCGCGCCTCTTGCTCCAGCTCCCCATTCGGATATCCCAGCGCAAGACACTCCTGCAGATACTGCTCCAGAAACGGCGCGAAACCGCCCATCCGTTCATACTGCATCGTATGCACCAGCTCATGCGCCACGAGCCGCCGGTCTCCCCAGCAATCCGCACGGATGAAAATCCCATAGCGCAGCGTCAGCCCCGCCGTCAGTGGTGACAGCAAGCCCGTCTCCTCCGCAGCGGATTTCAGCAAGAGGTTCGTCGGCATCGGCACCTCCTCCACCACGCGCAAGCGCACTCGCTCCGGTTGCGCCACGCCGATTACGCGTGCATCCGCCATCAGCTTCGCGGACAACGGCACCCCCTCACGCAGAATCATCGTCTCCTGTTCCTCCGCCCACGTACAGGCTAGGGGCAGCAACATCTTGAACATCACGGGTGCGATCATGGTGGATAAGGATGCACCATCATCCTGTTTTTCTCATCAAATATTTTACACCGACCCCAATGAGCCAACGTCCTCCTTCGTAGCGCTCGCTTCCGTCATGCAGGTTACGTGCCCATCCGTGAAATTGGTATCTTCCCTTTCTCCATCTGCGGTTCACCCCTTCTCGAAAACCTTCTTCCCCACAAACGCCGCCCCATAAATCCCGCCCAATAAAACCACATCCGTCGGCCCCACCGGCATATCCTTCACATATGAAATCCAAAAACCCACAAACGCCACCACGCCACCTAAGATCGAGGACATCAACGCGAACTGCGTCATGTTCCGCGCAAACGGATGCACGATCAGCGGCGGCAACAACAGAAACGCAAACGTGATCAACGGCCCCACCGTCAGCACGGCGATGGAGATCGTGAGGCCGATCAACAGATAGATCAGCACATCCCACAACAACACATTCTTCTTCAGCGTGATCGCCATCTCGCGATCAAACGACACCAGCAAAAACTCGCGCCGGAAAAAGTGTAACACCAACACCACGACCGCCATCACGCCCGCCGTCATCCACAGATCGCCCTGCGACACCGCGATGATCTGCCCCTTGAAAAGACTCAACCAGCCCGCCTCCGCCTGCGGACATTTCGAGAGCAGGAGAAGGCTCAATCCCAGCGACACCACATACAGCATCCCGATCCGCCCCTCCACATACCCCTTTCCTTTCCGCTCTATGAAGGCCAGCCCGAAGATCGCCGCTAGCGAAAAGATCACCGAGCCCGCAATCGCCGCCAGCCGCTCCTCATCCCCATGGGCATTGCTGAAATGCCCCGACCACACATGCAGCGACAACGCCAGCGCCACCCCCGTCGAGGATATCTGCGGCAATGCAACACCCAGAAACACCATCCGTCGCAACACCAGAAACACACCCACCAGCGGACACGCGAACCCCACGATCAAGCTCACGTAAACCGAGTTACGCAGCAAGAAATTCGGGTCCAATATTTCGCGTAAGGCTTCCATGCGTTCAATGGCTCCCCGCCAGCAATCCCATCATGCGCTCCGTGCTCAGCATTTCCTTCGCCGGACCGAAGCTCGCCTTCCCATCCGCCAGCCACACCACCTGCTGCGCCAGCTCGCGCACCACCGGTAGATCATGATTCACCATCAACATCGTCATCCCGCCTTGGTTCAGCTTACGCAAAAGCTCCACGATCGACTTGCTCGCCGCCGCATCCACCCCCGCCGTCGGCTCATCCAAAACCAACAAGTCAGGATTCGTCGCCAGCGCCCGTGCGATCAAAATGCGTTGCTTCTGCCCGCCCGAAAGATGCGAGAACCGTTCATCACAAAACCCCAGCGCCTCCACTTCCTTCAGGCACTCATTCACCCGCTCCTTCTCCTGCTGCGGCACACCGCTCCCAGCCGCCACCCGCGCACACACCCCCATCTCCGCCACTTCGCGACCGGAAAAAAGATAGATCGCATCCAGCGAATCCCGCTGCGGCACATACCCCACCACCGGCACCTTGCCGCCCTGCTCCGTCCACGTGAACTTCCCCTCCAGCGCCGGGATGATCCCCAGCAACGTCTTCAATAAAGTGGACTTCCCCGCCCCATTACTGCCCAAAAGCCCGGTAAAACTCCCCTTGTTCAGCGCGAACGAAACGTCCGCCACAACCACACTCCGCCCATAACCGGCTGAAAGCCGGTCTAGAGTGAGCAAAGCATTCGCAGACATGTCCGTGAAGTATGGGAATCAATCCGCCACCGTCCAATCAAAAGAAGCCCCTTAACCTATCAGCCGCCCTCGGCTGCATACTGTAGTGGGACAGGTGCCTTCACCTGTCCAGTCTCCCCTTCTCCAATGCAACCCGCCCGTCCTTGCTCAAACCGCACTAACTTTCCCTTTTCGACGTTCGATGTTCCCTCTTCCCCATTGGCCCGCCGGTGCAACCGGCTACGCCGTTCTTCTCACCAGGAACACCGGTATCGCCCCATACTTCTTCGCCAGTTGCTTGGTCCCCACGTAATCGCACGTGAACATCGACACCCCCTCCGCGGCCGACAACGCCGCGAACGCCTCGGACGCGTAGATCTGTCCTTCCTCCGCGATCGGTTCGATGCGCGCCGTCCGGTTCACATGCGACCCATTGTAAGTCAGCTTGCGCAGCACCGGATCATAACACGTGAACACCGGTCCGGCGTTCAGCGCGATACGGATGTTCAGCTCCGGCAGATCGTAATGGCTCCAGTCCGTCCCGCGTACCAGATCCCGCATGTTCAGCGCGAACGTCCCGGCATCCTCCACGCGATCAAACACCGCGCACACCGCGTCACCCCAGGTGTTTTGGTGGATCGGCGGCCGTTCCATCTTCTCCATCAGCTCCGCCACCTTGCCCAAAAAATTATGTACAAACCCCGGGATCTGCACCTCCGTCAGCTTCGTGTAACCCACGATATCCGTGAAGATCATCGCCTTGATCTCCTGCCCCGTGGCCATCACGTTCTTGCTCGCCACACTGGAAGGCACCGGTAATGGCGGATACTTGGTGACGCGGCTTTCATCCCCGCCCGCAAAAACCGGCGCGGGCTCCACTGGCACATAATCCGCCAGCGACACGATCTCCACGTGCGCCTTCTGCTTGTTCTGCCAGTAATCCACGAACGTTTGCGTTCCTCCTCGCCCGTCACCGACCTTCCCATCCCAAACCACGATCGGCACCACATCCATGCCCAGAAACCGGCTCTTCAAGATCGCCAATCCGCTCAACGCCTGGTTGCAAAAATCATACGCCGCCCCGTCATTCGCATCACCCAGCTCGCTCAACACCGTCACTGTCGCCGCATTGTCGATGATCCGGTCAAAGCGTGCGCCCCAGTCTGTCCCGGCCACGATATCCACGCTCGCCTTCTTGAAATCCTCTTTCTTGAACGGCAGCACGATGTTCACCTCTCCCCCGCGATGCAGCAACGCCTCGGCAAAGATGATGTCGCCACCACACGCCAGCGAGGAATAGCCCACCAACGCCTTCACACTCTCCAGCCGCTTCACGATATCCGCCCGCACCTGTGATTCCACGCTGTGCGGGAAACGTGGGATTCTCCGTCCCGGCCGGTCAAACATGTGTCCGGAGAACACCGCGATGCGCGGCAGTGAGAAACAATGATCCATCTGATGCGCATTGCCCGCGATATACTCCGAGAGCAACCGCGCCTGCGAACGCGTCCGGCTCAGCACCACCGAGCTCACCCCTCCGGTACTGCCGCGTTTGTAATATTCCTCTGCTTTCACCATGTCCCCGAGGATCAGGTAGGCCTCCGCCAAGGTCGCCTCCAGCCAGTACGCCTCATCAGAATCCGGCCCCAGCGCCGCCAGCTTGCTCAGACACATGCTCACGACATCCCGCGCGATGGACTGCGCCGCCTCCCGCTCCCCATAGATCAACCCCATGGAAGCCGCATTGATGCCCGTGTAATATCCCGTGTTCCGGCTGTAACCCTCCAGATACAGCTCGTAACTCGTCTTGAGATGCTTCCGCTTCTCATCCGGATCCGCCGCGAGCTGCCAGAAATCCTTGTGCGTCCGCGCCAGAATACCCAGCGTCTCCTCATCCTTGTGACCGGACAACCGGAGCTGCTCCAGAATCGCATTCGCCCGCCGCGTCGCACCCGTGCGCGCCAGCGCCAATGCCTGCAACTGGATCAATCGCAGATCCCCCGGAAACGCCTGCAACCCTTCCTCCGCGATGTCGAACGCCACGAACGCCTCGCCCAGTTTCAACGCGTTATCCACCGCCCGGCGATACACCTGCACGTTCTGGAACCACACCAGTTGCAGCCGCTCTTCCCAGATGCGCCGCAACTCCGCGATCGTCAGCTTGGGATTCTTCAGCTTGTCGATCACCGCATTCGCCCGCGCCTTCAGGTCATCACTCGCCACCAGTGAATCCCGGTCCGCCCGATCCTTCTTATAACCCAGCGAGATCAGCGTCTTGACCGTCTCCAGCGATGTCTTCCGGTCATATTCCTTTTCACTCTCCGGCAGCTCCTCATACGATACCAGATATGGATGCTCCTTCCGGTCGTCGTTGCGCTCCGGCCCGAAAGTCCACCCTTCCAACACGCGTTGCTGGGCCCACACATCGTGCGCATTGGCGGCAAAAAGCTCCGTGAGACGTATGATCTCGTCCGTCAGTTGGACCTTGCTCGTATCGAGCGGCTTAGGAATGTAAGACTCGCCTGCCATGGTAAATTTCTGTCCCGCCTCAAACTCCCGTCAACCATCTGGGCCGAACGCGCGCCATTGTTGAACCAACCCGCCCGCAGAATCAACGGCAAAGGCAGACCGTTTCCTGTCCCGTCAATAGGGTTCACACCTGCCAGACAGATGGCACCTTGCTTCCCTCACCGTTTCCCCTTATTCTCTGAACAGATTGACCATGAGCACTCCTCCTCCCATTTCCGCCCCGCCCGTCACCGGCAATGACCGGCTCTGGATCATCCTTTCCCACATCTCCATGATCCTGGGTGTCGGCTTGTTACTGCCCCTCATCGTCTACCTGTGGAAGAAGACTGAATCCTTCACCGTCGCCGATCACGCCAAGGAAGCCCTGAACTTCCACCTTTCCGTGTTCATCTATACCTTGGCCTGCATCCCGCTGTGTTTCATTTTTATTGGCATCCCTCTGATTTTCGCCATCGCCATCGGCGGTTTTGTTCTCAGCATCATCGGCACCATCAAAGCCTCTGACAACATCCTCTACCGCTATCCGCTTACCATCCGTTTCATCTAGGCGATCCTTGCGGCCTCAAAGTCGGCATCTGTGAGCACCAGTAGTCTAAATCTTTTCAGCCACGACCCTTCGGTGAATCTCCTCCCCGCCGATGGCATCGTGAACTACTACGGCCCTGTGCTCTCCCCGGACGCCGCCTGGCACTATCATGACATCCTGCTGAAAGGCCTCCCGTGGAAGCACGATGAAGCCATCATCTTCGGCAAACGCATCATCACCGCCCGCAAAGTCGCCTGGTATGGCGACCGCGAATATTCCTACACCTACTCCGGTACCACCAAACAGGCCCTCATTTGGACCAAGGAACTCCGCGAACTCAAAACCCTCGTGGAAAAATTCAGCGGCGACACCTTCAACTCCTGCCTCCTCAATCTCTATCACACCGGCGATGAAGGCATGGCCTGGCACAGCGACGACGAAAAGATGATCGGCCGGAATACCGCTATCGCCTCCGTCAGCTTCGGTGCTGAACGCAAATTCTGCTTCAAACACAAGCGCTCGCAAGAAACCGTCACGCAAATCCTCGCCCACGGCAGCCTCCTCGTCATGAAAGGCACCACCCAGACCCACTGGCTCCACCGCCTCCCGCCCACCAAAAAAGTAACCACCCCCCGCATCAACCTCACCTTCCGCACCATCGTCCTACCATAATCCTCTTTTTCGTCCTCGTCCTCGACCTCGACCTCGACCCCCTCTATTCAGATTCCCCGTTTTCGCGTATTCCGAGTATTTCGCGGTTTACTCCTTTTTTGTGTTCTCTGCGTTCTTTGCGGTTAGGTTAACTTCCCAATGTTTGAGGTTCCCCATTCCCCATCTGCGTTTATCTGCGTCCATCTGCGGTTAAATTTTCCGATAATAAAACGTCGTGCTGCACAACTTTCCCTCCGGCATCAACGCAAACCCCGGAATATCCCCCACCTTCGTCCAGCCCAACCGCTCATATAACCGCGCACCATCTCCACCCGTGACCGCATCCAGCACCAAAAGTGTTCGCCCACACTCCCTCGCCGCCGTTTCCGCCGCCCGCATCAACGCCGCCCCCAATCCCTGACGCCGTGCCCTCCGGGCCACCAGCATCTTCACCAAGTCCGCGCGATGCGGCTGGTTCTCTGGCAAACCCAGCACCAGTTGCACTGTGCCACAGATCCCTTGCGCATCCTCCGCGATCAGCAACGCCCGCTCCCCATTCGCCACCCCACGCGCCACATCACTCCAAAACGCCACCGCCCGTACCCGCGTCAGCGGCAGCATGAAACTGACCGACGCCCCACCCTCAACGCAATCGATCAACAAATCCGCCAGTCCCTCAATCTGTGCGTCTTCCAGCGTATGTAGCCGTCGCAATGTCGGAGTGTTCATCGTTTCAAAGAGATTTCCGACGTGCTCACCACCGCATACCGCGCCGGCTTGCGTGTCGGGTTATAAAACAAAGTCGGCCGATCCAGCTCCATCGCCAGGCAATCCCCCTCGCGCAAGCGATGACACTCCGCCCCCAAGGTGATCTCCATCTCTCCCTCCAGCACCCAAATCTGCTGCTGGATGCGCAGATCGCGCCCACCCGTCTCGAACGCCACCCGCGCCCTTGCCGGAAAATGCACCTCCACAATCTGCAGCGACTGCGATACACCCGGCGGCGAGACATTGCGCCGCCGATAACCCGAAGCCGGATCTTGCCACTCCACCTGATCCTTCCTCCGCGCCACCGGCCCAGCCACAACCTCCTCTTCCCCCGCCGTCGGCTCGAACAACGAAGCCAGCGTCACTCCCAGCCCCGCCGCCAGCTTCTCTAGGACCACCGCCGTCGGACTGCTCTCCCCCCGCTCGATGAGCGAGATCATCGAGCGACTCACCCCGCTCTTGCTCGCCAGCGCATCCAGCGCCAACCCTCGCTCCGCCCGCAATTCCCGCACCCTCTCCGCGATCCGCTGATTCAAATCAAAACATTTATCCTTCATACTGGATTCATATTTCCAATATATTGGAACACATGTCAAACGTCATCTTAGCCGCCGAGGTAACGAGGCGGAACTGACCTCCCCCTTCGCTCCCTTCTGTTGAGATTCCCCGTTTCGCGTATTTCGAGTATTTCGCGGTTACCTCTCTTTGCCTTTGCTCTTTTCCTCTCAAACCGCTTTCCTTTCCGAGTCACCATGAAAGCCACTCAGCCACACACGCGCCGTCGTTTCCTCCAGACCGCAGCCGCCGTCGCCGCCATCTCATCCACTCACTCGCTTTCCGCCGCTACGACACCCGTCGGCAAAACCAAATCCGGCCGCACCATCAAAACCGATATCCTCGTCTGCGGTGGCGGTTGTGCTGGCAGTGCCGCCGCCTTGGCCGCCGCACGCGCTGGAGCCAAGGTGCTGCTTGTGGAAAAAGCTCCTTTCGCCGGTGGCATCATCACCAGTGTCGGCCTGCCTTACTTCGATGGCATTGCGCACATCTCAACTAATCGCGTCGTTGTCCGCGGCATCCCGCTGGAACTGCTCTCCAAGTCCGGCGTCTGCGCTCCTGATGCCAAAACTGTCGCGCGCCACAACCCCACCATCCCGAACACGTTTGAGTTCAAGCTGCTCCTCGACCGCATGTTCCAGCAACAAAAGGACAACCTCAGCGTCCTGTTCAACTCCTTCGTCTGCGATGTCCGCAGCAGTGGCAGCCGCATCGACTCCGTCACGCTCGCAAACAAAGACGGCCTCGTCACCGTGAAACCCAAGGTCGTGATCGATTGCACTGGCGACGCCGATGTCTCCGCCTGGGCCGGCGCTCCTTTTGAGCAAAACTCCGAAGTGCAGCCGCTCACCCTCCACTTCCGCATCGGCAATGTTCAGAACGTCCCCGGTGTCAGCGCCCAATGCCGCACTGCCCTCGTCGCCGCACAAAAGCGGAGTGATCTTCCTTTCTATTACGGCCCCGGCGTGATGTTCCTCTTCGGTAAAAACGAGATCTATGTCCACGGCGTCCGCGTTCCCGCCGATCCTACGAATGCCGCCGATCTCTCCCGGGCCGAGATGCAAGGCCGCGCCGATGCCCACGCCATGTTCCGCGCGTGGAAACAGGATGTGCCCGCCTTTGCCGATTCCTATTTCATGGAAGCCTACCCGTGGATCGGTGTCCGGGAATCCCGCCGCATCATCGGCCAGCATGTCTTGAATGAGGAAGACCTGATGAAAGGCCGTCGCTTCGATGACGCCATCGCCACCGGCTGCTGGTATCTAGATCTGCATCCAAACAAAACCGTCATCGGCAGCGCGAACGATTTCGATCCCAAGAAAGTCCAGCCCGAGCCTTATGACATCCCTTATCGCTCCCTCGTCCCGCAAAAGATCGAAAACCTGCTCGTTGCTGGCCGTTGCCATTCCGCCACCCGCGGTGCGCACGCCTCATCACGAGTGACCGTCACCGCCATGGCCATGGGCGAAGCCGCCGGTTGCGCCGCCGCCCTGTCGTTAAAGAGCAAAACCTCAGTCGCCTCACTCAACGGTGTAAAAGTCCGTGAAAAACTGGCCGCCCAAAACGCTGGCCCTTTCACCGATACCTAAAGCTCGTGGTTGCTGCTTGACGGAAACAGCAAGCACCCAAATGCTGACCGTGTCATCTATGCGATATCGCCCCTTCCTCAGCAGGTTTGTGCTCCCGTTCCTTCTTACTATCACAAGTTACTCGGCATCGTCCGCTGCCGTTCCACCAGCATTGCCCCCGGATGAATTCAAAACGGTTGAGACCGCCATCCCCGTCACGATACGTCCCTCGACCTCAGCGAACAAAGCAGAAGCGATCGGCCTGACACCCTATCTTGGCCTCACGCTGACCACAAATCGTAAGGGACAGTTAATGGTGGAAAGCGTTGCCCATGCATCCCCAGCAGCCAAAGCGGGTCTTCAGGCGAACGACACGTTGGAAAAAGTTTCCGGCAAAGTATTCCGCGATGCCGATTCGCTCCGCTCCTGGCTCCATGAACGGTCACCAGGCGATAAAGTGGAACTGGTGGTGAAGCGTGATGGAAAATCAATCTCGTTGAATGTCACACTTGCCAGAGTTAGCCACCCACTGAAGGCTGCCGAAAACCGCGGCTATGTGGGCTTGTCATATAATGAACCTGATGACGTCGGTGCCGCCGTCCGCTCCGTGGTCGCGAAATCTCCGGCCGAAAAAGCCGGCATCAAAGTAGGCGATGTGATCGTCCGGGTCGGCAATACGCCGATGAGCTCGACCTCCACCCTCAACGATGCCCTGACCGAGACGAACCCTGGTGATCTGCTGGAGTTCACCCTGCTGAACAACGGCACAGAACGCAAAGTGAATGTGACCCTAGGGACAGCGGCCAGCTCAGAACCTTCAGCTCCGTTACCCTCCATCTGGAAACGCAACACTTACAAACTTGCCGTGATCAGCATCGCGTTTCCCGACACCACCATGAATCCTCAGATCACTGCCTCTGCCTGGGAGAACTCGCTCTTCAGTTCCGGCACCTATACGAACACGACCAATGCTACCGGGCAGCGTGTTCACGGAAGTCTGGCTGATTACTATCGGGAGGTATCGTGCGGAAAATTAAGCGTCAGCGGCAAGGCGTTCGCTCCAGTGGTCGTCGGAAATAACCGTATCGAGTATGCCGGTGCCACCCGGCAATCCGACAAGACCAAGCTGCTCACCGAGGCTTTGGACAAGCTGCTGGCACGCGAAGGCAAAGGGGCGCTCAAAGATTTCGATGGATTGATATTCATTTACGCCGGGAACCGTTATCCCAATGCCAATCGGGGCACGATCTACTGGCCGCACCGTTCCAGCATCACCCACAATGGCCGGCGTTGGTCTTACTACATCTGCCCCGAAGGCGGGAAAACGATGACTTCGATCAGTGTGTTCTGCCATGAGTTCGGGCACATGCTGGGATTACCCGACCTCTATGCCCGCCCGGAGAATCCTGGCTCCGAGGGCGTGGGCGTCTGGTGCCTGATGTCCAATGAACGCGGTGGGGGCCGCCCCCAGCATCCCTCGGCCTGGTGCAAGGAGCAGCTTGGCTGGCTTACGCCGACGGTCATCGATCCAACCGTCCGTCAAAAACTCAAGTTGTCGCCTGTTGAAGGTTCCACCAATCAATCCTTCAAAGTCCTCATCCGGCCCGATGCCAGCGAATACCTGCTGCTGGAGAACCGTCGCAAAACGGGTTTTGATACGAGTCTGCCCGGGGAAGGATTGATGATCTGGCATGTCGTCGGGAAACGCCCGATTCTTGAGGAATCCCACGGCGTGGAAGGCCCGGTTGGACCGAGAGTGTTCCTCAGCAACGTGCCCTACCCAAGTTTATCGAATGATTCGTTTACCCCCTACACCATCCCATCCAGTCGCTCTCAGCTCGGGGGAGGCTCACCAGTGTTTCTGACGAACATCCGTCGTCAAGCGGACGGCAGCATCACGTTTGAGATCGGCTATGATTACCAATGATTTATCTGGTCGACGGATAAATCTCAGCCGACTGCCTTTATTTCGCGCTCCGTCTTGAGACGAAGCTGCCCGCACGCCGCATCGATATCATGCCCCTTCTCGCGTCGTAACGTCGCGATCACATCCTGCTCCTCCAACGCCGCCAGGAAAGCCTCCTGCGCTTCTTCTTCAGGCCGCACCCACTCCAGCCCGTCCACTTTGTTATAGGGGATGAGATTCACCTTCGCATGCAGACGCTTGGCCAAAGCCGCCAGCGGCTTCGTCTCACTCAGCATGTCATTCACGCCTGCGATCAGGATATATTCCAGCGTGATCATCTTGCTCTTGCGGTTCTGGTAGTAATCACACGCCGCCGCCAGCTCCGCCACCGGATACTTCTTGTTCACCGGCATGATGCGACTGCGCACCTCATCCGTAGCCCCATGCAAGGAGATCGCCAGCCGGAACTGCTCCGGTTCATCCGCAAGCTTGCGAATCTGCGGTGCGAGACCGCTGGTCGAAATCGTGATCTTCCGCGCCCCGATGCCTCCACCCCACGGTGCATTGAGCAACCGCAATGCCTTCAAGAGATTATCGTAATTCGAGAGCGGTTCGCCCATGCCCATGATGACGAGGTTATTCACCATGCGATCCGCCTTCAGCGTGCCGTCCACCTTCTCCATCTCCTCCGGCTGGTCATCGTGCCAACGCTCCGTCGCGATGATCTGCTCCACGATCTCATCCGGCCGTAGATTCCGCTTCCAGCCGTCCAATCCGCTCGCGCAGAACTTGCACCCATACGCACAGCCCACTTGCGTGGACACACACAACGTATGCCGGTCACTCCGCTCACCGTAGAGTGAGGGATTCGCCGGAATGAGCACACTCTCGATCAACGCCCCATCCTGCAACTGCCACAAAAACTTCTGCGTCGTATCCCGCGAACCCTGCTTGCGCGAGATCTTATGCGTGTTCAGCGTGAAGACCTCCGCCAGCTTGGCGCGCAGCGCCTTCGGCAGATTCGTCATCGCATCCCACGAAGGCGCGCGCCGCACATAGAGCCAGTTCAGCAACTGGTCCACGCGATACGCCGGCTCGTTCAACTCCACGAACTTCGCCGCGATCTCATCGCGATTCAGCGATTTGATGTCTGTCTTAACTTCTTTCACGAAAATTCAGTATACCTGTCCAACCCCGTTCGCCAACCATGGAATCTTTTGTCGAACAGTGTGAAACACGCTTCTTCCTAAACCCAACGGGGTTTCATCCATCCGCAAAGGGTTGTCCCGCGACTGCGGGAAGCTACCCTAGGTTTAAGGCCAATAAGCCTCTACCCTGAAAGGGTTGCGTCAGGAGGCATTCATATCAAGCGGCAAATGAAATCATCACCCTGAGCCTCGTCACACGATTTACCCCAGAGCCTCCAAATACTTCGCAATCTCCGTTTGTCCCCGTTCTTTGGCAAAAGCCACCGCGTCCATGTTCTGCATAGTGTTCCCAGTATAAGCCACCTTGGTATCAATTCCCTGCTCAATCAGCACCTTCACGATCTCCAAATGACCGCCGTAGATTGCCCCAAACAATGGATTTCTTTCCGGTTCACTCACATCTAGCTCAGCACCAGCATCCAAAAGACATCTGACCACCTTGATATGACCATCTGACGCTGCTTCTTTAATTGGAGCCGCTTCAAATACACCTCCACGTCGATTGAGATCTATGCCTGCTAAAAGCAGGTATTTTACGATTTCCAACTGCCCGCGAGATGCCGCCACATGAAGCCATGTCCCAAAAGGTGTCATCATCTCCAGCCGCGATTTATCAGCTTCAATCAATTGCCTGACCGCCTCTAAATCCCCAGCCATGATGGCTTTTCTGATTTCTATACCAGCCTGTTTCTGATCCATAATCTCCTTTCGCTCCCTTACCCCATAGATCTCACACGCGACCACAACATCATCAGCCCCTACCACTCAGCCGAATTCAAACTCTCCAACACCACCTCAACCACCAGTTCCGCTGCCCCATCCAAAGAAGCATCCGCGATCGATTGCCGCCATTTGGATTGATAAGCCGTCGGCGCTTTTCCACGATTCCTGAAATCACTCACCAACTTCTTCCCCACCGCCTTGATGGTATGCGGTCCGTAGGCCTTCAGGAGCCGTTGCACCTCGCCACCATCGAACCAGTAGCCGTCACATTGGGTGCATCGGTCGATCTCGATGCCCCGGACGATCTTCGGTTCCAAAGGCACCTGGCACTGTACGGTACAAAAGCGCTGCGCCGTTTTTCCCGGCGGACTTGCCGTCACGGAATTCGCCACGGGTGCGGCGGTCTTCGCCTGTTCCAGTGCCAACGCCATGAGCTGTTCCCGGCCCACCCACACGCCTCGGCAACGGGGACAGCCCAGCACCTGCACCCGCGCCAGCGGCACTTTGATCAACGTCTGCCCGTCTGCCGGACAAGTCGCCATGATATCACTTCTGGATGTAATACTTGTTCGCGTAATCCTGCACCATGCGCCACGTACCATACTGCGGCACCAGCGTGACCATGGCGCGACGGATGCGTTGGATCCATTGGCGCGGGATGCCGCTCGCATCACGGTTGTAGAAGCTCGGGATCACTTCTTCCGTCAGCGCCTTATAGAGGTTCGTACTGTCCTGCTTGTCCTGTGCCTCGATGTTGTCCGGGTGCGTATCATCACCGATGGAGAAACCGTTCGTGCCGTCATAGCCCTCACGCCACCAGCCGTCCATGATGCTCAGGTTCAAAACACCATGGCAGCCGCACTTCTGGCCGCTCGTGCCGGAAGCTTCCAGCGGACGCCGCGGATTGTTCAGCCACACATCGCAACCAGAAACCATCTGGCGCGCCACATGGATATCGTAGTTCTCGATGAACACCAGATGCCCCGTCAGCTCCGAGTGCTTGGCCAGATGGATGACCTTCTGGATGAAACGCTTGCCCTCGTCATCACGCGGATGCGCCTTGCCCGCGAAGATGAACTGCACCGGACGCTCCTTATCCTTAACCAGCTTCACCACGTTCTCGTATTGATCGAAGATCAGTGGTGCGCGTTTATAAGTCGCAAAGCGGCGCGCAAAACCGATGGTCAACGCGCTCGGGTTCAGCAACTGGTCTAGCGTGATGAAATCATGCTGGGCATAGCTGCGGCCCTGGATGAGCAGCCGACGACGGGCGAACTCCACCAGTTCCCGGCGCAGCTTGAACCGCAATGCCCACAATTCTTCGTCCGTGACGAATTGCGGATCAGCCATGCGTGCCCAGAACTCGGGCTTGTTCACCTCGTTCTCCAAATGAAGCGCGGGATTCTTTGACCAGAAGGCCGTTTCCTCTCCCGCCGGCACCACGCTCTTCTTGGCCGCGAGCTTGCGCCGCCAAAAACGCCTCACCGTGCCCTTCATCCAGCCCAGCGTATGGATGCCGTTCGTGATGTGCCCGATCGGTACCTGCTCCACCTTGCCGTTCGGATACATGCAGTGCCACATCTCGCGGCTCACCTGCCCGTGCAATTCGCTCACACCATTCGCCGCGCGGGAACCGCGCAAGGCCAGCACCGTCATGCAGAAAAGTTCCTGCGCATCCGCCGGATTCACGCGGCCAAGGCCCATGAACTGTTCGGGTGAAAGCCCCAATCCTTGAGTCACCTTCAGTAACGCATAGTTCACCAAGTCACGGCTGAAACGATCATGCCCCGCTGGCACTGGTGTATGCGTGGTGAAAATACATTCCTGCTTCGTGGATTGCAGCGCCTGCTCAAACTTCATCCCCGCTGCCATCTTCTCGCGCGCCAGTTCCAGCACGAGGAACGCCGCGTGACCTTCATTCATGTGGAAGGTCGAGGGCTGGATGCCGAGCGCGCGCATCAAGCGCACACCGCCGATACCCAACAGGATTTCCTGCAAGATACGCGTGGTGCTGTCACCACCGTAAACGCGCAGCGTCAGATCGCGATAATGCTGCTCATTTTCCGGCAAATTTGTATCCAGCAGGTAAACCGGCACCCGGCCCACATTCACGCGCCAGGCACGGAAGGAAACTTGTGAGGTGGCCATCCACACCGTGCAGATCAGTGGCTCGCCCTTCGCGTTCAGCACGGGTTCCAGCGGCAGATTCTTCGGATTCAGCAGCGTGTAATACTCCGTCTGCCAGTTCTCCGCGTTGATCGCCTGTTGGAAATAACCCTCGCGATAGAACAAGCTGATGCCCACAAAGCCTAAGCCCAGATCGCTCACCGACTTGGTATGATCACCGGCAAGAATGCCCAAACCACCAGCGGCAATCGGCAGGGTTTCATGAAAACCGAACTCCGCCGAGAAATACGCCACCGGATTCTTCTGCAGCTTAGGTGCATTCTGCGCGCCCCAAGTTTCCTTGTCTTCGAGATAGCCCCGGAACGTTTCCAGCACCTCATGCACCCGGCGCGCGAATTCCTGGTCCTGCAGGCGCATGCGCAATTCATAGTCAGATACCTCATGCATCACCGCCACCGCATTGTGATAGAGATTCTGCCAGCTCCGGGGGGAAAGTTCCTGGAAGATTTCCTGCGCTTCCTGGTTCCACGTCCACCAGAGATTGCGGGCAAGCTGGTGCAGACCGTTGACCATCTCCGTGATTTCAGTGCTGGAAATTGATGTTTTGCTCATAGCGATAAGTGTCCGGACTAAGGCGGTCCGCCGACGGCGAACGGGCCTAACGCTAGTCACCCAGCCAGCGAGGGGCAATCCCCATCTTCAGGCGATCACTGGATTTCCAGGTTCTTCGGCAAACTAGTTAGCCCAAGTTTGGGACAATAGCAAACCGCCGCGATGTTTTCCAAAAGCTCAATTTTCCGTCTCCTCACCAATGAAATCTCAAAATCCAATTTGTCACCCTGTTCCGCCTCGGTTAGGTTGTTCACGTCTCCACTGGAGCCATCACGTTGTGCGCATAAAACTGTTCATTGCCATCCTTTGCTCCGGCTTCGCTTTTTTTGCCCAGGCTCAAACCGGCAGCCGCCCGCTCTCGCTGGACTTGTCCAAGACCAACTCCGTCACCCCCACCAATGCCCCGGCGAAACCGCCTTTGAAAGAGATCTCACCCGGCGTGTTTGAGCTGGGCATCGTCCGCCTCAACAAGGATGCCAAGACCGTTTCTTTCCCGGCGGTGGTGAACATGCGGGAAGATATCGTCGAATACTGGATCGTGCATAAGGGCGGCAAGATCCATGAAAGCGTGTTGACCTCAGAAGCCGAGCCTTATCACATCCATCTGGCCATGCTGCTGATCGGTGCCAAAGGCCGCCCCAACCTCACTCCCACCCAACGCGTCGAAGACAAGACCACGGCGGGCGACACCATCGCACTCTGGTTCGAGTATCAGGATGAAAAAGGCAAGGTGAAGAAGCGGGCCGAAGAAACCATTCAGGATAAATCCAAGAACGCACCGATGGCGAAAGGCGACTGGACCTACAACGGCTCGTGGATCTTCAACGGTGCCTTCGTCGCCCAGCGTGAACTCTCCATTGTTTCCAACATCCACGATCATGATGCCCTCATCAACAATCCGCGTCCCAAACGCGAAGACGATGAGAACTGGCTCGCGGAAACCAAAAACCTCCCCCCCGTCGGTACTCCAGTCACTGTCACCATTGAATTAATCAAGCCGTATGCTAAACCTGAAAAGCATGAAACCAAGCCGTAACCCCTTTCTCGCTCTTTCTACAGCACTTTCGCTGCTGCTTCCCTGCGTCGCGTTCAGCCAGGCCTTGCCGTTGCCAGATAAGACTCGCGATGTCTCGCTCGCCCATGAGGTTCAGCGCGCCATTGATCGCGGCCTCGAATATCTCGCCAAGCAGCAGACGCCCGAAGGCCATTGGGCACCCGCCGAACATCCAGCCATTACCGCACTCGCCGTCACCGCCATCCAAGGCGATCCCTCCGGCGCTCGGACCAAGGCAGACGCTGCCAAGCTCAAACTCGCCTATGACTTCATCCTGAAGAATGCGAAGGAAGACGGCAGCATCCACGCGAACAAACTCATCACTTACAATACTTCCCTCTCCTTGATGGCCTTGGTGCTCGCCAAAGACCCGGCGTATCGCCCGGCCATCGAGAAGGCGCGCAATTACCTCATCGCCTCGCAATTTGATCTGAACGAGAAGGGTAAAATCGATTCACCGCATGATGGCGGTTACAGCTACGGCCATGTCTTTGAAAAAGCGGATATGAGCCAGACGCTGGTGGCCCTGCAAGCGATCTATTACTCCAAGGCCGTCGTCAAAGACGGCGAGAAGAGCGCGGTAAAAGACCTGAACTGGGAAGCCGCCTTGAACTTCATCCAGAACTGCCAGGACTTGCCGAAGAAAGGTGAAACGTCCATCCCCGAGAACAACGGACCCGGCGGCTTCACCTATAGCCCGATCGATTCGAAAGCGCCTTCCATCACGAACGCCGTCACCGGCAAAGCCTCTCTTCGCACCTACGGCAGCATGACCTACGCTGGCTTGCTCAGCTACATCTACGCCGACCTCAAGAAGAGCGATCCACGCGTGACGACTACAGTAAGCTGGCTGGAGAACAACTACACGTTGAAAGAAAATCCCGCCATGGGTGCACAAGGCCTCTACTACTACTACCATCTCATGGCCAAGGCGCTGAACACCTATGGTGTTGATGAATTGAAAACCAAAGATGGCAAAACGGTGAACTGGCGCAAAGATCTGGCCCTGCACCTCATGAACTTACAACAGCCGGATGGTTCTTGGGTAAACAATGAAAATGCCCGCTGGTGGGAGAAGGAGCCGACGCTGGTCACTGCCTATACCGTGATAGCACTGGAGTTCGCCCATAGCGGCCTGAAATGAAAATGCGGATGGGTATGGGTCATTGGATATTCCGCGCCGCCAGTTGCTTCGTGCTCCTTTTCGCACTCACTGGCGGCGCGGCCGATCTCCGCATCGCCACTTTTAATGTCCTAAACTACATCGACCATCCCGCCAGCGGCCGCGAACTCAAATCCGCTGAATCCAAAGCCAAGGTCCGTGAATCCATCAAGGCGCTGAAAGCAGATGTCATCGCCTTGCAAGAGATAGGCCGCGAATCGGCACTACTCGAACTGCGCTCTTCTCTGAAAGCCGAAGGACTGGACTATCCCTACTGGGAACATGTGCGCGGCTTTGATACCAACATCTACGTCGCCGTTCTCAGCAAGTATCCTTTCGCCGCCAAACGTTCCCACACTAACGCCAACTACCTGATAAATGGCCGCCGCCTTCAGATGAGCCGGGGCATTGCGGAGGTGGATATCAAGGTGAACAACACGTACACGTTCACACTCTTCACCGCCCATCTGAAATCCAAACTCCCTGTCAGCGTTGCCAGTGAAGCGGACATGCGTGAAGAAGAAGCCCGCCTCCTGCGCAGCATCGTGGATGAACGCCTGAAAGCAAATCCCAACGCCAATCTCGTCATCCTCGGCGACTTGAATGACACGAAGGATTCTAAGCCCATCAAGAACCTCATCGGGCGCGGCAAAACCAAGCTCACGGACACCCGTCCGGCTGAACGTAATGGCGATACGTTGCCCGCCGAGAAACCCGGCTACGACCCTCGCAACATCACTTGGACCCACTTTTACGGTGCCGAAGATACTTACAGCCGTATCGATTACATCCTGCTCAGCCCCGGTATGGCCCGCGAATGGAATGCCAAGGAAAGCTACGTGCTCGCCTCGCCCAATTGGGGCCTAGCCTCAGACCATCGCCCTGTCGTCATCACGATCGTTTCAGAAGATAAATGACGATTCGCGCGTCCTTGCGCTTTCATTTTCCCTTTGCGCTCCGGCACATCCTCATGCTCGAATCTCCGCATGCACCGTTTGTCCAAACTGGTCCTCACCATCGCCATAGGCTTCACAAGCCTCACTCTTTCCGCAGCCGATAAACCCGCGACCACCAGCACCAACCTCGTTGCCAGCGAACTCCTTCCCCTCGGCCTCGAACCCGTCCCCATCAACGTCAATCCCGGTCCCGAATACTCCGCCGCCCAGCTCGACTACGCCATGGTCATCGGCCTGGATCGCACGCCCAAAGGCCGTCTCTGGGCCGCATGGATCGCCGGTGGCGATAGCGACAAAGGACTCTTCGTCGCCGCTTCCAGCGATGACGAGGGCAAAACCTGGTCCGCCACGCGTCTCGTGATTGACCCCGTGGATTCCCCCACCGGCATTCGCCGTCGCGCCCTCGTGGGTAATTTTTGGACTGACCCCACCGGCAAGCTCTGGCTCTTCTACGATCAGTCCATGGGCTACTTCGACGGCCGCGCTGGTGCCTGGGCCATCACCTGTGAAAACCCGGACGCCGATAAACCCGTTTGGTCCGCCCCTCGCCGCATCTGGCACGGCGCCACTCTGAACAAACCCATCGTGCTGAAAAATGGCGAATGGCTCATGCCCATCTCCTTGTGGGATCGCAGCAAGATCGGTCCCGCTGTTTTCAAAAATGAATTTCCTGAGCTCGATGAAGTTCGCATGGCAAATGTTTTCGTCTCGAACGACCAGGGAAAAAATTGGACCCGACGTGGCGGGGTGCGCGTTCCCCAAAGCCAGTTCGATGAACATATGTTCGTGGAATTAAAAGACGGCCGTCTCTGGCTCCTCGCCCGCACCACTTACGGCATCGCGGAAAGCTTCTCCTCCGACCAAGGCCGCACCTGGACCGAGGCCCAACCCTCAAAGATTCAGCACATCCCCGCGCGCTTTCATTTGCGCCGCCTCGCCTCCGGCAAACTGCTCTTGGTGAAACACGGCCAGATCGAAGAACGCACCGCGAAACGCTCCCACCTCACCGCCTTCCTCTCCGATGATGAGGGGCAGACCTGGAAAGGCGGCCTCCTGCTTGATGAACGCACCGGCGTCTCCTATCCCGATGGCTTCCAAGCTCCCGATGGCACCATAAGTATAATCTACGACCACAACCGTGCCAAAGACCGAGAGATCCTCATGGCCAAGTTCACCGAGGAAGACATCCTCGCCGGTAAAATCGTTTCCGACAAAGGCCAGCTCCAAATCATGGTCCACAAAGCCTTGGGCAATCCTACTCGCACGAAAGAGTAGTGGAGCGCAGCCGCTTCAACTCGTAGCCGCGAACATTAGTCCGCGCTAACTTACTGCTTTCGATGTTGGGCGTTGGATGGTTCTCTATTCCCGAAAATCCTCGCTGAAACCTCCCCGCCTCTGCTACCGTCTTTCCACCCATGAAAGCGATCTGCACTCCTTGGCGTCTCCTGTTGTCTCTGTTCGTCTTCATTTCGACGAACACCCACGCCGCCGACAAGCTCAACGTCCTGTTCATCGCCGTGGACGACATGAACAACACGCTCGGCTGCTACGGCGATCCGCTCATCAAAACGCCCAACCTCGACAAGCTCGCCGCCAAGGGCGTGCGCTTTGACCGCGCCTACTGCCAGTTCCCCCTGTGCAGCCCCAGCCGCACCTCGCTCATGACCGGCCTGCGCCCGGACACCACCCAGGTCTTCGATCTCCAGAAACATTTTCGTTCGGTGGTACCGAATGCCGTCACGCTTTCCCAGCATTTCATGACCAATGGCTACTACGCCGCTCGTGTGGGCAAGATCTACCATTACGGCAACCCCGGCCAGATCGGCACCGATGGTCTGGATGATGCCCCCTCCTGGAATCACCGCATCAACCCCAGCGGTCGTGACAAAGTCGAGGAAGCCAAGATCACCAATCTTACTCCCAAGCGCGGGCTCGGCAGTTCGCTCAGTTTCATGGCCTCCGAAGGCACGGACGAGGAACAGACCGATGGCATGGTCGCCACCGAGATCATCAAGCTCATGGAAACCAACAAGGACAAGCCCTTCTTCCTCGCTGCCGGTTTCTATCGTCCTCACTGCCCCTACGTCGCTCCCAAGAAATATTTTGACCTCTATCCGTTGGAGAAAATCACCCTCCCGTCCATCTCTGAAAGCGAGTTGCGAGATGTCCCGGCTGCCGCGCTGGCTTCCACCAGTCCGCGCCCGTGGTTCGGCGTGACGGAAGAAGAGGCGCGCAAAGCCAAACAAGCCTACTTCGCCACCATCACCTTCGTGGATGCCCAGGTCGGTCGTTTGCTCGAAGCTTTGGAACGCCTGAAGATCGCGGACAAGACCGTCATCGTCTTCTGGAGCGACCATGGCTACCACTGGGGCGAGCACGGCCTGATGATGAAGCAGAGCACCTTCGAAGAATCCGCTCGCGTGCCCCTGATCATCGCTGGCCCCGGTGTGAAGTCCGCCGCCAAAGGCTGCGCACGCACCGTCGAGCTGCTCGATCTCTATCCCACTCTATCCGACCTGTGCGGCCTGCCTAAGCCGGCCAATGTCCAAGGCACCAGCCTCAATCCGCTGCTGCAAAACGCCACCGCCAAATGGGATCGCCCTGCCTTCACCCAAGTCAGTCGCGGCGGCACACCCGGCCATTCCGTCCGCACGGAACGCTGGCGCTACACCGAGTGGGACAACGGCAAGGCCGGAGCCCAGCTCTACGACCACCAGAACGACCCCAAGGAACTCAACAACCTCATCAAAGACCCGCAACACGCGTCCGTCATCGCGGAAATGAAAGCTCTGGTGCAGAAAAACTGGCCCGCCAGTTCCTTCTCCAATCAACCGCCCGCCAACGACGGCAAGAAAAAGAACAAGAAGAAGGACGCGTAAGGCTTGCCATACGCCGGGATTTACCGTAGAAGTTCTGCTCATTGTTCTTAACGAACAAGGATGGCCAAACACATTTCCTTGAAACTATGAACGACAATATTCTCTCAGCACCGTACATGGTGTCCGATGCGCCTTCGAACGAACGCGCCCAGTTCATCCGCCGCACTTACCTCCATCTCGCCGGGGCCGTACTTTTCTTTACAGCTGTCGAAGTAGCTCTTTTCAAGAGCGGGATGGCCGATTCGCTGGTGAAGCTCATGGTCGGCGGCAAGTATAGCTGGCTCATCGTGTTGGGGGCTTTCATGGGAATCTCCTGGCTGGCCAACTGGTGGGCACAGTCGGATGCTTCCCCGGCGCTTCAATACACTGGCCTGACCGTTTACGTCGTAGCCGAAGCCGTCATCTTCGTGCCGCTGCTCTGGTTCGCCACCAAGTTCGCTTCACCTAGCGTGCTTCCGATGGCCGTACTGTTCACCCTCCTGTTGTTCGGAGGTCTGACACTCTCCGCCCTCATCACCAAGAAGGACTTCTCTTTCCTTGGCCCAATCTTGTGCATCGGTGGTTTCATCGCCCTAGGAGTGATCGTCGCGAGCATCCTGTTCGGCTTCAATCTTGGCATCCTTTTCTCCGCCATCATGATTGCCTTTGCAGCCGGTGCGATTCTCTACACGACGTCTCAGATCGTTCACACCTATCGCCCTGACCAGCACGTGGCTGCCTCCCTGGCGCTTTTCGCTGCGGTCGCCCTGCTGTTCTGGTATGTGCTCCGCATCCTCATCGCCCTTACCGGCCGCAGCGATGACTAGTCGCTTTAGTTTTTGACGCCAAACGCCGGACTTCACTGTCCGGCGTTTTTCTTTTTTCACGGCTTGCCAAGAGCCTCGCTAACGGCCTTGAATCAATCAGATCATGAGCACCTCCTCCGGCATCCGCTACGCCCACACCAATCTCATCGCCCGTGACTGGCGCAAGCTCGCTGACTTCTATGAGCAGGTGCTCGGCTGCGTCCCCGTCAGCACCGAACGCAATCACCACGGTGCTCACATTGATGCCCTCACGAACATGACGGGCGTGCGCGTGCGCGGCCAGCATCTGCGCCTGCCGGGCCATGGCGAGAACGGCCCGACCATTGAGATATTTCAATACGCACCCGCTGGACCGGAAAACGCCCAGGCGCTGGACAAGCCCGGCTTCGCGCATCTCGCCTTTGAAGTGCCCGATGTCGTCGCCAAACGCCAGGAGATCCATCAATGGGGCGGCCGAGATGTTGGACAGTTGGTCACCTTTGACATCGCCGGGGCCGGCCGCTTGCAGGTCATTTACGTCAGCGACCCGGAAGGCAATATTTTGGAACTACAACACTGGCAACGTTGAATAAAAGCCGTTAGCATCCCATCCATACTTGAGCATGAAACCCATCATCGCCCTCGCCCTGTTCTGCCTGCCTTTCCTCGTCTTGGCACAAGACGCTGCACCACAAGCCAAAAGAATTCCGGCGCAAGGCGCTGTCTTGGTCGAGGTCAAAAAGATTTGGGACAAAGGCAACCACAACGCCTTCACCGATCTCGTGCGTTTCAAGGGTCGCTGGTTTTGCACCTTCCGCGAGGGTGAGGCCCATGTCTCACCGAACGCTGACATCCGCATCCTCGCTTCCAAAAATGGGCGCGACTGGGAATCCGCCAGCGTCATCGAGATGAAGGGCCATGACCTGCGCGATCCCAAGCTCACCGTCAGCCCGGATGGCAAATGGCTGGAAGTTCTCGGCGGCGATGTCTTGCGCGAAGGCACCAAATCCGCCACCTCCACCCGCAATTTCATTGCCCGCTCGAAAGATGGCGTGGGCTGGTCACGTTTCGATTACGTCGGCCCGGATCAGGAATGGCTCTGGCGCATCACCTGGCACAAAAAGAAAGCCTACGGTGTGGCGTATGACGTGAAGCCGCAAACCCGCACCGCTGGAACTTTTTCCTCCAAGCTCTACGTTTCGGAAGACGGCCTGAAATTTGACCAGCTCGCCGCTCCCCTGTGCGAAGAAGTCGGCGCGAATGAAGCGACCATCCGCTTCGGCAAAGATGGCACCGCTTATGTTCTGCAACGCCGCGACGGCAAGGCTGGTGCCAACACCGCCTTTCTCGGCACCAGCGAGGCACCCTATAAATTGTGGACGTGGAAAGATCTCGGCGTCTTCTTCGGCGGCCCGAACTTCATCCAAATCCCTGATGGCCGCTGGATCGCCGTCGGCCGCATGTTGCGCCCGGATGACAAAGGCAAAAATGTCGCCCGGACTGTCGTCTGCGAACTGGACGTGAAGGAAGGTAAACTCCATCCGCTTCTTGAACTCCCCAGCGGCGGCGACACCAGCTATGCGGGCCTGCAATACTACGGCCACCTCATGGTGAGCTACTACTCCTCCCACGAAGGCAAATCCAGCATCTACCTGGCCAAGGTAAAACTGCCCAAGGCAACGAAGTGACACCCTCGCCGCTCAGCGTCTCCCGTCGCCAATGGCTCCTCGCTATCGGTGGCCTCGCGTTCTCCGCTCTCACCGCCTCCGCTCAGGGCACTTTTGATTTCAAACTTCTCTTCACTCAAAAGATTTGGGATAATGCGCCTCACAATGCCTTCACCGATCTCGTGCGGCATAAGGACGAATGGTTCTGCGTTTTCCGTGAAGGAGCCAAACACGTTTCACCAGACGGCAAGCTGCGCATCATCACCTCGCGCGATGGCGTGAAGTGGGAATCCACCGCGCTCGTCGAATCTCCCCTCGGTGATGCCCGCGATGCGAAGATTTGCGTCACCCCTGATGGTCGCCTGATGCTGAACGGCGCCATCGCCTTGCATGACCAGTCAAAGCACTGCCACCAATCCACCGTGTGGTTCAGTGACGATGGCCGCAAATGGTCCGAGCCCACCCTCATCGGTGATCCTGATTTTTGGCTCTGGCGGGTGACCTGGCACGAAGGCAAAGCCTACACCATCGGCTATAACACGAACAAAGACCGCACCAAACGCTTCCTTCGTCTCTACCGTAGCGAAGACGGCAAGAAATTCGATGTTTGGAACGAACGTCTTTTCGACCAGTCCTCCCCGGGTGAGAACACCATCCGTTTCTTAAAGGATGGCACCGCCCTATGCCTCGTCCGTCGCGACCTCGCCCCTTTCACCTCCTTGCTCGGCACTTCCAAGCCGCCCTACAAGGAATGGACGTGGAAGGATGATTTATCACGCATCGGCGGTCCGAATTTCATTCAACTGCCTGATGGTCGTTTCCTCGCCGCCGGACGCAATCATGACGGGGCTGTGCGTACCTCCATCTTCTCTTTGGACACAGAGAAAGCCACGCTGACAGAGTACCTGAAATTACCTTCCGGTGGCGACTCAAGTTATCCGGGTTTGGTCTGGCATGACGGCCAGCTTTGGGTTAGCTACTACTCCTCACACGAAACCAAGACTGCCATCTATCTGGCCAAAGTATCTTTATGACCCAGCCGCTGTATCCCTTGCTCTCGCCCAAGGCAATGAATCGCCGCTCCTTCCTGTTCACCACCACCTCGATCGCCGCCGCCGCACTGTGGTCCGGCACTGCGCTGGGTGCCGTTACCAAGAACCCGAAGTTCTCCGCCTACCCGTTTCAACTAGGCGTCGCTTCCGGTGACCCTGATGAAGAAAGCGTGATACTGTGGACTCGCCTTGCGCCGAAGCCCTTGGAAGAAGACTTCGGCATGACGCCCGACTCCATCGAAGTCTCCTGGCAGATCGCCGAGGACGAGGCCATGAGCAAGGTCGTAAAAAAAGGCACTGTGACCGCTTCGCCCGATTGGGGCCACTCCGTGCATGTGGAAGCAGAAGGCCTGAAACCGGACCGCTGGTATTGGTATCAATTTAAGGCTGGGAGCGAAGTCAGCCCGAAAGGCCGCACGCGCACCATGCCCGCAAAGAACAGCACGCCCGGCCGCCTGCGTTTCACTTTCGCCTCCTGCCAGCATTACGAGACCGGTCTTTTCACTGCCTACGAGCACATGCTCAAGGAAGACGTGGACCTCGTGCTACACCTCGGCGATTACATCTACGAATACGGTGGCATCGACAAACGCGTGCGCAAACACGTGGGAACGGAATGCAAAACTCTGAACGGCTACCGTTCACGCTATGCCCAATATCGTTCTGATACCGCCCTGCAGAACATGCATGCTGCCGCACCATGGATCGTCACCTGGGATGACCACGAGTTCGATAACAACTGCGCGAATGATATCTCCGAGGAAAAGAATGTTACTTCCGTGGACTTCATGATACGCCGCGCCGCGTCGTATCAGGCTTACTACGAGAACATGCCTTTGCGCCGCTCCGCTCTGCCGAAAGGCCCGGATATGACGCTCTACCGTAAGCTGAACTTCGGCAAACTCGCCGAATTCCAAGTGCTCGATACCCGCCAGCACCGCTCCGATCAGCCCTGTGGCGATGGCAACAAACCGCAATGCGATGAAGCCCTCGATCCCAACCGCACCTTGCTCGGCGAGAAACAGCGCGACTGGTTATTCAAGACACTCGGCAAATCGGATTCCACCTGGAACGTCATTGCCCAGCAGATCATGATCGCCCGCGTGGATCGCAAGGCTGGCGCGGAGATCGGCTACAGCATGGACCAATGGCCCGGCTACGAAGGCGATCGCCGCAAGCTCCTGAAGTTTCTGCACGACCGCAAGATCTCCAACCCCGTCGCCCTCGCTGGGGATATCCATACAAACTGGGCGAACGAACTCATCGCAGATTTCGACAACTTGGAATCCAAGAGCGTCGCCACCGAATTCGTCGGCACCTCCATCTCCTCCAGCGGCGACGGCACGAATGTGCCCAAGACTCTCGATGCCTTGTATTCCGAGAATCCTTTCGTGAAGTATCATAACGCGGAACGCGGCTACGTGCGTTGCGAGATCACGCCCAAGCAATGGCGCACGGATTACAAGACCGTGGAATACGTCACCCGCCCCGGCTCACCGCTGAACACCCGCAGCTCTTTCGTCGTGGAAAGCGGCCAGCCGAAATTGCAGAAGGCTTGACGCCTCGAAGTTTCATTTGCGTCGTCCGTCCTAGAGCGTATAGATGGTTGCTACAACCCAGCCATACTATCATGAACATCTCGCCACTCCTCCGGGCGTTGTTACTGGCAGCACTCCTGCCCTTAACCCTGTCCAATGTCACCGCGCAGGAAAAAGCCAAAGGTCCGGCCAAACCGGCTCCTGATCTGGCCAACGTGAAGTATGGCCCGCACGCTCGTAACGTGCTGGATCTCTGGAAAGCCAAATCCGACCAACCCACCCCGCTCGTGGTTTACATCCACGGTGGCGGTTTCAGTGGTGGCAGCAAGGAATCGCTCTCTCCGGCACTTTTGGATGGTTGCTTGAAAGCCGGCATCTCGGTGATGGCCATTCATTACCGTCTCTCGCCTGAAGTCAGTTTCCCGGCACATTACATGGATAGCGCCCGCGCCATCCAGTTCGCCCGCTCCAAGGCCAAGGAATGGAATCTCGATCCCAAGCGCGTGGCCGCTACCGGCGGCTCGGCCGGTGCTGGCACTTCCCTCTGGATCGGCTTCCACGATGACCTCGCCGATCCCAAGAATGAAGACCCCGTTCTGCGCGAATCCACCAAGCTCTCCTGCATGGTCGTGGGCGGTGCGCAATCCACCTATGATCCGCGCATCATAAAAGAATGGATCGGCGGCCGCGCTCATGAACATTCCGCTCTGCCTGGCTTCTACGGTTTGAAGACTGGTGAATTTGACTCACCCAAGGCGCACAAACTCTACGAAGCCGCCGCGCCCATCACTTACCTGACCAAGAACGATCCGCCCGTCTATGCCTATTATAGCGAACCACGCGGCCCTCTGCCTGCTGATGCCAAGCCCGGCCAGGGCATCCACCACATCAACTTCGGCCTGAAGCTAAAGGAGCGGATGGACAAACTCGGCATCGAATGCGTCATCCGCCACACCGATGAGAAAATGAACCTCAACGCCGAATCCATCGCCTTCTTCAAAAAACATTTCGGGATGAAGTAGCCTTGTCATCATTGACCACAGTTGCAATTCCAGCGGTTAATACGTAAGAACTGTATCAGTGACCAACGAGGAAAGAGCCCGCAAATCGCTGCGTCAGCACAAGCTGATCCGGTTGACCATTGGCTTGCTTATCCTTGTCCTAGTATTGGCACTCGCCAGAGACCGTGAACCATTCTATCAGGGGCATACAGCTTCGGAATGGATGGAAGGAGTTCCTGAGTCCAAGTCTAAAGCTGAGCTGGAACAGACGCGGGGAGCTTTTCAAGCCATGGGAAAGGACGCCGTATTGTTCTTCTCCCGGGAGCTGCAATTGGAGACCTCTGGTTTGGAAAGGCTTTATTTGGGCTTGATCCATAAAATCACCGGAAAAACACCAGGACATGATACAGCCCCTCACCGCAGACGGAGAGCCGCGTTCAGATTGAGATTCCTGCACAGGGAAGGCTGGCTGGATATCGGCCCGGCCATACCCGCATTGGTAAAGCAACTGAACCATCCAGACCCCAGCTTGCGCATGGCGTGTGCCAATACGCTTTCGGAAGTCAGCACACATTCCGAGCTCATTGTCCCCAAACTCATCCCTTTGCTCAGTTCACCGGAAGCGGCGCTGCGCAGCCTCGCGTTGGCTGGTTTGTCAAACCACCCTTCTTCCGCGAAAACGGTTACACCACTCCTTCAAAAGCTGGTACAAGATTCCAACTCAGCCGTGTTTCGCTTTGCCAGCGAGGCCTTGATGAAGTTGGCTCCAGAAAAGAGAGTGGAATGGCTGTCGCCCCAGATCAGAATCCATTTACTAAACACCAACCCGATATGGCGTGGAGAAGCTCTTCGGATCATCTACGAAGTATGTCCTCAAGACATCGAAAGCATCCGGACGGCAACTCGCCTGTTGGACGATCCCTTCAAAAATTTGCAATTGGAGGCGATCAGCAAGCTTCCCGTTCTCGCCACAAATCAGAACTTTCCAGCAGACCTGCAAGATACGCTGCTAAAGAGCTGTCTCAAACATCTGGAATCTCCTGATGATGTGTACCGTAAAGCTGCCTGCGTCGCCTTGATACGTTCGCCGGCTCAAATTGGAAAGCCCGCCTTACCTAAACTAGTTCAAGTTTATGAACGCATGGTCAAGACCCCGAACTCCGATACGGAGCTAATTTCGCAGGCTATCCACCGCATATCCCCTGAGAAAGCCAAAGAATTGGGCATCACCGGTCCCTGAAAAGCATCCCTCTGAACCACCGCGTTGCAGTTGCGCGACTTTATCCTGCGGTGTAAAACCCTCTCGTGAACCCCGTCGAGGAGCCAACCGATTCACGCCGTGCGCGCCGTCAGTGGATGGCGTTGGCAGGTATCGCGGCCTTCGTCTCCTTCATGGCCGTCGCTTTCTCGCTTTCCAGGGAACCCACTTATAACGGCAAGAACGCCTCCGAATGGGCGGAAATCCTCATGATTCCTCCGACGAACAATTACAAGGCGTCGCTTGAGGCAGAAAAGGCTTTCAAACAAATGGGGCAGCCCGGCATCGCCCTCTTGGTGGACCGGTTGGAGCATGGTGAATCCGAGCGGGTGCTGGAATTCCGTCACCGAATCAAGACGCTCTTCGGTTATAAGGGCCGGTTTTACACCGTGAAAGAACGCAAGCTGCTCTACATCGACGCACTGGGAACGCTGGGCACAAATGCCTCCGTGGCCACGCCCGTACTGTTACGACATCTGGATTCCGCAGATGGGGAGATCGTGGCCAAATCCGCCGCGGCCATCCAGTTTACCTTGGGTCATGAAGAACAGGTCGTCCCCCGGATGATCACATTGCTGGATGCAAAAGAAGCAGCCTTAGTCAGGTCCGCCATCGGCACGCTCCGCCGTTATCCCGGTTCGAAAATCAGGACCTTGCCGCTCTTGGGCAAGAAAGTCGCCGGACCGGATTTCCAGATGATCCAATTGGGCAGTCACGCCATCAAGTCACTAGATCCCGGCCATTTTGAAGAAGTGATTGTACCGCAACTGGTGAACAATCTCCGCTCATCCGATTCCGACGTCATCATCTCAAGTCTCCAAGCGCTGGACAGCTATCACCCACCAGATCAACGCGTGGTGGATGCGGCCTGGCCATTGCTCAAGCACCCTGACGAATATGTGCGGGTGAAGGCCATCCGGCATGTTGCGGAATGGGTGAACGACGCTGCCTGCGACAAGCATCGCCGTGCCGAAGGCTTGGAAACTTGCATCGGTTTGCTGGATGATCCGGAGGAAGAAGTCCGGCTCTCGGCCGCCCATGGCCTCATGAGCTGGGGCAGTGACGCTCGTAAAGCGCTGCCAAAACTGGAACGCCTCTATCGTCAGACCGTATCAATATCCGCTGCCGTGAGCGAAGAGTATCGTGGCGTGGTCTTCCGCCTGGATCCGGATCTGGCTTTTGAGTTGCAGAATCCTCAACGTAGGCCCTGAATCAAGCAGGCATAGTTCTGCCGATGGCGTGACCGAAGAAGTTTAAGCGAAATGGAATTGGCGTTCATACAAGACAGCATACCGCTTGAGTTGCATAACAACCCCAAGGCCCGCCGCTATCTTCTCCGCATCCGTAATGACGGCACCTTGCGCGTGACGATCCCGCGCCATGGCAATCGCAAGGAGGCCATGGACTTCGTAGCCCGGCAGGACGCGTGGATCATCAAGAATCGCGCCCGTGTGCTGGCCCGCCAACAAACCGTGCAACCAGTGACGCATGGCTCGCTCATCTGGTATCGCGGCGAAAAAGTTCCGCTGCAAGTTTACTCTCACGGCTCCAGCCACACCTTGCACTTTGGTGATCAAATGGCCAGCAGCAGCGTCGCGAAAGAGGATTGGAAGCCGGTGATCCATCTGCACCTGAGGAAGCTCGCGGACCAAGAGTTTCCCAGGCTCGTTCAATCGTTAGCCCGGCAGCATGGGCTGGAAGTGAAACGCGTTTCTGTGCGCGACCAGAAATCTCGCTGGGGTTCCTGTTCCGCGCGCAAAACCATCTCGCTAAGTTGGCGACTCATCCAAGCGCCGCTCTTTGTGCTGGAATACGTGATCGTACACGAACTCATGCACCTGAAGGAGATGAATCACTCCCCCCGCTTCTGGCACCACGTCGCCACGGCTTTCCCGCAGCATCGTGAAGCCGAATTGTGGTTGAAACAGTTCGGCAAAGAGCTGCGCTGATCCGTCGCGCATCACTCATTGCTTATCTGTGAGCGACATAATGAGTCGTGACGGGAAAAATCCTCCGTTTATCAGCCTCTTTTTCTTTTCACTGCCCAACGAAAGAGGTATCTAAAACCACACATGAGTCTCCACGAGGAATTTATCGACATGGCAGGGTCTTCGCTGCAACAGACAGCGATCTTTTGGGGTGATGAAAAAATTACGTATGCCCGGCTGCTTGCGCAAGTCCGCGCCTTGAGCCAGCGCTTGCGCGATGAGTTCGCGTTGCAACCCGGCGACCGCATCGCCGTGTGGCTGAAGAACTGCCCGGAATTCCCCGTGGCCCTGTTCGGGTCCTGGCACGCCGGCGGTGTGGTGGTGATGATCAATAATTTCCTAAAGGCGGATGAAGTCGCCTATATCCTCAATGATTCTGGTGCCAAGATCGTCATCACCGATCACAGCCTCACCGAGAACCAGACCAAGCTAAGCGCCCTGGTGCCCGGCATCCGGTATCTCTTCGTGGAGCAATTCACCGCGACCGAGGATGACTCCATCGAACCCGTGCGCCGTTTCAAAAACGAACTCGCCGCCCTGCTCTACACTTCCGGTACCACGGGCCGTCCGAAAGGCGCGATGCTCACGCACGGCAATTTCCTCGCCAACATCCGTAGTTGCGTGACGTGTCTTGAGATGACCTCCGAGGATCGCATCGTAGTCATGCTCCCGCAGTTCCATAGCTTCATGTTCACTGTAGGCACTTTGCTGCCCTTGATCGGTGGGGCAAGCATCGTGCTCGTGAAATCTCTTCACCCGATGAAGCATGTGCTGGAGGAGATCATCCGGCATCGCGGCACAGTGTTGCCTGCAGTCCCGCAAATCCATCGTGCGTTGGCCTCCCTGCCGCCCGGATTGGAATTGAACCTCCGTCTCTGCGTGAGTGGTGGTGCGCCCTTGCCGCTGGAAGTCCTGCATCAATTTCAGCAACGCTTCCCCAAGATCAAATTCCTCGAAGGCTACGGCCCCACGGAGAGCAGTCCGGTCGCTACCGTCAATCCCATCAACGGTCCGCAAAAGCCCGGCTCCGTGGGCGTAGCGATTCCTGAGGTGGAACTAAGCATCCGCGATGAAGCCGGTGCCGCCCAGCCTCCCGGCGTGACCGGTGAGATCTGCATCAAGGGACCGAACGTGATGCAAGGTTACTGGAAGCAACCGGAAGAAACGGCCGCGACCTTGCGCAATGGCTGGCTCTACACGGGTGATGTCGGCCATCGCGACGCCGATAATTTCTACTACATCACCGACCGCAAGAAAGACATGCTGCTGGTGAACGGCATCAACGTCTATCCCCGAGAGATCGAGGAAGTCATCTACCGCTTCCCCGGCATCAAGGAAGCCGCCGTCATCGGCAAGCCCGATGCCCGCCGTGGAGAGCAGGCAGTCGCTTTTGTCACGCTCAATGAAGGCGCGACCTTGGATGAAAAAGCGCTCCTCGCTTTTATCCGCGAGAAGATGGCTGATTACAAAGTGCCCCGCAAAGTCTTGGTCCTGCCTGCCCTGCCCCGGAATGCGACCGGCAAGATTCTTAAGACCGAATTACGCAATGTGCTGGTGGAATAGGTCTGCGCTCGACAAAACCCGACCATCTCTCCAACCTCCCGCGCCGTGAAACAACAGACGATTGTTACCTTGGATTTGGAAGGCGTTTTGGTGCCTGAGATTTGGATCGCCGTCGCGGAAAAGACGAAGATCCCCGAACTGCGCCGCACCACGCGCGATGAGCCGGACTACGACAAGCTCATGCGCTGCCGTCTTGAGATTCTGGACCGTCATGGTCTGAAGCTTTCGGACATTCAAGAGGTTATCGGCACACTCAGTCCCCTGCCCGGCGGCAAAGGATTTCTCGATGAACTGCGCTCCCTTACCCAGGTCATCATCCTGTCGGATACATTCGAGGAATTCGCGCAGCCACTCATGCGTCAACTCGGCTGGCCCGCGATCCTTTGCCACAAGCTGGAAGTGAAGGACGACCGTATAGTGAACTACCGCTTGCGGCAGGATAATCAGAAGCAGAAGGCTGTCACGGCGTTGAAGCTCCTGAACTACAAGGTGATCGCGGCCGGTGATTCCTTCAATGATACAACCATGCTGGGTGAGGCGCATGTGGGTTTCCTCTTTCATGCGCCGGATAATATCAAGCAGGCCTTCCCACAATTCCCGGCCGTGGATGAGTATGCCGATCTGATGGCGCTTATCCGGACGCAATTGTAAATCCGCTGATTGCCCAGTATTCGCCCTCGTTTCTGCGCTCAGAATTCGCGGGACAACGCTTTACTTAAATCGCTATCAGGCGTAGCCTTTCGGGCCTGCGGGCATCGCCATGAACCAGCAAGAATCCATTCCGTCGGGCTTTACGGGACTGAAGCCCAAACCCCTGCCCAGTTTTGAAAACAGCGGGGATATTTTCTGGCACAAGCTGGGCCGCGCGAGCATCGATTTTGCGGCGCTGAAAGATTCGCACGACGACCATCGCACCCGCATCCATCTCAAAGCCCCGAACAAACCTTGGTATCATGCGCTGGCCTCGGATTTGAACTTTGGCGATATCCGCTGGTTCATGGACCCGACCGGCCGGATGCTGCCGCCTAACCGCCACGGTCATCCTGATTTCAAGCAGGTCTTCACCGGCTATCCCGAGATTCCCGTGGAGGGACAAGGCGATGAATTGGGCGAGATCTTCACCGAAGCAGCGGACACTGTGGTCCTACGTCGCGGCCCTCAGGGGATTGAGGTGCTGCTGACGCAACGTTCATCCGGCTACTTCGCCCTGCCCGGAGGCATCCGTGCGCAAGCGGGTGATGATCAATTGTATGAGATCAATGCCGCCGGAGTTTATCGCCAGATTCCGGAAGCCAAGGAAACTGCCGTGGAGACGGCCCGGCGCGCTTTGCGGGAAAAGGCCGGAATTGAATTGCCCGCCGAGGCGTTGGGACAGCCATTGTATTACGGCATCGTGGATGATGTGCGGAACTCCAGCGGTGCGGCGATGTATAGCACGCTGTTCTCCTATGTGGACGAGGATTCGGCGATCAAGACCACGGCCCAGATTTTGACCGGGATCATCGCTCCGTTCGTTCCGTTGTCGGAGCTGTTGCACAATCACAGCGAGCCGACCTTGGGTGGCCTCTGGGGCAGTCATGCGTATTTTTTGAAGCTGGCGCTGTGGCATGAATATGTCATGCAGCCGGTCCGCTTCAAAGAGTTGACCGAGGCGGAACACAACACCCTACGTGAGATACTTTCTTTTGATCCTCTGGACACGTTGCTGGATGATGAAGTGACGTACGCCGCCCAGAACCAATGGGCCAGTGTGCAGTGGAATTACCGTCTGCCCTGGCCCGTGCGCGGTCCGCTGATGACTCCGCTGGAGGGTGGTTATCTGCTGCCGGGCATGGAGAAGTTGCAAGGACACCTCGGGCTGGTTCCCGCGTGGATCATGAAGAAGGCGCGGCGCCTGCCGGACTACGGTGTGGATGAACTGATCTCCGATCTCGAACTGCATAGGGATAATCACTCGGACATCCCGGAGTATATCAATTTCCGCTACTTGGAATCCTTGAAGCACGAGGATCCCGAGCGCATCAAGAAGTGGCTGCAGTATCTGGGCAAGGAAGGCATTGAAGCGAATCGCGTGTGGGTGCGCAGTGCCATGGCGATCCTCAAGCGGTTGGGCATTGATAAAAAACACCTGGGCTCACTCCAGCCCGGCACCGCCACCTTGGAAAGCCTGTTGGAATTGAAACGGCAGATGATGGCCGTGGAAGCGGCGCGCTCGATCACCGAGCTGGTCCAGATGCTGGCGGAGAATGATCAGGCCAATGATTTCATGGTCGTTTCACACACCGCGTGGCGTGAAAACACCTACAGCAAGTTCATGCAGCCCGGTCAGATCACGGCGAATCCGTACCGGCCCGGTGAACGCAGCGTGGTCATCCGCGGGTTGGTGCATGATCTCGGAGAAAACATTCGCCATGATCTGGCCGACTTACGCAGCCAGACGCCGCCTTTGAGCGACGGGGACTTGGCAATCAAAGCCTCGAAGGCAATCGGAGCCCGTATCACCAAGCTGCGGCAAGAACTGGAAGCCAATCCTACGGTATCAGGTGCCCAGAGCTTTTCGGTGATGCTGCAGATCGGACGGATGCTGGAAGAAATGGTGAAAGACCGTTCGTTGCCGCCGGTTTTCCGCACTCAGATACAGAATCAGATCGGCGATCTGGTCTATGTGGTGAAGATGGATGCGAACTCAGCCGTGATCTCTGGCATCCTGAATGCCGCCCGCAAACAGGGTGCCCGGTTGAAGTACAAGATCGAGCCGGAACATTGATCCGGCCGGCGCTCAATCCTCGGCTTTGTAATCCCGCGAGAGCAGGTCATGCACGGCTTTACCCGGATTCTTGCCCTCGTAGAGCATCGAATAGATCTCGTTGATGAGCGGTGCTTCCACGGACTTCTTTTGCGCGAGCTGGTGCGCCGAACAGGCGGTAGGGTACCCCTCAGCTACATGCACGCCGGTGAACAGGACTTGGGAAATCTCTTCTCCTTTGCCCAGACGTTCGCCAAAAGTGCGATTGCGGCTGTGCTTCGAGAAGCACGTCACCGTGAGATCTCCCAGACCGCTCAAGCCATTGAACGTTTCTGCCAGCGCTCCGCAAGCGACCCCCAGGCGGCGTATCTCCACGATGGAACGGGTGATCAAGGCGGCCTTGGAATTGTCCCCAAAGCCGAGGCCATCGCAAACACCAGCGGCGATGGCGATGACGTTCTTCAAAGCTCCGCCCAACTCCACACCGAGCAAATCCGTGCTGCGATAGACGCGGAAATAAGGACGATGAAAAAGCTGTTGGACGGTTTCGGCAGCCTTCTCATCGGGACTGGCCACCACCACTGCGGATGGAATATTGCGCGCCACTTCATGCGCAATGGAAGGTCCGGAAAGTGTCGCATGGACCGCCTTGGGCATCGTCTGGTGCAAGATGCCGCACATGGTCAGGCCCGAGTCATACTCGATGCCCTTGGTCACGCTGACCACAAGCTTGTTGTACTCACTCAACCGTTTGGTCACCGTGCGGAAGGCTTTGGAGGGTAGCGCGACCACAAGGCAGTCGCGGCCTTTGACGGCCTTGGCCAGATCCGTCTCCAGTTTTAATGTAGCAGGCAGGCGCACGTCTGGCAGGTAGCGGGAATTGATGTGCGTCTTCTTGAGGTCCTGCAGATGCTGGGGGTTATGGCCCCAGAGCGTCACATCCGCCTCTGCCTGATGGAGGAGACGGGCTAAAGCGGTGCCCCAGGCACCCGCGCCTAATACAGTGATCTTCATGCCGGAGGTTTGGTCTTGCTGCCACCGATACGGTTTTCCGTGCCCGCGCGCAAGCGCTGGATATTGGCGCGATGCTTATAGATGGCAAGCGCGGACATCAAGGTGGTGATGGCGATCAATTCCGTGCGCCCGTGCAGTCGCCAGGTAGCAAACGGGAGCACCGCCGCCGCGACAATGGAAGCGAGTGACACATAACGGCTCGCCGCGAACACCACGAGCCAGGTCGCCAGAGTGACGAGGAAAGCATACGGCACCAAGGCGATCAACACACCTGCGGAAGTGGCGATCCCCTTACCACCCTTGAAATTCAGCCAGCACGTGTAGTTATGGCCGAGCACGGCGCAGATGCCCGCGAGGATAGACAGGTGCAAGCGGGTCACGTCATCGCCTGGTCCCGGTTGGCCAAAGGTTTGCCAGGCCAGCCGTACCACCAACCCACAGGCCAAAAAGCCTTTCAGCGCATCCACCAGTAACACAAAGGTTCCTGGTCCCTTGCCCAAAATGCGAAAGACATTGGTGGCCCCGATATTGCCGCTCCCCACGGAACGGATATCGACGCCTTTGGCCTTCGCCACCAGATAGCCGGTGGGGATCGAGCCCAGAAAATATGCCACAATGGCCGTTACCAGATAGACCGTCATTCGATGCGCGAAATGTAGGGGCTTCACCGGAGCGGACAAGGCTCAAATTTTTCGCGTGTCAGGGTGGGTCATCGCAGGCAGACTGCGCGCATGGAACCGGGCAAAGCAAAATCAACCCAGCGCATCCGTGTCGGCGTCATCGGCACCGGCTCGCTGGGCAAAGAACACGCGCGTCTTTACGCCGAACTGGCCGCCGCCGGCCAATGTGAATTCGTGGGCATCTATGACTCTTTCGCGGAGAATGCCCAGCGCGTCTCGGAAAAGCTCGGTGTAAAGGTCTTCTCGACCATCCCTGAGCTGGCCGCCGCTGCGGAAGCCTTCAGTGTGGTCACGCCGACCATCACGCATCATGCCATCGCCCGAGACCTGCTCGCCCAAGGCAAGCATGTGCTGGTGGAAAAACCGATGACTGAACGCGCCGACCAGGCAGCAGAACTGGTGCATCTGGCGCGCCAAAACAAGTTGATCCTGCAAGTCGGCCACGTGGAACGCTTCAACCCGGTGTTCGATTATCTGCAAAAAGCCGCCACGCAGCCGAAATTCATCGAAGCCCATCGCCTGTCCCCCTACCCGGCCCGCAGTATCGACATCGGCGTGGTGCTGGACCTGATGATCCACGATCTGGATGTGGTGCTCGCGTTTGTGAACTCGCCGGTGGTGAGTGTGGATGCGGTGGGCATCCCGGTGCTCAGCACCACGGAGGATATCGCGAATGTGCGGTTACGTTTCGAGAACGGTTGTGTGGCGAATCTCACGGCCAGCCGTATCAGTCCTGAACGCATGCGCAAGATCCGCGTCTTCAGCGGTGGCGCGCAGACCAGTTACATCTCGCTCGATTACCGTGCGCAGCAGGGCTTCATTTATCGACTGGCCCGCTCGGACGAACAGGAGTCTTCGCTGCTCAAGAAATTGCTCAGCGCCAATGACTCCACCATCGTGAGCGAATTCGCCGGGAAAAAGATCGTGCGCGAACCGGTGCCGATCACCAAGGACGAGCCGCTCAAACTGGAACTGCAACATTTCGTCGCTTGCGTCCGCGAGAAGCAGCAGCCACGCGTGAGCGGTGCCTCCGCCAAGCAAGCGCTGGATCTGGCCCTGGAGATCACTGAGATGATCACCCGCGCCGGGGCACGTATCCCGGGTGCATGAGCAAGCGCTTCATGATCGTGGCCGGTGAGACCAGCGGTGATACGCTGGCGGCTGAGCTCGTCCGCGCCCTCAAAAAGCAACCGCAATTCGCGCAAGCGCCCTTCCCGCCCAAGTTCTTCGGTGCCGGTGGCAGCAAGATGGCCGAGGCGGGGGTGGAACTTTCCTTTGACCTGACGCAGCACGCCGTTTTCGGTTTCTTCGATGTCTTCAAAAAGTATCTCGAATTTCAACGCCTCTTTAACCAGTTGGTCAAAGTAGCGGAAGACCGGTTGCCGGATGTTTTTATCGGTGTGGATTTCTCAGGCTTCAACCGGCGGCTCGCCCATGCGCTGAAAGAACGGGCACGAGCCCAACAGGGTCCGTTTACGAACTGGCGGCCGAAGTTTGTGCAATTCGTCTCCCCTCAGGTGTGGGCCTCGCGTCCGGGTCGCGCTTTGCAACTGGAAGAGGATTTGGACCTCCTGCTGAGCATCGTGCCTTTCGAAAAAGAATGGTATGCGCAGAAGACGCCACGTCTGCGCGTGGAGTATGTGGGGCACCCCTTGGTGGACCGGCTCAAGATGTTCCGGGAGAAACGACTGCTGCTGGATTCAGCTGACCGCAAGCCGGTGGTTCTGCTCCTGCCGGGCAGCCGGCGCAAGGAAGTTTCGCGTCATCTGGAAGTGATGCTGGCCGCGGCCGCGCAGATCCGCACCCAGGTGCCCGCCGAGTTCCGCATCATCCTGCCGAACGAAAATCTGGCGGAACTGGCGCGCCCCATGATCACGGATTCTTCCATCAAAGTACAGATCGGTGGTCTGTCCGAAGCACTGTGCGAAGCCACCATGGCCATCGCGTCCTCCGGCACGGTCACCACGGAATGTGCCTACATGGAAGTCCCGACAGTGGTGCTCTACAAAGTATCGACGCCGGAGTATTGGATCGGAAAACAGATCGTGACGGTGAACTACATCGCGCTGGTGAACCTGATTTCTGGACGCGGGATATTCCCCGAGTTCATCCAGCAGGCGGCCACGGTGGAAAACCTGGCCCAAGCATCCTTGCACTGGTTGAAGAATCCCGAAGCACGGAGAAAAGTCGTGCAAGAGTTGCAACCGGTGCTGGCTACCTTCGGCTCCGGTGGCGCAACTCATCGGGCGGCACAAGCGGTAACCGCGCTGACGTAGTTCTCAGTGCCCGCCGAGCCCTCAGTCTTCCGTTGAAGGGGTCGTGCTTTTCAACTCTTTCTCCGACTTGGCGAACTGCAGCGAATCCACCATCTGCTTCACTTTGAAGAAAGGCACTTTTGCCTCTTTTTGATAAACCACCGTGGTGACGGTCAAGGTGCCCGCCTGGCAGGGTACCGCGTGAACCCGCACCTGTTTGGGATTATTGGCCGTACCGGCTTCTGCGGTGAATGATAAAATGGTCCGACCGCCAGCGTAAGTGGTGGCCATCAACGGCGAAGCGTCACCGAAGCTGTCATCTACCAGCGGGCGAACAGCATCGTAAGTGAATTCAGGAAAACTGCTGGCATGAAATTGGAACTTGGCCCAGCTCTGGCGGCTTTGATCCAGATAAACAACAATCTCCCGGCCGCTCTCCGCCGCTTGGTACCGGTATTGTGCAGGCACGCTGAAAGCGACCCACTCTTTACCCGTATCGATCTTGATCAGGCTGGAGTAAAAGGTATCACCGGCATAAACCTTCCCCGCACTGATCGAAAAAGGAGGCAATGGTTTGGCCGCAGGAACAGTGGGCGAAGACACCTTTTCTTCGTCACCCGATTCGGATGGCTTGGCTGCCGCAGGTGACTCCTGTCCACGCAACCCGGAAGGCAGCGTCAACCCAGCAAGGGCCAGGACGATAAATAAAGTTCTCATGTTCATACGATCAGTAGCCAGCGTAAGTGGTGACACCAGCGGGCGGGTTGGTCCATTTCAACCGTTCCAACACACGGACAGCCGGGGTGCCGGGAGGCAGCTTGTTCGGGTCCAAGAAATTCCGGTCAAAGGACCAGTTGCGCGTGGGAGCGGAATAATAGGAATCATCCAATCCCGTGGTGACAAAGGGGGCGTTCGCCTTGGTGCTTTGATAGAGGCACACCAACGATCCGTTGATAGTGGAGGTCTGGCCAGACCAGGCTTCCAGGTAGCGGACCAGATTATGCGCTCCGCCGCTGGCCGGATCATCACCGTGAGCCCCGCCAGCAGGCACATTCCCGCTGATGATGGCAGAGTTGATGGTCGTGTCCACCGGCTCCCGCTCGGTGTAGGAAGCAGTGCTCTCATTGTCGTTCCACTCGGACGAAAGAATGGTCACCGCATCCGCGACGATGGAGGCGGGTTTGGTATTGCTCGTATTGGTGCCTCCCAAATGAGCATCCGTAGGGCAATTGTAATGGCCTTTCACATACAGGCCGTTAGGAGTGGAGACCGTCAGGCCGTTGATCGGAAGTTCTTTGCCGTTGATCAAGCGTACCGCACCATTTCCATGATCCACCGTGGTGCTGTTTACGTTGGTGATCCTAGTGCCGTAGGTGTAGGTCCGGGTTCTATACCGGTAACGCGCACTGCTTTGCCCGGCCGTGCCAGTGGTAAGCTGGTTGGTGTAAGAATTGCTGGGGATATCGCTCAACTTTACCCCACTGGTCCCACTGCTGCTGGGCGTCCAATTGCCCAGGTTCGTGGTCACAGACACCAGAGGAAGGGTGAGCGCAACGTAGTTGTTCTGGGTATTATAATTGGTCGAATAATTGGTCGACAAAGTGGTGACCACTCCGCCCCGGGCGTCCTCCACGTAAAGCAATGAAGGCGTGGTGCCCAAGGTGGAGGCCACCACTGAATTGGTGGAGATCCACTGCTTCAACTTGGCAACGTCGATCTCGGTCAGCAGTTGGGTCCGGTCCTCCCGTTGGTCATACATGGTCTTGTTGGTGCTCAGAAAGGTGAGCACATGATTGGTGGGAATGGCGTTCGAACTGGTAGCGTAAGGCGTCTTGATGCTCATGCTGACTATGCCGTTGGTGACCAGCAGGATGATCTCAGATTTGTTATAGTAGCGCTCCTGCCCCATCGCGGAAGTCGGGCTTTCGCCAGCAGGCGGACGCTCGATCACCTTGTGCACCGCCTCAGAAGTATTGTTGGTCCCGATGGGCAGGGACATAACGGCGGCATTGGTGGTCCTATCCTGGTTGAAAGTGATGGCCCCGCTGGCGGTGGTCGTTTCCACGCCGTTCCACAAACCAGGCCTGGTGATCACGCCCACGGCGGTGACATCCTCATAGAATGTCAGCGGACTGGAACTGCCGAGGTAGATGGAACCATTACTATGCACCCGGCCCCGGATGGTCATGGTGGCGGCTTTGACGAACTCCAGCAGTTCATTATAAAAGATGGCGTACTGGAAGATGGGAATGGTGGTGAACGCGATCTCCTGCTGGACAGCATTGGTGAGATTAAAACGGCCATTTACCATCCGGGCATTGGAGATGACTTTGTAGGGGATGCGTGTGCCTCCCAGTCCGCTGTAGGTCGCGCCCAGATCGGCGGTGAAATAGGAACTGCCATTGGCGGCGACGTAGGTTTTATTGGTGCTGCCCTGGGCATCACTGAACTGGTATGCCGACCAAAACGCATTCTCCGAGGTCGTGGGCACCATGGCTTTGTAGGTGTTCATGTTGTTGCCGATGGCGGTCTGCCCGTAAGTTTTGAAATCGGTGATCATCGAGCCGACCACCTTCTCCGTGGCGGCCTCAGCGGCCAGCAATGTGGAATTATACTGGTTGTTCCGCTCGTTCAGCAGCGCGGAATTGGAGGTGTAGCTCATCGAGGCGGACATCAGCAGCAGACCGATGCTGGTGAACACCAGCACGAGCAGCAGGGCAAAGCCCCGGTTTTTGCGCACGAGTTGCAGTAATATTTTCATACGACTCCTTTATCAAATGGAACGACGGGCGATCCGGGTTGTGATCTGGAAAAACTCGAAAAACTGGTTGGTCCCGATGCGAACACGGGGATAACGCAATTGGTAAAACTGGAACTTCACATCGACGATCGAATTGTTGTCCAGTTCCGTGAGCACCGTGGTGCCGGTATGGTCCGTGGCCTTGAAAACGATGGCGTTGGTGACGTACTCCGCGATCAATTGCGCGCCCGCACTGGGACCGGGCTTGCGATAAACGAAGGAGGTCGCACTGTCCCGGTAGTAGCGGACCCAGGAATTTGAATTGGTGGTGGCATGCCAGTCCGGACGATAAACCTGAATGGCGTTGCCCTGCTGATTGCTACCTGAGGTGGCCGGCGTGAAGGAGCTGCTGGAGCCGGTACCGACGAGAACTTTTTGGCAGCCACGCACTTCCGAAGTGAGCAAACCCAGACTGATCCGCGCGGATTCGCTGGCCCCCAGCTTGGCGCGGGTGATCTCATAGAAGCGCAGCCCGTTGATGTGCGCATAGATGATGCCACCGCTGACGATGACGAACAACGCCATCGAGATCATCAATTCCGTCAAAGTGAACGCCCGCAGTCCGCGGATGGAATAGGGCTGGTGGGAAGTGGTGATTTTCATATCAAACTCCCGGGGAACGGTAGGTGACTACAGTGTTGGTATAGACGCGCCCATTCATGAACGGCCACAGGCAATCCACCCGGATCATCTTGATGTGGGGGCTGGTGCTGATCGTGGAAATGGAAACATGGTTGGTGCAGTAAACGGCATTGGTGCCCGTCACCGGGATATCCATCAGGACCGTCTCCATGGGGAAATTGGCCGAAGTGATCATATCCACCACCGGGTCACGGGTTGGATCCCATTTAGCCGCCCGGGTACGCTCTAAAACTTGTAACGCCGCCGTATGGGCCGCCAAGGAATAGCCGGACCATTCTGCGCGTCTCGCCGAAATCATGTAGCCATACATGATACCTCCGATGGCTAATGAGGAAATGGCCACCGAAATGACCACCTCTGGCAGGGTGAAACCCCGCTTTGAAGACCTGCTCCGCTGGCTATGCTGCGAGCGGGAGTTTTTTCCTGATAAACAGTTCGTAAGATTCATTTGGCACTAAGCTTTATTAGAGCTTTATGGATTCTTATCGTAGATTCTTTATACCTAGTGTCAATGTGCCTTATGGCCCTATTTTCCAGCCAGTAATCCTCCCAATAAAGAGGCTTACATTTTAGGTTTTATCCCTCGATCCTCACCACACTCACTCCTCACTTTGGAGGAGAGCTTCGCTTAATCCGTTCCCGAAGGATTTTTCTCTTTCCTGATATTGACAACGTTACTTTCTTCAATATTCTGCCGGTCCTATTTGGGGCCTCGGTAGCTCAATGGTAGAGCAGTTGACTCTTAATCAATTGGTTTCTGGTTCAAGTCCAGACCGAGGCACCATTCCTGACCATTCTTCCGCTTTCACCATTGAAACAGGCCATATAGCATTCCCGACAAACCATCCAATAGCACCTAACGTACCATTATCACAGGTGCATACGGCCCTTGTAACACCTTCTTTTGCCCTTATCCAACCATACGACTGCCTTTGCCGACGTTGAAAAGACTGATGAGATTACCTCCTCCCTTCCTTCAAAAAGCCCTGAATCGCCCTTACTTAGCCCTTTTTCACGGGTCGTCGATCATAGGTTCGACCACCGTTTTGGGCCGCAGAACCAAATACAACGCCGCAATCACCAAAACGATCAATCCGGCGATGACCGGGGCGCTGAAAAACACGTTCGCCTCCAGTTTCTCATCGTTGAACTTGGCGATTTCATCCTTCACCCTGGCGATTATTAGGCACACACAGACGATCACGCCCAGCACCGGCACGAACCGGGGTATCTCCATGCTGCCCTTGGGCTCATCCGGACGTCCTTGAAGCACCAGCAACGCGCCATTCACCAGGCAAAAGCAGGTGAGCAACAGCAAACTAGTCGCCGAGGCCAGTTCCTTGATGGTTCCGGACAAGCCCAGCAGCAATACCACCACCGTCAGCGCCAGAATGGCGATGTGCGGTGTACGGAAGCGCGGATGCACGTCCGCCAGCCGCTTCGGCACCAAGCCCTGTCGCGCCATGCCATAAAGCAGCCGCGAACCCATCACGCAATTCAGCAACGCCGTGTTCGCCACGGCAAACATGGTGATCACTGTATAAACCCAGGTGGGCATCCATGGAGCCGCACGTTCGACGATTTGCGCCAGCGGTGCGCCCAGTTTCGGGTCCGCCAAGTTCCGCGCTTCCACTACGGAGACCGCCGTGATGCTCACCAAAATGTAAATGACCGTCGCCACGACCAACGCGATCACGATCCCCTTCGGCAACGTCTTCTGCGGATCCTTCACTTCCTCCCCCACGTTCAACATGTCCTCAAAGCCCACGAACGCATAAAACGTCAGCACCGCCCCGGACATCAGCATGGTCAACCCCAGCGTGCTCCCCTCCGGCACCTGCAGATAGTTCACGCTCCCCCAATATTTCGCGCCGATGAAAATCACAAAGAGCAATCCGCCCACCTCCACCGCCGTGCACACCAGGTTCGCCGTCATCGATTCCTTGATGCCGATGAAATTGATCACCGCGACCAAAAGCAGAAATCCCACCAAAATCACTTTCACTGGCAGCAGTGGAAACATTCCATTCAACGTGCCCGCGAACACATTACTGCCCGCCGCCATCGAAGTGAGCCCGGAAGCCGTGACCGCCAAGCCCACTACGTAGGAGAGAAATTTGATCCCAAACGCCCGCTGCGTCACGTATGCCGCCCCACCTGCGCGCGGATACCGCGAACCCAATGACGCATAACACAATCCTGTGAGCAATGCCGCGATCATGGAGATCGCGAATGACAACCACACGGCATTCCCTAGCAGCCCGGCCGCCACTCCGATCGTCCCATAAATCCCCGCGCCCACCATGTCCCCCACGCCATACACCACCAGCGAGAACAATCCGATGTGTCGCGCCAGTACGGGACCATTTTTTTGATGTGCTTCCTCAGCCATAAATTACATTAGTCTCCCATCGACCTGAATCGACCAGCATAGTCTGAACGCTGGAAATGTTGACTCCTTCTCCTCGGGGAGAAGGCCGGGATGAGGGGAAAGGAAACTGCCATAAGCACAGTTCACTAGCCTTTCCTCATCAAAACCCGCTAACCCTTTTCCCAACTCTCCCATCCCCTACCCTCCTACATTTAAATATCTCTCCTCACAACGCCCGGTACAACTCCGCCACCTTGTCCAGGTCCACGCCCTTCGGCTCATTATCCAGCAACCACCGCAAGTCCACGCGACTGCCCTGCGTATCACCCATCTGCAAGCGCACGCCCGCGCGTCTGAGCCTCAGCCCCGCATCCTCCGGCATCAACACCACCATCGTATCCAGATAGCGTATCGATTCCGCTGGCGTCTCCTTATCCAAACTATTGTTCAACAAATTCGACAACATCCGCACCACGATCTGCCGCTTCGTCATCGGCTCGAACGCCTCCTCCTGCGAGCGGCTGCGTTCATTGAATCGCACGATCAATTCCGCCTCCAGCTGGCTCATCGGCTTGCCGCCCTCGAACACATCGATGAACTGCGGATCACCCTTCTCCGGCCGATGCTGCACCACGAAATGCGTCGGCAACCCGATCCCCACCATGTCCTCCACCCCGATGCGCTTCGCCAATTCCAGATAGAGCACCGAGAGCGTGATCGGAATCCCCTCGCGATCATCGATCACATTGCTCAAGTAACTGTTCGCCTTGTTTTCGTAATCACTCCGGCTCCCGCGAAAACCATTCTCCGCGAAGAGATAATCATTCAGCAGCTTGATCCGCTCCTTCGCCGTCGCCTTCTCTGCCAGGCGCCCGCGCATCTCGCGCGCCATCCGTTCCAGTTGCTTGCGATACGGTGCCACCTCGAGTTCCTCGTTATCCAACTTCGCCACCAGCATCGCCGCTTCGAAAAGATCCGCCTTCGCATCTCCGTTCGCGAAGAGCTTCGTCAATTGCTGCTGCACATTCCGTTCATGCACTGCCGCCGCGAGACGCTTCAATTGCTCCGCCTCCTTCTTCACCGCCTCCGCGCGCTCCGCCAAAATCTTCCGCCCTTCCTCGCCATACAATTGCAGCGTATCCACCAGCTTGCTGTCCGGCACCGGTGCCAGTTTCATCCCCTTCAACTGCTCATCCACCTTCGCCAACGTCGTTGCGGAAGCCACCCCTGCCGGCAAATCCTGACCCACCTGGAATTGTTTGAACTCTCCCTGAGTCTGCCGGAACTTCGCCAAGCCCACCTTGCCCGCCACTGGTGTTTCCCAGGAGATCGCCGTGAACGGTTGCCCGTTCACAAAACACTTCACCGTTTTCCCCTCCACCTTCACGCGCAATTCATTCCAGTCACCCGCCACGTAATACGCCGAGGGCATGTCCTTCAACACCTGCCACGAATATACGCTCGGCCCATTGAACCGCGTCAGCCGCAAGCGCCCGTTCGAAGGATAAAACCCAAAATGCTCGTTCTCATTCTCCCCGCCGAAGATCAACCCCGCCGCGCCCGATTCGTCATCCATCTTAACCTTCACCGCCACCTCGAACTTCTCCTCCGGCACCGCCACCTTGGAAAGCAAGATCGACCGCCCACCAAACCCCACCCCCGCTCCCTCCACGGACAGCGCCCCTCCCCGTTGCACCCAACGCGCCCCAAAGAACGGCTCCCACTCCTCCGTATTCACCGTCGCGATCGTCAGCCAACGCCCCAACGGCACCGGATTCGGCCTTTCCAAAAGCGGCTTCAACGCATTCACCGGCATCGCGAAACCCAAGTTCCTCGTCACCGCATGCTTCAACGTCAGCACCCCGTGAACATTCCCGAACATATCCAGCAACGGCCCGCCGCTATTGCCCGGCTCCAGCGGAATCGCCAGTTGGATCATCTCGCTATACTCAAATTCGCGCCGGCCAGATACCACTCCCTGCACCACACTGTATTGCAGCCCCTGCGGATTCCCGAGCGCCACCACACTCGCTCCCTGCTTCAACGCATCCGAATCCCCGAGCGGCAACGGCGTCAACCCCTCCGCATCCACCTTGAGGATGGCCAAATCCATCTTGCGATCCCACGCATACACCTCCGTCACCGTGCGCTGCTTACCATCGGGAAACTCCACCTTGATCGGACGCGCCTCGCCGATCACATGAAAACTCGTCGCGATCAACCCCTTCGCATCGATCACAAACCCGGAGCCCACCCCGTCCACCTTCCCATCCCGCCCATAATGCGAGATCACCACCAGCGACTTCTTCGCCCGCTCCGTCAAAGCCTCCACCGACATCGCCCCCTCCTCCGTCTCCGTCTTGGTCACCACCGTTCTCTTCGCCTTGCTGTCATTGGTAGCCGGAGCCGTGGCCTTTGAAGACGTCGCCTTCTTTGTTGAACCTTTGCCAGGAGAAACCACGCGCTGCTGCGCCTGGACGAAAGAAGAAAAGCCAAGGAACACCACCAACCCGGTGGCCAACCAGCTGCGAACGGTACGATTTTGCCTGCGCATGCTGCTCACTTGGACGTCAAGCATTGACGTCCCCATCAATAGAACCGCCGATTTCCCCCTTTTGCAAAAACAATGTGCCAATCCCTGCGCCAGCTGGTAGGGCTGGCTGTCCTCAGGCGGCCGCCGCCGAAGCATCTGAACATTCAAACCACAGCAGGTCGCGCTAACGCCGCCACCCCAACGAGAAACCAAGAACCAGAAACGCGAAACGACTCTCCCTCCCGCGTTTACTTCCGCAGTTCGACAATCCAGTTGTGCTGTTTTGTGGCTATCCACACCTGCCTCCTTAGTCGTCGCGATTTCCAACGAGATATCCGTCGGCCCTTCGCCACTGCACACAGACTACCAAATCCCCCGCAAGACGTAATGGAAATTTTCAATTAAAAAGCAAATTAAACGCAACCAAAACACTATCAACAACATCCAAAACAAAAAAAGCCTCGGAACGCTCTTTCAGGTGGGCGCTTCACCCCGTGCCGGGAGGTCGGGGCTCGCCCACACTCCGCATGCGGGATCCCTAAGCAAAGGCAGGCCAGTTTCGCTCAAAACCGGACGCCCTCCCCATTTAAGCCGCCTTCACCCTCCACCGCCCCCGAAAACCAAACCCGCCCCTCAAATCAAAGCCACCAGCCCCCTTCATACCTCATAATTCATAAATCATACCTCCAAAACTTCCCTCCCCCACCTTGACACTTGTGTACAAGTGCCGAGGTATTCTACCATTTCCCCATGCCTAGCCCCCTACCCCCCAAGCTCGCCCGCCTCTTCCGCATCCGACCCCTCGTCCGCCCCCGCGACCTCGAAGCCGTCGGCCTTGAGCCCCGCCTCCTCTACACCCTCACCAGCCAGGGCCTCCTCGTCCGGAAACGCCGCGGCCTCTACACCCTCGCCGACCACACCGCCAGCGCGCAGCATAACATCGCCACCGTCGCTAAGCTCATCCCCCAAGCCATCCTCTGCCTCCACACCGCCCTCCGCCTCCACCGCCTCACCGCGCAACAACCCGCCGACGAAATCTGGATCGCCCTCGACCGCAAAGCCTGGCGCCCCAGCATCACCCAACCCCGAGTCCGCATCGTCCGCTTCTCCGGCCCCGCCCTCGAGGAAGGCATCGAGACCATCACCATCGAAGGCACCCCCGTCCGCATCACCTCCGCCGCCCGCACCGTCGCCGACTGTTTCAAGTATCGGAACAAGCTCGGCCTCGAACTCGCCCTCGAAGCCCTCCGCACCGGCTGGCGCAAAAAGAAATTCACCATCGATGAAATCTGGGAAGCCGCCGAAACCTGCCGCGTAGCCCGCGTCATGCGCCCCTACCTCGAAGCCACCCTCATGTAAAAAGATCCCAAAACCGGCAAACCGTCACTACCGCGCCGCCCTCGACAATCCCCCGGAGCGCCGATCTCCGAATCGGCCCGAATCCACCAGCGCGCCCCGCCGCGTCGAAAGGAGCGCGGCTTTTAAGCCGCCTAAACATCCGACAACCCACCGCCCACGAAAACCACCACGGCACAAAATCCGAAGCGAACACTTCCCTCCTCTCGCCCTACCACTCAATCAACAACCCTCCACCGTTACCCCCGGTAGGCGAGAGTCCTGCCTGCCCCGGCGTTCTGGTCGGGGTCCCCCCCCTTGCCAGCACCCGTGACGCGCCCCGCCGCGCCAAAAGGAGCGCGGCTTTTAAGCCGCCTAGATGTGACACTTATCATACGGCATCCGACATTTCAGGCTGCCAGAGAATAGATTTATTAAATCTCAATTGCTGAAAGAGCATACTTACGCACCCGGGTTGACGAGTGTTTAGGCTGCTTAAAAGCCGCGCTCCCCTCAAGCTTGCTTACGCTCAAATGAATGAAGATGCTGGAGATACTGAATACTTTTTGATAAGATCATCGATGATGCCAACGGATTCCCCTGATAAACAATCAAAGCGACCTGTGCCTCCTGGCAATGTTGGATTGATGAAGTTAATTCAGGCCAAACGGGAATGGGATTGGAAACCTTCGGTCGAGGAGTTGCAGCATGGGTTTCGCGGATGGCATCAACGCGGATACCTGCCGCATTTTGATGCCCCACACATCACTCAGTTCGTCACGATCATGTTGGCAGACTCTTTTCCCATCACCCGCCGGGCGGAATGGGAACCCTTCTTGCATGAGCAATCAGATAGTGAAAAGCGGAAGAAGTTGGAGGCGTGGCTGGATCGCGGACACGGAGAATGTTGCTTGAGGCGGGACGATATAGCCACTGCTATCGAGGAAGTTATTTTGAAGAACGACGGAAAGGAGTATCGGATGCAAGCTTGGGCGGTGATGCCCAATCATGTGCATGCAGTGATAGATGTTTGGGACATACCGCTCACCACTATTTTACATGGCTGGAAAGGCGCATCCGCCCGGATAGCTAACCAGTTACTGAAACGACGCGGAGCGTTTTGGCAGGAGGATTATTTCGATACCGTTGTGCGAGATGCCGAGCATCTGCAGAAGTCCGTTAAATACACTGAGAATAACCCAACGAAGGCAATACTTTGCCAAGCGCCACGAGACTGGAAATGGAGCAGTGCATGGCGGCGAGATAAGTATGAACGGCTTCCATGGCAGCAAGTGCAAAAGGAGCGCGGCTTTTAAGCCGCCTAAATAACCAACAACCCACCGCCCACGAAAATCAACACAGCCCCTAATTTCAAAGGCTGACCATTCCCTCGTCCCCCCGAAACTTTTATCGGAAAGTCGAATTTTCGACTCGCCCCAGCAAGCCGTCGTCACCACGACGCCCTTGCTAGAAACCGACGCACACCCGCCGCGCCAAAAGGAGCGCGGCTTTTAAGCCGCCTAAATAACCAACAACCCACCGCCCACGAAAATCAACACAGCCCCAAATTTCAAAGGCTGCCCTTTCCCTCGTCCCCCCGAAACGTTATCGGGAAGTCGAATTTTCGACTCGCCCCGGCAAGCCGTCGTCACCACGACGCCCTTGCTACAAACCGGCGCACACCCGCCGCGCCAAAAGGAGCGCGGCTTTTAAGCCGCCTAAACATCCAACAACCCACCGCTCATGAAATCACCACGACACAAAATCTCAAGTGAGCCTTTCCTTCCTGCACCACCACTCAACCCACAACCCTCCACCCTCAACCAATACCCCCCGCAAGCCGTCACCACCGCGCCACCCTCGCCAATCCCCCCGGAGCGCCAATCTCCGCATCGGCTCGAATCCACCAACGCACCACGCCGCGTCGAAAGGAGCGCGGCTTTTAAGCCGCTTCAACTTCCATTCGCCAAGCGCCTATAAAAATTCAAACAGCCCCCAATTTCAAAGGCTGACCTTTCCCTCCTGCCCCACCCATTCAACCCACAACCCTCCATCCTCAACCATTACCCCCGGTAAGCCGTCACTTCCGCGCCGCCCTCGCCAATCCCCCCGGAGCGCCGATCTCCGAATCGGCTCGAATCCACCAACGCGCCACGCCGCATCGAAAGGAGCGCGGCTTTTAAGCCGCCTAAATAACCAACAACCCACCGCCCACGAAAATCAACACAGCCCCTAATTTCAAAGGCTGACCATTCCCTCGTCCCCCTCCGAAACTTTTAACCGGAAGTCGAATTTCAACTCGCCCCGGCAAGCCGTCGTTGCCGCGACGCCCTTGCCAATTCCCGGAGCGCCGCTCCCCGCCCCGGCGCGGCTCCATCGGCGCACACCCGCCGCGCCAAAAGGAGCGCGGCTCTTAAGCCGCTTCAACATCAAATGGCCAATCGCTTATGAAAATCAAAATGAAGCACAATTCCGAAATTGAGCTCTTGCCCCTTTTGAAATCTGAAATCCTCAAAATTTGAAATCCGCCCCCTCGGCCCTCGGCTATGCAACTCCGTCACTCCCTCAACCCTCAACTGCAAACCACCCAACAACTCCAAAGGCCAATTTACCCCGACAATTTGTCGGTGGTTTACCCCGGCTCCAAGTCGGGGAGGCCCGGCCTCATAACAGCCGATGGAAGCCGAACTTCGGCCAACGCCCTAGGTTACGAACCCCCCATGAGATCCTAAGGGCTGTAAGCCCGTCTCATCTTCTTCACCTTACCAACGCAAATCACCGCAACCTTTTAATTCCGTTGGCCATTCTTTGAAGCTTTGAAATCATCCGCCAGTTTGGTGGCTTGTGTGATTTCCGATGCGCTCAGTTTGGTGCGGATACGTTGGAGCTCTTCATGTGAATCGAACCCACCTCTTTCTGAGAGCAAAAACCATTTACAGCCTTCGACCAAATCTAAATTGGTGGCTCGATAGGCGTGATATTGTCCAAGATAAAACTGAGCACCACGCTCTCCGCGCTCAGCAGCCAGTTTGAGCCATTGGAGTGCTTTCTCATCATCAACAGGAACACCGACACCAAATAAGTGGCTAGAAGCCATCGCAGTTTGAGCATCTCGGTTTCCCAGTTTGGCAGCACGCTCAAAGCTGGCGATTGCCTTTGCTTGATCTTTTTCAACACCTTTTCCCGTACGATAAAGAGACCCCAATTCATAGAGCGCCTCCGCTTCTCCGGCTTCCGCCCTTTTCTTTAAATTCAGAATACCTTCCTCTGCGTTCTTCAAGAACAGCATTCTACCACCAAAAAGCGCCAAAACCCCGATCGCTAAAACAATCATTAAGAACCGGTTTCTCATCACAATGGAATTCCTCACCTATTAAAAAACCTGCGCACCAGGAAACAAATGCCCTGACCTAAGTTAAGGATGATTGTATTCTTCACAGCATTGCTTCCTTTGATTCGTGCCCCGAAATGGTCACCTATTAGCGTGAACGGTCAATCGCAAAAGCAGATTTCCCTCAACCAGTGCTGGCGCAAACGGAGCGCGTGACGCCCGCCCTTGGAACGCGGCTGTGTTTCCCCAAGAAACCAGCCGCAGCGGGTACGCTAGTTAAGCTAGGTTCAAAAAAATTTCACAGCCCACCTCGCCTAGCCCTTCTCCTCCTCAGCACTCCCTTCTCTCGCTGTTCGATGTTGGGCGTTCGCGTTCGAATGTTTCCCCATTCCCCGTCCTCTTTTCGCGTGTTTCGCGTTGTTCGCGGTTAACTCCCTCCGTCCCGAGCCCTGCCCCAAGCTTGACGCTATCACCCCCCAAGAGGACACTAATCCTCACGCACGCTCCCATGAACCTTTCACGCACATTGCCCCTACTCCTCACCCTGCTCCTCCCCTTCCTCACCCACGCCGCCGAGTCCCCCTCCCACGGCCGCAACTACGACGAAACCAAAGTCATCCCCTACACCTTGCCCGATCCCTTGCTCGCCCGTGACGGCCACCGCATCACCACCACCAACGAATGGAACACCCTCCGTCGCGGTGAGATCCTGCAAGATTTCCGCGACCTCATGTATGGCCACACGCCCAAGCTCCCCGTCAAACTCCGCGCGGAAACCACCGCCACGCGCAACGACGCCGTGGGCGGCCTCGCCACCCGTACCTTGGTCACCCTCCGCTTCTTCGATGACCCCATCGCCCCGCCGATCCACCTGATGCTCTACGTGCCCAACGCCGCGAAAAAACCCGCCCCCGTTTTTCTAGGTCTAAATTACTTCGGCAACGCCAGCCTGGAAAAAGATCCCACCATCCCGCTCTCGAATCAGTGGATGCGTCCCTCCGCCGACATGGGCATCGTGAACAACCGCGCCACCGAAGCGACACGCGGCGTGCACGCTTCCCGCTGGCCCCTGGAACTCGCCCTGAAACGCGGCTACGCCGTCGCCACCTTTTACTATGGCGACGTCGAACCCGACCATCTCGAAGGCTGGCGCGACGGCATCCGCGGCTACGCTCTCAAACTCGCCAACCGCACCGAACGCAAGTCCGACGAATGGGGCGCCCTCGGCGCCTGGGCGTGGGGCCTGAGCCGCGCCCTCGATTACCTCGAAACGGTCCCCACCGTGGACGCGCGCAACGTCGCGGTCTTCGGCCACTCTCGCCATGGCAAGGCGACCCTGTGGGCAGGCGCACAAGACGATCGCTTCGCCCTCGTCATCTCGAACAACAGCGGCGAAGGCGGCGCCTCCTTGGCCCGGCGCAACTTCGGTGAGAACATCGCCTACTCCCTCGCCCACGCCTCCTGGCGCTACTGCGACAAATTTCGCGACTACATCGACCGCCCCCAAGCCCTCCCCTTCGATCAACACACACTCCTCGCCCTCATCGCCCCCCGCCCCCTCTACGTCGCCAGCGCCACCGAAGATGAACTGGCCGATCCCAAAGGCGAATTCCTCAGCACCGCCCACGCCGCACCCGTCTATCAACTATTCGGTCGCCGCGCCCTCGGCACCTTCGAGTGGCCGAAACCCGATCACCCCATCGGCGAAACCATCCGCTACCACCTCCGCACCGGCACGCACGACATCACGCAGTACGATTGGGAACAATACCTCACCTTCGCCGACCGCCACCTAAAGGGCACCCGCTGAGATTTCCGAGTTGTCAGCGGATGGTAGGGCCTGTCTGTCCTCAGCGGGCCACCCCTCCCCAGCCGAGGAACGAGGCTCTAACTTCCTTCTCTCGCTGTTCGCTGTTGGGCGTATTGGCCACTGGTGCAACCAGTGTTCACTGATTCCCAACCATTGGCCCGCTGGTGCAACCGGCTTCAGTGTTCGTGTATTTCGAGTATTTCGCGGTTAACTCGCCTTTCCCCATCTATTTGAATCTGTGTTCATCTGTGGTTTACTAATTCCTTTCCTTCCCCATCTGCGCCTATCTGCGTGAATCTGCGGTTAATCCCTTCCCACTCGCTGTCCGATGTTTACCCCTCCCTTCCCCAATTCGTGCCCATTCGTGAAATTCGTGTCTTCTTCATTATTGACCCGCCGGTGCAACCGGCCCCGGTTTCATTTCGACTTTCCCCCCGCCCTCCCCCATAATCCCCTGAATAATGAAATCAATGACGGGCTACGGGCGTGGCGAATGCGCTCAAAATGGATACAAGTTCTCCGTGGAAGCCAGCTCCGTGAACCGGAAGCAGACGGACATCGCCGTGACCTTGCCGCGCAATCTGGAGCCGCTCGAAGCCCAGGTGCGCGATGAAGTGAACCGCAGCATCTCCCGCGGCCGCGTCGTCGTTCGCGTCGCCCTTCATGCCGCCAAAGACAAGGCCGCCAGCCAGCTCCGCCTGAACGAAGACCTCGCCAAGGCGTACGTGAAAGAATTCAAGCGCCTCGCCAAAGATCTGAAACTGGCCAGCAGCGAAGTCACCCTGGACATGCTCCTGCGCGCCCCCGGCGTCATGCAAGCCGGTGAAGACGAATCCGATGCCGAGGACTATTGGGCCGATCTCCACAAGGCCCTCCAGCAAGCTCTCGCCGAGATGCTCAAAATGCGCGAGCGCGAAGGCAAATCGTTGGAAAAAGACCTCGTCAGCCGCATGAAGGAGATCAAGTCCGCCGTGCAACGCATCGCCAAGCGCGCTCCCGAAGTGCAGGTCCGTTACCGCGAACAATTGCAGCAACGCATCAAGAGCGCTGGACTCGATCTCCCCCAAGTGGAAGACGAACGCCTCATCAAAGAAGTCGTCTATTTCGCCGACCGCTCGGACATCTCCGAGGAATTGACCCGTTTGAACAGCCACTTCGGCCAGTTCGAGGAATGCCTGAAATCCAAGGAACCCATCGGCCGCACCCTCGATTTCCTTTCGCAAGAAATGAACCGCGAGGTGAACACCATCGGCTCCAAGGCCAACGACGCCGAGATCGCCCGCGACGTCGTGGTCATCAAGGCCGAGCTGGAACGCTTCCGCGAACAGGTCCAGAACATCGAATAGTCGTATGGCCCAGAACACATCACCAGCACTGCTGATCGTCCTCTCCGCCCCCTCCGGCGCGGGCAAGACGACCTTGGGTGATAACCTGCTGCTCAAGCGCAAGGACATCATCCGTGTGGTCACCTGCACCACACGTCAACCACGTCCCGGTGAACAGCACGGGGTGCATTATTTCTTTTTCAGCATGGAAGAGTTCAACCGCCGCGTGGCTGCCGGTGAATTCCTCGAATACGCCGACGTTTACGTCAATCGCTACGGCACCTTGAAAAGTGCCGTGCTCGATAAACTGCGCGCCGGTCAGGACGTCTTGCTCACCATCGACGTCCAAGGCGCCGCCTCCATCCGCAAGCTCGCCCAGACCGACTCCGAGATCGCCCGCGCCTTGGTCACCGTCTTTCTCACCCCTCCTTCCCGAAAAGAACTGGAACTCCGCCTCAACGGTCGCGGCACCGAAACACCCGAAGTCCTCGCCCGTCGCCTGCAAGAAGCCACGCGCGAACTCGAACAAGCGCCGCACTTCGACTATCTTCTCCTTAGCGAAACGCGCGAAAAAGACTTGGCCGCGCTCGAAGAGATTGTCCACGCCGAGCGCCGTCGCACCAAGCGGCTGCCTCTGCCACCTGAATTGAAAGCCTCATCATGAGCAAACCGAAGAACATCGTCTTGGGCGTCACCGGTTCCATCGCCGCCCATCGGGCCGTGGACCTCGCCAGCCTCCTCACCAAGGCCGGTGCCGAGGTGAACGTGGTCATGACCGCCGATGCCCAACGCTTCGTCACCCCCCTGCCCTTCAAGACGCTCACCCGCAAACCCGTGGTGACCGATCTTTACGATGAAGAGGAAGGCTGGAAGCCCAGCCACATCCGCCTGGCCGATGAAGCCGATCTCCTGCTCATCGCCCCCGCCACCGCCAACATCCTCGCCAAGATGGCCCACGGCCTCGCCGATGATGCCCTGAGCTGCATCGCCCTCGCGCTCAATCCGAAGGCCGACATCCTCATCGCCCCCGCCATGAACGGCAAGATGTGGCTCCACCCCGCGACGCAGGCGAACGTGAAGACCTTGAAGGAACGCGGCGTGCACTTCATCGGCCCGGATGAAGGCATGCTCTCCTGCGGCTACGAAGGCATCGGCCGCCTCTGGCCGATTGATAAGATTTGCGACAAGGCACGGGAGTTGACCGGCCTCAGTTAAGGATCGCGCCGTCCCACCGGGCATGAGATTCAAGACGCTCAAAGACTTCACCAGTGTGTTGATCAGCCCGCCGGTTGATCCTCAGGAGCAGTCGCGTCGCATCGGCTTCATGGAGGAGAACGTCGTCCTCCCCGTGAAGGCCATCCTGATCTCCCTGGTTTTCTACTTCCTCTTTTTCTCCGGTGAGTTTGAAGGCGTGAAGACATTGGGTGAAGGCGGCTTTCAGATTGAGAGCATCCGGCTCATCCTCATCGCCTACCTGCTCTTCAACTGCGGCGCCGCTTACGTGCTCATCCGGCACCAGCGATACCGTCCCCGCGTGATCCAGTGGGTCGTCTTCTCCAACAACCTGCTGGATGCCCTCATCCTCGCCATGTGCACCATGCTCACCGGCGGTCTGAATACTTACGCCTATTGGGTTTTCCTCGCGCTCATCATCCGGAATTCCGTCAGCCTGCCCGATGCCTCCTGGCAGCTCAGCCTGAACATCCTCCTGATCGTCTGTTACGTCGTGGCCGCCGTCATCGACAAGACCTCCATCACTTTCGACATCGAACCTCAGTTCGGCCTCACCGACACCCAATTGCGCAACGCCCGCCTCATGGGCGGCTACACTTATCAACCCTACGTCATCCGCGTCTTCCTCATGCTGCTCGTCATGGCCTGCTGTTACGGCGTGCAAATCCTTTTCGACCGGCAGCGCCAGGTGGAGGAGGACCTGCGCGAACATCTGCTGCGCCAGGAACAGTTGCAATCCGCCGGCCGCGTCGCCGCCGAGATCGCCCATCAGATCAAAAACCCGCTGGCCATCATCACCAACGCCTCCTACTCCCTGCAGAAAAGCATGGCCGCCGAGGGTAAAAAATCCGCTCTGCAACAGATCCAGATCATCCGCGACGAGGTAGAACGCGCCGACCGCATCATCACCGAGCTGATGGGCTACGCCCAACTCGCCGAGGGCAAGGTGGAAAAGCTCAACGTCATCGAAGAGCTGAACCGGGCCGTTGACTCCGTCTTTCCCAAAGGCACCCACGAAAAGATCAAGGTGGTGAAGGATTTCGACTTCGACTTGCTGTCTTTGCAGATGCAGCAACGCCATCTCTCCGAGGTCTTCGTGAATCTCCTCACCAACGCCCGCGAAGCCATGCATGGTGAAGGCCGCATCAAGATCATGGCGCGGAACGCCCAGAATTACACCGTCGTCATCACCTTCGAGGACAGCGGACCGGGGATTCCTCCGGAGAAGATCGTGAAGATTTTTGAAGCCTATTTCACCACCAAGGAAAAGGGTTCCGGCCTCGGATTGGCCATCGCCCGACAAAATGTGGAGATATACGGCGGCACCCTGACCGTAGAATCGGAGATTGGACAAGGAGCCAAGTTCATCTTAAATCTCCCGGCAAGAACCATGATGCGTATCAATCGATGAGCCGTACATTGCCCCCCATTCTGGTGGTCGACGACGAGAAGAACATGCGGGCCTCCCTGCAAACGATTCTCGAAGAAGAGGCCTATGGTGTCGTCTGCGTCGATTCCGCCGAGGAAGCCCTCCGCCGCCTCGATGCTTCCGAGTATCTGATGATCATCACCGATGCCCGCCTCGGCGGCATGAGCGGCTACGATTTCCTCGGCAAGGCCAAAGCCCGCTGGCCCCTGCTCCCCATCGTGATGATCACCGCCTACACCACCACCAAGCTTGCCGTGGAAGCGATCAAGGCCGGTGCCATGGATTATCTGGCCAAGCCCTTCGCCCCCGAAGAGCTCTTGCACATCGTGGAACGCTGTGGCGAACGTCACGAACTGCTCAAGGAAAACGAAACCCTCCGCTCGCGCAGTTCGGAGACCTACCGCCTCGATGACATCATCGGTGAGTCGCCGCGCATGAAGGAACTTCGGCAGCTCATCAGCACCGTGGCCCCGACCAATGCCACCGTCCTCATCCTCGGCGAAAGCGGCACCGGCAAGGAACTCATCGCCGGGGCCATGCACAGCCTCAGCCAGCGCACTCGCAAGAACTATGTGCGCATCAATTGCGCCGCCATTCCCGAGATGCTTTTGGAGAGTGAACTCTTCGGCCATGAGAAAGGCGCCTTCACTGGTGCGCTCCGGCAGAAGATCGGCCGCGTGGAAGAAGCCCATGGCGGCACCATTTTCCTGGATGAGATCGGCGACATGAGCCGCCCGCTCCAGGCCAAGCTTCTGCGTTTCCTGGAAGACGGCACCTTCACCCGCGTGGGTGGCAATGATGAGCACAAGGTAGACGTCCGCCTCATCGCCGCGACCAATCGCGATGTCATCAAAGCGATCGAAGACGGCCATTTTCGCGAGGACCTGTACCACCGCCTGAACGTCGTCCAGTTCCGCCCCACCCCGTTGCGCGAGCGCGGCCGTGACATCCTTTTGCTGGCTGAACATTTCCTGAAACATTTCAACCAGATCATGGGCAAGCACGTCTCGCGCCTGTCCAAGCACGCTGAAAACCAGCTTCTCTCCCATCACTGGCCTGGCAATGTCCGTGAACTCCGGAACGTGATCGAGCGTGCCGTCATCCTGGAAGGCACCGCCGAAGTTCAAGGGACCAGCCTGCCCGACTTTCACCTGGAGAACCGCCTCCAGAAGGGCGAAAGCCCCCGCCTGCCCATCGCCCAATCGCTCGATGACGCGCTGGCCGACTACGAGAAAAAACTCATACTTACCACCATCGAGCAAAACCGCTATAGTCTTTCCCGTTCGGCGGAACAGTTGAAGATGAGCCGTCACGCGCTACGTTACCGCATGCAGCGGCTGAACATCAGTCTCGATCAGGCGGGCGATGATGGCGCCGATGAGCCTGAGGCGGGCAGCAAGTGACGCCTTCCCGGTCTGCTGACGCATGAAAAGCGACAAACTAGAGAGCCAGATCGATGGACAGAAAACGTCCAAAGGGGCGTCCACGTTCGATCAGACCGCCATGATGGTGCCCGCTGTCGGTGTCGTGGTGATGGTAGTTTTGATGTTCGTCTTCTACGTTTACTATCGCCGCAAGCAACGCCGCCATAACCCGGTGCGCCCCGCCAAAGATCTCAGCAAAGTGGAAAAACCCTCTTCTTCTGGACGCCGACGTGGACCGACGCTGGCAGAAGCCGGTGGTTTGCCTCCCGTCCGTTCCTCCGGAAAGGAGGCTGCCTCGTGAGTGCCCCAAGCACCCAGGTCAGTGAAGGCATCACGCAGCGGAGCCAGTCCAATCTGGCGCTGGCGTTCATTCTGTTGCCGCGGGAAAAACAGATGGGCATGTCCGCCCTCTACGCCTTTTGCCGCGAGGTCGATGACGTAGCGGATGAAGAATCGGCCCCCGTGGAAACCCGCCGCCAGCAACTCGCAGCATGGCGCGCCGACATCCAAACAGCCTGCACCGGCGGCCAACCCAAGTTTGTGGTGAACCAGGAACTGCAGCCGTTCATCGAGAAGTATCAGCTCCAGTATGAACACTTCGATGCCCTGATCCGCGGTTGCGAGATGGACCTCGATACCTTCCGCTATGAGACCATGGCGGATATGGAGAATTACTGCTACCACGTCGCCTCCGTGGTAGGCCTGTTGAGCATCCAGATTTTCGGCTATCAAAATCCCGCCTGCAAAGAATATGCCGTGCATCTCGGCAAGGCCCTTCAGTACACCAACATTCTGCGTGATGTGCGGAACGATGCCGAACGCGGGCGCATCTACCTGCCGCTGGAGGAACTGCGGAAACACGGGGTGACGGAACAGGAGATCCTGGATTTTCGCTACACACCAAAATTCCGCGCGCTGGCCCAATCCGTGGGCGCGCGGGCGCGCGAGTTCTACGGACTGGCGCGGCAGACCCTGCCCCCCGAAGACAAGCGCAACATGATGACGGCCGAGTTGATGGGCATGGTTTATGGTCGTTTGCTGGTGAAGCTGGAGGCCCGGGAGTTCAACGTGTTCGGGCCTGAAAAAACCCGGTTGAGCAAACTGCAAAAGCTTTCACTCATTTTCCGCACTTGGTTGGGCATGACCATGGGTGGCACTGTGCCGGGGTATGGGGTCCGCTAGCAAAAACCGGAGGCTGGTAGTCAACGCTGATGATTTTGGCCGTTCCGCAAGCATCAATGCAGCGGTGATCCGTGCCCACCAGGAAGGCATCCTCACCACCGCCAGCCTGATGGTGAATGGCAGCGCCAGTCAGGAAGCCGTGCAACTGGCGCATGAAAATCCCACGCTCGGTGTGGGCCTGCATCTCTCGCTCGTCTGTGGCCGTTCCAGTCTGAAACCCACGGAGATTCCCAACCTGGTCGATAACCGTTACCAGTTCAGCAACAACCCCGTCGGAGCCGGCTTCCGCTATTTCCTGAACACAAGTTTACGCTCCCAGCTACGCCATGAGATCCGTGCGCAGTTCGACAAGTTCACGCTCACCAAACTGAAATTGGACCATGTGAACGGTCACCTGAACATGCACCTTCACCCCACCATTTTCAGCATCCTGCGGCATCACGCGCTGAATCTCGGCATCGGGCACATGCGCGTGACCCGGGACCGCTTCTGGCTGAATGCCAGCATCTCCAGTGGTGAATGGCTTTACCGCATCAGCCACGCGGTGATCTTTAACCTGCTTTCCGCCCAGGCCCGCCCCGGTTTGAAACGGCAGGACATTCGCCACACGCACCAAGTATTCGGCCTGTTGCAAAACGGTCGCGTGGATGAAGAGTATGTGCTGAAACTGCTGGCGCGTCTGCCCGCTGGGGATTCGGAGCTTTACTGCCATCCCTCGCTGGACGAATTTAAGCACGAGTATGAGGCGCTGATCAGCCCGCGCGTCCGCCAGTTGGTGGAGGCCGGTGGCATCCGCCTCATCCGTTATCAGGACCTTTAAGCATGTGGAAACTCCTGCTCATTCTGCTGGTCGGGCTTTTCTTTGAATCCGTCGGCGTGGTGTCTTTGAAGAAAGGCATCACCGAGATGGGCGAGATGAAGGGATTCAACACCGCCGAGATTGTACGGATGATCAAATCCGGCGTGACGAACAAACATATCCTACTGGGCGTGCTGTTCGAGGCGCTCTTCTTCGGCTGCTTGCTGCTCATGATGTCACGCGGTGATGTGAGCTTCGTCTGGCCGTTGACCGCCTTGAGCTTCGTCTTCACCACCTTCGCCGCGATGTGGTTCCTGCATGAGAAAGTATCCGCCACCCGTTGGATCGGCGTAGTACTCATCCTCATCGGCGCCGGTCTGGTAAGCTGGAGCGAGAAGCAGAAGGAAAAGGCGGTGGAGACGGAGCGGACAACGTTACAGAAATAGGTATTCAAGAGCGCCGCGTTACGCCCCCTCTTCGCGGAGAGGGAGATGGAAGTTACTTGCACGTCGCCATTTAATCAGGAAGACGGGTATCCGACGTAACCTCTCCCCTCAACGGGGAGAGGTCGGTTCCGGCTTTGCGGAACCGGGTGAGGGGTGAGTCCAAGCATGGCGCATTGAAATTATAAAAAGTGGAGCGATGAAACCTACGGTCATACCAAGGATGCTGAGAAAGAAGCGTACCGACGCGGAAAAGAAAATTTGGAGCATTTTACGAGGCAACCGGTTCGCAAACTACAAATTCCGGCGACAGCATCGAGTTGGGCCTTATGTCTTGGATTTCTATTGTCCAGAAGCTCGCTACAATTTGGAACTTGATGGTTCAGGCCACGGTTTTCCTTCACAGCAAGCGGCCGATGCAGAACGTGACGAATACTTGAAGGGGTGGAATATTCTCACACGCCGTTTCTGGAACAACCAATTACGGGAGATTAAGTGGATACGAGACACTATCTGGAATGATCTTCAGAACAGAGCCCCACACCCGGAAAACAAACCAGCCGCCAAACGCAATCGTCTGCCTAAACGGACTGAAATATCGTGAGCGCTTTGTCACGACTCACTCCTCACCCCAGCCCTCTCCTCGTTAAGAGGAGAGGGAGATGAGCGCGCTGATTGCAAATCATGACACCCGACGAGAAAGCAATCGTTCGACGTAACCTCTCCCCTCAACGGGGAGAGGTCGGTTCCGGCTTTGCGGAACCGGGTGAGGGGTGAGTCGAAGCAAAGCGCATACTTACTTCAACACATGTCACCGACCGTCAGTCTGCGCTACGCGTTCAGTGCCTTCGCCAACGCCTCCCCCAACTTCTTCGCCGAAGACTTCACCCGGTTCCCAAACCGCATCAACTCCGGAATCTTCCCCGGCGACTTCATCAACGTCCACGCCAGCTTCCCGAAATCCATCGTCATCTCCGGCGTCATCAACTCATTGAAATTCAACGGCAGATTCTCACCCGCTGCGTCCGAGATCACCCGGAACGTCGCCGCCGGTATCCCCTGCTCCGCACAGATTTGGCGGATGATGGCGGATTCCATCTCCACCGCATCACACTTCGTCTGGGCGTAAAGGACCGCCTTCTCTTGCGCAGTAGTGGCGACGGTAGAAGCGCAATAATAAGTCCCCTGCTTCGCCCCAGTCTGAAGCAACTTCTGCGTCAGCGGAAAATCAGCATCCGCATTCAACACCAACGCTTCCGCTGGTAAGGCCGGATTCAATCCCCCGGCGTAACCGCAGGTTATGACCACGCCCGGTTTTCCCTCAGCCAACGCCGCCGCAAACGCCTTCCGCGTATTCTCCGCCCCCATGCCCGTGACAAGTATCCGCACATCCGGGCGATTGGACACCAGCGGACGGAACGGCGCAGCTTCTTCTTTTACAGCGAAGCAGATGAGAACCGTGCCTTTGCTTGGGTTAGTATCCATCCGCTGAAATCTGATCTCTCAACATCACTGAGTTTTATACTCTAGTGAGTCCCGTTCAAATGCACCCCATTGTGCCCGTTAAGGTGCGCCTTGCCGTTCCCATTCGTAGCCGGGCTGACAATCGGCACCGCAGTGTGACCATTCCGCGCCGCCTCAGCAGCTTTCGCTTTGGTGAGCAGTTGCTTGTAGGTCGCCAGCGCGAGGAGCGGCCAGGAGTTCCGATACATGTCGTACTTGAGGTAGAACACTTTCGGGAAACCGGTGCCGGTGACTTCGCTCTCGGACCACGAGCCGTCCTGATTCTGCATGCGGACAAGATACTCGATGCCGCGTTGCACACTCGGGCGGAAAGGATCGTCGAAGGCGAGAATGCCCATGACGGCCCACGCGGTCTGCGAGGCGGTGCTGGGCCCCTGCCCTTTGTAAACCGGATCGTCGTAGGTGTTGCAGCGTTCACCCCAACCACCATCCGGAAGCTGGACACTCTCCAGCCAGTCACGACCGCGCATGAGCCAGGGCTGGTTCATGTTCACCTTCAGCGCGCGCATGCCGCGCAAGACCTGCCAGGTGCCGTAGATGTAGTTCACACCCCAGCGGCCATACCAGGAGCCGTCATCTTCCTGCTCGTCTTTCACGAACTGGATGCCGCGTTTGATCTGTGGGTGATCGACGGAATAATTCTCGTAGCCGAGCAGTTCCAAAATGCGCGCCGTGATATCCGCGCACTCGGGATCGAGCATGGCGTTGTGATCCGCGAAGGGAACTTTCTCCAGGATGCCTTTCGTGCAGTCCTTATCGAACGCGGCCCAACCGCCGTCCTTGCACTGAAAAGCCATCATCCAATCCATGCCCCGCTTGAAGCTTTCATCGCGGCGTTTCGGATTGTCCGTGGGGATCAGGCGCAGGGCGAGGAGCACCATGGCGGTGTCGTCCACGTCCGGGTTCCACTTGTTCGCGTATTCGAAGACCCAGCCACTGGGCTCCACGTTGACGGGATTTTTCTGATACCAGTCGCCGCGGAAACGGATCTCCTTGTCCATGATCCACTCCGCACCCTTCTTCATCTGCGGATGCTCGGCGGGAATGCCGGATTCGCGCAGGGCGATAGCCACGATGGCGCTGTCCCACACGGGCGAGAAGCACGGCTCGATGCGCATGTTGTCCACGGTGTGATGCTCCAGCTTCTTCAGCTCGTGCACGGCACGGACAACCTCCGGATGATCATCCGCATAGCCAAGCGCCTTCAAGGCGATGACCGCATTGAGCATCGCGGGGAAAATGGCAGCGAGACCATCAGAACCTTCGAAACGCTCGACCATCCATTGCTCGCACTTCTTCAACGCGCGACGGCGGAAGGGATGGATGCCGGCTTGCGCGAAGAGTTCCGCGAACTTGTGCAAGCCATCCAACGACATGAAGAAATTCCGCCAGGTGCACAATTCCGGATCACGCGGCAGAGCGAGGTCACGTTCGTGGAACCCCTCGACGTAGAGCTCATCCAGCGAGATGGGCAGTTTCCGCGTGGGCTTGAAATGATTGATGATGGCCAGCGGCACGAGCATGGCGCGGGACCAGTTGCTCATGTCCCAGAAATTCACGTGGAACCATTTGCCTATCAGGAGAACTTCGCAGGGAATCGTGGGCAGATACTTCCAAGGGAACAGGCCGATGAGGGCGAGGTAGAGCTTGGAAAAGGTGTTCATGCGCGGAACACCACCGAGATTCTTCGCCATCTCGCGGGCACGCAGCATGCGCGGATCCTTCAGCGGGACACCGGCGAGCTTCAGGGCGAGGTACGCCTTGATGGTGGCGTTCACCTCGGAAGGGCCGCCGTAGTAAATATTCCAGCCGCCATCCGGCAACTGCATGGACAGGATGTGATTGACCGCGCGCCGCTGCCATTCGAGGTCCACACTGCCATCCCAGTGGTGGTAGGCCACCATGTCCGAGACGAGTGTGGAATCCACCATCAGTTCACCAATCCAGTAACCTTCGGGCTTCTGCTCGCGCAGCAGATATTGCTGGGAGCGATGGATAGTTCCATCGGGAGACACGGGACTGCCAGGCAGATCCATACCGGACTGCCGCAACGATTTCTCGGAGATACGACTGGCATCAAACAACGGATTCGACACGCGGAGTAATTTGGTAGGCTGTAACCTGACTGTAAAGAATTAATGGCCCTTTTTAGCCGATGTGAGCGGCACTAATGAAGAAGATTCATGGATCATAACCCGTTTACTAAGAACTACTTAATAACAATCCGCGCACCTAACTTCGCGAAGGGCAACCGTCGCGTCGTTACCATACTTTGTCAAATGGACGCCACCATACACCGTTCAAAACCCGTATCTCCACGGCTTGTTTTTTTGAAAGCATTGAGTAGTGTCCCGGCACTGATGACGTTGCAATTTACCAAAATGAACGGGGCCGGGAATGATTTCATCCTCCTCGATAACCGGACGGGGAATATCAAGCTCAGCCGCGAACAGGTCGTGCAGTTGTGCCATCGCCAACGGGGTATTGGCGCGGATGGCATCATGCTGCTGGTGCCGTGCACCTCGGGCAAGGCGGACTGGGCCTGGCAATTTTACAACAGCGATGGCAGCGATGCTGAAATGTGTGGCAACGGCGCCCGGTGCTTCGCCCGCTACATCCAGAAGCTCACGGGGGTTAAGGACCGCACGTCCTTCGAGACGGTCGCCGGCGTCATCAGCGCGACCTTCCACGGGGAGCGCGTAACGGTGAACCTCACCACTCCCCGCGACTTGCGCCTGAGCGAACAAGTTCCGTTGAAGACGGGTGCCTCGCCCATCCATTCGCTGAACACGGGTGTGCCTCACGCCATCCTCTTCGTGCCGGATGCCGATCAGGCCATGGTCGCTCAAGTGGGATCAGAAGTGCGCTATCACGATCACTTCAAGCCGCGCGGGACGAATGTGAATTTCGTGCAGTTGAAGGGACCGAATTTCATCCGCGTGCGCACCTACGAACGCGGTGTGGAAGGTGAAACCCTCGCCTGCGGCACCGGCGTAAGCGCAGCCGCGATGATCTCAGCGAAGGTCCACGGCTTCACCTCCCCTGTAAAAGTGCAGGTGCAAGGCGGCGACCTGCTAGAAGTGGGCTTCAAGGAAGCCAACGGCGGATTCGCTGATGTGTCCTTGAATGGGCCGGCAGACTTCGCGTTCGAGGGAACGATCACGCTCTAAATTTGGCTGAGCTATTTTCTTTCGCCCCTCCGGGCTGGAAGAACAAGCTTTTGTCCCGTCAGGGACATCCGATAATAGCCCACCGTTTAACGGTGGGTTTATGGTTTTGGACCAACCAAGCCCCGTCAGGGGCGAAAGAATCCTTCTATTCTTCTATCAGCACTTTTTCGCCAATAGGCTCCAAGAACCTATCACGAATTATTTCGGGCTGAAACAGCTGGAAGCATGTGAAATGTGACCTCTCCTCTCAATGAGGAGAGGTCGGTTCCGCCCCAAGCGGAACCGGGTGAGGAGTGAGCCGAAGCAGAGGGCGACCAAAGCTTCTGTCGTTTAACTAGGCAAGACTGTTCGGGGTTTCAACTTCTTCAGCCATTTATTTTTGCCTGCAAACACTGCGGGCACATGCAGTCCACATCAGGCCCAGCGATCGGCCCCACAGCGGGCAAACCCTGACACCAGCACTCGCCCCCGCCCTGCCCCGGTCCGCAAAAGAACGGTTTGCCACATTGGCTGCATCGCTTGGTCTTGGTCGGCCGAGCCATTTCACGCGGCAAAGCAAAGTTCAGTTCAGCCTCCGTCGGCCCCTGACTGGGTAACAGCAAACGCGCATTCCCGATCTGAAGGTAGGCCAGGTCACCACGATTGATCACCTGCGTTTCGCTGAGTTCGAGACGGTGAGTGAACCCCGGACCATCCAGCACCAGCGTGTGATATTCCCCCTGCTCACCACATATATCCAAGCCTGTGTCCGTATGCAATTGCGCCAGCTCCTCCAAAGCCTTGCGGTCAATCCGCCGGCCCACCCAATCCGGCGTAAGCCCAACCGGTTTGACACAGGAGAACACGACCTGAAAACCCGCCGCGAGAATCGCCCCCATGATGTCCCAGCGCGATTTCTTCCACAGCGGCGTCAACACCTCAAGCCCCAGCGGCTCCGCACAAGTGCGGATGAAATTCGGCTGCCCCGCCACCTGATCGATATCCCCCGTGATCAGCGTATCAATGCCTTCGCTCTTCAAGACCTCCATCTGCTTGCGATACCCCTCGTCGTAAGGCGCTTCGACATTCAGGATGCGATGCTTGAACCCCAACGCCACCGCCTGCAGCGACATCACCGGTAGCGGATGCGCCAGAAACTCCGCATCCGGCGGCGCAAACGTGACCAGCTCCTTCACCACGATTCCGCGCTTCACCGCCAGATACAGCGCCAGCGCCGAATCCTTTCCACCCGTCCACAATACTACCGCGTTTTGACTCATGACATCACACTCGCCGCAGCGAGCTGATAATCAACGTAGGCAAAACCGTTCCGCTTGTAACGCTCTCTTTCCGTCACCTTCATTGAGCCATCCGCAAAATCCGGGCTCGCATAAACTAAGGTGTGAAACTCTCCATTCTCACCGCACGGGTCCGCGCTTGTGGGCAGATCCCACAGCAATTCCGCATCAAACTCCCTGCCTGCTAAATTCTCATCAATCTGCTTCGGGTCCACGCACACCAGTTTCGCCCGAAACCCTTGCTCGATAAATTCCAACGCCAGCTTCTTCGTATCCCGATTCCACAAGGGATACATCGCCTCCATCCCCAGCCGCGTCATGAACTTGTCCCGATACGCTTTGATATCTGCAAGAAACAAATCTCCATACACCACCCGCCGGATGCCTTGCGCTTGAAAGGGCTTCAACGCCTCCGCCCAACCCTGCTCATACTCCACATTGCTCGCGCCTTCATTCAACCAAATCTCCACCAGTGGCAAGCCAAGCGCTTTTGCCTGCGCTTGGATTATCTTGCGATGAATGCCATGCATGGCATTCCGTTCGCGCCCATGGTGAAACGAGGTGACGAGCGCCGTCACCTGAAATGCACTGGAGCGGCGGATGGCGTGCAGCGCAAGCGCGCTGTCCTTTCCACCGCTCCAGGCGATTAATATCGATTCAGGCATTACCTCAGGACCAAAATCAGAACTTCAAGCGCACACCGCCATAAGCCGCCGCGCGCAAGGCCGGGAAGTTGGTGACCACGGCATACTGGTCATCATTGATGTTCTCGCCGCGCACCCAAAGCTCGAAGCTCTCGGTCACGTGCCACGTCGCCACCGCCCGCACAGTGAGATAATCTTCCGCATTCACCTGGGATGGGAACGCCACATCTTCCCGCTGCATCACCCATTGCAGACCGGTGTTCAGCGTCAATTGCTTCAGCGGCTTCACCGTCATGTCCCAGCCGATCAAGTGCCGAGGACGGCGCACCAACCGGACGTTGTTGCCCGTATCATTCGCGGTCAGATACGTGTAGTTCAGGCTCGTAGCGAACTCCGGACACGGCTGAAACGAGATGCCCGTCTCCACGCCCTCCGTCTCAGCTTCTGAGACGTTGATCGGGATGAAGAACGGCGCGGGCGCCTGGATCAGGTTATCGATTTGACTATGGAAATACGTCGCGGATACCGTGATGCGGTCCTTCCAGAACGATTTTTCCAGTCCTGCCTCCCATCCCTGTGATTTCTCAGGCACCAGATTCGGATTGCTGAACAACGGGAAGTAAAGGTCCTGCGGTGATGGCGGGCTGTAAGAGGCCGAGACGTTTGCGAAAACAAGCGTCTCAATCGCCGGCACCAGATAAGATGCACCCTGCTTCCACGACCACGAGCCATCATAGTCACTATAATGGTCGTAGCGTCCCGAGTTGATCAGCTTCAGCCGCTCGATCGGATTCCACTGGCTCTGCACGAAAACACCTACGCCCGTCTGGTTCGCATGGATGTTCTCCACATTCGCCGCATTGTGTTGCGATATTGTGAGGTCTTGCACGTTGAGCCCACCCGTGAGCGTCCATTTCTCCACCGGTTTCCAGTCGCTCTGCCACTCGATCTGGTTGGAATCCAGCTTTAGCTTATTATCCGTACCGAACTGGTCGCGATAACGCTGGTTCTGGTGCTCGTAAGAATAGAACACCTTGGATTCAAACGTCTCCGAAGCCTTCCAAGTGATGCCCGGCGAGATGCTCGCCACATTCCGCTCCAACGTCGCGATCGGATCAGGAAACGCCGTGGAACCTGGCGCGCCGCCATCACTTACGAAATAACTGCCCTTCAGGTCGAAATACCAGTCTTCTGCCGGTTCATAGCCCAACGAGCCACGAACGGCCGTTTGCTGGAACTTGTTGTTGTCACGTGGAAAGTCTTTGTTCTGCTGGGACAAGCCCACCGAGTAATTCACCTTGCCGATCATGCCTCGGCTATCCGCCATGAACTTCGTCGTATTAAACGACCCGGCTTCAAACGCCACCTCATGCTCCGGCTTCGTGAGTCCCTTGCCGTTGCGCGTGATGACGTTGATCACACCCCCGATCGCATCCGCGCCGTAAAGCACAGATGCCGGTGTGCGTACCACTTCAATGCGTTCCACGTTATCCAACGTGAAATTCTCGTAGAAGTTACCGCCGTTAATGGGCGACGTGACCCGACGTCCGTCCACGATCAGCAAGGTGTGATTGCTCTCGGTACCGCGAGAGAACACCGAGGTCTGCTGACCCGGCGTGCCGGTAGTCACTACCGCCATGCCCGGAACACCTTGCAAGGCGTCGCCCAGCGAATGGATCTGGCGCGCCTCGATTTGCTGGCGCGTGATGACAGTGACGGAACTGGCCGTGGCCGCTGCACTTTCCTGCGTGCGGGTGGCGGTGACGACTACCTCCGGCAAACGGTTGGTTTCCGTATTGGCCGAGGTTGTCGTTTGGGCGACCGCTGAGGTCGCCGTGAGGCCGATGGCTATCGGCAAGGCTAACTGACGCATGTTCACTGATCTTTCCATAGCCGCGTTTATCGCGCGGCGGTTGTTGACTATGGCGAGACCAGCGGGAAGCGGTGACCGTTGAGTGGCGGGAAAACCCGAAAAACAAAAGCCTCCACCTCCGCAAAATGGAGAATTAAGGCATCCAACAGATCCAGCTCCGCCCGAGCAGAACTGGCTGGCCCCATCCTTCTCTTTGACGGAGAAGTGCCTCGCACAAACGTGCGAAGCGGACGAGAGCGATCAAATCGATATCCTGACTTCAGGCTTCAAACCTCACTCCCGCCTTCCCGCACTGCTTTCGCAGCACAGTGGCCTATGGGAGTTTGTAGCCTGTTACAGTGGCGCAACCGTCCCCGACTTTCACGGGGTTCCCTGACATTTGATCACTTAAATGCCGGCCTTACTCAGACCGGCGTTTTCAAAGAGCTGCAAGGGTGTTACGCGGGGCTATGCAAATTGCCAAGCAGAATCGCCGCTCCCATGATGTCGAAACTCCATCTGTCGATAAACCTTCCCGCAAAAAACGGCTTCTTTTCCTTAGCATTTGGCTTGCGGGATGAATCTCATGGGCCAAGCTAACGTCATAACTTTTGTATTATGACTGTTGCCAGTATTCCCGTAAATGTGGCTGACCCGATCAACGCGAAGATTCTCGCCGTCTCGGAAGATCAGATTCAGGGCTTCCAGCGTGATCCGCTGGGCGAGATCTCGCGTCTTTCCGGCGTGGAACTGCCCATCGTCATTGAGCGCATCCGCGCCATGCTGGAGGCGGGCACCATTCGCCGGGTACGCCAAACCTTGCTCGCCACGAATCTCGCCGAAGGCGCGCTCGTCGCCTGGGAAGTGCCGAACGAAAAGCTGGATGCCGCCTTTGATTACCTTTTCCAGCAAGACCCCTTCTCCGGCCACGTCGTCACCCGCTCTACGGATACCGTCACCGCCGGCTCATCGTATCGTCTCTGGACGACGCTGAAGGTGCCGCAGGGCTACTCCATCCATAAACACTGCGAGTGGTTGCTGAAGAAGATCGGCGGCCAACACTTCCGCGTCATGCCCGCCAAGCGCCTCTTCGCCCTTGGTGTCGGCCATGTGCGCCGTCGCGGCATGGAACCCGGCAGCAAAGCGGACGTGCCCGCTGATGCGACCACCGTTGCCATCGTCACGCTGAACGATCACGAGTGGCGCATCCTCGAAGCTCTCAAGCGTGAGTTTGAGTCCGCTGAATTAAGCACCAATCTCTGGGAAGCCCGCGCCGAAGAAGCCGGTGTGTCGTTGGATGAATTTTACCGTACCGCCGAAGACCTGAACAAACGCAAGGTCATCGGCCGCTTCTCAACCTTCTTGGAACACGTGAAGACCCTCGCCACTGGTGAGCAGGTCACGCGTTACAACGCTCTCTTCCATTGGGCCGTGCCACCAGGTCGTGAACTCGAGGCCGGTCAGGAAGTCGGCCGCCATCACATCATGACGCATGCCTACTGGCGTGAAGGTGGCCCCGAATTCAAAAACGTGAACGTCATGGGCGTGGCCCACGGCACGGACAAGAAGCTCGTTCTCGCCCACAAGGCCGCCATCGATGCGCATCTGGAAAGCATCGGCATTCCCATCGCCTACACCAATGTCTTCTGGGGCGGCCGTAGTGAGATCAAGCCGAGCGAGATATCCCCCTTCGCCTACCGCAAGTGGTGCCAGGAAAACGGCATCAATCCGGACGAGATGCGCGCGTAGTGGGGCAGCCGCCTTCGGCTGCCATTAGTCGGACAGGCGCCCTCGCCTGTCCATGTGCCGTTACCCATTCAAACAGCTCCTTTCAAAATCCTCCGCCACAAAGCGGCGGATTTTTCTTTCCCCGATTCCGCAACCGGATAACTTCTTCGGTGTTTAGTTCTTCAAGCCATCTGCGGTGATGGTTTATCGGAGGTAAGCACCAATCCCAAGTTTTCTTGTGCTCACACAGTTTGTTTCTTTCCTCCGGATCAAATCGGTTCATCCATTTAACACATTTTACGCCATGAGCATGTCCAGACGTCTTTTCACAAAGCGCGAGCAGATGATTCTGCTCGCTTTGGGATTGCTTGCACTGATTGCTTATCCCGCAGTCAAAGCATGGCATGCCACGGTAGTTCCGCCAATCCCACCCCAACCTTCTGCCTGCCAGACAAACCTGTTTCTGATCGACCAAGCCATTACCCGTTGGGCCACATCCCACGGATACAGCACCACCAACGAACCGACCGTTCAAGACATCGCCTCATATTTTAAGAAAGGGAATTTCCCTACCTGCCCGAATCACGGGAAGTATCAACTCGGCACTTTAGCTCTAGCCTCGACCTGTGATATTCATGGCCGGACAGTCAATGTGGCGATCTATCCGAAGAAAAATCCCGTTAGCGAATTTGTCCGGAACTTCATATTCATGCGACCAAGCTCTAGGTTCATCAATCGCAATGCTTGCATAGCTAACATGAAACAACTGGATGGCGCGGCGCAACAATGGGCGTTGGAGAACAAACGAAAGGACAACGAGCTAGTGAAGCCCTCAAGACGACAGCCTATCTCATGCGCGGCCAATTTCTCATCTGTCCGCTGGGAGGAAAATATTACTACACGCAAGTATCAAACCCACCCTGCTGCACCATCATCGGCCACAGCCTTCCTTAGCCCTTCAGCAACCGCTTCAACTCCCCCGCCGGATCATCCACCAGCTTCGCCGTCACCGCGAAGCTCTTCACCTTGCTCGTCGGCAATTTGAATTTCAGATCGCGGAACACGCGCTCACACACCGTCATCAAACCGCGCGCACCCGTATTCTCTTCCGATGCCTTTAAAGCCAGACGACGCAACCCGTCATCCTTGAACTCCACTTCAATCCCATAAGCTGCAAAAGCCCGCTCATATTGATGAATGAGACTGCTCTCGCTCTTCCGCAACACGTCAAAAAGATCGTCGCTATCCAAGCCATGACATGCCACGCGCACGGGCAGTCGACCAATGAACTCCGGCTCCAGTCCATATTGCACCAAGTCCGCCGTGGCCGCCTGTGTGTAGAGATCATCCACGCTCATCCGCTGTACTTTTGCGGGTTTTTCCGTATGCATCAACCGGTGCCGGATGCTCTGATCCATCCCGGAAAAAGCCCCGCTCACAATGAACAGGATATGCCGTGTATTGATCGTCTCAGCTTGTGGTGTGCCGCCTCCCCGCATCGCCTGCATCGCATTCTGGAGCTGCCCTGTCATGTCATTCGGTGATACCACCGGCACATCCCCATCCTCCATCAGCTTCAACAGATTCGTCTGCACACCACGTCCCGATACATCACGCCCACCGCTCTCCCCACGCGTCGCCAGCTTGTCCACTTCATCCAGATAGATGATGCCATGCTCCGCCCTCTTCACGTCACCACCAGCGCGTCGCAGAAGATCGCGCACCAGGTCATCCACATCACCACCCACGTAACCCGTCTCGGAAAACTTCGTCGCATCCGCCTTCACAAACGGCACACCGATCAGCTCCGCCGCCGAGCGAATGAGATGCGTCTTGCCCACACCCGTCGGCCCCAGCAGCAACACATTCTGCTTCTGATAAAACTGGGCAACATTCCCCTCCAACGTCATCCGCACATGCTGGAAATGATCACACAACGCCACGCTCAAAACCTTCTTCGCCTCCGTCTGCCCAATGACAAACCGGTTCAGATGCTTGGCGATCTCATTTGGCTTCAGGTTGAAACTGAATTCCGCCTTCGGTGCTGCCGCCGTCTCCACGACGCCAGGCTTCGCCATCATCTCATGCTTAGCCCCGCGCTTGCCCCGCACATTTTTTGGAATTCCCGAAGTGATCGGACCGAGCGACTCCGGATGACCTGACTGCGTATTTGCCATAATTATTTAACTGCCCTCAACATTCTAGAAACAGCCCCAAGGTTCCACGCTTATTCCAATTTTCCATCAAATAAAAAAAGGGCGGCTTGATGGCCGCCCTTTTCGTGACTCTACGTCAAAAACTTTTACGGCTTGTCATACTCCCCGATCGACCGGATCCAGATGTTCCGGAAGCGCATCGGGTTGTTATGATCCTGCAACTGGATGAACATCTCCGGCGCATGCGGCTTGTCGTAATTACCGTTCCGTTGATGCGGCGTCGTGCCCTGATATTCCTTGCGATGATGCAGCACCACGCCATTATGGATCACCGTCACCGCCGCCTTCTTCTCGATCTTGCCATCCTTGTCCCAGCGCGGGGATTCGAAAATGATATCGTAGCTCTGCCATTCGCCGGGCGGTTTGCTGGCGTTCACCAGCGGCGGTGTTTGGCCGTAAAGCCCGCCCGCCTGACCATCCGGGTACGTCGGGTTGTTGTAGCAATCCAGCACTTGGATCTCATACACGCCATTCAGCAAGATACCGCTATTCCCGCGACCCTGCCCATCGCCCACCACCTTCTCCGGCGTGGCAAACTCGATGTGCAATTGGAAATCCGCGAACTTCTCCTTCGTCTGGATGCTGCCCGACTTCGGCGCGACCTCCATGTAACCGTCCTCCACTTTCCACTTGGCCTCGCCGCCATTGCCCACCTGCCATTGTGAAAGGTCCTTGCCGTCGAACAGCACCTTGGCATCCGCCGGAGCCGGAGCCATGTGACTGAACGTAGCACCAGGCGTCACGATACGCGGCTGCGGCCGCTCACCATCATGTACGTGCCATTGAGTGCCCGGGATGATCGGCGTGGTCTGGTAACCGAGCGGCTTGGCCGGAGCGGCGGCCTTTGTCGCTTCTGCAGACTTGGCAGCATCAGCAGGCTTTACCGGGTCCGCTGCATACACGGTCACCGCTGCCGCACTGGCGAGGATGAAAATAGATTTCTTCAACATACGTTTTCGTCGTTATTAAATCAGATTTGGGTGAGCGATGGTTTACTACCTTTCCTGACGTCGCGCACGCAAAATCAATTCGTTCATTTTTCTGCCAGCTTGCCCGCTGTCGCGTAGATCTCCTGCGCCACCGTCGAACCATCCGCGCCATCCAGGTTGAATTTCAGTTTGATCTGATCCGCTGGCTTCATGTCCTTGATGGCCAGCACCACCGTCTTGCCATCCGCCTGCAACTTCGCGCCCGTGATCTCCAGCTTGTCGTGCTTGGAATCCGCCGGATTGCTCACCGAATACTCCGGTGAACCATACCCGCCCGTCCAACGATAGTTCCATCGCTCCACACCATAGTTCTCCGCATCATTCGCGGATTTCGCATCCAATGGCTGGCTGAACGTGACGGCCAATCCCTCCGTCGTCGCCTTGAACGCCACCGGCAACTGCGCCGCTTTGCCCGTGTAGCGCACGCGATAGAATCCGCCATCCCGCGTCGCGCTGCTCTGCCAACCCTTCAAGCCGCACAGGTAAAGCTGCCCATCCTTCGGATTGAACCGCCCGCGCATGATGCCGCTATTAAACTTCAACGGCAGTTGCACCATCGCCCCCTGTTTCGTGGTGCCCACATCGTTGAACATCACTTCAAAGAGCGTGCACTTGCCATAGCTCATGAAGAGCAGCCGGTCCTTGAGCGGTCCCCACTTGTCGCTCGTTACCCAGACCTGGCCACCGCTGGAGTTATCCATGTTCATCGGCAACCAAACCACCGGCTGATCATAACCCTCCGGCATGGGAGCCACCTTGTCCCACGCTTTGAATCCCAGATTTGTCCGCACCTGATGAATGCTCGGGTTCGCCATGAAGTTCGTGCCACCCCGCGTGAACTTCAGCTCCTTTTGCGCCGCCGGCACCATGCCGTAAAAGCCGCCTGCCTTCACCCAGTTCAATTTGCTCGAAGGCATCCAATGCCCCTGATTATCGCTGACGGTGATTTCATCATTCGGCCCCACCGTCATGCCGTTCGGTGCGCGCAGTCCCGTCGCGATGACTTCCAATTTGGAGCCATCCTTCGACACCTTGATCATGCACCCCTGATGCGGTGACACCACTTCCGGTTCCCAAGGCGAACCCTTCGCGTAATAAAAATTCCCCTTGGAATCAGTGTGCAGGTCCAGACAGTATTCGTGATAATTCGCCGTCACCACCGTGTCGTTGTTGAAGTTCTCGTAGAAGTCCGCTTCACCATCTTTGTTCAGGTCTCGCAGACGGGTGATCTGGTCGCGCCCCAGCACATACACCACATCCTTCACCACTTTTAATCCCAGCGGCTGGAACAATCCGGTCGCGTAACGCTTCCACTCCAGATTCGCCATCGTGTCACTGATGCCGGTGACCACCCACACATCCCCGTGAAAGGTGCAGATCGCCGCACGCCCGTCGGAGAAGAAATCAAACCCGCCAAAAAACGTCTTCGCATTGTAAGGATTGTTCACCGGCTCCGTGATCGTATCCACCACGTAGGCGTCCTTGTTCTCCGCGCGCACCCCTTTCGTGACGATGGATTCCGTCCATTGCGCCGCGCCTCCCTTGATGAGTTGCCCCAGATCGAACCGCGTCGGTTTCAGCTTCGGCCAGACCAGCGCGGTTTCCGTCCCCTCGATCTTCATCGTCGCGATCGCGATTCGCACCGGCCGATTTCCCACCGCCTTGCCCAGCTTCACCGTCACCGCTCCATTCGTCGTCTGCCACTCGATGCCCACCGCCCCATCCACGATCAGCAGATGCTTCCGCTTGGTCGCTTCATCCGTAACGATCAGTGAGGTGCCCTTCCGTTCGATCTTGGGCTTCTCCACCGCCAGCAGATTGAGCGATTGATTCCGCACCGTCTTGGAGAACTGCACCGTGCGCGTGAAAACATCGTAGCCTTCCGTCTGTTCAAAACCCGGATGCTCCAACACATCCACGTCACCCACGGAATATTTCAGCACCACATCCCGGCCATTCACGTAAAGCCCCTTGTAATGCGCCCGATTCTTCGGCAATGGCCCCTGCTCATTGAAACGAGGATCGCCAAACGCTCCTTTCGCATCCGCCCACCCCGGCATGCTCTTGGTTGCAAACACCTGTGTTCCCTTCACCTGCGGCGGCGGCGGCCAGGCGATCTGCGTCAGCGTATTGCCGAACTCCAGAAATTCACCCTTCCAGCCCAGCGAGACCCGCATCAAATCCATGTCGTAGCACATGTACGCATCGCGCTTCTCCCCCATGGTCACCACGATGCCCCGCATCGCAATGGCGTTGTTACCAGGCTTCGGTCCCCGCACCGTCCCGGAGAAAACGGGCCCCCGCACCGGCTCGTTCGTATTGGTTTGGGCGTGGGTAGAAAAGGTCTGCCAAAGGGAGAGGCAAAAAATCCCGGCAATGGCGATCTGGCGGCGTAGCATCATGCGCATAATGGTGTAACGCCTCCTTTCATCCCTGAACGGCCCCTTGCCGACAAGCCATAAAGCGCTTGCACCGCCTCCTTCACTCTCCCGAACCGCCATAAACCCTCCTCTTTCTTTCGTCTAATTCTTCTTCACCACCTGCTGCACCACCGGTTTCCCGCCTGCCTGATAAAGCTGCTGCACCTCATCCGCTGTCAACGCCCGGTTGAACATCGCGAACTCATCCATGCGCCCGTTCCAGTTGCGGAAGCTCGCTCCCGAGCCATAGCCCTTCGTGTTCCAGTTCGCGATCTCCATATCCCCGATCTTCAACAGCGACTTCACCCCCGCTGGTAACTCGCTCACCTGCATTCCATCCACGAAGAACCGCACCATCTTCGCCTCGCCATCGAACACCGTCGCGATCTGTGTCCATTGCCCCACCCGCTCCGGCGCGAAGATCACCGGGCTGCGATACGTCTGCTCATCGGTCCCCTTGATGCACAGGATCACTTTGCCATCCTGCTGCAATTGCCAATGGACCACTCCGTTGTCGAACCCGTCACCCATCATCAGCGAGTTATAGGACCGCTTCAACCGCGATCCCCCATCCACGCCATCCGCCCGTATCCACGCATGCAACGTCAGCGACTTGAACTCGCCTGGAATCCGTGCGCGCACGCGATCACCCAAAGCCTTGAACTCCAGCGCCCGCTTGTCCGGCCACCGTCCCTCCGTCCACTTCGCGCCGATGACCATTCCCTCGGACTCCGACGGCGCGCTCAGGCTCACATTGTGCAACACCCGTTCCTGATCCGAAGGCGGCTGAAAATCATAATACACCAGCAAACCCGCCCACTGCCGCCATTGTTGACTCGCCTGCTTCCACTCCGCCAGCCGCCGCGATTGCACGATCGCTTCCTTGGAATCCAGTTCGCCCTTCGTCGCGAACGCCATCGTCTTCAATGGCACCGCGTCCATGATGCCCTGCGTGTTGACCGCCAGCGCCTCACCCTTGAACAAATCCTTTGCGACCTTCCCGTTTGGTATCACTTGCACATGCCCCTCGAAGACATGCACCTCTCCGCGCGGCGCCGTCACCTCGATCCCGAACGCCGTGCCGATATCCACCACCTTCATCTGTGGCGTCTCCACCGTGAACCCCCGCGCCTGCGAAGGCACATACGCACTCAACCTTCCCTGCCGGCAAAACACTTCCATCGTCGAAATCAGTTCGACCTCCGCGGGCCCTTCCACCACCATTCGCGCCCCCGAATAAAATTCCAGTTCCGCATAACCCTGCTTCAGCTTCAGCTTGCCCGGCTCCAACGGCGCCCCCACCGTGAAAGCCGCATCCCCCGTCTCCCACACCACATCGATCGCCCGCGCCAGCACCGCCACTCCCGTCGCAATGGGCTCTTCCAAATACTCCGGATCCTGTGCCAACTCCACCGTGACCGCCTTCGGTGTAAAAACTCCCGCCCACCATAACCCCGCAGCGACGAGCGCCACCACCGCTGCTCCGGCCAAAGCCCGCTGCCACCAATTTAATAGGGCGAACCATCCACTTGTTTCTTCCTTGGGTTCTTCCACCTGCTTCGCCGGGGCCGTCGTCATTCCCGCACCTGCCAGCTTCCGTCCCCATTCCTCTTCGCCGAAACGCCGCACCAACGCATTGAACCGCGCATGCTCCCAGAATATCTGCCGCGCCTGGGGCGACGAAAGCAGCATGAGCTCCAGCTCGGCTTTCTCCTCCGGAGTCAGCGCCCCATCCACGAAACGGTCTAAAAGTTTTTCCAGGCGTTGCTTGTCCATACGATCACCCTGCTTTCGCCACCTTCCGGCTCACACATTCCCGCAGCACCACTCGTGCACGGGACAGCGCCACATACACCGCCTCTGCCGACCACCCCATGATCTGGGCGATCTCCGCCGGCTTGTGCGCCTGCTGGTAACGCAACTCGACCGCGCGCCGCGCTTGTGGCGCCAGTTGCTCCAGACATTCGGAAAGATGTTTCAACCGCTCCTCGCCCTCTTCCGGTTCCGGCTGGCACGCGCACAGCGATTCCAGCACCTCATCCGAGAGCGCCGTCGGCGTGTTCGGATTCTGCCGCGTCGCCTCCAGCACCTTGAACCGCGCGATGGCGCACACCCAACCCATGAAATTGCTGCCCGGCTCGAAATCCGCCGCCTTCTTCGTCACCGTCAGAAACGTCTCCTGCAACACATCATCCACCCGCCCGAAGTCCGGCATCAGCGACAGGATGAAGCCGCGCAACGCCGGCGAATGCTGCACAAACAGCATTTGCACCTGCGCCACTTGGTCTGTCTTCGTCATGATTATGTGGTTATCCACCATGTGATGCTTGAAAACGCACTGACCTTAGCAATCAATCCCTGCTCCCCGCCAGCCCATTGCCTTGCCTAAAATTGCTCCGCGTGCCGACTCCCCATAAGACACCGGCACTCTCGAAAAGGTTGCACTCAATCGCCACCCCTGCCTCGGTTCCTTCTCCGTTCTCCATTCCCTATTTCTATTCTTCATGTCCCCACCTTACCGGGGGACCTAGGACATCCGCTGTCCATAGTCCATTTTGCCTATAACGAATCGCAACCCGCTTATCTCCAGTAGTTTACAAATCAAATTTCATTAAAATCACCATTTAAGTTCCCGTAAAAATCATTCTTTTCCACCTTTCCTGCTCCTCTCTGTGAACACCGGCAATCCGGTTTCTTCCCTCCTTCGGTCCCCTCCGCGCTCTTCTGTTAAAATCTGCGTCTTGTCCCTGTAAAGGGGTAAAGCCCCCCGATGACGGGGTTGCCGTAGCAGCCTATGGTTCGACGATATGTCAAACGACACTCTGTTACTCATCGTGATTCTGGTGCTGTTATTCGGTGGTGGTGGCGGCTTCTTCTATAGCCGTCGCCGTCGTTGAGCCGGTCCCGTAGAAAATCTCACACCGTAGGTGAAGCAATCCTGACCACACAGGCCCCTTCCGGCTGCACCCAGCTCAAATGATTCTCGGCATCAGCACCACCAAGTCCGCCATCATCATCGCCGAAACCCAAGGCGGCCGGGACTATTTCACCATTACCAAGCTGAAACCTATCCCGTTCGCTGTCCTCACCGGTGACGACCTCGCCGAACTGCTCCAAACTCTCCTCACCCTTTTCACCCCCAAGGGCAAAGGTGCCGATCCAGTCATCGCCCTCTTAAAATGCTCCTCCGGCAGATTCGGTTCCTGCCTCGAAGCCATCAAGGGTGAAGCGATGGTCGAGCTCGCGGCCACTCAACTCGGCCTGCGCCTCCTCAAGATTACGCCCCAAAGCCTTAAGAAAACTCTCGGTGGTGCGCCCGCTCAAAAGTGGCGGGACCGCGCCGCTGAACTCTTCAATCCTGAAGGCAAGAATTCCCATTGGTCCAAAGGCGCCGCCGGAGCCGTCTCCGCCGCCTTTCAAGCCGCAAACCACTGACGTGGAAACTGCCCAGCTTGTGGAGCGTGGACGCCTCGTCCACAGCAACGCACCTCAGCAACACGGGATCCCGATTAGTTCTCGACCCACGCAAGCAGGCCACCACGTCTTTGGAGCGCGGGTTGTCTCAACCCGCAGCAACGTACCTAAGCAAAGCTGGCACCCGCTTCACCCTAAACCCCTCGCGCGCATTGCCCTCAAGCACGCCAGCAAAAAACGCTCCCCTTCACACCTCATAAATCACACTTCATAATTCCCCCGTTCCCTCACTTCTCCCAATCATCCGTCCGGAACGGCGTCGCCGGAATCCCCGCGCCATTGTAGAGACTGAACACCGGATTTGCCGCCCAAGCATACCGCACCGCCACCGGCTTCTTGATGTCCGGATGCGAGACGATCACTTTGTCCCCCTCGATCTTCGCCTGCGCCTGCTTCCACACCTTGTCCTCACCCGCGATGGCAAAACCCTTCAATTCCCCGCCCTCCGCTTTCAACCCGCCATCCGTGTGCTTGAACGAGATCACGACTTCGCTTCCCTTTACCTTGTCACTGGCAGGCAACGGCCCTGAAGAAGCCACGCCCTTCTGCTTATACACATCCGCCAGCGCCCACATCGCCAACCGCTTGCCCACCTCCTGCTTGTTCTTCGGATGGATGTCCTTCTCTTCGCCGAGGCCCAGCGTGATCGCCATACCCGTCTTCGGAATCTTCAAAGACTTCAACATCTCCTCCCGCACCGTCACCCACCCGCTCGGCTCCACCACTTCCTTTTGCGGAGCGCGGAAATCCGGCAACTGCACCCAGGCGAACGGGAAGTCTGAGCCGAACCGCGTGCGCCAGTCCTTGATCAATGTCTCCAATTGCAGCCCGTAAATATTCGCAAAGCTCTTGTTGGAATTATTCTCACCCTGATACCAGATGCCGCCGCGAAAAGCATAAGGCACGAGCGGAGCCACCATACCGTTGTAGAGATTCGCGGGATAATTCTGGTTCAAGCGCGGGTCGATTGGCTTCGTCGGTGCTTTAGGAGCCGCTTTGCCAGCCGCCTTCGCTTTCTTGACGTTCTCCTTCTGGGCCGCCACCTGCTTGGTATAGCGGTCCATCGCCGCCTTCTCATCGTAAGGCGTCTCCGTCTGCTTCACCCAGGATTCGGCGATGGTCGGATACTCTTTCAGCTTGGACTGCGCCTCCATGCTCGTCCACGCCTCGATGGATGTCCCGCCCCAAGACGTATTGATCAACCCCACCGGAATCTTCATCTGCTGATGGATCTCGCGCCCGAAGAAATAAGCCGCCGCCGAGAAGAACCCGACATTCTCCGGCGTCGTCAATTCCCAGCGCCCCTTGCAATCCTCCTGCGGTTCCGCCTTCGCGGCCTTCTCCACCGTGAACATCCGCAACTGCGGAAACTTCGCCGCCTTCTTCTCGTTATCGAAATCCTTGCTGCGCGCCACCGTCATCCCCATGTTCGATTGCCCCGAGCAGATCCACACCTCGCCCACCAGCACGTCACTCACCGAAAGCTTGTTCTTGCCCTTCACCACCAGCGTCAGGCCCTCCGCCGCCTTTAGCTTCGGCATTTTCACCATCCACTTCCCCTTGGCATCCGCCACCGTGGACTTGATCTGTCCGCCCAGCTCCACCGTCACCTGCTCACCCGGATCCGCCCAGCCCCAGATCGGGATCAGCACATCCTGCTGCACCACCATGTGCTCACTGATGATCGCCGGCAGCTTCACATCCGCACTCGCGAACTGCAATGCGCCAACCAATACCGATAACGTCAGGATTGTTCTCTTCATAATTCAATAAAATTTCAGACTCGCACGCACTCCTCCTTCTCCCCTCGGAGGGGAGAAGGATTGAGGATGAGGGGTGCCCCATCGTAATCGTCGTCGTCCTCGAACTTAACCAGATCTCTTGTTATTTCCCCGCAGGCCCATACCCCTTCTTCGGCGTCCCATCCTCATTCAATTTACCGCACGCCCACAGCAACCCGCGCGTCACGAGATCCAAGTAAGCCGGGTCTTCCATCGTCTTGTTCTCATGCCCCAGCGTCGTGCTGAACACCTTCCCCTTGCCATACGTATTCACCCAGATCACCACCTGATCCTTCTTGGACTGCTCGCTGTAAGCCTGCGCCAGCGGGGTGGTAGTCGGCCAGACCTTCACATTCTCATACAGCTCATCAGCGGATGGGTTTTTCCAATCGGCGGGGAACCCCTTCATCACCGGATGATCCGCCTTCACCGTCTTCACCTCAAACTCGCGTTTCTTGTCATGCTTCATCGAAGTGATGCCCACCGCTTCCTTCCAAGCATCCGTCTGCGCATTGCGATAACTGTGCGAGGAGCAATGCAGGAACACTGCCGGTGTACCCGCCTTGTGCGGCGCCGCAATCCCCTCCACAAACGCCACATTCGTCACAAACCCAAAGCACTCATTATGCAGGATGAGATCATACCCCTTCGCCCAATCTTTCTTGTGATACACGCTGATCATGTGCTCGCGTGCCTTCGGATCACCCGGACCCGGCCCCTCATGCACGATATCAAACTTCACATTCGCCCGCGCCGCGATGCCCTCGCTCAGGATTTTCTTCTGGTTCTCATAATCATGGCAGCAACCGCCCGTGATCATGAGGATTTTCAAAGGCTCCGCCGCCAGCGCCGCCGAGGCCGAGGCAAACAACACGACAGCAAGCAACAACGACCGCAAAAAAGACGTCTTCATGGATTGATTCCCCACAGTGTGAAGCCGACGAACCCTCCTGAAAAGCTCGTTTTTTTAGCCTCTCACTTCGTAGCCGCCGAGGTTAGGAGGCGGATCCCCGCCCCAGCCGAAGCAGGAAGCTCTACCCTTCGCCTTTCAACCTTTGCTCCAAGAATTATTGGCCCGCCGGTGCAACCGGCCTACTTCAAAAACTCCTTCCGCGCCGCCTCCACATCATATTTATCCAAAATGACCGCCCGCTTCTTTACTTCCTCCACCGCATTGGGTTTGTAACCCTTATAATCTTTCGCCGCTTTCGCCACCGGCCTCACCAGGCTCGTGACCCTGTCTGTCGGCGCCCCCACCCGGAAATGGACTTCATTCTCTTTGAACTCAATTCGGCCTCCTGAACTCTTGAACGCCTCTATGATTTCCGTTTCTTCACCACCGGCACCAAATCTCTTTTCATACTCTGCCTGGATGGTCGGCCACACCCAGTTCAACGTGTTCTTTTCCAGCCAAATGAACTCCTTGCGCTTCTCCAGCATTTTTACGAGTACGGCTTTGACCGCAGCATCCTCTTCATTCTTGACTGAATCCCTGATCACCATAGGGATGACCTTATTCGCGCTACGGATTATTTCAGACACCTTTTTCACTGTCACTTTTTGCACCCCGCACAGCCGTTTTTCAGCATCAAAATAAAACGCTCCATTCTCAACTTTGACATTCGCCAACGCCAGATCCAGCAACTCGATCAGTTGTTTTCGCTCCTCATCGCTCAATTGCGGCTTCTCTTCTGCCGGTGGATTTCTCAGCTCCTTCTGGTGTTCAATCAATGCTTCGCGGTCGAACTCCGCGATCCAGTTCGCGAAAAAGAAAGTCCGCTCCGTTTTGATCACCGATTCCAGCTCGCGAATTTCTGCCTCACTCAATCCTTCCCCTTGGCCCGCACTGATGCCCCGGTAATCCTGAAAAATATACATCGTATCCGTCTTCTCATCATACCGATACGACATGCTCTGCTCCTCGAACTCCAGACACCCACAAAGCAAAAGGAGAAAGCCAAGCGAAAGGAAAACAGCTATCTTGGAACGCATAAGCGAATCCTCCCCTCGCCCCCATGATTGACAAGAAAAATCAGGAACGCCCTACAACCTCAACTCACACTCCAAACGCGCGTTTTTCCATCTGCGTCTATCTGCGCTAATCTGCGGTTAGAACTTCCCCGCCCACCATTCCCCATTCCGCATCACCTTAAACCCCTGCCCAATCTCCCCGCACGTCCGTTCAAACTCTTCCGTCGTCGCCGTGTTGAATGTGAACAGATCATAGTGACAAGGGATCACCACCTTCGCCCCGATATCCTTCGCTAACTGCGCTGCCTCCCGCCCCCACAGATTCCCCGCCACCCGTCGCTCCGGTGCGCGTCCATTGATAGGTAACAACGCCACATCCACTTTGAACGGCATGAGGATATCCACCATCCCCTCAAACAACATCGTGTCTCCGCTGTGATAAATCGTCCACGGCCCAAACTTCACCACGAACCCTAGGTAGATGTGCCGTCCATCCTTGTCCTTATCCAGCTTCTCATGCGCCGCCGGGATTGCATGAAACTCAAAGCCCGCCACCGCAACCTTCTGCCCCACATCCAATCCCTTGATGCGCTCCTCCGACAATCTCGACCGCTCCCTTACCGTCACCCGATTCGCCTCCGGGCAAACCATCACCATCCCCGGGTTCACCTTCACCAACGGCTGCAACGTCTCCGGGTCCAGATGATCCGTATGATTGTGGCTCGACGTCACCACATCCACAAAATCCAGCTTCTCCGGCACGATGACCAGTTCCGTCATCCGCGTATGCGGCTTATCCGTCGCCGCATACTTCTTCGTCAACGAATCCGAAAGATACGGATCAAACAACAAATGCTTCCCCTGCCATTGAATCAAAAACCCGCTCTGCCCCAACCACCACAGATGGAACCCGGAGGCGTCAGACTGAGCAGCTCTAACATCAGCGAGAAAACCTTCTCCTTTCAATGCAGCAGGCTTAAGCATGTGGCATTCTCTCAAAGCGCTTTCTTCACCTTCGCCACACCCTCCACCATGCTCACCAGCTTCCGCTTCGCCGCCCATCGCGCCGTCTGGCTCAGACCGCAATCCGGTGCGAACACCAGCTTCTCCGCCGGCGCATGCTTCAGGCACAACTTCACGCGATTCGCCACATCCTCCGCCGTCTCGATATAGTAGCTCTTCACATCGATGATGCCGATGGCCACATCCATGCGCTTGGCGATGTCCGCGATCAATTCGATCTCCGCAAACTCCCGGCTCGCCATCTCCACATGCATCTCATCCGCCTTCATGTCGAGGAACGCAGGAAACATCGGGCTGATCCGCCGCGGCCCTACTGCGCGCGCCTTGTAATTGCCGAAGCAAAGATGCGTGCACACTCGCGTCTTCCCCACCACGCTCTCGACCGTGCGGTTAAAGATATCCACAAACCGCTTCGTATCTTCCTTATACGCGTAGCAACTCATCGAAGGCTCATCCACACTGATCTCTTTGCACCCCGCCGCGACCAAGTCTTCCAATTCCTTCCGCACGATCGGCAGCAACGCCTCCGTCAAAGCATACCGGTCCGCATACTGCTTGTTCGGCAGCAACCGCCCGCTCAACGTATAGGGCCCCGGCACACTCGCCTTCAGCGTGACCTTCTCATCCACCTTCAGTGAAGCCGCGACCTTCTGCAGCCGCTTAAATTCCTCCACCGCACCCAAGCCCCTTGGCGCACGCAATTCCCCTGTCACCTGATGCTTCCCGCGCTGATCATGCGCCGGCGGACCGAACTTGCGCGGCGACACCGATTCCAGCTCAATCCCTTGGATATAGCCGTAGAACGAAAGATTGAAATCCAGCCGCGTCTGCTCGCCATCCGTGATGACATCCAGCCCCGCCGCCAACTGATCATGCACCGCCGTGATCACCGCATCATCCTGCAACTCCGTGAGATCATCCTTCCCGAACTGCGGCAGATTGTGCGACGCAAACTCCAGCCAGCCCGGAAACGGATAGCTGCCGATAACAGACGTACGGAGTGGATTGCTTTTCATGTTATGCTCCCAAATTTTCGTAAAGTTTCGCCATCCTCCGCGCGTGCTCGTCATACGCAGATTCGAACAACTCCGTCGCCTTCTCCTTACCTACCAGTGCCCCCGCCGTCAGCACCTTGGGCGGCTTGCCTGCTTTCGTCAGCCTGTCGGCCACTTCCGCCTTGATCGTATTCACCAGCAAACACCCGCCCACCGTCGAGCCCGGAGCCACGGGTGTATCCAGCCCATCCAGCTTCACCATCGCATCACCGACTGGCGCACCCGTATCCAGTACGATGTCTGCAAAGTCTTGCAGTTTCTTCCCACTCGGATGCTGGCTCGTGCTCGCCTCCGAATGCAACCGGCTGATGATCACCACCACCTTGATACCACGTTGCTTGAACCCCTCAGCCATCTCGATCGGCACGATGTTGCATCCACTGGACGACACTACGAGCGCCGATTCCAACGGTGACAAATCAAAATTCCTGAGAATGCGTCCTGCCAGTCCACTGACGTTCTCCAGGAACATCGCCTGCCGCTGTCCATTCGCTCCGACAACCAAGTTATGGAAGCTCAACGACAGCTCGACAATGGGATTGAACCCCGGAAACGAGCCATAACGCGGCCACATCTCTTCAACGAGAATGCGGCTGTGCCCCGAGCCGAAGAGATGCACCATGCGCCCCGCGAGAATTGTTTGCGCAAACGCATCCGCCGCTTGCTGGATGAGAGGTTGTTGCTTCGCCACCACTTCCACCATGGCGCGGCACTTGGCTAGATATTGTTCAGTCGGACTCACAGAATTAATAAAGAAGACCCTAGGGGAAATCGGTACGGGTGAAAATATCCCTGACTCCCGGCACCTTTGCAGTTTTGTCGCACGGGGTTCAACAAAAGGAAACGCCCGGATAATCCGGGCGTTTCACATTCTTAGATATCAAAGACAGCCACTATCACTTCGTCTCCGGCACATAATAATTACCCATGTGCTCCAGAATTTTCGCCCGCAAAGTCTCGCCATCCACTATGCCATTGTGCTTCCAGACGATCTTCCCATCCGTACTCACCAGCACCGTATGCGGGATGCCGCCGGGCCATTGCGGGTCCAGTGTTTTCATGAGTTCCTCAATGTTCGCACCACTATAGAGATAGCTGTTCGTGGTGCGCCCTTCGGCTTTGAGTGAGGGCTTCAAGCGTTCCATCAAGCCAGCCCCCTGCTTCTCCAGAAACGCCTTCGCCTTGGCCGCATCCGCCGGGTCATCCGTAGTGATCGTGATCATCTCGAAATCGCGCAGACCGAACTTCCGTGCGGTGGTGACCAGCTCAGGGAATTCTTTGACGCACGGCAGGCACGTTGTGGCCCACACATTGAAGAGCCGCACTTTCTTCGTGCCATTCTTCACCAGCTTCGCGACCCCAGCCGCATCAATCTGCTCGATGGTCACGGGAGACTTCTCCCACTTCTGCGTCTGCGCGACCACGGCCCCTTGCTTACTGCGCCACTTGGTCGAGCAGCCGTGTGGTTTCGTGATCTCGACCGGCACCGGCTTGCCCGCTAGCAAAGCTTCGACTGCATCTCTTGCATCGTTTGACTTAACGGTGGATTCATCGGCGAAACGTGAATCATCGAAGCGGCCTTTGTAACGCAGCTTGCGCTCGGCATCGAAGATGAACACATGCGGTGTGGCGAGGCAGCCATAGGCTTTGGCCATCGCCTGCGTTTCACCGTCGTAAAGATAAGGGAATGTGAAGCCGCTCTCTACCGCATACTTCTTCATGTCCTCGAAGCCATCGTTGTACTTCGAATAACCGAGCTCATCGATGCTCAAGCCATCAGGATGATTCGGATTGATGGCCACGAAGGTCAGTCCCTTGCCCTCGAAATCCTTGAGGAACTTCTTCAGCCGCGCTTCCACACCATGAGAGGTCGGACAGTGGTTAGAGGTGAAGAAGATCATCAGCACCTTGCCGTTTTTATATTCGGAAAGCTTGTGCGATTTACCATCGATGCCCGGCAGGTTGAAGTCCGGTGCTGGTGCACCGATGGGCAGATCGGCCACGCCTTCCTCAGCGCGGAGCGTGGTGCACAGGGCGAACAAAGCGAGAGTCAGAGACAGCAGCTTCATAAATGGATATCGGTGATTGAGGAAGAAGCTATCAGCAATCCATGTGGTGTCCATAGGGTTCTTGGATGCAGGTGGATTTCATACTTGCAGCCGATGCCAAAGTAACTTGATGTTAAATATGCCATGAGCGTAACGACCTTTTACTATCTGGTGCCCGAGGAAATTTTGCTGAATGAGAAATGGCTACCACTAGATTCACCTAACACGATTTACGTGACGGATGATTATGTCTGGCCAGATTTCAAAACCTCGCTTGGGTGCTGGGACAATCAATGCTATCAAGTTTATCTGAATGATTTGATCTGCAGTTTGCTGCGGGTGAGTTGGAATCAGTCTAAAGAAGAGGAAGCAGCCGACAGCCTTTTCCGGTTCACACGAAGCTTCATGCTCGGTTTCGCCTTTTACCGGCCATTCAATGAATTGGGTTTGCGAAATTCGTTGCTGATGTCACCTGCCAGTGCCAGGTATTGGCTAAAGCTCTATAACTCCATCAACTTTGAACACGTGCGGTCGCTCTTCGACAGGGTTTACCCGGGTGGCGATATGAAAGACATCCATTGGTTCAAAGCATACGACGAGGTGAAGGATTACCTGGATGTTTTTCCACAGATGCTGACGGAATCCATCGAGACCAATCGCATGCTCTACGGCTTTGCAGAGTAAAAAACAGCCGCCGGATTGCTCCAGCGGCTGTCACGAATTTCGCATTACGAATTACTTCGCCTTCACTTCAGCGATCAGTTTCTCCAACCGCTTGCCATATTCGATGAAGTTCGCCTGCGTGTCGGCTTCCGTCACCGTCTTGCCAGTCCCGGTCGTGTCATGAAACACCACCACCATGTGTGGCTCGATGGAAATACCCGCTTTGTATCCGCTCGCAAAGGCATCGCGCAGGATGTCCTTCACGCGGCCTTGGCCTTCGCCCGGCCAGTTGTAGTCGGCATCATTCTTCGCCGGATTCCACGTCGCGTCCTTGATGTGGATGTGCGCGGTGTGCGGCTTCATCTGGAGCCAGAACTCCCACGGGTCCTGACGGCCCCAAGGCTTCGCGCCGCGACGGTCGTAATTGAAGATTGGGTTGGCCGTATCGAACACCCACTTGAGGCCCGGCACTTTCTCGATCATCTGGATGCCATGCTGCCAACTGATGCCGCCGTAGTTCATGCAGTTCTCGTGCACAGGTTGGATGCCGGCATCGAGGAACATCTTGGTGACCTCGCGCACGCGCTCGAAGACTACCGCCGGAATCTCCGCAGCATCTTCCGTCGGCTTGAAGCTCATGATGCGCACGAACTTCGTGCCGATCTTTTGCATGCGGGGGATGGCGCGCTTCACCTCGGCTACCGTGACGTCGAACGGCGTCTCCACCGTCTTCGCCCAGTTCATGATCGTGGAGCCGAAGGCATACACGGTGATGTCGTTTTCCTTGAGCTTCGCCACGGCCTGGTCGAACGCCGCTTCGGGAATGTTATGAAAGTTGTCCTTCGGAAAGCCCGGCACTTCCACGCCGCGCATCTCGATATGCTTCCAGCCGAGCGCTTTCGTCGCTTTGATCTGTGAATCCAGGCCACCGCCTGCCTCATCGCCAATGCCCATCAATATCATAGTGTTCTTATCGTGCGAAGACCACGCCCGTGGTGCAAGCGAATCTTCGGGCTGCCTGAACGTCTCTGTCGGCCATGAAACAACGCTCACCCTTTACCGTTTACCCCATCCGCCGAGAAGGATATAACCCGCCTAACAAACCATGACCACTTTACGCCTGCTCGCGGGAACCGCCGCCTTCGCCCTCGCCTTTTCCGCCTTGGCTGCGGAACCACCTGCCTCCAGTTCAGCCGCCCGCTGGCCGGGCAAACAACCGGACGGATCCGTCTTGCTGCCGAACATGTGGTCCCTGCGCCCGGCGGGTAAACAGGTGGATCTGGGCGATTTCCCCGTGAACATCGCCGTGCATCCCGCTGGTCGTTACGCCGCCATCCTCCATTCTGGGCATGGCACTCATGAGGTCGTCATCGTGGATATCGGCAATGGTCAGATCGTTCATCGCTCGAAGATTGAGGAATCCTTCTACGGCCTGGAATTCACCCGCACCGGCAATAAGCTCTACACCAGCGGCGCAGGCAGCGAGGTGATACATGTGTTTGAGTTCGATGCCACCAGCGGAAAACTTAGTGCCGAAAGCACGGTGCCTCTGCGGGACATCAAGGAACGCGGCATCCCCGCTGGGTTGGCTTTGTCCAGCGATGCCCAAAGCCTCTACGTGGCAAATGTACTCGGCCAAAGCATAGCGCGGGTAGATCTGGCAGGCACCAACAAGATCGTGGATATCGGCTTTGAAGGTTATACTGCGGCGCGCAGCAAAACATTTAATCCAACGGGTGCTCCCGTGAGTGATGACCTCGCCGCCATCCGCAAGCGTGCGGAAGCCGCCTCTGATCCGAACAGTCCGGAAGCTCCCTTCCCCTATGCTTGTCGACTGGATGAACGCAAGGGCCGCCTCTACGTCAGCCTCTGGGCGCATGCTCAAGTGGCCGTGATTGACCTCAGGTCCAACACCATCATCGCGAACTGGCCCACGGAAGATCATCCGAACGAGATGTTGCTCACCAAGAACGGCAAGCTGCTCTACGTAGCCAATGCCAATCGCAACACCGTCACTGTTTTTGATACGGAAAAAGGCAAACCCATCGAAACCATCTGGGCCGCATTGCATCCCGCTTCGCCTCCCGGTGCCACGCCCGACAGTCTCGCGCTGACACCAGATGAAAAGACGCTCTTCATCGCGAACGCCAATATCAACACACTGGCGGTCATCGACGTCACCGTGCGAGGGAAAAGCCGGTCACTCGGTTTCATCCCCACTGGCTGGTATCCCACCTCGGTGCGCGTCACGCCCGACGGCAAGAAACTGCTCGTGACGAATGGCAAGGGCATCATCTCCAAGCCCAATCCCAACGGCCCGCAGCCCGGCCGCAAAGCGCCAGCGGGCACGGTCACAGAATACATCGGCGGCTTGTTCAAGGGCACATTGAGCATCATTGATCTGCCCAAACGCAGCGAGTTCGCCAAGGAACTGGAGGCTTATACGGCGCAAGCCTATCAATGCTCACCCGCCAAAAAGGATAATTCACCACCTGTCCCTCGTCCGGCAGACAGCCCCATTCCCGGACGCGTTGGCGATCCCAGCCCGATCAAGTATTGCATCTACATCGTGAAGGAAAATCGCACTTACGATCAGGTCTTTGGTGACATGCCGGAGGGCAAAGGAGATGCCAAGCTCTGCCTCTTTCCAGAAAAGATCACGCCCAATCACCATCACCTCGCCCGTGAGTTTGTGCTGCTCGATAATTTCTATGTGGAGAGCGAAGTAAGCGCGGATGGTCATGAATGGACCATGGGCGCGTATGCCACGGACTTCGTGGAGAAGTTCTGGCCCTTAAGCTACGGTCACAACAAGACGAAGAAATACACGTACCCGAGTGAAGGCAATTTCCCCATCGCCACGCCCGCTGGTGGCTATCTCTGGGATCGCGCCAAAGAAGCTGGCGTTAGCTTCCGCAGCTATGGCGAATTTGTGCACAACGGCAAAACCTTGAAAGACCCGGTGAAACCTCGCGTCAAAACTTTGGAAGGCAATACCGACCTTTGGTATCACAGCTTTGATATGGATTACCCTGATGTGAAACGGGCAGAACGTTTCATCAGCGAGCTCAATCGTTTCGAAAAAGAAGGTGTCATGCCGCGTTTGCAAGTGGTGCGCCTTCCGAATGATCACACTTCCGGCACCTCGCCCGGCAAGGTCACCCCTTCCTCTGCCGTCGCCGATAACGATTTGGCGCTGGGCCAGATTGTGGAGGCAGTCAGCAACTCCAAGTTCTGGGCGCAGACTGCCATCTTCGTGGTGGAAGACGACGCGCAGAACGGGCCCGACCATATCGATGCTCATCGCACGGTGGCGCTCGTGGTCAGCCCTTACACGAAACGCAAACACGTGGATTCGACCATGTATTCCACCAGCTCCATGCTCCGCACGATGGAGCTCATCCTCGGTCTGCGTCCGATGTCTCAATTCGATGCCGCTTCAACCCCGATGTTCCAATCCTTCCAGGCCAAGCCCGATCTGCGTCCCTACGCTGCGAAGCCAGCAAATATTGACCTGAATGAGCGCAATACCAAGCTGGCTTGGGGTGCGGAGGAATCGCGCAAGATGGATTTCACCAAGGAAGATGCGGCGGATGATCTGTTGCTAAACGAGATCATCTGGCGCTCGATCCGGGGCGCCGACAGCGCCATGCCCGCTCCCGTGCGCGCCGCCTTCGTCTTTGCCCATCCGGCGGACGATGACGATGATGATTAGGCCGTGGCGGGATGATGGAAAATGATGCGGGCTATTTCGCCTTTTGCGGCGGATTAGCCACCGCTGACGTCACAAATTCCTCTTTGCTCAGGAATTTGTCTCCGTCCACATCACGCGCCTTGAACCAGCCTTCCGCATCAGCGCCACGGCCTGCGCTGAATTCTTCCCAGCTCAATTTGCCGTCGCCGTTTTTGTCTTTCTGAAGGAATTGCTTCTCGCGCGCGGGGTCAGCCGCCTGCTTGCCTTTCTTCTCACCAGGAGCCGCCGCCTTGCCCTTCGGTCCGGGCGGGATCGGCAGGGGCAGATAATCGAAGTCCATGATCATCTTCCGCTGCATCGCCTCTTTCAATCCCACCTCCACCGAGGCCAGTTCCTTGCTGCCCGCCAGATTGTTCAGTTCGGACGGGTCTTTCTCCAGATCATAGAGTTCATACACCGGTCGCGGGCTGGTGAAGTAAAGTTTCACAAATTCGCTCGCGAGCTGGTTCTGTTCATTCGCCTGCATCATTGCTTTCCAGCCCGGATCACCCTGGCTGTCCACCGGCGTGTAACGCAGATTCGGTGTCACGTTATAGATCAGTTTGTAGCGATCACTCCGCGCCGCCCGGCTGTAATCCACCGAACTGGCCGTGGTGTTCTCTGTGAACGTGGAGCTCCCATGCGGCCCGCGTTCGGCAAAGATATGCTCGCGTCCTTTGAACGTTTTGCCCTGCAAGAGCGGGAGAAAACTTACGCCACTGATGCGCTCTGGCACCTTTACCCCTGCCGCCTCCAGACACGTGGGCGCAATGTCTTCGCCGGAGATGAGTGTTTTAGAATCGCCACCGGGCTTTATGACACCCGGCCACCAGGCGAGCAAAGGCACGTTCAATCCTGGATCATGCAGGCTGCCTTTGCCGCTCGGGAACGCCATACCGTTATCGCCCATGAAGATGATGAGCGTGTTCTCCAGACCAGCGCGGGTTTTCAAGATGTCCAATACGCCTTGGAAATCGCCGTCCATGTGCTCGATCTCGCCGAGGTAACGTGAGAGATCTTCCCGCACGCCCGGAAGGTCCGGCAAAGATCCCGGCACTTTGAGCTTCATCGGGTCAGGCGGATTCTGGCCGCTGTTCCAAGGATGATGCGGGTCGCTGAAATTCACCCAGAGGAAGTAAGGTTTGTCCTTCGGACGTTGGTCGAAGAACTCCGCCATGCGCTTCGGCACATTCTCTTGCCCTGTTGCGTCCACATAGTCAAAACGCTCCTTGAACGTCTTCATTTTGTTCTCCTCGAAAACGCGGCCGCTGGCCTCCGGCGATTGGCCGGAACCATCCAGATGATACGTGCGACCAAGCACACCGACAAAATACCCAGCCTGCTGCTTCAAAATTTCCGGGAACGTGATCTCCTCACGCGACAAGGGCGAACTGAAGCGCGTGATGCGTGCTGCCACGGGTGAACGTCCCGTCATGATGCTCGCGCGGGAAGGCACACACTGCGGTGCGGTGGTGAACATGCGCCGGAACTTGATGCCTTCACCGGCGAAACGGTCGATGTTCGGCGTCTTCATGTCCGTGCCATAGCAACCGAGGAATGGATAGCTGTGGTCATCCGACAGGATGAAAACGATGTTGGGCTTCGCTTGGGCTGCACCCGCATCACTCGTCATCAGCAGAACACTGCAAAAAATTAAGATACACCATTGGGGAAAGCGCATGCCCCGGAGAGTAATATTAATCACGGCATTACGCAACGCCCTAGGGCGATTACCTACCCGCCCTCCCGTTTGCAAAACCTTGCACCCGGCTTAGCTTGCCGGAACTCGGATGGACCGGTGTATCCAGTTCGTTCGGATCATTATGAAAATGCGCGTTTTACTGCTCTTCGTCGTCACCGCGCTGGCGCTGTTGCAGACCGGCTGCGCCTCCCTCTCGGCCAAGGGCCGCAACAATGTGGTCAGCAAGTGGAAAACCTTCGCCGACATGAAGTCCACGTTCGACTTGATCGAGCCCGGTACCACCACGGAAGCTGAACTCATCGCTCTCGGTTTTGGCCCTTCCACGAATTCCAACGTCCGCGTGCTCACCTATCTGGACATGATGAACCGTTTTCTTCCGAACAATTCGGTCACGATAGAAGACCTGCCTGTGGCCGTCCGTGAAGCTCTCGCTCAACAGGAAAAATGCCATGCCTACGAACTGGAGGTCACTGATGAAAAAAGCAAACGCTACGGCAACATACTCCTCGATGTCCTCTCCTTCGATCGCAAGACGTGTTATAAGGGATGGAATTTCAAGGCGCTCATCTTGGTGAAAGACGAAAAGGTAGTTTACAAGCTCTGGTCCGGCCAGCCGAACACGGAGCGTCACGAACGGAAGACAAGACCGTTGGGACCGATACAGGAACTGGAAGGGATCTTGGGAAGGTTTGTGAGGTAACCCATGTATTACCTCCTCCACGAATTAACGATCAGGCATAGCAGTGCGATAAAAACCATGCCCAAGCTGCACAAAACAATCAGCCGCATTTTGCGTGCCTTAAGCATCGACCAAATCGTCACGACTAGTCCGTAGAAGAGCAAAACCGCCGTAGGAACATTCAAGACGGGACGTGTTATTCCAAACGTAGGACGTAATGAATCTTGCGGCATCACCAATACTAACAGCCCCAATAAAAACAGCAGGCTGGGGCCTAATATTTGCCTGACAGGCTCTGAAATCTGCCCAGAACTTTGGGCATGCTTGAACCCGCGCAACATCGACCACGCCAGTAAAACAGCCGCTATTCCCATCGCTACCTGTATGCCATTATGGCGACGACGAGCCACCTCATACTCGCGTCTCATCTCCTCGAAACTTCCGTGAAAAGTGCATCTTACTGCGTTAGCCACGGTTTTACCTGCTACGTACGTGCCACCGGCCGGACAAACCACCATGTTGCTTTTGGATAAGTAGCGACGTACCGCATCATCACTCAATGAATATGAGTTTGTATCACTCAGATGGTTATCCTGAGCCCACAAGTAGACGGCCATGTCGACCTGCTTAAGATTGGCCACACAGACAATCCGCGGGTTGGTGTCTGGCCGCGCTGTCTGCGGAACCAATAGCAGCAAAAACAGGCAGCGTATGGATTTAAGGTTCATCATATTCACCTTTTGTCATTCGAGACACGTTTCACCAAATCCTGACATGCCGAAATCCCAGCAAAAAACCGTAAGAAACGGGCAATAGAAGCGCCAGATTCATAAGACCCATCGTGCATAACATCACTCGCAACCATCCTCGCGTCCTCCGAATACCTTTCACCGCCACGGCAACTCCAAAGAGGGCAAACACGAGCATGGGTGCCCAAAGAAAAAAAGGCAGCCGATATTCCTCCAGCAGCAACAGTCGCAGCAGAGACGAACTGAGCGCGGCCGTGAACATGATTGTGGATACAATCAATGGAGCTTTCCCGACCAAGATTCGCTTATGCTGAACCAATTTTCTAGAAACCAGAAGAATGCCCCCGCTGAAGATCACCGCCACCAATGCCAGCACCAATTGATTTGAAGACATCTGGCTGTTCAGTTCTGAATCCAAAGCGCGCCAATACTCCAGAGTCTCCCAGCTCCCATGCAGAGTACATCTAGGATTGTTAGCAACTGTCCTACCTGCTACGTACACACCGCCTGACGGACATGTGGGCATTACGCCTCCTTTCAGATAACCAGCAATGTCAGCATTCGTAAGTGAATAGGGGGTGGTCTCAGAGAGTCGATGCTCCAGCGCCCACTGTTGCGCTGCTCCATCGATCTGCTTGAGATTGGCAATGCAGTTGGCGCTTGGGCTCGAAGTGGCCAAAGTCTCCAAGGGCAAACTGGATAATAAAAATAGAACGAGCAGGATTCTCATAACAGGAAGCACACTACTCTCCTTAAGTCGCAGTGCCGCTGTGCGCTGAACCGCCCGGTCAGGCATTTCGTAGAAAACACTGCTGGAGAGAAGTGGACCATATCGACCTACCTTGTTCAAGTGTCAACCTAAGCACTACCAACACACAAAAGCCGCAACTTCTCCTTTACGCCTCCCCTTCCCCCGTTTAACAGAAGTCATCGCAATTGCTTTTGACGCGATTTTTGAATGACTCCACCGATGACGACTCCGGCACAACTTGGCTATCGCATGCCCGCTGAATGGGAAACGCACGTGGGCACCTGGTTTACGTGGCCCCGCCCTGAGGGCATCAGTTTTCCTGACAAATACGATACCGTGCCGCCGGTCTATGCGGAGCTGATCAAGCAGCTCGTGAAGGTGGAGGATGTGAACATCAACGTCTGGCACGGCGAGATGGAGGCGTGGGTGCGCGGTTTGTTGAAGGACAACGGCACGCCGCTGGAGCGCGTGAAGTTCCATCATTTCCCCGCCTATGAACCTTGGTGCCGCGATCACGGCCCCATCTTCCTCGTGCGCGATCAAGGGGCCAAGCATGAACGCGCCATTGTGGATTGGGCTTACAATGCCTGGGGCGGCAAGTATCCACCGTTCGATCTGGATGATGCCGTGCCGCAACACGTCGCGAAGCTGCGTGGATTGCCGCTCTTCTCTCCGGGCATCGTGATGGAAGGTGGCGCGCTGGAGTTGAACGGCAAGGGCACGTTGCTCACCACCGAGGCGTGCTTGCTGAATCCGAATCGTAATCCCGATCTCTCGAAGGAACAGATCGAGCAGTATCTGAAAGATTATCTCGGCGTGACGAATATTCTCTGGCTCGGCGATGGCATCGTGGGCGATGACACGGATGGGCACGTGGATGACCTGACGCGTTTCGTGAATCCCACCACGGTCGTCACCATCGTGGAAGAAGACCCGCAGGATGAGAATTACCATCTCTTGCAGGAAAACTTGAAGCGGCTCCAGACGATGAAGGATCAGGATGGCCTTCCCTTGCGCGTGGTGGAACTGCCCATGCCCGGCTTGGTGGAGTTTGATGGTCAACGGCTCCCGGCCAGCTACGCAAACTTCTACATCGCCAACGGCATCGTGCTCGTGCCGACGTATCGGCATAAGAACGATCAGAAGGCGCTGGATATCCTCCAGCGCGAAATGCCGGCTCACAAGGTCATCGGGGTGGATTCCACGGAACTGATCTGGGGCTTGGGCTCGTTCCACTGCATCAGCCAGCAGGAACCGGCGTAGCCGAGAAGCGGCTAAATGATGAAAACGGTCAGACGTGAGTCAGATTCTCGTGAATTGGACATTTTCAGGCTGCGACGGCGGCACGCTGAGGACAGCGACGCCCTACCATTTGAAGCGGATTCCACGCCTTAGTGGATTCAGTTAACTCGTTCAGCATGAGGAAGTAAGGCTGGATTGCCTCATCAGTTCATTCCTTCGTCATTCGGGCTTGGGAATTCGTCATTTTCTCAAGGAATACGGGCTTGACCCGTACGGGCCATCGCTTACTATCTTCGCCCAATAATGATTCTAAACGTAAAGGTTCTGGTAGTAGTAGCGGGGGTAGTAAGCCCTGCCGCTGGACCTTGTCGTTTTTAACCAAGATTTAGACAAGAACCCACGGCTGGCAACGGTCGTGGGTTTTTAATTTATCCGCGGCCTCCGGCTGTAAAAACACAGAGAAAAGTCAGTATGAGCAAAGGCACCATAGCGAAAGCGAAGAAGTCCACCGCCAAAACGCCAACGAAGCAACGCGCCGAAGTCGGCCCGCTGATGCTGGGTCGCGACATTTTTGTCGAAGCCCTCGAGCGCGCGGGCGTGGAAGCGATCTTCGCCTATCCGGGCGGCGCGAGCATGGAGATCCATCAGTCGCTCACGAAGTCCAAGATCCGCACGATCCTCCCCCGCCATGAACAGGGCGGCAGCTTCGCCGCGGAAGGTTACGCCCGCGCCACCGGCAAAGCCGGCGTGTGCATGGGCACCTCCGGCCCGGGCGCGACGAACCTCGTTACAGCCATCGCCGATGCTTACCTCGACTCCTGCCCGCTGGTGGCCATCACCGGCCAGGTGAACCAGAATATGATCGGTCGCGGTGCGTTCCAGGAGACGGACATCATCGGCGTGACCATGCCGGTGGTGAAGCACAGCTATCTCATCACGGACATCAACGACATCCCGCGCATCGTGGCAGAGGCGTTCTACATCGCCGAGAGCGGCCGCCCTGGACCCGTGGTCATCGATTTCCCGAAGAACATCCAGCAGGCCAAGGCGCAACCGCGCTGGCTCACTTTGGAAGAAGTGAAGAAGGGTCTGCCGGGTTACACGCAGCCGGATAACAAGGCGGGCGAGCTGGAATTGAACGAGATCATCGGCCTGATCGAGAAAGCCGAACGTCCGGTGCTGTATTGCGGTGGTGGCATCATCACCTCCGGCGCAGCGGCGGAACTCTTGAAGTTCGCGGAATCCGCGCAGATCCCGGTTACCACGACTTTGATGGGCGTGGGCGGTTTCCCGGAAACGCATCCCCTCTCTCTCCGCTGGTTAGGCATGCACGGTGCGGCTTACGCCAACTGGGCCGTGAGCGGTGAGTTCAAGTATCGCTCCAATCCGGCCGATCCGATGGTCCGTTTGAAAGACGGCGCCGACTTGCTGCTCGCCTTCGGCGTGCGCTTCGACGACCGCGTGACGGGCAAGTTCGATGAGTTCTGCAAACACGGCACGATCGTCCACGTGGACATCGATCCGTCCGAGCATAACAAGAACAAGAAGGCGCACCTCGCCGTGACCGGTGACTTGAAGGACACCCTCAAGCGCCTGAACGCGATGATAGCCAAACGGCCCATCGCCAAGAAGTATCCGGCCTGGCACGCACAGATCACCGAGTGGAAGAAGAAGGGCGCGCTGCATTACGAAGTGACCCCGGACATCCTGAACAGCGATCACATCAAGGATCACCTGCGCGGTCATGAGAGCGAAGTCATTCTCCCGCAGATGGCCATCGAGATGCTCTATGAGCTGACGAAGGGCGACGCGATCATCACCACGGGCGTGGGCCAGCACCAGATGTGGTCCGGTCAGTGGTACAAATACAAGTTCCCGCGCCAGTTCATCACGAGCGCCGGTCTCGGCTCGATGGGTTACGGCTTCCCGGCTGCGCTCGGCGCGAAGGTGGCCTGCCCGGACAAGCACGTGGTGGACATCGACGGTGACGGCTCCTTCTTGATGAACATCCAGGAGCTCGCCACCGCGAACGTGGAGAAGATCGCCGCCAAGGCCATGATCTTGAACAATCAGCACTTGGGCATGGTGGTGCAGTGGGAAGATAACTTCTTCGGCGGCAACCGCGGCCATACCTACCTCGGCAATCCCGAGAACCGCGCGCAGGTCTATCCTGACTACGTGAAGGTGTGCACGAGCTTTAACGTGCCGTGCGAACGCGTGCTGTATCGCAAAGATTTGAGGGCCGCGATCCAGCGCATGCTGGATTCCAAGACCGCTTACGTGCTGGACATCGTCACGCCGTATTCGGAACACGTGCTGCCGTTCATCCCGGCCGGTCGCACGGTGGCAGATATGCTCTACTAATCCGTTATTTTTTCGAATAAAGGGGAGATGCTCACGCGTCTCCCCTTTTGTTTTACACTAAACCTTGAGCCCGGACGTCTCTTTGCTAACCTACCTCACCATGTTACGCGGAATTTGCCTTTTGACCGCCAGTCTGTTCCTGAGCTTCAACGCCGGAGCAGCGGAAGTCGTCTTTGATTTCAGCCAGACGCCCGCCGGTAAAACGCCGGAGGGGTTCAAATCCTATCTGGTCGGCAAAGGTCCGGCACCGGTATGGCAGGTCATGGTGGATGATGCCCCGTCGGACTTTGCACCGCTGACGCCCAAAGGCAACTCCACCACCAAGGCAGCGGTGCTGGCGCAGACCTCCACCGACGCAACCGATGAGCGTTTCCCGATCTTGTTGCACGAAGGCGACGCCTTTGCGGATTTTACGTTTACCACCAAATTCAAGCTCGTCTCGGGAAGCAAGGAACGCATGGCGGGACTCGTCTTCCGGGCCCAGGACCAGAATAATTTCTACGTGGTGCGCGCCAGCGGTCTGGGCAATACGTTCCGCTTCTACAAGGTCGTGGAAGGCGTGCGCCAGCCGCCCATCGGTCCGGAGATCCAGATACCATCCGGGGTGTGGCAGGAGATGTCCGTACAGTGCGAGGCCAACAAGATCCGCTGTTTTCTCAATGGCAAGCAGGTGATCCCTGACCTGACTGACAATTCTTTTAACAATGGCAAAGTCGGCTTCTGGACCAAATCAGATTCCGTCTCTCACTTCACCCAGGCCAAGGTCACTTATACGCCGAGGGAGATCTTCGCGCAGAAGATTGTCAACAGCCTGAAGGAACGGTTCCCTCGCACCCTGGCGGTCAAGCTCTATGGGCCGAAGGTAGGCAGCACCAATATCGTTCTGCTGGCCAGCACCAAGGTGCTCTCCGACGCCGAAGTTGAGGAGGACCGCACCGTCGCCAGCACCGCCATCAGTGCGAATACGCCCATGCTTTTTAATGGCAAGGACATCGTCAAGGTGACCATGCCGGTGCATGACCGCAATGGCGATCCGATGGTGGCAATCCGGGTGGAACTGGACCCGTTCATCGGCCAGACCGAGCAAACGTCCTTGAACCGCGCGATGGCCTATAAGAAGGAAGTGGAAGCGCGCGTCAGGAATCTGAAAGAGCTTTTTGAATAGGCCTCAAGGCCCGCTCAAAAACTGATGCCCACGCCCGACCTCACTTGCAGGTCATTGTTGGAAACGCCGACCGCCGGCTGGCTGTCGTAGATATCGATCACGGAAACGTTCCACGAGACGTTGTTAAAAAGGGCGTAGCTGATGCCGGTCTCAAACCGGATCCGGTAATCTGCGGGATCATCAAAGGCGGGCTGTATCTCGGCTTTCTGTTCCAGTTTCACCTTGGGAGTGATGCGCCAGAAATAATCTTCCGCCAACCGCAGTCGCAGCTCACTCCGGCGTGGGGCATTGTTGAAATTTTGCTCCTGAAAGCTCAAGCCCACTTCCCCGTTCAGAGCCATATTTGTCCTGATCAGCAGATGACGGCCCAAGCCGGGCCCGAGTTCATATTGATAGTCGATCTTACGGACTTCATCATATCCCGCCCCACCCAGGGCATAGACGAACCATTTGCGGTCCTTGCCGAGATCCAGGTCTGACTTGAGCGTGCCATCCATGCGGTCGGCGGAAAGAGTGATGCCGCTCTTGCCGTAGGAATAGCGCCAGTCGGCTGAATTGTGCCAGTTGCCGCGGGCATAGGTCACCTTGGCGCTGGCTGAATACATATAGCTGCTGACGGTGCTTTCCCGCAGGTCTGCTCCCAATTGCAAATTCGCCTTCCAGGTGCCCTTGGGCTTGGTCGGGGCAGCCGGGGTGCCCGGAGCGGAAGCAAGTGGCGGAGCCGGTAGAGGATCGATCACCGTGGCCACGGGCAAAGCTTTGGCCGGTTCCTTCACGGGCGTTTCCAGTTCCCGTTTCTCGATCTCTACCTTGGGCAGGATGACACTGGAACTCCACTTCGTGTTCAGATGAACGGAAGTCTCATCTTCTTTGACCACCACACCCGTCACGCGATCGCCGTTCTTGAGACGGATGATCTCAGTTTTTACGGGCGGTTGATTCGTCTGTGCGGAAGCGGATGCCGTGAGACACACCAACAAAATAAAAGCCCTCGCAACCCGGATCGGCACAGCTAAAAAACTCATGGCGTTTGTTTCTTCGTTTCCTGTTCGTCCGCCAGCGGATCAATGTCCGATGGCGATTTGGTTCTAATCCCGCCGCTCACCAATACTTCACCAGCTTCCGTGGGCCGCAAGCGGGGCGGCTCAGATTCCTGCTCATAGCGCTGGCGCAGCAGCACCCGGCCATCATAGTCCACCATGGAATAGGTGAACGAGGCCCGGCCCGAACGGTGCAATACGTGCAGGCGGTTGTTCCGGTCCGTCTGCTGCTCCGGCTTGTAGGAGATGACCATCTGCCCCAGATGCCTGAGCCCATAAACCTTCGTGCCGTAATTGTCGGTCACTTTCACATACAACTGGCTCACGTCCATGTGGCGCGTCTGCAGGATCTGATACTTGCGTATCTCCGGTTCAGCGCCTTTCGCGTCCGGCACCCCGAATTCACGTTCCCACAAGGGCGAACCAGTCACCACATCTACCAGCACCGGCTCACTCGACTTCTCACCCCAGCGCCCGCATTTCACCGTGGCCGTGATCTTGTAACGGCCTGCTTTGACGATCTCAAAGTGAGGCACCAGATTCACCCGTTTGGTGGCCATCTCACCAGTGCCCACCACCACCGGCCGGGGCACACTCACATCCGGCTGGCTGTTCTGCCGCACGATGCTCTTATTCGCCAGCGGCTCCACCGAAAAACTGATCCACTCCGGCTCCTGGCCCAGCACCAAAGTTTCGCCCGTGTAATTATAGACACGGACCGAGACTTCCATCGGCTCCTGCGTCAGGAACTGCTGTCGCTCGGTGAATATTTGCACCTTGAGCGCCTGCTGTGCCGACACGCCCATGACCACGCCAAAAACTGCCAGGATGCCCAGAACGATTGCTTTCATGTTACACAATGTGGCGGGCGTCACCCTCGCGTTCAAGTGGCAATATCACGACATCGGGCGATTTGCCACGGACCAATCCGACAGCAAAGAATGACGCCGCCTTCTGCGCGGCTATTCAGAAAAAATCAGGCGAGAAAAACGGATGACTTCAACGCTGCCTGGTCGGGGGTGATGCGGTTCAGGCAGGCCATGGACTCTTCAAAGTGACAGCGCCGCTGGAGACAAGGAGTGCACGGCAGTGAAGTGCGTAACACCTGGTCGATCTGGCCGTAAGGACCGGTGCGTTCCGGTGCGGTGGGACCGAAGAAGGCCACCACGGGTTTCCGCAAGGCCGCCGCCACGTGCATCGGGCCGGTGTCATTCGTGATGGTCACTTCCGCCAGCCGTATCCACTCCACCATCTCCGCAAGCGAAGTGCAGCCCGTGAGGTCAAGAACCCGGTCATGATCTACGGAATGGAGCACGCGACCACGGGTCATGTCTTCACGACCGCCGATGACTACCAGTTTCAGATCGGCATGTTCCCGCAAAAGTTTGCGTGAGAGTTCTACAAAAGAGTGCAAGGGCCAGACCTTGTTTTCCCAGCGTGCGCCCGGACATAACACCGCCCAGCGAGAGCCCTGCACCCGCCATTTGCGACGGACCTCCGCGGCCACCAAGGGCTTCTCGGGAATCCAGTTGAAATCCACCTTGGTATCCAGCCCGATCGCCTGGGCGACGGAAAGATACCAGTCCACCGCGTGCGCTTGCGGTCCCGGCCGTTCCACCGCCAGATCGTAAAGGGCCGAACCACCCTCCCGCCGATCCATGACCCCCACCGTAAAAGCGCCGCGCGACAACCAGGCAAATAGCGCACTGCGCATCAAGCCCTGCAGGTCAATCACAAGGTCATACTGCTCCCGTCGCGCTTCCTTGACGGTATGCCAAAGGCCGGTGGGACAATTGGGAGACCACCAGCGACGCCGGTTGAAGGGGATCAAACGGGAGATATCCGGATCTCCTTCCAGCAAAGGCAGCAAATCCTTCCCCAGCCACCAATGGACCTCACAGCCGGGATGTTGCAACCGCAGGAGACGCGCCACTGGCAAGGCGTGAATAACGTCGCCAAGCGAGCTGGGCTTGAGGATGAGAACTTTCAAATCGAACCGTGACGCGACGCCTTGCCGCGTCACGCCTTAGCAGAAGCTTACTTGCCCAAGGCCAGACGTTCGGCCAGACGCGGCGGCAAACCGGCCTCGATGATTTTCCGTTGCGTCGTCGCCATGTCGTAATCCAGCCGGCGCAGCTCGATCGTGCCTTCGTTCATGTCATAGATGACATACGTGGCCTTCGCCACACCATCACGGGATTGACCGATGCTGCCGACGTTCACGAAATACTTCCGACCCGGTTCCACCTTGAACTTCGAGTAGGTCCCCCCGCGCACCACGGTATCACGGATGAACGCGACTGGCACATGGGTATGACCGAAGAAGCACACGCTCGTGTTCTGGTAGGTGAAGCTCGCTGCGGCCGCGAGCTTGTCGAACACATAACCCCAGCGCTGGGGCACATCGAGCGTGGCATGGACGATCGTAAAATTGGCGACCAGTCGGAGATACTTGAGATCCTTCAACCATTGCCGGTCTTCATCGGAAAGCTGCTGACGGGTCCATTCCACCGCTTCGGCAGCATGCGCGTTGAAACCATCCAGCGCCGTATCCGTGGAGCAATACTCGTCATGGTTGCCCTTGACCACCGGCATGCCCATGCCCCGGATGATATCCAGGCATTCCTTCGGGTTGGCATTGTACCCCACCACGTCACCCAAGCAGGCGTAATGCGTGGCCCCTTGGGCTTTGCAGTCTTCCAGAACAGCCTGCAAGGCCTCCAGATTACCGTGTATGTCTGCCAATATCGCGTACTTCATCGCTCAAATTGCTACCGTATGATTTCAAAGCCACGGAACTCGCCAGTGGCGGGTCCCCACGCGGTCACTTCATCTTTGATAAACCGCTCCAACCCGGCCTCCCGGATTGCTTGCCGGAACTCTTCCAGCTCTTCTTTCGCCCCTTCCGCCACCAATTCCACCCGACCGTCCGCAAGGTTCTTCACAGTGCCGGTCAAGTCAAAGCCCATCGCCACTTGTTTGGTAGTGAAGCGAAATCCCACACCCTGCACCCTGCCCTCATACCAGATCGACAGCCGAATCCGCTCCATAACTTATTGGCCCGCAACTATAAACCGAACTGAAAGCAGACCGTCATTGGGCTGCAACGGTTTTGGCGGACCTCATGAAGCCATAACCCCTCCCGGCGGGCAACGATTTATTTTTCCCTCCCCCAAAGTGGTGTAAGCCATTTTTGCCTATGGCTTTACCGCCGTTTCTGTGCGCGCTTCTTGGCATCCAGCAAACGGCTCGTCGTCGTGGTATCTTCCGGCTTCGGCGCTTCGGAGTCTTTCGAAGCTTCGCCCCCTTCGGCTGCTGGGTCGGCCGTTTTTGCCGCCGGTTTGGGTGACACCACCCGGACCGGGTCTTTCGGCTGGAACATGGCGGCATTGATAACTACGGTTTCCACCGGCTTCTGGGTCGTCGCCCGCACCTGATCCCGGCGGTTCAACAGCGCCGCCAGAGATTCGTCCGCCTCCTGCGGTCGCACCCCTTGCGCCTTCCAGAAGAACAGCCAGCGCCGCAAAGTCGCCGTCGCCTTCATCCATTCCTCCCGGTCCAACTGGATCCGGCGCAGTCCTACATCCAGGGGGAACAACAGGATGGCGAGCTTCAACAGCCATTCCCACAGGTCCACCGGCTGAAAGGTCCGGACCCGGTCATGCACAAAGGGGTTGTCGCTCCGCAATAAAGGGTCGATCACCCTGCCCCCGCTCGCTTCCGCCAGTTGTTGTAATAACCGCAGGTTCGGCTCCGTCGCCTCGAACTCCGGCGAATAGTTCACCGCGGTGCCCACCACTTGTCCGGCCACCACGTTGCCATCCTTCATCTGGGACAGTTGGGCCACGTAGGCACCCACCTCTTTCGTCGGGAACCGCACTTCGTAATGCCCTGGTGCCGTCTGTTCCAGACGCACCTTTTGCCGGTCACCCTTGGGGCTCACCACCGTCGCTTCGAGATTGAGGAAGTTTTGGAAGTCACCCTTGTCATCCATGGCCTCCACGGACAACACCGCATCTCCTTTCTCCACGGACATTTCCGCGTTGAAGTCCGAGCTATCCAGCTTGCGCAAACTCCATTGGGCCACTTGCGACCAAAATTGTCGGTACTTGCCCCAGCCCATCCAGTTTTTCGCCCAGCGCGGCTTGGCGTCCGAAGTGAACGCCACGCTGCGGCCCAGTCCGAAATTCCAATGCGCCAGCAACGGATCACCGCTGCCCGTGACGAGCGGCATCTCCGCCCGGCTCTTCGGCTCTGTCACCACATGCCCCAGCAACGTGGGAAACTCGCCATTGCCGATACCCCGAACCGGCTCCGTGCTGGTCACCAGCTTCGGCACGAAGGGTTCTTCATTGATGGCGGCCTTCAAGATGACCGCCGTCTCCTTGATGAACACCTGCGGTATCTGCGTCGGATTCCGCACGTGATAAAACCGGCCGCGTCCGGCAGTCGCGATGCTTTGCAGCAACGCCCCATCGATGTATTCGCCCGCGGCCACCGTGGACACCGTCATCTTTTCCGACGCCATCTTCTTGGTGATGCCCTCGAAATCTCCCGGCTGCGATTCACCATCCGTCAGCACGATGACGTGTTTCAGCGACGCCCGTGATTCATGTAACATCTCGTAGGCCTTCACCATGGGCGGATACATGGACGTACCACCGCCCGCTTCAATGCCCGCGATGCTCCGCTCGATCTTCGTCCGGTTCGAAGCCTTCTGCAGTTCCGCCACCACCACTGGCGCTCCATCGAACGCGATGACCGCCACGAAATCTGAATCCCCCAAAGCCCGCACCGCCCCGATGGCCGCAGATTTCACCAACTCGATCTTCTCACCCGACATACTGCCCGATTTATCGATGATCAGCACCAAGGCCCCCGGCGGCAGCACCTTCTTACTGCTCAGCTCCACTTCTACCGGCAGGATGGTTTCCAAAGGCGTCCCACGATACGCACCCGCCGCATAAGTCTGATCGCCACCCACGCACACCAACCCCACGCCGAAATCCCGCACCGCGATCTCCAGCAGCTTCAACATGTCCGTGGTCAGATCACCCGAAGCGATGTTGCTGATGAAGATGGAATCATAACTCTGCATCTCCGCGAGATTCTCCGGGAAACCTTCCACCGCCACGTGTTTCACCGTCAGCTTGGATTCGCGCAAGGCCGCGACGAGATTCGCGTCCTGCTCGGGATCGGCGGACACCACCAGCACCGTGGGATCGCCCCGCACACTGGCGAATGACGTCGCCTTGTTGTTTTGCGGGATCGTATCTCCCGGCACATCCACTTGGATCTGGTAATTGTAGAAACCCGCCTCCTCCAGCTTTTGCGGGAAGGCGTAGAGATTCTTGCCCGCCACCAACTGCACCGGCTGCTCGCCCAGCAACTGGTCATTGCGGAAAAGCCGCACGGAAGCCGGTTTGTCCCGGTCCGAGTATAACAAAATTTTGACCTCGAATGCCTGGCCCACTTTAAGTTTGGACGGCAACGACAATTTCTGCACCGAGACATCGCCGCCGCGTGACAGGCTCAAGGGCAGCACATCCACCGACACGCCCAAGGGTTTCGCTGCGAGCACTGCCGCCATGGCATCACCGGAATTTTCATTGCCATCGGAAAGGATCACCAGGCGCCGTTGCCCGTGCTCCGGCAAGGCGGCCGCACCCAACCTTATCGCCGCACCGAGATCCGAGCGTTCCGGCGGGACGACTGCCTGTATCTGCGCGACTTCCACCGCCGTATTCGGCATCGTCTCGATGCTGGCCCCCGCGCCAAACACGATCACACCTCCGCGATCGTCCATGACTTTGCCCTTGGCCGCTTCGTTCACGTACTTCTGAGCGCGCGCTTGTTGATCGGGAGAAACACTTTGCGAACGGTCCAGCAGGAAGAACACGTTCAACCCCTCTTTCGGCTGCTTCCATTGGATGCCCGCCAGCGCCACCACCAGGCACGTCAGGATCACCACCCGCACGACCGTCACCAGCCAGCGACGCCACGGGCTCAACTGCGCGTCAGATTTCGCCGCGAGCCATACCACCCAGATCAGCCCGGGCAGCAACACCCACAACCAGTGCGGTGCTGTGAACTGGATATTCATCGGCTGGCCTCCTGGCTCATACGGTCCTCCGATGGTAATACCACCACTCAAACATCAGCACCGCCAGTGCCCCCATGGCGAACCAGCGCCAATACTCCAGGTTCGCCCGCTTGGAAACCGTGGCCGCCACCGCTCCCTGCGCTCCTACCGGCACCTGGCTGCGCGGCGTGATGTCGCTCTCGGCCGGGTCCATCAAGTTCACCGTGAAGCTTGTTTCATTGGTCCCGTAGTTCGCCTTGTAGAGACCCACGCGATACGTCTCGCTCCAGATCAGTTCCTTCGCCTGTTCACCCAGCTTCACCTCCCGCTTGTCTCCCTTGGGCGTGGTCACCGTGGCTGTCGCCACGCTCTCAAACAATGGCTGCCGGAAGGCATTGCCCGCCTGTAATGTGAACTGGCTCGCGTCCGCTTGCTGCGGGTTCAGCCAATCCATCGCATTCGCCATGAAAATGATGAATGAATGCCGGAGCGGCAACTGGCTCTCCAACGAATCAAAGCCCACCCACACCAGACGTTGACGGCCTTTTTCCCCGGCGATGACCAGCGGTGTTTGCTGCGCCTCCACCAAAACCAAACCCCACTTCGGCGCCTTCACACCTAGGGTGGAATACACCCTGACATCATCGAAGGTCACAAACCGCATCAGCGGATGATTCGCGTTCCAGTCCACGATGTCCGGGTTCTCCACCGTTCGCCACGATTCAAACCAGTTCGTCGTGGCCACTTTCCACGCCAGCGTGTTCACCTCCGGTTGCGTCACCGGCGTCACGCCATCCAGCACCACGATATCAAATCCTTTGCCGCCCGTGAGCAATTGCGAGGCCGAGCTCAATTCCACATTGGGCAAAACGCGGATGGCACTTTCCAGAAACCGGTTGCCGCCCGATACCAGCAGCACCTTCACCGGACGCGGCATCTTGCTGATGATCGAGGCCTCATTATCCGCCGCCAGATCATCATCCGATTTCAGCTTCAACGTATAAGTCCCGCTTTGCTTCTGCTCCGCCGCAAACACCGTGGAAGCCGCCTCACGCGGTGGCAGGGTCAGCACCTTGCTGTCGATGAACTGGCCGTTGAACCGCAACTCCGCACTCACCGTCTGCGCGTTGGTCGCGGCATTGAACACGCTGGCGAAGACGACGCGTTGCGACGCGTCTTCCGGATGCGGCCGCACATCCATCGCCGTGATCCCCGCGTTATTCGCCCGCTTGCCGAACTGATGATAAACGACCGGCAGTTTGATGCTGCTCAGGTTTTCCGCCGCCGGAATAGCACCGTCGGAAAAGAAATGCACTTCCACATGCGCCCGGTTCTTCGCCAGCGTCTGCGCCAGCTTGAATGCCTCCTCCACCCGCGTCGGCGTATCGCCCGGCTGACATTCTTCCAGCACGCGGCGCAACGTGGACTTCTCCGCCGTGGGTGATTGCCGCACCACGGTGTTACCTGCGGATAGCAGCACGATCATCTGGTCCGTATCCTTCAACCCATCCACCAGCTTCAACGCTTCCTTGCGCGCCGCTTCAAAACGATTGGGTGATTCATCCCGCGCCTGCATGGACGCCGAGCCATCCAAGATCACGACCACTAACCCTGTTTCCTTGGTGGTCGTGGCGAAGTAAGGCCGCGACAGCGCAAAGACTGCCAGCGCGAGCATCAGCAGTTGCAGGATGAGCAGCCAGTTGTTGCGCAGCTTTTGGAAAGGCGCGTTCGCCTGCGTCTCCGCGAGGAACTTCTGCCAGAGGATCGTGCTCGAGACCAGCCGCACCGTGCGCCGCCGCTTGAGCATGTAAAAGACGATGACCACCGGCAGCGTGGCCGCGAACAGGAACGCGAATGGCGCGAGAAAATTCATCCCCACACCTCCGCTTCGCGCAGTTGCTTCAAGAGCAATTGCTCCAGTGAATCCGCCGAACTGGCCGTGAAGATGCCGATGCCCCGCCCCGCGCAATACTCGCGCAGCTTCTGGCGGAAGTTCTCCACCATCTGCTGATACTGCTCCATCCGGTAGCGCCCAAACGTCACCTCCGTCTGCGCGCCCGTTTCCGCATCGATGAGGCGCAAGTCTCCAAAATTCGTCGGCGCGATTTCTTCCGGCGAGAGGATTTGCACCGCATTCACCTGAAAGCCGCGTCCGATCAACGAGGTTAAACCGGCCTCATAACCTTGCGGATCGAGAAAATCGCTGAGCACTACCGCCACGCCCGTTGTCCGTGACTCCAATGCTCCTCGACGCAACGCCGCATTGAAATCCGCCGTGCCCTTCGCCGTCAGATGCGCGAGGTTACGGAAGAATTGCAGGCTCGATTTGCGCCCACGCACTGACAGGAGCGATTGCCGATACGCCGATTCCGCCGGGCTATCCGGGAACGTGCGCACGCTCACGCGATCAAAACCGCACAAGGCCACGTAACCGATCGCTGCCGCCAACTGCCGTGCGAAATGAAATTTGTTCGGCTCACCGAACGCCATCGACTCGCTGCAATCCAGGAAGATCGTCACCGGCAGTTCGCGTTCCTCCTCGTAGAGCTTCAGGAAGAGCTTGTCCAAGCGCCCATAGAGATTCCAATCCAAATACCGCAGGTCATCTCCGGAAACATAATTGCGGTGATCCGCGAACTCCACCGATTGCCCGCGCGCCTTGCTGCGCCGCTCGCCACGCGTGTTGCTCTTGGAACGCCGCCGCGCCAGCAACTGGAGCTGTTCCAGCCGGCGCAGAAGATCAGCGGTTATGAGCGGTTGTGACACTTTGTAAGTCTATTTGGCTTCCGGCGCGTGAGTTCCTAAACTGCAAGCAGGGTGTTCTCCAAACTTGGTGATAAGGTATGTTCCGCCTGCGGGACAACTTGGCATTCCAATCCCCTTAAGCAAGGCGGCCATTTCCTGGGCATCGATGGCGTCTCCAGCCTTGGCTCCTTTAGTTTTTGCCAGTTGGTTGACGGCTTGCTCGATGGTTTGCTGATTGCTCAAGCAGCTCGCACGTTGTGCGTTCTCTCTTGCCCCGGCTCCGCTAGGAAGCGAAATGAGGATCATCAAGATGACGACCACTATGCCTGCGATTCCTAGTTTACGCCGCCCCATGAGCAGGAAAACCACCGGAATAACCAGCCAAAGCAGCCATTTGATCACGTCCCCCGAATGCACCAGAGCCCCAAGCATAAATGTCTCAGGATTACGCCGCCACCGCCGCATCCTTCGGCACTTCCTTCAGGATCTGCGTGATGATGTGATCCGTCGTGATGCCTTCTGCCTCCGCTTCGAAATTCAAGATCAACCGGTGCCGCAGCGTCGGATGGATCATCGCCGTGATATCGTCGAAGCTTACGTTGAAGCGTCCTTGCGTCAGTGCCTTCACCTTCGCCGCCAGCAACAACGTCTGCGCGCCGCGCGGACTGCTGCCAAACCGCAGATATTGATTCGTCACCGCCGCCGCCGTCTCCGATTTCGGATGCGTCGCCAAAATGAGCCGCACTGCGTAATCCTTCACGTGCGTCGCCACCGGCACCTGCCGCACCAGCCCTTGCATCTCCATCAGCGTCGCGCCATCGATAATTTTTCCCACCTGCGCCTTGTAACCTTCGGTCGTGCGGTTGAGCACTTCCATCAAATCACCCGCCGTCGGATAACCGACGAGCAGCTTGAAGAAAAACCGGTCCAACTGCGCTTCCGGCAGCGGATACGTTCCCTCTTGATCGATCGGATTTTGCGTGGCCAGCACGAAGAACGGTTCCGCCAACTTGCGCACCGCACCGCCCGCCGTCACCTGCCGCTCCTGCATCGCTTCCAGCAAGGCCGATTGCGTCTTCGGTGTCGCCCGGTTGATCTCATCCGCCAGCACGAGATGCGCGAAGATCGGCCCGCGTTGAAATTGAAACTCCCGTCGCCCGTCCGGCGTCTCCATCACCAGGTTCGTGCCCAAGATATCCGCGGGCATGAGGTCCGGTGTGAATTGGATACGGCTGAAAGAAAGCTCCAGCACGTCGCTCAACGTGCGCACGAGCAGGGTCTTGCCCAATCCCGGCACGCCTTCCAGCAAAAGATTCCCGCCGCCCAAGAGCGCGGTCAAAGTCCCCTCCACGATCGCATCGTGCCCCACGATGACTTTCCCGATCTCCGCCTTCACCCGGTCAAACTTGTCCCGGAACGCGGTGATTTGTTCCTGCGTACTCATGTGTCCTCCCCTTTTTTAAAAAGTTTCCCCGTCCACCCGTTACTTCTTCTTGAAATCATCGAAATAATCCCGCACTGCACCGCGATAAGCGCGCGGCACCTTGTCCTGCGTCAACGCGCTCTCCGCCTCGGATTGCGCCGTCGCCGCGGCTTCCTCAAACGCCACCGTGCTCTGTCCCTTGATGCTCACGCCTTTCAACGTGATGCTCGGCATCGGTCCGCCCGGCGTGATCTGCCCCTTCACCTTCGTCGTCAACAACGGGTCCGTCGGCTCCACCACATCCGCTTCGGACCACTTACCATCCACACCCGTGCCCGCTTTCAGGCCGCCTTTGCCCCCGCCGGATTTGACATACTCCTTATAAAACCACGCCGCCATTTCATCTCCCTCGCCGCCACCTTTGCAAAAGCCCGGCTTGTTTTTCATTCCCCACCCCATGCCGTTGCAGCTTCCGTTGCCCACGCATTGCTGTGCATCCTTCAAATTTTCCAGCGCCGCGATCAGGGAATCCAGATCACCCATCTGTTCCTGCATCTGTTGCAATTCCTTCATCGCCTCCGCCAGCGCTTTCGCTGCTCCTGCTTTATCCCCCGCTTGCGCGGCGGACGCCGCCTTGGCCATGCACTCACCTGCCTTGCCGTACATCTCACCCGGCTTCTGCGCCTTCTTCAATTCGTCCACCATCTTTTGTATCTCTTCTTTCGAGAGTTCTTGGCCGGATTGCAGCTTCTGCATCATCTGTTGCAGGGAAGCCTGCGCCGAAGGGATTTGTCCGCGATCCAGTTGCTCCGCCAGATCCTTGCCCATCTGCTCCTTTTGCATCTGGAGATTCTGCAAGGCCTGCGCCAGCTCCTTCATCTTTTCCATGTCCTGGAACGCCCCTTCCAAACTCTTCATCACCTGGTCCGTCTTGCCCGCCTTTAAGGCGTTCATCGCCTCTTCCAGCTTCTTGGAATCCATTCCTGCCGCTTGCGCCTGCTTCATCATGCTGGAAAGCGCTTCCGACATCGCCTGCTTCGCCGCTTCGGCTTCCGGTCCCGTCTTGTTCGCCATGTCTGAGGCCGCTGCTTGCATCTTCTCCAGCGCGCTCTGCATCTTCTCCAGCTCCTTCGTGTCCGGCACCTTGTCGTTCAAGGCATCCTTCATGTCATCGATCTGCTTCTGAAGCTGCTCCGGCGTAGGCGCCTGGTCTTGGCCCGATGTCTTGGCCGCCTGTTGCATCCGTTGCAGGCCCGGGTTCTTGGCGAGATCCCGCGCCTCATCCTTCAACTTGTCCGTCATCTTCGCGATGTCCTTCAACGCCTCATCCCGCGTCAGCTTCGCCTTCTGCAGTTGCTGGCCCAGCTCCACCGTTTCATCCAGCGCCTTTTTGACATTGTCCAAGGCCGGCGGCCGGTTCGTCATGTTCCGCTTCGTGATCGCCGCCACCCGTTCACCCACCTCTTTCATCACTTCCTGGTCCTGCTTGCGCTGGCGATACTCCACCGTCCGGTATTCCGGCACCAAGCCCAGCCCCGCTGTGATGACCAACAGGATGAAACTCCACTTCGCCGCTTTCGGCAGGTTGAAGGGCAGCATCTGCGCCACGTTCAATTGCCCCACATGCGCTGCCGCATCCGTCATCAGCAAGCGCTGCCATTCGCTATCCTTTTTATTATCAGAAACTTCCAAAGCCGTGCTGATACGTTCCTTGAGCTGCTTCTCCCGGTCCAGCCAGCGCGCCGCCTCACTCAGGGAAACTTGTTTGGAATACTCCATCAGGAAGCCGGCGAAAGGCGCGATCCATCCCGCAAAAAACAGGCCGAACAAAACCCCTTCCGGCATCGGCAACACCTTGTAACAGATCAGCGCCACCAGCCACACGATGCCGGCGATGACAAACCCCTTCCAAAATCCGCGCCAACCCCGTTGCCAGCGCCGCCGACGGGCAGTTGCCGCCAGCGTTTCTTTGATCACGTGGAATTCACTCATGGCTTGACCTTTACAGTGACGCAGGTGCTTCGGCTTTGCCAGTGCAAAATCGCCTGCATTTTCTAACTCCTTTGTGAACTTCGTTCCCTTGGCCGCCAGACCGGACCGGTTCACCACTACTAATTAGACCACCCTCCGGTGAATCTGTTCAACCGGGTGATCGGAGGCCCACCGGCCTCACTCTTCCCTTCACCAGATTAAACACCCGTCTCGTCCGAAAGTTTCTGACCCCGCAAAAAAAGCGGGTCTTGGGTGATTTTCCCAAGACCCCTATTTCCAAGCTATTAGCCTCAAAATTCTACTCGAACTTCATCCGTTTGGACGACTTCTGCTCCGAGACCACGCTGATCTCCATCGGCCTGCCATCAGGCAGCTTGCCTTGGGCCAGCAAGTCCATCTTCATCGATTCCGTGCTCTGCACCCTCGGCCCGGCGGGATTGAACGGGAACAACCCGGCGAACTCCGCATGGATCGTGGATTTCTTCACCTCCATGCCCGGCGGCAACGGTGGCGCGACATTGTTGATGTCGATCTTGCTGGAAATCTTCAGGAGCTTTTGATCCCCCTCCGTCACCACGCCCTCCAGTTTGGAAACACCGCCCACATCCTCTTTTTTGAGCTTGAGGTTGTTCAGGGCAAAATTCTTCACCGCCATTTCCGTGTTGAGCGGCCAGGTATCGCCCACCTTCTTCTTGTCCTTGGTGCCCGAGATGTCGTCATCGTTCGGTTTGTTCGGATCGTTCACCGAGACGAACGTCTTCAAACCCACTGCCACCTCTTGGGCTGCCTCCTCGCCTTTGATCTGATACGTTGATTTGCCGTCCTTCAAACCGGCCGTGATGGATGTGCCGGCTGGCAGTATCTCCCGCACCGTTCCCTCCTCCTTCACCGTGAACTTTTTCACCTGCACGATCAACTGTGTGGGCCGTCCCTTTTCGCCCGTCTGCGTCACTTCCACCTTGCCTTCGAAAGCCCACTCCTTCTTCACATCTTGCTGGCGCGCCACCACTCCATCCACCGTCAGCAGGTTCTTCGTCAGCTCGGTCGCCTCACCCGTCAATTGGTACTTCTGCCCCACCTTCTCCGGGATGTCCAAATGGATGGCATACTCCTGCGCCTGCGTTGCGACGAGGGGCAATGCCGTCAGTATCACACCCGCCCAAAAACTCAGCTTGGTCATTTTCATAAACGTCTTTCTGTTGCTCAGATTCTAATTTTATTCCACTTCAGGCTCCAGCACAAAACCCGCCGCTGCCACTCACTCATGCTTGAATTTCTTTTCCCCTTTGATGCTGGTTTCCATCGTCAGTTCGATCGCCCTTCCGTCTGGCGCAGCTCCCGTAGCTCTTATCTCCATCTTTTGCCCCATCGTCGCCGCCATCCGTCGGTTGTCCTTCACCTGATAAACCCCGGTGATCACCGCTTCTACCGTTCCTTTTTGGACCTGAAAACCCGGCATCGGCATTGTTAGTTTCTTGACCGCAGTTTTACCGCTGATCTTGAGGCATTTTTGCCCGTCCACTTCCACCACTCCTTCCAGTTTGGCTTCACCGCTTAGATCTTCCGCCCGCACTTCCATCTGTTTCCCCGCCAGCTCCTTTAATGCCATTTCCCCATGGATCGGCCACACATCACCCACCTTTTTCCGCTCCTGGGTGCCGAAGACCGTGTCATCCTTCGGTCCCTTCGCATCATACAGCGTGATGAACTCTTTCAGCGCCCTGGCCACGGATACTTCGGCCTCCTGTTCGTTCACCAAGTAAACCTTTTTCCCTTCTTTCACGCTGGCGGTGATGACGCTTCCCTTCGGTAAGGCCTCCCGGGTTTCGCCCGCACTGGTCACTGTATATTTCTTGACCCGCACGCTGAGCTTGGTGGCCACCCCGTAGCCGTTCACTTGGGCCACCTCGACATCCGCCTCAAAGTTCCGCACCTCATCCATTGTTTCCTGCTTGGCGAGCTTGCCCTCCACCAAAATCACCAGCTTTTTCACTTCATGGACTGAACCGATGATCCCATACTTGCTCCCCGGTTTCTCCACCGGCACCAGCCGGATCGCATAATCCTCCGCCGCCTGCAATCCGCCTAACGACAATATCGCCAAAAGCAAAGTAGCTCCAAACCTCAACAGCGGCGTCTTCATCCCGCCTCCATAAACGTAATTCCAACCCAAGGCAACGCCATTCCCTTCCCGCATCTTTCTCTGCTCCCTTCCCAATTCGTGCACATTCGTGAAATTCGTGTCTCCTCTCATTTCCCATCTGTGTTTATCTGTGTCCATCTGTGGTTGAATTTCCCCTTCGCCTGCCTACTCTCCGTCCCACTATGTCGGAAACGTCAAATATTTCGTCCACCATCCGCTTTGATGGACGCCAACCGGACCAATTGCGTCCGATGCGCTTTCAAAACCACATCGCGCCCCATGCCACCGGCTCCACGCTCATTGAGTGGGGCAATACCCGCGTCATCTGTGGCGTGACCGTGGAGGAAAAAGTCCCCCGCTGGATGAAGGACCAGAACGTCACCGGCGGCTGGATCACCGCGGAGTATTCCATGCTCCCCTATTCCACGCTCGACCGCAAAGCGCGCGACATCTCCAAGGGCAAGCTGGATGGTCGCTCCCAAGAAATCCAACGCCTCATCGGCCGCTCCCTCCGCAGCATCATTGATCTCGAAAAACTCGGCGCCCGCACCATCTGGATTGATTGCGATGTGCTCCAGGCCGACGGCGGCACGCGCACCGCAGCCATCACCGGCACCTACGTCGCGCTGATGTTCGCCATCCGCAAACTGATGACCGATGGCAAGCTTCTCGAGAATCCTCTCAAAGAACCCGTCGCCGCCGTCAGCATCGGTATCTTGAATGGCACACCGTTGCTGGACCTCTGCTATGTGGAAGACGCCGCCGCAGAAGTGGACCTGAATCTCGTCATGACCGCAGGTGGCAAGTTCGTGGAAGTCCAAGGCTCCGGCGAGGAATCCACCTTCACGGAAGAACAACTGCACGCCATGCTCAAGCTCGGCCGCCAAGGCATCCAGCAGCTGGTGAAATTGCAAGAGACCGCGCTCGCCCAGGTTTGATATGTCGCAAATGTCTCCCGAGTCCACTCGCCTCTACCTCATCCGGCACGGCGAAGTAGAAACCAAATACCACAAGGTCTTCGGCGGCAGCCGCATCGATATGAAGCTCTCGGATGAGGGGCATGTCCAGGCGAAGCGCATGGCGGAGTATCTGCATACGGAGCGGATCGACGCCATCTATTGCAGCCCCATGAGCCGCGCCCAGCAGACGCTGGCACCGCTCTTGGAAAAGATTCCGCATCATAAGCCTCAACTGTTGGACGGTCTGCGCGAAGTGGACTTCGGCGCGTGGACGGGTCTGACCTGGAACGACGTGCAGGAAAAATTCGGCATCAGCGCCTTCGACTGGCTCGACCAGCTCCACGCAGCCGCCATCCCGGAAGCGGAATCGGCCATGCAATTCCGCCTGCGCGTGGAGCCTTGCCTGCAACAGATCACCGAGGCGCATAAGGGCCAGCATGTCGCCATCGTCTGCCATGGTGGCGTCATCCGTATGCTGCTCTCCGTGTTGCTGGATATCCCGCTCACCTCATTGGGCCGCGTGCAGATCGAATACGCCGGTGTCTCCGTCGTTAACCTGCACGCTCATAAAACTGAACTTCAACTCCTCAATTTCACCCCATGGCGCGACCATCGTTGAAAAGCAAACAGCTCCGCAGAGTCTCCATCGAGATCCATGCGGAGACGGAAGAAGTCGTGCAGGAACTCTTGCAGACGAAGTTCCGCAACACGCCTTCCATCTATAGCGACTTCGAGACCGGCCAGACCATCGCCGTGGTTTATCTGGATGCCGATGAGGTCTGGGATGAAATGGTGGAACTGGAACTGCGCGCCGAACTCGAGCGCATCCAAGAATGCGGGCTGAACATCGGACCCGCACTTTTCCGCACGGGCTGGATCAAGCGTGAGGACTGGGCGAATTCGTGGAAGCGCCACTTCAAGCCCATGAACATCGGGGGCAAACTGCTCATCCGCCCCGGCTGGATCAAGCGTAAGCTCAAGCCCGGCCAGGCGCTCGTGGTCCTCGATCCCGGCCTCAGCTTCGGCACCGGCCAGCACGCCACCACATCCTTCTGCCTGCATCAGTTGGTGAAGGCGCGCCAGAAAGGCGTGAAGCAATCCTTCCTCGATATGGGCACCGGCTCCGGCATCCTCGCCATCGCCGCCGCCAAGCTCGGCTACTCACCTATTGAAGCCTTCGACTACGATCCCGAATCCGTCCGTGTGGCCAAGGAAAACGCGAAGAAGAACAAGGTCGGCGACCGCCTGAAACTCAAGCAGGCTGACCTCACCGCCCTGCCCGCTAAATCGCGCCAGCGTTACGACATCGTCTGCGCAAATCTCATCTACGACTTGCTCGTTGCCGAAGCCGCCAAGATCAGCGCCCGCGTGCAACCAGATGGCCTGCTCGTCCTCGCCGGCATTCTGGAAACCCAATTCGCCCTCGTAGAAAGCACCTTCGCCGAACACGGCTGGAAACTCGTGGCGAGCAAAGTGGAGAAAGAATGGCGTTCGGGAAGTTTTCGACGAACCACTGCCTAAATCGGCAGGCACAAACCGAATCATTCCGGAGGGATGAAAGCCTGTAGCCGGTGGTAGAGCGACACCACCGGTGATGTGTTCCCAGGGCTGAACAATATATTACTGGCCCCTCACCCAAAAGGCCGTGACAAACCGGTGGCTGATGATCGGCTCCCGAGTTAATCTGCATCTAAGGGTGCAGCATGAGAATAGTCGCCGCCAACCGTCATGAGCTCTGGATTTCCTTCGGGATCGTCATCCTTACCGCTTTGTTTAGCTGTATCCCCATCAGTTACGACGGTGCTTTGATTTTAGCGGGCGGATTGTCAGCGGCATCTTTATGTGCCTTGAACGCTTTGTTCGATTATGAGGAGATGAATGTCTTGGAGCGGGTCATCTCAATATTTTGGACACCCTTGCTGTTTATACTGACTACCGGTGTTGTTTACTCGCTCAGCACCATCCAGCATTTCGCAAACAAGTGACTCAGCAGCCCTTCTCAATGCCGCTTTCGTCACATTTTTCTCACATGCGTCATCACCTTCTCCTGAAAAGTGACATTCTGGCAAAAAATGTTCAGATCATTCTTGAACATTCTGACCAGTGTAGTATTCTATAACTCCAAGAAAGCCCTTCAACACAGTACCAGCCAGCGCACAAAGCCTTATTCTGCATCGCGCAGGCACCTTGGCACTGATTAAGCTGAGGGACTAATGTGAAAGGAACAGTCTGCTATGACTAAATCGACCGAACTCCTGTCGGAAGCAGTGCGTAACCCTAAACATCCATTCCGCCAACTGGTGAACCAGCCGGACAAGGCGCATAAAAACCGATACGAGCGACGTAAGGTCAAACAGTTCATCTATCAGGGTGACTGGAGTGAACAAACTACCTGAACTTTAACCTTTAACTGAAAAGAGATAAGCCACGCTGCAAGGCGTGGCTTATTTTTTGACATTCAACCCTGCTTCTTTGTCTTGGCCCGTGTCTGCTTCGCATCCTCCTGGCACTCCGGACAGACACCGAAAAATTCCAGCTTATGCGTCACCGTCTGGTAGCCGTGACGCTTGGCGATCGCCTCTTCCAATTCCTTCTGGAAACACTCATCGATCTCCACCACGTCTGAACAGACGGTGCAGATGAGATGATGGTGATGACCGTCCTCCCCTTCGTGGACGAGTTCAAACCGCGCCGTGCCGTCACCGAAATCAAACCGCTTCACCAAACCCATCTCCTCCAGCATGTGCATGGAGCGATAGATGGTGGCCAGATCGCACATCCCCTTCGGCAAACCTGCCTGGATGTCCTTGTTCGTCATCGGATGCGGATGTTGCCGTAGCAAATCCAAGATCGCTTGGCGCGGTCCGGTGATCTTCCGGGCATTCTTGCGCAGCTTGTCCGTCAGTTCGGAAAGATCTGACTGCGCGTGATTGCAGCTATGGCTGTGCGTGTGCTTGTGATGGCGCTGGCTGCACTTGTTCATGGTGTCGCCGGCTGATTCGCATTGCGGTTACGGGTGAACAAACGGGCCACCAAAGTCAGCAAAAACAGGGCGATGCAGGACATCGCGATGGTCGCCCCGCACGGAGCATCGAAATGATATGAAAGTGCGATGCCACCCAGTCCCCCCACCAAACCGATGAGCAGGCTGTAACCGATCTGCTGCCGGAGATTACAACTGACATTCCGCGCCGCCGCCGGCGGTATCACAACGAGCGAAGTCACCAGCATGATACCGAGCAACTGAATCGTCACGGCCACCGTTATAGTAAGTGCCAGCACGAAAAGATAATTGGCCTGACGCACATTCACCCCGCAGACATGCGCCAAGTCTTCATGCGCAGACATGAGGGTGAGCACGTTTAGATACCGGAAGATGCCCACTGAAATGATTGCGAACAAAGCCCCCGCGACAGCCACATCCTGATTGCCCACCGCCATGATGTCACCGAACAGGATGCTGTGGACTTGGGACACATAGCCGCCCTTCATCTGGCTCAGCACAAAAATGCCCAATGAAATGGAACCCGCCAGCAGCAGTGCCATGATGGTATCCGTCATCAATTCCGTCTTTTCCTTCAACCAGATGATGGCCACGGCGATCAGCAGACCGAATCCGATGATCGGAATCGTCATCGTCGTCATCCCCATCCAGATGCCGATGGCTACGCCAGTGAGCGCACCATGCGCGATGGTCTCGCTAAAAAAAGACATCCGCCGCGCCGTGACAAACACGCCCAAAAGAGCGCACAGCGGACATAGGAAAAGCGCCGCCAGAAAGGCGCGCTGCATGAACACTTCAGTGAACATGATGATGGTGGTGATAAGGCGAGACGTGGATGCCGTAAGCCTGCTTCAAAGACTCCGCATTCATCACCTCTTCCGGTGAGCCTTCGCAACAAATGGTGCCATTCAACGCATACACCCAGCTCGCATGCCGATAGACCATGGAAAGATCGTGCGAGACGAGCACCACGGTCATCCCATGGTGCTTGTGCACCTTGGTGATGAGGTCGTAAAAGGTATCTTCACCCGGAGAATCAACGCCCGCCGTCGGCTCATCGAGCAGCAAAAGATCAGGAGCCTTCAGCAAACTGAAAGCGATGAGCACACGCTGCAATTGTCCGCCCGACAACGCCGCGATCGGCCGATCGAGCAACGGTTCCACACCAATCTCCGCCATTGTGGTGCGCAGCGCTTCATCCGACCATTTGCGCGAGTGCCAGAACCAGTTCCGGTTCTGGGAAAGACGCAGGCTGAGAAACTCACGCACGCTCAAAATGAAACTGCGTTCCAGCGCCAACTTCTGCGGCACATAACCGATGCGCGGCATCACCTTGTCCAACCGGTTTTCGCCAAAGATTTTGACCTGCCCTTGATCCGGCTGTTGCAAGCCCAGCAGGCAACGCAGCAGTGTGGTCTTGCCCGAACCGTTCGGACCGATGAGCGCGACTACGGAGCCTTTCGGCACCTTCATGTTCACACCCTTCAAGATGGGCTGCCCACCAAAGGATACCCGTAACCCGCTCACCTCAATGGCGGGCACCGGTCCAGGATCGGGACTATGGGGATGGCATTGGCAGGCCATATTATTTCAGATAGCGCTGCAGCGTCGCGGCATTGCGGCGCATGCCTTCTTCGTAGGTCGCGGGCTTCAGCTCTCCTGTTTCCAACGTATCCAACGTCGCCAGCGGCACGCCGGAATCCGCTGAGATGCGCTCCACGATCTTCTTCGGGAACTGCGGCTCCGCAAAGAGCGCCTTCGTCTTGCTCTTGCGCATCACTTCCAGAAGATTGCTCAGATAACGCGGCGAAGGCTGAACCTCCGGAACTTCTTCCACGACTCCAGCCAGCTTCAGGTCATAACGTTTGACCATGTATGGAAAAGCATTGTGAAAAGTCACAAAGGCTCCACCCTTCACCGGCTTGAGAAGTTCCATGATGTCTGCATCCAGCTTCTCCAACTTCTCGATGTAAGCCTTGGCGTTCGCCGCGTAATTTGCGGCATTCTTCGGATCCGCCTTTGATAAGGCGGTTTCCACATTCTTCACGCAATGGATAGCCAGTTGCGGATCCAGCCAGATATGAGGATTGGGGCCGTGCGAATGATCGTGATCATCCTTTCCGCCAAGCGAGATGCCATGCCCATCCTTGATCAACTGTTCCTTCTTCAGTCCCGTCGCGAGCTCCACCAGCTTGCCCGCCTTCTTGCTGCCGCTGGATTCGATGGCTTTGCTCAGCCACGACTCCATGCCCAAGCCATTGACGAGAATTAGGTCGGCATCCGTCAGCTTGCGGATGTCGCGCGGCGTGAACTGGTAATCGTGCGGTCCAGCACCTGGCGGCAGAAAATTCTCCACCGTAGCATGTTCACCAGCAACGTTTGCAGCGAAACAATAAACCGGCAGAAAACTGGTAAGCACACGCAGCTTGTCGGCTGCGGAAGCAGTGGGCACCCCCACCAGCCACAACAGGGCCAGCACCACCAAACTAAGGCTGAACTTGCGCTTCAGGATCACGAAGAAAAACCTATCATCCCGTTTTCGATTACGCAAATCATTTGCAATTCGAGTACAAAGGAAAGACCTCCGAAGGTTATTCGGAGGTCTGCGGGCGGACCCAAAATTACTTCATCAGCAGGGCCTGACGGGCGCGCTTGATGGCGCTCGTCGCGCGGCGCTGGTACTGGGCGGACATGCCCGTATACTTGCGCGGCAGGATACGGCCCTGATCGGTCACGAACTGGCGCAGCAGCGTCACATTCTTGAAATCGATCGCGTCGAGCGTGAACTCGATCTTGGGCTTCGGGCGCTGGATGCGGGTGCCCATGGCGGAGCGACGGTTACCCGGCTTTTCTTTGGTATTCTTACGTGCCATAAAAATTACTTAATTTCTTTGTGCAAGGTATGACGGCGCAGGGCGGGATTGTACTTTTTCAGTTCCACCTTTTCCGTCTGGAGCTTCTTGTTGCGCGTTGTGGTATAGCGCGAAGGGGACTTCCCTTCCTTACGGGCTTCCGTGCATTCGAGTGTGATGATTTCGCGGGGCATAAAATTAAAATTATTCTTTTTCTTTGGCGGGTTTCTCGTCGCCGTCGTCGTCGTCGTCCACGTCTGGACCGCCAGAGCTGTCCACCGTGCCGAGCGAACCAAGGCGTTTCTGACGCAAAGCACCTTCTTTTTCAAGCTGGGCTTGTGCTTCCACCGTGAAGCGGGTCCAAGGAATCGCTTCCAGACGCGCTTTGGGGATCGGCTTGGCCGTCAGTTCGCAGACACCATAGGTGCCCTTCTCGATGCGGCGCAGCGCTTCTTCGATCTCATAGATGGCGTCCTGGTCGGACGACAGCAGGCTGAGCGCGAAGTCACGGTCAAAATTATCAGTGCCAGCATCACCCATGTGCAGGCTGTAGCTGGTGACGGTCTCGGCGGATTCCTTCGCCAGGCCGTTCATCTGGGCGAGCAGACGCTCACGCAATTCCAGCAGGGTATCGTAATACTTTTGCCACTCCGGCTTGATCTTGACCGAACCGTTGGTGGTGAAACCTGCCTTCGGCGCCTTGCCTTTCGGATTCGGGACAAAGCCAAGAATGGCCGCTGCCGTCACCGAGCCGACCGCATGCCCTTTATGGGCTGCGGGCTTGCTCGCCACCTTTTTGGCGGGGGCGGGTGCAGGTGCTTTCGCCGGAGCAGATTTGGCTCCGGAGCTTTTCGCGTTGGACTTATGTGCAGTCACGTCTTACGAAACAGTTATACGCGGTTAATGTTCAAAAGGCAAAACACGCCCTTTTTTGCTACAAAAACGAACAATCCAGCCCGTTTGAGAGTGCGTGAATGTAGCAAAGCAAAACAAATGCGCCACAAAAAACGTCAGAAAAATTAAGCCCCTGAAAACTGGGGTTTTTAGGGCTTTTTAGGGGTATTTTGCACTGCCGCCTTGACTTCATCCGCCGCTTCCTTGGCCAGTTGCTCCTCCAGTTGGGCCAATTGCGGCTTCACCTGGCTGTCATAGCACTCCGGACAGATGCTATGGCTGAAGTCCGTACCCGTCTGCGCGTGCAAGTAAGTCTCTATACCCTGCCAGTAGTCCTTGTCATCCCGGACCTTCTTGCAATATGAGCAGATGGGCAGCAACCGCTTCAACTCCCCCACTTCCTTCATGAAGCCCAGTATCCGTTCCGCCACCCTTAGCCGGAGAATCAGTTCCTCTGGTCGCAAAGGCTTGGTCAAAAAGTCGTCCACCCCCGCCTGCATGGCAATCTTGTGGTTCTCCCGGCCCGTCCGCGCGGTGAGCATGATGAAGTAGCAATAGGCCCGTGAACGTTTCCGCCCCCGGATCTTCTGGCATAATTCCACCCCGTCCATCTCCGGCATCATCCAGTCGCTGACCACGATTTGAAAAGGCTGGACGATGAATGACCGCCAGGCCTCCGCGCCGTTCACGGCCGCAGTGACCTCATGCCCGTTGCTTTCGAGCGTCATCTTCAGCACCCGCATCGAGATCGGGTCATCTTCGGCGATCAGTATCTTCAAGCTAAAGGTTCTACAATGGTTCCACCGTTCTTATCATCGGCCCAGCGAAGCAGCATTAAGCCAGCTACCCTGCACTCACAGCCACCTCTTAACTGCCTGTCAAAGAAGATATAACAGAATTCTCTTTTTGCATTCGAGCAAAATACAGCCAGTTCTATGCTGGGCGGTTCAGTTGGGGGCGCCAGAGATGGATCAGCGCCTTCACGCCCAACTCCAAAAAGTGGAACGGCTTCGCGATCAAATCATTCCCTCCGCTCAAGGTAGATTGCGCCCGGCTTTGGAAATCCGTCAGGCCGGACACAAATACCACGGGGGTCTTTTTATATTCGGGCATCGCACGGATCTGCTTGCACAGCTCGAATCCGTTCATCCCCGGCATATCGATATCGAGAAAGAAAAGGTCGAACGGCATGCCCGTGAGCATGGCCAAGGCGGACTGCGGATCATCCATGTCGATGCATTTCAGCCCCACCTTCTCCAGTGCGAAAACTACCGCCCGGCGGGACAAAGGCTCATCATCCACCACCAGCACGCCTTCCACCGGGATTTCCCCCTCTCCGCCCCCTCCCTTGCGCAACAGTTCATCGAGAAAATCGATGGATTGCACCACGGTCCGCTGGCTGGAAGCCGTCAGCAACTCGGGCCGGTCCACCAACTCTTTCAGCAATGCTTCCAATGCGGAAGCCATACGGGCAAACCGCGTCATTTCCGCCACGGCCGCCTTCGCGGCCAGGCCACGAACCTGAAAATAAAGCTCGCTCGTCAGGAAAATGACAGTTTCCGGACGGGTGCTGCGTACCTGTTCCTGCAGTTTCTGCCGCAGTTTGCCGATGGCCGCCGGAGCTTCCTCCAGAAATGATTTCGAAGAATTGACCTGCTTGTAAAGCTCTGCTCCTTGCGGAAACGCGATCACCGGGTTCAACGGTGAGATCGGTTCGGGAGGCGGCGGTGCCGGTCGTTCCAAAGGCACCCCGGGCTTCCTCAAGGTCAGCACCACTGGTTCAGCCTGGCACACCTTCTGGATGATATCCACCAACACTCTTGGCGTACATTCAGACTTGGTGACACAACGGGTCGCCCCGGCTGCCCACGCCTCTTTCACCCTGTTGGAAAGGTAAGCATTGGTAAGCACGATGATCGGCAGGTTTCGATGCACCTCTTCAGCTCGCAACCGTTTGATCACCTCAATGCCGTCCAATTTGGGCAAGCCCAAGTCCAGTACCATCACATCCGGTTTGATCTCACGTGCCACCCGGACCCCTTCTTCGCCATCCACCGCGATGATCACCTCGAATCCTTCGCCTTTCAGCTTGGACCGGTAAACAGTCGATACCACCTGATCATCTTCCACCATCAGGACTTTTTTCATGCAATACCTTTCATTCAACTCCCCGGCAGCGCCGCCAGATATTCCTTCAACGCACCCTGCACCACCTCGAAATTAGCATCCAGTTCGTTGATCAGTGGCGCGACCCGGTCCAACGCACCTTCTGCGGCCAGATGTTCCACCCTTTTGAAGAGCGGCGTCATGGCCAGTATCCCGCAGGTGGCACTCGCTCCGGCGCAACTGTGGGCCGTACGCTGTACGTCATTCGCGTTTCCGCTCGCGTGTTGTGCTTTTAGACGCTCCATCTGGTCGCGTGTCTGTTGCAGGTAGAGATCCACCAGTTCTTGGGCTGCTTCCCGGTTACCTTCGGAGAAATCATTCAGCCGGTCAAGGTCCAGCAGCTTCGTGGCCGGTGCCGAGGGGACTTCGCTCGGTCGGGGCGCTTCTGGTTCGGGTGCTACCTTGGCCTTGCTCACCGGCCTCTCTTCCCGGATCTGCCGCCCCCACCGCTCGATGGTGGCATACAAGACCTCTGCCCGGACCGGTTTGGGGATGTAATCATCCATGCCCGCTTCCAGACACTTTTCCCGGTCCCCCTTCATGGCATTGGCCGTCATGGCCACGATGACATGCCGTCCAGAATTCAGGAACCGGCCCGCCTCGGCTTCCAAGCATCTTACTTGGCGGCTCGCCTCCAACCCATCCATCTCCGGCATCTGCACATCCATGAAAACTAGGTCGTATGGTTTGTTGGCGAGGGCCTGCAAGACCTCCAGACCGTTGTTCGCTACATCCGCGCGGTAACCTACCTGCTCCAATAATCGTAACGCCACTTTCTGGTTGATGGAGTTGTCATCAGCCACCAGCACATGGAGCGGCAGGCGCGTCGCCAGCGGTAATTGTGATTCCGGCGTGGGCTCAACTTCGGCCGCAGTCGCCTGGGAGTCGTTCAAAATCTTCAAGAGCGCTTGCTGGAATTGCGCGGGCTTCACCGGCTTGCTCAGGCACAAGTTGAAAAGATTTCGGTCCGCCACCGGCATGTCGGAGCGCAAACCCAGCGAAGTCATTAACAGCCGCGGAGTGGAGATCTTAAGCCGCTGCAATTCTTGGGCGAGCATGATGCCATCCATGTGCGGCATTTGGAAATCCAAGATCAGCGCATCGTATGCTGCCCCATTGGCGAGTCGCTGCAATGCTTCATCGCCTCCAGCCACCGCCTCCACCTTCATGCCCCACTTCTGCCCGGCCAGTTCCACGACCCGGCGGTTGGTCATATTATCATCTACGACCAAGATGGAACGTCCTTTTAATTCCCCGACGATGGCGGCTGGCGTGGGCTCCGGTTCCAACACGGCCTCGTGTGCCGGTATTACGCAGTGAAAAACCGATCCCCGGCCCACTTCGCTCTCCACCCACATGTTCCCGCCCATCAACTTGACCAATTGCTGCGAGATGGCCAGCCCCAGTCCGGTGCCACCATACTGCCGGGTCGTAGAAGCATCCACCTGGCTGAAAGACTTGAACAACCGGTGTAATTTATTTTCAGGTATGCCGATGCCGGTGTCACGGACCCGCACGTGCAGACCGGGAGTTCCATCCTCGCAACAGCGCGCCCCCAATTCCACAACCACTTCCCCTTGGCGGGTAAATTTGATGGCGTTGCTGATGAGGTTAGCCAGAATCTGGCGAAAGCGCGTGACATCCCCCAAGATGGCTGTCGGAGCGTTCAACTCCATCAAACACGCAACTTCCAATCCTTTGCTAAAAGCGTTGGTAGAAAACAGGTCCAAAGTGTCATCAACCGCCTGGCGTACATCATACGGATGATTTTCGAGTTCCAGATGACCTGACTCGATCTTGGAGAAATCCAGGATGTCATTGATGATGGTCAGCAGCGTATCGCCGCTGGTCCGGATCGTTTCCACCAGTTCCTCCTGCTCGCCGTTCAGTGGCGTTTCTAGCAGCAGCCCCGTCATGGCGATCACGCCGTTCATCGGTGTGCGGATCTCATGACTCATGTTCGCCAAAAACTCGGACTTCGCCCGCACCGCCTCCTCAGCGGAACGCCGGGATTCGTCCAGCGCTTTAATCGTCTGGTTCAATTCATCTTGCAGATGCTTGGCCCGCAACGTCGCCTTGACCCGGGCTCGAAGTTCCGCGATCTCGAAAGGTTTGGTGACGTAGTCTGAAGCTCCCAACCCGAACCCCTTCACCTTGTCATCCACACTGTTCCATGCCGTGAGCACGATGACCGGGATGGAAGCGGTGGCTGGATCGCTCTTGAGCTGTTGCAACACCACAAATCCGTCCTCATCAGGCAGGCCAAGATCCAGCAGGATCAGTTCCGCCCGCCTCGTGACAGTGGGATGAAGGCCGTCGGCAGCGGTCATCACTTGAAAGACGGACAGCTGCTCGCCACGCAGGGCATCCATGATCGTCTCGCCGACGAGCCGGTCGTCATCAATCACCAGCACATTGTATTTTTTTTCGCTCTGCGTCATCCGTCATTCCTTGTCTTTACGACTTGGTTTGCTTTCGCTCTCTCACCGCTCTTTTTCCATCTGCAACAACTGCGTCACCAATTCCAGTTCCACCAGCAAGGCACCCACTTGCACCTCTGGCTGTTTCAACTCGCCGGCTTTGGCTTCTTTTTCCAGTTGCGCCGCCAGCTTGGCGAGCCGCTGCACGCCCAGATTGCTCGCACTGCCTTTCAAGCTGTGCGCCGCATGCTGGACCGCTTTCAGGTCGCCTGCCTGCCAGCCGTGCTGGATCCGGTGCAATCTTTCCGGCGCATCGATCAGGAACAAATCCACGAGTTCTGCTAGAGGATCAGGCTGCCCCGGTTCACGTAGCGCCCGCAATCCGTTGATGACCGTATAATCGAGCCTGTCTTCCACGGACCTTTCCGCCTCAGGCACAGCCGGGGCGCTCGTTCCATTGGCCGGGGCCATCCGTTCTAACACGGCGGCCAACTCCTCGATTTGCACCGGTTTGGAGACGTAATCATCCATGCCCGCTGCCAGACAATCCGCCCGGTCACCATCCAAGGCATTGGCCGTCATGGCCACAATCCGCACTGGAAGAATTGACTTAAAGGCTTGTGGCTGTTCCCGTTCGATCCGTCGGATCTCACGCGCTGCCGAGTAACCATCCATTTCCGGCATCTGGCAATCCATCAAGACCACCTCGTAAGGCACTTGTCGCAAGGCGGTCAATACCTCCAGGCCATTGGCCACCGTCTCCGCCTCGTAACCGAGCTTGCGCAACTGCAGAAGGGCGACCTTCTGGTTCACCATGTTGTCTTCCGCGAGTAATATCTTGGTGCTCTTGCGCGCCGCACCGCCGCTTTGGGCACCTATGGTCGCCTTGTGCCGTTCTTGGGAGACGTCCGCATCCTCATAGCCAGCCATCACCCGGGCGATCGTATCGAAAAGCCGCGACTGTTTCACCGGCTTCACAAAACAGGAGGCGATTCCTGCCGCATGCAATGCTTTGGCATCCAGACGATGCCCCAAGGAGGTCAACATCAGCATCTTGGGAGCCCTCTGGCCAAACCGTTTGACCACCGCCCGCGCGAAGGTCAGCCCATCCATCTCCGGCATCTGCATGTCCAGTAAAATCAGTTCGATCGGCTGCCCTTCCTTGGTCCGCTCCTCCAACATGCGTAGCGCCTCTGCTCCCCCAGTGGCACTCCGGCTGTTCATCCGCCAAGCTTTGGTCTGATACTCGAAAATCTGCCGGTTGGTGGCATTGTCATCCACGATCAACACGTTCAACCCGCTCAAGTCCGCCCGTTCCGTCAAAGGACGCCAAGCCCGCTCCGGTTGCTTCTCCAAGGGCAGTTCAAACCAGAAGGTCGAGCCCTGACCAGGTGCGCTCTCCACCTGGATGAGTCCGCCCATCAGGTTCACCAGTTGCTTGGAGATGGCCAACCCCAACCCCGTGCCACCGTACTTGCGCGTCGTGGAACCATCCGCCTGCGTGAACGCCTGGAACATCTCCGCCTGCACATCCTTAGGAATACCGATGCCAGTATCCTTGACCTCGAAACGCAGCCGCACTTGCTGGTCCGTCTCGCTCACTTTCATCACCCGGACGACCACCTCGCCGTGCTCCGTGAACTTTACCGCGTTACCCACCAGATTGATGAGAATTTGCCGCAGCCGACCGGGATCACCGCGCAAATACGTGGGGATTTCTTCGGGCACGTGAGAGATCATTTCCAAGCCCTGATCCTGCGCCTTCTGGGCCAGCAGCTCGACGGTGCTCTCCACCACTTCGCGCAAATCCAGGTCGATCTGCTCCAGGATCAGCTTGCCCGCCTCGATCTTGGAGAAGTCGAGGATGTCGTTAATGATCGTCAGCAACGCATCCGCACTGGATCGGATGGTTTCGGTGAAGTCGCGTTGTTCGGAACTGAGTTTGGTATCCAGCAACAATCCGGTCATGCCGATGATGCCGTTCATCGGCGTCCGGATCTCATGGCTCATGGTGGCCAGGAACTCCGACTTCAACCGGGCCGTCTCTAGCGCAGAATCACGCGCCACGGCCAGTTCCTTCTCCGTTTTCTTGAGCGTGGTGATGTCGCGCGAAATGCCGATGATGCCCGTCACCTGCCCATGGCGGTTCTTCAAAGGCACCTTGGTCACGGAGGCCCAAATCTCATCCCCACTCACGGACACCTGCCGCTCGGCCTTGTTGATCATCGGCTCACCCGTCAGGATGATGCGTTGCTCGTCTTCAAAGAATTGCTGGGCCAATTCATACGGATGGAAATCAAAATCCGTCTTGCCGACCACCGCGGCCGGATCTTTCAGGCCCAACCGTTGCGCCATGGCGAGACTGCACCGCAAGAAACGGCAGCTCGTATCCTTGAAGTAAACGCGGTCGGGCACGTTATCGAGCAACGACCGCAGCAGATCGCGCTCGAACGCCAGATCTTCCTCGATGCGCCGTTTCTCCGTGACATCCCAGAATATCCCCTGCACGCCGCTGACCTTGCCTTGCGCATCATAGAGCGGCGTCTTCACCACCTGCATGTACGCCTTCTGATGATCCGGCGTCAGGTAATCTTCCACCGTCTCAAACGTGCCGCCCTTCTCCATGATCCGGCGGTCATCCTCCTGATACTTACGGGCCAGCTCCGGCGGGAAGAAATCGAAATCCGTCTTGCCCAGCACATCCTCTTGCGCCTGTTCCAAGATGCGGCAGAAGCGCTGGTTGGCGAAGGTGAACCGTTCCTTGAGATCCTTGCGGAAAATGTTTTGCGGCAGGCTTTCCACCAGCGAATGGTAGAGGATCTCCGAGTTCTTGAGTTTCTCTTCCGTCAGCTTGCGGCGGGTGATGTCGGTCACCGTGCCTTCGTAATATTCCAGTTCCCCATCCGGGTTGCGCACGGCCCGGGCATTCTCCGAGATCCAGATGACACTGCGATCTTTCCGGTAGATCTGGGCCTCAAAATTGGAGATGACGTCGTTGTCCCGCATCAACCGGACGAACTCATCGCGCCGGTTCGGGTCCACGTAGATTTGATGGGAGATGTCGTTGACCGAGTTGATCAGCTCCTCTGGCTTCTGATAGCCGTAAATGTCCGCCAGCCGTTGGTTGACCGCAAGATAATGGCCGTCTTTCGTGGTCTGGTAGATGCCCACCGCGATGTTGTCAAAGATGCCGCGGTACTTGGACTCGGTCTGGCGCAAAGCCGCCTCTGTATGCCGGTGCCGCTTGACCTCATGCTCGATCTCCGAGACATGACGGCGCAATTCCAAATGCGTGATCACCTGCCGCGCCAAGGTACCCAAAGCCTCCCGCTGCTGCGAAGTCAGGGAGCCGGGCACATGATCCATCACACTGAGCGCCCCGATCGCAAATCCGTCCGGAGTCACCAAGGGTGCTCCAGCATAAAACCGGATGCCATGAGGCGGGCGAACCAGCAGACCAGTCTTGAAACAATCATCTTCCCGGGCATCCGGCACCACGTAGATCTTGTTTTCCAAGATGGCCCGGGCGCAAAAAGCGTCTTCCCGGGGCGTCTCCTTCAAGTTCCCTCCCACACAGGACTTGAACCATTGCCGTGCCCCATCGATGAACGTGATGGCCGCCATGGGGCGACCGCAGATCTGGGCTGCCAGTTGGGCGATGTCATCCAGCGAAGAATCCGGGCCGGTATCCAAGATGGCATACCGCTGTAGCGCCTGGAGGCGCGCCGCTTCATTGGCTGGCTCTGGCAACATCTTCACAGCGTTACATCAGTGCGAATACGCATCGGCTACAGGGAGTTACGACTTCCTAAAGGTTGCAGTGTGCAAGGCCCTTGGCAAGCCTGACTTCCCCCGCCCAAATCTGCCCCTTTTTTGCCCTTGGTCACGCCAAAAATTAGGGGGTCCGCCGCAAAGAAGTGTTTGCGTAAGACCCTGAACCGGCGCATATAAGGAACAGATGCAACGGCTCGTCGAGGCAGTTCCGCCAGCCGCGGTTACCGGGAGCCCGACCGCTCCTTTACCGCGGCCTTTGGCATTGGACCCATCCCAGTTGCGTCTGGCGTTTCGCTGGATGCTGCTGGCCCGTGCCTTGGACGATAAGACCGCCGCGCTTTACCGCTCCGGCCTCGTCCCCGGAGGTGCTTTCCTTTCCAAAGGCCAAGAGGCCCTAAGCGTGGCCTTGGCCATGCAGCTCCGCCCCGGCGATATCTACGCGCCTTTGATCCGGGATACTGCGGGTCGGCTGGCTTTCGGGGAATCCATCCAAGATGCCCTCCGTTCCTGTATTGGTTCCCCCTTGGGACCAATGCGTGGTCGGGATGGCAACGTCCATCGCGGCCGCCCATTGGACGGCTATATCCCCATGATCAGCCATCTGGGAGCAATACCTTCCGTGGTGAATGGCTGTTTGATAGCCCGGCGGATGCAAGGCAAACCCATGGGCCTAGGAGCCACCTGCATCGGTGATGGTGGCACCTCCACCGGTGCCTTCCATGAAGCGATGAACCAAGCCGCCGTGGAACGTCTGCCCCTGATCATGGTCGTGGCGGATAACCAATACGCTTACTCCACTCATCGCTCCCGCCAGTTCGCCTGCGATAGTTTGCTGGACCGGGCGGTGGGTTATGGCATCGATGGTCACTCAGTGGACGGCACTGATATCGCCGCCTGCTTGCAAGTCATGGACCGCGCCGCACGTCGGGCCCGGGAAGGTTGCGGGCCGCAAATGATCGTCGCCAATCTCCTGCGCCTCTGCGGTCATGGCGAACACGATGACGCCAGCTACGTGGACCCGACCCTCAAAGGCTCTCACGTCGGCCGTGACTGCGTCAAAGCCGCTGCGCAATGGCTGGTCGCCAACCAGATCGCCACTGATGCCGACTTGGCCCAGTGGAATGTCGATGTCGCCGCGGAACTGGAAAAGGCCGTGGACGAAATCTTACGCGACCCCGCCCCTGATCCGACCATGGAAAACTGGAATGCCCTGGCCACGGTGGCCATGCGCGAAAACGCTTCCTGAACCGTCGTGAGCATCACTTATCTCGAAGCCATTCGCGAAGCCCAAGCCCGTGCCTTGGGTGAGAATCCAAACGTCTATATCTACGGTCAGGACGTGGGTGATTTCGGCGGCGCGTTCAAGGCCACGAAAGGTTTGGCGGCGCAGTTCCCCGGACGCGTGATCGACTCGCCCATCAGCGAGGATGCCATGGTTGGCTCTGCTATTGGTGCCGCTTTGCAAGGCATGCGCCCCATCATCGAGATGCAGTTCGCTGATTTCTCGACGGTGGGCATCAATCAGATTGTCAATCACGCCGCCACTTACTATTGGCGCACGAATGTCCCCTGCCCCATCACCATCCGCCTGCCCTGTGGCGGCACGAGTGGCAGTGGTCCTTTTCACAGCCAGAGTCTCGAAGCGATTTACGCCCATTTCCCCGGCCTCGTCGTGTTGACGCCCGCCACGGTGGAAGATGCTTACAGCTTGTTGCTGGACGCCGTAGCGATCGATGACCCGGTCATCTTCTGCGAACACAAATTTCTCTACTACCATCTCAAGGCTGAGAAGCTGCCAACGGAAGCCTTGCCCGTGGGCAAAGCCCGCATCGCGCGCGCCGGTCGCGATCTGACGCTCGTGACTTACAGCGCGATGTTGCACGAATCCCTCTCCGCCGCCGATGAATTGGCCACGCAAGGTTATCAGGTGGAAATCGTGGACCTGCGCTCCATCAAGCCGCTCGATACCGACACCGTTATGGCTTCAGTCGCGCGCACCGGACGTTTGTTGTGCGTCGGTGAATCATGGCCTTGGGGTGGCGTCACTGCGGAAGTTATTTCGCGCGTAGTGAGCGAAGGCTTCGATCTGCTGGACGCGCCTCCGCAGCGGTTGAACGCGAAGGATACGCCCATTCCCTTTCATCCCCGCTTGTGGGCCGCGCATCGGCCTACGGCTCAAAGCATCGTGGCTGCTGCCCGCAACGTATTGGACTACTGATGACGCACACCGTTCCCATCGTCATGCCGCAGCTCGGCGAATCCATCGCCGAGGCCACCGTCGTCCGCTGGCTTGTGAAACCCGGCGACATCGTCACCACCGGCCAGGAAGTCATGGAAGTGGAGACGAGCAAAGCCACGCTCACCGTGACCACTCCCGTCGGCGGCAAGATCAAAACGCTCACTGCCGAAGAAGGGACTACCTATGCGGTAGGCAACGTCTTGGGCGAGCTCACCACCGACATCGCCCCAGCCAAGCCAGCAGCGGATAAACCGCATTTCGGCGGTGGTGGCGCAACGATCACTACCACGTCTTCGAATACGGTGGAGCCGGTGCTCACCGGCTTGCCCGTGCCTGTGGGTGCAGCGGGTGCCAGCTACCTTTCCCCTCGCTTGAAAGCGCGCATGGCCGAACTTGGCCTGCACGCCGCTGATCTCGCAGGAGTGGCCGGCAGCGGCGCAAATGGTCGCGTGACCGTGGAAGATTTTGAAGCATTCGTAGCGCGGCTGGAGCAAAACCGCCTCACGCCAGCTTCCTCCATGCGCATCGCCGTGGCGGATGCCATGCGCCGCAGTTGGACGCGGCCCATCGCCACGGTAGGCATGCCCGTGCGCTTGGATGCCCTGCTCGCCCATCGCGCCTCGCAGAATCCCAAACCGGGTCCGGCGCTCTATGCTTTGCGCGCACTCTCTCTGGCCTTGAGCGAGAACAGCAAACCCGCTGGCCGATTGGTCGGCAGCCGCATCGTGCATCCCAGCTCCATCGATATCGGGTTTGCCGTGGAAGCGGAAGACGGCGTGCTGGTGCCCGTCATCCGCGAGGCCGATAAAAAGTCTCTGCGCGAATTGACCGGCCGTTATAACGAGCTGGTCAGTCTCGCCCGCGAACGCCGTTTGCCAGCCGACGCTACAGGCGGGTCCATTGCTACCATTACGAATTTCGGCACCTTCGGCCTTACGTGGGCCACGCCGATTCCTCTGCCGGAACAAACACTGGTATTGGGTCTTGGCGCAGGCAGCAAAGTTCCTTTCTGGGATGAAGAGAAACAGCAATTCGTCCCCGTGATGGAAGCGAATCTTACCCTCAGCTTTGATCATCGCGTGATGGATGGCGGCGCCGCTGGGCGACTGCTCGGACGTGTGGCGATGCTGATGACGGTGCCGGATGCGTTGTGACAAATCGGGTGATTTCCGCGCATTGCTTCGAGCCCGCCTGAGATTATACTAATCTATGCGCCAACTCGCCATAGGTGACATCCACGGTTGTTATCGCGCATTGGAAGCGCTGGCCGGGCAAGTGGTGTTCACCAGCGCAGACACCATCATCACGTTGGGCGATTACGTGGATCGCGGCCCGGACTCCAAGAAGGTTGTCGATTTTCTCATCGATCTAAAAAAACACGCCACCCTCGTCACCTTGCGCGGCAACCATGAGGTGATGATGCTGCAATCCCGGAGCAGCCTGTCGAATTACAAGGACTGGCTGGCCTGCGGCGGCGCCGAGACTTTAGAATCCTATCTGGCCGATGGACTGGGCGGGATAAGTGAAGACCATTGGAATTTTATATCGGCCACGAAACCTTACCACGAGACCGAGCGAGATTTCTTCGTCCACGCCAACGCCTATCACGACGTCCCGCTGGCGGATCAGCCTGATTACCGGCTGTATTGGGACAAGTTCGACCATCAGCCGCGTCACCTCTCCGGCAAGCGCATGATTTGCGGACACACACCGCAAAAGAATGGCGAACCATTGAACATCGGCCACGCCGTTTGCCTGGATACGTGGGTTTATAACAGCAGCGGCTGGCTCACCTGCCTGGATCTGCAAAGCGGCACTTACTGGCAGGCCAATCAAAAGGGCGAGACGCGCTCCGATTTTCTAGGACCGGCGTAGGAAAATTCTCGCGGCTATTTCAGCTTGTCCATCAAGGGACGCAGTTCCTTGGCGAGGCGTTCCGCGATCTTTTCATATCCCGCATCATTGGGATGGATCTGGTCGGACATGAACCGCGGATCGGTGAACACCCCGTCCAAGATATCGGAGATGTAGAATACGCGTTTGCGCTCGGCGAGTTCCTCGAAGCCATCCTCATTTTTATCACGCAAGGTGGCGCTGCGAACTCCGATGAGCACCACGAACGAACCTTCCGCTTGAAAGCCGCTGATGATGTCCGAGAGATTCTTGAACATCGTTTCACGCGGCATTTGCTGGAGCCCATCGTTGCCGCCCAGGCACAGCAGCACCACGCGAGGTGCCTTGCGCGCCGCCGAATCCACCCGGCCCATCGCCTGGGCAGTCGTCTGGCCGGGTATTCCGTGATTCTCGATGCTTACGCCCAGTTTCTGCGCCAGCAAGGCGGGATAATCCTTACCCTTCGACCCGCCATAACCCGAAGTCAGGCTGTCTCCAAAAGCGATCCAAGGTCCCGTCGCCTTGGGCGGGTAATTGCGATAGTCTTGGGAGCCCGAACAGCCGGCCAGAATCACTAGGGCCAGCGGCAGCAGCCAAAGATAACGGAGCAATCTGGGCGAAAACACCCGCCGAGCATAAAGCACGACCTGCAGACGTTCAACATCTCTAAGTTTTGAGGCAAAGCGTGCCAAAAAATGGTGGAGAATAACTTTGGCGTTCCGGGCGTCTGATGATATAAGAAGAACAGCTAGATTCCCATGAAGAACGCCGCCGAACATACCCAATCAACGCCCCCCGCAGGCATCACTTTGCGCCGGTTCCTAATTGGCCAGGCGTTGTTCCTCACGGGCATCTGCCTTTTCCCCACCCTCATGAACGCCGAAGACAAGAAAAAGGAAGTCAAAGACGACACCGCCGCGTGGTCCTATACGGAAAAAGCCACGCTCGGGGGCGGCTGTTTCTGGTGCACGGAAGCCGTGTTCGAGCGTTTCACTGGGGTGAAAGCCGTGATCTCCGGTTATGCGGGCGGTAAACTGCCCAATCCCACCTACAAACAGATATGTAATGGTGATACCGGCCATGCGGAAGTGATTGAGATCGAATTCGATCCGGCCAAAATCACGTATGCTCAAATCTTGGAAATCTTTTGGGCCGCCCATGATCCCACCACGCTGAATCGCCAAGGTGCCGATTCCGGGACGCAGTATCGCTCGACCATCATGTACCATAACGAAGCTCAGAAAAAAGCGGCCGAGGAATCCAAGAAAAAGGCCCAAGAACATTTTAAGAGCCCCATCGTCACTGAGATTGTTCCCATCAGCATTTTCTACAAGGCCGAAGATTATCATCAGGATTATTTCAAAAATAATCCCAACCAGCCCTATTGCGCCGCTGTCATAGGGCCGAAACTTCGCAGTCTTGAGAAAAAGGGCATCGTTCCCAATAAGTAAGTCGTACACGTTCCCCTCCAAGCTGTTCAAATATAGCAATTTGCAATCTTTCCCCGCCCGGGCAGCGCTTTGTTAAGCAATTGTAAAAGTGGCCCAATTTTTGCTCACATCCGCCCAAAGATGAGACATCACAACTGAACTGCCAAAAGTAACAAACATGCATTCAATCCGATTCTATCTCCAAAAGACCTTGTTCTGCGGCCTTTTGAGCCTTTTCTTAGGCGTGTTGTCCGCTTCCGCCGCTTCACCCTATGCCGGGTTCTATTCCGGCTACGTGTATTTCAGCATTTCCGGCGTCATCACGCAGCCAGAACAGCCGGTAGGATTTGCCGCGTTCACGGTCGATGAAAATGGCAACGTTTCTGGCAACGACATGACCGGCACGGTGAATGGCAGCGGTGCCATCACGTGGAATGCAAACTCCACTGGGTTCACTACGGGCACCATCAGCGGCGGGGTATTGGCTTCCACCACTAGCCAGAATAATGGCGGTGCCATCAGCACGACGCGGATCGCAGCGAACAACACTGCGGGTGGTTTCGGTGGTGGGGCAGGTACAGTTGCCGCCAATTTGATTTGGCGATCTCCCACTCCGTCCGGTTCAAGTGCCGGTCAGAATATCATGTACGGGGTTACTTACGGCGGCGGAAAATATGTCGCCGTCGGTTCGGCAGGTAACATTGCGACGTCCGGCAACGGCACGAACTGGATCTCTGGAACGGCAAATACCACCCAGAAACTAAATGCCGTGGCCTATGGCAACAGCATGTATGTGGCCATAGGTGACGCCGCTACCGTGATCAGCTCTCCAGATGCCATTACATGGACCGCACGGAGCATCAATGGCTCCCCTCTGCAAAACAATGTAGGTGTGACTTTCGGTAATGGTAAATTCGTCATCGCCAATCTGGTTGGCGAAATTTTCACTTCTACAGACGGTATTTCGTGGACCAAAATCGGGAGCCCGCCAGCAATAGGCAATCCGGCAAACGTCAAGTATGTGGGCAATAGATTCGTACTGGTTGGTGCCATTTCAACAACAACAGGCACTATATCGACCTCCACAGACGGAACAACTTGGGGCACGGTCAAGTCCTTTGCCAATGCCAATACGATTATGGATGTGGCGTTCGGCAACAGCAAGTGGGTCTGCGTCAATGCCACCCGCTCTTTTACATTCGCCGCCAGTGATGCGAGTGACGCCACGGCTACTTTATTTAGCGGCCTGAGCGACGCGGTTGGTTTCATCAACGGTCTGTTTGTAGCTGATAACCGTTATTTCTCGGCCGACGGCATCACCTGGTCGCGGGAATCCTACCCCAATATTGATATCAATGACACGTTCACCGCCAACGGCATCATGGTGACCGTCGGCGCCGGCACTACCTCGACAACCGATGGCAAGATTTGGACAACTCATACCAAAGTGTTGCCTTTGGCCGCAGTCAACAATGTTGGTTTCAACGGCATTGTGTCGGGCGACATCTATGATGAGATCCAATACTATAATTTTCAGGGTATAACCCATTATGTCCGGATGGGCGTGGGCGGCTTGATCGATGACAAAGTTTTCAATGGTAGTTATACCAATATCCCCTCACCTACCACCAACACCCTGCGGGCCGGCTATGGCGACACGACGGGTGGTGTCGCGGTTGGTGATGGTGGTGCCATTGCCCGTTATGGCAGCGGAGTCAATGCCTGGACCAACATCACCGGCGTCACTTCGGCCAATCTGACCAGCGTTGCCGCGAACGGGAACATCTGGGTGGCGGTCGGTGCAGGGGGCACAATCATCCGCTCGGCGAACTCTGGCCAGACCTGGTCCACCGTATCCTCTGGCACCGGAAACACCTTGAACCGCGTCGTATTTCTAAGCACCGGCTTCAACTACTTCATCGCCGTGGGAAATAACGGCACCATTCTCAAATCAACTGATAGCAACGGCACCTCTTGGACGGTGCTGACCACCGGCAGTACCAAGCGTTTGGTGGGCGTTGGGGGCCGCACTGTGCCGGTGTCCCGGTTGCAAGCCGTTGCTGAAGATTCCACCGTCCTGGTCTCGGAAGGGACTACCGGTGCCACTTGGCGCGCTATCATCGTCAATGCGCCTTATCCCATCACTTGGGCCGATGCCGGTAACGCACGTGGCGGCAGCGGTTTCTTGATGACGACATCCGATGGCACAAACTGGACCTACTCACTACCACTTACCGGCATATCCGGACTGGCTTCTGGCAATGGCAAGTTTGTTGGTTACGGCCAGACCTTTGTCTCCACTACCGACCTCAATAACTGGAACTCCGTCAGTCCGCCTTCCGGACACGTCCCCGCCGGCATCGCTTACGCCAACGGTCTGTTTCTCTCACTGGGCACGGGCAACACCACAACTGGCAATGGCTTCATCGCTGCGTCGACGGACGGTGTCAAATGGACCACCCGAACCGTACCTACCATCAACCAGTTGACCTCCGCCGCTTATGGTAACGGCCGATATGTGGCCGTAGGCACGGTGGGAGGCATTTTTAGTTCCACCGACACGGTCACTTGGGTCAATCGTACCATCACTGGCAGCCAAAGCCTGAACTCAATCATCTATGCCAATGGCAAGTTCGTCGCGGTCGGTGACAGCGGAGCAACCCGCTACTCGACCGACGGCGAGAGCTGGACTGCCGGAACCGCCAATACCGGCAACCGGATGCTGAGCATCACCTATGGCAAGGGACTCTATGTGGCCGTGGGCGAAAACGCGACCTTGCGCACCTCCCCGGACGGCATCACTTGGACCACCCGCACGACGACCCCAGCGACGGGCGCAACACGCATATTCTTCTCCGTTTCATTCACGGGCAACCTGTTCATCATCGTGGGCAGCCAAGATGGTGCCAATGGTGCCGTGGTTGCCAGTTCTACCGATGGGATTACCTGGACGAAAGATGTGTCGAATTTCGCCTTTGGCCTGACCGCCTCGGCGGCGGGCAATGGTTCATTTGTCGCCGCCGGTGGTAACAACGCCGTAGTTTCCGCCTCTTATCAATCTGCTGTCACGCCTCCCGCCATCACTGGGCAGCCTTCACCAGCCAGCCAGACAGTCAGCGCAGGCGTGACCGTCTCTTACACGGCAACGGTCACAGGAACGGGGAATACTTTGCAGTGGTTCAAAGACGGCTTTCCTTTGGCCAATGGTCCGGGAGTAGCGGGTGCCAACACAGCTACGCTGACCTTGACCGGCGTGGACGTTCTGGATTCGGGCACCTATCAACTGGCGGTATATAATGACGGCGGCGGTGCCCTCACAACCTCACTGGTTCTGAACGTCAACGGCCCCCCCATCATCACGGTTCACCCGATCTCCACCACGACCAGCAACACCTTGACGACGAATTTCACGGTGACGGCAGTCGGCCCGGGCATTCTGACTTACAAATGGCGTAAAAACGGCAACGATTTGGTTGAGGGCGGCCATTACAGCGGCGTGAGCACCGCCAAACTGGTCATCAGTACAGCTTCGGGAGCAGACGAAGCGACTTACGACGTCATCGTGAGCAACAACTATGGCAGTAGTGCTCCCAGCACGGGAGCGTTCCTGACCGTCAAACGCCCGGCTACAGTCACACAACCTCCGGCGGCTGTGAAGGTCAAGCAAGGCGAGACCGTTCAACTTACCGCGCAAGTGGATGGCTCGGCAACCATTGCATATACTTGGAAGAAAGACGGCGTGGTCGTCACGGATGGTGGCCGGATATCCGGAGCCACGACCCCTACCCTGACCATCACGGGAGGACTCGTCTCTGATCGCGGTCTTTACACATTGAGTGTCACCAACTCCTTCTTGCCTGGTGCCACCAGCACCGCCGCCCATGTCTCGGTGCTCGGACCGGGGGCGCTGCATCATGATTTCACACGCCAGCTCTCCGGCAGTGCGGCCTATACTATCGTGCCAGCGGAGAACGGCGAATACCTGATCGGCGGTGACCTGCACTTCTTCCAAAGTCCCTTCGGCAGCAGCGATGTTTTCCGCATGAGCCGCAATGGCACGGGCAATACGAACTTCAGTGCCGGTGGCACAGGCACGAGCGGCGCGGTGCTGGGAATCGGTGAACTCAACAATGGTAAAGTGATGGTAGGCGGCTTCACCAGTTGGATTGGCATGCCCGGCTTCACTTACCACCTCCAGCTGAACGCCAATGGTTCGGTTAACACCAATTTCGTCTCTCCGGTCGCCAATTCCATTAAGCGCATACTCCGGTTGCCCGACGGGAAGTTTTTGGTGGCCGATACCACTGTCAGTCCGGGGGATCGTCGAATCCGTCGCTATCATCCGGATGGCACTTTGGACAACACTTTCACCACCACGACGATGTCGGGCCAGCTTACCGACATGGCGGTCCAGAGTGATGGCAAGATTCTGCTGTCCGATGTCGGTGGCATAAAGCGTTTGAATGCGGACGGCACCGGGCTTACTGGCTATCTGGTGACTGGTAACGTCTTTGCCATGCAGGTGGGTCCTGATGATAAAATCTATTTCTCCAAGGACGGTGCCTATAAACGCGTGACGAAAGATGCCGTTGATGACAGCGCCACGTTCAGTGTGCCGGTAGCCGGCGGCAGTGTGTTTGGCTCAGTGTTTCTGCCAGATGGCCGGATGGTCATCGTCGGCAATTTCTCCTCCGTCAACTCGGCACCCAACACGGCGCTGATCGCGCTGTTGGAAGTCAACGGTACACCGAATGCGGGTTTCCTCTCGCCGTATACCTGGATTGACGCGGTCAACACCAGGCTCAATACCATCGCGCTGGCGGAAGATGGTTCATTACTCGTAGGTGGTAACATCGCGTTCAACTTGCCGACCATACAATATTTGGTTCAGCGAATTTACCTTTCGGAGAACAACCTTTACTTCAATACCCGTCCGGCTTCCCAGACGGTGAACCGGAATGGCAGTGTGACTTTCACCGCGGAAGGTGGCGGCACTACGGCGATCACCAGCTATCAATGGCGTAAGAACGGGCAGAACATCGTAGGCGCAACATCTACCAGCTACACCATCAACGGGGTGCAAGACAGCGATGCTGCCAGTTACGATGTCCTCATCACCAATGGCTCCGGCACCATCCCGAGTAACGCTGCCACGCTGACGGTCTTGGGTGATGTGATCATCACCGCCCAACCGCAAAGCCTGCAAAAGAGCGTCACTCAGACCGCTACCTTTAGCGTAAGCGTGAATGGAAATTCGGCCTTGCCGGTCACCTATCAATGGCGCAAGAACGGCGTGAACATCACCGGGGCGACCAACGCCACCTATGCGGTCATGGCCACGGTGGATACCGCTGCTCAATATGATGTCGTGGTGAGCAGTCCGGTGAATTCTGTGACCAGCTCCAGCGCCAGCCTCTCGGTGAACTATCCGACTGCAGCTGGCGGAACTATCGGCACACTGAACACGAGCTTCAATCCGTCCAGCATGACGGGGCAAAACGGTCCCCCTGTCCGTGGTCTTGATTTGGACCCTCAAGGACGGGTCTATGTCACCGGTTCATTCGGCACCTATAACAGTCAGACGCGGAACAAGTTCATGCGTCTGAATCAAGATCTGGCGCTGGACATGAATTTTGCGCCCAGCTTCAGCACCCCAAGCGCGGGCACCAGTCCGGTGATCACCCGTTTCCTGCCAAATGGTGAATATCTCATCGGCGGCTTCCTAACTGCGGTTAACGGCAATGCCAGGTATGGCATCGCCCGTTTCGACAGTGCTGATCAACTGCTGTCCGGTCCTACTTTGTCCAGCTTCACTTATTTGGGCGACAACAACTCATACGGCGTTGGCATCACGGTGAATTCGGATGGCTCTTACTTCCTCACCGGTAATTTTACCACCGTGAACTCCACCTCACGCGCTAACATTGCCAAAGTGAAGGCCGACCATACGTTGGATACAGGGTTTGTGCCTTCTTCGTATCCGGACGCCGCCATGCGGAGCACCGCGGTGGATTCCCTCGGCAGAGTTATCGCCTCGGGTTCGGTGAGCACCGCTGGTGCAGTTGCCCATGCAGGTCTCGTCCGTTACCTCGCCGATGGCACGCTGGACACCAGCTTCAACACCCAGGTGAACTTGGCTTCCAGCGGTCCGGTCAACATCGGTTTCCAATCCACGGGCAAGATCATCCTCATCGGCGTCTTCACCTCGGTGAAAGACAACCCGGGCGCTATCGCCCAAACGCGCTACGGTATCGCCCGGCTGAATACGGATGGAACGGTGGATACCACCTTCGATGCCAACCTGAGCGCCAACGCCCAGATCTACGACATGATCATCCAGCCGGACAATAAGATCATCATTGTGGGTAACTTCACCACCGTGAACGGAACCAACCGCCAGCGCATCGCCCGTTTGAATGCAGATGGCACGTTGGATACTACGTTCGGCTCTTCCTCGGCGTCTGGCGGCGCACCGGATGTCATCTACACCATCACTCAATTGACGACGGGGGATTACCTGATCGGCGGTTCCTTCACCAGTTTCGCCGGGGACAATAGCAAACAGTACTTGGCCCGGCTCCATGGCCAACCACCGGCCGCACCAGCCTTGGATATCACCCAAGAGCCCACTAGCAAGACAGTATACCCGGGTGAAACGGTCACCTTCTCCGTCGCCGCTGTAGGCGCGGGTTCCCTCACCTTCCAATGGTATAAGGGCAGCACTCCTTTGGGCGTCACCACACCGCAATTGGTGTTGTCTGACGTGGATGGAGATGACGCGGGTAATTACCATGTCGTCGTCACGGACAGCACCACCGCCACGGTCACCAGTGTTGATGCCGTGCTGACGGTCAACGAACCGCTCTCCTTCGAAGCCTGGATGATCAGCCAAGGACTCACCTCGGGCGGCAACCTGGGACCAGACGATGACGTAGATGGCGACGGCGTGAAGAACGTGGTTGAATATGTCTTCGGCACCCAGGCGAATAACTCGGGCAGCAAGCCAGTGATTGAAAAGGTCGTGGTGAATGACAACAGCACGGACTATTATGGCATCCGTGCGGTGATATTGAATGATGTGGAGGATGTAGAAGTGATCATAACGGCCTCTACCGATGCCACTTTTGCCACCACCATCGGCACCATCATCACGGAAGCTGACTTGGGGACTACCAAGCAGGTCACCATCCGCACTGGCATTCCGAAGATCAGCACCACCAAAATATTCTTCCGCATCGTCATCAGAGGCGTAGTGATCGAACCGTAACAGACCCGTTTTAACCCGCCTGCTTTTTGCACCAAAAGCAGGCGGGGTGGTTGGGGGACCGAGAAGCGCGCAGATGAAAATCTGCGCGCTTTTTCTTTGTCTCGAGGCCGCTCAATCGGGAAAAGAAAAAGCGCGACCATTGCTGGTCGCGCTTCGTGAAAGATGACGTGAATCTTAATTACTTCGCGGCGGCTTCGTAGGCCTTGGACACTTCGGCCCAGTTCACCACGCTCCAGAACGCCTTGAGATAGTCCGGACGGCGGTTCTGATATTTCAGGTAGTAAGCGTGTTCCCAGACATCGCAGCCGAGGATCGGGGTGCCTTCGCAACCGGCGACAGCCTTGCCCATCAACGGGTTGTCCTGGTTCGCAGTGGAGCAGACTTCCAGTTTGCCGCCATTGACCACCAGCCACGCCCAGCCGCTGCCGAAGCGGGTGGTGCCAGCGGCTTCAAACTTTTCCTTGAAGGCATCGAAGCTACCGAACGTGGAGTTGATTGCGTCCGCGAGCTTGCCCGTGGGAGCGCCACCGGCTTTCGGAGCCATGAGCTTCCAGAAGAAGCTGTGGTTCCAATGACCGCCACCGTTGTTACGGACGGGGCCGCGGATGTTCTCAGGAACGTTGGCGATGTCTTTGACGAGTTCGTCGATGGACTTTGATTCCACCGGGGAGCCGGCGAGAGCCTTGTTCAAGTTCGTCACGTAAGCATTGTGATGCTTGCCGTGATGGATCTCCATCGTCTGGGTGTCGATATGCGGTTCGAGTGCGTCTTTGGCGTAGGGAAGTGCCGGTAATTCGTGAGCCATAATGGTATCAGTTAATGTTCGATTTCTCCGGTGAACCTCACCGGTTCTTGTTTCGAATGGGCCAAAGGTAGCAAACAAATGCCTCCGATACAAGCGAACGGGCAAAAGAATCTTGCACCTTGCAAAACTCGAGACCTGCTCAAGCCGTTATCGCGAGAGCGCCTTACTCCGCCAACTCGATGAAGTTTTTCAACAATTGCAACCCGGCCTTTTGGCTCTTCTCCGGGTGGAACTGGGTGGCATAGACATTATCGCGCCAGACGGAGGATGTGAAATCCAAGCCGTAATCGGTCGTCGTCGCCACGATGGAGGGGTCCGTCGGCTGCGGATAAAAGCTGTGGACGAAATAGAAGTGGCTACCGTCCGGGATGTCCTTGTAGAGGGGACAATCGGGGCGTTTCAGCCACACTTGATTCCAGCCGATCTGGGGGATCTTGATGCCACTGTTCTCGGGGAAGCGTACGACTTTGCCGCCAAAGACGTTCAGCCCTTGGGCACAGCTATTGAACTCTTCGCTCTTCTCGAAAAGAGCCTGGTAGCCCACGCAGATGCCGAGGAAGGGGCGACCGGATTTGATGAAATCACGGGAACATTGAAGCATCGCCTGCGCTTGCAGGGCGTTGATGCAGTCATCAAAGGCGCCCACGCCGGGCAGGACCAGAGCGTGCGCGGCGTCTGTCTCCTCGGGCTTCGTGACGATCTTCACATCCGCCCCGAGGAACTTCAACGCCTTATACACGCTGCGCAGGTTACCCGCGCCATAGTCGATCAACGCAATCACGTCCCTAGCATACTGGCGGGCAGCGGTATTTCAACCGGCAATGCGTTGGTCAGGAAGGCCGAGATCAATCTGCGGGAGCGTCCACCGGTCCTTGCAAATCCTTCGGCTCCGGCAGCAGCAACGCAACGAACATGGCTGGCACGAATAGAAAGCTCGCGAAGATCAGCGTCTTCTTGAAATCACCATTGCTGGCCAATGAACCTGCATAGACCACTCCCAGCGCCGAAACAATGCGCCCGATATTATAGCAAAACCCCGCACCGGTAGTCCGAAGCAAGGTGGGGAACAAGGGCGGCAGGTACATCGTAAACAGACCGAATACGCCGGAGAAGAAACCCACGAGCGGAAACCAGAACCACACCAGTGATTCCCAACCGCGCGGCTGATTAAACGTCATAAACATCGCGAGGAAGAAACCGAAATAAGTAATGGCGATGGAACGGCGATAACCCATCATCTTCGCGAGGAACGCAGCAAAGAAATTACCCAAAATGGACGACGTGATGAGGAGGAAGAAGGCGGTGCTCACCACTTTCTGTTTCTCAGACGCTACCCACTTCCCTATCTCCGGAACACTGCTGCCGAAAGCGCCAGCCGCGAGTTGCTGCGCATACACTGCCTCTTTCGCTGAAGCCAAGTCGGGCAGATTCCGCAAGTGCTGGGCATGCCAGAACATGAAAGCCCACCACGCGGTCAGGCCGCAGGCGCAAACAATAATCGTGAGTACCGTTGTCCGAAGCACTTTACCCCGGAAGAGATCGATGATGCCCGGTCGTTTGCTATCGCCTGCCGCCTTCTGCGCGGCATGCCACTCTTCCGGCTCAGGCACATGACGGCGAATCCAAAACACCAGCAGCGCCGGCAGAATGCCTACGAGGAAGACCCACTTGGGTGCCAGATCGGCCATGAGATAGGTCGTCAAACATGCCAGCAACACCCCCAAATTCACGCCTGTCTGCAACACCGCGGCAATCCAAGGCCGCCAATGTTTCGGCCACGTCTCTGATAACAAGGCGGAACCAACGGCCCATTCACCGCCGATACCCAAGGCGGCCAAAAAGCGGAAGACCATCAGCTGTTCCCAACTGGTGGCAAAAAATGAAAGCCCTGTGAAACAGGCGTAGGTCAAAATAGTCAGGCTCAAGGCCCGGCTGCGCCCGATCAAATCTCCTACCCGTCCGAAGAATCCGCCCCCCAAAGCCCAGCCGATCAGGAATGCCGCCTGGATGATGCCGCTCTTGTCCTTGACCATCGCGTGAGCCGAATCCGCCACCGGAATCAGTCCCTTGTTCGCCAGCAACGAAGCCACAAACGGAGCGGCCACCAAGCCGTAAAGATGCATATCCAAACCGTCGAATAGCCAGCCGAGCCAGGCAGCGATGCCGGACTTGCGCTGGTCGGGCGACAACTCCTTCAGGCTCTTGATCGGCGCTTTGGATGCCGGGACAGACGAGGCCGTTGAACTGTTCGCTTGGGACATGCCTTCAAAGTGCCAAAAGCCGGGGGCACTTCGCAATCGTGGATTTCTATTTTCCTTTGGCTTCCAACATCGCCCGCACTTCGTCCACCTTCATGCCCTTGGTCGGCAAAGGCCATCCCAGCAGATCGCCATTGGGCTTGAAGCCGCCGCCATCGACATCCACGAAAATGGGATTGTGGTACGCGCAGGGGCGGACCTTCGCCTGTCCACTGGTGCCATATCCGGTGGAGAGCGTGAAATTCTCACCCATGGCCACCACGATCAAATGACTGTCCTCGCTGAGACCGACTTCAATGGTCTGGTCAAACTTCATTACGCCGTCAGCGAACATCTTAGGATGTGATTTGCGGGTGAAGTTCAGCTTCGGCTCCTGCCGTCCATTCACCAGCACCTGGATGCGGTCGATATCGATCCAGTCCGTGCATTGCACTTTCACGTTCAGTTTGATGGAACCCGTGGCGCGCGTTTCACCGCCCGGTTGAACCCCATCTTCCGTGGTGACTTGGAGAAATGGTCCAGTGGTCAGATAGCTGCGGCCCGCCTTGGCATGACGCGCAATCTCCTCATGATTGATCTCGCTTGGTTTATCCGAAGTGCTGGGGAAATACATGCGCCAGCCGCCTACCCCGTTGCCGTAAACGGAATGAGAATCACAAACTGCCATGGCTTGATAACGGTGACCGCGATTCAGCATCTGCAACCAGATGAACTCGCGCTGATAGGTCACCGATTCCTTGCCCGCCTGATCACGACCGATGCGGTATGGCGCGCCACTCAAGATTTGTGAATCCGCATAGTTCTGTGTCTCGACGCCATCGATCAAGCGTTCCAGCCCCAGAAAGCCGCCATCCACGCGACCATCGCCATCACGATCGATGAAGTTCGCCACCATGTCCGGGTGATTGATCTGCACCCAGCGATGCGGGTTCTGCCCTTGGAAATCACGCAACGTCACCGCCGTGATGCGCGGGTCGGGATTCCATTGCGGTGCGCCATTGTCTTGGATGTTCCACTTGGGCGTCAGCGGGAACATATTGAAATGGGCCGCGCCACCCGTGAGTTCCATGCCGCTGACGGTCTGCAGTTCCGAAGCAAGGCCCAGCTTCTCGATATGCGGACGCCAGTCATAGAGGCGATTGTGTTCCGTGGTCGGCGCGAACTCGATGTGTTCAGCTGCCAGATTGATGATGCGATCATCCGTGCCGGTGGTGTTGTCACCGCTGGGCGTGGAATGATTGTGAAAGTCGGCACTGATCCAGCCTTTGGTATCTACCAGACGTTTCAAAACGCCGCGGATCACAAGTTGCTTGCCTGCCTCCACACCCACCATCCCTGACAGATGGCCAAACTCGATTCCATGCGTGACTACCACTTTGTAGTCACCCGGTGGCACGGCGACGGTGAACTTGCCTTTTTCAGAATGATATTGGTCCACGCAACCGTGAGCACGATTTTGAGGTCCCAGTTCCGGATTCTTGGTGCCATTGATACCGATGAACTGTGCCTTGCACGGCATGCTCTTGCCGCTCTCATCCTGAATATCAAAGGCGAGGGATGATTCGGCGGACAACACGGGATCAAATGCCGCAATGGCTTTTGCTTCCACCTTCACTTTGCCTTTTATCGTGTCGCGACCAATGGCGGTAGCGCTGACTTCGTAATCACCGGGGCGCAATGACACATGATATGCTCCCTGCGCATCAGGATATGCGACGATGGGTTTGCCATCGACCACCACTTCTATTTTTGCGGTAGGTATCGGTTTTCCCGCAGCATCTTTGATGGTGCCACTCAGCGTACCTACCGGACCTTTCTGAGCCATCACCACACCCATGGCTTCCAGCGGCGAGTGGCCGACGGCGAGAAAGCGGGCGAAGGAGATTTCCTGTCCCGGTTTCAATTCCACTTCTTTCGAGGGAGTTTTCAGACCGTCCTGCTCTACCCAAGCATACGAGTAACCGGCTTTGTCGGCGGGATCCTCGGCATCTGCCCAAGAGATGCCCCGCTCAGTGCCGCTGCGGGCGAACTTCGTCCAGCGATCATCGGGTGTGCCTTTCACCACCTTATCGCTTTCATTGCGGAATGTCGTGACGATGAGCACGCCTTGCCAGCCATCGCGTAGACGATACTCATGACGCTTGTAGAGGCCTTTGTTATTCGCCGCGGTCACCATGGTTTCGATCGCAGCTTCGCCCGCTTTGCCAGTATTGGCCACGCGCACATAGGAGACGATGCCCTGCTGCTGAGACGGACTAAAGATAACAATCTGATCATTGTTCTCCCCTTTGAGCGTCAGATCGTAGAGACAGCCGGGCGTGATGCCGGTCTCGCCGTAGAACGTACTCATGTTTGCCCGGCGAAAGAGGGCATTGTGCGAGATGACAGCCTCCACCTTGTCGTTGCGCAGGACGAAATCGCCGATGATGCCGTCCGCTTCCTTGCCTTTGGGCAGCTTGGCCACATCGTCCGGGCCGATTTCAAATGCTTCCGCCGCCTTGAGCGAAGAAGCGGTGAAGCCGAGAAGAACTCCCAACCCTAGTGAGAATAGATGCTTTGAGTGCATGACGAGTCGCGTTTTCAATGAAGAGCTGAGGCGACAATACCGCCTTGGTCATGCCTGACAAGCGGTAGTTCCGTGACAAATAAGCGACAAACTAAGCCAGACACCACTTTGCCAGCACGCGATGGAAGACACGATACACCGGAGAACTCTTATCGGTTAATGCGGTTGCGTCTTTTGCGAAGACGCGAGGCAAACAGTACACACCCATGTTCGGATGAAATTCCATCAGGAGCCGAGCGTTCGTCTCCGAGGAAGCATCGGGCTTCGCGGTGGCCGACAGGATGATTTGTGCGCCTGCTTGATAACGCTTGGGCAAAGCGGCCAGCACCAAGAGCGCTTGGTTCACAGCGCCCAGCTTATCTGCCACTACGATCAGGGGTTTCGCCTTCAATTCCGTTAGCAGTGTGCGTGAATCAAAGCCTTCGCCCAACGGGCTCAGCAAGCCTCCTGCTCCTTCTACCACCGTGATAGCATGTTTTTCCCGGATACGCTGGATGTGTTTCAACAATGCCTCTGGCTTGATCTGCTTTCTTTCCAGCCGTGCGGCAACCAAAGGAGAAAGTGGTTGCTCGAAGTGCCACGGGTTCACTTCGTCCAGCGTCTGCTTGTTTCCGGCTGCCTTCAAAAGCTGTTCTGCATCATCGCGACCGCCGGAACACATAGGTTTGCACACGCCGACATCGATGCCCTTTTCCTTCAAAAAACGCGTCAACAGACCGCTCACCACGGTCTTGCCCACACCGGTATCGCTGCCGGTGACAAAGATGATTTCCCTGCGCATGTCCGGACAGCAAAGCAGATTCTTCGCGGGCAGGCGAGTTTACTTGGGAAATTTCATTTCGCCGGACGGCCGCTCACGCTACTTTATCCGGATATGGCGAAGACGATAACGGTGTCCACGGAAGATTCCGGTGGCAGTGAGACTTGGCAGAAACCCTGGGTGCAGATGAAGTACTTCAGTTTTCATCCCTGCATCTTCCCCGCCATGATCAAGCGCGTCTCGTCGGATGCGCAGCCCGGTGCGCTGGTGCATGTGTATGACAAGGAAGGCAAACCCTTCGGCATGGGGCTCTACAATGCCAAGGCCCGAGTGCCGCTGCGCGTATTCCATCACAGCGCCCAATTTGTTGGCGAAGAACTTTTCAATACGTTGCTGGAACGCGCCTTGGACCTGCGGCTCGACTACTTGCAATTGCCGGAGAAAACGGATTCCTTCCGAGTCGTCAACTCCGATGGCGATGGCTTGAGCGGACTGATCATCGACAAGTTCAATGATGTTCTCAGCATTGAGGTGCATAGCTTGGGCATCTTCAAGCGGTTGCCGGAGTGGCTAAGCCTGCTGCATAAGCGGCTGGGAACGAAGAGGACTTTGATCGAAGTAGATGAACTGGTGGCTTCCTACGAACGCATCAAGCCGCGCGACATCAAGACAGATGAAGTGCGTTCGGTGCGCATCTTGGAAAACGGCGTGAAATATGATGTGAATTTCGCGGAAGGCCACAAGACCGGCTTCTTCTGCGATCAGCGAGAGAACCGGCGCAAGCTGGCGTTGATGACGAAGGACAAGCGGGTGCTCGATCTATGCAGTTACACGGGCGGTTTCTCCATCTCGGCAAAGCTAGGCGGAGCCAGTGAGGTCATCGGCGTGGATCTGGATGAGAAAGCCATCGAACAAGCGAAGCGAAATGCGAACATCAACAATGCCAAAGTAGAATGGGTGCATTGCGATGCCTTCTCCTACGCTCGCCAGATGCAGCGCAACGGGCAGCAATGGGACGTGGTCATCCTCGATCCGCCGAAGTTCATGCTGAGCCGTGAAGAAGCGCATGAAGGCGAACGCAAGTATGAGGACTTGAATCGTCTCGGTATTCTTATCACGAAGCCGGGCGGGCTCCTGGTGACATGCTCTTGCTCAGGGCTCTTGATGCCGGAACATTTCGAAGCCATCGCCGCGAAGGTCGCGCATCGGGAAGGTCGCCGCTTGCAGTTCATCGACCGCACGGGCGCGGGCGCGGATCATCCAGTGATGTCGAACTGCCCGGAGAGCCAGTATCTGAAGCTGCTGTGGGCGCGGGTGTTTTAAGCCTGCCAGACGGAAGCAGCGCGCTCCAACATCGCCAGCAACTGCACATCCGCAGCCGGGAACTCGTAATCGCGCAATTGCTTTTGCGTGATCCACGCCAGTGCGTGGCAATGAATCGGCTGCGGCTCGCCTGACGTCAGCGTGCAACGGAAGAATTTCAGGTGAACGGATTTCTCCGGATACGTGTGGGCGATCTCATCGAGCAACGCACCAACCTCAACGTCCACGCCCAACTCCTCTTGCAACTCACGCCGCAGACATTGCTCGAACGTCTCTGCCGGCTCACGTTTGCCACCCGGGAACTCCCACAGTCCGCCCAGATGATCCTGCGGACGTCGCTGGGTGATGAGCAACTGACCGTCCCGAAACACCAGTCCGGCCGCCACTTCGATCACCTTCATAGCAGGATGCCTTAGCGCCCAATGCTCTTGTAAACAAAACCCAGCTTCTCCATCTCGGCCACGTCGAAGAGATTGCGCCCGTCGAACATGATCGGGTGCGTCATTGCTTTCTTGGCGCGTTCCAGATCGAGCTGCTTGAATTCATTCCACTCGGTGGCGATCACGAGCGCATCGCAACCTTCGGCTACGGCGTTCATGTCTTCGATATATTCGACGTCTGCGGGCAGAAGCGCTTTCGCCTTCTCCATCGCCTTGGGATCATGCACGCGCAGTTTGGCACCTTCCTTCGCCAAACGCTGGCAGAGATCGATGGCTGGAGACATCCGCACATCATCCGTGTTCTGTTTGAAGGCCAGGCCGAGCACGCCGATCTTCTTATCGCGCAACACCCAGAGCGTATCCGTGATCTTGCGCAGGAAACGTTCCATCTGCTGGGCGTTGATGTTCTGCACTTCCTTGAGCAGGTCGAACTTGTAGCCCAACTCCTCCGCGATCTTGATGAACGCGCTCAGGTCTTTCGGGAAGCAACTGCCACCGAAACCGAGTGAGGCATTCAGGAACTTGCGCCCGATGCGCGTGTCCATGCCGATGCCATTCGCCACTTCTTCCACATTGGCACCGGATTTTTCGCAGATGATCGAGATGGCGTTGATGTAGGAAATCTTCAGCGCGAGGAACGAATTCGCCGCGTGCTTGATCAGCTCGGCGGAGTTGATATCCGTCACAATGATCGGCGCTTTGAACGGCTCGTAGATCGCTCGCATCGCCGCGACCGGACGTTGGGAACGCACGCCCACGACCACGCGATCCGGCTTCATCAGGTCTTCCACCGCGAATCCTTCGCGCAGGAATTCCGGATTGCTCACCACATCGAATTCCACCTGCCCCTTGCAATAGCGCTTGATGGTTTCCGCCACCTTTTCGCCCGTGTTCACCGGCACCGTGCTCTTATCCACCACGATCTTGTAGGATGTGATCGCCCCGGCGATGTCACGTGCGACACGTTCGATGAAGCTCAAATCCACCGAACCATCCGGGTTCGGCGGTGTGGGTACGGCGATAAAAACCACATCGGAGCGTTGCACGCCTTCAGCGGTGCTGTTGGTGAATTCAAGATGCCCGCTGGCCACATGACGTTTCACCATTTCTTCCAGGCCCGGCTCGTAGATGGGGATGCCACCGGCTTTCAGCTTGCGCACCTTGGCTTCGTCATTATCCACGCAGATCACATGATGCCCTACCTCGGCAAAGCACGCGCCCGTGACCAATCCCACATAACCCGTTCCGATGATGCAAAGTTTCATGCAGTCAAATCTCGCTATCCTTCAAAAAATCAGGCCGCAACTGCGTTGCGGCCTGACAAAATTCTAAAACATAGACCTTCGGCTCACTTTTTGGCCGGCAACGTGATCGCAGGAGCAACTGCCGGAGCCGCAGTGGTCGGCGCAGGTGCCTTGACCGCGAGTTCCGGATGAGCGGAGAGCAAGCGTTCTTTGCGGCTGGAGGCTTCGTTGGACCAACCGCTGGGCGTAGTGCCCGGGCGGACTGCTGCCACTTCGTCATACAGCTTCAAAGCCTGTGCCGCCTGGCCCTTCTGTTCGTGCACTGATCCCAGTCCCAGCTTCGCTTGCGTGGCCACCGTATGCGTCGCATAGGAGGTGATGATGCGCTGGTATGCTTCCGCCGCCTTGTCCAACTGCTTCAGCGATTCCAAGCTGGCGGCCGCGCCGAGTTCCGCCATGGGCTTCACGGCGCTGTCCGGATATTTGCCCACGAATTCCTCGAACTTCTGCTGCGCCTCGGTGAATTTATCGGCCTCGAAAAGAGCCAGCGCACCGCGGAAAAGAGCATGCTCGGCAGCCCCCGTACCAGCGTGATCAGTGGCTACTTTGAAATATTCGTCCGGTTTCGGTTCCGCCGGTTTGGCTCCGGGAGCGGCGGGGGGCACGTTCAGCTCCACCATGGCCAGCGCCGTCGCAGCCTCCGCTTCCTTATTCTTTTGGTTCACCGTATGCGCGTAACCAAAAGTCGCCGCCACGGCCCCGAGAAGGATCGCGATGCCGATCTGTTTCTTATAGACCTCAAGGAAGGTCATCAACTGAAAGGACAGATCGGGCGCGGGCGCTGCTGCTGGCGTCGGGGCTGCGGTCACTGTTTTTTCCGAACTCATATAATTTAGAACGCGCAATGTTTCGTTCGACGGTCAAAAAGGCAAGCCTGAAATCCCGGCGCTTGGGTTGAGTTTACCCTCCTCAACGGCCTTTTTCTTCCCCTTTTACGGGCCCCAAGTGCTTAACTTCATCTGGATGCTTGAATATCGCCCATTTTTCCCGTGTAACACCTTGAAACGCTGCACGATACCTCTCTGCCTCGGCGGGTTGCTGGGTCACGTCCCGGATGAGCACCCGGAACACCTGTCCGGGATGTTTCCGCGCCAGTTCCCCGTAGATCTCCGGGTCATGTTCCCCGGAATCTCCCACCAGCACGAACCGTCGTTTCGGGAACCGCGCCAACAGGTGTCCGATTTCTGACGGCTTGAACTCGCCTGAGTTTCTCAAAAACTCCACCCCGCTCTGATCTTTGATCCGCAAATCCCGCAGATGGAACGTCCCTGCCGGATACTGGTGCTCCGCACGGAACGTCTCTAGATCGGGATACAACTGCCACGGGCTCGCCGACACATAATGGAACACCGCCCCTTGCGCCGCCCATCCCGCATACACCTTCGCCATGCCCTCCGCCGGTTGAAACGCCCGGCAAAACGTGTTCCGGATCAAAGCTTCCTTGTCCCGCACTTCGGTGACCTTGATCGTGTCATCGATGTCCGACACCACCGTCCACCCTTCCTCTCCCACCAGATGCACCGCCCCTTGGATGATGCGCTTGTCCTTATCCCCCAGCTTCAAGGTCACGACGTTTGTGCCTGCTATCAAGGCCGCGTTAGTCCGACCCGCCATAAGCTTTGACCCTTTGAGCAACCACCAATCCGTTAAGACTTCAGCTTTCAGATGCCCACTTGCCTCGGTCTTGCCCAAGTCGATCGACATGCCGTCAAACAGAACGTGCAAATTCTTTCCCCGCTCATTATCCACCAGGAACCAACGGGAACGCTCTTTGAAACACTGTTTTTCCTCTCCGCTCAAATCTTCCAACTTCAGCCCCCACAGCTTCTCCAATACTCTCACCGAAGTTCCTCTCGGTTCGCGCTCATAGACCCAGCCGCGAAATTCTATGACCCACCCGTCGGCGGAAGGATTGCGCCAGCCCAGTGCCGGGAACAGCGTCGCGGATTCATCCTGCTTTAACTTCGTCACTGGTTCTGTCGCCCGCAGCGAACTGCACGCAACAAACCAGATCATCAGGTAGACCCAATTCTTCATTTCTATTTTTTGATAATAACGTCTGGCCAGCCTTTCGCGAGCCGTTTTCCCGCCCGACTTATCGTGCACGGGAGCAAATTTGACTTTTCCCCGTCGAATATCTCAGAAATCAGGAAACCTCTTTTAAACACAGGGCCAATATGGGTATCACCGCACGATTCATTCTCTTCACCATACTCTTTCTGGCAGCTTCCGGTTTGATGGCCGCAGACCAGACCTACCATCAAACCTTGACGCCCAAGACGCTTTCCGACTGGAGCAATTCCCCAGATGGAAAAATTTCCATTTGCTTCGCTGTGGAGAAGACCACTTTCGGGACAAAGGAAACCATATCTGTTCGCTGCGCGGTGAGAAACAACACGAAAGATCCGATCACAATCCTTCGTCCCTTCGGGGACCCCTTTTATGCGCATTCATCCGGGCTCACCATTTTGGGTCCTGACGGAGCGATCTCCTATCGAGGAGCGATGAAAGCGTATCAGCTCGGATTACAGGCTTTCATGGAATTGCCCGCCCAAACCGTCAGGGAAGAATCACTGACGCTGCCGGCTGAAATATTCCCCGGTTTAGGCAAGGCGGGATTATATAAGATCGGTTACCGGTTCATGTCCGGCAACTATCCGAAAGAGCCCGCTCCTGCTAACTTCTGGCCAGGCCACGTTCAGGCTTCTTCAGTGTCAATCTTGGTCAAATAGCCCTGGGCGGGAGCATCTGCGCGAGTGCTCCGTCTAATCTCTCATGAAGATAACCGTCGTGACTAGACTGGCTTCCCTGTGCCTCTTCGCATTGATCCTGCCCTTCACGGGCTGCTCCACTCGCAAAGAAGTTCAGCATACGGGGAAGGCGTCACCGTTTTTCCATGACACCGCGGAACAGATCAAGGCCATGCCGCCTTGCCGCGCCACCGTCGAACGCAAAGTGGTATGTTACGCTGTCTTGAGGCGAGCCGATGGCAAGCAGTTTCACATTGGCAGTCCCGGGAACACCGCAGAAGTTCATGGCTTCGTAGATACGCTGGAAAAAGGACAGACCTGCAGGCTTCCGCATGATTTTTTGACTTATCAGAAAAAGACGCGACAGTAGCTTTTTCGTCCTTGTTCAGGACACCTTTCCCAACTTCTTCCACTGCCCATGATTGTTGTTGTCTCTGCCGCTTAAAAGCTCTACCACAGCGACATGTCCACGCATTATTCCTTCCCGGGCAAACCGTCGGCATTCAGCCGTCGCCAATTCATCCGCCGCTCCTTGCTGGCCACCAGCCTCGCCGCGATGTGCGCGCCCTCCTTTTTGCGCGGGCAAAACTTAAACAGCAAGATGCACATCGCCGTCATCGGTGCGGGCGGCAAAGGCGCCACCGACACGGATGAAGTGGCGAAGACCGGCGAAGACATCTACGCCTTGTGCGATGTCGATACGAACACCCTGAAATCTCGCGGTGAGAAGTATCCGCAAGCAAAGAAATTTCAGGACTATCGACTCATGTATTCCCAGATCATGGGGAACATCGATGCCGTCATCGTCTCCACGCCGGATCATCATCACGCCTTGGCCGCCGCGCTGGCGATGAAAGAGGGCAAGCATGCCTTCGTCCAGAAACCGCTGACTTACTCCGTGGCCGAGGCGCGTTACCTGCGGGATTTGGCCAAGAAAAAGAAAGTCGCCACGCAGATGGGCAATCAAGGCAGTGCAGGCAATGGCCTGCGCCGCGCGGTGGAAGTGATCCAATCTGGCATCATCGGGCAAGTCCGCCAATTGCACGTGTGGAGCAATCGCCCCATCTGGATGCAAGGCATGGACCGCCCGCTAGGCGCTGATCCGGTGCCGGATACTTTGGACTGGGACCTGTGGCTGGGCGGTGCTCCGTTCCGTCCTTTCAAAAAGGAATGGCCGGAGGAAATCGGCGCGGATGGCAAGAAAAAGGCCAATCGTCGCGGGGTCTATCACACCTTCGGTTGGCGCGGCTGGCAGGACTTCGGCACCGGCGCGCTCGGTGACATGGCGTGTCACACGGTGAACATGCCGTTCCGTGCGCTCAAGCTCGGATACCCCACCAGCATCGAAGCCACCACCACCGGCATCAACAAAGAGAGCTACGCCCGCAGCGCGCAGATCCAGTTCGAATTCCCGAAACGCGGCTCGCTCGCTCCCCTTACCTTCATGTGGTATGACGGCCAACCGGATGGCTCCGACACCTTCCGTCCTCATGCCGACCTCACGGAAGACATCGTGGCGAAGATGAAGAAGCTTCCCGGCAGCGGCTGCCTGCTCATCGGCGACAAGGGCCGCATCTTTTCACCCGACGATTACGGCTCCAAGTTCCTCTTGCGCTTAAAGGACGAAAAGGAACTCGTAGCCTCCGAGGAACACGCTGCCTTGAAGGCGATCCCGGAGAATTACTGGAAATCCCCTGGCCACTATCAGGAATGGGTGGATGCGTGCAAAGGCGGTCGCCCTGCGTATTCGGAATTCGATGTCGCTGCGTATCTCACCGAGATCATCCTGCTCGGCTGCGTCGCTGAACGCGCCGGCAAGAAACTCATCTGGGACGGCCCCAAGATGCGCGCGAAGAACGCACCGGAAGCGGGCGTGTTCGTGAAACGTGACTACCGCCGTGGCTGGGAACTTCCTTCCTAACCTCGCTGACATTTCTCAGCAACGCGGAAGCTTCACGGCTTCCGCGTTTTTTATTTCATCCCAACAAACGCTCCCCGCCATTGGCCTTTCTACCATACCGATACTACCTTCCGGTCGATGACCCTGGAGATTGGCTTGTTGCTGACCTTGATCGGAGTGGCCCTCATATGCTTCTCCTTCGAGTGGATTCCGCCTGACGTCGTCGGCCTCGGCCTCCTGCTCGCCCTCATCATTTCCGGACTTGTGCCTTATAAACAGGCTTTCGCCGGTTTCGGCAGCGATACCGTCATCATGATCCTTAGCCTCTTGATCATGACCGCGGCCATGCTTAAGGCCGGTGTCGTGGACCTCGTCGGTCGGTTCATCCTTCGTTACGTCGGCGATCACACCTCCATGCTGCTGCCCGGCATCATGTTTATCGTCGCGTTGCTCAGCGCCTTTATCAGCAACACCGCGGCGGCCGCCTTCTTCATCCCCGTCGTCATGGGCATCTCGGCGAAGACCCAAGTCTCACCGTCGCGCTACCTCATGCCCGTCGCCTTCGCCTCGATCTTGAGCAGCTCCGTCAGCCTCATCAGCACCTCCACGAATCTCGTCGTGAATGGCCTCATGACCAACTCCGGCATGAAGCCCATGGGCATGTTCGAGCTCGCGCCCGTCGGCATCCCCATCACCATCGCCGGCCTGCTCTACATGTATTTCATCGGCCGCCATTGGATTCCTGAGCGCGCCCAATCCAGCAGCCTGCTCGAAGGCTTCGGCGTCCGCTCCTATCTCACCGAGGTCATCGTGTTGCCCGAATCTCCCCTGATCGGCAAAACCCTCGCCGACTCCGGCTGGGGCCGTGACCTCGACCTCACCGTCCTCAGCATCGTGCGTGATAAACAAAAGCGCGACCCCACCCACGACACCATCATTCAAGGCGGCGACATCCTCCTCGTAGAAGGCGCGCACTCCGAAGTCTCCAAGGTGAAGGACACCGCCGGCATCGAGATCCGACCCGACCTCAAACACTCCGACCCGAATCTCCGCACCGAAGACTCCCTGCTCATCGAGGCCATCGTCGTGCCGAACTCACCCCTCGTCGGCCGCACCTTGCGTGGCGTCCACTTCCGCGAACGCTACGGCGTGCAAGTCCTCGGCATGAACCGCCACGGTCAGAACGTCCTCAACAAACTGAGCCACATCGCCCTTCGCGTGGGCGACGTCCTCTTGATCCAAGGCAGCAAGAACAAGATGGCCGCCCTCGAACACGATCGCTCCTTCAGCATCTTGAACGCCGTGGAAGAGAAACGCCCCGATCGCGCTCGCGCTTTGCGCACCGGCCTCATCTTCGTCGGCGCACTGACCTTGGCCACCTTCAACGTCCTTCCCCTTGCCGTCGCGACTTTGCTTGGTGCCTTCGGCGTCTTCGTCACCCGCTGCATCACTCCGTCAGATGCTTATCGCGAAGTCGAATGGCGCGCTGTCATCCTCATCGGCTGCATGCTCGGCCTCGGTGAAGCCATGACCAGCACCGGCACCGCCAAGTATCTGGCCAGCCTGGTCGCCAGCTCCATTAGCGGACTCGACCCGCTCTGGCTCCTCGCCGGATTCTTCCTCCTCACCGTCGCCTTGACTCAACCCATGTCGAACCAAGCCGCCGCCGCTGTGATCTTGCCCATCGCCATCGCCACCGCGCTTGAACTCGGCCTGAACCCGCGCACCTTCGCCATGATGATCGCCGTCGCCGCGAGCTGTTCCTACCTCACCCCGCTCGAACCCGCGTGCCTCATGGTCTATGGCCCCGGTCGCTACAAGTTCTCCGACTTCTTCCGCGTCGGCGCCCCGCTCGTCCTCATCCTCTTCGCCATCGCCATGTTTCTAGTGCCGCGCCAATGGCCCTTACGCCTGCCCACCGCCCAACCCGTAGCCACGGACATCAGTCCGCGCTAATTAATCAGGTAAGGATGGCTTCCACGCCGTCCCAAACTTCACCTTGGGGGCTTTCGCCAACCAACAGCAGGAACATAGAAACACCGTTGTTTTCAAACAATATCCCCTTTCTCCCTTCATAATAGGCCCGTAATGCAATTACTTCCCCGAAGCGCGCCTTCCCGTCTGATCCGTTTTATGTTTCCTACGCGATTGCCTCCTGTCCTGCGGTACTTTAGCAACCAGTCCACCCTCACCGGACCAAACCTTCGCCAGCCACTTCACAAAGAAATGCAGAAACCCAAATCATGGTAGGGCATTGCTAATGGCCCTCGGTGCAACCGACGATGCCCTGACTCTTTTCGCCAAGGCACCACGATAACCAAGCCCCGCCACCGCCGAAGCACGACGCCCCATCTCCCTCTCTTCCATCGGCTAGATGGAGGAGAGGGCCGGGGAGAGGAGGCACTGAGCCACCCCTTCCCACCACAGGGCAGTCGAACTTCGACCGACCGGTCTTCTGCATTCCCTTTAGGGAATTTATGTCAAAGAACAATGAAACCATCCGACCCCTGTGTGGTATCGTTTCCTCCCTCCCTACGATTGGGAGTTCAGATTGAGCGTAAGTCCAGAGCCAGGCCGGTTCCGCAGTGGTTACTGGAGATTCCCCGACCTCATTCTTGGTCGACGTCCCTTTCCCCCTCCGGCTTACGGACCCTGATCCATACGCCCGATACCAACACATATCACTGACGGCCTGCCCCGGCTCTAACTAACGAACCGGACCGCAGGTCCCGACCTTTAACAGTCGGGGTTCCATAAGGATCGTCATCTCCCCGCCAACGCAGGACACAACAATGCCAATGCACCATCATGCTTGATGACCTTGGGATTTTCCGGAAGCTGCCTGTGCTCTGATCGAGCCCAACTTCCGTTAACCCGTCCTTTACCGACAACGAGTTGTCAGCACAAAAAAGACTACCAAAAACACCGCAATCCTCAATCACTTTTTTTGAAAAATCAGTTCACAATTTCTAATTATTTGCACCCCAATAAATTACAAATGAAGATTTTTTCGCGGAGCGTGCCCGCCCGCCCCGTGCCGATAGGTCGGGGTCCTCGGGCACGGCAACTTCCCCTAAGCAAAACAAGCCACCAAAATACCATACCGTTTACACACCCCACCTCCCCCATTTCCCCCTTCGCGACAATTCGCGCAATTCGCGTCAAACCTCCCACCCCTTCCCCAATTTCCCATTGCCTTTTCCCGTCCCTTCCCCTTGAGTCTTCACACACTCATTTCACGCCAGGATGAAACGCACCTTCACACCGAAGCACGGGCTTATCCTCGCCCTGATCGTTGGCATCCTGCTGGGCACGTGGTCGTGGTTCAGCCATAGAGAAACCCAGCACCAAGGCAAGACCGCCACCGAGTGGACCCAAGACCTGAAGATCACCCAGATCAGCCAGAGCAACACCTCGCTGGATGCCCTCCTTGAGATCGGCCCCCAATCCATCCCTGCCCTGCAAAAGAAACTCAATGCGCAGGACGGCCCCCTGCAAAAAGGCTACACCAAGCTCCGGGATCAATTGCCTGAAAATCTGCGTTCCCAACTCGAAGCACCCGTCCCGCAGAATCTCCGCCATGCCTACGCCGCGTGGGCCTTGGGCGAGATCGGGCCCGCTGCCAGGGATGCCGTCCCCGATCTCCTCCGCGCCCTCGCCTCACCTGACCCGGTAGTTCGTAGCGACATCGTCAAATCACTCCGGAAGATCGACCAGCGCACTCCCGAAGTGATTTCCGCCCTCATCAAAATCGCCCAAGATCCCAACCCAGACATAAAAGAAGCCGCCATCTGGACCTTGCAATGGATGGCCCCGGAATCCGCTCCCGCCGCCCCCGTTTTCCAACAACTCCTCACCGATCCCGTCCAAGCCCGCTTGGCCGCTAGCGGTTTGGGCACCTTGGGTCCGGCCGCCAGCAACGCCATCCCCGCCCTGATCCTCCTGATGAACACCGGCACGAACCTCCCCGCCTCTGCTCTCCAAAAGCCCGCTGGCCCACCCGGCTTCTACGTCCCGCCCAATCTGCCTGCCATGAACAGCTCGATGGCCGCGTTGTCATTGGGCAATGTGGGCATCGACTCACCCGAAGTCCTCGCTGCCTTACGCGCCGCCGCCAGCACCGACTCCGTCGTGAAAACCAACGCCCTCGCCTCCTTGGAAAAACTGACGTTAAAAGGCGTCCCTCCGCTTGTTGATAAAATTCTGAAAGCCAATCCTGAGGATGAAGCCGCCCTCATGCCTCTGTTGGTCGAGCTGGATGCCAATGGCCGCGCCCGTCATTACCTGATGACCAATGCTGCGCTAGTCCGCCACCTCGTTCCCCTGCTCGTCAAACGCCTGGAAGTCCCCGAGCCATACAGCTACGTCCACTTCACTGAACTCCTTCAAGCTCTGCAACCGGACCATCCGTTGGTGATGCCCATGATCAAGAAATCCATGGCCGATGATTTCCTGCCCAGCCGCATCAATGGCACCATCATGTATTGGAAAGCCACCGGTGATGCCGGGCCTGCTTTGAAAATCTTGCAGGAAGGCCTGGCAGCTCCCCCCAGCGGACTCAGTCAAACCTTCCCCCAATGGCTGGCCCGCCTGGGACCCGCCGCCAAACCCGCCGTGCCCACCTTGGTAAAAGCCCTCTGGCACCCGGATGAATTCACCCGCCCCAACGCCGCCAAAGCCCTAAAAATCATCGACCCCGAAGCCCTGGAAAAAGCGCTGAAAACCAAACCATGATGCGCCCCTCCGTAGCGCACTCATCTTGAGTGCGAGTTACGCAGCATTTCACCCCGGCGTCCGATGTCGGGGCCTGCTGCGTGTCCCCTTCCCCTGGAGCGCGGGTTGTCTCAACCCGCAGCAACACCCCTAAGCAAAGCCCGCTCCCAGAATCCCCGAAACCCTCGCAAGCGCAATCCCACTGCAGCGCCCCCATATAATCTATCCCCTTTCAGTGCCAGAGGCACGACCCGATGGTAACCGTGGGTGAAGCGCAGCGAAACCCACGGACCATCGTCTCTCAACTCCCAAGTCGCGTAGCGACGACCCGATTTTCCCCCTCACCATCCTCCTTACGAAAACTCTCTCCCACACACTTGACCCTTTGCCCCTAATGAAGAAGAGTCTATTTACATTACCCCTGACCCGTCGAAAGAAAACCAAGGGATGATCGCCAAGCCATGATCATGCGCATACTAGCCCTCATCGCCTTCTGCTGTTGCCTGCTCTCCGCGTGCAGCAAACAGAAAACGGCCACTGATGAGGTCGTGGATTACGTTCGGAGGCCGCAAGATGCCTTCGACAGCATGCAGTTTAACCTTCAGGTAGAGGCCCGCTTGGTAGGGGCGCACTACCGCTTGCGCTACAAGTATGCTGAACAGGATCATGAACAGTGGTTGAAAGTCCTCCGCAACCAAAAGGAGAACATCTATGCCCGTATATGTGCGGCGCATTATCTGGCAGACACCAGTGAAGAGGCGCGCAAGTTTCTCGGATCACAGATCGAATCCCAAAATCTGCGCTATCGCTACAATGCGGCAGAAGCCGTGCGGAGATTCATCGGAGGCGATCCGGAGAAGAAATGGGGTATTGATCTTCTCCTGAAACATATCTCCACCGGTGCTTTGGATGGCAGCGGCGTTCGTTCTTCGCCCGACGGCAGTTTTCCCGACGGTGACCGTCTTGACATCACCTACACACCTTTGAATGAATTCTGCTGGAACTTGGGCACCATGAAATGCTCCCGCGCTGTCCCCGTGCTCATCGGTGTTTTGGAGCGCAAGCCCGAGACTTACGGAGCGGCATTTGCACTAGGCGAGATCGAGGATCGCACAGCGATTCCGGTCCTGATGAATATCCTGACCAATCGCCCGGAAGCCAACGGCGATGAGGTGATGGCCCTCGGCAAACTCAAAGCCGAGGAAGCCGTTCCCATCTTCATCAGCCGATTGGGAACCCGGAAAGCGGGATCAGTCCTCGAAGCCCTGCTCGAAAGCGGTGACAAACGCGCTATCGCTCCGATCAAAAGCTACCTTGCCACAAATCCTGACAAGTCATACGCCGCTGTCGCCAAACGTGTTTTGGCGCAACTTGACTCTGCCGATCCAGTGGCCGAGCTTCTTGCACTTCTGGAGGCCGAAACCGACGACCACGAACGACGTAATTTGGGATTCGCCCTGGCCCGCTATCCCACGGACCCCCGAGTACTTGATGGGCTTTCCACCATCGCCAACAACTCCGATTCCGCTTACATGAGAAGAGATGCGATCACTGCGTTGGGCAAGATGGATACCAGCAAATCTCTTCTCTACCTGGCCAGCCTCTTGGATCAAAAATTCCCCAACGATCTCAATGTATGGGGCTGGAAAGTAGTGCCAAAAAATTTCACTGAATACTTTCACCAGCATATCCATGAAACTCTGACCAACAAGACCGGCAAACACTTCCCACCGCAGAGCGCCCCCTGGAAACAATTCCTAGAAACCTACCGCAGTTCAAGCAACGCAGAACCAAGCGCCGCCCCCAAGCCCTGACCCACCCATGAACACCCACGAAAAACTCAACTACGTGGAATTCCCCGCGCGCGACCAACATATCCGGCCAATCTTTCCTATGGCAAACCCACCCTAAGCACCTTAGTTTTTCACCGCCAATGATTTCCAACCGCACCACCTCAACCATATCAGGTCAAACTGTTGGTCTCTAAGCATTGGCCCTATGAAAACTAAGCATAAGGTGATTTTTACGGTCTTGGTGCTCGGCGCTTCGGTGGTGGCCTACTGCGTCGGCTACTTGAGAGGTTTCTTCGTTGTCTCGGAAAGCTGGACGAATCGTGAACATGAACATTGGGTTCAATTGGCGGACCTCGACCGTTCATTTCTCACGAATGTAACGGCTCGCCCCAGTGCGCTGACCACTGGCACTTATGTCCTCGAAACCCAGTTTCCCGGCAAACCGCCCAAGATCGACCTGCTGTCGTTGACCTTCACCAACGGACAGTTCGCCTTGCCGAAACCGGTCGAGGTTCAGCGGAATGGCATGGCAGAGACTTTGATTCAGAATGGCAACGTCGTCTCTTGGCACTACGAAGGGATCTTGTATATGGCGAATGCAGAGTACGTCGGCCTCATTGATGGAGACACAGCTTGGGGTCGAGTATACGGGTGGGGTAGTGGGGACGAATCCATTGGCAATTGGAGGCTCTATCCGAAAGCAGCCACTGCGGGAACCAACAACATAGTCGCGCCAACTCGCGCCCCGGACGGCGCAGGCAGCTCACCCCTATAAATTACCGGAGAGAAGCGGGATAAAATCAAAAAAAACAACAGCTTCAACCTGTCCCATGAACACCCACGAAAAACTCAACTACGTCGAACTCCCCTCCCGCGATCTCGAACTCACCAAAAAATTCTTCATCGCCGCCCTCGGTTGGTCCTTCACCGATTACGGTCCCGACTACATCGCCTTCGCTGACCAAGGCCTCGATGGCGGTTTCTTCCGCGCCGATCAAGCATCCTCCACCAAAACCGGCGCCGCCCTCCTCGTCTTCTACAGCGAGAAACTGGAACAGACCCAAAACAAGATCGAGCAAGCCGGTGGCACGATCGTCAGACCCATCTTCTCCTTTCCCGGCGGACGCCGCTTTCATTTTACCGAACCTTGCGGTAATGAGTTTGCCGTATGGTCGGATAATAAGGACTGAATTCGCGCCCGCCCACAACCTTGAGCTTGCCTGTGTGACGAAACAGGTCCTTCATTGTCTAGAACCTTATGGACGCCACGCTTCAACCCACCGCCGCCCTGGCCCCTGAGTCCGCTGCCAAACCGGCCGCCGCGCCGACGCAGGTCCAGCGCCTCCCCGTCTGGGCGTGGGTGCTCATGTTCAGCGTCTTCTGCATTCCCCTCGGCGTGCTCTGGGACATCTCCTGGCACTCCACCATCGGCCGCGACACCTTCTGGACGCCTGCCCACATCGTCATCTACATGGGCGGCGCGATTCCCGGCATGGTCTCCGGCTGGATCGCCTTTCGCACCCATTTCTTCGGCACGCCGGAGGAGAAGGCTGGAGCCGTTTCCCTCTGGGGCTTGCGCGCCCCCATCGGTGCCTGGCTGGCGATCTGGGGTTCCATAGGCATGCTCACCTCCGCCCCCTTCGATGACTGGTGGCACAACGCCTACGGCCTCGATGTCAAAATCCTCAGCCCGCCGCACACCTTGCTCGCCATCGGCATGTATGCCGTCGCCTTCGGGGTCCTCATCCAGATGCTCTCGTGGCAGAACCGTCTCACCGGTCGCGATAGCAAACTGGCTGGCACGTTCTTCCTCCTCACCGCCGGTGTGATGCTGAACATGCTCACGATTTTCCTTACCGAGAAAAGCCAGCCGAACCACATGCGTTCGTCCGGCTTCTTCTACATCTGCGCCTGGCAATACCCGATGCTCCTCGCCTGTGCCCGTCGTGCCTCGCGCCATCAATGGGCCTGCACCATCGTCGCCCTCACCTACATGGGCATCCAGCTCGCCATGACGTGGCTGCTCCCGCTCTTCCCCGGTGAACCCAAGCTCGCCCCCATCTATCGTGAAGTGACGCACATGGTGCCTCCGGCGTGGCCGCTCCTGCTGGTCCTGCCCGCCTTGGCCATGGATTGGCTCTACCGTCGCTGGAATGAAAAACCCTTCTCCATCTGGCTATTGGCTGGCGCACTCGCTGCCGTTTACCTCGTCATCATTTTGCCCGTGCAGTGGAATTTCTCCGCCTTCCTCATCAGTCCGGCCGCGGAAAACTCCTTCTTCTCCGGCAACCGCCAGTGGACGTATTACAACACCGTAGGTGATTGGAAGCATCAGTTCTGGGATCTTAAAGACCGTCCGGTTACCTGGTTGGTCCTGCTTTATTCCCTCGCGCTCGCTTTCATCTCCACCCGCATCGGCCTTGGCGTAGGCGGCTGGATGACCAAGGTTCGCCGCTAAAGCCACCGCCATGCTGAAGTTCTTACGCACCCTGTTGCTCGTGGTTTCACTCGGCTGGCTCGCGGGCGATGCCTCTGCCCACGTCGGCAGTCCCAATCTTTTCTACGAGGGCACCGCCGCTGGAGTTCCTGTCCGCGTGATGATCAAGCCACCCGGCGTGATCCCCGGCTTGGCGGAGGTCACCGTCCGCACCGAAGGCACTGGAGTGCTGAAGGTCACTGCCCTCCCTGTGTTTGGCGAGACCGGCAAGAAAGGCGCTCCCGCTCCCGAGGAGGTCAACCTCGTGCTCGGCGAGACCAACCTCTATTCCACCGGCGTGTGGTTCATGAAGCTCGGTGCCTACAGCATGCACATCGGCATCGAGACCGCGCAGGGCAAAGGCGAAGTCGTCGTGCCCGTGAACTCCCTCGCCACCGTCCGCAATCCCATGCCGAAAGGACTCGGCATCGCCCTCGTCTGCCTGGGTGTCTTCCTCTTCGCCAGCTTCATCACCATCATCGGTGCCGCTGCCGCCGAGAGCACGCATCCTCCCGGTGAAGCCCTCACCCAACCACTCAAAAGCAAACGCCTCACCTGGACCGCCGGCGCCGCTGTGTTCATGATCGCCGCCGTCGTCGGTGGTAAATCGTGGTGGAAGGCCGAAGACAACGAGTACCGCCAGAAACGCATCTCCCGCATGTGGCCCTCCCAAGCCGTGGTGAAGCTGCAAGATGACCGGCCGGTTCTGAATTTTTCCTTCGATGTCCCCGATAATCAACGCCGCGAATGGTCCCCGCTCATCCTCGATCACGGCAAGTGGAGCCACTTCTTCCTCGTGCGTGAACCGAAGCAGGACGTCCTCGTCCATCTGCATCCTTACAAGCAAGGCGACCGCAAATTCGCCGCCGTCCTGCCGCCCATTCCGGAAGGCACCTACCATCTTTACGCCGATCTCTCCCACGAGAGCGGCCTCTACCGCACCTTGCACACCGAGGTGAAAATCCCCGCCGCGCCTGAGGAATGGACCAAGCGTTGGACCCGCGCCAGCGGCAATCCCAATGATCCCCTCTGCGGTGTCGCCCTCGGCACCAACGCCACCGACACCGCCCGTCGCGACCTCGACATGGATGACGCTTGGCACATCGATTCCACCGCCCCATCCGCTTCCACCGATGACGCCGCCTTGATGAACGGCTTGAAAATGAAATGGTCCCGCCCCGCGCGCCTCGTCGTGAATCAAGACGTCTCCCTCCGCTTCCAACTAAGTGATGCCGAGAATCAACCCGCCGCGTTGCAACCCTATCTCGGCATGGGCGGCCATCTCGTCGTGCGTCGTGATGACGGCAGTGTCTTCGTGCATGTGCATCCATCGGGAAACATCTCCATGGCCAGCCAGGCCATCCTCACCGCCCGCAGCGAAAATCCGAAAGCGAAGAAAGAAGAATTACTCACCGCCTCCACGAACTACACCCACAAGGTCAGCGGTGATCTGGGCACCGAAGTCAGCTTCCCCTACGCCTTCCCCCAAGCTGGCACCTACCGCCTCTGGGTGCAGTTCAAACACAAAGGCCAGATCCTCACCGGCAGCTATCTCGCCGAAGTGACGGAGAAATAAATGGAGCGTGGGCGCCTCGCCCACAGCAACGCCCGTAAGCAAACTGGGCGTACGCTATTTCCAAACCGCCCAACCGACCCCAGCAATTCCCACCTCATTCGCCTGCCCCCACTCAATTGAGAAACCCTTACGGCGTCTCATACCGCAGATGGAAAAACCGCTTCGCCTCCGTTGCACTAAAATCCTTCTGCATCTCGCCCAATGTCAGTGTCGCCGGCGTGCCGACCTCCGTCCATGAACCCAGCGTCGTGCTCTCCCACAGCGTCGCATTGTAAAAATACGACGGATACGTCAGATGCACCTGCTCGCCCTGCCGCGTCAGCTTCAAGCGCAACTCCGGCGGTGCCAGCAGCATCGCGAATGCATTCACACTCGCGTGTCCCGTCGCCAGCAATTGCTCGTTGTGACTTAACGTCGTGTGCGCCGACCCGGCCAGCGCCAGCCCGTCAACCGACGTGCTGATCATATCCACAGCTAGGCTGGCTCCTGAACTCGAAACCGTCGCCACGCCTGCCATTTCTCCCGAGCTCAAATAACTCGCGACGAATATCGAAGCCTGCCCGCCCGGCGGATTGACCACCGTGCTGCCCAAAGTGACCGCCGAAGAAAAATTTCCCGCGATGTGCCATACCCCGCGCTTGCCCTCCACCAGCCCTCCCATCTGTGGCCCCGTGATGGATTTCACCGGCGTATAGGCACCGTCCTCACTGATCCGCGCCACCCGCAATCCATTGGCCGCCAGCGGCAGGCTTTGCGAACCGTTTTTATCCGTCACCTGCCCCACCCCATTCAGTCCCGCTTCCACGCTTGCGCCCAGCAGCAGCCCACCGCCCGCACTCACCATCAGGCTGTTCGCCTTGTCGTTGCCCGCGCCGCCACCGGTGATCAGCCAGCGGAAAGTGCCGTTGGCTTCATATGCGACCGCAAAAAAATCATCTACCCCGTTACTCGCGCGAAAGCCCCCAAACAACGTCGTGCCGCTGAAATGCCCCGCCACCACTCTTGTCCCGTCCGCCAGCAACGCGATCCGCCGCGGCCGCATCGTTTGGGTGGATTGCAGATAAATCCCCTCCGAGGGCACCCCATCCAGGCTGGCCTTCACCAGATACATGCGGAAGGTGCCGCTGCTGGCCGGAAACGTCGTGCTCCCCCAACTGGCTGAGAAATTATAATTACCGCACACATGCAGGCCATCCGTGCCGATCTTCAGATCAAAAACCGATTCATCGCCCGAACCGCCGATCTGCCGCACCCAGACAAAATCACCGTTCGCTTCATAGCAGGCGACAAACCCATCACTGCCCGCCACTGCGGTCAAATTGGTGGAGGCAAACGTCGCCGTGCCTTGGAACTGTCCGCCCACATAAACTCGTCCCGAAGCGGAATCGACCGTCACGCACTCCGCCTTCTCGGACAGCGTCCCGCCTGCTTTCAACAACCACGCCGTGCTCCCATCTGGCAACAGCTTCGTCACGAACACATCCGGCTGCGACCCCGCCGAGGCGATGCTCCCCTCTGAACCCGTGATGGTGCCGATGAAAGTGCCCGCGAAATAAGCCGAGCCATCCGGTCCCGCCGCTACGGCCGTGGTCACATCGGTTCCAAAACCATCGAACAGTCGGCTGGTTTGCAGTGGTAAAAATGAAGTATCTGCCGCCACACCTTCCTTCACCAACAGGCACGTGCCTAAGAGCAACGCCAGCAAACCCCGCCCGAGCAGCGAAACTTTTTCGCGCAGCTTGGGTGAACGAGGTGATGGCATGAAGGTTGTCATTTTCTGACTCTGCTACTCTAAGCCGCGCCCCTCGCGGTAGCAATGTTTACAGCAGCGCAAACCCGCTGCGCTATTGCGGCCCAGCAAACGAGAGTGCCTCGTCCAGCCACGTGTCATACTTCAGCACGTTGGCGCGCTGCTTGTAGGCCAGCCGCTGGGCATTGCTCTGCGCGTGCTTCCAAGTCGTCTTGGACAAAATCTCCGCTCCCGGCGCCTTGCCCTTCGTGGCGGAACGCGCGACATCCCGCATCATGGGCCGCACATGCTTCCGCAACAGCTCGTCGTCAAAACATACGAACGCCTGCGCCCAGCCCGGATCGCCCTGACGCCCTGCGCGACCGAACAACTGCCGATCCACGCGCTCGGATTCATGCCGCTCCGTCGCGATGACGTGCAACCCGCCCCGATCCGCCATGCCCGGTCCCAATCGGATGTCCGTACCGCGACCGGCCATGTTCGTGGCGATGGTGATCTCGCCCTTCTCACCCGCGCGCGAGATGATCGCCGCTTCCTCCGCATGCCGCGTCGCATTCAAGATGCGATGATCCACTCCCGCTTGAAAAAGTTTATGCGAGAGCAATTCGCTGTTCCGCACGCTCCGGGTACCCACCAAGATCGGGCAGCCCAGTTCTTTGATGCGCTTGATTTCCTCCACCACCGCATCCCACTTCTCGTCTTCGGTGGCGAAGACGCGGTCCGGCATCTGCACCCGCATGCACGGCTTGTGCGTGGGGATGCGCACCACTGGCAGATGGTAGATGCGCCAGAATTCATCCGCCGCTTCCCACGCCGTACCCGTCATCCCGGAGAGCTTCGGGAACAGCCGGAAGAACCGTTGAAAACTCATGCGCGCCAGCGTCTCGGTCGGGTCCGTCATGGGGATGCCTTCCTTCGCCTCGATCGCCTGGTGCAAACCCTCGCGCCAGCTCCGGTTCGGCATCGCGCGGCCCGTGAACTCGTCCACGATGGAAACCTTCGCTTCGTGGATGATGTATTGCTTGTTCAGGTGGAACAATTCCCGCGCCACCAACGCCTGCTTGATCAGTTCCTCCCGGCGCATTTTACCACGCCAGAACGGCGGCAATATCCCGGACTCCACCTCCACCCGCTGTTCGCCCTCTTCCGTGAAATCCACATCGCCGTAACGCCCGTCCACCGTGTAATCCACGTCCAGCTTCAGCTTGCCCGCCAGCACTGCCGCCAGTTCCACCGCCTGCTTCAAGGCTTCATTGGAACGCGGTGAAGAGATCAGCAACGGCGTCACGGCCTCATCGATCAGCACGCTGTCCGCCTCGTCCACGATGGCCGTGTGCAACCCGCGCAACACCAAGGCACCTTCCGGCGCACGCAAGGGATTGACGACTTGTCGGATCATCCAGCGTTCGGGATTGTGCAGGTCTTTCAGACGCAGCCGGTCCCGGAGAAAATCCGCGAGCAGTTCCTTGCTCGTCACATACACCACATCCGCCGCGTAGGCTTTCTGCCGGTCGCTCGGCGTCAGCTTGGCCGTGACCGGCGCCACTCTCAGACCGCACATCCGGTAGAGCGATTCCATCCCGCCCGCATCGCGCTCCACCAGATAATCATTCACCGTGATGACATGGCAGGGGCGTCCCAGCCAGCCAGCCAGCACTGCCGCCAGACCAGCCGTCAACGTTTTGCCCTCGCCCGTCGCCATCTCCGTGAGGCACCCGTCGTTCAACGCCAGCGCGCCGGCGATCTGCTCCACGTAGGGGTTTAGCTTCGTGCAACGCTTGGCCGCTTCCCGCACCGAGGCCATCGCCTCCACCAGATTCTCCGAGATGCCGTCACCGCCCCGGCGGAAAATCTCCTTGTACTTCATCAACGCCGTTTTGAGATCTTCTTCTGAAAGCGCGCTGTATTTCTCCGCCAGCTTGTCCACCTCGACCGCCTTCGCCAGCAGGTCCTTGGCATGCTCGCCACGACGCTGCCACGAGCCCATCCAGCCATGGACCATCGCGTCCATTCCTTGATAGAACTTGCGCGGCTGTGGCGGAGCGATCCGCCGGTAGATGTCACTGGGCGTCTTCAAAACTAGAACTGAAAACGTTTTTGCAGCAATTGGCCCAAGCGCCGGATCCAGCGGGGCACCAGCGGTTCGCTTTCCAGCTTGAACCGCACCTTGCCCGTGCGTCCGTGCAGCAAGACCAGTTGAGCGTCCGGCTGGAACTCGCCCATCACCGAGAAGAACGGTTCGGCCGCCACCCGACCGGAGCTTTCCTTCATGTTGATGGCGATGTCCCCGCCGCCTTCCCAGCCCAAGGCTGACGTCGGCAGGTTCTTCTGCTCGCCCGGCACCATGCGCAATTTGTCCACGTGCAAAGTCACTTCGGCGTCACCGGCCAAACGCACCTCGGCGTCTTTGGGGAACTCCTTTTTGAAGATGCTGTCCACGTCTTCCTGCATCACCGTGGCGGAGAACTCAAATTGCTTCGGGTTCACCAGCAAGCCCAGGGGCGAACCGCGCTTCACGATGCGTTGCTGGAGATCTTCCACGCCCGGGGCCACCCAGATGCCGTCATGCCGTGCGCGCACGATGAGGTTTTGCTCTTCTTTATTGATGCGTTCGATCAGCTTGGCCGCAGACTCCAACCGTTTTCTCAAAGGCTCGACCGCCGCCGCGTCGCGTTGCATCGCCGCGCGCAAGCGCCCTTCCACTTCTTGCTTGGTGGCCTGGGCTTGCGCCAACTGCATCGCCAGCTCCGGATTTTCCAAACGGAGAAGCGCCTGTCCCGCTTTCACAGGAACACCCGGCTTCGCGATGACTTCCACGACTTCGCCCGAAGCTTCCGTGATGATCTGGCTCCATTCCTTCGCCTGCACCACACCCGAGGCGCGGAAGTAATGCGGGAACGGGATCACTGCCAGCAACAGGACCAGCACCGCTACCGTGACCGCCACGACACCGATGGCCTGCGGTCGCGTGCGTTCCAGTTTCGGACTCGTCGCCAGATACCTGATGAACTTGTACGTCGGCACCACCAGCCACGTGAAGAGGCACACCGCCGCCATCGTCATGCCCAGCAGCAACCACTTGTCCGCGATAAACCAGATGATGCCCACGAACACAATCGTCCGGTAGATCAAGGCGCTGATACCATACACCGCCAGCCATATCGACTCCCGTCGGCTGGTCGCCGGACTCGTCGCCGATTTCACACCAAAAGCATGACGCTCGATCCAATAGATCAACTGGCCCGTGGACCGCTGGTTCAGGTTCGGAATCTCCAGCAAGTCCGACATGATGTAGTAACCATCGAACCGCATCAGCGGGTTCAGGTTGAAGAGCAGCGTAGAGACGGACGCGATGAACATCATGTTAAAGGTCACGCTGTGGATGATGGAGCCCTCGGCAGTTTTCGCCCAAATCATCGCCGCGATGGCCGCCACGAACAACTCCACGATCATGCCCGCACAACCGACCAGCACCCGCTCCTTCCGGCTGCGGAAACCCCAGCTCGCCGTGGCATCCACGAACGGCACCGGCGTGAAGATCATGAGCATGATACCCATGACGTGCACCTCGCCACCGAACTTGCGACAGAAATACGCGTGCCCGAACTCATGGATCGTCTTGATGATGATCATGCCGACGTAGAGCCAGACCAAGTTACCTGGAGCGAGTACGCCTTGAGATTGATCCAGCAACAGGGCGGAATTATCGATGCCCGTCTTGACGCCCAACCCCACCACGATCAACCAGAGCAGCAACCCGATCGGCCCGATGAGCCAGCCGACAAAGGGAAGGGTTTTGACCAGAAAACGGTCCGGGTCCAGCAGCGGAAAGCGCATGAACATGATGTTCAGCCACTTCATCCCCATCTCTTGCTGCTGCCGTTTGCGTTGCCGTTGGAAAAGCTGTTCCGCATCCGGCGCTAGTTCGTACTGCAACAAGTTCGCGTGATAAAGCTGCGCGAGCAGTTGCACCACTGACTCCTGACCAGGTGCCGCATCCGGGAAACGCTCCAGACATTCCTGCCAGACTTCATCGACCGTTTTGTCGGGGCGCAGGCGGGAGACAAATTCGTATGCCTCGGGGCGCATCCGGAAGAACTGGTTGGCCAGCGGGTTTTGCAGGACGATCCAGCGTTCACCACGGAATTGCTGGCGCTGCACCTCGACGCCGGGGCGCAACTGGATCTTCTGGCTGGCCACCCGGTGCCACGATTCGCTGAATGTGCGTGATTGTTCCATGGCGTCTCAAGTTACCACCAGAACCACATCCGCAGGAAATCGACGGTGCGATGCGTGAGGATCCAGATCAGACGGCGATCACCCACGTTCAGTTTGCAAACGCCGCTCATGCCCGGTTTCCACCAACCTTCAGGCGCACCCTCCACCTCACAACGCACGAGGAACACATTCTTGCCTTCCTTGGCCGTGGCTGCGGGTTCCAGGCGTTCGATCTTTACGGGATAACGCTTGTGTGGCTGGCTGACAAAGGCGATCTCGCCCGTGCCATTCGCCTGCACTTCATGGGCATCGCGCTCGTTCACTTCCGCCTCGACATACAGCTTGTCCGTATGCGCCAGCCGGAACAGGGCCTCGCCCTGCTCCACCGGAGCGCCGATACGGTTGCGCAGATCACCTTCCACCACCACCGCATTAAACGGCGCGCGGATCTCGGAACGCGTCAGGCGATACTTCACCAGGCTCAAGCGCGCTTTCGTCTCTTCAAACTGGGACAGCGCCACGCGCATCTCCGCCAGTTGATTCGCCGCGCGTGCTTTCTCCGCCTCACGCTGGTAACGGCTCAGCTCCGCCGTGGCCGCCGCTTCTTCCAGCAGAAGGTCATCGCGATTCAAACGCAGGACAACTTGCCCCGCCTTCACTTCATCACCCGGACGCACCAGCACTTCTTCCAGGTAACCGTTGAAAGGCGCGGACACATACCGCACCTCTTCACTGCGCAGGATGTAATTCGCCTCGACGCGGTAATTCAGCTTCACGAAGAACAGGATGGCCAGCACGAGCGCGATCGCGATGCCCGTCACTTTCATCCACGTATGCTCCGGCCCCATGAAACCCGCGAACTTCTCCCGCACATCTTCCGCAAGGCGTGCGCCCATCCAGCGGTCACGCCGTTTGAGGTCGCTCAGGCGGTTGACCACCTGGTCGGCCACAAGGCGCAATTGCTGCAATTCCGTCAGCGAAAATTCTCCGTCCACACGTTCCAGCGTGATCACCCCAACTACCTTTTGCTCCAAGCGCAAGGGGATGGAGCACACGGCCGTCGCGTTGTTGTCCTTGGCGAACGCCGCATGATCGCGGTTCACCAGCGCGTAATGCTCCGGCGAAGGCCAGATGATCTCGTCGTCCTGGTCCAGCGCTTCTTCCATCACCTTCTCGATGGCCACCACGGCATCCATCTTCGGGTCGAAACGCTCCGTCCGGCTAATGCCTTGCAATTTGATGAACCCGTTCTCGAACCAACCCAGGCTCACACGCTGGCAAAGCAGGCGCGAAGCGAGACTGTTGCAGAGGGCCAGTGCGGAGGACGTATACTTCGTCTGGGAGTTCACTTCCGCGAGAGTATCCAGCACGATGGCCAACTTCTCGGCATCCGTGCGCGCTTGACGATTCTGCCCCAGTTCTTGATAGGACTTGGGAATGTCCGCCAGCAACTGGATACGCAGAGCGACGGAGTCCAGATCGGCCACCGTCGTGTTCGGCAGGAACAGCGCCACCAGGCAAACCTCCTGCGCGGAGGCCAACACGAGACGCACCGCCAGACCGGCCGGGAAACTCGCACCTGCCTTGGCATCCGAAGCCAGAATACGCTTGGACACACCCGCTGTGCCGCCTTCATCCGCCATCGATAGCAAAGCATTGCGGAACAAAGCCAGACCGGCTGCAGACGTCTCCGGCAGCGACCATTCGGACAATTGTTTCCAGCGTCCGTCTTCGTTGTCCTTGCGGATCAATACCGCTCGCGCAGCACCACCCACCTGGCCGCAGAGCTTGAGGAACGTGGGCCAAAATTCTTGGGGCGCACCGCTGAACTGCCGCAACTTGGCGGCTTCTTCAGCGAAGGAAGGCGGGGTTTGCGCGGCGCCGGGGGTTAGTGAACTCATGTTACTGTGCGTTGATTTGCATCGTGCCCGCCACGCCCGGCTTCACCTGCCCGTTGGCGTTATCGCATAACACTTTGATTTTCAGCAACCCGCTGGCCGGGTCCACCACGGGCGAGACAAAGCTGATTTTGCCGGTCACCGGGATCATCTTGCTGCCGGCCTCGATCTGAAGCTGCACGGTATCGCCATTCTTCAGGTTGTAACCCGCCTTGGCTTCCACGTTGGAGATGAAATAGAATTGCCGTGTATCCACCACGCGCATCAACGGCTCCTGGGCTTTGCAATCTTCACCGACCTGGCGGAAGAACTCCACCACATGGCCCGTCACTGGCGAAGTAAGCACCCGGTCCTTCATCAATTCCGCCGCCATGTCGGCCTCGATGACTTCGCGGTCTTCGGTCATCTTCAAGCGGTCCACTTCGGCCACCGAAAGCTGGAACTCAAGTTCCTTCTTGGAGAGGTCGTCTTTGCTGATGGACTTCGTGGCCTCGAACAGCTTGCGCGTCGAGTCGAGATCCATCTTCACGGTCACCACGCGCGCCTCGGCCGCTTGCAACTCGGCCTTGCTGTCGGCGATCAGCTTGCGCCGTTTCACTTCCAGTTCCTCCTGCCGCTTCTTCATCTCCAGCAGGACTTGGCCCACTTTGATCGCGTCGCCTTCCTTCACCAGACGCTTCTCCACCGTGCCTGCTACCGTGGCACTCAGGGTGACGTCCATAAAAGGCTCGGTGACTCCGGCGGCGGTGGTCTGGGCCTGCGCTGTGGAGCATGCGACTCCCGCGAGCAACACGGCGAACAGACCGCCGCGCAGCTTCATCCCGCTATTTTTATTCGGCAAATACATGGCTTTAGAACAATCAGTTTGACCGGATGGAATTCGAAACTCAAGGGGTGGTGATTATCGCTGGACGACGTCTCTCATATTCCGTCTGCATCGTCTTGAGAAACTCCTGATACTTTTCCTGCGTGATGCGACCGCTGCTCACCAGCACCGCGGTGCTATTCTGCAGTTCGCGTTGGGTGAAGTCCAGATTACGGTCCTTCAACAGACGGCCCGTCACCAGGTCCAGTTCCAGCAATGACCGTTGGTAACGGATCTGGCTCTCCAAGGAGGCGATCCGGGCGCGGAAGACATCTTCCTCCGCTTCCAACAAATCGCGGCTGTTCACCTTGCCCGCGTCCAGCCGCTCCTTCTGGGTGCTGAACACGTTCTCGTGCACTTTCACCACCTGGCCGTAACTGTTCACGCTGTCGCGATAGCTCTCCACGGAGAAGACCGAGGAACGCAAGGTGTTGGCCAGCGTGATGCCCAGCCCATTCAACGCCCGCAAAGTCGCTTCCCGGCGCAGTTCGGCGGCCTTCAATTCATGCCGGCTCTTGATTCCCCCGCCCATGGGCACGCGCAATTCCACGCCCAACGACCAGCTCGGAAAATCCTGATCCTGTGAAGCATTCCAGGCATCACCGGCATTTTTCGCCAGACCGCTGAAACCATAACCGCCCTTCAAATCCAGGTTCGGCATGCGCTGGTTCTTCGCCACCTTCACCCGCAAGCCTTCCAGCTCGGCTTGTTTCATGAGCGACGCGTAGCTGGGATTCAACTCGTATGCCGTCATCGACATCTGGTTCACGTCATACTTTTTATCCGAGAGCTTCGGCGCATCCGCTGCCAGCATCCCGAGGGCGTTCGGTGACCACGAATCAGACACCATCGTGGCCGCGCGGCTGCGTGCCGTCTGCAAGCGCTGCCGGGCCTCGTTCAGGACGGCTGACCGCTCTGATACGCCTGCTTCCGCTTGCAATACATCGATCTCCGCCGCCTTGCCGAGCTCCACGCGTTTCTTGTTATCCGTCAGCAGCGTCTGCGCGACGCGCAACGATTCCTGCGCCAGCACCGCTTGCTCTTGCGCTTGATAAAGGTCCCAGTAGGCCGCTTCCGCCTGGGAGATGACCTCCATGATATTCTTCCGATAATCTTGGAAGGAAATCTCCGAGCTGATCGCCGCCGCACGGATACCAGCCATGGTGACCGTCACTCCGCCATTCTTGAGCAAAGGCTGCGTTACCGCCAGACCGACCGTGCTCACCCATTCACCATGGGGATTGGCCGCCGCGTTGATGTTGTTCTCCAACGTCTGCAACGTATAGCCGATCCGAAATTTCGCCCCCGTCGGCGCCAACGTTTCGATCGCGCTCGAATATGTCTTGTTGCGTTCGTTGTAGATGTTCGGCCCACCACCGAAGATGCCGCCCAAACTCGCCCGTTGCTCGGCCGTATTGGGCCGACGACGGTCCACTGCTTCAGCACCCGCGACGAATTCCGGCTCAAAAATCCCCTTTTCCGCTTTGTAGCGCTCATCGGCGATCACCGATTCCAGCACCCGGATCTGGAGCGATTCATTGCGCGTCCATACTTGCTTGAGAAAGTCCTCCAGTTTGATCGGCACTCCCGCGATGTCATTGGTAGCAGCCTCCGTATTGAGACCGCCGAGCACCGTCAGGAACCCACAAAGAACTTGAAAAATCGGCCACCGCGAACGGCTATAAATCATGGACTTGGCTGTCTTGTACATAGTGAAATTCTGCGCCGCGAGAGTAGAGACATCCTTCCCTAGGTCAAGCCGTGTAAGTTAATATACGGTAAAGTCCTTACAACATTTCTTGGCTTTTCCCCCACGGAAACTGCCCCTCCTCTCACCTTAATCCATCCTCCTTAAAATCAAACACTTACACAAGGTAAAAACGATGCATTATGCACTTCGATTTTACTTCCCGTTCCACTGCACTGCGTCAATTACCACAAATCCATCCGCCCCTTCATTAGATACGGTAACTCTCGCCGGTCCCTCTGCCGAAAACTCAAACTCGCCCAACGACACAAACACCCCCTCGATCGGCGGATTCAGCTTCTGATTCACCACCACCGTTTTCTTCCCCCCGGCATACTCCACCGTCACCGGCACTTTGCTGGAGCGGTTCGCATTCGGCGGATACGCTAGCCGCACCTCATATTTGCCCGCCTTCGGCAACTTCGCCTCGAACCGCGCGCTGAACTTCCCGTCCTTCTTGTTCCCATCGTGTTGATAGCCGTGCCCGATGTAAGTCTTTCCCGCAGAGCTGTCCGTCCACTCACCGGTTAACTTCGCGTCCGCATCATCTACCACGACACCGCCCAGCTTCGTCGCCTCAAGACCGCCCTTGCCCTCACCACCCACGCTCGCGCCTTCAGGTGATTTGTATTCCAATATCTGCCCCTGCTTCAGCAACAGCTCGCGCAACTTCGCATACGGCACATCCTGCACCGCCAAGTTCCCGTCGATCGCCAGCACCGCCGCCGTCGCGGCCGATTCCGCCAAAATCATGAACACCGGTTCCATGCGGATGGACCCGAACGCGATGTGCGAGCTCGACACGCACACCGGCACGAACAGATTGTCCGCCTGCCCCTTCTTCGGCACCAGCGAACCATACGCGATCTCATACGGCCCCTTCGTCGGCGTGCCGATGTCTCCCTCGTTCTGTACAAACCCTTCCGGCGTGATGTAACGCTGCACGTTGTGTGAATCGATCGTGTAGGAACCCATGCCCACCGATTCCGGCGTCGGCCGTTTCTTCACCAACTCATTCTCCGTCATCACATACTTGCCGATCATGCGCCGCGCCTCGCGGATGTAGAGCTGGAATGACCAGTTGCCGTTGTCTGCAAACTCATCCTTCGGCAAACCCCACTTCTTCATCGCCGTCTGCACGTCCTTCGGCACGCGCGGATCGTTCGCGATGAAATACAACCAACCCTTCTGATACGTCTCATGCTCCTTGATGATCTCCTTGCGCCGCTCGTACGAGGCCTCCGGATAATCATAATTCTTCCCGATGTTATCCGTGCTCACCGGTCCGTGATTGTTCGTATCCGTCTTCTTGTTTGGGATATCGTCAAATTTGCCGAACGTCTCCTTCCAACCCGCCGCATACACGCGCAGCAACAACTCATACTGCTTCGCGTCATAACCCTCCGGCTTCGGAAACGGGATCATATTCTCCGGATGATCCGTCAGGCACATGCGGAAGCAATACGCCTGCACCCGCTTGTCACCGGCACCAAACTCACCCGGCGGCTCCTTGCTCACCAGCGGCAACACTCCGCTCTTCGGATCGCCAGGAATCACATACGGGCTGATCCCATCCTTCAACACTCCGAAATGATGCCGGTGATGCAACACGCCCACCTGGATGCCATTCCACTTCTCATCATAAACACTGTTCGCCTCGCGCCCCACATGATAATCCACGCCCGCCGCCGCCATCAGATCGCCCTCATACGTCGCATCGATGAACATCTTCCCCGCATACGTCTTCCCGCTCAACGTCGTGATGGACTTGATCCGCGCCCCTTCCTTCTTCACACCCTTCGCGCGATCCAGCCACTCATCCCGGATCACCACGATCTGATGATCCTTCACAAAACCCTCAAACGCCTGCTCCGCCGCATGCGGTTCAAAGATCCACATCGTTCGCTCCGCGCCATCGATCGCCGGTGTGCCCTGCCCCTTACCACCGTATTGCTCCTTCTTCTGCCACTTCCACGCGTCCGCCTGATCGTAATGCTTCCAGATGCGCTGATAAAACTCCCGCGACAACCCGCCGATCACCGCCTTGTTGCCCGTATCCGTATAGCCAAGGCCGCCGCTCGAGAGCCCGCCCAGATGCTTGTCCGGCGAGACGATGATCGTCGTCTTCCCCATCTTCTTCGCCTGCACCGCCGCGATGACGGCCGCTGAAGTACCGCCATAAACGACTACATCATACTCCGCCGCCTGCGCGCGCACGCCAAACGCCGTCGCCAAAGCCAAAGAAGCTACCATTCGGAACAAGTGCATAAACGCTTTATACTTTCCGCCCAAACCTAGTGTCGAGCCGACAATACGGGACGACGTAACACGATGCCCCGTGCTGCCGGATTCCAGCCGGCAGTCGGCAACGTCCGCCGTAGCATAACAACCAACGCTCTCAACCCGGCCCAAGCCAAACCATTGATTCAATACCCAAGTCCCAGCGCCGTCCTTTTGGACAAACTTTCCTTCAATCTTCATATCGTTCTCGTTCTCGTCGTCGTCCTCGAAAATACTCTAGATGTTCGATGTTTCACCCTCTCGTTTCCCTTTCTTCCTTCTCCATTCTTCATTCTAATTTCAACTTTCATGCCCCCACTCTAAACCAGTCACTAGGACATCCGCTGTCCTACCCCCCTCCCGCTGAAAATATTTTTAAAACAGCACAACTATCTCCACTGGAGCATCTTACGAATAAAAACCCTTCCAAAACAGAAAGCTCGATGAAAATAATTCGCGCCAATTAGCGAAGTTCGCGTCCGCCAAACCCATGCGCCGGTAAGGATCGGTTCCACCCGGTCCCAAACCAAGGCCTTCACCGCCACTGCCCGTCATTTTGCCACCTTCCGAATCACCGACCACATCAACCCTCCCCCTCACCCGCCCCTTTTCCCACCTCGGCACATGTACACAAGTGCCGAGGTTTTCTACCGATTCCCCCCTTTGACCGACGAAACCCGCGACCCGTGACCCGACATACCGTTGTCGGGGCCGCCAGTCCGCGACGCCCGCCGTAGCCAACCACCCCCTTTCCCCACCCCGGCGTTTCGGTCGGGGCCGGCCTGCCGTCCGGGCAGCCCGCCCCGGCGCTACTGTCGGGGTCCGTCCCGGCTGCCCTTTTTGGAGTGCGGAGGCTTGCCTCCGCTTTTTACCCCGTGCCCTTAGGTCGGGGTCCGTCCCGACGCGGCTTGACGCGTCGCCTCCCCCGGTGCCAGGCTCCCCCGGCACTTTGGTCGGGGTTCATCCCGGCGATTGGATTGTCGGGGCGGCGCGACCCGATGGTAACCGTGGGTAAAACCCACGGATCAACTCCTCCCAAAATCAAAGTCGCGTAGCGACGACCCGATTCAAAGACCGCAGCAGTCCCGCGCCTGCGGGATGACGAGGCTCTAACCTCCCACATCACGCCCGCAGACTTGCGGAAATCACGTCACCAATATTTCCTCACATCCCCGGCCGCCTGATGTCAAAATCCCGCTCGACAGCCCGCCAAACCTCATTAAATTGAAATCACCAAGATGAAGCCCTCCAACCCAACAACCACTGGGCTTAACCGCTGTTTGCGGTCTAATATCTGTTAGGCGGCTCGACACATTCTCGACATGACGACACTCAAAACCATCAACTATCGCGGTGGCGTTGCGCTCTTTCAGGTGCCTTCTACGTGGGTGGAGGAGTATGAGCCGCAGGGCGGCGGCACATCCTATGAGGAGGGTGACGACACTGGCACACTACGCATCAACGTCATGGATTTTGAGCGGCCAGCCGACAGTGTTGTTGGTGAGCAGACGGCCTACGACCTCCTCACCGGCATGGAGAGCGTTGGACAGGCGGAGCGTCTTCCATCCGGCAATGCTATCGCGCGGTCTGTTAGCCCGGAGGTTGAGGCGGGAGAGGATTTGCTGATTTACACATGGCAGGTCGGAGTCTGCGTGAGCTCGGCTCACTTTCGCATGGTGGTGTTCACCTACACGATTCTCGCCTCGCAGAAGCAGGAGTCGACGATGCAGGAGGAGTTGGAGTTGCTCGACAGGTCGATTACAGCAGGGGAGTATCCTGCCGTTCGGGGAGTTGCAGGCGATGATGTCCACGAGCCATGAGAGAGCCGCCGAACCATGCGCTGCATCCCGCGAGTGCGGGACGGCCTTCGCGTCACTGTTTCAATCGTGGCGTCCCGCGGGCCGGGTCGCTGAGCTTTTGTCGTTAGACCGCTTCCCGCTTATGGACCTTTCCCACATCAAATCGTACGAGGGACTCGTTGAGTATCTTCGAGGCTTTACTAACGCAAATGGCGAGGCAGTGCCGTACGATTCCGGCGGCGTCGCTCACTTGCTCGGCGCTCTGCTCGACAACATTCACGCTCACGGCGGGGAGTCGGATTTTGAGGAGTTTCAGGATCGCTTCACACCGGAGCAGATTGCTACACTGCGGCGCATTGCGGCACACGTTCGCACATGACCACCTATATCGATCGTTAAACAATGAGCGCCGATTTCCAGCTTTTATGGCCCGCTGACTACCAGCTAGCGAAGACCCATACCTTCGGCCATCGAAATGAGCTTCAGGCGAGCGAAGTGTGTGGTTGTTTTTCGTGTTTCCAGATTTTCGCGTCAGGAGCTGTGACCCGCTGGACTGATGAGGATACGCATGGCGTCGGTCAAAGCGCGTTGTGTCCCTTCTGTGGCGAGGTTTCAGTTCTGGGTTCGCGTTCCGGGTATCCGATCACCATCGAGTTTCTCCGCCGGATGAGGGAGTATTGTTTGTGAAGACAAAACATCTGACCCACATCTTCATTTCACACCCGTGAGCAAAAACGATCCCCCATCACCAAATCCGAAGATGTCGCTCGCCGAAGCTCCGGCGGAGACCCAATCCCTCACCCAACTCACCGGCGTTGATTGGGGCGCTCCCCCGCCGAACGTCAGCTCGACAGTCCAAGAACGCTACACGTACCGCCGCACACCCTTGAAGGATCTTTCACTGGATGCTCTCAAGCGCTTGCTCACCCTCGATTTCGAGCAAGACCACCTCCACCTCATTCCCTATTGCGTCCAAAGAATCGACGCCGCACTGACCGCCCAGGACGACGAATATCTACCGTACTGCAACCTCTTGTTGGCCGTGCTGTCCAACGAGAAATACGACTGGCTGGCAAAACCCGAGTTGGTAGTTCAAACCAGAAACTTGGTTAACCGTGCCGACTACGCGCTCTATCGCGCGAGCGATGACGCCGAAGGGACGAACGATTCGCTGGAATATTACCGCGTGCTGCTCCCCAACACACGGATGCAGGCGGCCCTCTACGAAAAACTGGCCCAGTTCGAGCAACGAATTTCAAAAATACCACCAAACCAAACTACACCATGAACGCTCCGTCACCCTTGCCCCGAAAGGGGCAAACGCCAGCAGCCACGGGTGACCACCGGGAACCCGTGGATAACCGAATTAAAAACACACCGCCCCGAAGGGGCGGATGAAACACTATGTCCGTTTCAACCATTCCTCCGCCTTCCCCGTCCCCATTTTGCCATTTGACCCTCCGCCCGCTTCCCTCAATATTCTCCCCAATGAGCGTCCCTTGTTCCCACCATACTTAAGCGCAATTATCTCCAGACAACCACCAGCATCTTCACTTCACACCCGTGAGCCAAAACAATCCCCAACCCACAAAACCGGAGACATCGCTCGCCGAAGCCGTTAAACGATTTCGCGCTTGGGCTGCCGATGGTCATGAAGGAGAAGGTATCGGCGAGTGGGAATGCGAATACGAACACTGGTCGGAAATTTATGAAGCATTTAACACGGCACTAGACGCGCCGCTATCGCCGACTGCCATTGAAGATATCCTCTACGCGTTGGCCCGGGACAACGAGTTTGAGGGACTTCGAAAAAAACTGACCGCCCATCCTGAAATCTTGATTCTTTTGGCCCCAGCCGCGCTTGTTTACTCCGACTTTGATGCCCGCTGGCAAATTTCTGTCAGCTTGGGCGAAGTGGGAAGCCCTGATGCCTTGGATATCCTTCGCCAGTTCATTAGTGATCCCCATGAGTATCCTCGCCGCCGTGCATTGATGGCCTACGCCCCTCATCGCCCAGATGAATCCGAACCCCTCGCTTGGGCGTGGCTTGCCTCTGCGGAACCTTACTCTCGCCTCGCGGGTTTGCATGTTTTGCATGACATACAGTCCCCCCGTCTTTCGTCCGCGATTCAAATCTCAAAAGAGGATTCCTTCGAATACGTCCGCCAACGAGCAATTGAATACTCAATGTCCGCATCATGAACGTCCCTGCATCCACCCGAGCTCAAGACCAAATCGACCACATCTACGGCTATACGCTCACCGAAATCCGCAAAGAGCGCACGCACCTCGGCCTCCCCGACGAATTCGATCTCATCTTTCTCGTACAATCGCACGGCGCCCCCGCTGAAGTCGCCCACCAGATCATTCAACACTTCGAAGCCGGAGAACCCGTCGCATCTCTAAAAGAACTCCTGCCCGATCCGAACCCCAAACCACCGCACGCTGGAAAATCCCTCACCCTCTTCCAACATCAGGAACCGCTCCGGCACCATCTCGAAGCCCTCTACGCTCGGGGCGAACACGATACCGGCTTCTACGATTACCATCGCCCCGACGCCACGCTGCTCTATATCAACAACACTCACTGCCACCCATAACCATTCCGCCCATGCGCACCCTCTACTGCAAATCCGACGCCTCCTTCCTCGATCTCTTGCAGCCCATGTTCGCCGAACTGGACTCGCTCTACTGGATCGTCGCTTGCCAAACCGGACCGATAAAATTGGAATGGATGTGGGAAAACCCCACCAATGAACAGATTGTCGCTGACCTTCAAATAGAGGTACCCGCCTTCAAGAATAGGGGCACGCAACTTTGGCGTCCCGGCTCACTCTCGCTGGTTCGGGACGTTCTCTATTTTGATGAATGGTCCTCTTTCATCGGCTTCCAGGCGGGCGAAACGGAAGCCATCGAACGTGCCACCCGCCTGGGTCGTGCGGAGCACTTCTCCCCCGAGTTCTATAACTTGCTCGCGCAAGAAGGCTTCCTCTTCGCCTTGCACGTCGATGGCTGGTGGGAATTCAGTCCCGCAAACGACGACCTCTTCCACCGCATCAAAGCCTGCACCGGCTCCCGAGAGATCATGTTGAGAAAACCAAATGAACTGGACTGGTCACCCAAATACATCTGACAAATCGCTTTGCCCCATCTCCCCTTGCCCCGAACGGGGCAAATGCCGGTAGCCACGGGTGACCAACGGGAACCCGTGGATAACCGTATCAAAACCACACCGCACCAAAGGGGCGGACGAATCCGCCACCGCCTCACCCATTTGGGCATTTGACCCGCTCATCCCGACAGCGGATATTGGATTCAATGAGTGATTTCTGTTTCCCCACGGAACCACTCCCATCAACGCCATGCGACGCATGATAACATTCCGCCTTTGGCACCTTCTGCTCTTTTGCTTCCTTCTCGCCCTCGCCGCCTGCTTTCCGGCCTACACGCGGATTCCTCAGCAATGCGTCCTCTGCCGCGCGGACCACACCCGGTATGATATCTTGGGCATGTCCTTTTCCCGTGACTTCAAAGACGCGCATCCCTTCACCCAATGGTATGCCGCACATCGCCCGCCCCACGCCCACCAGTGGCATTACTCCGGGCCCGGATGTCTATGGGAGAGAAATTTCTTCGGCCTGCCTTTGACGATATTCAGGATGGTCCGCCATCCCATTATCCATATCTCCCCGCAGGACGAACTGCTCTACGTGAAACATCAGGATGAAACCGTCTTGGCCCAGTTCTTTGCCGATACAGCCTCGCCAAACCGAGATCACCAAAGAAACGCCACTGAAGCCGTGAGGAAAGCGATGAAAGACCCTTCACTACACCGCGAACCTTAGAGCCTGTTTGAAAAAGGGCTTGGCGATGGCTGCGCAGGAAAAACGGGTTGAGGCTAGGCGCGGCGAGGGAGCATATTGATGAACAAATCTGTGACCGAGCCGCAACAACGCCTCAACCCGTTTGGACCAGCAGACAGCACCAATGCCTTTTTCAAATAGGCTCTTAAGAACGCCTCATGTCCCCCACCTCACAAATGTATGCTGTGCTGACGGTCATAGCCGTCATCGGTGTCACCTCCTTTGTCATCCGGCACCGCACCGGCAAAAGTTCATCCTGGCCCACCTGGTTGCTTGTCCCCTTGGCTGTCTGGATGGCCCTGCCACTCGGCGCTTATTCCAAACCACCGGATCCCATCCACCCCTATTGTCTCGGGCTGCTGGTTCTGGTGCTCGCCCGTTGGGGTATTGCCGTCGCCCGTCAGGAACGCAATCGCAAGTGGATCTTCTATCTGTTCATTTTGATCGGCGGGCCATTCATCCTGGGTGCACTTGGTCAGTATATTTTCGGCCAGCCTTGAATTTCACCTCCATCCCCACGATACTTCTCGCAAGGTGCGCCTCGTCTATCACCCAAACTACAACATCAGCTTTTTCGGCATCGAAAACCTGCATCCTTTCGATTCCAAGAAATACGGTCGCGCCTGGGCCACCCTGCAATCCGAGTTCGGCCCGGCCTTGGATAAATACACCATCCCCACCGACCGCCCGGTGACCGAGGCCGAACTGCTCACCATCCATTCCGCCGAATATCTCGCCAGCCTCCGCGACGCCAAAGAACTCGCCTCCGCGCTGGAACTCGCCCCCATCGCCCTGCTTCCGGCCACATTGACCCGCTGGCGCGTCCTCCGCCCCATGCGCTGGGGTGCCCGCGGTTCCGTGCTCGCCGCGCAAGCCGCCTTGGAAACCGGCCTCGCCGTGAACCTCTCCGGCGGCTACCACCACGCCAAACCCACTGAAGGCGAAGGCTTCTGCATCTTCTCCGACATCGCCCTTTTGGTCTCCCAGCTCCGTGCTGAAAACAAACTCACCAGTACCGACCGCATCGCTTATATCGATCTCGATGCCCATCAAGGCAACGGCGTCTGCCATCATTTCCTCAACGATCCCACCGTGGCCATCTTCGACATGTTCAACGGCGAGATTTACCCGTGCAGCGATAAGATCGCGCAACAACGCATCAACTACCCGTTCCCCCTGAGACACGGCAGCACCGGCCCCGGTTACCTGCACACGCTGCGTAAAAACTTGCCCGCGTTCCTTGAACCCAAACCCGCCCTCGCCATCTACAACGCCGGCACCGATGTCTTCGCCGAAGACCAGCTCGGCGGCCTGAAACTCACCGCTGAGGAAATCCTCGAGCGCGATCTCTACACCATCGCCGAACTGCGCCAGCGCAACATCCCCACCGTGATGCTCCTCAGCGGCGGTTACAGTCGGAAAAGCTATCGGCTCGTCGCCACCACCGTTTCCGCCCTGCTTAAGAAATATTAAAGCCACTCGCTCATGAAACGCCTCTTCTTATTCCTATTCCTCCTCTGCACCCTCGCTGCGGGCCTTTCCCAAACTCAAGTAAACCTCACCACCAACTGCACCCTCGCCTTCGCCACCGTTGAGGAAGGCCAAAAAATCCTCACCACGCGCGATGACTTCATCCAACGCCTGAGCCCCTTTGACCGCTCCGCCCGTCTGAAAACGGACAAGGATGTGAGCGAAGCCGAGTTTCTGAAATTCGTCAGCCAAAACGTCCTCGCCTGGGATGAAACTGAAAAACAGCGCGTGACCTCTGCCTTGGAAAACATTCAAGCGAAAGTGCAGGCGCTCAACTTGGCCTTCCCGAAAACGATTTCACTCATCAAGACCACCGGCAGCGAAGAAGGCGGTGCCCCCTACACCCGCGCTCACGCCATCATCCTTCCGAAATCCAGTCTCACCGGTCCCTTGGCGAAACTTCAGCAAACCCTCTGCCACGAACTGTTCCACATCCTTTCCCGCGCGAACCCGGAATTGAAAGCACAGCTCTACGGCGTCATCGGTTTCATCAAATGTGATGAACTTCCTTTCCCCATCGCCTTGCGCACCCGAAAGCTCACTAACCCTGACGCCCCGCTGAACGACCACTTCATTTTGCTCCAGCACGAAGGCAAAGATGTCTGGGCCATTCCCATCCTCTTCTCCCGCACCGAAAAGTATGACCCCGCCCGCGGTGGCGAATTCTTCAACTACCTCCAGTTTCAATTCCTCATCAGCGAACGCCCCCTCGCCACGCCCAATGCCAAACCCTCCTTCACCGGCCCCAAGGCAAAGCTGGTCGAACTGGACCAGCTCACTGGTTTCCACGAGCAAGTGGGCCGGAACACGCAATACATCATCCACCCTGAAGAGATTCTTGCCGATAATTTTGCTCTCCTGATTTCAGGGAACAAGACCACGTCTCCGGATGTGCTGAAGAAAGTCGAAGCCGTCCTGAAACAGAAACGCCCGTCCAACTGATGCGCGCCAGTTAACAGTCCGCCAAACTGACATCGCGGCGGCCAATGTTGACTCCCTCTCCCCAAGGGAGAGGGTTGGGGTGAGGGGGAAGGTGATACCCATAAGCATGCCTCTCCCCTACAACGTCATTTATCCCCGCTGGACCAATCTTCCGCCCAAGCTCATCATGGTGGCCATCAACCTATGCCGCTCGATCTGCTGATCGCCCGCTTCTCCGCCATTCTCTGGCTCGTCTGCGGGCTGTCACACGCTCTCCACCCCGCTCTCTGGGCAAACCTCCTTTTGCCGCTGCGCGAACGCGATACCGGCGGCTTCATCCTCGCCGGCTTGAGCCTGCCCATCGGCCTCGTGATGATTCTCGGCCACAATATCTGGGTCTGGGATCTGCCGCTCATCGTCACTGTGACCGGCTGGCTCACCACCATCAAAGGCGTAGCCTACCTTCTATTTCCCAAGGCGCACACGCAGGTCATGACCTCGAGTGAACGCGCCACTGGTCCCGGCCTCGAACGCGGTTTCAGCATCGTCGGTGTCGTCATGATCATTCTCGGTGCCCTCACCGCCTTTGACGCCTTTTTCCGGCGTTAGGCGTCCGTTGGGTTCACGCTCATAATATCCTCATCATTCAGGCTTCAACTTCTCTGCTTGGTGCGCTATTCTTAATGCCAACCCAAACGTCCTATGAGCACGCCCACTACCCGCCGTGATTTTCTCAAGACCAGCACCGCCCTCACCGCCACTGCGCTGACCATGCCCTCACTCAACGTCCTTGGCGCGAACGAAAAGATCGTCCTCGGTGTCATCGGCCCCGGCGGCATGGGCTCCAATCTCCTCGGCTCCTTCGTGAACATGCCCGATGTCGAGATCGCCTGGGTCTGCGATGTCGATGCCAACCGCATGAACGTCGCCGCCAAAGGTGTGGAGAAATTCACGAACCGTCTTCCCAAAACCACCCAAGACCTCCGCCGCATTCTCGACGACAAAAGCGTCGATGCCGTCCTCATCGCCACGCCCGATCACTGGCACGCACCCGCCACCATCCTCGCCTGCGATGCCGGCAAACACGTTTACGTGGAGAAACCCGCCGCGCACAACATCCGCGAAGGCCGCCTCATGATCGAGACCGCCCGCCGCACCAAGCGCATCGTGCAAGTCGGCACGCAAAGCCGCAGTGCCGAACACATCCAGCGCGCCATCCAGCTCCTGCACGAAGGCGCCATCGGCGACATCCTCTCCGCCAAAGTCTGGAACAGCCAGCTCCGCCGTAACATCGGCAAAGCCCAGCCCACCACTCCACCGGCGAATCTGGATTACGACACCTGGATCGGCCCCGCGCCGATGCTTCCGTATCAACCGAATTTTCTCCACGCGAACTGGCGCTGGTTCTTCAACTTCGGCACCGGCGACATGGGCAACGACGGCGTGCATGACATCGACATCGGTCGTTGGGGACTCGGCGTGACCACGCATCCCAGCCGCATCTGCGCCCTCGGCGGCAAATGGTTCTTCGATGACGACCAGCAATTCCCCGACACGCAAACCGTCCTCTTCGAATATCACTTGCCGGAAGGCAAGCGGAAGCAGCTCATCTTCGAGCAACGCATCTGGTCCCCCTACGTGCAGGAAGGTCATGAGAACGGCAACGCCTGGTACGGCACCAAAGGCATGCTCATCCTCGGCAAAGGCAAAGGGTGGGAACTCTACGGCCCGCGCAACGAACTGAAGGAAAAGATGGCCGCCACCCAACTCGGCCCCAGCCACCATCGTAATTTCCTGGAGTGCATCAGGAGCAGCAAACTCCCGAACGCCGACATCGAGATCGGCCACCTCTCCGCCAGCCTCTGCCACCTCGGCAACATCAGCGTCCGCATGGCCCGCGAACTCCGCTTCGACCCCGTGAAAGAACAGATCTTGAACGATCCCGAAGCCAACGCATTAACTCGCCGCCAATACCGCGAAAACCACTGGTCCGTCCCCAAAGGGGTGTGATTTTCCGGCAATGCAAACCCGCGTCTGCCAATAAGCGAAAAGCTGTTTATGGCATGAAATGTTCTCCCTCTCCCTTCAATAGGGAGAGGGCCGGGGTGAGGGTTGAGCGCGCCAAAACGCCCTCAAATTATTCAGAATCCGTTCAAGCCAAAAGCCCCTTCACCACGTGCCCATGCACATCCGTCAGCCGAAACTCCCGCCCCTGATACTTGAACGTCAGCCGCTCATGATCCATCCCCAGCAGATGCAGCACCGTCGCGTTCAAGTCATGCACATGCACTGGATCGCGCGCCACGTTGAACCCATACTCATCCGTCTCCCCGTAGCTGACGCCGCCTTTGATACCACCACCCGCCAGCCACATCGTGTACGCGTCCTTATGATGATCCCGCCCCGGTGACGTCTTCGCCCCATCACCATTGATGCCTTGCGCCATGGGCGTCCGCCCGAACTCCGCGCCCCAGATCACCAGCGTGTCATCCAGCAACCCACGCTGTTTCAAGTCCGTGATGAGCGCCGCCATCCCCTGATCCACATCCTTGCACTTCGCGCGCAACCGGTTCTCCAAACTCGCATGATGATCCCAATCCGAATCATACAACTCGATCAATCTCACCCCGCGCTCCACCAAGCGTCGCGCCAACAAACAGTTGTTCGCGAAAGACGCCGCCCCCGGCTTCGCCCCATACATCTGCAACGTCTCCGGCGATTCCTTGCTGATGTCCATCAACTCCGGCACCGAGGTCTGCATGCGATACGCCATCTCATACTGGCTGATGCGCGTCGCGATCTCCGGATCGCCCACATCCGCCAGTTGCGCCTGATTCAACTGGTTCACCGCATCCAACACCTGCCGACGCTGCTCCTGGTTGTGTCCTTTCGGATTCGAGAGGAACAACACCGCATCCCCGCTCGAACGGAACTGGATGCCCTGATATACACTCGGCAAAAACCCGCTCGACCACAGACTCGTCCCCGCTCCACCCGGCGGCCCTGACAACATCACCACATACGACGGCAGATCGCGGTTCTCCGAACCCAACCCATAAGACACCCACGAACCAAAACTCGGCCGCCCACCGCGTCCGAACCCCGTGTGCAAAAACATCTGTGCTGGCGCGTGATTGATCTCATCCGTGTGCAACGACCGCACCACCGCGATGTCATCCGCCACCTTGCCCAGAAACGGCAACAGTTCCGAAATACTCTGCCCGCTTTTCCCATGCTGGGAGAATTTGAACTTCGTTCCCGCCAGTTTCAGATTGTCCCCGATGAACGCGAACCGCTTCCCCTTCGTCAGCGATTCCGGACAATCCTGCCCATCCAGCTTCTGCAACGTCGGCTTGTAGTCGAACATGTCCAACTGCGACGGCGCACCGATCATGTGCAGATAGATCACATGCTTCGCCTTCGGCGCAAAATGCGGCTGATGCAACGCCAGCGGATTCACCGCCCCAAACGCCTCTCCGCGCAGCAACGACGATAGCGCCACCGCACCCACCCCAAACCCGCTGCGCTTGATGAACTGTCTGCGGTTCAACGTCGCCAGATAATGTTCGAGCGGATTCATAATTTTCAGTTCTTTGTGATGACCTCATCCAGATTCAGCATTGCCGTCGCTACGCCATACCACGCCGCGAACTCCGCCGCTTCCACGCCCTTCGGCGCCTCAAAATTCCCCAGTAACTCTTTCGCCGCCTTCGCATCCGCACGATACGTCGCCAATTGCTTCGCGTACAATTCCGCGAGCACCTTGGATTCCTCCGCCTTCGGCGCGCGTGCCAGACAGATCGTGAACGCCTTCTCGATCCTCACTGTCACATCCGCCTGCGGCACTTCCTTCATCAATCGCTGCGCCAGCCCGAACGCTGCCTCCACATACACCGGATCATTCAGCAGCGTCAGCGCCTGCAAGGGCGTGTTCGAGCGCGACCGCTTCACCGTGCACGCCATGCGCCCGCTCGCATCGAACGTCGTGAAGCTCGGATACGGCGCACCGCGCTTCCACACCACATACACTCCGCGCCGATACTTCTCCTCACCCGGACTCACCACGTAATCATACTTTTGCCCACCGACTTTCAGCCACAATCCATCCGGCTGATACGGTTTGATCGGTGGCCCGCCTTGTTCCAGGCTGATGAGCCCCGCCATCGCCAGCGCGTTGTCCCGGATCATCTCCGCATCCATGCGGAAGCGCGGCCCGCGCGCATACAATTTGTTCTGGTCATCCAGCGCCAGCAACTCCGTGCTCACTCGTGACGCCTGCCGATACGTCGACGACATCACCATCGTCTTCAGCGTCTGCTTCATCGACCACCCCTTGTCCATGAACTCCACCGCCAGCCAGTCCATCAGTTCCGGATGCGTCGGTGTTTCGCCCTTGATGCCAAAATCCTCCGCCGTCGCCACCAGTCCGTGCCCGAACAATTCCATCCACCACCGGTTCACCGTCACCCGCGCCACCAACGGATTCTCCCGGTCCACCAGCCACTTCGCCAGATCCAGCCGCGTCGGACTGGTTTCATCACTCGCCACGGGTTGCTTCGCTTTCGTCTCCAGCTTGATCTGATGCAACACCCCCGGCACACCCGGCGCGATCTTCTCCCCCGGACTCCGAAAATCGCCTCGCCCGAAAATCGTGCTCATGCGCGACTGCTCCATCTCCTGCATCACCAGTGTGGACTGCCCCTTCGCCGCCTTGAGCTTCCGGTCCAGGTCCAGCTTCTTCAGTCGCAACTTTCGCAGCTCCTCATCCTGCGCCAGGCAAAACTCCGTGATCGCCTTCCTCTGTTTAGCCGTGCGTTTCGCTTCCGCCACCTGGAGTGCCGCGACCACGTCCGCTGGCATCGCCTCCGCCTCCGGATTCCCCGTCAACGCCGACAACCGCATCCGCCCGATCAAGCGTCCACCGCCAAACTCCTGCACCAATGTGAACGTCAGTTTCGTGCCGCCTTCAAAACCCAACGCCTCAACCGTCTCAAACGTCGCCCAATGTGGTTTTCCAAATTGCGGATTGATCGCCCACGCCGACTTCGCGTCCTCATCGATCGCTTTTTCTGTATCGAACCCCTTCTGCGCAAAGTCCGCCTTCGCCTTCGTCAACTTCACCGGCTTCGCCTCGCTGCTGTTCTGCTTCGCCGCACTCACCGCGAACGTGTTCAGGACAAAATTCGGCCGCTTATCATCACCGCGACCCGGCCCATTCCCCGGCAGTGATGGGTCCGTCAACGTCTCCAATTTGAAACCCGTGATATCCTTCAACGTCGTGTTCACCGTCACGATATACGTGTCCTTGTCCGGCGCTTCGTCATTGATCAGCACCGACTTGTCCGGCAACACCTTGCCCGCCGAACCTTCCTTCGTCTCGAACTGCGCCACTTCCAGCACATGCTCCTGCAATACTTTTCCCACCTTCGCCGCCAGCGCCTTTTCCATCTCCGCCACTTTGCTACTTAACGCTTTTTCCCGCTCGGCGATCTTCTCCTCCATGCCGCTCATCTCCGCCGTGAGTTTCTCGCGCGCCGCCTTCGTCTCCGCATCCTCCACGGTCAGGAACGGTCCCTTGAACTGGATGGAGCCCGGCACCTTCGGATTCGTCCGGTCCGCCTCCAGCGCCGTGTTGTTGAAGAACGCGAACAGCCCGTAGTAATCCTTCATCGTGATCGGATCATACTTGTGATTATGGCACTGCGCGCACTCCAGCGTCGTCCCCAGCCACACCGCACCCAGCGTGTTCACTCGGTCCAGCACCTGGTTCACCCGCGTCTCATCCGGATCACTGCCCGCCTCCACATTCGTCGGCGCGGACCGGTTGAACCCCGTCGCCACCTTCTGTGCATCCGTTGCATTCGGCAACAGATCGCCCGCCAGTTGCTCGATGGTGAATTGCGTGAACGGCATGTCCACATTCAACGCGTTGATCACCCAATCCCGATACGGCCACAGGTCGCGCAAATCATCCCGTTGAAACCCGTGCGAATCCGCATACCGCGCCAGGTCCAGCCACGGCCTCGCCCAGCGCACCCCATACTGTGGCGACGCCAGCAACCGGTCCACCAGCTTCTCGTATGCTTGCGAACTCGTGTCCACCAGAAACGCCTGCACTTCCTCCGGCTTCGGTGGCAACCCCGTCAGGTCCAGCGTCACACGCCGGATGAGCGTCGCCTTGTCCGCTTCCGGCGATGGCTTCAATCCCTCCTGCTCCAACTGCGCGAGCACGAAATGATCCACCGCATTCTTCGGCCACGCCTTCTGCTTCACCGCAGGCAGCGCCGCTTGCTTCGGCACCTCATACGCCCAATGCTTCCCGCCCGTGAAATTCTCTGGCCACTTCGCCCCCGCATCGATCCACGCCCGGATCTTCCCCGCCTCGGCCTTGCTCAGCGGCTCCCCGCGATTCGGCATCGCCTCCTCATGCCCCTTCGGCAACGTGATGCGGCGATACAATTCACTCTCCGAAGCCTTCCCCGGCACGATCGCCTTTCCCGCGAGCAATGCCTCCCGCGAATCCACCCGCAACTTCCCCTTCTGAAACTCCGCCGCATGACACTCAAAGCACGCGCGCTGCAACACCGGATAAACATCCTTGGCAAAATCCACCTCCGCCGCTTGGACTTGAAACCCCATCCACGCGATTCCCGCCCAAACCAGCCTCACCACCATCTCTCTATTCTTCAAGTGCATGACGATACCTGACCAGACGCGCTGGCACAGCAAACGGGTTACACGGCGAATGCCCGCACCATACCCCCTTTGCCCGCCTCCAACCATAAAGAAATCCACCGCCCCGATGTAAAATCCTGCCCCCAGCCCGCTCCGAGCCGCCGCCTTCCCCCCGCCATTTTCACTCCCCATCTCAATCTTCATGCCCGACACTCTAGCTAGGGAGGTAGGACATCCGCTGTCCTAGGTCCCCTTTTGTTGAAAATATCCCAAATAACTCCATCACACTGATAATCATACACTTAAACAGAGAACAGCCTTCAAAAACGCTTTTCGACCGAAAATATTTCACTCCGTTTGAATGTCTGTGAGCACCAAAGGTGCGGCCTCAAACCAGCCTGGGCCATCGGCCCAGGTCATCGCCTCCATTAAAGCAAAAAGGGCTGAAAGCCCGCCTCATATTACTCGCCATCGTTGGTGCGCCCCTTTTAGTACACAATCAACCTGCCGTTGGGCCAAACTCCCCGAAAGTAGTCTGACATCTTCTCTCCATCCCAGCCACACAGAAAATGCCCCTTTGCATAAACAGGCAATGCCCTTGGCAAGAAAAACATAGGCTCCACCACATCTTGAAATTCAGTCTCCATGCAGGCACTGAACAAGTCCCACATGACTGTGTTCTTAAAGCTAACGGGTAATTTGTTAGTGTTTGCCGTCGAATCTACTGAAGGCCCTACCTGTGCATTCAATTCCGCTTTAACCTCTCGAAGTATCGGGTTCCAAGAATCAAACCGGGTAAAGTGGTTCGTATTCAGCAGGAATTTGGTGTAGTTAGTAACCTGCAGTTGAATGGCCTCCCAATTATCCGACTGAGAATTCTTCATGGCCAATTTCCAAGAACCAACCTGCATAAAGCTTTTGTTCTCAATTGGTTTTCCAACATTCTGAAACCACGGCACAAGTTTCATTCCTTGGATCAAATCGAATGTTTCTTTTCGCATAGTTAAGCTGCTGGCGGAAAAGTGTCAGTACCACCACCGGGTTTTCCCATTCCTTTTCAGTTAACGTAAAGGTGTCCCACACACTGCAATATTTCGTTTCATTTCCGGTTCAGCAAATGACTCACCCCTCCCCGCTATTCCCGCTGCGCCGCCACCACCCAATCACCCAGTGCCCGGTTTGCTGTGCTGATCGCCTCGATCGCCGCCTCATCCGGCTTCTCCTTCGCATGGTCACGTTAAGTTCTAACTCACACGACCTTGACTGGAGTAAACCGGATTCCTTTCCAATTGTTTTCTAGTGCTAAGTTGACCGCTCGACCAGAAAAAAGAATTTCGCGTCTGGCTGTTCTACCGTTGCCGAACCACTCATTCGTCAGTTGAAAATCAACCGTCGAATTCAACGCCGATCTTCGTAATGGCAGCGCGCCGCGTTCGTAGTGCGCGTGCCAGGTTCGACCGCACACCGGACAATCGGTCTGGCTGTAGCGTTCGTGCTCCACCAATTCGTCAGCAACCGCAGGTTGGGCAACTTCCGTGACGATAAGTTGCTTGAGACTCTCCGCTGGACGGTCTTCCTTGTTCAAGATAAGCGGCTGCGTTTCAAAGCCGTTAATCCCATGCTTCATGAACGCCTCCAACACCACGGGCGCGCAGAACAACTCGAACGCGCTCCCAAAATCTGCGAACACGTTTTTGCCTGTCTTCGGTTCTTTCTTGATGCGAAAGGGAGCGATCTGTCGCCAACCCGTCCCGCAGTTCTCGCAGAGGCCAGCGATGTATTCTTCGCTCCATGCAAAGTTTCCACACTGCAAGTCATGAATTGAACGGTCTGCCCAAGCAATCGACCATTCGGCTTGAGTTATTTCGTCCCGGGTGAATTTCGTCGCAATGCATGTGTGCTTTCCAGCCATGCGGGTTTTAAATTCCGAGAATGCGGCATGCCCCTCATCAATCTCAACCATGTAGTCCAAAATCCTAGTTGGATCTTTGACACTGAACCACGGCTCATGCTTTATAGCATTCACTTCTAGGAAGCTCTTATGTTCCAGGCCAATATGGCCACGATGCCAAATCTTCATCTTTTATTTATTCAGAAAGGAAAGTGAAGTCAGTCCCAGACATTGTAATATTTCATTTCCGTTTCAGCAATTTACTCACCCCTCACCACTATTCCCGCTGCGCCGCCACCATCCAGTCCCCCATCGCCCGGTTTGCAGTAGTGATCGCCTCGATCGCCGCTTCATCCGGTTTTTCCTTCGCATCCCGTAACGCCCGTTTGCGTATTTCATTGCGCAGATAGGCGCCACACAGATGGTAACCCACGCACCCGGGCACTTCGCGCAAGGCTTCCAGCATCCTCGCGTAACCCGCCCCGTCATGGCGCTGCGCCTCCACCGGTTGCCGGAAGATGGCCGCATGATCCGCCAGCAGCACCGGCTTGCCGGTCTTTTGATGCCAATGATTCAGGTTCGCCACCGCCTTGTCCGGCGTGGTGAAGTGCTGGAAGCTCAACACATCCACGTACGGCTTCGCGGCCTCGATGACTTCTTCCGCCATCGGACGGGACGCCTCATAGCGGTCGCCCAGGATCAGGTGATGCTTGTCGTACCGGCGGATGGCGTCATGCGTGGTCCGGTAGTAGCTCGTCGCCAGCGCGTGCAGCTCCTTCCGCCCCGCCTCCGTCTTCAGTTTCTCCGGGTCGAACATCGGCCCCTTCCACCCGCTCTCCCGCGTCGTGTGGATCCAGGTCGGACAGTCCAGATAGAAGTAGCCGATGAGCTTCGGATCATCCTTCATCCGGGCACAGTGCTCGCGCGCCACGTAATCACACCAATCGGCAAACTCCGGGCTGTCCAGCTTCGGATGCCGCGTCTCTGCCTCCCATTGGTGAAAATCCGCGAAGGGCAATTGATGGCAGTACGGCAGGCCCAGCCATTGATACTCCTCGAAGGTGAAGGCCCGTGAATGGCGGTGATTCGTGACGCCGCGCGTGACCACCTCCTGCGTCCAACCCACACTGTTGAAGCCCCACGCTTTCAGGTCGGGCGCCACCGCCTCCTTCAACCACCGCTCCATCGAGTTCCCGTATTTGCGCTCCCACAGGTCGCCATTGGCCGCATAGCGCAAAGGCGAGGGATCGATGTGATTCAATCCAACCGAGAAAAAAGGCCGCCCTTCCGGCGTCACGAACCACCAGCGTCCCTTGCGCTGCGCCAAAGAAAAGAAACGGTTCGCAACCCCACCCGGTTGCGCCCACGCCAGCGGACTCCCCAGCAGCGCGACCGCAAGTGTCTTCAGACAATGGCGACGATTCATGGCTTTTAAACTGATAAAATTGCTTCCGACCTTTCGAAGACTCACCTTACGTTTAACCATCCGCCCCTTCCAACGAACGCCTTTACCCCCCATCCTGTAAATCCTGTCAAAAACTTCCTGCCGTCACGCATCGCCTGTCACACCTCTACGTCTTGCACTTCAGCACCCACGCCTTCTGATCACCCTCGTGCTTCGTCTGGATGGTTGACGATGTCGCCTGCAGCGTCCCGTTCAGCACCCCGAACAGTTCCGGACTGAACACGATCTCCCCGCCCTTCGCGCCATCGCAATAGCGCGACGCCTTGTTCACCGTATCTCCGATCACCGTGTATTCTAGCCGTTCTTCTGCGCCGATGAAACCATGCAGCACCTCGCCCGTGTGGAGGCCGATGCCCAGTTCACAATACGGCAGCCCCGCTTCCTTGCGCCGTGCATTCACCCGCTCCGCCGCCGCCTGCATCCCGATGGCCGCCCGCACCGCCTTCATCGAGTGATCGGGATCGATCTCCGGACTGCCGAACACGGCGAGAATGGCGTCACCCATGAACTTGTCCACCGTCCCGTCGTATTGGAAAACCACCTCGACCAAGGCGGAGAAATAATCGTTCAGCATCGCCACCACCGTTTCCGCCGGCAGCCCCGTGCTCACGCGCGTGAACCCGCGCAAGTCGGAGAGCAAAATGGTCACCTGCGATTTCTGGCCGCCCGGTTTCAATTTCCCCTCCTGCGCCTTTTGGAGCAGCGTGCTCCGCAGCTTCGGTGAAAAATTGGCGAGCAGATGCTCCATCGTCTTGTTCTTCTGCGCCAGACTCACTTGCAGGTGCTGGTTCGCCACCGCCGCCGCCGCGTAATTCGCCACGGAAAGCAGGAATTGCAGATCCTCTTTGGAAAAAGCCGCACGCCGTTCCGGATTGTCCACGCAAAGGACGCCCATCGGATTTCCCTGCCACAGCAGCGGCACATACATGCCCGTGCGCACGCCGATGCGTTGAATGCTCTTGGTGATGTCCTGCTCCCCTTCCGAACTCCAGATGAACCCGTTCCCTTCGCTGATGGCTCGCTTGATCAACGTCCGGCTGATCGGCGGATTATCTTGCGGAATGCTCGCGCGCAAAGCGAGCTTGCCGGACGCCGGTTCAAAGACCAGCAAGGCACCCCGCAAAGCTCCCGGAATCAAGTCCACCACGCGATTCAATATCAGGCTGTAGAGCGCCTTTTCATCCCGCTCGGCGGCGAACTGCAAGGGCAGGTCATACAGGAGGTTCAGTCTCGACGTGGCATCATCGGCCAGTCCGGTGACGGGCAGCAGCGCCCGCTGGCCGGCACTGACTGAGTCCGTGATTTTGATCGGTCCCGTTTCCGCCGGTGATGAAGGATTGGATTGCATGACATCAATAAGCCCATCCGTACGATACGCCACAGCTATCGTCCGCCCCAGAGTCAGACTATATGCTAGAAATGAATTCGCCGCCGGTCAATGGAGTCTCTTTTCTTTTTTTCCTGTTTGGATCATGGACGAACCCATCACGTCACTCGCTTGCTCCTGTCCAACAGGCTTGCCCAACCCGTCTGCCTCAGCAACACTCCCTCCCGCAATCCCTATGAATCGCCGCACGATTTTCACCGCCCTCATTTGTTTCTGTCTCACGTTCCCCGTTCTGGCCCAAGCCGCCTCGGCTAACAGCGACTGGCCCACCTGGCGCGGCCCCACGCGTGATGGCCACGCCGCCCCCGGCCAAACGCCACCCACCACGTGGAGCGAAACGGAAAACGTGCTCTGGAAAGTCCCCATCGCCGGTCGCGGCCACGGCTCACCCACCGTCGTCGGTGATCGTATCTATCTCCCCACATCCGACACCGTGAAGCGCACACAATCCGTCCTCTGCCTGAACCGGAACGACGGCAAACTCATCTGGCAGACCGAGGTTCACAGTGCCGGAGCCGAGTATGGCAAGCAGGCGAACTCCTCCGCTGCCTCCGCCTCGGTCACTTACGATGGCAACCAGCTCTTCATCAATTTCCTCAACTCCGCCGCCGTTTACACCACCGCCCTCGACCTCAGCGGCAAGCAGCTCTGGCAACAAAAGATCTGCGACTACGTCATCCACCAAGGCTACGCCTCTTCACCGGTCGTTCACGAATCCATCGTGATCGTCGCCGCTGACCACAAAGGCGGCGGTGTGGTTGCGGGCTTGGACCGGAAGACCGGCAAGCTCGTCTGGAGCCAGCCCCGTCCCAAGCATCACAACTACACCACACCCTCCATCGTGAAGGCAGGCGGACGCACCCAGATGGTCATGGCCGGCGGCAATGTCATCGCCAGCTACGACCCGTTGAACGGCAAGGTGATCTGGGAGATCGAAGGCTCCACCGAGGAATGCGTCACCACGATCGTCACTGATGGCGAACGCATCTTCGCCAGCGGCGGTTATCCCAAGAGCCACGTCGTGGCCGTCATGGCTGATGGCTCCGGCAAGATCGCGTGGCAAAACATCTCCCGCGTCTATGTCCCCTCCATGATCGTGAAGGAAGGCCACCTCTACGCCGTGCTCGATGCCGGCATCGCCACCTGCTGGAAATCCGATACCGGCGAAGAACTCTGGAAAGAACGTCTCGGTGGCGATTTCTACGCCTCCCCCGTGATGGTCGGCAACCGAATCTACGCCTCGAACGTCGCCGGCAAAACCTTCGTGTATGAAGCCACGCCCAAGAGCTTCAAACTCCTCGCCCAAAACCAGCTCGGCGACCAGGCTTACGCGTCCCCCGTCATCTGCGGCAACCGCATCTACCTGCGCGTCGCCACCAAGACCGAACCACGTCAGGAATATCTCTACTGCGTGGGCAGCAAGAACTGAAAATCACTTCGCTTGTGCCATCGGCATATCTTGGCTCACGTCGAATACCCTTGAGGTCTTTTCCTGCCCTTCCACCGCCAGCCACTTACCATTGGGGCTGAACGCCAGGCACACCGGCGTCCCCTGCAAGCCGATGAAATAGTTCACCATCCGCACACTCTGATAGTCCCAAACCTTGACCGAGCCATCCATGGAAGCAGTGGCCACTACCGGCCGGCTGGGATGGAACGTCACCGCCGTGATTTCGTCATCATGAGCCCGGAAAGCTTTCTTTTCCTTCAACGAATCCGCCTCCAGCACATGTACCTGCTGATCGGCACCCACAACCGCCAGCAACGCGTGATCCGGTGAGACCGCGAGGGCACTGACGCGATAAGACATGGTGTTTGTCCCCAACGGTTTGCCACTGGCCCCATCATACTGCACCAACTCATCGCTCGCTCCCGTCGCCGTGCGCTTATTTGGCCGCAGCACGACAAATCTTCCATCTTTACCCGCGAACAGCGCATTCTGGACTTCACCGCTCAGCTTCAGGACGGATTCGCCCGATTGGACGGAAAAGATTTCTGCCCTCCCTTGCTGAAACACGCCCAGCAACCGCTCACCCGTCGCATCAAAATCAAGCTGCAGCGCATGCCGTGCGATTGGCTGGCTCCATTTCTCCTCTGTTTTCCCATCACGATAAGAAAACAATTTGAGGAAGAACGGAGGGTTTGAAAAACGTGGCCCCGCCGCAAACAGCTTTTTTTGCCGCTCGACCGCACCGGTCGCGAAACCGGTAGGCACAAGTCGCTCTGCTTTCGGCGCGGGTTTGCTCAAATCGTACCGTGCCAGTTCATAATCGAACCGGCCCAGCAACTGGTTGTCGTCCAGAAACACGCAGTTCCATCCCTGATCCGATCCATGCGCGTTGCGCATCACCTCCAGGCCGATGGGTATCCGCCAGAGCCGGGGCGGGCTTTGCTCCGTGACTACATGACCGCTGGACGGGTTCAAGCTCCACCCCACCTGTCTGCCCGGCAATCCGTGAAAACTTCCCAAATGCTGCAGATTCTCCGGTTGCCACAATGCCAGCCGCCAGGTGCTATGCTCCCCTTGGAGGCGGAACTTGCCGTCGTTGCCCATCGTCAACAGACGGTTGTCCGCCGTCCAAGCGATCTGCTCCACCATACTGGCATAGAGCTTGCCCGCTTGTTGCTGTTTGCCCGTTTTGGCGTCCAGCACATACACGGACCCATCCGTCGAACCGATCGCCAGCAACTTCCCATCCGGGCTGAAGGCCACGGACAGCCCGTTCACGGGAAAAGTGTTGATCACTTCGCCACTGTCAGCCGCCAACAGCATGAAGTAACGTTCCCGCCCGCTGGTCACCACGGCGACCAGGCTTCCATCCGGATGCAGTGACGTCTTTGGGGTTGCCGCCTGCCGGTTCCATAACGTCGTCCCGTTCTGCGTATCCATCATCCTCAGCTCGTACCATGGATATTCCGCCTGCGGACGTTCCACCAGGAGCCTGTGTCCATCATGGCTCAATTGCAGTCCGGACACCCCCTTGTCCGTCACCCGCGTCGCCTTCGGTGCCGGTTCCTTCTCCGGTAGCCGGATTGATTTAATCCGTTTGCCTTCCCGCAAATCAAACAGCTGCACCACTTCCCCTTTCTGTCCCAATGCTACCGCCATCACCTTCTGATCTCCGGAAAAAGCCAGTTTCTTGCTGCCAGTCTCCCCCGTGTCGATGACCAACACCTTGCGGTTGGCCGCGACGTCATGCAGTTCGACCACCGGCTGACGGCCCGCAAATGCGAACACTCCCGCCCGTCCCGGCACAGCCACCACCTCTATTACATCATTCCCTCGCCAGCCCGGAAGCTGCACTGCTCGCAATGAAGCATCCCGCTTTGCCGCGAGATATTCCCATGACTGATCCCGTCGCTCGGGCGGACAAGCCTCCAGTGCTTTCATCATGTTCTCCACGTCCAAACTGCGATACGCCGCCTCTGCCAGCGCGATCTGCGCCTTGCTATACTCCGCCAGCGCCTTGCCCTCCGCCCTCCGTGCCGACTGTTCCGCCATTTTCGCCTTCGCCGCCTCTTCCGTCGCCCGGTCCGCCTGGGCCAAGGCCTCGATCTTCTCCTCTCCGATCCGCCAGACAAACCCACCTGTCAAAACCATAATCAACAGCAACGCCAGCACTACCGAAACTGTGATTCCTCTGTGCCGCTTCATGAAAAGCGCAAGCTGCCCCAGCAAGTTCACATCCTCCGCGCTCGTCGCAAACCCCCGCTGATACGCCTCCACATCCGCCAGCAACTCACCCACACTCCCGTAACGTTGCTCACGATCAAACGCCAGCGCCTTCATCGTGACGGCCGACAACGTACCCGGTACTCGCCCGCCCGGACAATGCGGCAAGGGCGTGATCTGTTTCGGATCGGTGACCGTTCCGGCAGGTAACTTCTTCCCCGCAGCGGAACTGCTCCCGATGTTGAAGTGCGTCGGCGGCACGATGTTTCCGCTCTTCACCTTGTCCAGCACCTCTTTCACCGTCCGTCCCTCCACCGGCGGTTTCAGCGTCAAGATCGCATACAATACCCCGCCCAGACTGAACACATCCGCCCGCTCGTCCAAGTCCCCCACCTTTCCTTCCGCCTGCTCTGGCGGCATATACTGTGGTGAACCCATCACCGCCCCGTCCACCGTCAGATTCTGCGAACTCCCGCGCATCTGCGAATCACTCAACTCCTCAAATCCCGTGGGCAACGTGCTATCTTTTGGATTCGCCGCTGCGCCATTGGCTGATGCCAGCAACTGCATTTCCTGCGCCGTCTGCGCCACGTCATACAGCACCTTTGCCAGCCCCCAATCCATCACCAGCACCTCGCCATACGCGCCCACCATCACGTTCTCCGGTTTCAGATCGCGATGGATCACTCCCTTTGCATGTGCAAACGCCATCGCCTCACAGATCTTCCGGTAAATGTTCAACAACCGGTCCAGCGTGAACTCCTTCACCGTGGCCGTCTTCCCCGCCTTCAAATCATCCAAGATCGCCTGCAGCGTCCGCCCCTCCACCTTCTTCATCGTGTAATACAGCCGCCCTTCTGCGTCCTTCCCCATCTCGTAGATCGGCACGATGCTCGGATGCTCCAACCTCGCGAGCACCGTCGCCTCCCGGATAAATCTTAAGCGGATGCTCTCACTGTCCCCGATGTCATGCCGCACCACCTTCATCGCGACCGTGCGGCCAAGCAGTTGATCATTCGCCTCCAGCACCGCCCCCATCCCGCCCTTCGCGATCTCCGCCCCCTTCGTGTAGTGACCGGCGATTCCCGATCCGTTCGTATCACCGGCCGACTCTTTCGCCAAACTGATCTGCAGTCGTACCGTCCCCAAGTGCAGTTCCAGCGGATACGCCAAAGCACGGCTTTCCCGCACCGATTGCCCGCTGTGATAAGTCCCCGAAGTGCTCCCCAAATCCTCCACCGTGCACTGCGTCTCACTGAACGTCAGCCGCACATGCCGCCGCGAAATCTCCGGCGACACGATCGCCAGATCACACGCCCCCTGCTCCCGCCCCAAGACATAACTGCCCAGCGCGAGACGATGCTCATACCGCCCGCCCGACGGCGGCTCGATGACCAAGTGAAAAGTAGCCATGCCCATTCCCCGATTGGGCCAACCTCCCCGTACAAGCCGGTTGGCAAACTGCTGATTTAATATGATGTAGCAGGCAATCCCCTTGCCCGCCTTCCTCCCAACAGCAGGAAGCAACCATTTTTTGCTCACCTGACCTCAGGCCAGCAAACCTTTGACGACCGTACCCTCATCCGTCGGCCCTATCAACCGTTGATTCAATCCCTGATATTTATAGCTGAACTGATGCGGGTTCATCCCCATCTGGTGCAGGATGGTCGATTGCAGATCGCGGATCGTCACCTTGTCCTTCGTGATCATGTAGCCCAGCTCATCCGTCTCGCCATGGATATGCCCGGCCTTGATGCCACCACCCGCCATCCAGATACTGAAGCAGTGCGGATGATGATCGCGCCCCAAGAGTTTCGAGCCATTCCGCTCCTCATTCATCGGCGTGCGACCGAACTCTCCACCCCAGATCACCAGTGTCTCATCCAGCATCCCGCGCTGTTTCAAGTCCGTGATCAATGCCGCCGCCGCCTGGTCCACATCACGACATTTCTTCGGAAACGCCGTCATCAGATCATCGCCCGCGCCCGTGCCATGGATGTCCCAGCCCCAATCATAAAGCTGCACATAACGCACGCCCTTCTCCACCAGGCGCCGCGCCAGCAAACAATTGTTCGCGAACGATCCCTCACCCGGCTTCGCCCCGTACGCCTCGCGGATGTGTTCCGGCTCTTTCGCGATGTCGAACACCTCCGGCACCGCGATCTGCATGCGATATGCCAGCTCGTATTGCTGGATGCGCGTGAGCGTTTCTGGATCGCCGAACTGCTTCGCCTCAATCTCGTTCAACTTCGCCAACGCATCCAGACTGCGCCGCCGCGATTCCCGGTTCATGCCCTCGGGATTGTTCGAGAACAAGATCGGCTCACCTTGCGAACGGCACTGCACCCCTTGATAAACCGATGGCAAAAACCCGCTGCTCCACAAACTCTTGCCGCCCGTCGGATCCGTGCCGCCCGAGAGCAACACCACAAATCCCGGCAAATCCTGGTTCATGCTGCCCAACCCATACGTCAGCCACGACCCCATCGAGGCACTGCCCGCGCGTGACGAACCCGTATAAAGAAACAGCTCCGCCGGTGCGTGATTGAACTGGTCCGTGTTCATCGAGCGAATGAGACACACGTCATCCGCGATCTTCGAGAAATGCGGCAACGTCTCGCTCACCCACATGCCCGCCTGCCCGTGCTGCTTGAACTCATACGGCGAGCCCAGCATCTTCGGCACGCCCTTGATGAACGCAAACCGTTGCCCATCCAGCAGCGACTGCGGACACGGCTGCATGTTCAGCTCCTTCAACTTCGGCTTGTAATCAAACAGGTCCAGCGACGGCGGCGCCCCCGACATGTGCAGATAGATCACCGACTTCGCCTTCGGCGCAAACGACGGCGGCCTCACCGCCAACGGATTCCCACCCGCCACCGCCGGTACCGATGACGCCCCCCGCAATCCCATCTGCCCCAACGCCAGCGCCCCGAGTCCAAGCCCAGCGCGACCGAAGAAAGTGCGCCGCGTCATCGCCCGCATCGCCGCCAACCGAGGATTTAAAATATCATCATTCATACTCATTAGCCCTTCGTCAGCACCCCATCCAGGTTCAGCAACACATTCCCCACCACCGTCCACGCCGCCTGCTCTGCTGCATCTCCTGTCATCGCTTTCCCATCCGCACCCGTCGCCAATTTCTTCGCCGCCTCCGCATCCTTACTAAAATGTTCCAGCTCGCTCTGATACAATTGCACCAGCGCCTTCACCTGTTCCGCTTGCGGTGGTCGCGCGAGACACAGCGTGAGCGCATACTTCACCCGCTCCTCCACCGTGCTGCCGCCTTCCTTCTGGATGCGCCGCCCCAAAGCCTGCGACATCTCCACGAATACCGGATCGTTCATCGTCACGAACGCCTGCAACGGCGTGTTCGTCGGCAGGCGCCGCATTGTGCAGTTCTCGCGACTCGGCGCATCGAACGTCGCCATGCTCGGATACGGTGCCGTGCGCCGCCAAAATGTGTACATCCCGCGTCGATACCGGTCCTCGCCCGTGCTCGTCGTCCAGTTCCGTTGTCCGTTGAACGCCGCCCGCCACAACCCATCCGGCTGCGGTGGAAACACCGATGGCCCGCCGATCTTCCCGCTCAAAAGTCCGCTCAACGCCAGCGCCTGATCCCGCACTCCCTCCGCATCCAGCCGCAGCCGTGGATAATGCGAAACCAATTCATTCAACGGATCCTTCGCCCGCGCCTTCTCGCTCACCACCGAGGATTGCCGGTAAGTCGCGGACATCACCACCGTCTTGATGAAGCCCTTCATGTCCCAGCCTTTGCCCATGAACTCCATCGCCAGCCAGTCGAGCAACTCCGGATGCGTCGGCAAGGTCCCCTGTGTGCCGAAATCTTCCTCCGTCAGCACCAGTCCGCGACCGAACAATTGCGACCACACGCGATTCACCTGCACCCGAGCCGTGAGCGGATTCTCCTTGCTCACCAGCCACTCCGCCACGCCCAGTCGGTTGCGCGGCACCGAGGCACTCGGCGGCGCAAACTTCGCCATAAACTCCGCCTCCACCTTCGCCCCCGGGTCCAGGAAATTGCCCTTGTTGAAGATCGTGGACGAACGTTTCTTGTCCGCACTCAACTCCTTCATGATCGGCATTACCATCGGCTTGATCGCCGCCAAATCCTTTCGCTTCTGCGCGAGCTGCGTGTTCACCTTCGCCAGCGAACTCGACAACGGCCGGTAATAATCCAGCAACGCCTTCTGCTGCACCTCACTTCGCTTCCCGGCATCTACCGCCAGTATCGCCAGAATATTCTTCGGCAATTCCCGCACTGGCACCTTCTGCGTCGTCGCCTGCAAGCGGAACTTCCCGAGCAAATGCTTGCCTCCGTGATTCTGCTCCATCGTCAGCGTGACGATCGCCCCCTCGCCTTCCAGCAACGCACTCCCCAGCTCAAACACCGCCGCATGCGCCTTGCCGGTCTCACCACCCACCGCCCAGCCCGTCTTCTTGTCCGCATCGATCGCCTTCGCCACTTCGAAATCATTCTGGCTATAATCCGTCGAGGCATTCCGCAGCATCACCGTGCGCTCTCCATTCGTCGCCAGTTCCACGTTCTTCGCGGGCGCTTCCGCCACCGTCGTTTCCCACACCGGTTTGCGCGCCGCATCCAGCGCGATCACCCGGAAGTTGGCCAATCGACTCCCCACAAACGGATCCGTGCGATTCCACACCGCCACGCGCTCTACCGCCTGCACCTCACCCAAATCCACTTCCCACCACGGATTTTCCTCAGACGCTGTATGCGTCGTGGACTTCACATCAAATTTCCCATCCGTATTCCCATCCACCGCATAAGCCGCTAACCCGGCAAAGGTCGTGCTCGATTGCTTCGCCGCCTTTCCCTGCGCCATATTCTTGCCGCCGCTGAACACCTGCACCTCCGCCAGTGAAAGAAGTTTTTCTTTCCCCGGAATCTCCACCCTCACATACCGCGCCTGCGGCACTCCTGCTTCCGCAGCCTTCACTGTCACCTTCACATCGCTCAGCACAAAATTCCCTTTGGCCCGCCCCGGCCCTTGTCCCGGCAAGCTCTCATCCGTCAACGCCTCAAGCCGTAGCGCCGTCGCCCCTTTTCCGTTCAAGCGCCACTTCACCGTGTAAGTATCCGTATCCGCCGCCTCACCCGTCGCGAGAACTGCTTGATCCGATTGCACCGTCAGCGCCGCACCCGACTTCGCTTTCGCCTCTACAGCGTTTAGAGTCTCCCACTTCACACCCGCCTGCTGCGCCTTCTCCCACTGCACCAGTTCCGCCAGCAACTCCGGTGAAGTCGCCGCAAATTGTTTCTCCAGCGCCGTAATCTCGCCTTGGATCTTCTCCGTTTTCGCCGTGTCGTCCGCCGTTGGCAATGGCATCGTCGGGAACTCATCCGGCTTGTCCGTGTCCTCCGTCTGGTTGAAGAACGCGAAGAACTGGTAGTATTCCTTGTGCGAGATCGGATCGAACTTATGCGTGTGACACTGCGCGCAGTTCATCGTCAGCCCCATCCACACCTGCATCGTCGTGCCCACCCGATCCTTGATCGCCGCCACGCGAAACTCCTCATCATCCGTCCCGCCCTCCGTGTTCGTCATCGTGTTACGATGAAACGCCGTCGCCACCAATTGCTCCTGCGTCGGCTTCGGCAACAAGTCGCCCGCGAGCTGCTCGATGGTGAATTGGTCATACGGCAAGTTGCGATTGAACGCATGGATCACCCAGTCGCGATACGGCCAGATGTTCATGCGCAAGGGATCGGAACCATAACCCGCTGAATCCGCATACCGCGCCAGGTCCAGCCACATCCGCGCCCACTTCTCCCCGTAATGCGGCGACGCCAGCAAGCGATCCACCACCTTCTCATAAGCATTCGCACTCTTGTCATTCACGAACGCCTCCACCTCCTGCGGCGTCGGCGGCAGCCCGATGAGGTCCAGCGACAACCGCCGGATCAACGTATGTCGGTCCGCCTGCGCACTGGGTTTCAGCCCCGCATCCTCCAGCCGCTCAAAAATAAAATGATCCAGCCCATTCGCCGCCCAACGCTTCGATGCACTGGTCACCGGCACCTTTGGTAAGGCCGGTTTGGTGAAAGCCCAATGATCCTCATACACCGCCCCCTGCTGGATCCACCGCTTCAAGGTTTCGATCTCCTCCGCCGTCAGCGGATGCCCCGTCTTCACCGGCGGCATGATGTCATCCGCATCCTTCGTGATGATCCGCGCATACAACTCACTCGCCTTCAAGTCACCCGGCTTGATCGCAAACGACCCTTTGCGCTCCTTTACCGCTTCCTCGCGAATATCCAATCGCAACTTCGCCTCCCGCGTCCCCTCATCCGGCCCGTGACAATGATAACATTTGGCCGAGATGATGGGCCGCACATCCCGCTGATAATCCACTTTACCAGCACGCTTCTCCGCCGCATTCACCATCGTCGTCAGCGACAGCAAAACCATCAGCAAACTTGCCCGCTTCAGGGCTGATATGACATCGCGTTTCACCATAGGGATTTCAATGTTCCAACCATACCTGTTCCCTCGCCCCTCCGCCATGCAAGATTCTTGACCCCGCAATGCACTTTTGTAGTGGGGTGGACGCCCTCGTCCGCCATAGTCGGACAGGCGCCCTCGCCTGTCGCCCTCCGTAGTGGGACAGGTGCCTCCACCTGTCCAGTCTCCCCATCCATCATCTTCCTCTTTTTTCATATGCCTCCAATCTGCCCAAAAATCTCCGCCTCCGTTAGCCTTCCATCCACTACATCCACACAAAATGTTCTCTTTCTCACGCCACCACTCTGCCAGTTATTGAATACAACCGTTAGGCCTATATGCGCTATATGCGTTGCTTGGAGACAAAATTACGCCCCCTTGACACTGTTGGGGTCACGTGAGTTAGTTTCCCTTTAAACACACAAGGAAATCGGATGAACCCTTCAGGCAACTTTCGGCCCTTATTATTGATGCTGCTACTGGCATTTCTCGCCGAATGCCCTCAAGCCTCTGCTCAAACGGCGTTCAGCTTCAACAAACAGATCATCACCACGAATGAATGGCGTACTGCCGCTGGATTCCATAAGGACCGGATGGTGGCCACAAATGCCGAAACAGCCTTCACTCTATATCGGACTGTATGGCAACGGACAAACGAGCAGATGCTGGTATGCTTGCAGTATCCCGGCATCGAGATGTTCGGAACGCCTTACGACGTGACCGTTTACGACTCCAAACTGAAAGTTGTCCGCAAAGGAGAAATTACTGCCTATCAGAATGATACTCCCTACTGTCTTGCTGAAGTGAAAACCGATGGAGCCAATCTCCCCGATAAAATGCGCGGCCAATGGTTGTTCGCTGTAGCCTTCCGGAACAACCGTTATCAAGAGGCCATGCAACTGCACCAACAGAAAACAAATACCGTTGAGAGTATACGGGCTCAGATATCCAGTCTCCCTTCTGAGTTTTACTTCGAACTGGTCAGTTGGGATGACGCGCACGTGAAGCTGAAATACGGAACGGGCAACTTGAAGCATGCATCAGTTTCGGAAGTGCGTTGGATAGAAAACGGCTCAAACATTCTTGCTCAGGCAGAGCAAAGCTCGCAGTCACCTTTCACATACATCATTCCCAAGAAACTGCTGCCATCGGAGCATCTGCTCTTCTCACCGCCTGTCTTTCAAAAAATTGAAAATCTCTCGCCTCCATAGCTCGTTTCCCTACCATTTCCCCTGCATGAACCAGATCGACCTCCAAGGCCGCATGGCCATCGTCACCGGTGGCGCTCGCGGCATCGGCTACGCCATCTCGCAACGCCTCCTCCAGTCCGGCGCCAGCGTCAGCCTGTGGGACCGCGATGCCGACGCTCTTCGTGAAGCCGCCCAATCCCTCGGCCAGTTCGGCAAGGTCCACACCACCACCGTCCAGCTCACCGATCCCGCCTCCGTCGAAGCCGCCGCAGCGGCCACTGCTACCGCTCTCGGCAAGATCGATATCCTCGTAAATAACGCGGGCATCGCTGGTGTGAACAAAAAGACCTGGGAACTCACCCCCGCCGAATGGGGCTCCGTGGTGGATGTGAACCTGAACGGCGTCTTCCTCTGCTGCCGCGCCGTCGTCCCCTATCTTTTGAAGAATGGCTACGGCCGCATCGTGAACACCGCCTCCATCGCGGGCAAGGAAGGCAATCCGAACGCCTCGCACTACAGCGCCTCGAAGGCCGGTGTCATCGCTCTCACCAAATCTCTCGGCAAAGAACTCGCGCAATCCAACATCTGCGTGAACTGCATCACCCCCGCCGTCATCGTCACGGACATCCTCAAGCAATGCACCCAGCAGCACATCGACTACATGCTCTCCAAGATCCCCATGGGCCGCTTCGGCAAAGTCGATGAAGCCGCCGCCATGGTCGCCTGGCTCAGCTCCGAAGAATGCTCCTTCACCACCGCCGGCGTATTCGACCTCTCCGGCGGACGGGCGACCTATTGATCCATAGCCGACGACGTAAGGAGGCTCTAACCAGATTTTGGAGTGCGGAGGCTTGCCTCCGCTTTCCGCCCGAGGCGGCTTGACGCCTCGTCTCCCTATTTCGTATCCGCCGAGGTATGCAAGGTTGACGAGCTTCTTTAGCTAATAAACCAAAGTTCCCGCTTCTATCTTACTAACTGAGCCATCCCTAGCAAAATGCACTACCCAAGATTTCTTGCCGGCATCGCGGTACACCTGAATCTTTACATCACTATGAGAATCATTCGCTTCAATCCAAGTGGATATTGAGTATGGATCACCGAAAATAAAACCGTGCTCTTTTTCCAGAATGCTAAGAGCCTTCGTTTCCAGCTCCTTCGAAGACCGCCACTTCCCGTCAAATCGCAAGTTGATATCCCTAACCACGGGCACCTTTTCTTTGACGTCTTTTTCCGCCCACGCTGCAATTGCCATGAAGATGACGATTACGAATATCTTTTTCTTCATACCTTTTTCATTCACTAGCCACACTTTCACGCTGACGAATTGCGGCGATGCACGTATCTGTATCCCACAGATATTTCATGCTCTTAAAGCTTCTTCACTGGAGGCATCACACCCTGTTCCGGACGGCTGAAAGAAGGATCATCAATCCGTATCGACTCGAAAAAAACAGCGGGCCAAGTCTTCGGCTTCAACGGCTCCAAAACGATCGCCTCCCCATCATGCCGGATGCTGACCTCTGGCGTGGGCAAATAAAATCCTTTCGGCAGACGAACGGTCTGCGTATCGCCCTCAGAGGTGACAATCGCCGTTTCCATAAGATTACTCTGCCATATCCCGTTGCTTTTGCCAGCATCCTTACCTGATCACGCCAGCACCTCCTGAATCACATGCCCATGCACATCCGTTAACCGCCGATCAATCCCCGCATTCCGGTAAACCAGCTTGGTGTGATCAATACCTAGCAGGTGCAAGATGGTCGCATGGAGATCGTAGCAGTACGTCTTGTTCTCCGCAGCTTGGTAACCAAGTTCATCGCTGCGGCCATAAGCCACCCCTGCTTTGACACCCGCCCCAGCCAGCCAGTTGACGAATGTTCCCCCATTGTGATCGCGGCCCACGCTGCTTTGCGCAAAAGGCGTGCGGCCAAACTCCGTTGACCACACCACCAACGTATCCGCGAGCAGCCCACGCGCCTTGAGATCGCCGAGCAGCGCCGCGATGGGCAGATCCACACTAGTCGCGATGGGCGGAAGTTCAGCCACAATGCTCGCGTGATTGTCCCAGTTGTCCTTCGCCCCTTGCGGCCCGCTCCAGACCTGCACAAACCGCGTTCCCCGCTCTATCAGCCGCCGTGCCAGCAGACAACGTCGCCCGAAATCCTCCGTCACTTTGTTGTCCAGGCCATAAGCAGTTCGCGTGATGGCCGTTTCGCGGCTTAGATCAAATGCTTCCGGCGCACTAAGCTGCATCTTCGCCGCGAGCTCGCTCGCCGCGATGCGCGCTTCCAACCGGGAATCACCGGGATGCTCCTTCACATGGCGATGATTCATTTTCTGCAACAGCGCCAGCGAATCCCGATCCGCCTCGCCCGTGGCAAACGGGTGACGGCTATCCGCAAAGAGATCAGGAACCGGCGGATTGGCCGCCGCATTGATGACCGTGCCCTGATGCCGCGCCGGAAGGAATCCGGAGCTGAACGTGGCCTTCTGGTTATACGGCAGACCGCGCGCATCCGGCAGCACGATAAAGGCGGGCAATTCATCCACCACACTGCCCAGCGCGTAGGAGATCCAGGCGCCCATGCACGGAAATCCCGGGATGAGGAACCCCGTGTTCATCATGTAAGTGCCCGGCCCATGGACATTGGTCTTCGTGGTCATCGCCATCAAAAAAGCGAGGTCATCCACGCACTTGGCCTGCTCCGGGAAAACTGAACTGACCCACCGCCCGGACTGCCCGTGCTGCTTGAACTCAAACGGGCTCTTCATCACCGCACCGACCGCGCCGGTGAATCCTTCCGGCTTTTCCTTCGGACCAAGCATCTGCCCATGATGTTTCTCAAGCGCAGGTTTGTAATCGAACGTATCCATGGGGCTCGCCCCTCCATTCATGAATAACTGGATGATGCGTTTCACCTTCGGTGGATGATGCAAACCGCCCATGGGAATGGAACTTGCGGAAGTTTTCTCCGCAGCCATCAATCCTTCACGCGCCCAAAGCTGCGCCAAGGCCACTGCACCAAGACCGCCGCCGAGCTGGGACAGAAACTGTCGGCGCGAAGGTGGCGAAACAATGTTGGGCGTATGGTTCATGACCTTAATGTTCAATTCACGAACAGGAATTCATTGCTGTTGAAAAGCACGCGGCCCACGGCGGCCAGACCGTGCCTCTGGGCGATAGCACCGAACTCACTATACTCCGCTTTGGTTGGTTCACGCAGCAGGACGAATCGAAAGGCAGCGCGGATCTGCTCACGAGTCGTCTTGCTGCTGCTGGCGATGCGTTTCGCAAAATGATCACTGTGATGCAGGACAAATTCGTTGTTCAACAGCGAAAGTGCCTGCAAGGCAGACGCGGAAAAGCTGCGCGTGGGCGCCAGCAAAGAGCTATCGGGAAAATCGAGCGTCTCCATGAAGGGGTCCGGAATACCGCGCCAGACGATACGATAGATGCTGCGCCGGTTCGCGCCCGGAGCACTCCAGTCGAATGCCCCGTAATCAAGCGTAGGTGTGTTCTGGATTGCCCCGCTGGCGTTGAAGTGAGGAACACCCGGCCCGCCCGTCGTAAGGTCCAGTCGCCCGCTGACGGCCAGCACCGCATCGCGATATCCGTCGGCATCCAGACGCTGACTGTTCATCCGCCACAGGAGACGATTGTCCGGATCGATGGCCGTCGCCTTCTGGTTGTGGTCCGATTTCTGCCGATAGGTCTCGCTGGTGCAGATCAGCCGATGCAGGTGTTTGATGGAGCCACCATGCTCGCGCAATTCGATTGCCAGCCAGTCGAGCAGTTCCGGATGCGATGGCACGCCGCCCATCCGTCCGAAATCGCTGGGCGTATCGCATAGGCCTCGTCCGAAATGATACTGCCAGACACGGTTGGCCGCACTCCGCCAGGTGAGCGGATTCTTTTCATCCGCAAACCAGTCGGCCAATGCAGCCCGGCGGGCAGCTTCGTTTTTCGAGTCGGTGATCTCAAAGCGCGGCTTGAGCGCAGCGATCGCGGATAAACTGCCCGGCTTCACCTCGGCACGAGGATTGGCCAGATCACCGCGATGAAGCACCCGGATGACTCGCGGCTCCGCATACGTGATGAGCCCACGTTCATTCTCCGCACGCGATGCAGCCGCATAAACCTTGGCCAGCGCCGGCAGCGCAGCCAGTTCATCATCCGCACGACGACCCAAAACAACTGCGGCGATCGCGAGCTTCTGTTCGACACTCCGTTGCTCAGGCGGAATGGCCAAAGCTGCCTCGACATGCGCAGGCAGCACGAAAGCGGTCTGAATCGGCGCATCCGTGACCGCCAGACGAAAGCGCCCTATCACATGCCCACCGCCATGCAATTGCTTCAATGTGACCGCCAGCTTGTCTCCGGCCGCGATGTTCACGGCCTGATCCAGCTCGAACACCGCGTGATGCGGCTTGCCGACTTCAGGGAAGATTCCCCACGCCGTTTTCACATTGCCGTCAATAGCATGGGCGCTGGTCCAGTCCTTCTGGTCAAAATCCGCCGTGGCCCGGCGAAACTTAAGCCTCTCCGGTTGCGCTCCCGGACGAAACACCTGCGCTTCAATCTCGGAGAGATGCAGATTACCATTATCATTTCGTCCCGGTCCTTTTTGCGGCAGCGTATCCTCCGGCAGCAGTTCAAGCTTTATGGCAGTGATTTTCCGCACTCCAGGCGTGCCTGTGACGGTGACATTGTCCTTATCCGGACGCGTCCCCGTGGAGAAGATCGCCCCATCCGGGCGAAGTTGCAGTGTCGCTCCCTCTGCAGAAAGAAAAACCTCTGCCGGGAGAGTCTTCCATCCAACTTTTTCCTGCTTTTCCCACTCACCCACGAGGGCCTGATTTACCGGGGCCAGGAGCACTTCACGCGTATTGGCTTGGACAGCATTCTTGAGCGTTTGCCAATGCCGTCGCTGCTCGGCGGTCTGCGGGTTTTCATCGAATGACACATCCCCTTTTCCAACCCCGGCAAACACCGCTTGAATGGCGAAATAATCCTCCTGCGTGATCGGATCGAACTTGTGAGCATGACAGCGGGCGCAATTGGCTGTCGTGCTGGCAAAGGTTGCCATCGTCTGCGTGACCAAATCATCGCGATCGATGTATTCGAAGCTCTGCAAGGCAGTCCCAGCGGCACTCTCATCGTACGGACCAGCGCCGAGAAAACCGAGGGCCACCGTTAGTTCTGGTTTCTCCGGGAAAAGCACATCCGCCGCCAGCTGCTCCCTGATGAACCGCGGCCATGGCGTATCACGGTTGAAACTCTCGATGACATAATCGCGGTAACGCCAGGCATTCGTGCGCAAGCGATCGTGCTCAAATCCATGAGTATCCGCGTAATGAATCGTATCCAGCCAGTGCCGTGCCCAGCGTTCACCGTAACGCGGCGACGCCAGCAGACGATCAACGAGTTTATTCCACGCCTGTGGATCCTTGTCGGCGATGAATGCATCGACCTCTTCAGGTGTGGGCGGCAGACCAATCAGATCGAAATAGAGACGGCGGATGAGCGTGCGTCGATCGGCCTGCGGTGAGGCGCTCAATTTATTTTCGCGCAGTTTGGACAGGACGAACGCATCGATCGGATGAGTAGTCTTTTTCACCACTGGCACCGGCGGAGTTTGCAGCGGCTTGAGCGACCACCAATCTCCTTCGTTCAGCGCTGGTTTCGTTTCCAATTTGATGACACGCGGATCGGTCGCCCCGCGTTTCACCCACTCTTCCAGAACGGCGATCTCCTTCTCCGGCAGCTTTTCCTTCGGCATCTTCAGATCCGGATCGGTGTGCCGGATGGCGCGGATGAGGAGGCTCTTGTCGGGATCACCAGGAACGATGGCCGTCCCACGGTCTCCCCCTTCGGACCAGCCACTGCGCGAATCCAACGTCAGCCCGCCCTTCATTTTACCCATCGCATGGGAATGGCACTGGTAACAATGCTTTTCCAAAAGCGGCTCCACCTGCGCCTTGAAGAACGCGATGTCATCCGCCATCGCGCACCACGCCGAAAGCGTTAACGCCGCTCCGATGATTTTCGCGTGACTGCTCATTCGATGGCCGGTGGCGCAAGGCGTCTAAGCAGATCGCCTCGCGCAGGAACGGTGCTTTTTAACATCGGTGTGAGTGAAGCGGAAGTCCAGATACGCAGGCGGCGCCCCAGACGTCTAGGGCAATTACACCAAATTTACCGCCGCTTTTTTTGCTTAATCCACAGGAACGATCCTCAAGCTTCGTGCGAAGGTGTTGGCGGTGGTGCTTTTTTATAAGTGGTATCGTATATATGGAATGCTTCCTTAAAAGCGCCAGATTGGTTGCCCTGTGCCGATAGTAAAATCATGACGGCGTATTCAATACACTTTAACCAGCCTTCCATCTTTTGGACGTCCTCTGGTTTGATGAGGCCATTGGATTGAAGCATACCCTTAGGATGAACAGCCCATAAACGACTTAAGAAGCAGAGACTCCATAGCGAGCCAACAACTTCTTGATCCACAGAAGATTGTCGCAATGAAGGGGCCAAAACGCGCAAGGCCGCCATCACCTCATGAAAATTTTCATCGCTAAGGTGACCGCGATAAGGTCGAAGCGACCCTAAAAAACCACGATTCATCTTTTCGTAATCCTGGCTGGGATGTCCAAAAGAGTGCAAAAGCAGCAACTCTTTGGCTTCGGCTTCAGTCATAAATGTTCGTTTTTAGCCTTAGGTTGTCACTTTTTGATTCACGCCTGCTGATTCTTCTGCGCCCTCCTCTTCGCCGCCCACCGCTTGATCAATTCATCCGCCACCACGCCGCCCAAAATCACCGCGCCGATGATGGCGAACTCAATGCTCTTCGGCATGGAATCCACCAGCGTGATCATGTTCCGCAGCACCTGCATCAGCGCCGCACCGATGATGATGCCCGTGATGGCCCCCTCTCCACCGCGCAAGCTGCATCCGCCCAGCACTGCCGCCGCGATGGCATACAGCTCATAGAAATTGCCGAAATCCACCGGTTGCGCCGAGTTCACATCCAGCACGAAGAGCATTCCGCCCAAACCGGACAGCAATCCGCAAATCACATACGCCAGGATGATCATGCGATCCGTATTGATGCCGCTGAACCGCGCGGCTTGTTCATTCCGCCCCAGTGCCAGCAGATAGCGCCCATAGATCGTCTTGTTCAGAAACACCGCCGCGATGACCGCCACCACCAGCAGGATGATGCACGGTGCCGGGATGCTGAAATTCTCAATGAACGGCACCGGCACCTTCCCCGTCGCCAGGATGCGCAAGCCCTTGAACTCATTCCCAAACCCCATCGTCTGGTCCTGTGTGAGTCCGCGCGTCAATCCGCGATAGATGAGCAATCCGCATAACGTCACCACGAAAGGTTGTATTCGCAGCTTGGTAATCAATGTCCCATGCAGTAGCCCAATGCCTCCAGATACTAATGTTACCACTAACAACGCCACTGGCACCGAAACTCCTTTCACCGTCAGCAGCCACGGCAACCCACATCCCACCAGGCACACCACCGAACCGATGGAGAGATCGATGCCGCCCGTGATAATGACGAACGCCACCCCGATGCTGATGATGCCGAAGAGCGCCGTGCGCCGGATGAGGTTCTCGACATTGTAAGGCGTGAGGAAACGGTCGCTCATCAGCGCCGTCGCCACACAGACGAATATCAACAGCCCTAAAATGCCCAGAATCTTCTTCATGCCTGCGCCCGGCCGTGACCATTGGCGGCCGGTAATCCTGAATTCGGGTGAAACTGCCTCGTCGATACCCGAAACCGCTCCCCCGCCGCAAGCAGTTCGTCAGGAAAAGTGAATTGAAAACTCAAAATCCAAAACACCAAGCTCCAGTGAAATCCAAAGCACCAATGATATTGCGCCCTTGCTTGGAGCTTGAGGATTGGTGTTTCCCTGGTGTTTGGAGCTTTAGATTTGGGATTTAGACCATTTCTTCGTCATGAACCCCGCGCCATCAAGTCGGGATCGGATTTCGTCATTCGGCATTTCCTTGATTGCCTCCCTTCCTCCCTTGCTGCTTTAATCATCCCACTCATTCAAGCCATGAAAATGCTAGCCCGTTACTGTTCGCTTTTGGCCCTCGCCACCACCAGTGCCTTGCTGGTGACTACCGACGCGAAAGCTCAGGAAAAGGCCGCCCCAAAAGCTGCCGTCGCCCTAGGCTCCGCCGTCAACTGGATCTGGCCCACCCAGCCAGCCACCGCCAACCAGAAGGCATGGTTCCGCAAGGAGTTCACCTACAAGAAATCCGCAGCTGTGACCGCTGGCATCCACGTGGCGGCGGATAACGAATTCCGCCTGTTCCTGAACGGCGAACAGATCGCCGCGGGCAATAGCTGGGAAGACCCCGTCTTCGTCAATGTCTCCAATAAACTCCTCGAAGGCCGCAACGTCCTCGCTGTGGACGCCAAGAACGACGACGGCGCTGCCGCCGCGCTCATGGTGAAGCTGTCGATCGATAATGGCCGCACCGTGCAGGTCATCGCCACCGACGATTCGTGGAAGACCACCGTCAAAGGCCCTACCGGCTGGCAAAAGCCGGAATTCGACGACAGCTCCTGGACCAAACCCGTGGTGCTCGCCCAGCTCGGCGGCGCTCCTTGGACCAAGGTGAATGAAAAGTCCCTGCAAGCTGCCGCCAATGTGAAAGCCCCCACTGCCACGCCCGTGAACCAATTGCGCGTGGCCAAGGATTTCAAAGTCGATCTCCTCTACACGGTGCCGAAAGACGAGCAAGGTTCCTGGGTCAGCATGGCCGTGGACCCGAAAGGCCGCCTCATCGTGTGCGATCAATACGGCGGGCTCTACCGCGTGACCCTTCCCGCCGTCACCAGCACGAACGGCCTGAAGATCGACAAGATCAACGTGGATATCGGTGAAGCCCAAGGCCTCCTCTGGGCCTTCGACAGCCTCTACGTCGTGGTGAACAAAGGCGGCAAATACGCCAGCGGCGTCTATCGCGTCCGCGATACGAACAACGATGACACGCTGGATTCTGTGGAAACTTTGCGCCTGCTCGAAGGCGGCGGTGAACACGGTCCCCACGCGGTCATCCTCTCGCCGGATGGCAAATCTCTCTACATCTGCGCCGGCAACGGCACCAAGTTCGCCAGCGTGAACAGCTCCAAGGTGCCGCGCATCTGGGGCGAGGATCATCTCCTCACCCGCATGCCTGATGGTCGCGGCTTCATGCGTGACGTGATGGCCCCCGGCGGTTGCGTCTATCGCATCTCGCCCGATGGCAAGGAATGGGAGCTCATCACCTCCGGCTACCGTAACGAGTACGACATCGCCTTCAATCGCCACGGCGATCTCTTCAGCTACGACGCCGACATGGAATGGGATTTCAACACCCCTTGGTATCGCCCCACACGGGTCGTGATGTCCGCCAGCGGAGGTGAATTCGGCTGGCGCAACGGTGCTGGCAAATGGCCCGCCTATTATCCGGACAACCTCGGTCCAGTGATCGACATCGGCCCGGGTTCACCGACAGGCATCGTCTTTGGTTACGGGGCCAAGTTCCCCGCCAAATATCAAGACGCGCTCTACATCTGCGACTGGAGCTATGGCAAACTCTACGCCGTCCACATGAAGCCGAATGGCTCAGCCTACACGGCAGAGAAGGAAGAATTCATCACCGGTTCCCCCCTGCCCCTCACGGACCTCATCATCCATCCCGATGGCTCGATGTACGTGGCCATCGGTGGTCGCAAGACGCAGTCCGGCCTCTATCGCGTGACCTACGCGGGCAAGGAATCCACTACTCCTTCGAAGGGTTCTGCCGCTCCGCCGCTCCTCAAAGAACGTCGCCAGCTCGAAGCCTTTCACGGCAAGGTGGACGCCAATGCCGTGAAGGACGCTTGGAAAGCCCTCGGCAGCCCCGACCGTTATCTACGCTTCGCCGCCCGTATCGCCATCGAATGGCAGCCGGTGAACACCTGGCAGGCCAAGGCGCTCAGCGAGAAGAATCCTGTGGCCGCCACGCACGCCTTGCTCGCCCTCGCCCGCGCCGGTGACAAGACGGTCCTACCCGAACTGCTCGCTGCTCTGGACCGCATCGACTGGAGCAAGCTGACGGACAGCCAGCGCACGGACCTGACCCGCGTCTATCATGTCGCCTTCGCGCGCATGGGCCGCCCGGATGAAGCCACGCGCCAGAAACTCATCGCCAAGTTCGACCCGCTCTTCCCCGCGCAACGCCGCGAAGTCAGCGTGGAACTGGCCCAGATCCTCGTCTATCTCGAAGCCCCCAGCGCCGCGAAGAAACTTACCGCCATGCTGGTCAATGCGCCGACACAAGAGGAACAGATCGATTACGCCCGAGCTCTCCGTGTGCTCAAGACGGGCTGGACGATCGACCAGCGCAAGACGTTCTTTAGCTGGCTCCTGAAGGCCGCGAACTTCAAGGGCGGCAACAGCCTCGAAGGCTTCCTCCGCAACATCAAAGATGACGCCCTCGCCACTTGCAGCCAGGCAGAACTGGCCGAACTAAAACCTATTCTCGATGCCAAGCCGCAAATGAAATCCTCACTGGAGATGATCATGACCGGTCGTGAATTCGTGAAGGAATGGACCGTGGCGGACCTCGCCCCGAAGGTGGAAAAGAGCCTGAAGAAACGCAGCTATGATCGCGGTCGTCAGCTCTATGGCGCGGTCGGTTGCGCGGCCTGCCATCGCTTCGATACGGAAGGTGGCGCCGTGGGGCCTGACCTCACCGGGTTGGGTGGACGCTTCAATGCTCGCGACATATTGGAATCCATCATCGATCCAAACAAGGAGATCAGTGATCAGTTCGGCGCCGTGGTCATCACCACCACCGACGACATGAGCTACAGCGGTCGCGTGGTGAATCTGAACGGTGACGGCATCCGTTTCAACACGGACATGTTCGATCCGAACCAGGCCGTGAACATCAACGCCAAGCAGGTGAAATCCGTGGAACCTTCCAAGGTCTCCATGATGCCCGAAGGTTTGATCAATTCGTTGAAAGAAGACGAGGCTGCCGACCTGATCGCGTTCCTCCTCTCCCGTGGTGATCGCAACCACGCAATGTTCAAGTAGGCCAAGAACAATCAAAAAAAACACCAACCGCCATGGAGAAATCCATGGCGGTTTTTCTTTTCGTAGCTGCCGAGGTAATAAGGCAGAACTAACTAACCCCACTTCGCATGCTCACTCGTGAACGCCCGGTCCAGATGCGTGTACCCGCCATCCACAAAATGGATCTGCCCCGTTGTATGCGCTGAAACCGGCGAAGCCAGAAACACCACTGCCGCCGCAATCTCCTCCGGCAAAGTCATGCGCTTTTCCAAAGGCACCAATCGCTCCACACTCGCCTTCGTAGCCCCTGGATCAGGCAGGCTTTGGAACCAATTCTCATACTGCGGCGTCAGGCACTCAGCCGGCACCACACAATTCACCCGCACGCCATCCGGTGCGAACGCGATTGCCCACTCGCGCGTCAGCGCATTCACCGCCCCCTTCGCCGCCGCATATCCGGAAGTCTTCCCCTGCCCCGTTACGGCCACCTTGGAACTGATGTTCACAATCGCACCCTTGCTCGCCCGCAACGCTGTGCGCGCGTAATGCGTGATGGCATAGACATGAAAGAGATTCAGTTGTAGCGATTGCATGAACTCCGCCGGAGATTGCTCCAAGGAAACGCCGTCATTCACCCCCGCATTGTTCACCACCACATCGAGCTGGCCGAAGGTCTTCACCGTTTGCTCCACCGCCTGCTGGCAATCCGTATCCAGTGTCAAATCCGCCATTACAAACAAAACATTGGCCCCACCGCCTTGAAGCTGCGTCGCCAGCTTCTCACCCGCCTCGCGATTGCGGTCTACGATCGCGACCCTCGCGCCCTCACTGGCCAGCAAGCGCACAATTGCCTCGCCGATTCCACGCGCTCCACCCGTGACAAGCGCCACCTTGTTCTTCAGCTTCAGGTCCATGAAAGCATTGTGAACCTTTCGAGGGGGAAATGAAAACCAGTAAATTGGCTGCGCCCTTGCCTACTCACCCGTCATTCCCGCCAGAAAATCCTCCGTCCCATTCCGGATCAATTCGATTAATTCCTCATCCATGAACTCATAATCATCAGAGATTTCCAGCGACTCAATCTGCGGCAGTTGCTCCAAATCGGCAAACGCCTCCTTGATCCGTGCCCCATGCTTGCGCTCCATCACTATCACCACATCCGCCCACGCCAAATCCTTTGCTGTCACCCGATGCCGGCTCTTCTCACTCACCCCCGCTGAACACACCTCCACGCGTGGATCATTGCGATAGACCGCTTCCGCCGTCGGACTGCGCCGCAGGTTCTTGCCGCAGATGAAGAGTATTTTCACACTTGGCATATCGTCCCTAAACCACTTTCAACTGGTTCACGACGGTCTGGTCCTTGATCTCATCATCAGCCGCCAGCAGGAACGCCTTGCTCAATATCACTGATAACATCGAATCCCCCTCGAACGGCAGTGCCAGTTTTTCATCAGCGGTCGCCCGATCCGGCACGATGCAAAGATAGCGGGAGCCCGGTTCGATAAAAATATTCCCGCTGCCCAGATGGATTTTGTAGGTATGCAACTGTCCGCGTACCACCAGAAACCTTTCCTCCAAGGAACACCGGCTGGCGATCTTCAGCTTGGGCATGAGCCGCGCCAGCACTTGATGCCGCGTGCGGGCCGTTTCATTCAATGCCCCGGTCACAAACTCCTGCCAATACGTACGATGAGTCGTTTGTCCCGTATCCTGCCAGGTCTCGTCCGTGCCAATGCTGCTGACGCTGACGAAAAGATCCACGTCCCTCATGGCCTCGCTGAAGATCAAGGGCGGAACACTTTCCAACTGGCGGACATGCCGGGCGCTGTATTGAAAGCGCACCTGGTCCGAGCTGACATACAGTGCGACACCCGCCTCGGAGTAGTTGCCACCCGCGTAATCCGTCCAGAACTGCACTTGCAAATCAGAGGCAGGCAGCGACAGCATTGCTCCTGAACGATCGCCCCCATCCCACTTGCCCAGAAAATCATACTTCCAGCCCCGGTGATCACACAGGGCTTTCAATTGATGCTGTCGCAAAATGTGAGCGGCGAACCGGTTGGAGTAAGTTCCCGTCGTCCGTTCGGCATCCGTCAGCACATAGACCTCGCGATAGGCCTGTTTGAATGGTTGCGTGATGGCCAGGGCTTCCAGACGGTCCCGCCATGCCATCACCTCGGCGGCAGAGCCATCCAGCGGATGCCACAAAAAAACCTTCGCATCCGCCTTGAGCCAATTCAGCGGCTGGCCTTTCACATCAACGATCTTCCCTTTGTGCCACACTCCCGCCACGCGCTGCTTGCCATCTGTGAACCACCAGACTAGCCGCCGCACCTGGTTAGCCACCAGCGGATTCTCCAGATAACGGTTCTGCCAGATGGAATACGGCCAACTGCGTCCGGTGAGATAGAGCCGCTCCAGCCGCGCGCGTTGTGCGCCCAGGACTTTGCCGATGTCTTTGGCGAGCAGTTTGAAAGATTTGTATTCGGCATCCTGCTTCAACGCCGGCGTTTCTTTCGCCAGCGCCTTGCCTTTCGCGTCGGTCCAGCGCAATACCAGCTCATGGGTGCCGGCCACGGCCAACTCCACGCCGATGCCACCAAAGGACTTGGACAATACCCCTGCTTGATCCAGGCCAAAAGTCGGGAGTGAAATCTCCTCCAGTTCATCCTCCGTGATACCGGTTCGGGCGATGGCCGCAGTCAGAGCCTTCTGCACTTCCTCCAGGCCCCACGGACTCTTGATGCGATGCTTGAGCCGGGACAATTGCGCCACCGCTTCCATTCCTTCCATCTCTTGCAAGGCGCTGATCGCAGCCTTGGACAGGCTGCTCGCATACAGGCTGCCGGCAGCGATCTTGCGCAAGCCGCCTTCCACCACATTGGCCAGCGCCCGGCAGACTCCTTCCCCGCGCAACAGGCTCGCATACCAGACCAACGAACGCAGGATCAGTGAATTACGCTCGCTGATTTTCCCCTGCACCCGCAGTCCCACGAGTGCAAACCAGTTCTCCGTGCGGGTAGCAAACTCCTCGTGACCGATGGCATCCAGCAACTCCACCCCGGCGCTCTTCCATTTGGCGGTCGGTTTCGCGAGCGTGGCTTTGGGCACATTCGCCAGCAGAGCCAGCCAGGCTTTGCGTTCGCCCGCTTTCATGGCCAGCACATCCTCGCGCAACGCATCGGCCCAGCCTTCGCCGGCCTCCGGCAGCGAACCATCCGGCGTAGATAAGGCTCCCGCCCGCAGGGCTTCCAATCGGGCCACCGACTTCTTGTAACCCGCCCAGAATTCCCATTCCTTCATCGTGGCGTGCAGACGGTTCACCGGTTCTTTGAAGTTTGCGGGCAGACCGGTGTGGGCAAAGCGTTGTTCCAATTCGTCCAGCATGAACGGCAGCACACCGGGCACTGGTGTCTGCATCAGGTCAAACAAAGGGCGTTCATCCTGCTTCTTCGTTCCCGCCAAAAACAGATCGATAACCCGCAGCAGATCGGCCTCTTGGCAAGTGAACTTGCGGCCTGCAAGATTTCCAATCAACTGGCTGAGGGCGGTTTCCAAAACCTCGTGCTTCTGCATCAAGGCTACGTTTGCATTTGTATGAGTGTCGATCTCGCGCAAGTTGGCTCGCAACGGTTCGCCGCGCAGGCAAAGCCAGAGCAACCGGTGCAGGGCCGCCAGCAGCAACGGCATGGGATCGCCCTTATGCTGCGCCAGCAACGGTTTGCCGGCTTCCAACTGCGTGGGTTTCAGGTTGGTCTCGCCCCGTTGAGCCGCCTCCGTCAGCAGTTCGCTCAACTCTCGTTGCCGTTCCGGCAACAAAGTATCCACCGCCAATATGAATTCATCCGGCCCGATGGTTTGCCCCGCCGATTTCATTTTGCCTCCTTATTTCTTGATTCCCAACCGGTCTCATTGCCCCTGTTCGTTCCCCTCAAAACAATCTCACCACCTCAACCGCCCACCAACTGCACCAGCCTGACAAAACTGACCTCCGTATCCACTTTCACCAAAAACTCTTCATCCAGCGATTCCGCCTGCCGGTCATCGATGAGCACAAAGAATCCGTTGCGCCCAAAAGCTTCCTGGGCGCGATCAAATTGTTCCTGCCAGTCGATCTTGCGCCAGGCCTTCAGCCGGTAACCGTTCAAGACCCGCTCCGCTTCGGTCGGAGCCACTAATCCGTTGAAAAACTCGGGCGCATTTTGGTTGTGATCCAGCACCTCCTGGTAAATGCGCGCCCGCACCAATTCCCGGACCGTCATACGCTCCGAGAGGCAGTCCAGCGTGAAGATCTTCACCGTCTGGCCGCTGGCCGTCTCGTCTTTGATGGTCAGGGTAGCTGCCATATCTGGTTAAGTGATATGCGCCCCCTGCGTCTCCACGTACACCGCATAGACCGAAGTGCTCCCCAACATGAAAAGTCGGTTCCGTTTCTTGCCGCCGAAGCAAAGGTTCGCACAGATTTCAGGCAATAAAATCTGGCCGATGCGTTTGCCATCAGGCGCAAACACATGCACACCGTCATACCCGGCTCCGGCCCATCCGGCAGCAGCCCAAACATTCCCATCCACATCACAGCGTATGCCGTCCGCCCCGCCGCTTAGCTCCACGGATTTGCCATCACGCTCGGTCTTGAGCTTCATGTTCGCGAACTCCTTCCCACCCTTAAGCTTCGTCTGGTCGACGACATCCCACACCTTGATGTTCTTTGGCCCGCCCGTATCCGCCACATACAGCTTCTTGTAATCTGGCGAGAAGCAGAGGCCGTTCGGCTTCTCCACATCATCCGTCACCAGCGTGATTTTTTTTGTCTTGGGGTCAATATGATACACCGCTTCCTTCAACTCCAGTTTCCCCTTGTTCCCCTCGTAATTCATCATGCTGCCATAGCCCGGGTCCGTGAACCAGATGCCGCCATCCGGATGCACTACCACGTCGTTCGGCGCGTTGAAAGGTTTGCCATTGAAACTCTCCGCCAGCACCGTCACCGAGCCATCGTGCTCATAGCGCACCACCTTGCGCGTGCCGTGCTGGCAGGAGATCTGGCGGCCCTCGAAGTCGAACGTATTGCCATTGCTGTTGCCCGCCGGATTCCGGAACACCGTTGTGCGTCCGTCATCCTCGATCCACCGGTACTGGATATCGTTCGGAATGTCGCTCCAAAGCAGATATTTCCCCACCGCATTCCACGCCGGCCCTTCCGCCCAGAGCATGTTGGGATTATGATAGAGGCGCTGGATCGGCGTATTGCCCAGCTTGTATTTACCGAAGCGCGGATCGAGTGAGATAATATCAGGGTCTGGATAACGCGTCGGGATCACGCCCGTCCAATCACGTGCGGTCTGCCCATAAGCGGTTGCCGCGGCACCGGCCATCAGGGCTCCCGCTGCAGCGAGAAATGAACGGCGGTTCAGGGAGTTAAAATCGGGAGAGGGATTTTGCGCGCTCATGCTTTTTGGAGTTCTTTGGATGCGGTGAGCGTGGGCTGAAGCTCTGCTAACTTCAAGGAAAAGCCGTTTCATCGCCCCGGTTTCACTCTGGCAGCGGACTCATCAGCTTCGGCAGGGAAAAATAGAACGTCGCCCCTTCATTCAATTTCGCATCCACCCAGATGCGCCCGCCATGCCGCAGGATGATGCGCTGAACGATCGCCAGCCCGATGCCCGTGCCTTCAAATTCATTCGCCCGATGTAATCGCTGAAACACGCCAAAGAGCTTCTGCACATACTGCATGTCGAAGCCCACGCCATTATCGCGCACGTAGAACACCGCTTCGTTACTCGTCTCCTTCGCGCAGCCGATCTCGATCTCCGCCGGATCACGTGGCCGGGTGTACTTCACGGCATTGGAGAGCAGGTTCACCCATACCTGGCGGAACATCGCGGCATCCCCTTCTATCACCGGCAGGTCGCCTTGCTTCCACACCACATTCCGGCCTTCGATATCCCGCTCCAGCCGGTTGCGGGTGTCCCGCACCATCTCTTCAAAATTCACCTGCTGCCGTTTCATCCCCGTCCGGCTCATCTTGGAGAACGCCAGCAGATCATCGATGAGCTGTCCCATCTGCTTGGTCGATTGTGACAACACATCCAGGTAGCCGAGGCATTCGGTATTCAGGCTGGGACCAGCGTCCTCTTTCAGCATCTCCACGTAACCATTGATGTGCCGCAACGGCGCCCGCAGATCGTGTGATACCGAATAGCTGAACGCTTCCAACTCCTTGTTCGCCGCTTCCAATTGCGCCGTCCGCTCCACCACCCGTTGCTCCAGCTCTGCATTGAGCCGATGAATCTCCGCCTCGGCCCGGACACGATCCGTGATATCCAGCAGTGTGCCGATGATCGCCGGGCGTCCACCATACTCCGTGCGCGCCCCATGCACTTCAGCCTGCACGATGCCACCATCTTTTCGTTGCATGGCCAGCATGTAATGGGCGCTGTGGATCGTGCCATCTATCCGTTTCTGGATGTTCTCCCCCACCTTACTTTTCGATTCGGATGCGATATAGTCCAGCACCGGTTGGCCCACCATCTCCTGCGCCGTAAATCCGGCGATCTCCGCCAGCTTCGGATTCACATACGTGAACCGGTCCCCTTGGATCACGTAAATGCCCACCAGCGATTGCTCCACCAGGATGCGGAACTTGGCCTCCGCCTGTTCCAACTCAGCCCGCCGCTGTTGCAGCGTTCCCGCCATCTCATCGAACGATGATGCCAGTTGGTTCAACTGTCCCGCACCTTCCGGAACGCCGCTGCGTGCGGCCAGATTGCCGTCCGTGATCTGCTTGGAGGCCCGCACCAGCGCGTCCACCGGCCTGATGATGAAGTGCCGCGCATACTCCCGGGCCGCAAAAAAGGCCAGCATGAGTATCAATCCCAAAAAGAAAAGATTACGCAGCAAGATATGATTGGCGGCGGCGTAGGCGATCTCCTTGGGGATCTCAACCACCACATAATTTCCCGCCGCCTTGCCATAACCGGCGAGCACATAAGCATACAATCTGCTTTTCTGGTCGCCTCCTTTTTTTTCCAAAGTTCCCCGTTCATTCTCACGGAGCGTTTCGAGTTCCGAACTATCCAAGTTGAATTTCTCCCCCCGTTTGACCGAAGCCAGGCTGCTCGCCAGCACCCTCCCATTCCGGTCTAGCACGGTGATCACGGCTTCTGGCGGAAGAATGACACGGCTCAGGCTCCGGTTCATTTCCTCCAGCTTCAACGCGGCGAAAAGCACGCGCACCACTTCACCCTCGGCATTTTGAATCGGATAACCAAAATAAATGCAGGGCGTTTCCGTAGCCGGCTCGATCTGATAATCACCGACGGCGAAATTACGGCTCTTGATCACCTGCTGAAAAAATGTCTGATCCCCCAAGTTGACCGTATTCTGGTAGGGCAAGGCAGAGGCATATACATCCCCATCGGTCCCGATGAGCCCGTAATTCGCATAATAGGGATAAAGCCGGACAATGTTGGTGAAATTCTGGCGGAAAAAAGCCCGGTTCGGGCCTTGATAAAGCTGCAACTGGCCCAAAGAAGATTGCAACTGGCGGATCCCCTCGATCAGCGCATCCTGACTGGCCGCCCCCAATTCCGCCGCCTGCATCGCATCCTGTTTCACCTGCATTGCCCCGAGATTCCGTTGCTCAAAGTTGGTGTAGAAGATCATCCCCAACGCCGGCAAAATCGGCAGCAGTACCAACAGGAACAGCTTGGCATCCAGTTTCTGAAGGAAAGACGTCATACTTCAAATCATTCAGATCAAGGCCGGGCAGTGGTCTCATGTCGTGCGCAAGAACGCTGCCCCATCCTTTGGTCGGGATCACCCTATCGCAGTACGAGCACAATGAAACGCTTTTCTTTTCATCCTCAATCCAGCGGGATCTTCAGCCCCAGTTCTGTTTTCAAGTGCCACAACGCCTCCGCGTTCCCCTTCGCATCATCTACCGGATGATGCGTGTGCGCCGTCTTCCGCAGATGCTTGAAATTCTGGAACACATCCTTCTGCATGCCCTTGTAAAGCGAACCCAGGTTCGTTGAAGAAAATCCGAACGGATTCTCCCCCAGGAAATGGTGGAAATACCAGTTGATGAACTGCCAGTCGAAACCGTTGTTGTCCGCGATGAACATCGGCTTCCCCTTTGAATTCGCCTTCAACCACCCACGGAAATCCGTCATTACTTGCGTTGGTTCAGCAAACTGCATCGCCTGTTCTCTGCTAAAACCCGACACCGCCAGCGCGTCCGGAATCCACTTCTCCGAGATCGGCTTCAACTGTCCATAAAACGTCTGCGATAAATCACCCGCTACCAAAACCGCTCCGAAACACACCATCGAATAATCTCCCGGTATCGGCCCATCCGACTCCACATCTACCATCACGTAACTCATACTGATTCCTTCCTTTTACCCCTTAAACTCCTTCACAAAAAACCGCCGTAATCTTTCGATCACGGCGGTCATTTTCTCACTCAAACTCACTTTTCTTTTTCGGTCCCGCCTTCGGCGGCGTCCACCCATCGATCGGATGCTCCTTCACGATCTCTTCCACCTGCCACAGCGCCGCCCGGTCGGGATACTTCGCCCGCACCTTCGCCACTTGCTCCGCCGTGATCTCGCTGCCGGTATTATCCCAGGACGTGCGCACAAACGTCAGCACCGCCGCCATCTCTTCATCGTTCAAGAGGCCGCCCATCGGTGGCATCGCCGCATCATAGCCGATGCCATGCACCTCCAGCGGTCCTTCGAGCCCATGCATGGCCACCTTGATCATCCGCTCTGGATCGCTCTCCACCCATTGATTCGCCTGAAGGGGCGGGAACGCACCCGGGACACCTTCACCGCTGCCCATGTGACATTGCCCGCAGAAATTCTCGCGACGGAAAATCTCGCCGCCGAGCCGCAGCTTCTCGCCCGAGATCTTCAAGCGCCCCGCATACTGGTCATAACCCTTCGGCCAATCCTTGAACGCCACGCTCTGCATCGCGCTGATCGCTCCGCGCCGCTTCACGTAGCCGCCCTTCTCTGCCATCTCCGCCAGCGTTGCGAATATCTCCGCGCGCTTGGCCGCCACGCGCAACGCCCCCTTCATCGCATCACGCACCGCTTCCGAGGTGATGCCCGGCTGCATCTTGATGTAGTTCAGCAACGTCGGATACAGCTTCGTTTGCGAGCCTGTGTCCGTGATGAGCGCCGCCCCCGCCATCAGCGCATCCACTTCCTTGAGCGATTCCGCCAGCTTGATCGTCTCCTGCGGTTTGTCCGCGTTCGCGTTCAACAAGCCCGCGTAGGAAGCCCGGCGCAGGTCTCCATCCGTCTGCAGCGCGTCCCGTTTCAGGTAAGTGGTGAATGCCGTCTGGCCCTGCACGGAATCCGCCACGGCCAGTGACGCCACCCGCCGCGTGATGCCGCTCACATCTGGCTTGCCCAGTCGTTTCAACTGGTCCGCCACCTGGAACAGCACCGAGGCCCGGCTCGTATTCCATTCCTTTTGAAACCGCTCGATGATGCTGTTGTGCACCTCCGCTTTAACAGTATTGCGCGAGAGCGCCTCGAAGCCCGCCAGTTCCGACCACTTGTTCGTCACGCTGGCGGCGAGGTCTGCATCACTCAGCTTGCTCACGGCAAAGATGCTGTCGTCATATCCCGGGATCGGCCCGAAGCGCTTGAGATAATTCAAGCTGCGCCCCATCGCGTAGGCGAGACCCAGGTCCATCGGCATCTCGGAAGCCTTCACGATGAGCGCCGCCGCTTCGGTCGAATCCATGCAGCTCAAGGCATTCACCGCTTCCAGCCGCACGCGCATGTTCGGATCGAAGATGAGCTTGCGCAGATGCTTCATCGCGTCCGGCATCTGGTACAGCTCGAAACGCATCGCCATCGTCGCCGAGGCTCGGATGTTCGATTCCTTCGCCTCCAGCAACTGCTCCAGCAATTTGAAATCCGGCTGGTCATGCCCTTGATAGATCCAGAACGCCTCCATCCGGTGCAGATCATAATCCGGATGCTTCGCGTCCAGGTTTCTCACCCACTTCGCTACGGCGGGCAATACGTCCTTCGCCGGGCGCTCCTGCAATTCCCGCCGCGCATGATACTTCGTGCGCAGGATCGGATCCTTCAACAGATTCAGCAACGTCTCCACCGGCTCACCCACGATCGCCACCGGCTTCGAGAGCGGACGATCCTTGTAGGTGATGCGCCAGATACGCCCGTGCGAATACCCGCGCCGCTCATCGCGGAAGGTATATTGCATGTGGCCGATGACGTTATTGTAGAAGTCACACACATACAGCGCGCCATCCGGACCGAACTGCAACGCAATCGGCCGGAAATTTGTGTCCCGCGCCTGCACCAGGTCATTCGTTTTTGTGGTCACCAGTCCCGAACCGTTCTCCTCCACCGTGATCCAGCGGATGCCATGAAACCCGATGCACTGTCCGTTCAGATAAGTCCCCTGTGCTTCCGGCGGGAAATGATGGCTGCTCACGAATTCCGCACCCGAGTTCGGCCGCCCCTTTTTGAAAAAGCTCAACCGGTCATCCTTCACCTTCCCATGATGCTCCAGCGTGTCCGCGATGTCATCCAAGGCGAATTTGCTCATCAGATGCGGCAGGTAATAATTCTGCCCCGGCGAAGCATCCAGCAAGATGGGATGTCCCCACTTGTCGAACACAATGCCCCACGGATTCGACCACCCGTAATTGCCGAACAAATCCACCTGATGCCGCCCCGGCTTCACGCGAATGACCGAGGAATCATGTACCCGCTTCGGTCCCCAAGGCGTCTCCACATTCGTCACCAGAAACGTTCCCTCCGCCATGTAGAAAGAACCATCCGGCGCCCATTGCAACGAATGGATCGCATGATGACTGTCCTCCGAACCGAACCCGTGCAAGATCGTCTTCCGCACATCCGCCTTGCCGTCACCATCCGTATCTTTCAGGAAGATGAGATTCGGCTCCGCGGAAACATACACGCCCCCGTCACCCGGCAGAAAACCCATCGGCACATACAGGTTATCGGCGAAGACCGTGTAAGAATCCGCCTTCCCATCCTTGTCCTTGTCTTCTAGGATCACGATGGAATCCTTGTACTTCTCATCCGGCTTGATGTGCGGATAGTTCGGCGAGTTGGCCACCCACAAGCGCCCCTGCTTGTCCCACTGCATCGCCACCGGATTCAAGATCGGAAAATCCTTCTCCGAGGCGAACAGCTCGATCTGATACCCCGGTGGCAACGTCATCGTCGCCTTGCTCTCCTCCGGCGTGAGATAGTGCCCCTTCTCCTTCACATTCGGATCCAGCGCCAACCCGCTGAGCGCCCCGCCTAATAGTCCCGCCACCATCAAAGCTTTAGTAAACAGCTTCATAATCATCTCAAAATTCATTTTTTTAAACTCCCCGCATTCTCTGCCTTTTTCCCCATCTGCGCTTATCTGCGCCCATCTGCGGTTAAACTCACTTCCCCGGCTTCTCCGCCCACACCTGCGCCACCAGCGGCTTCTTCGCCTTGAAGATATCCTGGTCCGCATCCTCATCCACCTGCCACAGGCGCCGCATCTCTTCATCCGCGATCATCGGCACGTTCTGCGCCCAGATCTGGCGGCGACGTCCATAGATGTATTCCCCGTTCACCGCGCGGAAATGGATCCAGAACCGGTCATTCTTGTACGCCACCGTCTCCCGGAAACTCTCCGCCTCCTTCGCTCCCGAGGTCGCCACCTTCCCATCGAACCACCCGAGCTGCTGCGCCATCCACTGGCTGAACATCCAGTCACCCTGCTCCGTCTGATGAATGCCATTAAGCGTCAGCTTCTCTTTCGGATTCTTTTTCAGCCATTCCGTGTGCGGTGTGAACAGATCGATGAACGGCACCTTGTTCGCCTCCGCCACCTCGCTCATCACCTTCACATACTTGGCCAAGTCTTTGTTGCGCTGCACACCATCCGGCAACGGCTTGCCGAGATTTTCATGCGCGATGGGCGATACCAGCAACAACCTCGGAGCCGTCTTCCCGTTATACTTCTGCGCCAGATGATTCTTCAGATACGCATCCAGGTCCGTGCGGAACTTCGCCAGCCCCGCCTCGCCCTGGAACGACTCATTCATGCCGAAGCACAAGATCAGCGCATCCGCTCCCACGCCGTTGAACCACACTTCCTTCGGGTCCACATTCTCCTTCGGCAGCGAGAGCTTGTCCTTCAGATCACCGAAGAGATACGGCCGTGGCTGCAGCGAGATCTCATCCGCACTCCACGCCATGCTGCGCACGCGCAGATTGTGATTCGGATACTGCGCGTGCAGCGCCGCCTCGAAGTAACTCGAGGACATCATCCGCTCGGCGAACGTGTTCCCGAGCACGACGATCGTTTCGCCCTTCTGCGGCTCCCATTTCAATGCCGCTGCCTCCAGCGAACCCGCCGCCAAAGTGGCGACCAACAACAAACCCAATTTATGCCAAGTATTCATGCGTGTGACCCGACGACTAAACAGCCAAATACCCTCAAGAGCAAGCCCATCGGTGTGCCAGTATTGACGCGCAAAACGTCCCTCTGATTCGACCTTACTTTTCCTATCCTTCCTGAGCTTGAGAGTCATCGTTGGCGCCTCGATACTCATCCCCTTAATTCCCCAGCGGCAACGTCCGCTGCTCCACCCGCGCCCTCGCAGGCTCACCCGGTGCCACATGCTCCACCGCCCCGCGCATCTGCCCGAACCACCAGTTCGCCTGCGAGACCCGCCGATACCGCCGACTCACCGGCTGGCATCCCGTTTCCACCTTCATTTCGCTCTGTTCTGTCAGTTTCATAGTGAACCTTTTGTTTAATGTTCTGCGTCCACTATGAAGAGGGGTGTAGGACATCCGCTGTCCTAGGTCCCCTTTTCTTAAAAATATTTCAAACCATCCTAACCATTTGCAAATCAGCCACTTAAATCAAACTCCACCCCTAAAACCCCCATTTCCCTAAAAATAATTCGCGCCAATTAGCGAAATTTTCACCCCGGCTTCAGTCGGGGCGCATCAACCTTCTCCCCCTCCCAGTTTCGCGCCCTTTAGCGGGCCCCAATCCCCTCGCCCCTCTCCCCCGGTCCAACCTCGGCACTTATGTACATGTGCCGAGGTATTCTACCTATTCCCCCCTTGGACCGACGAAACCGGCACCCCGTGCTGCCGGATTTCAACCGGCCGTAAGTTGCCTTTCGGCTAAGCCCACGCAGCTTCACAGTCGCGTGTTTGCCTTGCTGAAAACACTCGCCTCGTTATTGTTGCCTGACCAAGAAGCAAACGCCCATGAAACCTCGCCCAATTCTTATTGCTGTCGTTCTCATTGCTTGGACCTTTGTCGCGTTTACTGCCGATCAACCAAAATCGGCAGATAAGGAAATCTATTTCCCTCATGAACACGTCCAAAAGATCACAATCACTGAAGCTGATATTCCCTTTGAAAAGAAACTCATCCTAAAGGAGAACGATGCCATCGTGTTTATTTTGCCGGATAAAAAACCTTTCTCGGTCTGGTGCTACCGGATGGATGACAGGGATTTTGCGGCAGAACAAACCACCAAGAGCCGCCTCAAGACATCATGGGCCGAGAAGCCATGGATACCATTGCGCTCGAAATGGAAAGCTCTAGGTGGCGGCAGCTATCAAGGCGATGGCTATGATAGCTACATTGAACACGGTGGGGTTTCCACAAGGGGAGGCGAAACTTCTGATTACACCCTTTTTGTCCACCCGCTGAAGATCAGCATCATCGAAGACTTACAATCGACCAATAACCTGCCCGTCACCATCCGGATGATAAAATCAAACCGTCCGCCTAAAGCCTCAACACCTGCTGAATAAACCGTCGTGTTCTATGAGCAAAGCCGCCGACAAACACCGTTTTTCTCAGCTCGGTAGTTACCCGGGGGACATCACCGGCGTCGGTCTTGAAAACGATGTTTTCTGCTATCTGCGGTTATATCATTACGGCCATGGGGTATTGCCTTTCCTGTCCCGGGGCAGATTGTCTCCGCTTTCACAGCTTCCATCTTTAACCCCTCGCTTTTTTGTCTACGTATGGCTTTGGTCCAGTGACTCTACTCCACTATACAAATTCGGCCATATCCCCTTTGAATCGGAACAGGAAGCTTGGGGTATGCGGGCATATTCCCCGCCAGACAAAACCGATGATTGCTACAAAATCATGGGCATTGTGAACGGCACCTACAAAACCGTCCGCACCAAATCTGAACAAGACATCGCCGGACTCGAGTTGTTTCAACGTCACCAGCTCAAAGACCTCCAGAATTTGATTTTCCAACGCCATAAAGAGTGGGATTATATTCAAGGTCCAATATTGCCCTGACACCACCGTTCGCAAGCACTCCGACATAGCGCGAAGCCCGTGCTGCCGGATTCCAGCCGGCAGTAAGTTGCCGTCCGTCGCAGTACCCGCCTTCCTTTCGATATCTATAGTCCGATGTATTGGCCAGCCGGTGCAACCGGCATTTCTTCCTTGGTCATTTTCAAATTGTCGGACAATTTGAGCCATGCCTCGCGAGTCCTTCGCTGCCAGACACGAACGCGCCCAGCAGCTCATTGCCGCGCTGCATAAGATTTATCCCAACGCCTATTGCGAGCTGAACAACTCCAATGCGCTGGAACTCCTCATCGCCACCATCCTCTCCGCCCAATGCACCGATAAACAGGTGAACATCGTCACCGAAAAACTCTTTCAGAAATACAAAACCGCCGCCGATTACGCGAACGCCAGCCCCACGGAATTCGCCGAGGACATCCGCCGCATCGGCCTCTACCGCGCGAAGGCGAAGAACATCCAGTCCACCTGCCGCACCCTAATCGAACGGCATGGCGGCGAAGTGCCGCAGACCATGGATGAACTCGTCGCCCTCGATGGTGTGGGCCGCAAGACCGCGAACGTCGTGCTCGGCAACGCCTTCAACACCAACGTCGGTGTCGTCGTAGACACCCACGTAGGCCGCCTCTCTCATCGCCTTGGCCTCACGCGTGAGACCGATCCCAAGCACATCGAGCAAGACCTCATGAAACTCGTACCGCAACCGGACTGGTGTACCTTCAGCCATCAACTCATCTTCCACGGTCGCCGCCGCTGCTACGCCAGAAACCCCGACTGCCCCAACTGCGAACTCCGCCCCCTCTGCCCCAGCGCGGATAAAGTGTAATGCCCCCGTCCGTCGTTTTTACTGCGGCCATCGCTCATCCCTCTCCTCTCAACGAGGAGAGGGACCGAGGGTGAGGAGTGAGCCAGCCAAGCGCCACCGAAAACACATATCACCTTGTAATGTTTTCGTTCTGAATTATTGGCCTGCGGGTGCAACCCGCCAAAATCTGTGTGCATCTATGTCCATCTGTGGTTAAAACTTTTCCCGTCACATGAGCACCATCCTCTGCTTCGGCGAAGTCCTCTGGGATTGCCTCCCGCACGGCCTGTTCCTCGGCGGCGCGCCCTTCAACGTCGCCTATCATCTCAAGCAGCTCGGTCACACACCGGTCATGCTCTCCGCCCTCGGCAATGACTGGCTGGGCGCACAAACGCTGAAACGCATCCGCGCCCGTGGCCTCTCGGACCAGCTCATCCACGTGGACGAGGAACTCCCCACCGGCACGGTCGATGCCTCGCTCGATGCCTCCGGTAACGCCACCTACGAATTCGCCGACCCCGCCGCGTGGGACCGCTTGCCCGATACCGCCGCCGTCCACGAAGCCAACCAGCAAAGCATCGCCCTCATCTTCGGCTCCCTGGCCTTACGTCATGAAGAAAATCTCGCTGTCCTGAAAAAACTCCTGACCAAAAAGCACGGCCTCCGCGTCTTCGACGTCAACCTCCGCCCGCCCTACATCAATATCCCTCTCATCTTGGAACTCGCCGAACAGACCGACGTCCTCAAGCTCAACGCCAGCGAACTCCTCCGCCTCACCGACCACACCGCTGCCGCCGATGCCGATGCCAACGAACCTTTGATCCAAGCCCAACTCGCCGTCCTCCAAACGAAAATCCCCTGTCGCAACATCTGTATCACGCGCGGTGAACACGGAGCGCTCTGGTTCCATGATGGCCGGACCATCTCCGCCACCGCTCCCTCCGTGACCGTGCGTGACACCATCGGCTCCGGCGATGCCTTCACCGCCGCCCTCGTCTCCGGCCTCCTTTCCTCCGTCACCCTCGCCGAACCGCAAAAACTCCTCACGGATGCCTGCGCCCTCGGCGCTTATGTCGCCAGTCAGGACGGCCCGCAACCCAACTACAAACGGGAAATGGTCTTTGCCAACCTGACCAAATAAAGGGTAACCTTCGCACCAATTCACCACGTCCAAGATAGCAGAAATAAAACGGCAATAGCTCACTGCGCACCCATAGTTATAACAGCAGCAACAAACTGTCTCCCTCGCCCCTAACGGGGAGAGGGCCGGGGTGAGGGGTGAGTCGAAGCAAAGCGCGCCCAAATCTGAAGTAATGGAAATTTAAAAATATGCGTCTTAAGCATCTCCTCTCCACTCTCCTCCTGCTCTGCGCATTTACGGCCCGCGCCGCCTCCGCCCCCCCGAACATCGTCATGATCGTCTCCGACGATCACGCGTGGACCGATTACGGCTTCATGGGCCACCCGCACATCAAGACGCCCAACCTCGACAAACTCGCCGCCGAGAGCCTCACCTTCAAGCGCGGCTACGTCCCCGGCAGCCTCTGCTGCCCCAGCCTCGCCTCCATGATCACTGGCCTCTACCCGCATCAACACAAGGTGACCAGCAACGATCCCGCCATCCCGAAAGGCATGACGAACAAAGAATTTCAGCAATCCCCCGCCTTCGACCAAGGCCGCGAGATCATGTCCCAGTTCATCGAGGCCGTGCCCACCTTGCCTCGCGCCTTGAAGGAGAAAAACTACCTCAGCCTCCAGACCGGCAAGTGGTGGCAGAAGAGTTACACCCATGGCGGCTTCACCCACGGCATGACGCAAGGCGGCCGCCACGGCGATGTCGGCCTAGAGATCGGTCGCAAATCCATGCAGCCCATCTACGACTTCATCGCCACCGCGAAGAAAGAGCAGAAACCCTTCTTCGTCTGGTACGCGCCTCTGCTCCCGCACGATCCCCATACGCCACCCGAGCGCCTCTTGAAGAAGTATCAGGATAAAACGAACTCCCTCCACGTCGCCAAATACTGGGCCATGGTAGAATGGTTCGATGAGACCTGCGGCGAACTGATGAACCACATCGACCAGCAGGGCCTCCGCGAGAACACCATCTTCGTTTACGTCGCCGACAACGGCTGGATCCAAAACGCTGAGGCCCCCCGTTACGCGCCCAAGTCCAAACAATCCCAATACGATGGCGGCGTGCGCACCCCCATCATGATCCGCTGGCCCGGCAAAGTGAAACCGCAGATGAGCGACGAACTCGCCACCTCCATCGACATCATGCCCACGCTGCTCAAAGCCGCCGGTCTTTCTTCCACGAAAGACATGCAAGGCATCGACCTCTTCGATGCCAAAGCCCTAAAAGCCCGCCAGACCATCTACGGCGAATGCTTCACCCACAATGCCGTCGATCTCCAAGTCCCCGCCTCCAGCCTGCGTTGGCGCTGGACCATCGAGGACCACTGGAAACTCATCGTCCCCGCCAAACAAAACGAGCCCGATGCTCCCATCGAACTCTACGACCTTAAAAAAGATCCTTTCGAAGAGAACAATCTCGCCGCCAAAGAGCCCGGCCGCGTCACCGCCCTGACCAAGAAGCTCGACGCCTGGTGGCCTGCCAAATAGCCGTCATGGTTTATCGATAAATCCTCCGATACCCCTGTTTCCAGACGAGCTTGGAGAGCTTGCGCGATACCGCCGCCACTTTCCGTTCCGTAAGCCTCGGGAACACGATATGCAGCCCCTCGTGTAAAACCGTATCAAGATACTCCTTCGACGGCTGTCGGGGATCGATCTCGATCAGCTTGTCTTCCTTGAAGGCCTGCCCTAAAGCCCTCTCCCGGCCCAGTTTACGCTCTACTATCTTCATGCTCTTCATACGACTTTTTTGCATCCCACCGTTGTCCCGGCCCGCTTGCCGCCCGGCAATCTGGCCTTTCTCTATTTAGACGCAAAACCCCGATAAGTCGAACCCACGTCCTAACCCGTTCCTCGCCAGCCATATCGGCTAAATGCAGCAAAATAAGTCCACTCAAATTATATTTATAACCTGCTGAACTTCAGATACTTAAGATTTTAATCTCAACTCTCGTTCCCCTTCAAAAATAGTCCCTTCACCCTCACTTTTATTGTTAAAATACCGTCACAAACGGAGAAGCCCCGGGCGGATGAGTTCCGCTCATCGAACAGCCTTCCAAGGAGAGCATCATCACGTTCCGGCTCGCATCTCTGAAAATCGGTATTAAGCTTTCCCCCATGCCGTTGGGCTCAAGGCACATCCTCATAGTTGGTGGTGGCGAGTTCGGTCTCACCTCGGCCTTGTCCCTTCGTCAGCGCGGCTGGCGCGTGACTCTTTTGGAGGCTGGCCACATTCCCCGCCCCACCGCCGCTTCTACGGATATCAGCAAAGTCGTGCGGATGGATTACGGCACCGATGAACTTCACACCCGCCTCGCTGAACTCGCCATCGAAGGCTGGCGCCGGTGGAATCACGACTGGCAACAGGACCTCTATCACGAAACCGGCTTCCTCGTCCTCACCCGTCACGCGATGACCCCAGACTCCTTTGAAGGCGGGAGTTTCAATCATCTCGCCGCGCGCGGTCGACTAGAACCATTGGATGCCCCAGCGATCTCGGCCAGGTATCCCGCCTGGTCCCAGGCTGAATTTCACGGCGGCTATCTGAATCGGGATGGCGGTTGGGCGGCCAGCGGCCAAACGATGGCCATGCTCGCCAGCAAAGCCAAGGCCGCCGGCGTGGTCATCCGCGAACAAACTGTCTTCGATAGCCTGTGGGAAAAAGATTCCCGCATCGTGGGCATTGTCGATACCCACGGCGAAAGACATCGCGCGGACCTCGTCCTGTTCGCCACTGGCGCATGGACGCCCACCCTGCTGCCACACCTCAGCCAGGTCATGTGGGGCACCGCCCAGCCCATCTTCCATTTTCAAGCAGGTGATGCCGCCGCGTTCCAAGCCGCCCAGTTTCCCGTCTGGGCCGCCGACATCGCCCGCACCGGCTGGTATGGTTTCCCCGCACTGGATGACGGCACCCTGAAGATCGCCAATCACGGCCCCGGCCGCCGCATCCATCCCGATGCTGCGCGCGAGGTCAACCAGGAGGAGATTGCTCATGCCCGGAACTTCCTTCGCGATTCCTTGCCCCAACTGACCGATGCCCCCCTCATCAGCACGCGCCTTTGCCTCTACTGCGACACCTTCGATGGCCGCTTCTGGATCGATCACGATAAAGAACGCTCCGGCCTGATCATCGCTGCGGGAGATAGCGGTCATGCCTTCAAGTTCGCCCCCCTGATGGGAGATTTGATCGCCGATGTGGTGGAAGAAAAAGAGAACCCTTTCACCCAGAGCTTCCGCACCCGGCAACCACTGGCTCAAGCCGCCGAAGGCGCGCGCTGGTCAGGTAACAAGTGACTCATCACAAGTCCCGCACCATCACCAAATCACAGCGTTTCGCCAGATGACTGTCCGGCTCCGTCTTGCGAAAACCATACCGCTCATACAACTGTACCGCCTCCTTTAACACCGTCGCCGTCTCCAAGATCACGCGATGATACCCCAGCCGTTTCGCCTCCGCTAAGGCGCGTTCAAGAATCGCCCGCCCCTGCCCTTTCCCGCGCTTGCTCGCATGCAGGTACATCTTCCGCAACTCACACGTCCGTTCATCCACTCGCCCCAGACCTGCCGAGCCAAAAATCGTTCCCGCTTCATCCACCCAAACCCCAAACCACCCGCCGCGCGTGAGATAAAATCCTTCGAGATCGCGCAAATCACGATCCACACCTTCTGGCTCTGGAGCGAGGCCGTATTCGCCAAGCACGCTGAAGACGAGCCGCTCGACAGCTGGCCCATCGATGTTGGTGGCGGGGCGGCAGGCAAGTGATGGATGGTTATCAGGCAAAGGGTATTCCAGGAGTTGCAATTCGTCTGAAAACATCGGTTCCAGCCAAATAGTCACACCAGTCGTTTTCTCACTGCATTCCACCTCAAAAGCATCATCATAAACTTCCACGATGGCGCCGACATCTCCCACCATGGGATGACGTTGAAACGGCGGGTTACCACGGGCAAACCTCTCATCACGAATCGAAACCACTTTGACCACATCGTATTGTTTCATGACCGTTCTTTCGGAAGTTCCTTTTGGTTTGTCCCGAAAAAGATTTCGTGCTCGTGAAAGAAAAGAAGACACCAATCCAATGCCCCATCATATACAGTTAGGTCATCGGATATGGGATAATAAAACAGGCGCCAGTAACGGATCAGCATCTCCCAATCGGTGAGAACGATATTGGAGCCATCGTAGCCGAGAAAAACCATCGCATCAAAGGGGATACCCTTCTCTGCCAACCATTTCCTCACTTTTTCGTCTTCTTTCAAAACCGCATCCTGATGGTCAAGCGGGTTCAGCGGCAGCGAATCAACCCGTTTGAAAAGACCTTTTTTGAACGGAAAATCCCGATGTAGCTCAGTAAAACCCGGCTGCTCCGAAATCACTTTTGCCGAAATTGAGGCTAAGGGTTTTATACGCTCGCGGTCACGATCGGGCATTGGCTGATCCAACTGGTCCAGACGCCACGCATAGCGCCAGTCTTCTAACGGAACAGTGGCGATGAAGGCAATGGGTGTCATTTGGCCATCAGTTTGATTCTCAGTCCTTATTTAACCGCCCTTGCACTAAAGAACAAGACACCGCTGTGAGATAGCCCCTCTTCCATCGTCCACCTCGTCATTCGGCAGCTATGTCTGGGCCTTTTTCCCTTCTTGCCTCCGCTTTTCCGGGTTGCTATCCATCCTTGCTTGTTAAGGACGGCCTGCAACCCCGTCCCGCACATACTTAAGATGAACGACATCGGTTCCTTGATTGATCAGGCCTGCGCGAAGCAGGACCTTGCCATACTCCGCCAGGCCTACTTGGCGCAGGACGAATTTGTGGTGGTGGAAAACTTCCTCCCGCCCGAAGCCTTGACTATGTGGGACCAGCAGCTCGAACCCCTGAAACCGCTGATTCACCGGAACTACATCCCCAAGCACAAAAAGGGCGGCAGTGTCTCCTACGGCCAGGTGGCGGAGAAGGCCCCGGCGATGACCGCGATCTATCATCAGCCCAAGTTCATCGAGTTCCTGCAAAAGCTGGTCAATGAGAAGATCAAGGAATGCCCTGACTCCGACCCCCATCGTTGCGCGCTCTATTCCTATACGGAAGAAGGCGACCACATCGGCTGGCACTACGACACGTCCTACTACAAGGACCGCCGCTGGACCATTCTCGTGGGTTTCCAGGACACGTCCAGCTCCCGCCTGCTCTGCCATCTGCATACTAAGAACAAGGGCCATGAAGTCGAGAAGCTGGAACTGCAAGTGAAGCCCGGCACGCTCGTCATCTTCAACGGCGACAAGGTCTGGCACTCGGTGACGCCCATCAAGGCGGATGAGCAGCGCTACATCATCTCCATGCAATACGTCACCAATGGCGACATGAATCCCTTCATGCGGTTCGTGTCGAACATGAAGGACGCCATCGCTTACTTCGGCTTCAAAGGCGTCTTCTCCGGGAAGACCGCTGGTTCAGGGAGCCCGGCGCGGAATTGAATCCGCCCTCGCCCATCACCTTTCCCGCCCTGCTGGTTTGCGAACCGCAAACCGCCGGGCTGAAAATTGCCGCCCTGACGTTGCTCGACCGTCTCGTCGTGGCCGCGCATCGTGCTGGAGCCAGTCCCATCACGATTGTTTGTCAGGGTGAACTGCCCGAGTTGAAACGCACGAAGGCGCTGGGCATTCCCTTTGAAGTCGTGCCGGAAATGCCCTCCCTACGCACCTCTTCGCTCATCGCCACCACCTCGCTTCACGTGCAAGCGGCGGATGTGAAGCGGCTCATCCAGTATGGTGGGCGCTTGCTGGCAAAAGATGGCACGCCGCTGCCCATCGGTTTAGTGCCCTCGCTCAGTCAGCCATTGCCAGATGCCCTGTACAAGCTTACGGGCGTTACCGCGCAAGGCGTGGCTTTGCCCGTCACGGACGCAGCTTCCGCGCAAAATGCCGAACGCGCTTTGTGGGCCTCGCTCACAAGTTCGGCGGATGGATTGGTGGACAAGGTGTTCAACCGCCCTTGCGGTCGTCCGCTCTCGAAGCTGCTCATCCACACGCCCGTCACACCGAACGCCGTCTCGATCGTTTCCATTCTCACGGGCGTGATCGCCGCATTGTTCTTCGCGCAGGGCGATAGCCGCTCCATCATCATCGGGGCGATTTTATTTCAGATCTCTGCCATCATTGATTGCGTGGATGGGGATATCGCACGTGCGGTTTTCAAAGAATCGCCCCTCGGCAAATGGCTGGACCTCGCTGGCGATCAGGTCGTGCACATCTCCGTGTTCGCGTGCATCGCCATCGGCCTCGTCCGCACGGAGCAAACGGCCTATGGCACTTGGTTGGGACTGAGCGCGGTGTTGGGGGCCATTCTTTCCTTCATCGTGATCGTGCGCGGCATGCGTTTTCCGCCAGAAGATCGCAACCAGACGCTGCAAAAGCTGATCGATTCCGCCACGAACCGTGATTTCTCCGTGCTCGTCTTCATCCTTGCCTGCTTTCAGGGGCTGGAATGGTTCTTGTGGATGACCGCCATCGGCAGTCACGTGTTCTGGATGGTCGCCCTCGCACTGCAACCTTCCCGCCCGCTGCAGCCTGCTTCACGATGAAAGCGTTCTGGAAAACGCTGGCCCTCATCCTCGGCCTGGCCTTTCTGGGCTGGTATCTTTCCAAGACGGATCTGCATGCCGTCTGGGCTTCGCTCAAGACTCTTGGCTGGCTGGCCCCCCTCGCGCTCGTTCCCTATTTCATCGTCTATATCTTCGACTGCCTCGGCTGGCGGTTCACTTTTCCGAAAGAGTTGAAGGTGCCCTTCTGGACGCTCTTTCGCGTGCGCTGGGCCGGTGAGGCGATGAACAACATCGTCCCCTCCGCGTATGTTGGTGGCGAGGCGCTGAAGATCTATCTGCTGGGAAAACATGGCGTGACGGGCAACGCTGGCACCTCGAGCGCCATTGTCTCCAAGACCGCCCAGACTATCGCCCAAGTCCTCTTCGTCACCCTGGCTTCCGTCGCTTTCATGTACCTGGCCGGCGACAATCCGGGCCTGCGCAACGGGATGATGATCGTCCTTATCGGCGGCATCCTCCTCGTGGCCGCTCTGCTCTGGATCCAGCGCCGCGGCATGTTCAGCACCGCGCTCCTGCTGACGAATACTCTGGGCCTGAAACTCGCGGCCATGGAGAAGCATCGCGAGAAGATCCAAGCGGTGGATCAAACCATCACTACCTTCTATCGCGACCATCGTCCGCGTTTCTACGCCTCCACCGCGTACTATTTCGGTGGCTGGCTGATAGATATTTTCGAGATATATCTCATCGCACACTTGCTGGGCATGCCCATCACGTTGCCACAGGCCGTTGCCGTAGAAGCTTTCACCGGCGTGGCGAAGATACTTGGCATGTGGGTGCCCGGCTCCATCGGCGTGCAGGAATCTGGCATCATCATGCTCGGTAAGCTCGCCGGATTGCCGGAGACTTTGTGCGTAGCCTACGCCCTCTTGCGCCGTGCCCGTGAAGTCATCTTCGTGCTCATCGGCTGGCTGCTCTTCTATACCGAGGAAGCCAGCTTGAAGGCGCTGAAAGCGAACGCAGAAGCCAATCCACCATCCGCCCCCTGATTGCTTCGCATGAAACTCCTCTCGCGTAAATCAAGTCCGCGCCATTCGCAATCAACGCGGCCAAATGTCCTCCCTCTCCCCAAGGGAGAGGGCCGGGGTGAGGGGGAAGGTGACTTGCATAAACAAATCCAGCCAACTTTCGCCATTGCGCCCTCCTTCACCGCCAATCGTCTTTCCATCTAAAGCAATATCATGAACGCCATTCTTTACGTCGCTGGTCGTGCCGCCCGTCTCGGAGCTGCCACCGGTGGCCGCCACAAAGTTCTCTTGGAGTTCGGCGGCAAGAGCCTGCTGGAGCGCCACATCATGCACCTCGCGCAATTGGGCGTGCCGCAACTCACCGTCGTCACCGGCTATAACCGTGAGCAGCTTCAAGCCGCTTTCCCTGCGCTGCAAAAGGAGTACGGTGTGGAGATCACCGAGTATTACAATGCCGCCTTTCTGGAAGGCAGTGCCCTCAGCATGCACGCCTCTCTGCCCGCGCTGGAAGCCGTGAAAGACCGCGTGCTCATCATGGATGGCGATGTGCTCTATGACATCCGCATGCTCCAAGCCTTGGTGAACTCCCCCGAGCGCACCGCCCTGCTCGTAGACCGTAATTATTCTACGGCCGATGATGATCCGGTGCTCGTGCCCATGCGCAAGGGCCGTCCGTTTGATTTCGTGAAGAAGTGGACTGGAGAAGCGGACACCATCGGCGAATCCATCGGCTTCTTTAAGATCGACGCCGCCGATCTCCCCGCGCTCATCCGCGAGACCAAAGGCCGCGAAACCGGCCCTGGCCGCGCGGATTCCTACGATGACGTTCTGCGTGTTCTCGTGAAGGCCGGCCAATTCGGTGCCGTCGATGTCACTGGCATCCCTTGGACTGAAGTCGATTTCCCGCAAGACCTGGAATACGCGAGAGATACGATTTTACCGAAGCTCGTGGCGTAGCCGAGCCGAGGGATTTCCCGGAAAAATCTGCATCCGCTCAGCTATCACAACTGGACTGCCGCAATCGGCACTGAAGATGTAAAAGCCCTTACGGTTCTTGGACATCTGTCCCATGCTTTGCCTTTGGAAACAGATTCCGCTTGGGATCAAACTCCAAATTTTGATCGTTAGCCGTGGGGTTGAAGTAATAGGTAAAAATTATCAGGCCAGTATTGTATGCCTGAAATCCACCCTGTATTTTCGTGTAATTTGCAGCCATAACTTCTCCAGATTCGTTCGTTTTCACCCTGCTCCGCACAAAATATCCGACATCAGCCTCCTGACTTCTCGGCCTATAATTGGTTAAGGCGATTGAATGGGAGGGTAAATACCCTTCTTGCGGCGCAGAATGTGGCAGTTTCAAGATGCAATACTTCAAAAAACGTGATGCCTTGATTATCCCTTCATTGGGTTGCGGAAACTTAATCTCCAAACTGAAATCCCACTTACCTGCCGACTCTTGGAACTTTGACAATGTCCACTCCTGCTTTCTGGCGGCAAAGGCTTCTTTGCTGCTCTTGATAGCGTCATCCACATTGCCGATGCCTCCCTGATAGCCCTTAAACTCACGGGTAAATCGGAATAAGATATCAACAGTCTTTCCATTACCATGTGGTTGCACCCATTCACCCTCCAGCAAATCAAAACCCACCCATTTATCATGTTCTGGAATCAAAACACCCCTGGAATATTTCTTGGTGCTAAGCGTCAACGCATGGAGAGGAATCGGGTTTAGTTTCCTTGGCATCATCAGGGTAAACTGGTTGTTGGTCAAAGCCCCATAATGGTAAATCCTGTTCAAATAATATCCTTCCTTGGAAGCCTCGCAGAAAACACCTGTCTCTGCTTTTCCATCGGCAGCAAACATGCCACGTGAATCAGTTTTTCCTTTGGATGTCGTGCCCGTATTGCTCAAAATTTTAGCGTGAGAGATAATAGTATCAGCGCCATCCACCGGCACCCACAACTCGTCAACAACACGCAATTTGACTTCTTGCGCATGAAGAGTTGCGGCTGCAAGTAAACAAACCAATGCGAACAGCAATTTCATCTTCATCTCCTTTCAAATCATTTCTCCAAGACTACCTCATAATACTCCAGCGCCCACTCCTGCATGTACCGCACTTGCTTCGGCGTGATGCGATAGACGAGCAGCGCCGGATTATCAATCGACCCGAGATACTTCCGCATGAGCGGGTTGCCATCCCAGATCTCCTGTAACAAAGCCCGGTCCGTGAGCACCTCGGCCACGCCCGTCAGGCGCACTTGGTTGTGCCCCTCGTCCAGGTAGCACAACTCCACCTTGGGATTCGCCGCGATTTCACCCGTCTTGTGATACATGCGCAGATTGGCGACATACACGGTGAAACCATCCGTCCGCACCGGCGAAACCGGACGCAGTCGCGGCTGGTCTCCATCGATCGTCGCGAGATACGGAAAGCGGTCTTCCTGCACCACCTTGGTGGCGCGTTCCAATACTTCTGCGGGAGTGAGCTTGGGAATGTTTGGAGGGGCCATGTTGTGATCACTTGGTCATGGGTTTGGACGGATCCACGCGATTGGCCTCGATCAGCCACGGGCGCACCGTGAATGGCTCCGCCGCCTGCGGATCCACGCTCACGCGGATGAGATGCAGATTCCGCCCGCCAAAGGTCTCCACGCGCGTGAAATTCTCGATCAAGCGGCCAGTCGGTGACAACAGCGGCTTGTCGATACGGAAGTAGTGCGAATCCGAGTGGAACAGATACACCGGCTTGTCATAGCCCATCATCTCCTTGTGCAAGGCAGGGACCAGCTTGTCAAAACCTGAGCCACGCGGCTTGTTCTTGATGAGTTCATCCAGCGGATTCGCCTGCATGAACAGTACCAACGCCCGGTGATTCTCCTTCTTCGCCGTAGCGAACGCTTCGCGCAGCCACGCGATGCTCGCCTTGTCCCGCGCCTCGAATTCCTTCACTGCCGCCGGATTGTTCGTGAAGTTATTGTTATTGCTCCCCACCACATGCAACGTGGTGAACAGGATGCCACCCATCTCCCAGCGATTGTGTTCAGGATATCTCTGATACTCCGCCTGCCGCCGCTGACTCACGAGGGAGACCGGCTTTTTGCCCAGGCTTTTTTCTTCATTAAAGAACATCCCGCGAATCTTCTGCAAACTCTGCGCCGGATCGTAGCTTCCCGCCGTCTTGGCGACGCAATCTGTCCATTCATTATCTCCCGGCACATACACCAGCGGACCGTTGAAACTGTTGAAATAACCCAGCACGCGATCATACACCGGGTCATCGCACGGATCCTTCCCTCCCTTGGTATCGCCGCAGTGGACGGAGAACGCCGGGTTTAGTTTGTTCACCTCCGTGATGACGTGCTGGAAGCGGAGATCATCTTCCGGGAGGTAATAAGGCATGCAGCCCATCACGATGAATTCGAATTGCTTGGGCGCTTCCGCCCCTTCTGCCCGCCCGAGCAGACACGCCAAGAGACAGACCCAGAGGAAATGCTTCATAGTGCTTATGCCCCTGACGATAATCGGCCTCCGTCCGTCGGTCGAAAGGTTTTTACCGACATGTCTGCTATCCCATTGTAACTTCCTGCTACACCCGACGTCTTAACTGACAACCATGAAGCTGCTCCTGCACACCGTCTTGCTCCTCGCCTTGGCCTCACAACTGCTCGCCCAGACCAACGCGCCTTCCATCGACTGGCAGCGTGCCCAATCCCTTTTCCAACGGAACCAGAAGGGCGAAAAGCTCAACGCCGAGGATGCCGCTTATCTGGAACGGGCCAAGAAACTGCGCCAGCAAAACCAAGGTCAAAACCCACCCGCCGCCAGTGCGCCGCGTGGAGAACCTTTCAAACAAGCCGCTCTGACCTATGTGAAAGGCACCTACAAAGGCCAGACTGGGGGCCTCTATGGCGAAGGTAAAAACGAACCGCCCGCCAAGCACCTGACCGCTGCGCAAGCTGCCGCCAAACAGGTCCAACCGCTCAATGCCGAGGGCAAGCCGGACGCCAAAGGTAAAGTCGGCCTGATCTCCATCGGCATGTCGAACACCACGCAGGAGTTCAGTAACTTTGTGCGTCTCGCCAGTGCCGATCCCGCCAAGAGCGATTCGCTTGTGCTGGTGGATGGCGCCCAAGGCGCACGCGATTCCAAGATGTGGCTTTTCACGGGTGAGAAGGATGATCGCGGCCAGCCCAGCCCTTGGACGGTTTTAGCGGAACGCTTACGCAATGCGGGTGTCACCCCGGCCCAAGTGCAGGTGCTCTGGCTCAAGCAGGCTTGTGCTGGCCCAGCCTCGCTCGGTGAATTTCCCGCCCATGCCCGGAAGCTGGAAGAGCATCTGCAATTCATCGTGCAGCACGCGAAGAAGACCTTTCCCAATCTCCGCATCGCCTATCTCTCCAGCCGCATCTATGCCGGTTACGCCTCCACTCCGCTGAATCCGGAGCCTTTTGCGTTTGAAGGTGCCTTCTCCGTCCGTTGGCTCATCGAGAAGCAGATCGCGGGCGATACCGCCCTGAACTTCGATGCCAGCAAAGGTGAAGTGAAAGCTCCCGTTCTGCTCTGGGGAGCCTATCTCTGGACGAATGGCACCGAAGGCCGCAGTATCGATGACCTGAAGTGGACCCGTGAAGACGTGGCCAATGACGGCACCCATCCATCACCCGCCGGGCAACGCAAGATTGCCGAGGTGTTGTTGAAATTCTTTAAAGCAGAACCGACGGCCAAGAGCTGGTTTGTTAAGCCCACCGCGAAGTGAGCGGTAATTGCGGCACCAAAATAGCATAGTGCCTTTTGCTGGAGCGTGCCCGTCTCGGGCACAGCAAGGTACCTAAGCAAGGGTGGGCTACATTCGCAGGGAAGCTAGCGCAGGAAAACTGATTCTTTAGGTAACGGTTTCTACCTGCTATAAGCCAACGAGTTTTCGCAGCTTGCTGTGGGCGAGGCGCCCACGCTCCCGGAGACAATCCATTTGCTGCCTTGGCTTCCCGACGCAATACTCCCCCCATTCGCTTCCTTGATCCGAAGCGGTAGAGTATCGGCATACTGTGCAACTGGCTCATTTGAGACTGCGCGATTTTCGCAACTACGCCCGGCTGGACGTTGACTTCGGCCCGGGCTTCCACCTGCTTTTAGGCGGCAATGCGCAGGGGAAAACCAGTATTCTCGAAGCCATCTACCTGCTCTCCACTCTACGTTCCTTTCGCGGCGTAGGTGGTGCACAGATGGTGCGGCATGGACAGAGCGGCTGGTTCGCCGGGGCGAAGATTGTCAGTCAGGCAGAGCACGAGCTGAAGATGTATTGGTCGCTGAAGGAAAAGAAACTTAGCCTCGACGGCCAGGCGGTGAAGAAGCTCTCAGATTATTACGGCACCATCCGCACCGTGGTCTTCTGCACAGAAGATCTGCAACTGGTGAAAGGCACGGCACGCATCCGTCGCCGCTTCCTCGATCTCCTGCTCGCCCAGACGCAGAACGGCTACCTCAGCACCTTGCAGCGTTATACGAAGGCTTTGCGCTCGCGTAATATCTTGCTGAAATCGCACAAGCAGGATGAAGCCGCCTTGGACAGTTTCTCCACGGAACTCATCACCTTGGGCAATCGCCTGATCGAAGAGCGCCGTCAACTGGCCCCGCGTTTATCCGCCCTCGCCCGGCTCGCTTATCGTCGCATCTCGAACGACGCCGAGGAGCTGAAACTCGAGTATCAATCGAGCGTGAAGAAAGATTTCGCCATCGAACTCGCGCAATCCCGTGGACGTGAAAAAACTTATCGCACCACCATGGTGGGCCCGCATCGCGATGAACTGAACCTCACGCTGAATGACAAATCCGCCGCGCAATTCGGAAGTGAAGGCCAGAAGCGCTCCCTCGCCATCGCCCTGAAAATGGCGCAGGCCGAATACCTCACCGGCATTCATGGCACGCCGCCTATCCTGCTTATCGATGACGTGATGGGTGAACTGGACATCGCCCGCCGCAGCGGGTTCCTCCCCTTGCTGGAGCGAACGAATCACGCGCGCGGCCAAGTCTTCATGACGTGCACCGAGGAGAACTGGCCACAGGAATTAGGACGAGATATCCAGCGCTGGCTGGTGAAGGCGGGGACGTTGAAGAAGATGGGACCGCCCTCGTAGCAGCCGACGTGAGGAGGCTCTAGCCTGTCTAAGCTGGAGCCTCCTCACCTCGGCTGCTACGCATTAAAATGTCGCCGCTGGCGCGGGCAGTTCCCGAACGATCTCACTCAACCGATACCCAAATCCGCTCCCCTTAATGGATGACAAATCCAATCCACCATTGCGCCGCTGATAGATGCCCGGATGCACTTTTGCCTCGATAGATGAAGCCTCGGGATAGAACTGCATCGCGTTCGTCTCCACGCCCATGATGGTGCCGACGAAGGCAGCGAGTTGGACGTGAGGGATCTGGGCGAGCATGGGATTCGTCAGGTCTTGCACCATGAGGGTCATGCCGTGCGCCTTGGCCCAGCAGGCGCTGAGGATTGCGCCACTCTGCGTCTTACAGGTCTTGAGCGCCACACCGGTCCAGCCGAGTTCGCGGCCGAGTTTTACATGCTTCCAGTCATGCGCGCTCTCGTCGAGAAATAGCGGCTTGCGGGCGGAGAGGCTGTGCGTATCGATGCGGTCCTTCTCCAGCTCATACGGGAACGGCTGTTCCACGTAGAGGATCATGCCGTAGTAGCGCGGGTATTCATCGCGGAGGCGATCGAGGATGTCGTTCACGTAAGCGGGATCGAGGACGGTGCAGTTGAAGTCCGCTGTCAGCCAGTCCACACCCTGCTCCACAGCGATCTTGCCGATGGCCACGGTGCGCGCGTAATCCCACGCCGCGTCATTGCCCTTGAGCTTGATCTTCAGGCATTTCAAACCGTCACGCTTGATCCATTCCGGCAGGATCACCGGATAACCATCTTCCGGTTCCGTGCCCTTGCGTTCGGTGTCCGAAAGCAAATCCAATCCCCCCACCAGATGCCACGCCGGCAATTTGTCCGGACGCGTCTTCGCGAGGAAATCTTGCGGATACAATCCCTTGAACGAAACGCTCGTATCCGCCGCTGGCATAAGCAACTGCTCCAGCGTGCGGTTCATGTGCGTCGGCCCATACGTCTCATACACCGGCAGGCCGAGGAGATTGCCGTAAGCATCGTGCAGCGCGATGTCGTAGAGCGAGAAGCAGACGAGTGCCGCCAGCCAAGGCATCGGCTCTTCACTGGGACGGGTGAGGTTGAATGCCTTCAGCAATCCGGGCAGCACATGTTCCTGGAAATCATTGCTGAGTTCGATCGGATGGCCCGGCTCCGCGTACTTCACCAGTTCTGTCCCGAGCAACTCTGTGAACTTCTTCAGCGCAGCATGGCGTGTTTCATACGGCAAGGTGCTCGGCCAAACCCACGTCACGCTCAGCGGCGTCTCGCCCCAACCTTCCGCCGTCTTGCCAGAGCGGTCTTGCACGGTGGCCTTGACGCGCGCGCAGGTCACATACGTCACCGTCTCCGTGCCGAATTTCAACGGCACACGGGTGTGGACGGGCAGATAATACAGCGTGGCACCGATGCAGCGGATGTCAGAGGTCTTCATGTAACAGAGGGAAAGTTAGAGGGCTGAAGCTCAAAATTCAAAGCTCAAAGCTCAAAATAAGGTTCAAACCAAAAACTAAAAACAACAGAGAAAAACTTCCGTTGAACTTGGAATTTGGAACTTACGGCTTCTTAGCGCCGTCTTGCTTCTTGAAGACCGCCGCGTGCGCCCTTGCCACGTCGCCCATATATCCCTCCACGCCGTATTCACCGGCGGCTTTGAAGATATGCTCACGCGCTTCCTTGGCTTTGCCCTCGGACTCATACCACAGGCCGATATACAGGTGGGCGTAGAACAAACGGTTCTTCAGCTCTTCAGGCTTCGGAGTTCCCACCTGGCAGGCTTTCAAGACGTCTTCGATAGAGCCCTTACCGGAGTAGAGTGCGTGGATCTGCATCATGGGCACGCGGCTGTCACCCTGGGTGGGAATGAATTCCTTCAGGGCGGTCGCCTTGTCCTTCGCTTTCACAAGGCAGATGTAATGAAACACGGAGTTCTCCACATCGTTTCCGTTCACCGTGCGATGATCCGCGAACTGCTTGACCCCTTCTGCATACATGCCTGCGTAGTAATGCGAGATGCCGCGCTGCCAATGGTGCGGGGCTTGTTCCGGGGTGCGCTCGATGAACTCATCGAAATCCGCCACCGACTCTTTAAAATTGCCCAGGCGAAAATTGATTTCCCCCCGGCGTTGGTAGATCGGCGAGGCCTTGGGATCGAGTTTCAGAACCTCGGCGTAATCCGGCAGGGCCTTTTCATACTGTTTTTCCAGCTCATAGAGACGTCCGCGAAAATAGTAGCCCCGCAGATCTTTGCCGTTGGTCTTCACGGCTTGCCCGGCCAGTTCCAGGGCGCCTTTGATATCTTTGGCCTCCACTTTGGCATCCGCCTGTTTAAGCAAGGCGGTGACTTTCGGGTCTGCCTCTGCAGCGCGAGTGATAAAGGTCGCGCCGATGAACAGGCACAAGCAAAGAATGACGGAACTGGTTTTCATGCAATGGAAGGAAGCTAAACTGAACCCGGCCATCACTCAAATGGAATGATGGCCGGAGATATAACCCTCACAGGAGTTTGCTGTCGTCGGTCGCTTGCAGACGGTTGAGCTTCTTCTTGATGGTCTCCACGTTCTTGGTCAGTTCGTAGAGGGTTTCGTAGAGGACCTTTTGCGTCTCCTCATGCTGGAGGGCGGGGACGGCGGGATGCACCTTCATAAGTTCGCGGGCGATGTTATCGCACACGGAACGGATCTGCTCAGTCGCGGTTTTACGGTCCATGGGCGCGAAAATACCGTCAGGAAACGGCCGCGTCCACTCACTGTTTCTTGTACTGCGCCTTGGCTTCCGGCATCCATTCCTGCAATTGCTTCACACGGGTCTCATCGGTGGGATGGGTTCGCAGGAACTTTGGTGTGGAGGAACCGGCCTTGGCATTCGCCTCGCCAAACCGTTGCCAGAAACCGACCGCTGCCTCCGGGTCATAACCCGCGCGGGCCATGTAAATGAGCCCGATGCGGTCCGCCTCAGACTCCTGACTGCGGCTGTGGGGAAGTTCAACGGCTACTTGAGATCCTAATCCATAGGCCACTTGGATCGCCTGGGAATATTTACTGTCGGACGTGGCAGTGCCCACGGCCTGGCCCAAACCTTGCATGGCCACGGCCCGGCTGATGCGTTCGCCGCCATGGCGCGCCACCGCGTGAGCGACCTCATGGCCGATGACGGTGGCCAAGCCAGCTTCATCCTTCGTGATGGGCAAAATACCCGTATAGATGCCCACCTTGCCGCCCGGCAGGCAGAAGGCATTGGCTTCCTTGCTATCGAACACGACAAATTCCCATTGCGCGTCCGGCAGGTTCGCCACGGCGGCGATGCGTTTGCCTACCCGGGTCACCATCTCGTTCAGCTTCGCATCCTTGCTGATGGGCGTTGCGGTTTTCATCTTCTCGAACTCGGTGAAGCCCAGCTTCATCTCCTCCTGCGCGTTCATGAAGTTGAACTGCTTGCGACCCGTTTCGGGCACCGTGGTACAACCGGTGATGAAGGTGGCCACGAGAGCCGTGCACAGGGATACAGCGGAAAGGCGAAACCAGCGATTTTTCATGGGGGAAGTGGAGCACAGGTTTCCCGCGAGAGCAAGGTAGGGAATCCGCGAAGAATTCCGATGGTTGCAACCATTACAAAATGGCAATGCCCAGATCATTCCATGGCAGGAACATATCTTGTAACGTTTCCCCAGTCGTCCACTGTCATGATCGCTAAACGAGCTGGACCGGAAGGAAGAAGTGTCGCTCCGATTCTCCATTCCTGATCCTCATAATTTACATAGTTTACACCCACTTTCCCGGGAGATTTCGTTCGGATTTCCATGAAACGCACCGCCAGCTTCCGCGCTTGCGCAGCAGTAATGTGGTTGCCCATTTCGTTATGCGAGGATTCCGGGCGTGAAACCCACGCTATGGCAATCATCAACAGAGCCACCAAGACAAAGAACAACGGGCTGGTGATTTTAGTTTGTGCTGACATCAGTATTCATCTTTTAGCCGTCAAGTCATACAACACTTCTCCATCGCGACTCACAGTAAGAATGACCAAGCCTCCGGGATAAGACGGCTCCGGCGATGCCAACACAGTCCAATTCCCCTGCTCAAACCGGGCCTGGGCCCTGATTTCACGGGTTATTCCCCGGTCCCTTAAAACATTCACACCAACAAACTGGGCTTGCGCCTCGGTGATTGGGGGAATGGTCGGGTCAAACAATGGCCCGCGATTAAATAAAACAACGACAATAACGGCCCCCAGAACTCCGAATATCCGGAGCCACTTGCCGGTTAAAATGATGGTGTTTGAAAGCAAACCCACTTTCATACGGCATTATCGTGACATAATAGGAGGGGTTTGTCATCCACCCTCTGGATTCTGCTTGGGAACATGACTCTGCTATAGGCATAATCAGTGCGCTCATGAAAATCCCGCTCGCTTACGGCCAAGGCCACTTGGAAATCGATCTGCCAGAGGACCGCACCACGGTCATCGAACCCGCGCAGACGCCCGGTTTGCCTGATGAACGGGCGGCGATCTTGAATGCGCTGACAAGCCCCATCGCGTCCGCTCCCCTGCTCCAGCGGATCAAGCCCAGTGACAAGATCTGCATCCTCTTCACGGACATCACCCGCGCCACACCGAACGAACGCATCATCCCCTGGCTGCTGGATATCCTGAAAGATCATCCGCGGGAGAACATCACACTGCTCAACCAGCTCGGCACGCATCGCCCCAATACCAAAGCGGAACTGGAAAAGATGCTCACGCCCGAGGTCGTGGCGAACTGGCGCGTGCTCAATCATGAACCGGAGAATGAGGCCGAGCTGGTGCAGATCGGCACGACGCGCGACGGCACACCGGCCTTGCTGAATCGGCACGCGATCGCGGCGGATTTGCGCATCGTCACCGGATTTATCGAGCCGCATTTCTTTGCGGGGTTCAGCGGCGGGCCGAAAGGGTTGATGCCGGGTGTCGCCGGATTGCGCACGGTGATGAGCAATCATGGGGTGCGGAACATCAGCAGTCCCAAAGCGACCTTCGGTGTGAACGAAGGCAATCCGCTGTGGGAGGAATTGCGCGACATCGCCTTGCGCGCCGGTCCGAGCTTCCTCCTCAACGTCACGCTCAATGAGCAGCGCCAGATCACGAATGTTTTTGCAGGCGATCTCTTGCAGGCGCACAAGGCGGGCACGGAGTTTGTGCGGCAATCGGCCATGCAAAAGGTGAAGTCCCCGTTCGAGATCGTGGTGACGACGAACAGCGGTTATCCGCTGGATATGAACCTTTATCAGGGCGTGAAAGGCATGAGTGCCGGAGCACGTATCTTGCAGACAGGTGGCCTGCTCATCCTCGCTGCGGAGTGCAGTGAAGGAGTGCCCACGAACAGCCCTTTCGATCAATTGCTCACCAGCGCCAGCAGCCCGGAAGAAATACTCACGATGCTGGCCACACCGGGATTTGTCCGCCCGGAACAATGGCAGGCGCAGATCCAGGCGCTCATCCAACGGCGCGCGGAAGTGCAGATCTACAGCAGCTTGCCCGAGGCATCCGTTCGCGCGTGCCACCTCACCCCCTGTACGGACATCGGCAAGGCAGTCCGTGAGCGGCTGGCCACGCTAGGCCCTGAGGCGCGGGTGGCAGTTTTGCCGCAAGGGCCATTGACCATCCCTTATCTGGCCTGATACGCCGGGTCGGAGACCGGCGCTCCGCCACTTAACAAGGGGACTGGACGAATGCGCCCGCTTGCGTGAGATTACGCCCATGCTGTCGTTCCCTCAGACCGTACGTCTGGTTTTGCTCGGCCTCGTGCTGGGCAGCGTTTCTTTTGCTCACGGCCAAGCCCCGGCGCAGACTGTCAACCGCCCCAATGTGGTGGTCATCATCGCGGATGATCTCGGCTATGGCGATTTGGGCAGTTATGGCCAAACCAAGGTCAAGACACCCAATCTGGACCGGCTGGCCAAGGAAGGCACCCGGTTTACGCAGTTCTATGCGGGCAGTTCCCTAGGCAGTCCCTCACGGGCCACGCTGATGACGGGCCGTCATACTGGTCACACCAACATCCGCGGACTCTCGCCCATCGCGAGCGCGCTGTTCAGCAGCGATGTGACGATCGCGGAGGCATTGCAAACAGCGGGCTATCAAACCGGAGCCATGGGGAAATGGGCGTTGGGCGACGCCGGATCTTCAGGTGTGCCTACTAATCAAGGTTTTGAAACGTGGGACGGCTTTCTCACTGGCGCCCACGCGCAGATGTACTATCCCCCGGCCATTTACAGCAACAAAGGGCTGATCCTGGTGAAGCAGAACGAGGAGGGCCAGAAGGGATTATACGCGCCAGACATGATCACCACCGGCGCCACCAATTTCGTCCGCCTCTTCAGCAGCAAACCGAACCTGCCCGATCGCCGCTTCTTCCTGTATTACGCACCGCAGCTTCCCCGGGCCAATGCTGATCTCGGCCGGGTCACGGGTAACGGTATGGAGATCCCCAGTGATGCACCCTATACCGATGAGCGCTGGCCGCAGCCGGACAAGAACCGCGCCGCCATGGTCACGCGGTTGGACTCGGACATCGGCAAGTTGATGCAACAACTGGTCAAATCCAAAGTGGACACGAATACCGTGGTGATCTTCACCAGTGATAACGGACCGTGGCGGGCGGGCGGTTCTGATCCCGCGTTTTTCAATGCCTCCGGTGGATTGCGGGGGCAGCGCGGTGAACTGTATGAAGGCGGCCTGCGCGTGCCCCTGATCGTCTGGTGGCCGGGCCAAGTCGCCGCCAGCAATGTGGTGGATGCCCCGTGCGCCATGTGGGACATCCTGCCCACCATCTGTGAACTGACCGGCGCGGGCGCTGCTAACAATCTTGACGGGCGTTCTTTGGTCCCGGCCTTGAAGGGCAAGGCTTTCTCACCGGCCGAATACCTCTACTGGGAGCTGCACAATGACGGATTCACTCAGGCCCTGCGACAGGGGGAATGGAAAGCTGTCCGTCCCCATGGCAAGCCGATGGAGCTCTACAACCTGAAGAACGACCCGCAGGAAAAGAAGAACGTCGCCGCGCAGCATCCCGACGAGGTCAAAAAAATCTCCGACCTGATGGCGCAAGCCCGCACGGATTCAGATCAATGGCCGGTGCCGGAAACCGCCGCCAAGCCGTAATAAACACCAAATCCCAAGCCCCAAGCTCCATAGAAATTCCAAATCTCAAAGTGTGACCCCCGGACTGGAGCTTGGTCATTGAAGTTTTACTGGTGTTTGGAGCTTTGAATTTGGGATTTTCCCAACCGTGAGTTGGCATTAGACAACCCGCCCCGCCCTCATTATCCTCCCGCCCATGCACCATCAACATGCTCCTGGTTCGCATTTGCAGGAAGACCCTTGGCGCGTCTTCCGCATCATGGCGGAGTTCGTCGATTCCTTTGATACGATGTCCAAAGTGGGACCAGCGGTGACGGTCTTCGGCTCGGCCCGGACCAAGCCCACGGATCCGTATTACAAAGCTTCCGTTTCGCTGGGCAAGGAACTGGCCAAACACAACATCGCGGTGATCACTGGTGGCGGTCCCGGCATCATGGAAGCGGCCAACCGGGGCGCGTATCAGGCCAAGGGCAAATCCGTGGGCCTGAACATCAAGCTGCCGCATGAGCAGAGTGGCAACCCCTACTCCAACATCCCGATCGATTTCCATTATTTCTTCGCACGCAAGGTCTGCTTCGTGAAATACAGCATGGGCTTCGTTTACATGCCGGGCGGCTTCGGTACGTTGGACGAGTTCTTTGAAGTGGCCACGCTGGTGCAGACCCAGAAGATCTCCCGCTTCCCGCTCATCCTTTATGGAAGCGATTACTGGAGCGGACTAATCAAGTGGATGAAGACGACGCTGGAAGGCAAGAAACTCATCAGCCCCGGCGACCTCGATCTCGTGAACCTCACGGATAACGTGCATGAAGCGGTGGGTATCATCCTGGATTACCGCCGTCGTATCGGTCCGCCGGAAGACGTGCCGCCTGCCTTCAGATAATCATCATGTACGAGCTTACCAGGCTGGAGAACGGGTTCACCGTGGCCACCGCCGCCATGCCGCACATGGCCGGCGTCAGCGCGGGCCTATGGGTGGGAGTCGGCGGACGTTACGAGAATGTGGCGTTGAACGGTGTGTGCCATTTCATCGAGCACATGCTTTTCAAGGGCACCAAACGCCGGAACGCCAAACAGATCTCGCAAGCGGTGGAAGGTGTGGGCGGTTATCTGAACGCCTTCACCAGCGAGGAGCAGACCTGCTTCTACGCCCGCGCCCCGCGTGACAAGCTAGACAACTTGCTGGATGTCCTATTCGACATGGTGCTGCATTCGCGCTTCGACACGGTGGAAATCGACAAGGAGCGCAGCGTCATCAAAGAAGAGGTGGCGATGTATCTGGACCAGCCCGCCTCACACGTGATGGAGCTGCTGAACGAAACGCTCTGGCCCAAGCATCCGCTAGGACGTCCGTTGACGGGCACTCTGGAAACGCTCGATGGACTGCGCCGTGATGAACTCGTCTCTTATCTAAAATCTCACTACGTCGCGCCAAGTGCTCTGCTCACTGTGGCTGGCCGTGTGAAGCACCAGGAGGTCGTCGCGCTGGCCAAGAAGCTGTGCAAACCTTTCGCGCCCGGCAAACGCGCTACGTTCGTGCCAGTTACGCCGGCCCAGACGGATCCGCGAGTGCATCTGCATACGAAGGACATCGAGCAGACTCATCTGGCACTAGGCCTGCGCACTTGTTCCCGCCATGACGAACGCCGCTTCGCCCTGCGCCTCCTGAACGTCATGCTGGGCGAGAACATGAGTTCCCGTCTTTTCCAAGTAGTGCGCGAAGATCACGGCCTCGCTTACTCCATCCAGAGCGGACAGAATTCTTTCGACGATACCGGTGCCCTGATCATCAACGCTGGTGTGGATACCGAGAAGGCCAAGCCTGCGCTTAAGCTGATCGTGCAGGAATTGAAACGAATCCGGGAGAAACTGCCCAGTGCGACGGAGATGCGCGAAGCCCGCGACTACCTGCTGGGCCAAATGGACCTCAGCCTGGAAAGCACCGAGAACCAGATGATGTGGCTCGGTGAACAGCTTCTTGGCTACGGTCGCATCATGAAACCAGAGGACACCAAACGCCGCCTAGCTGAGGTGAAGCCTTCGGACATCCGCGCGGTGGCCCGTGAATTCTTCAAGCCAGAACGCATGAGCCTCGCGCTGGTCAGCCCGATGAAAAGTGATCGCGGATTGAAGGAATTGCTAAGCGCGTAAGGCAGAGAGGTATTTGACGGCACAGTGGAAAGCCAATACTTTCTAGGCGTGGACTATCGGAAAATCATCACTATCACCCCGGGCAAGCGAAGTGGTAAGGCCTGCGTTCGCAATCTGCGTATAACGGTTCAAGATATTCTGGAGTATATGGCCAGCGGGATGACCAATGACCAAATTCTCGCCGACTTCCCTGATCTGACGCCTGAAGACATCTTGGCGTGCTTGGCATATGCAGCGGACCGCGAGCGAAGATTGGCAACCCCATAGCGGTAAAAGTTTTCTTTTGGCACGGGATGCATCATATTTCAGCCAGTATTTGTAGCCATGCGCCCGCTCATCACTGAGATCACGACCCAGCATACGCCCAGCACGCTCGCGGCGTCGCTGCATGCGGAGCCGGGTGTGGTCGTGCTGCGGAGCGGGATGGCGGATTCTCCGCAGTCGCGTTACTCTTTCGTCACTGCCCGACCTTTTCTCACGTTTCGTTCGTTCGGTTCTCGCTGTGAACTGCGTTCGCAGAACGGCCTACAGGAAGTCTTTGGCAATCCCTGGCACACGCTGGATTCCCTGATGTCTCGCTATGAGTTGCTGGATGAACTCGATCTGCCCTTCCCTGTGGGTGGCTGCTTCGGTTACTGGGGTTACGATCTGAAAAATTTCGTGGAGCCGAAGCTCACGCGCAACGCAGTCAATGATTTAGAACTGCCGGACTGCCACGTGGGTTTCTACGACAGCCTCGTGGTCTTCGATCATCGTCTCGGCAAGACGTGGCTTATCATCACTGGCCTGAACGTGGATGGCTCGCGCAGTGAAGAGACGGCGAATCAGTCTGCGCTCTGGTGGCAGGAGAAGTTGGAAAACGCTCCGGAAGATCAGCCTTATTCAGAATCCAGCCACCAGCAAACGGCCGCCTGCGTCACGTCCAGTTTCACACGCGAAGAATTCATCGCCCGCGTGGAACAAGCCCAACGCTACATCCATAGCGGTGACATTTATCAGGTGAATCTGGCGCAGCGACTCAGTGCACCGTTGACGACCTCGCCTTGGAATTTCTTTGAACGACTCGCTGAAGTCTCCCCTGCTCCGTTTGCGGCGTATCTGGACTGCGTGGATTTTTCGCTGGCTTCTTCCTCGCCGGAACTGTTCCTGCGCCTGAGCGGTTCGCATATCCTCACGCGGCCCATCAAAGGCACCCGACCACGCGCCCATGATCCGGTGCGCGATGCGCAGCTCACTTACGAGCTCCAGACGAGCCCGAAGGAAATGGCGGAACTGGTGATGATCACCGATCTCTTGCGCAATGACTTGGGCCGCGTGTGCGAATACGGCTCCGTGCAAGTGCCGGAACTGGTGCGGCTGGAACGTTACGCCCAAGTGCAACATCTCGTTTCCACGGTGGAAGGCCGCTTGCGGCCGGACGTCACGCACTTCGCCGCCTTCGCTTCGTGCTTCCCGGGTGGCAGCATCACAGGCGCACCGAAGATCCGCGCGATGGAGATCATTGATGAACTGGAGCAAGTCGCACGTGGTCCTTACACGGGCTGCATCGGCTATCTCGGTTTCAATCGCGAGAGCCAGTTGAACATCACCATCCGCACTGCGGTTTGCCAGGGTGATCAAGTTCACTTTCATGTGGGTGCAGGTATTGTCGCCGATTCATCTTCGGCGGCGGAATACGATGAGACGCTGGCCAAGGCGCGGGGATTTCTCGCCGCGCTGCAACTGCAACCCCAGCCCGAATACCGTCCCGCTACCAAAAACGCATCATGATGGTTTTCCTCAATGGCGAGTTGGTTCCGGAAACCGAGGCGAAAGTCTCGATCTTCGATCGCAGTTTCATGTATGGCGATGCGCTCTTCGAGACGATGCGGGTGCATAACGGCAAGGTGTTTCAGTGGAGCCAGCATTGGGTGCGTTTGGAGCAAGGTGCGGTCACGTTAGGCATCCACTTGCCCTTCACCATGGCTCAAGCCTTGGCGAAGGCTGAAGAACTGCTCCGGCTCAACCAGGTGGAAACCGGGGTTTTGCGACTGCATCTGTCTCGCGGTGTAGGTATGCGGGGGTATTCACCCAAAGGCGCGGATCATCCGTTTTTGGTGCTCACCACGCATTCAGCGACAAGTGATCTGTTCAATCCGCCGAGCTGGACCTTGGCGACGTCCTCGTATCGTTTGCCCATGGGCAATTCTCTTTCATTGCCGAAGCACGCCAACCGGCTGTTGCAGGTGCTGGCCAAACAGGAAGCGCAAGCGCAGGGAGCGGATGAAGCGCTGTTGCTCAATACCGCTGGCGAAGTCGTGGAGGCCGCCAGTGCGAGCCTGTTTTATATCCAGGAAAACCACATCTGCACGCCGCCGCTCTCCAGTGGCGCCTTGGCCGGTGTGACGCGTGAACTTGTTTTCAAGCTGTGTCGCGAACTGGATTTTGACTGTCAGGAGCGAAGCATCACGCCTGCTAAATTATTAGAGACGAAAGGTGTATTTCTGACTTTGAGCACATTGGGAATCGTGGGGGTCTCGCGCATCGATGGCACACTACTCGCGAATTCCTCGATTGTGAGCGCGTTGCAGGCGGTTTATCGGGAAGTGCTGGAACGGGAAACGAAGAGTTAGAGTCTTCAGGCTCGGCTGCGCGTGTGTTTTCAAAGCGCCCAAACCGGTTCAACAACTGTTGTCCATTGGGCGTTGCTGCGGGTTGAGGACAACCCGCGCTCCATCAAAGCTGAGTCACGATCACTTTGAGCGACTCTGGTGTGGGCTTGGAGGCGAGTTCTACGGCATCGGTGGTTTGTGCCAGTGAGAAGCGGTGGGTGATCAAGCCGCGCACATCCAGCTTGCGGGAGAAGACGAGCTTCGCCACTTCCGGCTGAAGAGTGACATCGGAGGAGTAACTGCCGAGCAGGTCTTTTTCATCTACGCAGACGGTGGAGAGGTCGATATCGGTCAGGGCGCCGCGTTTGGTGTGAGCGAAGAGGAGGATTTGACCCGCGCCACGTAATAAACTGACAGACTGCTTCAGCACCGCATCTATAGGAGTGGCGATGACGGCGGCGTCCAAGCCACGGCCTTTGGTGAGCTTGGCTACCTGCTCTGATAAGTCAGCGGCGTCACCACGGAGGGCCAGCTTCGCGCCGAGCTTCTTCGCGATCTTTAAACGCGTATCGAGCAGATCCGTCGCCACGACGTTGATACCGCGCAAGGCCAGCAGGCGCGTGAACATCAGGCCGATGGGGCCTTGGCCAGCTACGAGCACGGCATCACCTTTCAGAAGATTGAGGCGTTTCACGCCTTTCAGCACCGTATTCACGGGCTCCAGCATCGCGCCTTCTTCAAAGGTGTTCTTGGCCGGAATCTTCACCACGCCGGGCAGGCAGAAGGACATCACGCGGACATACTCGGCGTAACCGCCACCAGCGGGTTCGTAGCCAGCGGTGATGCCGGTGCGTTTGTATTGCGGACATTGCGCGAAGGCTTGATGATGGCAGGCGTGGCATTTCAGGCAGGGCACATGATGATGCAGTGCTACGCGGTCACCGACTTTCAGGCTGCGCACGGAGGCGCCTGCCTTGACGATTGTCCCGGCGGTCTCGTGACCGAAGATGCGCGGGGGCGGCACGGTGCCGTAGTGGATCTTCTTGATGTCCGTGGGGCACACGCCGCAGACAGCTACCTTCACGAGAATCTCATTCGCGCCGATGCGCGGCACGGGCACTTCTTCCACGCGCAGGTCTTTTACTCCGCGATACACCACGGCTTGCATGGTCTTCGGCAATTTGTCGGTCACGAGGTTTGAGATACTAGAAATCATGAGCTACGGAAAGCTCACAGATTATGGGGAGCGATCCTCGAATCAGTCAGCGCCGACTCACGTCGGCGACTACGGTTTAGGAGATGAACTCTCGGAACCACTTCTCTGGTTCGGCACGATAGACGCGTTCGGCTCCTTGCCACTGAAAGCGCACTTCTCCGGCGTGCAGGGCCTGGCAATGGAGAATGAGGCGCTGGCGCTGCTCTTCGGTGAGGCGGCTTTCTACTAACGCGAGGTAGAGGGTTTCATCGCCGCCGTAGATTTTATCGCCGACGATGGGATGGCCGAGGTGGGCGAGGTGGATGCGGATCTGATGTTTACGCCCGGTCATCAACTCAACTTCGAGCAAGGTGAAATCTCCTTCAGTGCGAGTGAAGCGTTTCAATACTTTGTAGGCGGTCTGAGAAGCAGCGCCATCGGGACGGACGCAATCCTTGATGGCCACGATGCTGGTTTCGTCTTTGCCCAAGGGAGCATCGATGAGGCCGGTATCTGTCGCGATGTGGCCGCGCACGATGGCTTGATAGATTTTACGGACCTCGCGGCTTTCCCATTGTTTGCGGAGTTGCTTGGCGGCGGCATCGGTCTTCGCGACGAGCACCAGACCGCTGGTCTCGCGATCCAGGCGGTTGATGAGATGGGGGTGGCTGGCTTCGCCGAGATGCAGGCGCACGCGGCTGATGAGGCTGGAGTAGATATCGCCTTTCGTGGGGTGGCAGACGAGGTCGGCAGGCTTGTTGATGACGAGCAGTTCGTCATCTTCATGCACGACGTCGAAGAGGTGCCTAGATTCGCTCATCGTGATTCCGTTCCATGCGTGGCTGGCGAGCAAAGGCCAAGCGTCATCACCACACCCAGCAGATGGTTTTGGTTATCATTGGGCGAGACGCCCAAAAAGTCATTCGTAGCGGCTGCGGAGATGACGTAATCGTTGATCAGAGGCGACCAAGTCTGCGCGAGGGCCAAAGCGGCGTGACCGCTGGGCCCGCCGATCACTGTTAGCGTTTGCACACTAGCAGCACCAATGATGACACCTGCCATGGCGGCGATCTCCCATTGCTCGACGGCGATGATGGCCTCCATTTCAGCGGCAGGTTGGGAAAACTCAAGCAAGCTGCCCACACCGAAGACGTCGGTGCCTTTGCCGCGCAAGAGGCAGGCCATGCGGACCCCGGCTTGCACAGTTTCCCAGAAGCGTTCGGTGGTATTAGACGCCTTGAGCGGCTGGCGTTGTTTGAAGATGCGGGCCGTGAAGTCGGCTTGACTGAAATCTTCCTGCAAGCCGAGGTCGGTCACGGCCAGCTTCACTTGCTGCTGGTGTGCGAACTGGCCCAAGGTCGAAGGCTGGGCAAAGAAAGCGGCCACCCTTTCGGAGCCGGATTTGGAGCCAGCGGCATCGGCGGCGAAGAGAATCAGGCCTTTCTGACGGGCTTGGGGTGACGGGGTTCGCTGGGCGCCGGCAAGCTGCTTTGCGAGTTCAGCAAGTCGGTTGGGCTGCCCGGTCAATCGCTCCGCAACCTGTTGTGCCGAAACCGCATCCGCCGATACGAGATCGCGGATGAGAGACAAGGTTTTGGCTTGGGCGCTTACGGGCATAATCGGCCGTGGACAGGCGCGCGTAAAAGGTTTGCGACGGCGACTTGTCACAAGGGCGGATGTGCGTATCATCCGCGCGAGTGAAAGAAAAGTGGAATGTCGTCATGCCCGTTATCCTGCTGATCGCGTTTGCGGTCACGCGGTGGCCTGACTTCATGCCGCCGAACTTCAGCGCGGCCTATGCGCTGGCTTTTTGTGCGGGGGCGTATTTCCCGGCCCGTTACGTCTTGTGGGTGCCGCTGGTGGTCATGCTGGGCAGCGACATGATCATCAATGTCTTCTACTACAAGGTCGCGCCGGTGGGCAGCTACATGCTGGTGAGCTACTCGCTTTATGCGTTGCTGATCGTGCTGGGAAGACAGTTTGGGCCCAAGGCAGGTTTTTTCAAATTGCTGAGCGGAGGCATCCTCGGCGCGTTTCTTTTTTATGTCATCTCAAACACGTTTGCATGGATGGGTAATCCGGCTTATCTGAAGACGTTCGAGGGTTGGATCAAGGCGTTGACGACGGGCATGGATGGGTTTCCGCCGACTTGGATTTTCCTGAAGAACACGTTGATGAGCGGCGGGTTGTTCACGGGACTGTTCGTAGGGGCGATGAAGGCAGCGGAAGCGACGGAACGGGAACCGGAGCCAAAGGAAGAGGAAGAAAAAGAAGAGTCGGAGAAGCCGGAGGGTGAAGAAGCGAAGGCGTAGATTTCGGTTTGATGAGGCGGAACTTTGCGGGACGTAGGGCCAGTTCTGCCTCCTCACGTCGGCAGCTACAATTATGAAAATCGGCCTTATCTCGGATACGCACGGCTACTTGGACCCGCGTGTGCCGGAGATTTTCGCAGGGGTTGAGCACATCTTGCACGCAGGGGATATCGGATTTGCGACGATCATTCTGGAGCTGGAGCAGATCGCGCCGGTGACGGCGGTGTTGGGGAATAATGATTTCGGGATGGAGTATCGGGAGACGGAGGTGGTGGAGGTGGGTGGCGTCAAATTCATGATTCATCACATCGTGGAGCCGCGGCGGTTGGATGATTCACTTAAGCGGAAGATCGCGCAGCATACGCCGGGGGTGGTGATGTTCGGACATACGCACAAGCCGTTCGATGAAGTGATCGGTGGGGTGCATTTTCTGAATCCGGGTTACGCGGGCAAGCCGCGTTTCAAGATGGAGCGGTCGGTGGCGATACTGCATCTGGAGGATGGGCAACGGCGGGTGGAGTTCGTGGAGCTTTGAGGGAGGCGGTTCCAAGCGCAGCGGATTTGGGCGCGGCTTGACGGTGGGCGGGGAAAGACGGAGGGTTTGAGGAAACAACCACCACCCCCAAGGCAATGGAGATGAAGGCCGAGGGCCAGAAGGTGTGAGGCGACGGAACCGTGAGTGCGCGGACGAACGAGTTGCTCTTGGCAAGAAAACCGCAATGTGCGGGCTCCCTTTAAGTTGCCCTATCCTATGTCTATCCTATGTATGAACAAATGACTAACTCTGGAGGTCTAGCTTGAAGCTATTACTCTTGCTGATTCTATTTCCGATTTTGGCTGCTTGGGGCAATACCGTTGAATTGCGAGTTGTCGATGACGAGGGCGCAATCGTTACCAACGCGATGATTAAAGTTTCTTTCATCAACCCGGGTGCGGCACGCGATCAAGCTGTCATAGGAAAACCGGGTATCACAGGGCGATTCCGTGCAACCGGAAGAGCAACCGATTCAGTTTACGTGCGCGTCTCTTGTGAGGGGCATTATGAGGCTACATTTGCGGGGCTTTCAAAAGACCGTGATTGGAATCTAAATGTTGTGCTGCCGAGAATTTTGAAGCCAATAGCATTGCATGCCCTCACCCCTGGTTATTCCGGAGACTTTACTGGGGGAGTTCTTATTCCAGTGCATAACGAATGGGTGGGTTTTGATTTTGCGGCCGGTGACTGGGTGGCACCTCATGGAAATGGCAGAATCACCGACATTCGGTTAAAATTCAGGCGTGAGTTTAAGGGCTACAGAATATCGGGAGCGACATTGGAGGAGAACTTGGCCTTGAGCAAGTCGGCCGCCAAAGTTCGCAAAATCGAATGGAGCCAGGAGCATTTTGATTTGGCTCACGGTAAGTGGGATATGATGCTTGAAATTGGATTCACAGATCCCTTTGAAGGGATCATGGAGTCACCAATATTTTTGAGCTACAGCAAATGCAAACTTCCCCATCAAGCTCCAGTTGCCGGGTACAAACCGGCTTGGGTTTTTCGCGGGAGTTCTTATGTGCCGGAAATTGCCCGGGATGATGTGGGCTTCTTTGTTAAGACGCGAGTTGTCCGAGATGAACAAGGGAAAGAGATATCAGCCAATTACGCAAAAATAATGGGAGACTTCAACTTGCTTGCGAGCGGGCGATTAATTTTTACTTACTATTTTAACCCGGTTCCTAAAGACCGAAATCTTGAGTTCAATCCTAGCAAAAACTTGTTTCCTCCCTCCAAGCCAATGTCAAGAATTGCGTTGCCTTGAGCTTATGTTTTGCGGTTACGCGGGCAAGCCGCGGTCCAAGCAGGAGCGGTCGGTGGCGATTTTGCATTTCGAGGAAGGAAAGCGGCGCGTGGAGTTTTGCATCTTGTAAGTAGCGTCGACCAAAAAATCTCCCTCTATTTTCAATGGATATCGCGCATGAGGTATCTGCAACCCATGAGCAGTCCACCGTAGAATATGCACCCTATGACAGCCCCGACCAGCAGAAGCAGCATAGACCTGATCACCAGTTGATTTCCGTTTAAATCCTGCCAGCGCGGGCGCAAAAGAATGACCAGGATAAAAACACAAAAGCAGAACATTCCTGGCAGTGAAAAATTGGCGAACACCGCAGCGATCACCGTAGCGAGTTGCGCAATCATCATGGCGAAGATGTCCATTCCCCAACTTGGGGCACAGGGAGGCTCTTCCGGTTTTGGGGCCAAAGCTACGTCGCAATCCGGGCAGATTGCTTCTTCCCCTTTCAATGGGCGGCCGCAAGCCGCACATCGTGACTGACTACCGCCGGTGGAATTTTCCGCGTCCGAGTTCATTGATTGATACGGTCTTGCTGTTCCTTATGCTGCTTCGGCCATATGGCCTTCCTTTCAAACAATACTGCGCACATATCCACCATGGACAGCTTTTCATCGCCATTCAATGAAGTGAGCGACGGCATTCACTTCATCCCTCCGGGTTACGCGGGGAAGCCGCGGTTCAAGCAGGAGCGGTCGGTGGCGATTTTGCATCTGGAGGATGGGCAGCGGCGGGTGGAGTTCAGGGAGCTTTGAGGGAGGCGGTTCCAAGCGGGGAGGTTTCGTGTAATTGCCCGGGAAGGCCCTTTCCGCGAAGCTCCAGGGCAAGTCCATGTCGCTATTGATAGAAATATTCTTCACCATACTGGAAGCTGGCCATTTCTGGCGGTTGTTCCTGGCGTTGGTGGCGGGCATGGGAATCGTGGGGCTGGGAGATTGGCTGCTGCCGGCGGATAGTGGTTGGCGGATTTTGGCCATTCCCGTGTTGGTTCTCGCCTTGATCGGCGGGGGCATTTGGGAATGCAGCCAGTATGTGAGGAAGAAACGCTAGGCCCGCCCTTGCCATGTGGACTCTTCTTCAAATCGCGGTCTGGCTTTTGGAAGTCTGCTACTTATGGCGTTTTTACTCGGTGCTGTTGGCAGCATTGGCGTTGGTCGGGTTGGGCGATTGGCTTTTGCCTGAAGCAAGCGCTTTGCGCGGCATGGGGATTCCTTTGGTAGTTGGCGGGGGGATAGCCGGTTTGATTTGGGAACTGGTTGACTCGCGGAAGAAGAATGTGAATCCGGCCATTGTGACGCTGGCCGACAAGACGAATCAAGCCGAGGTGGGGAACATAACTCGGGAGACTAAATAAACTAGTCTATCCCAGCCGATCCGCGCATGAAGCGCGCTTACAGCGCTTCAACTTTTAGAAACCATTTCGTGGGGCGTTGCCCCACGCTGGTATGAGGCCGGGCCGTTGGCCCTCGACTTCAACCGCTTAATGTTCATAACGGCTATAACGCCCGACCTCTATGATGGTTTCGCTGGGGGAATTCTTCTCAATCCCAAACCGGCCATGATCAGACCGGCGGCACCAATGCCGAGTGAAACCCAGAAGGCCGGGCGTTGGGTATAGTCCTGGATTTCATGGCAACCGATCACCGTGGAAACCCACGCGCCGAGGAGAAGTATGCCGCCCAAGAGCATAGCCGAACGGCCAAGACCGCGGTGGCCATGGCGGAACAAGCGGAGGGCGGCGACGATCAAGGCCAAAAGGATCAGTAGAAACCAGCCATATACCGCAATCATTGCCCAAGTTATCCACATAATTGGTATTATTTTAGTCTACCCGAGGTGTTCCGACATTGCCGCGTTGAAACAGTTCACACGAGTCACCTTTTACACGATGTTGCGCATCAAATGTTGCAGGATGGCCAGGCCAACAACTTTGAGCAAAAGAACGCCTATCGCCCCGACAAAGAGCACCAGCAGACTCTTTTTCAACCAGTTCCCAAAGGAGAATGACTCTGGCTTTGGGCTTTGGGTCACCAATTCGTAGATAGATTCACTGTTCATGAGGCAACAACTTATCTGCTGTCCTCAAAGAGCGTGAATTGATAAAACTTAGGCCGCCATCGGTTTAATCAATCATGAACATCCATCATCTCGAACTGTTTTATTACGTAGCGAAGCATGGGGGCATCATGAATGCGGTGCGGCATATCCCCTACGGCATCCAGCAACCGGCGGTGAGCAGCCAGATCCTGCAACTGGAGGCGGACCTGGGGCAGTCGCTCTTTCAGCGGCGGCCATTTCAGCTCACGGCATCCGGCGAGGAGCTATATGGATTTATCCGGCCGTTCTTTGAGAACATCGGGCCGGTGACGGAGAAGTTGCGCGGTGGGGCGACGCAACTGGTGCGCATCGCGGCTTCGTCCATGGTGCTGAGGGATCATCTGCCGGCAGTGCTATCGCGGGTGCGGAAGCAGTTTCCCCGGCTGCGATTCACCTTGGTGGAGGCGACGCTGGCACAGGTGGAACAGGGTTTTGCGAACCAGGAGTTTGACCTGGCGGTGACGGTCACGGCGGGAAAGCTGCCGGCGGGAATGCACTCGATGCAGCTCATCGAACTGCCGCTGGTGCTGCTGGTGCCGGATGATTGGAAGCTGAAATCGGCGGAGGATTTGTGGAAAGAAAACCTCATCGGCGAGACGTTGATCTGCCCGCCGGCAGCGGAGCCACTGACGCTCGCGCTGCGGCAGGGATTGGCGAAGCGCAAGGTGGAGTGGCCCACGGGCATCGAAGTCACTTCATTGGAATTGCTGCATACCTACGTGGCGCATGGGTTCGGCCTGGGTGTATCGGTGAAGGTGCCCAAGGGGCAATTGCCGAAGGGCATTCGCATGCTGCCGATGGAGGGGTTTCCCGCGATCAATGTGGCGACGGTGTGGCAAGGAACGGCAGGACCGGTGACGCGGATATTGCTGGAGGAGATCAAGAAACAGGCTGCGGGATTGGTGGGGAAGTGATCCGCTAAAGGCGCGAAAAAGAGAAAAGAAAGAGAGGCGGAGTTTGGGTGGACGTGATAAATTGTCTTAGATTGAGGAGATACCCATGCGAAACTTCCTAGTTTCAAAAGGAAAACGTCCGCTGTTCAGGGTCGTCATTCTGTTCGCTGCCTTTGTGCTTACAGCACAGGCTTGCATTTGGGATGGGGACACGTTGGAAGAGGATGTCAGGAAGAATCCCACATTGGCGGATGCCATCTTGAATCCCCGACCGCCAAAGGTGGATACCAAGAAGCTGGATGAGCGCCTTAAAGAATTGTTGGCCAAGCGGAATGAAGCAGACGTCGAATGGTGGAACAATGTGGCAGGGACTTACTTGCGATTAGGGAAAGCCAAGGAGGCGGCTGCCTTGCTGGAACCCGTCGTGAGCCGGTTTGAGGACAACTATGGCATCCATGCGAATCTAGGCACAGCGTATCATCTGTTAGGAAAATATGCTGAGGCGGAGAAGCATATCGCCCGCGATCTGGAGTTGAAACCGGACGCGCATTTTGGCTTGGAGAAGTATCATCTGGCGCTACTGCAATATCTGGCCAAGCCCAAGGATTATCAGGCACGGCATGTGTATGTGGATGAGTTCACCGCCCCACTTTTCGACATACCAGACATCAACCAATCAATGCCCTATGCGCTCATCCACGCCAGGGACACCAATCAAACGGCCGCGCAATTAACAGCAGCCTTGCAGTCCATCACCGGGAACCGCCGGACCAATCAAGAGGCCAAAGCACGCCTGCTTTTGAAGTTAGCCGCCTGGGATGAACCACCGGCGTACGCACGCGCACCAAAACCGCGCGTGGCAAGCCCGGTTCCTTACGATGTCAAAAACCACCTTTCCGTCGAGGCATCTCGGGGCAAATTCGAACTGGCCGAGGATGAGAAGTTTCAGGAAGGAGTCATCTACATGGCCACACTCAACCCGGACGAACCGGCTTGTATGACGATGCTGGGAATGGCTGCCTTAAAAGCAGGTGATCTGAATCTCGCGCAGAAGGCCTTTGAGAAGGCTATCACCATGGGGAGTCCCTTAAAAGAGGTGTTGGAACTGAAAATCCTGGAGATCCAAACACACATCCAAAAATCGAAAACAGTTTCAACCAAGATAAACCTGCTCGTGGTAGCTTTAATCACGGTGCCCTGTTTATGCCTTTGGGCTTTGGTGGTGATCATACGGAAATTGAGGGGGAGATTTAAACTAAAGCGGGCTGCCAAGGCGATGATGCTGATCCTATTTTGGCAATGTGCCTCGCCGGTGCAGGCTTGCATCTGGGATGGGGACACGTTGGCAGAGGATGTCAGAGGTGTGGTTCTTTCGTCCCTGACGGGACTGGTGGGTTTTAGGAACGATTTACCCACCATTAAAAATGGTGGGCTATTTTCGGGAAGTCCCTAACGGGACTGCGGGAGTTTGCGGATGGCTGAACGGTTGGTGCAGCTTTGTTTTTTCCTGAAGCAAGGAACGCGCTACGGTGAGGATAGTCGTGGGATGTTCGCGCATGGGTGCATGAGTCAGGCTTTCAGCACTTGGACTGTTGAGGGGCGTTACACAAGGCGTTGCCCTGGGTTGGTATGAGGCCGGGCCTTTGGCCCTCGTTATTTTATTCCCACGGGCGTTGCCATTGTCGGTATGCAAACGTGCCGCCCTGGAGTCGGTCATGAATTTTGGCGAATGATTTAGATGGGCGCCTCACCCATAGCAAGCTGCGAAGATCCGTTGGCTTACAATGCTTAAAACGCAATAAAAACGGGTGTTTCGTGCGGGAGATTTTTTGCGAAGCTGGCCTGTCTTTGCTTAGGTGAGTGGCTGTGGGCGAGGCGCCCACGCCACCTGATAAAGAAGCGCGTCCCATGGTGCTGAACGTCAACACCTCTAGCCAACAAAATTTATCAACGGGAGGGAGCAATGGAGGCGGCTTGAAATGCTTTCAACACTTTGGAGCTCACGCCTGACGTGACACTTAGGAGAGAGGGCGGAGTTTGGATTTTTCGAGGATGGCCACTACCGAAAACGTGGACTGCCCGAGGCATCATTCATAGGCAGGTATCGGCATCTTTCTCGCTGAGACCTTTGATGAGGTAATGTCCGGCGGCGCGGCTGAAGAAAATGAGCATCAGGCCAAAGACGATCTTCACGGCGGGCAGGGAAAGCAGGGTGAGATTAATAGTGAACTGGGTGGGCAAAGAGCCAGGTCCATAGACGATGGGAGGCGAATGGCTGGTCCCGCCGCCACCCGATGCGGTCAGGACCAGCAAAATAATGGATAGCAAAGTTCCTCCCCCGTTCACGATCAGCATCACTCCGACAGCCCGGGATTTAAGAGACTGTCTGAAAACTCTCTGGGCGATGTCTGCTGGTTCCGATGGGCTGGGGCGTTGTTGCGGCTCGGTCACAGATTTGTTCATAATATGCTCCCTCGCC